>NZ_BAOP01000001.1 GCF_000344135.1 Gordonia malaquae NBRC 108250 | reverse complement strand
CGTGTTGCGCGGGTCGGCCCCACAACCGCAGCGCGGGTGAGTCGGCCGGGAGTGAGTGTCCAGGCGGGCGGGCACGCCGCGATACTCCAGGCTCGTGCCGACGAGGCTCGGTTGAACTCGCGACGACGAGACGATCATCGCGACGATCTCGTCGATCTCACCGTGAGCGATGGCGACGGTGGCACGCAGGACTGCGGCAGGAGCGTGGCCGACGAGGTCGAGGAGGCCTGCGGCGACGACGGGCCACTGCGGATCCAGGTCGGTGCGGTGCAGGTCAGCGCATCGCAGGCAGCTCGACATCCCTGGCAGGACGAGCGGTCCCACGACGCCGATGCCGTCGCGCAGATGGACGGGAAGGTGCGGCAGACCCGCCGCCATGAGCAGCCGGGTGAGGCGTGGATCGGGTACCGGTTGATCGGCGATCACGACGAGACCCGCCGTGGGGACGTCGTCGACGGCGAGTCCGGCGATGGTCAACGATTTGGTGAGTTCGCGTGCGACGTCGCCCCGTCCCACGATGTGGATGGGGACGGTCCGGGCTGCCTGCGCGCAGGGGCGGGCCGCCTGGCCGGTGGCGACGAGACGGTCCAGTACGGACCGGAAAGTTCGTGCGTCGAGGCCGATCGCTCGTACTCGCCGCGCGATCGACCGGTAGTCGGTCGGCTCGCGCAGGGACTGAAGCAGTGTCGCGACGGTACGCGGGTCGATGTCGCGATCGACGTCGATCAGGGTTGCGCTGCCGGGATCACACCCGACTTGCACACACGAATCCCGCCGTGCGAGCACCGGGACACCCGGGAGAAGTATCGGCAGGTCGGGGACGTTCGCGGTGGCCGTCATGCCGCCACGATGTCACCCTTGTCCGTTTTCGTCGAATGTGAATTCCACAGGCACGACCTGAGTGCTCAGCTGGACGTGTCGCCGCCCTTGTCGTCGGGGTTCTCGTCGCCTTCCGCGAGGCTGCGTTCCAGTTCGGCGATGGCGTCGTCGAGGGACGAGTCGCCGCCGATCACCCTGTCGATGAACGCGGCAGGGGAGTCGATGTCCTCGCCGTCGGGGAGGAGGTCGGGATGGCCCCAGACACCGTCGCGGACCGTCACGTCGGATGCGTCGGTGAGCTTTCGCCACAGGTCCGCGGCTTCCCTGAGCTTGCGGGGACGCAGGTCGAGACCGATGAGCGTGGCGAACGTCTGCTCGGCAGGTCCTCCGGTGGCCCGCCGGCGACGCATCGTCTCGGTGAGCGCCGCAGTGCTCGGGATGCGGTCCGACAGCGCGTTGCTGACGACGGTCTCGACCCATCCTTCGATGAGTGCGAGGAGGGTCTCCAGGCGCGTGAGGGCTGCCTGCTGCTCGGGTGTGGTCTGCGGTTCGAACGCCGCAGCCGATCCCATCAGCTCTTCCATCTTGGACGGGTCGCTGAACAACTGCTGCGGGTCGATGCCCTCGGCGAGGTTCTGCATGCCGCTGAAGTCGATCCGGATGCCGCGCGCATACTCCTCGACGGTGGCGAGGAGACGCTGCTTGAGCCAGGGGACATGCGTGAAGAGACGGACGTGGGCGGCCTCGCGGGCGGCGAGGAACACGACGATCTCCTGAGCAGGCAGGTCGAGCCCTTCGGAGAATCGCGCGATCGCCTCGGGGAGCAGGACACCGGTGGTCGTCGGTGCGAGAGGCAGCCCGATGTCGGTGGACGTCAGGACGTCCTTCGCGAGAGTTCCGAGTCCCTGGCCGAGCTGGCTGCCGTACATGCTGCCGCTCAACTGGCCGAGAATGCCGATCATCGGCCCGGCCATCGACTTCGCTTCGTCGGGCAGACCGTCGGTCATGCTGCGAGCCATCTGCTCGGCCACCGGGTCGCACAGAGTGCGCCACGTCGGCATCGTGTTTTCCAGCCAGTCGACCGGGGTCCACGCCGCGGTCGTCGTGATGCCGGCGGGCAGCGTGGTCTGTTCGTCGAGCCACACTTCGGCGAGTCGGACTGCGTCGGCCACCGCCGTCGACTCCTTGTCGAGCATCGGGGTGAAGTTCCCGATCTGCTGACGCGCCAGATTGGCGGCGACCTCGTAGTTGACCGGGCCGGAACCGCTGCCGCCGGGCGCCATGCCCGAGCCCATGCCGCTGAACATGGAGCCGAGCTGGTTGAACAGCTGGCCGAGCATGTTGGGGTCGAACCCGCCGGGCACACCGGGGTTCTGACCGTTGTCGTCACGACCGTCGTCGTCTTTGCCGGACGACGAGAATCCGAATGGGAGATCGTTCATGTGCTCCACGGTACCGGGATGCACGCACCTCCCGGCGGGTCGCGACGCACATTGCCGACTACCCTGATCCAGATGACGAGCAACATCACCCGCCGCCGCGTGATCACCATCTATGTCGCAGTGGCGTTGCTGGCCGTCTTCATCTGCCTCGGCCTCATGGTCCGGGTGCCGTATGTCGCGCTCGGACCGGGTCCCACAGTCAACACCCTCGGCACTGCGCAATCCGAGGAGACAGGCAAGCAGGTGCGGGTGGTCAAGGTCGTCGGAGGTGTCGATCCGAACCCGAAGGGCAATCTCAACCTGACGACGGTCTCCCTCTATGACGGCCTCACACTGTTCGAGGCGCTCGGCAAGTGGATGTCGTCGTCGTATGAGCTGCAGCCGCGGGAGTCGTACTTCCCGCCGGACCGGAGCGACGACGAGGTGCGCCAGGAGAATCAGGCGCAGATGTCGGGCTCGGAGGACAATGCGGTGCTCGCCGCATGGAACTACCTGAAGCTCCCGACGGCCGTCGGTGTGACCTCGGTGTCGGACAAGTCCCCCGCGAAGGGCGTCTTGAAGGACGACGATCGCATCCTGTCGGTCGGGGGTGAACCCGTGGCGACGATGGAACGGATGTCGGCGGTCCTCGGGAAGCACAAGCCGGGTGATGTCGTCGACGTGGTGTTCCTCCGTGACGGGAAGCAGCAGACCTCGGCGGTGACGCTGGCGTCGCGACCGGACGACAAGAGCCGCCCGTTCCTCGGTGTGACGATGCGGTCGGTGCCCGCCGACCCGTCGAAGGCGATCGAGTTCGACGTGGGCAGCATCGGCGGTCCGTCCGCTGGACTGATGATGACGCTGTCGATCATCGATCAGATGACACCGGGTGACCTCTCGCACGGGGAGTTCATCGCGGGGACCGGGACGATCGACCCGTCGGGCGAGGTCGGCGAGATCGGCGGCATCGACCACAAGATCCGGGCCGCGAAGGATGCGGGTGCCACGATGTTCCTCGTGCCTGCGGCCAACTGCTCGCTGGCGACGGCCGACGCGCCGGACGGCATCGAACTGGTGAAGGTCGACACGCTGTCCGGCGCCCTCGACGCACTCGGCACCGTGGGCACGGACAAGCCGCGTCCGCACTGCTGAGCAAGGTGTGACCGCTAGGCGGGCTGCGAACCCGCCGCCAGGGGCTCGTCGTGCGGTGCCCGTTCGCGAACCAGCAGCAGATGGACGCCGGTCGCGACGACGCCGATGCCGACCACGATCACGAGTGCGCTCCAGAAGCCGGGCGAGCCGTTGAACGAACTGATGAAGCCTTCTCGGACGTAGGTCATCGGCATGATCGGGTTCAGCCATTTCAGCAGGCCGGGGACGGTCTCGATCATCCAGACGCCGCCGAAGGTGAACATCTGCAGCATGATCCCGGCCAGTGCTGTCACCGCTCCGACTACGTAGCCGCCGATCGCGAACATGACGGCGATGACGGCCGTGTGCATGAGGGTTGCGGCCGCCACCATCAGCAGCGTCTTGCCCAGCTCGGCTGGGTCGGGTGACGGGCTGAGGGCCACCCAGACGATCGCCGTGCACGCGGCGCTCGCGAGAAGGCTGACGCCACCGACGAAGGCGACTCGACGGAGCCAGGTGCGCAGGCTCATGCGGCGCGGCTGGCTCGCCGAGGCGCGCAGCGGCTTGCAGCACATGAACACGATCAGCGGGACCAGCGCCGTCAGCAGGATCAGCAAGAGCGGTGCCGCTCCCGGGCCGTTGAACTGAGCTGCCGCGACGTTCGACGCCTTCGTGTCGACAGGGGTCGCGAGCAGGTCGGCGAGGGACTGCTGTGCGACGTCGTCGCCGAGTTCGGGCGCCTGACGGGCGCCGTCGGACAGGCCGGCGGAGAGTTCGCCCGCACCTGCGTCCAGCTGGTTCGCGCCGTCGGCGAGTTGCGCGGCGCCGGTCGCCGCTTCCTGAGCACCAGTGTTGAGCTGGCCGAGACCGGTGCTCAGTTCGTTCGCGCCGTCGTTGAGCTCGATTGAACCTGCGACGAGTTCGTTGACGCCCGACCGGTAGTCGGCGTTCGGATCGGTCAGCTGATTCGCGATCTCGCGACTGCCCGACGAGAGCTGGGCCAGACCGTCGACGACACCGGTGAGTTCGTCGACGACGCCCCGCAGCGACGGATCGTTGGGGAGTGCGCGTTTGAGGGCGGCGAGTTGTGCGGCGATCCCCTTGGCGTCCACGCCGCCGACGATGGACTCGATGCCGTCGGCGAGTTCGGTTGCGCCCGCGCCGAGTTCGTCAGTTCCCGCCCTCAGGTCGGTGAGTCCGGAGGCCAACTGGCCGGTGCCGTCGGCCAACTGTCGCCCGCCGTCGGCGGCCTCGGCTGTGCCGGGAACCAACTCGTTCTGGAGGCCCTTCGCCAGTTCGGAGGCGCCTGCCGACAGTTCGCTCGTGCCGTCGTGCAACTGACCCGAACCGGTCGCGGCCTCCCGGATTCCCGAACTCAGCTCGTCGAGGCCTGCGACGACGGTCTTGACGCTGCTGCCGGCGGTGCCCTTGACCACTTCGGCGCGGATCGCAGTCATCACGCTGTCGCCGATACTCGACGCGAGGAGCGTGTTGTTGTCGTTGTAGGTGATGGAGATGAGTGCGGGCGCGGTGGTCTTGCCTCCGATCCCCGAGAGGGTGGTGCTGAAGTTGCTCGGGATCGAGACGACGAAGTAGTAGTCGCCTGCGGCGAGCCCGGCCTTCGCGGTGTCACTGTCCACTGCATCGAACTTGAGCGCTCCCGAGTCGAGCAGCGTCTGAGCCACTTCGTCGCCGGCTGCGAGACGGTCGGCGCCGGTGCCTGCGGCGATGTCGTTGTTGACCAGTGCCACCGGCAGGTCTTCGAGAGTCTCGGTCGGGTCCCACATCGCCCACATGAAGACAGCTGCGAACACCAGCGGCACTGTCACGACCACCGCCAGCAGTGCTCGTCGAATGCGGCTGTCGTGCCACGGCCGGTTCGGCGCGGGCTCTGGTACCGCTGGATCTTCGAATGTCACGTCCACTCCCAGTTGATCGTTCGATCAAGTAAATGGAGCAGACGCTATCGACAGAAGCGGGGCAGCGGAAGGCGCTTCGGGAAACCTGTCCCGAATCGTCGGTCAGAACGTCGAGGCGAGGGCGTCCAGGACGTTCGGTGCGAGTGTCGGATGGGTCCGCAAGTCGGACTCGGAGTGCGGCTCGTCGTCGGTCGCCCGCAGGGACAGCAGTGCCAATCGCTGCCCGGTGCGGAGCACTCCGGCGATCAGGCGGGCTTCGCGACGTTCGGGATGACGCTGCGCGGCGTCGCGGGCTGCCGCGTCTGCTGCGTCGGGGTCGGCCAACAGCGGCTCGAACGCCTCGTCCAGCGCCGATTCGGCATCCGGAGGGAGAACAGTGATCTCGGTGACGACCGCGCATCCGACGACGGCGTCAGGCCACGTGACGGTGGTCAGCAGTTCCTCGAGGTCGCCGTCGGATGTCTCCTGAACGACGGGACTCAGCGGCGAATTGTCATCCGGATCGACGAGGTCGGGCGCCTGCAATGCCAGAAACGACGTCGGGACCAGCGCGAACAGCGTCGCCGGCGATCCCCACGGGGCGGCGGCCGCATACCCGGCGCATTGTGCGAGTGCGTTGCCGAGGTCGGCCTGGGAGAAGTTCTGCGGCTGCTGCGGGAAGGTCACCGCCCCATTGTCACAGGTCGTGAGGTCCGTGGAGAAGTCAGCAGGTGCGGCCGCGATCAGTACTGTGGGGGAGGTAGCCGGTGCCTGCTCCGGCGATTATTCACGAAACAGGAGAAATAACGTGGTTGGAGTGCGTGGTCCGATTGGTCGACCGACGCTGTCCCGCAGATCGAAGATTCTGATCGGCATCGGTGTGGCGCTGCTGCTGATCCTGCTGATCGGACCGCGGGTGGTGTCGATCATCACCGACTGGATGTGGTTCTCCGACCTCGGTTACTCCGAAGTGATGTCGACGATGATCACGACACGGATCGTCGCATTCTTCGTGGCCGCGATCGTGGTCGGCGGAATCGTGTTCGGCGGCCTCTTCGCCGCCTACCGCGGACGGCCGGACTTCCCGCCGGTCAGCGGTCCGGGCGATCCGCTGGAGCGCTACCGCGCGGTGATCGGTCGGCGGCCGTGGATCGCCGGAGTGATTCCCGCCGTGTTGATCGGTCTGGTCGCAGGCCTGATCGCACAGGCGTCGTGGGCCACGATTCAGACGTTCATCCACGCGGAGTCGTTCGGTGAGAAGGACCCGCAGTTCGGGATGGACATCAGCTTCTACGCGTTCACGCTGCCGTTCATCCGACTGATCCTCGACCTGGCGTTCATCGCGATCGGCGTCGCATTCGTCGGCAACCTGATCACTCACTACGTGTTCGGCGGCCTCCGTCTCGGCGGCGGCGGACGGCGTGGTGGTCTGTCGGGGCCTGCACGTGTGCAGCTCGCCATCATCGTCGGCTTGTTCATTCTCCTCAAGGCCGTCGGATACTGGCTCGACCGGTACGACCTCCTGAGCAGCGACCGCCGCGGCGACATCTTCACCGGCGGTACGTACACCGACATCAACGTCGTGCTGCCGTCCAAGCTCATCCTGATGGCCATCGCCATCGTGTGCGCCATCGCCTTCTTCGCCGCTGTTGCACTTCGCGACCTGCGAATCCCCGCCATGGCGACCGTGCTCATGCTGCTGTCGGCACTCGCCATCGGCGTGATCTGGCCTGCCGCGATGGAGCAGTTCTCCGTCAAGCCGAGCGCCGACTCGAAGGAAGCCGACTACATCAGCCGAAACATCGCCGCCACCTCGGATGCGTACCGAATTCGTGAAGGCGTCGATGTGAAGTACGAGGACAGATGGACCAGCGCACCCGCCGACCCTGCGAAGGTCAACGCTGACGTGGCGACGCTGTCGAACATCCGCGTGCTCGATCCGGCCGTCGTCTCGAAGTCGTTCGTGCAGCGACAGTCGCTCAAGAACTTCTACGGCTTCCCCGATCAGCTCGCCGTCGACCGCTACCCGGTCCAGGAGAACGGCACGAAGCAGTCTCGCGACTTCATCGTCTCGGCGCGTGAACTCGATCCTCGGAAGTACAACGACAACCAACAGAGTTGGATCAACAAGCACACCGTCTTCACCCACGGCAACGGCTTCATCGCAGCGTTCGCGAACACGGTCGATTCTCCGGCCACCGACGCTGCGTCGGGTACCGACGGAGGTGGACTGCCGAAGTTCCTGGTCTCCGACATCGAGTCGATCCGCCAGCCCGGGTACAAGAATCAACCCATTCAGGTGAAGCAACCGCGTGTGTACTTCGGCGAGATGATCGCCAACGTCGATCCCGACTACGCCATCGTCGGTTCGGCCGACGGCAAGGATCGGGAGTACGACACGGATGCATCGACGTACACCTACACCGCCGATTCGGGGGTCGCGTTGAGCAACGTGGGAACTCGTCTGCTGTACGCGATCAAGTACGGCGAACGGAACCTTCTGCTGTCGGACGCTATCAACGACAATTCGAAGATCCTGTACAACCGTGATCCTCGAGACCGCGTCTCGAAGGTCGCTCCGTGGCTCACCACCGACTCGAAGACATATCCTGCGGTGATGGCCGACGGCTCAGTCAAGTGGATCGTCGATGGATACACGACGCTCAAGAACTACCCGTACGCGCAGCGGATGTCGCTGTCTGCGGCCACGGCCGACTCGCGTGCTGAGAATGCGGGGCAGACGGCGCGCCAGCAGGCCGATGAAGAGGTGTCGTACGTCCGGAACTCGGTCAAGGCGACCGTCGACGCGTACACAGGAGAGGTGACGCTCTACCAGTTCGACACGAGCGACGCAGTTCTGAAGACCTGGATGAAGGCGTTTCCGGGCACGGTCAAGCCGCGATCCGAACTCGACAAGAACAAGGATCTGCTCAGCCACATGCGGTATCCGGAGGATCTGTTCAAGCTGCAGCGGCAACTGCTCACCCGGTACCACGTCGACAACCCGGCGGACTTCTACCGCGCTAACAACTTCTGGTCCGTCCCCAACGATCCGACCGGTGACAACACGCAGTTGCCGCAGCCTCCGTACTACTTCACCGCAGCTGCGCCGAATACTCCGGGGAAGTCGCAGTTCCAGCTGACTTCTGTGACCACTCCGCTCAATCGGCAGAACTTGGCCGCGTACATCACCGTCGGTGCGGATCCGGAGGGCTACGGAAAGCTCACGGTCAAGACGACCCCGACAGACTCGCAGACGGTCGGCCCGCGCCAGGCGCAGGAAGCGATGAAGAACGCTGTCGCGCGGGAGACCACTCTCGTTCAAGGGTCGGTGAACATCACCTTCGGCAACCTGCTGACTCTACCCGTCGGTGGCAATGGCGTCCTGTACGTTCAGCCGTTGTACACCGAATCGAAGGCGGGCGACTCGGCCATGCCGAAGGTGTTCCGCATGCTGACCTATTACAAGTCGCCCGTCGACGGTCAGGTTCGTATAGGTGCTGCGCCGACCATTGGTGATGCGCTGAAGCAGGTCGGTATCGACCCGGGAGCCGCGACCGAACCAGATTCAGACGGGTCGGAACCGAAGACGCCTGACGAGAAACCGACCACTCCGACTGTGCCGAACAAGTCGGGGCCGACGCAGGCGCAAGTCGACGCGTTGGATGCGGCCGTGGCTCAGATGGATGCAGCGCAGAAGAGCGGTGACTTCGCCGCGATCGGCGACGCACTCAAGAAGTTGAAGGCCGCGCTCGCCGATTACCCGTCCGGAAACTGATCGGGATGAACAAGAACCGCCGAGTCCCTCCCCGGGACTCGGCGGTTTTGTTGATAGACGGTGGTGTCAGCGCACCTTGGCGAGGTAGCGGTCGATCTCGGATTGGGTGTTGTCGGGCATCACCGGTGAGTGGTGCAGATGGGTGGTCAAGTGGCGGAAGATCAGTGCCGCCGAGACCAGGCACCCGAGGGCGAGGACGCCGTAGGTGATGTTCATCGTCCGACCTTCCGGCAGGTCGGCGAGGGTGACGATCCACAGCGCCGACAGCGCGCCTCCGGCCAGCAATAGGACAAACGCGAGCAGGCTCATCGGATGATTGCCGTGGCTCTCGTGATGGATGTTGGGATCTGCCATGTCGCCTCCTGGATTTCGGTCGGTCCTGGCGGGCCGGACTGGTGAGTCTCACCCTACTCTCGAAGTGATCGGCATCACATGATGTCCCGATGGAGATCCTTGCTCACGAACCGTGCTCTGGGGCTCGTTTCCTCATGTAAACAACGTTTACACTGCGCACAGTGGGGTAGTCGGGACCCGCACTGTTTCCGGGAAGGGTCGGTATGCCACCGCTCAGTCGTCTAGTGAAGATTCAGCTTGTCGTCGTTGTCCTGTTGGGGCTGGTCGCGTCGGTGTACGGCGGCATTCGGTATGCCCGGATGGATCAGGCGGTGGGCGTCGGCGTCTACCGCGTGACGGTGGAGATGCCCGATGCGGGCGGGCTGTTCTCGGAGGCTCAGGTCACCTATCGGGGTGTCGCCGCCGGACGTGTGCGCGATCTGCGGATGACTCCCGACGGTGTGGAAGTCGACCTGGTTCTCGAATCAAGCGGCGAGCAGATTCCGGACTCCGCCCTCGCTGTCGTGGCGAACCGGTCCGCGATCGGCGAGCAGTTCCTCGACTTCCAGCCGACGTCGGCGGACGGACCGTTCCTTCGTGAAGGCTCGCGTATCGCCGCGTCGCAGGTCCGGTTCCCGCCGAAGCTGCAGGAAGTCACGCAGTCGGCGATCGACCTCACGAAGACTGTCCCAGTCGACGATCTGCGGATCGCCGTCACCGAGCTCGGCAAGGCCTTCGACGGTCAGGGTGACAACCTGACTCGCCTCGTCGACTCCCTCGACAAACTGTCGCAGACCGGCGTCGAGAACCTGGACGACACGATCCAGCTGATCAAGAACTCTCGCCCCGTGTTGGCGACGCAGGCCGAGCAGTCGGACGAGATCCTGTCGTGGTCGAAGAACCTCAACGTGGTCGCGGCGACGCTCGCGTCGTCTGACCCGGCGATCCGCCGGATTCTCACCGACGGACCCCGCGCGGCGACGACATTGTCGAGGTTCCTCGACGACAACGGAGCAGACGCCACGAAGCTCATCCACCAGCTGGGGACGACGGTCGACACGATTGAGCCGGCGTCGTTCGTGACTGGTATGACCTTCGCGATGCTCTCGTCCCTGTCGGCGAGCAGCATGACCACGTCATCGCCGGAGGGGACGATCCGCTTCGGCATCGTCCTCGAGACGGAGAATCCGCCGAGCTGCACGCGCGGCTACGAGAGCACGCAGCGGATGATCGACCAGATCAAGGCGCGCAACCCCGACTTCGACATCAATTACGACGACTTCCCGTTCAACACCAAGGCGGCCTGTTCGGTGCCCACTGGCAGTCCGACCGCGGTGCGCGGCGCCAACAACGCCGACCTGTCGAACCCGGACTTCGTGCAGCCGTGGGACAACAAACCCAAGCGCGACCCCGACAAGCTGAACCTCAATCCGCTCGCCACCCAGTTGGCAGGCCTGATGGGTGTCCGGGCCCGTTGATCGGCTGGTTCGTGCCTTCGATCACGTTGCCGGGTAATCGATTTGCCTCTGCAGTTCACCGCTGTGTAACGTAGTCGATGCAACGCGGGGTGGAGCAGCTCGGTAGCTCGCTGGGCTCATAACCCAGAGGTCGCAGGTTCAAATCCTGTCCCCGCTACCAATAACAAAGACCCGGACCATTCGGTCCGGGTCTTTGTGTATTTCGCTGCCTGCCGATGTCGTCGGCCTGCGAAGCCGCCATGGGGATGGGAGAGGCCCCTTGACACTCATTCCCGCCGAACCATACGCTCATCCAAAATCTGTATGAATGGAGAGACGATGGGATCGAAGCGAGCGGTAGTCCTCGGCGGCAGCGTCGCGGGACTGTGCACGGCGGGTGTGCTGGCACGACATTTCGACGAGGTGATCGTCCTCGAGCGCGACGAACTGCCGGCGGACGCCGAGCACCGTCGGGGCGTGCCGCAGAGCAAGCATCCGCACTTCGTCCTCAACTCGGGGCGCCGCGCGATCGGCACGATCTTCCCCGGCTTCGAGGACGCGCTGATCGCCGCCGGCGGCATGCTCCTCATGCCGTCGAAGGACGCCGCGTACTGCGAGAAGGACGGCTGGGCGGCCCGCAAGTCGAGCCAGATGACGATGGTCTACAGCTCGCGCGTCCTCATCGAACGCGTGCTGCGCGACCGGGTCCGCGAGATCCCGAACATCGAGATCCGCGAGGGCGTAAGCGTCACCGGACTGCTCACCACCGGCGGCGGCACCGCGGCCGGCCGGATCACCGGCGTCACCTTCAGTGACGGCGACGCGCAGTCCCTCGACGCCGACCTCGTGGTCGACGCCCTCGGTCGCGGCACCAAGGTCCACGACTGGCTCGTCGCCGCAGGCTGGGCCCAGGCACCCGAGCAGACCCTCGACGCCAAGGTCACCTACACCTCCCGCTGGTACGACCTGCCCGCCGACCGGCCCGCCGACTGGTGGTGGCAACACATCGTCGTCACCCCGACGCAGGACACCGGCGTGCACCCGGAAGAGCACGAGTACCTCTCGAACTTCTTCCCGATCGAGGGCAACCGGGTGATCGTGTGCATGGGCTCGTGGGGCCTGACGATGCCGCGCACGGTCGAGGACTTCGAAGCGGCCGCCGACCGCGTCCGCACGCCCGTCTTCGGGCAAGTCTCCCGCGAATGCGAGCCGCAGTCCGGAGTGCACCTGACGAAGTCGACGGGCAACAAGTGGCGGCGCTATGACCTCCTCGACGCCCCGCCCGTCGGCCTCATCGCGATCGGCGACTCGATCTGCGCCTTCAATCCGTTCTACGCGCAGGGCATGAGCTCGGCGGCGCGGTCGGCGCTGGTCCTCGCCGAGGTCCTCGCCTCGCGCAGCACGATCGACAGCGCGTTCCACCGCGAGTTCCTCGACAAGCAGAAGGTGTCGCTCGACGTCCCGTGGATGCTTGCGATGGCCCGCGACCAGGCGTACGACTTCGCCACCGGTACCGAGACCGTCGCCCAGTGGCGCCGCAAGCTCGCCGCCCGCTTCAGCTGGCCGGTGTTCAACGCCATCACCTCTGCCGCCGCCGAGGACGCCTACGTCGACGAGAAGTTCACCGGCGTGTTCAACCTCGACACGTCGCTGAAGGAGATCAGCACCGACCCGCAGTTCATCCTCCGAGTGCTCCGCTACAAGGTGCGCGCCGCCCTCGGCCGCACCCGCATCCCCGGAGGGTTCGACGTCACGAAGCTGCCTCCGGGCACCGACTACACCGACCCCGACAACCCGGTGGCGCACCGGCCCGTCTACGTCGACGAGCAGGTGCCGGCATGAGCTTCACCTGCGAGCAGGACGCGCGCGAGGTGGCCGACCATCTCGGCTTCGTCTGCGACGACGCGAATCCGATCGTCACGTTCCGAAACCCGTTCGGCCTCGACAACTGGACGCTGCCGATCCTGGAACTGCTGATCGTCGCCGGCGCCGTGTTCGCGCTGATCCACGCGTGGCGACGGTGGCGACGCGACGGCGACGCGGTGAATCTGACCCTGTGGTTCGGCTCCCTCGTGTACCTCGCGATCATCGAACCGCCGCTGTACTTCCCGTCGTGGTTCGGGTTGAACGAGTACGTCGGCTTCATCTTCTCGCACAACGTGTTCACCGTGCAGTTCATGTTCGACAGGCTGCCGCTGTACATCGTCGCGTTCTACCCGGTGATCTCCGCCGTCACCTATGAGGTGGTGCGCGCGCTCGGGATCTTCGAACGACGCGGCCCGCTCGCGGGCGCGGTCGCCGTCGCGTTCGCGAGCCAGGTGTTCTACGAGACGTTCGACCAGCTCGGACCGCAGCTCAAATGGTGGGCGTGGAACCCGGACAACATGATCAATCAACCGATGTTCACCTCGGTGCCGATGAACAGCATGTGGGTGTTCGCGTCCGTGTCGTTCGGCGTGCTCGCGTGGCTGGCCGCGAAGTTCTCCGCGACCAAGGACCTGTCCGGTGGTCAGGTGACGCTGCGGACCCTTGCGGCAGGCATCCTGACGCCGATCCTCATGGTCGTCCTCGCCGCGCCGACTCGCGTCGGAGTGAACACCGGCGGGGAGGCGACGCTGCAGCGGACCCTCGTCATCATCTTGTTGGCGATCCTGTGGCTCGTCGGACTGTGGCTCCTGATCGAGGGCACCCGCGCCACGTGGAATCGGCCGATCGGGTTGGCGTCGCCGCAGTTCGTCCGGGTGTATCCGGCCCTGTACCTCGGCGTCCTCACGGTCCTGTGGATCGCCTCGGCGCCCGAGTTCCTCGGCGCCGTCGACGGGGTGACCGACCGGGGAACGCCGATCGGCAGCGCCTGGTACTCGATCTTGTGCATCGCGGGGTCGGCGTGGTTCGTGATCGCCGCGATGCGGGCGGCCCGACCGGCGGGCGCGGTGGCCGGCGTGGGGGAGAAGGGCGCTGTGGCAGTCTGAGGCCATGGCCAAACACGGGTGGGGCGGGGAGCCTCCGGCGACCGACGAGGAGGCGCGGCAACGGATCGTCGACGCGACGGCCCGGTGCATCGACAGGTACGGCGTCGCGAAGACGACGTTCTCCGACGTCGCCGCCGAGCTGGGAGTGACCCGCCAGACCGTGTACCGGCAGTTCGCCGGCATCGGTGAGATCGTCAGCGAAGTGGCCGCCCAGGGCGCCGCAGACTTCGTCGACCGGCTCGTCGCGCACCTCGACGGACGTGGCGAGCCGGCCGACGCAGTCGTCGAGGGCATGCTGTTCTGCCTGCGGACCGTTCCCGGCGACCCCCGCCTCAACCTGCTCCTGCAGATCGGCGACACCGGCACCTTCGGCCGCAGTTCCACGTCGGGGAGCGTCGTCCAGTACGGATCGTTGATGCTGCGTCGGTTCCCCGTCGACTGGGCCGCCCACGGTTACACCGACGGCGATCTCGACGGTCTCGCCGAGATGATCATGCGGCTGTTGACGTCGTTCCTGCAGAATCCGTCCGAGCAACTGCAGGACGACGATGCGATGAGGACGTTCCTCGAACGCTGGCTCGCCCCCGCACTCGGATGATTCCGGGGCCGTGTACAGTAGAGAACGCAACGCGGGGTGGAGCAGCTCGGTAGCTCGCTGGGCTCATAACCCAGAGGTCGCAGGTTCAAATCCTGTCCCCGCTACTAGAAGAGAAAGCCCGGACCATTCGGTCCGGGCTTTCTTGTGTGTCAGCGGGTGGCGGCGGTGATCTGCTCGATGAGTTCGTCGCGGCGAGCCTCGCGGGCGGCGGTCTCCCAGGCCGCCTCATCGTCGGTGATCACCTCGAGGTGCCGCAGCCATTCGATCGTGTCGATCGCGCCGAGCGTCTCTTGGAACGGACTCCACAGGACCCCGACTTTCGTTCGATGCTGGAAGAGGACGTCTTTGAAACGGCGGAACGGGCGGCGTCCGTCGAGTGCCTCGCGTAAGTGCGACCGCAGATCGCGGTCGGCGACGGCGTCGGTGAAGGCTTCCAAGTACGTGTACTGCTCGTGCGAACTGATGCTGTTCACATGGTGGACGTCCGCGGACTCGTCGCTCCAGTCGAATTCCGTCAGAATCCGGCCGGTGGAACCGTCGATGTACAACTCCATGTCGTCGACTTCGGCCATCATTCGCGTGTCTGTGAGCAGGTCTATGTCGAGATCAGGCAGGCGCGTGACTCTCTGCGGCATCGGCACCAGTTTGAGTCGTGGCGAGGAGGTCTGGGACGGCTGGGGAGGCGGTGCGTCGAGTGTGCCGGTCTCGACGCTGTCGAGGTACAAGAACAAGGGTGGCTCGACGCCGGCCTCGGCCCGGATGCGGGCCACCTTCGCCGATTCGAAGAAGGCGCGGGCATCGGCGTCGGACGACCACGTCGACGAGTGGACCACCAGATTCGTGTCACCAGTGGACCTGAGTACCTCGAAGTCGGTTTCGCCCGCCGCGGCCCGCAGGTCGGCGGCGGCGTCGAAGTGCTTCTTCCAGGTGTTGTACTCCTCGACCCGGTGGACGACGATCACTCGGACAGTCATGGTTCAACCGTAGCCGGAGGCGTTCACGTCGGGGCTCCTCAGGCGACGGGAGCGGTGGGTCGGACGATACGCAGTTGCGTCGACGACGCGAGGTGAACTCCATCGGGAGTCCAGAGGTCAAGCGACTCGCTGAGCCAACCGTCGTCGTCGGCGTGGGGAGTTCGAGCGCGCAGCAACACCCATTCGTCGTCGATGCTCTGCGTCGTGGGCGCGAAATGCACGGCCATCCGAACCGTCGGGATCGGTGCCAGGACAGTGAGCGTCGCCGCGTACGACGGCGCCAGTGCGTCGGCAAGGATCAGCAACCGCGACTGCGGTTCGGGGGCGGGTCCGGTGAGACGTATCCACGCGCACAGTTCGGCGTCCTCGCCCCCGGTGTACGGGAGGGTCGACGTGGCGGGACGGATCTCGAACGCGGTGGCCAGCGGCATGAACTGCGGGTCGATGACGATCGGCGACGCCGACTCGATCGGCGTGACGCCGGAGGGCGGCCCAGGGGACAGGCGGTGCGTGATCGGAGCGTCAGCGCATGCGGTGAACACGGCGTCGGCGGTGGCGACGATCGAACCGTCGGGCGCAGTCGCGGTGGCCGTCACCTGTGCGTTGCGTCGCCCCCGGCGCAGCACGCTCACGTGGACGCTCGGCATCTCGCGTGTCGGCGCGATGAACTGGGTGGTCAATTCGACGGGCCGGAACGAGGCATCGACGGCGCGGCGCATCCGGCCGAGCAGCATCGCCGACAGGATCCCGCCGTGGAGGCCGCCGAACCCGTACACGGTGCGCAGGCGCTCGGAATCGACGCTGTGGCCGTCGAGCAGACGGTGCAGGGTGGTGAACTGGTCGGTCATTCTCGGTTCTCCTTGGTGACGGCGAGCAGGGGCGCGCCTGCGATCAGCGAGACGGCAGCGGTGACCCACCACGTGAGGTGGAAGTCGGAGACGTCGGACGCAGGTCCGAGGCACGCTACGGCCACCGCGACGCCGACGGCGATACCGACCTGGCGGGCCATGCTGAGCACGCCCGACCCGGTGGCGAACCACTGCGCGGGGAGGGCGGATGTTCCGATCGCCATGGCCGTCGGCGTGATGAGCCCGACGCCGACGCCGGTCAAGAGGGCTCCCGGCAGGATTGCTGCGGCGTACGTTGAGTCGGCCTGGACAGCGATCGCCCAGCTCGCGGCACCGACCGCGAAGACTGCTCCGCCGAGGCCGGCGAGCCACTGCGGCGAGATCCGGCCCGTGAGACGCCCGGCGAGAACCGCCACGATCGGAACGATCGCAGGGCCGGGCGCGATGCCGACACCGGCTCGCAACGGGGACCAGTCCCAGGCAGCTTCCATCCACAGGATGACCGTCAACAGCATCGCCCCGAAAGCGATGTGGAAAACGAGGAGGGCCGCGGCGGCCGGAATGATCCGCGGAACTCGCAAGAGTTGAGGTTCGAGGATCGGGCGTCGTCCGAATGCGCTTGTCAGGCCGGTAGAGGCGAAGCCGGCGAGTGCGATCACGGCGAGGATCGCCGTCTGGGCAGACGTCCATCCCCACTCTCCGCCGTTGACCAACGCTGCTACCAAAGCGGCGATCGAGCCCGCGAGAACCGTCGACTGAATCAGGCCGAGGTGATGTTCGCGGCGTGGTGTCGAACGAGCGACGAGGAACCACGTCGCCACCGCAGCGACGCCTGCGATCGGGATGTTGATCAAGAACACCCATCTCCATCCGAACTCCGCGAGACCGCCGCCGACAACCGGTCCGAGTGCGGCGCCGAGTCCGCCGAGCGCGGCCCAGAGCCGGACCGCCCCGGCGCGCTTGTCTGGCGACGTCCCCTCCAAGACCACCCCGAGGGACGACGGTGTCATGAGTGCCGCGCTCGCGCCCTGGAGTGTCCGCATCACGATCAGCGCGGTGAGCGACGTGCTGAACGCACATCCGGCCGATGTGATCGCGAAGAGGGCGAGGCCCACGACGAGCGCACGGTGGCTGCCGATCCGGTCGCTCAGTCGGCCCGCCGGTATCAGGAACGCGGCGAACGCGATCGTGTACGCGTTCAGGATCCACGAGAGGCCCGACAGGTCGGCGACGTTGAGGTCGTCGGCTATCTGAGCGAGGACGACATTGACCACGAACAGGTCGAATCCGGAGAGGAGGACGGTTGTCGCGACGATTGGAATGACTGCCCGACTCGGTGTCGGAGTCGACGCCCGGCTAGTTAGTTGTGTCATGAAACGGACTGTAGACGAGATGCGTTCTATGAAGCAACTGACTATGATGGGCGCATGCGCCGCGTCAGCTTCGTCGACATGAACTGCTCCATCGCCCAGAGTCTCGAGGTGATCGGGGAATGGTGGACGCCGTTGATCCTGCGTGACGCGCTGATGGGCGTCACTCGATTCGACGAGTTCCAGTCACGGCTTGGAATAGCCCGGAACGTGCTCAGTCAGCGACTCGACACCCTCGTGGAACACGGGATCTTCACGACGGTCCAGTATCAGGAGCGGCCCGTCCGGCACGAGTACGTGCTCACGCCGAAGGGGCGTGACCTGTGGCAGGCGTTGATGATGCTCCGGCAGTGGGGCGATCGTTGGTATGCACCTGACGGTGCGCCGGTGGAAGTGGCTCACACTTGCGGCTCGGTCGTCGAGGCTGAGCTGCATTGCTCTGAGTGCGGCGAGCGACTGCATGCACGAGAACTCGAGCTCCGGCATGGTCCCGGTGCTCCAGACGGCGGAGTGCTGCCTAGTCGGTGACGGTCGACGGCCGACGCGCGATCACTCCGTCGATCAGGAACTCGACGGTGTAGCGGAACTCGGCATCGGCGTCGAACCGCGCGAGCTGCGGCGCCACTTCGACGACCGCTGACAGTTCGCTGCCTGCCAGGTCGGACTCCCGTTTGGCGATCGCCTCGGTGTTGGCGATGCCGAACGTCGGAACGGCGTTGACCTCGCGTAACAATGTGCCGACGAGTGCCGCTAGCGTCGCACGCATCAGATGCACGGCGTCGTCGGTGGAGAAACCTGCACAGTGCATCGCGGCGAGTGCCGTGTTCACCGGGGCGAGTGACGCCATCGACGTCAACTGCCTCGTCAAGATCAGCGGCGCGGCGGCGCGGTGATTCAGGGTGCCTGCTCGAAACGCGAAGGCGATGGCGCGCAGGTCGGTGCGCAGGTCGCCCGTGAGTTCCGGTGCGGTGATCGACCCGAGCAGGCGTTCGGCGACCGCGTCGAGAAGGTCGTCGATGCCGCCGACGTGGTTGTACAGGCTCTTCGGGTCGGAGGAGAGCTGGCGTGCGACCGATCGCATGCTGAGCGCGTCGATGCCGTCGTCGTCGATCAGCTGCAACGCCGCGTCGACGATCGTCTCCCGGGAGAGTCGCGCTTCCCCCTTGGGTGGTCGCCCGCGGCGCGGTGAAAGGTCCACGGACTCATTGTGCCGCATACCTTGAATTAATCCACGGTGTGGGTATATGTTGGCGGGAACTGCTGTAGGAGGCCGTCATGACCCGTTTTGAACTCCCGCCCGAGCATGTTCTCCGTGCCCGCGAGAAGCTGGTCCTCGATCACTTCCATGACGAGGTGGCCCAGGACTGGGATGCAACGCTGTCCACCTTCCCTCATCCTCACTACGAACTGATCGCACAGATGACCGTCCATGACGGCTCCCGCGAAGTCCGGGACTACTACCACGACACGCGCGTCGCGTTCCCCGACCAGGACCACGAGATCATCTCGTTCCGGCACACCGTCGACGCCGTGGTCGTCGAGTTCTGGCTGCTCGGCACCCATCTCGGTCCGCTCGGCAAGATCCCGCCGACCGGATCGTCGCACCGCACGCGGATGACCGCCTACTTCATCTTCGACGCCGATGAGAACCTGATCGTCGAGCGCATCTACTTCGACCAGCTGACGATTCTCAAGCAGCTCATCGGTGGTCTCGACAAGCGCGACCCGCGCGACCTGCTGACAATCGGTCGGGCGGTGGTCGGACTTCTCGCGATGTCGGGCGACGAGCCCGACTCGCGACTCCTCGACACCGTCCCGCCGCAGTTCGACTAGTTCTGCTCGGCGAGCGTTGACGCGATGTCGCGCAGTTGCTCGACCTGAGTGGGAGACAGCCGATCGAACACTCGGCGACGGACCTCGTCGACGTGACCGGGCGCGATGCGCACGAGCAGGCTCGCGCCGTCGTCGGTCAGGGAGACGTTCTGGATCCGCCTGTTCTCCGGGTCGGCGCATCGAGCGACCCAACCTCGCTTCTCCATGCTCGTGACCGCGTGGGTGAGACGTGACGGGCTGGTGAAGCTGTCGCGGGCTAGCTGTCCCATCGTCATCGTGCGATCGGGGGCGTTGGAAAGCAACGCGAGCATCGAGTAGTAGACATGACTGATCCCTGCGTCGGTGCGGAGCTGCTGGTCGAGTGCCTGAGGCAATTGATTGATGACGGCGAGCAGGGGCAGCCACGCATCCATCTCCGTGGTGGTGAGCCAGCGCGGTTCGTCGGGCATCAGGCCGCCTGGAACGACCGCTTGGCGAGGCCCATCGCAAAGCCGTCGATCGCGGTCGTGACCGGTGCTGCCGCATCGGTCGCCGCGCCGAGGGTGACGAAGATCGGTGTGAAATGCTCAACCGTCGGGTGGGCGAACGGCAGTCCCGGAGCGAGGCTGCGGAATCGTTCGAGAGCGTCGACGTCGCCTCGCGAGAGGGCGTCGGCCGCCCATTCGTCGAACTCGGTCGACCACGTCGGGACGATGTCCGGGCGAGACCAGTCCAGGTAGGGCAGGCCGTGTGTCATGAACCCGGATCCGACGACCAGCACTCCCTCGGAGCGGAGCGCTTGCAGGCGCCGGCCGATGGCGAACAGCGCCTGTGGGTCGTGTGTCGGCATCGACAGTTGCAGGACGGGGATGTCCGCCTCGGGGTACATGACCTTGAGCGGCAGCCACGCGCCGTGGTCGAGGCCGCGAGTGCGGTGCTCGTAGACGCGCTGGGTGTCGGGCAGGACGTCGATCAGGCGTTGCGCGAGACCGGTGTTGTCGGGGGTGTCGTATCGCATGCGGTAGTACATCGGGTCGAAGCCGCCGAAGTCGTAGACGAGTTCGGTCGGCGCAGTGCTGGTGATTCCGAGCTCGTCCGACTCCCAGTGTGCGCTCACGATGAGGATCGCGCGGGGCCTGGGCAGAGCTTGCGACCAGTCGTGCAATTGGCGCATCCACTCGGCGTCCTCGAAGGTCGGAGGCGCTCCGTGGGACAGGTACAGCGCGGGGAGGGGGCCGTCGTCTGGAGTCCAGGCACGGTGGGGCGTCGCCGCGGCGACGGCTGCGGCGTGGACGAGATGGCGTGCGAACGGGTGATCGGCGCGGATCGTCGCGTCGGCCAGCGCGGTGGTGCTGTGTGCAGCTGTCATCGAAGACCTCCGAGCAGTTGTTTCAAAGTTGAAATGACTATACCTCCAAACATTTCAACTTTCAAATACGGGGAAAGAGTGTCAGAGGTGCGAGCTATGTTCAGGGCAGATCGAATCGATTCGGGGGTGTCGGGGGGATATGTCGACGGCAATGGATATGGAGTGGGACGATGCGATCGGGCGGGCCGTGACTGCCCAGCGGCTGCGGTCCTATCGGCTCGTCACGCGGGGTGACGAGCACGCGGCTCTGCGCCTGTACGACTGGAACTCTGTGGCGGCTGCCGCGGTCCTGGTCACGGTCGCGATGGTGGAGGTGACCGTCCGGAATGCGATGGACGCACAGCTCATGGCGTGGGCGGGCAGGCGAGGGGACTCGTCCTGGTTCGACACGATCCCCCTCGACGACCGCCATCTCGGCGATCTGGAGCGGGCGATGAGAGCTGTGGAGCGAGGGCCCGGCGGGTCGGACTTCCACGGCAAGGTCGTCGCCGAACTCGGATTCGGATTCTGGCGCTGCATCGTAGCGGAGCGATACCTGACGACGTTGTGGGTTCCGGCGCTCAACAAGGCGTTCCCGAACGGGTATCGCGACGTCAGGGACCGCCGGGCGCGGGTCGAGCGGCACCTGTCGGGGCTTGTGACCGTGCGGAACCGAGCGGCACATCATGAGCCGATCCATCGCCGTGACCTGCTCGGCGATCTGAGGGCGGCGGTTGAGCTCGCGACGTGGGTGGACGCCGACGCTGGCGCCTGGGTGGCCGCCAGATCGCCGTTGGAGGGGGTGGTCCGGCGCAAACCGCGTGTGGGGTGATCGGCGGGGTTGTCGTGAAAGAGTGGGAGGCATGACTCTGACTCTCGCGACGCAGGTCGCGCTGATCGCAGCTGGCGTGATCTTCCTGTGGGCGCTGGTTCTCGGTGTGTGGAAGTTTGCGCAGATCATGCGCAGTCCGGACGGCGCGGCGCACATCTACGTCGACATCGCGCACCGTGCCGCGCTCATGTACTCGTTCGCGACGGCGATGCTCGGGGTGTTTGTTCAGTTCAGTGCGTGGAGCACGGCCGTGAACCTCGTCGCGCTGGTCGTGGTCGTGTTCTTCTTCGTCACCGCGATCGCGTCGTACTGCCTGCACGGCGCCCTCCGCGACACGGAGAACCAACTGCATCCGAAGTCGCCGATGATGACCGCGTCGATGGTGGCCCTCATCGTCGGCGAGATCGGCGGAACGGCAGTCATCCTGCTGGGGTTCATCGTTGAACAAGTGGGCGGCTGATCGCCGCCCGAGTGACCGTCGTCACCAGGAGTTCACTACGGTGGCGACATGGGATCCTACGCAGACGCTTTCGCTCGCAGCATTGATCACCCCGACGACTTCTGGCTCGAGGCCGCGGCCGGGGTCGACTGGATCACCCCGCCGACGCGTGCGCTGGACGACTCGAACCCGCCGATCTACCGATGGTTCCCCGACGGCTCGCTGAACACGTCGGCCAACGCGCTCGACCGCCACGTCGCATCGGGCCGAGGTGATCAGGTCGCCTTGATCTGGGACTCGGCGATGACGTCCACCGTCCGGACGTACACCTACGCGCAGCTGCTCGACGAGGTCGCGGCGTTCGCGGGAGTGCTTGCGGCGCAGGGCGTCACCAAGGGCGACCGCGTGGTGATCTACCTGCCGATGATCCCGGAGGCGGCGATTGCCATGCTCGCCTGCGCCCGCATCGGTGCAGTCCACTCGGTGGTCTTCGGCGGATTCGCAGCGCCCGAACTCGCCACCCGGATCGACGACGCAGAGCCGGTCGCGGTGATCACCGCCTCGGGCGGTCTCGAGCCGGGCCGCGTCGTCGAGTACCTCCCGCTGGTGAAGGCCGCGATAGACCAGGCGACCTCCGCGCCGAGCACGGTGATCGTGAAAGACCGGGCCGAGGTGCCCGGTTCAGCGTCCGACTACGTCGGCTGGCTCGACTGGGACGCCGAGCGCGCGGCAGCGTCGCCCGCCGCTCCCGTCGAGGTGGCGGCCACCGATCCGTTGTACATCCTCTACACCTCGGGAACCACGGGGAAGCCGAAGGGCGTGGTCCGTGACAACGGCGGTCACGCCGTCGCACTGACGTGGTCGATGTGGAACGTCTACGACATCTCGCCGGGCGACGTCTGGTGGACGGCGTCCGACGTCGGCTGGGTGGTCGGCCACAGCTACATCGTCTACGGGCCGCTGCTCGTCGGCGCCACGACCGTGATGTACGAGGGCAAGCCGGTCGGAACGCCCGACGCAGGTGCGTTCTGGCGGGTGATCGACCAGCACCAGGTGGCCGCACTCTTCACCGCGCCGACCGCGATCCGCGCGATCCGCAAGGCAGACCCCGACGCGACCGAACTCGCCAAGTACAACACGTCCACGCTGCGGACCCTGTTCGCGGCGGGGGAGCGGCTCGACCCCGACACCTACACCTGGGCGTCCGAGGTGCTCGGTGTGCCGGTGGTGGACCACTGGTGGCAGACCGAGACCGGCTGGGCGATCGCCGCCAACCTCCGGGGCCTCGAGCCGATGCCGATCAAGGCGGGATCGCCGACTGTGCCGGTGCCCGGGTACGCCGTCGAGATCGTCGACGCGACCGGCGGAGCGGTGGCCGCAGGCGGGGAAGGCAACATCGTGATCCGACTACCGCTGCCGCCCGGCACCCTCGCCGGACTCTGGCGTGACGAGGATCGGTTCCGTGCGTCGTACCTGAACACCTTCGAGGGCTACTACCTCACCGGCGACTCGGGATACATCGACGCCGACGGCTATGTCGTGGTCCTGGGACGGTCGGACGACGTCATCAACGTCGCCGGTCACCGACTGTCCACCGGCAGCATCGAGGCCGTCGTGGCCGCACATCCCGCCGTCGCCGAGTGTGCCGTCATCGGGATTCACGACGATCTCAAAGGCCAGCGTCCGAGCGGGTACGTCGTCCTCAAGGCGGGCGTCGACATCGACGACGACACTCTGCGGTCCGAACTCGTGCAGCGGGTGCGCGACGAGATCGGGGCGGTCGCGACGTTCCGTGACGTCACCGTGGTGGCGTCACTGCCGAAGACTCGCTCGGGCAAGATCCTCCGCAAGACGATGCGGCAGATCGTCGACGGCGAGGAGTACGCGGTCCCGTCGACGATCGAAGACGCGTCGGTGCTCGATGCGCTGGTGGAGCAGCTGACTCAGTACTAGCCAGCACGACTAGCCCAGCACGACTAGCCCAGCACGCCGGGCCTGAGCATCCGGCGCATCACGCGCATCACGTCGTCGACGGTGGTCGACGCATCCTCCGAATGCTCGACGATGGCGGCGTTGACCGCGCCCAGGTAGGCAGCCCACGCGAGTGGGTCCGACGCGGTGACGTCCATGCCCTGCTGCGCGCCGCGCTCAGAAACTGCGGCCAGCAACGAGGCCCACTGGAGCCGACGTTCGCGACGGTGAGCCTCGAAGCCCGGGCTCACGCCGACCACCTCGATGAAACTCACGCGGATGCGTTGCGGGCTGTCGGCGTAGTACATGACAAACGCCGTGATTCCCGCACCGAACATCTCCTCGAGAGTGGACTGCTTCTCGAGTTCGACGGCGATGGCGTCGGAGACCGCGGCCATCGCGGCGTCCTGCGTCTCGTCGTACAGCGCCTTGAGGAGATCCTCCCGGTCGGCGAACACCTCGTAGAACTGCCGCGACGACAATGCGGCGTGTTTGCACACGGCGGGGATGGACGTCCCCGCGTACCCCTGCGTTCCGAAGAGCTGCAGGCCCGAGTCCAGGAACCTGGCGCGGCGCAGTCGGCGGCGGTCGTCGACGGACTGTCCTCGATAGCTCCTGGACTCGGTCACTCATCCAAACTACTTGCCACGCCCGATCGCCGCGCCGAACAGTGCGGCGAGGTCGGTCCCGATGGTGCGGGAGAACGTGGGCCACCATTTCGCGTCGGTCGCCATCGACAGTTCATCGCGAGTGGTGCAGCCTGGCGTCGCGGGCTTCCCGTCGAGCCGGTCCTTCAGCCACAGGAACGCCATCGGCGCACCGGCGACCTCACCGATGATGTGCTCGGACAGGTGGTCCCGGGTGTAGGTGATCGACGGCCCGGGGGCGGCGCAGTACTTCTTCACCAGAGTGTTCACCTGGCCGACGGGGACGATCTCGTCGAGCTGTGAGTTCCAGATGTACATCGGCATGTCCGGGCGGGCGCGTCCCATCCTGGTATCGGAGAGAAGCCGCTTGACGCTGGGTGCGTTGAGCGCGCCGCCGGGCCAGTCGATGAGTCCTGTGTTGTTGAGGAACGGGAACGTCGCGGCCTGGTACTGGACGCAGAGCGGACCCTTCAGATCGCGGAGGCCTTTGCCGAGCGGGTTCAGACGACGGTCGAGGAACGAGTCGAAGTACTTGTACTCGCGAGCCAGGCCGAAGACGGCGCCGAGCACCAAGCCGCTGGTGGCGCCGTTCTGCGCGGTGCGCAGCAGCGAACCCAGGTCGGCGGGCACGCCGCCTTCCGCGGCACCCACGATGTTCAGCTCGGGCGCGTACGACTGCTTCAATTCGGCGGTGTGGCCAGTCACGATGGCACCGCCGGAGTAGCCGTACAGGCCGATCGGCGAGGCGTCGGTGATCGTCGACGGGGCGAACTGCTTGGCGGCCCGCAGGCTGTCCAGCGTGATCCGCGCGCCGAGCGGACCCGCGGCATAGGCGTGGTTCGGCCCCTCATGGTCCGGCAGGACGAGTGCGTAGCCCTGCGCGAGAAAACCCTGTCCGACCAACAGCTCGGCCGGCGCCACGACCTGACCGAGCAGCGGACTCGCGTTCAGGTGTTGGATCGCGTACGACGTCGAACAGTAGCCCGCGGTCGAATCCTCGGCGATCTGCATGGAGATCACCTTTCGCGGGCCCTTCGTCGTGCCGCGCGGCTTCAGGATCGTGGTGACCGCGGGAATCGCCCGTCCGCTGGTGTCGGTGGAGCGGAACGACAACTGCCAGGCGTCGACGTTGAGCGGTGCGACGCCGAAGTTCGCCGCGTTGATTCGCCGAGCTCCGAGGATCTCGCCGGGGGATGCCGCGGCGACTCGCGACTGGGCGGGCCGATAGAAACTCGAGTCCAGTTCCTGCGGCAGCGGCACCAATGGCGCCGGAGCCACCCGGACGGACGACGGTGCGGCTGCCACCGGGGCCGCGATGAGCGACACTCCAGCGGCGGCCGCGACCAGGTATGCGATCGCCTTCTTCACGCGCATGACGTTCTCCCCTTCATTGTGAAACATCAACATTTCAGAATTGAGAGGAGAATACGCCGGTGTGCTTCAGCGCACAAGGGGTTCAGAAGGTGACGGAGCTCAGAATCACGCACGTCGCAGTGCCGAGAACCAGCGAGAGCAGCAGATTTCGGCGCCACAGATGGACGCCGATCGTCACCGCGGCGCCAATGGTCTCCGGGAGGCCGTGTCGCGGCGACCCGAGGTCGACCTTGAGCAGGCAGTACAACGCCAGGATGAGCACTGCACCGGCGGGCATTGCGGTGCGGAGGAACTTGACCGCCGGAGTGTCGCGCATGCTCTGCGGCAATGCGAACGGAGCGGCGCGCAATGCGAACGTGATCGCCGCCGTGACGGCTATCGCCGAGAGCAGGTAGGCGGTGCTAGGCATGCGAGCGCGCTCCTTCCTTCGCTGCGTAGCGCAGCAGGATTCCGACGGTGAACAGGGAGATTGCGACGATCAGCATCGCCTCGGGCGCGATCAGATGGGCGATGACACCCGCGACGACGGCGATCGTTGCGGTCGCTGCGTCGCGGGACGCGTCCACTGCGTCGACGGCGAGGATCAGGAACAGTGCGGTCAAGACGAAGTCGAGCCCGGACAGACCGCTGAGCAGTGTCGGTCCGGCGAGTGACCCGGTGAGCGCGCCGAGCACCCACGAGACGTGCAGGCCCGCCTGGGTCCACAGCAGCTGACGACCAGACCATGCGCCGCCCTCGGGTGATGTCGCCATCACGTACGCCTCGTCGACGAGTGCGTACACGCCGTACGTCTTGGCGCCGCGCCCACGAAGCTTGTGGATCGGGAACGACAGTCCGTAGAAGAGGTGTCGGGAGTTCACCAGGGCCGCGGTCGCGGCGATCACGGCGAGGGGAGTGGCGACTGCGAAGAGCCCCACGAGGATGAACTCGGCCGACCCGGCGAATATGACCGCCGACATGACCGGCGCCACCCACCAGTCGAATCCCGTTGTGCGCGTGAGGACTCCGAACCCGAGGCCAAGCGCGAAAAGGCCGAGCCAGACCACACCCGCAGCCTTCGCGGCCGGCGGCAGGCCTTCGAGGAGGCGAACGATCTTCATGTAGCAATTCTAGGAATTCTCGCCCGCAATGTGCTGTCTTGTTCTGGCGCAATGGTGGACATTTGAGCAATGATCTAACTGTGGATGCATTGGATCGAGCCATAATCAAAGAGTTGCAGCGAGACGGCCGTGTGACGAATCAGGAACTGGCTTCACGGGTGGGCCTGACGCCTGCGCCATGTCTTCGCCGAGTCCGACGTCTCGAAACCGACGGGGTGATCCGCGGCTACTCCGCGGTGGTCGATCACGACGCGATGGGGCTCGGGTTGGAGGTGATCGTCAACGCCGAGCTCGTGGCGAAAGACTGGGAGACGGTCCGCGACTTCGAGAGTCGGGTGGCGGCCATGGACAGTGTGGTCGAACTGCGTCGAATGTTCGGCCTGCCCGACTACCTGATCCGCGTCCGAGTGCGTGACACCGCGGAATACGAGCGGTGGGTGACGGCCGATCTCATGGGCGACCCGGCGATCGCCCGGCTCGACTCCAGGATGACCATGAAAGTCCTCAAGGGCAGCTCGTGACCGAATGCAGGAGGACCCCACCGGTCGGTGAGGTCCTCCTGTGCGAAACGGGTGCTGCTACTTCAGTTCTGAACTGCTCTTGCCGAGCACTCGACGCGCGATGATCAACTGCTGGATCTGCTGGGTGCCCTCGAAGATGTCGAGGATCTTCGAATCACGGGCCCACTTCTCCAAGAGCGTGCGCTGCGAGTAACCGAGCGTCGACGCGAGTTCGACGGCCTTGTTGGTCACGTCGGTGCCGGTGCGTCCGGCCTTCGCCTTGCTCATCGAGGCTTCGAGCGAGTTCGGCATCTTGTTGTCGGCCATCCACGCCGCGCGCAGCGACAGGAGATACGCGGCCTCCCAGTCGGACTCCAGGCGGATGAACTCGGCCGCGGCGGCGGGCTGATCTGCTGCCGGGCGGTCGTAGTCGATCTCGATGCCTGCGTCCTCGAGCAGCTTGCGCAGCTCCTCCAGGGCGGCCCGTCCGACGCCGACGGCCATCGCGGCCACCATCGGTCGGGTGTTGTCGAAGGTCTGCATGACCCCGCCGAAGCCCTTCTTGACGTCCACCTCGGGCGAGCCGAGCAGGAACGTCGCGGGGATGCGGCAGTCCTCGAAGCGGATCACCGCGGTGTCGGACGCGCGGATGCCGAGCTTGTGCTCGAGACGAGCGATCGTCACGCCGGGGTGCTTGCGGGGGACGACGAAGCTCTTGATCGCGGCGCGACCGAGGCTGCGGTCGACGGACGCCCACACCACGATGTGCGATGCACGCGAACCCGCGGTGACGAAGATCTTCTCACCGTTGAGCACGTACTCGTCGCCGTCACGGACCGCTGTGGTGGTGACCGCCGCCGAGTCGGACCCGAAGCTCGGCTCGGTGATGGCCATCGAGGCCCACACCTCGCCGCCCATCTCCTCGATCTGCTCGTCGGTGGCGACGGCGGCGATGGCCGCATTGCCGAGGCCCTGGTACGGGATCGACAGCATCAGGCCCACGTCGCCGTACGACGCCCACAGGGCGTTGAGGACGGACTGCATGTTGCCGCCGTTGGCGTTGTAGCCCTCGGGACGTTCCTTGTTCGCGTCGCCACGGCCACCTGCGGCTCCCGCGCCGGCCTGGCCTGCGGCGGCGAGGCCGTTGTACAGGTTGGCGAGGGTGTCGAGCTCTACCGGGTACTCGTGCTCGGCGAGGTCGTACTTGCGGCTGATCGGGCGGAAGATCTGCAGGGCCGCCTGGCGGGCCTGGTCGATCGTCGACTCGAGCTTCTTCGGGAGTTCAAGATTGATTGCCATGTGAGGCTGCTCCTTCTCAGGTCGTCGTCCGTCAGAGGACGATGACGCCCTCGCCGATGCCCGCGCCGCGCAGATCGCGGTACCAGCGCTCCACCGGGTGCTCCTTGGTGAAGCCGTGGCCGCCGAGCAGCTGCACGCCGTCCAGGCCGATCTGCAGGCCCTTGTCGATGGTCAGCTTGCGAGCGAGCGCGGCCTCGCGAGCGAACGAGAGTCCCTGCTCGGCGCGTGACGCGCCGCGGAGCGTCACCAGACGCAGACCGTCGATCTCGGTGGCCATGTTCGCGACCATGAACGCCACGGCCTGGCGGTTGGAGATCGGCTCGCCGAAGGCCTCGCGCTCGTTGACGTAGGGGACCACGTAGTCGAGCATCGCGGTCGCGGTGCCGACGGCGAGCGCCGACCAGCCGAGGCGCGACAGGCGCACCACGTCGCGGTACGCGGCGGCTGCCTCGTCACCCTCGACCTCGCCGAGCAGTGCGGTGGCGGGCACCGACACGTCGTCGAGGATCAGGCGGCCCATGCCTGCGGCACGCAGGCCCATGCCTGGGTCTGCCTCGACGGACAGGCCCTTGGTGTCGGATTCGACGATGAACAGGGCCGGACGGCCGTCGAGCTGTGCGCCGACGATGAACAGCTCGGAACTGCCTGCGGCGGGCACGAAGCTCTTCACGCCGTTGAGGCGGTAGCCGCTCGGGGCGCGGGTGGCCTTGGTCTGCAGCGCGAACGCGTCGAAGAGCGGACGCGGCTCAGCGATGACAACGGCCGACGTCGGGACGTTCTCACCCGCGTAGTCGGGGAGGTAGGTGCGCTGTTGGCCGTCGCTGCCGAAGTTGGTCAACGTGGTCGCGACGCCGCTCGGTGCGAGCAGCGGCACAGCGAGGCCCATGTCGCCGTAGGCCATGGCCTCGGCGACGAGGGCGTTGGTGACGACGTTCCGGTCGGTGGCTGCGCCGTCGAGTTCCTCGGGCACGTTGATCATCGTGATGCCGAGTTCGGCGGAGCGCTTGAGGATGTCCTCGGGAGCGGTCGCGGCGTTATCGGCGTCGTACGCCGCCGGACGCAGGATCTCAGTGGAGAAGTCCTTGACGGTCTCGGCGATCATCGCCTGCTCGTCGTCGGGGTTCAGGTTGAAGAATCCCTTGGACGAGGTGGCCGGACGCTGCGGCTTGCCGCCGCCCGCGACCTGCGTGAACGCACGGTTCGCTGCGCCGAGGGTCTTGAAGCCGGTCTTCGTGGCCTCGTAGGCCACCCGGTTGATCGGTTCGCGCAGGCCGTACTTCTCGGCCAGGTCGGATCCTGTGATGGCGGTCAGAACGCGCATCGCGGTTCCGATGGCGCTGCGCTTGTGGGGTGCGTTGCCGACGGACGACGTGTCGCGGGGCTCGGTGTTGGTTGTCATTTCCTCACCAGATGTGTCGAGTGAACGGACCGGCGGAGTTCTTACTCCGTAGTAAGAACTGACCTTACTCCGCGGTAAGAAAGTTGTCACGCGTCAATGGCGAAGTCGTCTCGGGCAGCGACGAGTAGCGTCGAGAACATGCTGTTCACTCACCTCGAACACTCCTGCGTCCTCGTCGAGCACAACGGGACGCGGGTCCTCTTCGACCCGGGGAACTTCTCCACCGGATTCGAGACATTGACTGGGCTGGACGCGATTCTGGTGACCCACCAGCATCCCGATCACGCCGACCCCGCGCGACTGCCCGCACTCGTCGAGGCCAACCCCGACGCCGTCCGGTACGCCGACCCACAGACCGCGGCGCAACTCAACGCTCGCGACGATGCGGGTCGGTGGTCGGTGATCGCGCCCGGAGAACTCCTCACCGTCGGAGCGTTCACCGTGCGCGGCACCGGAGGGCGACACGCGGTGATCCACCCTGAACTGCCCGTGATCGACAACATCTCGTACGTCCTCGACGTCGACGGCCGACCCGGTGCGTTCTGCCACCCCGGCGACAGCCTGTACATCCCGTTCGAGCGGATCGACGTCCTCGCGTTGCCTGCCGCGGCGCCGTGGCTCAAGATCAGCGAACCGATCGACTACCTGCGTGCCGTGAGTCCCCGTGTCGCATTCGGCATCCACCAGGCCGTCCAGTCAGACGCCGGTCGTGCCGTCCACAACGCACGTCTCGCCGAGATGGCGCCCGACGGCACGGACTACCGAGTCCTCCCGGTCGGCGAGGCCGTCGAGCTCTGAGCTCATCGCAAAGCGGCGAGGACCTCGTCGTGCAGCAGCCCGTTCGACGCGACGGCACTGCCGCCTGCGGGCCCGGCGCTCCCGTCCAGGGCTGTGAACCGCCCGCCGGCCTCGCGGACGAGGATGTCCAGGGGAGCGAGGTCCCACAGGGACACCTCGGGTTCGGCGGTCACGTCAACCGAACCCTCGGCCACGAGGCAGTAGTTGAAGAAGTCGCCGTACCCGCGGACCCGCCACACGCTGTCGGTGAGGTCGATGAACTGATCTCGGATTCCGAGGTCCTTCCAGCCGGAGAGGCTCGAGAACGCCAGTGACGACGACGCGAGGTCGCCGACCTTCGAGACGCTGATCGAGCGTTCGACCCCGTCGTGCGAGGTGAACGCACCCGCACCCGCCGACGCCCACCATCGCCGATTCAATGCGGGCGCGCTGACCACTCCCACAACGGGAACGCCGTCGACCAGCAGAGCGATCAGCGTGGACCACACCGGGACGCCGCGGACGAAGTTCTTGGTGCCGTCGATCGGATCGATCACCCATTGGCGGCCCTGCAGCACCTGGTCGCCGCCGAACTCCTCGCCGAGCACGGCGTCGTCGGGCCGGGCCTGCTGGAGCCGGTCCCGCAACAGTCGTTCGCAGGCGAGATCGGCGTCGGACACCGGAGTCAGGTCCGGCTTCGAATCGACCTGGAGGTCGAGTGCGCCGAAGCGGGTGGAAGTCAGAGCGTCTGCGGCAGTCGCGAGCTCGAGGGCGAGGGCGAGATCGGACGCGTGTTCGGAACCTGCGGAGTCAGTGGCCACGCGGCAACGCTACCGAGAAAGCGCGCAGGCCGCGACGGTAGGGTGAGGCCATGCCGTCGTGGATACTCGTCCTGTTCACCGCGCTGTTGATCGTGAGTGTGATCCTGCTGAAAGTGTCACGCGGAAACGGTCCGGCGGGTGGGTTCGGCACGGCCTCGGCCGGCCGAGGATACGTCGACGGCACCATGACGATCACAAGTGCGGCCAGCGGCGCCATGGACCGGAACGGCGCCCGAACCTGCACCATCGCAGGAACGATCATCGGTCCGGATGCGCCGGGGGTCGAAGTGTACGGGCGCGTGGTCCTGCCGTCCGGAGCTGTCGAGCCGAGGCCGGGTGAAGATCGGCCCGTCGTGTACAAGCCCGGTAAAGAGGAATCCACCTGGCGTTTCGGGACCCTCTCCGACTCGGTAGGCTGACCGGGTGCATCCCGAAGCCTCTGCCGACCTCGAATCGCTCGACGCCACCTTGACCACGGTCGAGAAAGTGGTGGATCTCGACGAACTCCGCCGCCGTATCGACGAGTTGGAGATGCAGGCGTCCGATCCGGACCTGTGGAACAACCAGGATCACGCGCAGAAGGTGACGAGCGAGCTGTCGCACGCCCAGAGCGAGTTGCGGCGCGTCACCGAACTCCGGTCACGGCTCGACGATCTGCCGGTTCTCTACGAACTCGCCGAAGCCGAAGAGGGCGACGACCAGGCTGCCGCGATCGCCGACGCCGACGCCGAGCGAGCGGACCTGCGGCGCGACATCGCCGCGATGGAAGTGAAGACCATGCTCGCCGGTGAGTACGACCCGCGCGAGGCCCTGGTCAACATCCGTTCCGGTGCGGGCGGTGTCGACGCTGCCGACTGGGCGCAGATGCTCATGCGCATGTACATCCGGTGGGCTGAGCAGCACGGTCACTCGGTGGAGGTGTACGACACGTCGTACGCCGAAGAAGCAGGTCTCAAGTCGGCGACCTTCGCGATCAAGGCACCCTACATGTACGGGACTCTCTCTGTGGAGCAGGGCACCCACCGCCTGGTCCGCATCAGCCCCTTCGACAATCAGGGGCGGCGTCAGACGTCGTTCGCCGAGGTCGAGGTGCTGCCGGTCGTCGAGACCACCGACCACATCGACATCGACGAGAACGATCTGCGTGTCGACGTCTACCGCTCGTCGGGCCCCGGCGGACAGTCGGTCAACACGACTGACTCGGCCGTCCGCCTGACCCACGTTCCGACGGGCATCGTCGTGACGTGTCAGAACGAGAAGAGTCAGCTGCAGAACAAGGCCGCCGCGATGCGCGTCCTGCAGGCCAGGCTCCTCGAGCGCAAGCGTCTTGAGGAACGCGCCCAGATGGACGCCCTCAAGAGCGACACCGGCGCCAGCTGGGGCAATCAGATGCGCTCGTACGTCTTGCAGCCGTACCAGATGGTCAAAGACCTGCGGACCAACGTGGAGAGCAACAACCCGAGCGCCATCCTCGACGGCGACCTGGACCGCTTCATCGAAGCGGGCATCCGCTGGCGGATGGACGAGAACGCGTAGGGCTCGCCTATGAAGCCGCAGGTCACGTACCTCGTCGACACTCTCGGGCTCCCATCGTGGATGCGGAAGTGGGAGGAATGGCTGGCCGTCGACTTCGTCAGCATCCTGCTGTGGATCGTCGGAGCGATGTTGCTGGTCCGCTGCATCCGCTGGGCCGCAGACAAGTACTCCCAGCGCACGCTGACGCGCTTCGAGAACAGCGACGACATCGTCCAGTCCGAGGACATGAAACATCGTCGGGCACTCGTCGACGTCGTGGCCTGGACTCTCATCGCCATCGTCGTCGTCGTGGTGGGACTGAGACTGCTGTCGTCGTGGGTCACCACATCGAGCCTCGTGGGACTGAGCGCTGTGCTCGGCGCCGCGCTCGGTTTCGGTGCACAACGCATCGTGCAAGATGTGCTGGCAGGCTTCTTCATCATCGCCGAGCACCAGTACGGGTACGGCGACGTCGTGAAGCTGTCGGTGTCCGGCAGCGACGCCGAGGGCACCGTTGAAGATGTCACTCTCCGCGCGACGCGGTTGCGCAGTTCGGACGGCGAGCTGATCACCGTCCCCAACGGCCAGATGATCAAGTCGACGAATCTGTCGAAGGACTGGGCGCGAGCCGTCGTCGACGTCCCCGTCCCCGCTGACGCCGACATCAACGTGGTCAACGAGACCCTTCGCGAGGTGGGCCGCCGCTTCTACGCCGACCCGAAATGGCATCGCCTGCTGCTCGACGAACCGACGCCGCTGGGCGTGATCAACCTCGAACTCGATTCGTTGACCGTCCGCATCGTCGCGCGCACGCTGCCCGGTCAGCAGTTCGGAGTCGGTCGCGCGCTGCGGTCGGAGATCGTGTTCGGTCTCTGGCAGCACGGCGTCGACGCCACGTCCGCCGAGGCCACTGCGTCCGACGACCTGACCGAGGGGAGCGCGGAATGATCGACCCGACACCGAGCGGGCGCAATCCGGTGCCCGTCGAACCCCAGACCCGCCTGGAGAAGCTCGCGCATCGGATGCGGCACGTCTACCACACGAGACTGCGCACCACGACGCTTGTGCTGTGCGCAGTCTGGCTCGGCCTGCTGGCGTTCTACGGGTTCTCGTCCGGGCACTACAACCCGCCGGAGGACAAGACCGCACCGGTGACGCAGACGCGGCAGACACCGGTTCCGGAGACCACACAACCCGAGGCGCCGACATCGACGGAGGAATCGACGCCGACGACCACCGAGGACACCACGGAGCCGACCGACACGTCGACGACGGACGGGCCGGCGAATCCACGCCGATCGGCACCCGCCGAGACCCGGTTGAGCACCACTCCGACGGCCGACCGGGACACCGACACGACGACGCCGGAGACCAGCACCGGTCGCTGACGGGTGCATCATCAGTACACTTGGTCAGCGTGATCAAGCTGTCGAATGTGACGATGCAATACGCGAAGTCGACCCGGCCCGCGCTCTCGGACTTGACGCTCGAGATCGACAAGGGCGAGTTCGCGTTCCTGATCGGCCCGTCCGGCTCGGGCAAGTCGACGTTCTTCCGTCTGCTCCTCAAAGAGGACCGACAGACGTCGGGCGACACGTGGGTCGGCGACTTCCACGTCAACAAGCTCAAGGGACGTCAGGTCCCGAAGCTGCGACAGTCGATCGGCTGCGTGTTCCAGGACTTCCGCCTGCTGCAGCAGAAGACCGTCGCCGACAACGTCGCGTTTGCGCTCGAAGTGATCGGGAAGCCGGCGTCGACGATCCGCGAGGCGGTGCCGGAGACACTCGAGTACGTAGGACTCGCGGGTAAGGCGAACCGCATGCCGCAGGAACTGTCCGGTGGCGAGATGCAGCGGGTGGCGATCGCCCGCGCGATCGTCAACCGTCCGGCTCTGCTGTTGGCCGACGAGCCGACGGGCAACCTGGATCCCGAGACCAGTGAGGAGATCGTCGACGTCCTCGACCGAGTGAACAGGGGTGGCACGACGGTCGTGATGGCCACGCACGACAGGCACATCGTCGACTCGATGCGCCGTCGCGTCGTCGAGTTCAACAACGGTTCCCTTGTCCGCAACGACGACTACGGCGTGTACGGCATCGGCTGAGCCGACCGTAGACAGGAGAGACAAGCACCTCATGCGCGCGAACTTCATCATCCGCGAGGTCCTCAACGGACTTCGGCGGAACATCACCATGACTGTCGCGATGGTTCTGACCACCGCGATCACCCTCGGCATGCTCGGCGGCGGAATGCTGGTGATCCAGATGGCCGACAAGAGCCAGAAGATCTTCCTCGACCGGGTCGAAATGCAGTTCTTCATCAACGACGCCGTGACGAAGGCCGACCCGAACTGCCTGTCCGCACCGTGCACGACGCTCCGGACGAATCTCGAAGCCGAGCCCGGGGTCGGTTCGGTGACGTTCATTAGCCAGGATCAGGCGTTCCGCACGGCGAAGGCGGCGTGGGAGAAGGATTCTCCTGAACTGGCCGACTTCATCCGCAAGGAGGCGTACCAGGGTGCGCTCCGCGTCCGAATGGACGACCCGAGTCGTTTCGGCGACGTGCTCGACAAGTTCTCGCGGGCGGAGGGCGTCGACGGTGTCCTCGATCAACGTGACCTCGTCAAACGCATCTTCAGTGTGCTCGACGGCGCGCGGAACGCCGCGTTCGCGATCGCCGCGGTCCTCGCCGTCGCGGCGATCCTGTTGATCGTCAACACCGTTCAGATAGCGGCGTACACCCGCAAGACGGAAGTGTCGATCATGCGTCTCGTCGGCGCGACGCGGTGGTACACGCAGTTGCCGTTCCTGCTGGAAGCGGTGGTCGCCGCGGTCGTCGGCGCGTTGCTCGCGATCGGCGGTCTGTTCCTCGCGAAGATATTCTTCTTCGACAAAGCGCTCGAAGACCTCTACGGTGTGAACATCTTGGCGCGCATCACGACGGCCGACGTATGGTTCGTCTCTCCGTGGCTCGTCCTGTCCGGCATCCTGCTGGCGGGTCTGACGGCCTACGGCACGTTGCGCGTCTACGTCCGAGAATGAACACGAGTGATCAGGAGGTGAATCGTGCCTAGAGAGAAGGGCAAAGCGGTGATCGCGACCAACCGCAAAGCTCGGCACCTGTACACCATCCTGGACACGTACGAGGCCGGCATGGTGCTGCAGGGCACTGAGGTGAAGGCGCTGCGCGAGGGTAAGGCGTCTCTCGTCGACGCGTTCGCGACGATCGACGACGGCGAAGTGTGGATCAACGGTCTGCACATCGCGGAGTACGGCAGCGGAACGTGGACCAACCACGCACCTCGGCGCAAACGGAAGCTGCTGCTCCACCGGCGGGAGATCGACAATCTCATCGGGAAGATCCGCGACGGCAACTTGACGTTGGTCCCGCTGCAGATGTACTTCTCCGATGGTCACGCCAAGCTCGAACTCGCTCTCGCACGCGGTAAGCAGGCGCACGACAAACGCCGTGACATCGCCGAGCGAACGGCCAAGCGTGAGGTCGAGCGCACCATCGGCCGCCGCGTGAAGGGCATGTGAGCGCTCACCCGAGCTGACGAGGTCAGCGGATGGGCAGCGTGAGCGTCTGTTGCGCGCCCGCGGTGATCGTGACCGGCGCAGGAACGGAGCCGCCGCGGTAGTTCGTCGAACCGCCGGACACCAGGACTCGAATTCGATGGCCGCGGTCGAACCGGTGGACGAACGCTGGAACGGTGATCGTGGCCGGGCGGGTGGGGTCGGCGATCCTGGTCGGCGCGACTTGGTCGCCCACTGTCGTCACCTGCCCCGACGGCGCGACGTCCTGGATGCGCACGAACACGACCAGCCGGTCCGCCACAGGTACGAACGGACGGACGTTCGTCCGCAGTCGGAGCTTGACGGTCGGGGCGCCGACGACGTCGGTGGACCCTCGAAGAGGCGCCGAGTCCCAGCGTGCGAACGTGCCGGGGACGTCATGGCTCGGGGCGGTGATCAACTTGAGGCCGTCGGGAGAGTCGCCCGTGGTCGGCAGGCCGAACGGCGGGGTGGTGAAGTGCGCAGTCCGGTCGACGAACGGATAGGTGACGGTGGAATCGAGGTCGACCTCGGCCGATGTCGCATACGCCGGAGCCGCGTCTCCTCGGTACGACACCCAGTCGCGGAAGTAGGCGAACGTCGGCCCGGTCGACCCCGGTGAGCCCGCGAGGTAGTGATCGATCCACTCGATCTGCCGTCGCGCGACGTACTGCCTGGCCGGATCAGGGCGTTTCTCGTCGAAATCGCCGGGGGCGGCTGGACCGGAATGACCACCCGAGTACCAGATGAGTCCGGTGGGCACCCCGTTGGCGCGCAGACCGCGGTACGTCGCGAGAGATTCGTTGAGGTTGAAGAGCGTGTCGTTCTGCCCCTGGATCAGCAAGGTCGGGATGCGGACCCGATCGAGATATCGGGCGACCGATCCGGCTCGGAGCCTGTCGACCACTCGCGGCTCGGGAACGCCGGACGTGATCCCCTCGACCACCCCGTCGCACACTTCGCGCGGAAAGTTCGGACATCCGGTCAGCCGGTCGGGGGTGACGGCGGGGTCGGTCACGCCGGAGACGATTCCGCCTGCGGCGAACGTCATGCCCCAGTTGATCTTCGCGGCGCCCGGGGTTGCCGTGGTGACGCCCCGGGTCTGGCCGACGCTGTTCGGGAAGACGGAGTACGACAGGTCGTTCCACGTCGCCATCGGGACGATCGTGTCGAGGCGCGGGTCGACTGAGGCGGTCGCGAACTGGATCTGGCCGCCGTACGATCCGCCGACCATGCCGACCCGTGGATCGTACGCGTGGTGTCGTCCGTCCGAACCGCGGTCGTCGAGCCGGACGTTCCTGACGGGAGCTGCGGGGGCTCGATGCGATTGGTCGCGGTAGGCGATTCCACTCGACCCGCCGAGATAGCTGATGAGCTTCGACGCGGCTCTGCCGTCGATCGACGGGGTGTCGAGCGTGACGCGGCATCCGGAGCCGCCGAACCCGAGTCCGGAGTAGGCGAGGACCACGTACCCGCGCTTGGCGAACATCAGTGCCGAGCCTGTGAGGTCGTCCTTCGATCCGGCGAATCCGTTTGTCGTCAAGATCGCAGACGCGGGCGTCGAACGAGTCGCCGAGGACGGTGTGTACAGGTCGCCGACGATGTCGCACCCGCCGCCCGCGTCGAAGTGAAGCGTCTGGACGGTGACGGCCCGGGGACGCGCGTGAGCCGGTCCAGGCCACGCCGTCGCACTGACTGCAACGACAGCGAGCGCGGCGAGTGCACGGATACAGAGTGACCTGGTTCTCGTCACGCACATGACGTTACCCAGGTCTCAATGAGAAACCGACTGCGACACCGGGCATGGAGAATAACGGGATGATTCTTCCCGGCAGGTTGGTTATCATTAGATGTCCGCCGGAAACGGGGGACACCACCTAGGGGCCGATCGGTTTCGACTACGTGCATCGAGGTGGGGGAAGCGTGTCGGTGCAGGCTAGAGACCACCGTAAGCGTCGCAGCAACCAATTAAGCGCCGATTCCAATCAGCGCGACTACGCACTCGCTGCTTGATCAACGAGGCTAGTCTGTCGGCCCGGTTCTAAGTTCCCGGAACCGGATGCCGGCATCAGCTAGGGAACTCACTGTCGTCGCCGGTCGCGGACGGCGACAGGACAACAAACAGCGACTGGGATCGTCATCCCGGCTTGTTCGTGAGACCGGGAGATCCAAGTAGAGACATAGCGGACTGCACACGGAGAAGCCCCATTGACGTGACGGAGGACCCGGGTTCAATTCCCGGCGGCTCCACTCTAGGCCCCCGACCTGCTCGTCAGGTCGGGGGTTTTCTCGTCGGCGAGGGCACCTGCGGAACGACAAAACGCCCTCGACCCGGGGAGGTCGGAGGGCGTCTTGTGGAACGGCTTCGAGTTACTGCACGCCGGAGAAGACGTGCGTGAGAGCCTCGAGGACGTGGGGATTGTCCTGGATGGTGTTCCACAGCCACTGATCGAACATGAAGACCTCTTTACCTAGTCTGGGTGAATCATTCGGATGACACAGTAAATCACGTCGGTGTCATCCCGCCTGCCGCTTGGCGAACACTCGGAGTGCGTCCAGGTAACCCGGCACGTAAATAGACCTCGGGGCGAAGATCGTGCGTCCGACGGCTCGCAGATCGTCGGGGTTGTACTCGATGTCGTTGCGCGTCATGCTGTGGGTTCCGTCAGGAAAGTCCTTGACGGTCAACGTGTTCGGCGGCATCGTCGCCCGGTAGACGCGCTCGGTCTCGGCGACGTCGACGTTCCGGTCACGACCGCCGAGGATCAGCAGCGTCGGGATCGAGATGCGTGCGATGTCGGCGGTGGAGTCCGAACGGAAGTTCCGCGAGACGAAGCCCCACCGTTCGGCGGTCATCGGATCGGGGTCCACCCCGGACGCGCGGTACGTCGCGTAGTCGGCTCCCGCCTTCAAGAGCTGGATCTGGCGGGCGCGACGCCCCAATTCGGACGCCACGCGGTCGGGAGACGCTCCCGCCGCGGCGAGGTCTGCGCGCAGGTTGAACTCGCCCTGGCGCAGCCAGTTGATGGCTGGGCCCACGAGGATCATGAACCGTAGATCCGGCCGTGCTCGGGCCACTTCGGGGAGCACCCAACCCGCCTGGCTGACGCCCCACGCTCCGATACGCGTGGTGTCGATGTCGTCGCGTGTGTGCGCCCAAGCGATCGCCGCGTCGACCTCGGCGGCCCGATCCTGCATCGACTGATCGAGCCAGTCGCCGGGGGCGCCGTCGACGCCGGGCTTGTCCCACGAGAGGCTGGCGAAACCCGCCTTCGCGAAGGCGTCCCACAGTGGCTTGTAGGCGTCGTCGCGGCTCGCATTGGCAGGGCCGTCACCGTGCACGAACACTACCAGCCCGGATGGGCCGCTCGACGCCGCTGGTCGGGCGAGGACACCGTGCAGCTCACCACGCGGACCCTGGATGGTGACGCGCTCCTCGTGGAACTTGAAGTCGTTCGCCACGAGCACCCACACGGTGACGCCGAGGACCAGCGCCACGATGGTGCCGATCGCCGCCAGCGTCAGTTTCTTCCTGCGGCTCACAGTGTGAGCTTAGTCTGCGGACTCGGGTGCATCAGACCCCTGGTCAGCCGCCGATCGGACCGTAGCCGTCACGCCACACCGCGACGACTGCCGGACGCGGTTGCGAGTCGCCGCCGTCCGGCCAGTGCGAGAACGGCTTGTCCGCCGAGTGATCGTCCTCCTCGCCGGGATGCTGGACGCAGACGATCACACGTTTGTCGCCGATGATCGGACCGCATGTCTCGGCGGCGCGCGGCACGGTGAGGAACTGTTTGGTCTCGCCGCGACGGTCGCCTTCGAGGGCGACGGCGAACAGGCCGTCATTGCTGTCGAGGGCGTTGCCGTCGGTGGAGATCCACAGGTTGCCGTGAGGATCGAACGCGACATTGTCCGGGCAGGAGATCGGGCTGACCTGGGTCTTGTCGAACCCGCCGTAGTAGGTGTCTGCCTCGTTGGGGTCGCCGCAGACGAGGAGCAGGTCCCAGGTGAAGGTCTCTCCGGCGTGATCGTCGGTCATCTCGAGGATCTGACCATTCTTGTTCTCGTTGCGCGGATTCACTGCATCGGGACCGGGCTTGCCGTCGACGCCGCGTTTGGTGTTGTTGGTGAGCGCGCAGTACACCTTGCCGTTGGTCGGGTGCGGCTCGATGTCCTCAGGGCGGTCCATCTTGGTGGCGCCCGCCTTGTCGGCGGCCAGTCGGGTGAACACGGCGACCTCGGCGGCCGTCATGCCCTTGATGTGCGAGGTCGCGGAGCCGTCGGAGGCGACGGTCATCAGCTTGTGCCAGCGACCGGAACCGGCCGCATCGTCGACCGAGACCGGCTTCTCGCTGCTGAACTCGGCCACGTACAAGGTGCCTTCGGTGAGGATGCCCATGTTGTGGCGGAGGTCGCCGTCCTTGATCTTGCGGCTGGACACGAACTTGTAGATGTACTCGAAGCGCTCGTCGTCTCCGGTGTAAGCGACGACTGTGCCGTCGGCGGTGACGTGGATGTTCGCCGACTCGTGCTTGAGGCGACCGAGCGCGGAGTGCTTGAGCGGAGTCGACTTCGGGTCGGTGGGGTCGACCTCGACGACGTATCCGAAACGATTGGCCTCGTTGGGGTCCTTATCGAGGTCGAAGCGCGACTCGTATCGACTCCACTGGTGGTAGTCGGCGTCGTCCTCGAAGCCGTACCGGTCGAGACGTTCGGACGCAGTCTTGTCGGTCACCTTCCCGAAACCTGAGAAGTAGTCGGGGAAGTTCTCTTCGCCGGACAGCATGGTGCCCCACGGGGTGATGCCGCCCGAGCAGTTGGCGATGGTGCCGTGGATCGTCGTGCCCGCGGTGTCGGCTTTGGACTTGACCAGGTCCGTGCCTGCGGCCGGACCGGTGAGTCGGAACGGGGTGTCGGCGGTGATGCGACGGTTGCGGGGTCCGATGACGGGAGTCAGGGAGCCGTCCTTCGACGAGCCGGCGACTTCGAGGACCGTGATGCCGTGCGCGGCCATCGAGATCCGCGCCTGCTGTTCGGTCGGCTCCTTCTCCTTGTAGCCGCGGAACATGAACTGCTCGGTCGTGTACTCCTGGTTGACCACTAGGTAGTATTTGTCCTTTTCCCCGGCGATGGGGATGAGGCCGGCGAAGTCGTTGTTGAAGCCGAACTGTTTGGCCTGCGCCTCGGGAGTCTGCTCGTCGAAGTTGAACTCCGGGGCTCCGGGCAGCACGGGGTCGCCCCACCGGATGACGACCTTCTGCTGGTACCCCTTCGGGATGCGGAGGGCGTCGTCGGTGTTCGGCATGACGGGGTCGAAGCGCATGCCTTCGAGGGGGCCGCTCGACGCTGTGCTGCCGCCGTCGTCGCCGCACGCGGCGAGCATCGACGTGGCGCCGACCGCGACGACGGCGCCCACGGTGCCGCGCAGCACAGTGCGACGCGACAGTGCGGTGCGGGCGACGTCTCGGAAGTAGGGGTTGTCGCTCTTGTTGCCGGGCTCGTGCCAGCACGCCTCGCCGCACTTGTACTTGCAGGTGGTGCGCGACCGGGCCGAACGGCCGACGTCCGCTCCGCCGATGGTGAACAACTGCAACGGGATACGCATGAAGATGCCTTCACTCAGAGTGCTGGGTCCGCTATGGGCTGGCGGATACTCCGGTGACGTTAGGCATGCCGGTTCACGCGATGGTTTCGTCCGATTGAACGACAGACGAACGCGGCGCAGCCGTCAGGCTTCGGCTCAAGTCGTTCCCACGGATACGACAACTCCCCGGGAGCGAACTGGTGTCAGTCCAACTCCCGGGGAGCAGTGAATCGTGGTCGTTACTTGACGCCGGAGAAGATCAGCGTCAGGACGCCGAGCAGCCCGTCGTGGCTGTTGATCGCATCCCACAGAGCCTGATCGAACATGAGGTTCTCCTCTCGATTGAGCGTTGTACCGCAGGATTCACGCTACAACGTCAACCTGAGGACGGGTCTCAGCCGTTGTCGGGTTCGCCGAGCACGGTGTAGTCGCCGTCGGCGTACTCCTTGCGGACGCGCTTCTTGTCGAACTTGCCGACCGAGGTCTTGGGGACCTCGGTGACGAACGACCAGCGCTCGGGGATCTGCCACTTCGGAACCAGATCTTCGAGGTACTTGCGCTGCGCGTCGATGTCGGCGTCCTCCTCGGAGCGGACGACCGCCAGGACGAACGGGCGCTCGTCCCACTTCGCGTCGGGCACACCGACGACGGTGGCCTCGACGATCGTCGGGTTCGACGCGATGATGCTCTCGAGCTCCACCGACGAGATCCACTCGCCGCCTGTCTTGATCATGTCCTTCGCGCGGTCGACGATCGTCATGAAGCCGTCGGGAGTGACGGTCGCGACGTCGCCGGTGCGCAGCCAGCCGTTGTTGAACTTCGACTCGTCGGTGACGTTGCCTGCCGGGTCGTAGTAGGCGCCGGTGATCCACGGGCCCGAGACCTCGAGTTCACCCGCGGACTCGCCGTCCCACGGCTGCTCGGTGCCGTCGTCGCCGATGAGGCGGGCGGCGACGGGCGACGGGAAGCGGCCCTGGGTGACGCGGTATGCGAACTCGTTCTCCTCGGTGGCGCTCACCGGGGGACGGGCGACGGTGCCCAGCGGCGACGTCTCGGTCATGCCCCACGCGTGGATGATGGTGACGCCGTAACTGTCGAACTTCTTGATCATCGACGGCGGCACGGTCGCACCGCCCACGACGACCTCGCGGAGATGGCTGATGTCCTGCGGCTTCGCGTCGAGCATCGCCGAGACGCCGGCCCAGATCGTGGGGACGGCAGCGGCCAGGGTCGGCTTCGCGGCATCCATGATCTGCAGCAGCGGCTCGGGCTGCAGGAAGCGGTCGGGCATGATCAGCGTCGCGCCGCACATCATGGCTGCGTAGGGCAGACCCCACGACATCACGTGGAACATCGGGACGATCGCCAGCATCTTGTCGGCGTTCGACAGACGCATGCCCATCGTCGTGGTGACGATCAGCGAGTGCAGGTAGATGCTGCGGTGGGAGTAGACGACGCCCTTCGGGTCGCCGGTGGTGCCCGAGGTGTAACACATGACGGCGGCGTCGTTCTCGTCGATGTCCGGCCATTCGAAGGTGGTCGGTTCGCCTGCGATCAGTTCGTCGAACTGGTGGACGGTGATGCCCTCGGGTGCTGTGATGGAGTCGGCGGGACCGTTGACGACCACGACGTGCTGCACTTTCGGGGTGCCGGGCAGGTACGCGGCGAGCATCGGTGCGACGGTGGCGTCGACGAAGATCACCTTGTCGTCGGCGTGATTGATGATGAAGACGGCCTGCTCGGGGGACAGACGCAGGTTCAGGGTGTGCAGGACCGCACCCATCGACGGGACGCCCGCGTAGATCGCCTGGTGTTCGTTGTTGTTCCACATGAAAGTGGCGACGCGGTCGCCGCGCTCCACACCGAGCTTGGTCAGGGCGTGCGCGATCTGAGCGCCGGTGTCGGCGATCTCGGCGAACGACTGGGAGCGCAGCGACTCGCCGGTCCACGTCTGGATCGACGCTTCCGGGAACATGCGGCGGCTGTACTCGACGAGGCTCGGAATCGTCAGTGCTCCGCGTTGCATCGTGGTCTGGATCAAGAGAGTCTCCTTCATTCGCGCCGTCCGGATGGACCGGACCATAGGTTCGCCGGAAAGTGAGCGGCTTCACTTCTCCATCGGCTAGTTTGCAACATTAGACCAGAAACCGCGCACCATTCCTGAGAAATGGTGCAGACGATGGAATGTGAGGCCGGTCGGGTGACGTCCAACGATGTGGTGGCACTTGCCACGAGGGCATTCATCGCAGGTGAACGCATCGAGGTCGGCGAACTCGCGACCGAGGCCGGCGTCAACCGCAGCACCGTCTACCGGCGCTTTCACGGCAGAGACGGTCTGCTCGGAGAAGTGATCTGGGGTCTGACGTCGCGCACGATGGAGGCGGCGATCCGCCGGTCGCGCGGCGAAGGCGCGGCACGGATCACGTCGTTGATGGTCGAGTTCGCGACACTCGCGAACACCGCCGATCACATCCGACTGTTCTTCAGCCGTGAACCCGAACGTGCGCTGCGCGTCATGACGACACAGGCCGGGGGAGTGCAACCCAGGATCGTCGAGCGGATCACCGAGGTGATCGACGACGAAGTGGCCGCAGGCCGCCTCACACCCCCGCTTCCGACTCCTGACCTGGCGCTGATCCTGGTCCGGATCACCGAGACGTTCGTCTACGCGAATGTCATCACCGGTGAGGAGCCGGATGCGGTCAAAGTGGGTCAGGCGTGCGGCGCGCTACTCGGGGTGAACGCTCATGAACTCCTGAGCGCGGCGACGATCACCGGAACGTGACTGTGCTCCACGTCTTTCGCCGCGGTGGCGATCTCGACGTCGCCGGCGGATGCGAGTTCTCGCAACTCGCCCAACGCTGAGGCCGCCGGACCGCCGGTCAGTTCCTCGCGGTAGCGCGCCGCGAACACCTCGTACTGGTCGCGGTTGGCGTGGTACCAACTGCGCAGTTCGTTCGACGGGGCGACGTCCTTGCACCACCGGCCGATGCGCGGGTCGTCCTTCCGGATGCCGCGTGGCCAGAGTCGATCGACGAACACCCGGTCGGCGGTCGGGGGATCGTAGACGCGGGCGACGGTCACACTCATGCGACACGCACCCCTCGCGCGAGCTTCCCCGCCGGTACGCGGAGACGGCGGGCGGCCACCCACAGGCCGAAACCGCCGATGGCCAGCGTCATGGCCAGTCCGATGTACCAGCTGCGGCCGACGTTCTGGGCCGACCAGTCCTCGTCGTCGTCCAATGGGCCGGAGGAGTGCACCTGACGGTCTCTGCACTTCTCGTCGGCCACCTCTGGCCCGGTCCTCGCCGCGGACAACAGGTACGAGAAGAATCCGGCCCCTCCGGCGTTCGATCCGTCGTCGAAGTCGCTGATGCCGCCCGCAACGGTATCGCTGACGATGAGCAGGGGGTTCGGTGCGAGCATCCACCACGTGTACTCGGTGTGGTGGAACTCCTTGTCCTTCATCACGAGAGTGCAGCTCGAGGGAACCGACGACGAGGTGTAGTCGTAGTGCGTGACCGCCACGCGGTGGTCCTGCGCGACGAGCGGATAGGTGAAGCCGAAGCCGATCGGCAGGCCGATGAGCAGGAACAGCACGGTGGCCTGGGTCAGCATCGCCGACGCAGCCGGGCGGTTGGTCAGTGAGGAGAAGCCGAGCCCGATGGCGCAGTAGCCGAGCATGATCAACGCGGTCACGATCACGGCGAGGACACCGAACACGAGCGAGGTGCGACTCGTCGCGATACCCCACAGGAGATAGGGGAGAGCCACGCCGATCAGGGCGAGTGAGGCGAGCCACGACCCGATGAGTTTGCCGATCGCGATGTCCCACGAGGAGATCGGGGTGGCCTGGACCAGAGCGAGCGTCGCGTCCCTACGGTCGCCGTTGATCGAGGTGGCGCTCAAGGTCGGCGCTGCCGCGACGCCGAGGAACAACACGATGCCGAGCGTGATGTCGAGGAGGTTCCTCGACCAGTCGCGATAGGTGGCGCCCGCGATCCCGACCACGAGGTACAGCGAACCGAGGATGAACATGCTGACGAGCAGAAAGAGGATCCCGGCGGTGATCTGCCAGCGGGTCGAGCGGATGCGTTGACGGACTTCGAGTCCGGCGAGGGTGAGAACTGCCTGCAGGTTCATGGGTCAGGTCCTGTCGGCGTCGAGGTCGAGGTAGGCCTGTTCGAGACCGCTGGTGACACGACTGAAATCGGCGATCGGCGTGCCTTGTGCGACGAGGCCTGCGAGGTGCTTCGCGGCCGACTCGTCGTCGGGGAGATCGATGTACGACGCCTGGTCGGCGGGTTGCCCGACCAGGCGGATACGCCATCGTGGTGCGGCCGTGGCGGGTGTTCCGCGTGTCGCGCCACCCGTCATCATCACGACGTCGTCGACCATCTCTTCGAGCTCGCTCAGGATGTGCGAGGAGATGACGACGGCGGCGCCTGCGTCCGCCAGTGCTCGGAGCTGAGATCGAAGTTCGATACGCGAGCGTGGGTCCATTCCCGATGCGGGCTCGTCGAGCAGAATGATCTGCGGCCGGTTGACCAGTGCACGCGCCAGTCCGAGTCGCTGCTTCTGACCGCGAGAAAGGCCGGATGCGGGATGGTCGGTGAACTCGACGAGGTGGACCTGGTGGAGGAGTTCCACTGCGCGCCGGTCGGCGGTGGCCTTGTCGGCGCCGTGCAGGCGCCCGAAGGCGGTGAGGATTTCGCGGGGCGTCAACGATTCCCAGGTGCCGAAGACGTCGGGCATCCATCCGATGTGAGCGCGGAGCGACTTCGGGTCAGCGGGTGCGCCTGCGAGGAGGAGTTCACCGCGGTCCGGGGCGAGCAGGCCCGCCAGCATCAGGAGGAGGGTCGTCTTTCCTGCACCGTTCGGTCCGACGAGACCGATGATCCGGCCGGAGTAGAGGGCGATGTCGGCGTGCGCGACCGCCTGATGTCCGCCGAACGATCGGGCCAGTCCGAGTCCGGTCAGGGCGGGGACGGTGGACGTCCAGCCGTGTTGTGCAGTCACGCGGTCACCTCGTCGAGGACACGCGCTCGTTGGAGCGAGTGCCGGACGAACGCAAGCGCCTCGGAGTGCCACAACCCGACGTGGTCGAGCATCGGATGTCCGCCTCCGGGGACGCCGATGTAGGTGGCGTCGAGGCCGCGGTCGGCGAGCTCGGCGATGCCTTTGGCAGTGCGCGCCGGGTAAGTGACCGTGTCGGCTTCACCGTGCACCGCGACGACACGCGCGCCGTCGTGGATCTGCCGCCAATCGGCGTACTGCCACCACGGTGCGAGCGCGAGGATGTCGGTCACTCGCTCGTCGTCGCCGAGCTGCGCGGCTATCCGACCACCCATCGAATGCCCGATGACGGCGACCGGGGCGTCCGGATTCTCGCGGGTCAGGACCTCGAGAGCGTGTCGTGCGTACGGCATGGGGCTCGCCTGACCGCCGTTCCAGCCGTAGACGCGGTACTGCGCCTGGTGGACGCGCACGCGGCTGCCGAACGTCGCGCGGATAGACGCGGTGAACGGGTACATCCGCACGGCCGACCCCTGCCACGGCGAGAACGGCCGGTAGCTGAAGTCCGTGCCTCCCGGCAGAACGAGAACGTTGAGGTCGGGTGTCCGACCTTGGATTCGCGTGAACATTTGCCCCCAGTTCGCTTGGCCCTTCTGCTCCGACAATAGCGACTCGTCGATGGCAGAATCGTTCACATGGCGCACCCGAGAGCTGGAACCCCTGCCCGCGACGAGGACCTGATCGACGTCGCCGCCGTGGAGCAGGCGTACTACGACGTGAAGCCTGACCCGTCCGATCCGGGGCAGCGGGTTGCGTTCGGCACGTCCGGGCATCGCGGCACCAGCGTGAACGGCTCGTTCAACGAGGCGCACGTGCTGGCGATGACGCAGGCGATCGTCGAGCATCGGGAGCGTGCCGGGATCGACGGACCGGTGTTCATCGGCTTCGACACGCATCTGCTGTCGAAGCCGGCGTGGCGGTCGGCCATCGAAGTGCTCGCAGGCAACGGCGTCACGACGTTCACGGCGGTCGACGACGATTACACGCCCACTCCGGCGGTGAGCCGTGCGATCCTCCGGTTCAACACCGAGAACCCAGGCGTGCAGGCTGACGGCATCGTTGTCACTCCCTCGCACAACCCGCCTGCCGACGGTGGATTCAAGTACAACCCGCCCAACGGCGGACCGGCGGACACGCCGATCACGAATCCGATCGCCGAGCGCGCGAACCAGATCCTGGAGAATGGGTTGCGTGATGTGCAGCGGATCCCGTTCGAGCGGGCTCGCGATTCGGAGTTGGTGATCGAGTACCCGTTCTCGGGGGAGTACGTCACCGCTCTCGGCGAGGTCGTCAATCTCGGCGCGATCGCTGCGGCGGGTGTTGAGATCGGCGCCGATCCGCTCGGCGGTGCCTCGGTGAACTACTGGTCGGAGATCAAGGACTTCTACGGCCTCGACGGCCTCACCGTCGTCAACCCTCGGGTCGATCCGGCGTTCGGGTTCATGACTCTCGACACCGACGGCAAGATCCGGATGGACTGCTCGTCGCCGAACGCGATGGCGTCGCTGATCTCGCGTCGCGACGAGTTCGACATCGCGACCGGCAATGACGCCGACGCCGACCGCCACGGCATCGTGACCGGTGACGCAGGTTTGATGAACCCGAATCACTACCTCGCCGTTGCCATCGACTACCTGTTCTCACACCGCGACGGCTGGCTGGAGAACGCGGCGGTCGGAAAGACTCTCGTGTCGTCATCGTTGATCGATCGGGTGGTCGGCGGACTCGGACGGCGACTGCTCGAGGTTCCGGTCGGGTTCAAGTTCTTCGTCGACGGACTGCTCGACGGAACTGTCGGATTCGGCGGGGAGGAGAGCGCAGGAGCGTCGTTCCTGACCGTCGACGGCCGTCCGTGGTCCACGGACAAGGACGGCATCATCATGAACCTGCTCGCCTCCGAGATCCTCGCCGTGACCGGGAAGACCCCGTCGGAGCGGTACGTCGAGCTCGTCGAGCAGTACGGCGAATCGGCCTACGCGCGCATCGACGCCCCGGCGGGGCGGGAGCAGAAGGCGAAGCTCGGGGCGCTGTCGTCGAGTCAGGTGTCGGCGACGGAGCTGGCAGGCGAGAAGATCACGGCGATCCTCACCGAGGCGCCGGGCAACGGTCGCGCCATCGGTGGGCTCAAGGTTACGACCGACAACGCCTGGTTCGCCGCCCGCCCGTCCGGCACCGAGGACGTCTACAAGATCTACGCCGAGAGCTTCCACGGTCCCGACCACCTCGCTCAGGTCCAGGAACAGGCCCAGGCCCTCGTCGACTCCGTTCTCGCTGACTGATCGGTCTTTGCTGGTCCTCGAGCGCAGTCTCTGCTCCTCGAGCGCAGTCGAGAGGCCGCTACAGTCGTAGTCGTGAGCACTGACCGCGAGAACACGAAGTACGAGCCGAAGTCGACGTCGAGCAAGACGTCGTATGCGCTGATCGCGGTGGCCGCCGTGGTGGTGGCGTTGGTGGTGGGAGGCGTCCTGTGGCAGATGAACAAGGACTACCCGCCGGTCGACGACAAGGTGCTGGCCGAGAACGCGTCGTTCATCGTCGGGGAGCGGACCGCGCCCGAGACGATCGACGTCTTCGAGGACTTCAACTGCCCCCACTGCAAGGCGTTCGAAGAGAAGTCGGGCGCGGCGATTCAGGCCAAGGTCGTCGCAGGTCAGGTTCGTGTTCGCTACCACATGCTGAACTTCTTGGACAAGGAGTCCGGCTCGGGTGACTTCTCGTCGCGCGGTGCGGCTGCGGTGCTCTGCGTGGCCCGCAACGACAACCGGGACGTGTTCTGGAAGTTGCACTCGCAGTTGTTCGCGAAGGCCGGCGACGACCCGTCGAATGCCGACATCGCGAAGCTGGCGGCGGCGGCGGGCGCTTCGCAGGCCTCGCAGACCTGCATCGCCGATGGCGCGCTTGTCGATGAGGCCCGCGGAATGGCCGATGCTTCGAGCGGTCAGTTGGAGAACTCGACCAGGGGCGACATCGTGACGCCGACTGTGCTCTCGGCGGGCACCGTGGTCGACGGCATCACCGACGGGCCGGCGTGGCTCGACGAGCTGATCGCGAACCCGCCGAAGTCTTGATCAGAACGGCGGTTCGCCTGCGCTGTTGAACTCCTTTCCGGCGAGGACTTTCGCTTCGGCTTCGGCACAGGCGCGCGCGAAGCGACGCTGCGACCGGAGTCGCATGCGGTAGACGCGTTTGGTCGCGGCCCGGGTCGCGGAACGCTGTGGAGGCTCCGACCGGTCGGGCGTTCCGGGCTCGACGGGTGCGCCGTGCCTGCAGGGGAGCAGCCCGAGGTCGGGGACGAGCCATTGGTTGGCGGCACGTGTCCGAACGGACTGTCCGGACGGGGTGACGGTCTCCACCCAGATGACGCCGTTGGCATCGATCACGAGGTCGTCGAGCCATCCGTCGACGAAAGTCTTCACCAGATGGTGAAAACGGCACTTCGGGGCCAGGTTGCACGGGCACGTCGCGCCGCCCGACTCGGGGTCGGCATGGTTGTACTCGGTGACGTGGTCGAGATCGCACGACCACGCGGCCCGGGCGCAACCGGGCACAGAGCACGTGCCGTGAACGGCGCGGACGGCGGTGTCCGTCGCCGCTGTCGGGCGGTACGGGCTGCCTGCCTGGGCCGGGTTGTCGGCGATCGCCGCCATGTCGAGCGGGCGCACGGTGGCGTCCGGCCGCGCTGCAGCTTCCCGCACGTGGTGGGCGTCGATCACGCCGTAACCGTCCATCCACCCGGCCTTGTCCGACTCGCCGTTGAGTGTCGATGCATCCGCGACGACGTGGACGACGACCCGTGCGAAACGCTCGGCCACCTCGGCGGCGGTCGCCGTGGCCGGGCATTCGGGGTTGCCGCAGTTGCACGTGAACTCGCCGCCGGTGAGGCGTGCGATCGCGAGGTCGGCGCGGCGGGCACCGACCGAACGGGAGTCGTCGGCGCACGTCAGTTCGGCGGCGGACGCCTCGACGGCCTTCTTGGCGAGGAGGACCTGCTCCGCGTCGGCGGCGATCGTCAGTACGGACTCGTCGCCGTCATGCGACACCGTCACCCCCTTGCCGCGCGCCTGCCGGGCGTCACGCACGGCGTCGGGGTCGGTCTCGGCGACGTGGCGGCGTGCAATCGATGACGCGTCGGTCTTCGAGACGGGGCCGCTCTCACGGATCTCGGTCGCGATCTCCGCATCGACGATTGCCATGACGTCGGCGTCGACGATCGCCTTGCACTGCAGGATGATCTCGCGGAACGACGCGACGGAGATCAGGCCGTCGCGAAGCAGGTTTGCGACGTGCACGAGGCGGTCTCGTGCCTCCAACGCGGTGTCGACGACGGTCCGGCCCGCGCCGTCCGACATGGACATGAGCGCCGCCACCTCGGCGCCGAGCACCGTCTCGGCGTCGAGAAGCAGGCGATCCGACTCAGAGTCGTCTCCCGCGATGCCGGCAGTCCGACGGCTGAGAACCGCGATCACGAGTTGAAGCCGACGCCACATGAGCTTCGACTCCGCGGCCCACAGCGCGCGGTATGCACCCATGTCGTCGAAGTCGTTCCCGGCCGACTCGGTGCCGAGTGCATTGAGATCGACCCGATCATCGGACGTTGTGGTGTTCATCGCGGCCGCCTCCTTCGCTTGATCGAATGTATGTTCTATGTTACGTCCGAATTGCGACAGAAGCAATAGTTTCTTCGAACTTAGTTTCGATCTCCTGGAGATGGGTTGGATGCGCGCTCGAGATGGCGTCGAGCCTCGGTCCAGGGGATTTGGTCGCTGCGAAGGCGGTACGGTAACTTAGCTAGCGCACTCAGAAAGGCAACGGCCTGGGTGTGAACAAGTGAACACGGGGCTATGGCGCAGCTGGTAGCGCACCACACTGGCAGTGTGGGGGTCAGGGGTTCGAGTCCCCTTAGCTCCACTTCGAAAACCCGCTTCGACTTCGGTCGAGGCGGGTTTTTTAGTTGTCGATGAGCCGGGAATTCCGCTGCTCCGCAGCGTGATGGCCTCGCTCCGTCCACGCGGGCGAGTCGCGTCCCAGGTGCGTGGCAACAGGTCGTTCTCATGACTGGCGATGAGCGGGCCTCGGGAGATTTCTGCCGAGATGCTGATGCGCCAGCAGAGTCAGTCCGTTCGGCACCGAGCAGTTCAAGTCCGACGGCGGTCTGATCACCTCCCTCCTGCGCTGCCGCGACCGACGGTGGGGTTGCGAACGTTTCGTCGGCGACGAGAGTAACTGCCGATCCGCAGTTCCGACTGCCGTGGTGACCAGCGCGATCGCGCGCGAATCGCTCCCCTGGTCTGCATGGGCCGATGTTAGCGTCAGAGTTGAGCGGAATGGTCGGGAAAGAACCGAACACACTGCGTCATCGGAGCCCTGCTGCACGGAGGTGAGCTCGTGAGTGTCCCCGACAACGGTCTGTCCGCCGGCTATCGGATCGGCGATTTCGCCGGTGGTGCCGTCACGGAGTGGCAGGCCGAGGTGTCACGTCTGCATGGGAGGTTCACGGTGAGTGCTCCGGGTGCCGATTACACCGGCAGGCTGAGGTGGCAGGCGACTCAGCGGCACCGTCTCGTCGAGTGGACAGGCTCCCCGGAACGGCTCGTCCGTGACCGTGCGGCGATCAGCGGCGACGAACAGGACACCGTCGAGATCGTAGCGGTGACCTCGGGTCGGCTGACTGTCGAACAGGCCGGGCGCCGTATCCGATTGTCGCCAGGCGAGATCGCCGTCGTACCGCTCGACCAGCCGATCGTCTGCGAGCACACGGAGGTCAGCGGGGCGATCAGTCTGCTCGCTCCCTCATCGAGCGTGCAGCACCTGCTGCCGTCCACTGGATCGCTCGTCGTCGATGGTCGGGTCGGGCTGGCTGGGGTCGCGTTCTCCATGCTGACGGCTCTCACCGAGCAGCGGACGGCGTTGGCGGTGCGCGGATTCGAGTCGGCGTGTGAGCGAGTCTTCGATCTGTGCGCCATCGCGTCGGCGGAGGCGGCCGTCGACTCCGACGAGCACCGCGACGCCGTCGCGCAGGCCGTCCGTCACTACATCCACGACCACGCCGGCGATCCCGACCTGTCAGTGACGGTGATCGCGGCGGCTATCGGCTGGTCAGTGCGTCATGTCCAGTCGGTGGTGCGGGCCGACGGCTCGACGGTCTCCGAGCTGATACGGGCGCGGCGTCTGGAACTCGCCCATTCCGCCCTGACCAATCCGCGGTTCGCGAACACGTCGCTGACCGCGATCTCGACACTGTGCGGGTTCGCCACCTACCCCGTCTTCTGCCGAGCGGTGCGTTCCCGCTACGGAATGACGCCGACTGATCTCCGCCGTTCCGCGAGCGTCTAGGACTCCGCACGTTCGGTTCCGTGCGTGCAGGGTCAATTTCTCTGCGTCGTGGAGCAGATCATGCCGTGTGACAGGAGGCACAGTCGGGGGCATGAAGATTGCAATCACAGTCGACGAACTGCTGTTGTGGGACGGGACGCCGATGCCCGGCGGCTACTCCGCGTCGAGCGTCACGGACGCGCTGCTCGGTGCGTTCGCGGACAACGGCGTGAACGGGGTGTACGGGTTCGCGCACACGGCACCGCTCGAGGACGATCCGTCGAATCGCGAAGTCCTCGACCGGTGGGTCGATTCGGGCCACCACCTCGGAAACCACACGCATTGTCATGCGTGCCTCAACTGGGTCACCGGCGAGCAGTATGTCGACGACATCAAACGGTCCGAAGACTTCGTCGGCGACCTCATCGAGAAGGCTCCCCGTAAGTACTTCAGGTATGCGATGGACATGACAGGTGACTCGGAGGAGAAGCGTGGACGCGTCGAGGACCATCTCTCATCGGCAGGTTATGCGAACGCGCCGATCACGGCGTGGTTCGGCGATTTCGCCTGGATAGCGCCCTACTGGCGAGCGGTCGAGGGCGGTGATCACGACGCTGCGCGCATGCTCCGCGCGTCGTACATCGAGGCGGCTGTCAGTCGACTCAAGGGAACTTCGGAGGCTCAGTATCGGATCCTGGGGACCGAGGCACCTCTGATCTGGCTGATTCACGGGACGTCGATCGCACAGGACTGCATCGCGGAGATCCTCGCCCGGTTTCGGGAGGCCGGGGCTGAGTTCGTCGGCCTCGACGACGCGATGAGCCACCCAGTGAATCGGGTGATGACGCCGGTGACGCCCGCATTCCGCAATCATCTGCAGCGGCTGGCTGCCACCGTCGGAATCGACGTTCCCACGACGATCAGCGACGAGCGAATGGCGAGCGTGCTGACAACCGGTCTCGCCGACGGCGAGAGTCCGTTCGCGGTGTACGACGACCTGATCTCGCGGATGTCGACCCGTGCGGGCGGCACCATCGCCGACTGGTCGTGGACGTGATCGCGCGCGAGGTGATTCTGGCTCGTCGACCCGCGAACCGACAGGACTTCGGCGGCTTCGAGATCGTCGAGCGGGCCGTCCCCTCGGTGAGGGCCGGGCACGTCCTAGTCGAGTCGACGGCGCTCAGCATCGATCCGTCGATGATTCCGCGACTGACGGCAGACACCTATGCGCCGAAGTTTGCGATCGGCGACGTCATCGAGTCGCGAGCCGTCGGCCGAGTCATCGAGACGGCAGACGAGCGGCTGTCGGTCGGGGACTGGGTGCTGCACTCGGGCGGGTGGCGAGACCGGGCCGTCGTCGATGCCGCGACCGCCTCGCTCATCGAGCCCACCGACGCGGTTCCTCCCGAGACCTGGCTCGGGGTCCTCGGAGCTCCCGGGCTCACCGCGTTCGTCGGACTCGCCGTCGCGGAGTTCACGTCTGACGACGTGCTGTGGGTTTCAGGTGCTGCAGGCGCCGTGGGGTCGGCGGTCGTTCAGTTGGCGAAGAGCCGAGGTGCTGGCACGGTAATCGGATCTGCCGGTGGCGCCGACAAATGCCGGTATCTCACCGACGTCGTTGGTGTCGACGCCGCGATCGACTACCGCGCCGGCGATCTTGCCTCGGCGGTCCGTTCGGCGACTGACGGCCTCGACGTCTACTTCGACAACATCGGCGGCAGTCACCTGGAGGCGGCGTTGGCGACGATGAACGTCGGTGGACGCATCGTCTCCTGCGGGATGATCGAGACGTATGGGACGCGCGGGCCTGCGGCTCCGCGGAACCTCACCGAGATCATCACCAGGCGTCTGTCGATGACGGGGATGCTCGTCACCGACCACCTGGAGATGCGGGCGGCGTTCCTGGCCGAGGCGGTTCCGCTGGTGGAGTCCGGCCGCCTCGCGTCGGAGACGACGAGGTTCAGCGGCCTGGAGTCCGTCGCAGATGGGTTCGCCTCGCTGTTGAGCGGCGACGGGAAGCTGGGTAAGACGGTCATCGATCTGACGTGAGCGGCTCGACTCCCCATCGCTCCACCGATAACGAGCCCTTGACCCCGTTCGCCGACGACGTCAGTGGAGGCGGACACGAATCACCTGGCGTTACGATCCGGAGATGAGGAGCACCGGAAAGGCGTCTCGATCTCCGCGCGAGCGAGATCGACGTGTGGCGAGGTTCGCGCTGTGCGCGGCCGGTGGCTGTGTCCTTCTCGGGATTGTGGTTCTGGCGCTAGCGTTCGGCCTGTCATGGCCGTGGTGGGCGCGTTTGGTCGCAGCGGTGGTCGCGACGGCGGCGGCGCTGCTGGGCTGGGCATCGCTCGACAACGGACTTCGACCATTCCCAGCGATTTACGGTGGGCCCCGGCCCGCGACGATCACGGGCATGCACACCGACGGTCCGCGCACGCTGTTCGACGTCCGAGTCGATACCGCGCGCGGCTCGTTCGAGTCGGTGATCGCCGACCGCGTCCACGTCGACGATCGGCACCGGTTCAGTGTCGGATCGCAGTGGGAGGTGTACGAGTTCGCAGCAAGCCGGACCCGCGTGATTCTCACCGGCGCGCACGACGACGTCCGGCGCTACGGCTACGACCTCGGCGACGTCCGCGGTTTCACCGACGTCGACGGAACGGATGGGTACGGATCGGAGATCGTCGCCCGAGGGTTCCGCGACCGACTGCCTGACCTGCACACCGACCATCCAACGGCGGCAGACCGCGCCCGCCCGAACTGGGGAATGTTCGTCGTGACCTTGGCGGCCCTGGTCAGTGTCGCGACAGGGCTTCCTGCTGCGGCGTTTCTTGTGCCTTGGCCCTGGTGGGCACAGGTGCTGTCGATCCTCGCGGTGGGGGCCGCGGGTGTTCTGGCCTGGATGGAGATCGTTGGGAATCTGCGGCCGTTCCCCGCGATCTATGACCGTCCGCGCAGTGCAACGGTCACCGGGGTCGAGACCGTCGGCGACGGCGACGGCGGGAGCATCGAGCTCTTCGCCGTCCGCGTCGAGGAAGGCGGTGTCCCGTTCGACTCGGTGCTCGCCGACTACATCAACCCCGACCAACTCCACCGGTTCTCCACCGGCACCAGGTGGCAGGTCTACGAGTTCGCAGATTCGTCCGACCGGGTCATCCTGACCGAAGCGCACGACGACGTGTTGCGCGACGGTTACGACCTCAGCGGCGTCCGGTGGGGACGCGAGTTCACCGGCGGCACCGGGTTCGGGTCCGCGGTCCTCGCCCGCGGGTTCCGAGCGCGGTTGATGGACAAGGAGACGTAGCGTCCGCGTGCCGTGTTTCGATAGTCCAGTCATGGGGGTCATCTCGTGGGGGCGACAGCATCGGTGGTTCGTGACGGCGACACTGGCGATCATCGGAGTGTTGGTCGCCGTCGTCGTGCTGGACGACGGACCGCAGCCACGCGGTTCTCGCGCGTCCGACAGTGCAGGCGATTGGACTCGTCCGCCCGCGGAGTTGTTCGCCGGCCCCGGACGGCTCGTCGCTGCGTCCGACTCGCGGTGGATGCTCGCGGCCGGCTCGGGAATCGCCTACCGGTACTCCATCAACGACGCGTCCGGCCGAACCGTCGGCACCGACTTCGACGGTAATTTCGACGCCTGCGCGCGCACTCGGTCGGGGGTGCTCGGATGCCAGATCGGGGGAGGGTTCTACGCGGTCGACCTGGAATCGGCAGCTCGAGTCCACCTGACGGACGTGCCTGCGTCTCCGGGCGGCATCGGGCCGACCGCTCTCGCTGACGGGTGGGTAGTCGGACAGTACGGCGACCAACGCGTCGTCTCCGCGAACGGCGACGAGAAGTGGCGCGTTCCAGCCGACGAGAACGTCGTCGACGACCTGACGAGTCCGCGTGAGAAGGTGGCTCCGCTCGTCGTCACATATCTACCGTCGACGAATCATCGGCGAGTCCGTGACGCGGACTCGGGCGAGGTCGTGGCCGACTGTGAATGCGCAGTCACATTGCTCGCCGACGGATTCGCGACGGAGCGGTCAAATGGAGTCACCACCGTTCACGCGGCAGACGGCAGCACTGTGGAGACGCTCAGCGCCGGAGTCCGAGTGATCGGCGGCGGTCCGGAGACGTTGTTCGCGGAACCCTTCGGGCAGGTTGATGCCGGGCCATCGCGCTATCGAGTCCGCACGGACGGCGGCAGCGCCGTCTGGGAGGGCGACTCGACCAACGGACCTCCGCGGGTGTGCGGAGACTGGTTGCTGACACCGGAGGGCGCGGTGTCGACGAGCACCGGTGCACGGTTGTCGGGCGCAGGTCAGAGCTCCTACGACTGCCTCGGGTCCGGCACCGACTGGGTCGCACTGCCTGACGTCGTGCTCGCATCTGACGGGCGGAGTTGGCGTCCTGTGAACGGACTGCTCGATCTTGTCGACGGAATGCTCGTCAACACCGTCTCGAACACCAGTGGCGGTGCGCGTGCGGTCGTCGTGTACTCGCCGACCGAACCCGCCGCTCCGGCGATTCCAGAGTGGACTCCGAAATCGGACTTCACCGCACACTTGACCTTCACATTTGCTTCGGCGGGGGCGTCGAATGAACGCACGCAGATCACTCGGGTCCGGTACTCCGCCACCGACGGTCGGTGGACGGTCGGCGCCGACGGGGTGACACAGGTGGGAAAGTCGAGCGTGCGCACGCCGGCACAGGAGACGTTCATCCTCTCCGAGAGCGGTGACGTCATCGGCACTACTGGAGGCGGCGCGGCGACAGGCCCGCCGTGCGGTCCGTTCGTCGTCACGTTGGACGACACTGCCAGGGTCGTCGTCGCTCGAAACGACGGACGCCCGGTCGATGTCGGCGCTCAATTCGACCCGAACCACGTGGTCGCGGCGGGTGCGACGTGCGTCGGCTACTCCGATCGCTACCTGGCGTTCGCGCTCACCGGGACGACAGGCATCACCCTGCTTCCGCTCGTCGGCGACGTCCGGCCGCTCGTGCTGCCGGGCGCCACCGGCTTCGCATCGGGACGGCCGTTCGCCGTGACCGAGCAGCCTTCGACGATCACCGTGTACCCCGAGATCCCCTGACGGGCGTCACACGTCAGAACTGACTGGCCGCACCCGCTTCGGCCTGTGCCTGCGTGAAGCCCTCATAGACGAGCTGATCGATGAGGCCCTGCTGCGAGAACGAGCTGATCCCCATGTACTCGGCGGCCTTCTTCTTCGCTTGGGTGGTCCAATTCGGACTGACGTAGTCGACGGCGTAGGCGGCGTCGGACGTGCTGAAACCCTCGTACTCGAGCTGATCGATCAGTCCCTGCCGTGAGAACGCGGAGATGTCGAGGTATTCGCGGGCCTTGCCGACCGCGTTGCTCTGCGACGTGGTCAATCCGCCACGTGCCGTGGTGGTCTCGTCGACGGGTTCCGTGGTCCGGGTCGCATGCGGTGTCTTATCGGCGGTGGTGGTCGGCGAGACAGCGACGGTGGAGGTTTCGGTCTCCGTTTCCGTGACTGTCGCGGTGACGGTGCTGACCGTCGGTGATGCGGCGGACGTGTCGTCGCCCGAGCCGCATCCGGCGACGAGGATCATCACGGACACAACGCCGAGCACGGCGGCGAATCGGACGTTCATCACCTGATCGTCCCCGCGGCGGACGGACCTGTTGCGGAGTACTCCCCGAATACGTCCGACCGGCCTACAGTGACGCAGGATGCGGACGTCTCGCAGTGGTCCTGATTTCTCCGTAGCCTGCGAGTGTGCGCTCGCCGATTCCGGATTACCTCGCCGAAGCCCTCCGATCCGTGGAGGCCGACCAGTCGGGCGCCACGGCCGACTACATCCCGGAGTTGGCGAACGCCGACCCGGACCGTCTGGCGGTCGCGTTCTGCACCGAAGACGGGCGGCGGTATTCGCAGGGCGACTGCGACGCGTCGTTCAGCATTCAGTCGATCTCCAAACCGTTCGTGTACGCGTTGGCGCTGGCCGACCGCGGGTTCGACGAGGTCCTCGACAAAGTCGGTGTCGAGCCGAGCGGCGACGCGTTCAACGAGATGTCGTTGGAGCCGATCACCGGCAGGCCGCTGAATCCGATGATCAACGCGGGTTCGATCACCGCGCACACACTTGCCGGTCCGCGGGGCGCCGCGCCGCATGACCGGTTCGATCGGATCGTCGACGGTCTGAGCGCCTTCGCCGGCCGGCGACTCGAAATGGACGAAGCTGTTTTCGAGTCGGAGATCCGGACCGCGTACCGAAACCGGGCCCTCGCGAACATGCTGCGCGCCAACGACATCATCGATGAGGACCCGCTGGTCGCGGTGACCGGATACACCCGACAGTGCTCGCTCGCGGTCACCGTCGACGACCTCGCGTTGATGGCGGCGACGCTCGCCAATCGAGGCGTGAACCCGGTGACCGGGGCGCCGGTGGTGCCGCCGGCCGTGGTGCGCCAGACGCTCAGTGTGATGGCGACGTGTGGAATGTACGACGCGGCGGGCGACTGGATGACACGGGTCGGAATACCGGCGAAGAGCGGCGTCGCGGGCGGGTTGATCGGCGCACTGCCGGGACAGGCGGGCATCGCCACCTTCTCCCCGCGGCTGGACCGGCACGGCAACAGCGTGCGCGGAGTTGAACTGTTCCGCCGGTTCACCTCCGACATGGGCATGCACCTCATGGATGTGCCGCCGGCAGGCCCGTCGGTGGTCCGTGGGCGCCGAGTGTTCGGCAAGGGCTCACATGCCGTCGTCGTCGTGTCACTCCAGGGCGACATCCGGTTCGCCGGCGCCGAACGAATCCTCCGTGAATTCGAGGACGACCCGCCCGCGCAGAAACGGGTCGCGATCAGCCTGCTGCGAGTCAGCACGGTCGGCGACGTGGGGCGACGCATGCTTCTGGACGCGATACGGCGACTCACCCTGGACGGCCACGACGTCTATCTGATCGACCCGGACCGAGTGCTTCCCGATCCGGACCCCGGTGACGGCGGGCGTGTGACGGTCGTCGGGCGCCGGGAGGATCTCGTTCCGCGCGAGACCATCGACTGAGCTCATCGAAAGACTTCGTATATCGGCTATCAGAATCCTGATGCTCCGGTTTGGCGGCCACTCTGTTGCTCAGCTACTCACAGAGGTGTCGACACAGGGTCGGCCAGGATCGGGGTACCGAAGATGACGTACGCAGCCTCTGTCGCCGATGTGATCACGGTCAACGTCGCGGTCGGTCATTGCCTCGCGGCCACGCCTCTGACCGCAGACGACGAGATGGCGGTCAGGAGGGTGGCATCAGGGGAACTGGCGCTCGCCGAGGAGATGGCACGCGCCGCTCGTGACGTGCACGGGCACGCGTACGAACGCCGCACCACCGCGCTGAGGATGACCGAGATCGAACGCGATCCATGGGTGTACGCGGGTCCGTTCGATCTTGCACATCTGGAGCGAGTGCACCGCCAGGTGTTCCTCGACTGCGCTCAGCGGGCGGACCTTCTGAGCACCGCGGACGTGTCGTCGCTCGACATGCTGAGATCGGTCCTCGACCACATGGCACACGAACGTCCAGCGCTGCCGTCCTGCGATGCGGTCTGCGACCTCGCTGCCGAACATTGGGCGAACCTCGCCTACGCGAGTGGCGCAGTCGGAGGCGATCGCCGAGTGGAGCGAGCATTCGTCCAGCTGTACCTGCGTCAAGCGGGATGGGACCTCGACTGGTCCCGCGTTGATCTCGGCGATGTGTCAGCGGCCCGACGAGTCGCGATCTGCGACGACCAGGACAGGTACTGCGACTACCGCTGGCTCTCCGCCGCGCTTCGGCCGGGCATGGTGCGCTTCGGTCAGGCCGTCGCATCGACTCCTCTGGCACTCGACGACATGTGCGAGCGCGCCATCGAGGGATTCCGTCGGATGTCGGCGGCCAAGCGCAGAGGAATCGATCCACGGGCGTACTTCGTCGGCTCGGACCAGACCGAACTGTGACGGCGGGTATGGGCTCGAGCCACGACAGGCGGTTGCCGCTCGACTATCTCCGCACGGTGGTCGCGGTGTACCGCACCGGGTCGTTCAGCGCGGCATCGCGCCGGCTGCGCATCTCCCAACCGACGGTCACCAACCACGTCCGCCTGGTGGAGGAGCATTTCGGGCAGCCTTTGTTTGTCCGAACGGCGGCCGGAGTGTCGCCGACGCCGACCGGGCACGAGATCGTCGTGCAGACCGTGCATCACATCGACAGCGTGGAGCGGGTGATTCGAGGGTCCGGGGCGGGCGACCCGTCGGGTCGACCCGTCACGCTCGGCGGCCCTCCCGAGTACGTTGCGCTTCACGTCCTGCCCGCGCTGTCGAGGATTCGTGTTGGACTTCCCCGGATAGACGTCGCGCTCGGTGAGTCGGCAGATCTCATGTCGAGGCTGGAGGCGGGGGAACTCGACCTCGTGATCACAACCGTCCGACCGAGGGGTGCCGACATCACTTCGTGGCCGTTGGCTGACGAGGAGTTCTGGCTGGTGGGCGCTCCCGAATTCGGACTGGCCGGGGCTCCGTTCTCGCGGATCGACGCCGCACCGCTCATCGCGTACAACCGGGAGCTGGCGATCATCCGGCGCTACTGGAACACCGTCTTCGAGTCGGAACCGCGGTTCGACCCGGTCATGACGATTCCCGACTTGACGTCGATTCGTGCAGCTGCCGTGGCAGGGTTGGGGATCACCGTCCTGCCGAGCTACCTCGTCGCCGATGACGTGAACGCTGGACGGTTGGTGCGGATCGACGAGGTGGCAGAACCGCCGATCAACACGATCTTCCTCGCGGCATCGAGTGCACTCCTAGCTGCGCGTCCGCGGGTGGCGATGCTGGCACAGATGCTGGCGAATGAAGTGAAGTCGTCCTGGGAGGCCGAGTGAGTCGCGACGTGGCGGTGCCCGAAGAGGTCGTGGACTTGCTGCTGGCCACGTTCTGGTCGTGGGAGGCCGAGACATCGGTCCGTCGTTCGAGGTTCAGGGCGAGGTCGCCCCTGCAGGCGGCGGGCGACCCGCTCGGTGAGTTCGCCCGTGCGGGCTTCTTCAATGCGGGAGACCCGGCAGGCGTGATCCTCGCCTGGTTGTGGCGGACGGACCCCACTGCAGCGGTCGTTGCGATCGAGGGATATCACCGCGCCCTCGCGGATGCTTCACATCACGAGTCGCCGTCGCATGCAGATGTCCTCGCCGCGCTTGAGATGGCCATGCCCTGGGACTTCGGGCAAGCCGAGGCGCAGGAGTTGCGCAGGGCCGCCAAGAACTGCCGAACGTCGGGTATGTGAAGACTGATCGACCTATCCTTGCGCGATGACGATCCTCGAGTTCACGTCCGGCGACGAGTGGGAGGCCTGGCTCGACGAGAACCACAGCACGGCGCCCGACGCCTGGCTGCGGATCAGGAAGGCCCGCTCAACGCTGCCCGGCATCACGATCGCCGACGCGCTCGACGGCGCGCTGTGTTTCGGTTGGATCGACGGGCAGCGCAGATCCCACGACGACGACGCGTTTCTGCAGCGATACTCACCGCGGCGGCCGACGAGTTCGTGGTCGAAGATCAACGTCGACAAGTTCGAGGCGCTCGCCGCCGCAGGTCGGGTGCGTCCTGCGGGATATGCGGAGGCCGACAAGGCGAAAGCCGACGGTCGCTGGGACGCCGCCTATCAGTCACAGCGGACCGCCGAGCCGCCGGCCGACCTCGTCGACGCGCTCGCCGCTGACCCTCATGCACTCATCGCGTTCGAACGGCTCGGTCGGTCGGACCGCTACACGATCATCCTTCAGATCCTGAAGGCACGGACTCCCGATCGTCGGGCCGCTCTCATCGCCAAAGCGGTCGCCGACTTGCGAGCGTGAATCAGCCCAGCATGTCCTTGACCAGCGGGATCACCTGGTCGCCGTACAACTCGATGGAACGGCGCTGGACGCTGTGCGGGACCGGCTGGTCGTACTTGAGATCAAATCGGTCGACCTTCAACACCGAGAGTGTGCGGGCGATCTTCGTCGCGACGGTCTCCGGGGAACCCAGGTACAACGAGCCGTCGACGATCTCGCTCTCGAAGTCCGACGGCGTCGGCGGGGGCCAACCGCGCTCGCGTCCCATCGTGGTGCGCATCGCGAACCAGCCGTCGTAGGCGAGCTCGCGAGCCTGGTCGTCGGTGTCGGCGACCAGGCCCGGCGAGTGCACGGCGACCTTTGCCCGCGGCGTGCCGTACTGGTCCTGCGCGCGGTCGAACAGATCGATGTAGGCGGCGAAGCGACCGGGAGGTCCGCCGATGATCGCCAGGAACAGGTTGAATCCGTACTGCGCGGTCCGCACCACCGACTCCGGCGTCCCGCCGACGCCGACCCAGGTCGGGATGCCGTTCGCGGTCGTCGGGTACACGCGTTGGTCGGTCAGCGCCGTCCGCGTAGTGCCCTCCCAGGTGACGGGCTTCTCCCGCAGAAGACGTGACAGCAGGTCGAGCTTCTCGTCGAACAGGACGTCGTAGTCGGCGAGGTCGTAGCCGAACAGCGGGAACGATTCGATGAACGACCCGCGTCCGGCGACGATCTCGGCACGACCGTTCGAGACGGCGTCCAATGTCGCGAACCGCTCGAACACTCGGACCGGGTCGTCGGAGCTGAGCACGGTGACCGCAGATCCCAACCTGATGCGCGAGGTGCGCGCCGCGATCGCGGCCAGGACCATCTCGGGGCTCGACACCGCGAAATCGGGTCGGTGGTGCTCGCCGACCCCGAAGAAGTCGAGGCCCGCCTGATCGGCGACGACACCGTCCTCGACGAGGTCGCGGATCACGGTGGGGTGATCGACGGGTCGGCCGTCGTCGTCGATCGTCACTCCACCGAACGTGTCGAGCCCGAACTCGATGCTCACGCCGCGGTCAATCGGAAGATGCGGAGTTCGCGGTCCGTGCGCCCGAGGTACGTCTGGTAGACGGCCATCGATTCGATGAAACCGGCCAAGACCCGCTCGCGGTCTGCACCGTCGATGAGGGTCGCCGTCACGGGGATCTCGTCGCCGATGATCACCGACGCCGGTCCGCCGGCGAGGAGGTTGTACGTCCAGGCGGGATGCCGGTCGCCGCCGAAGTTCGACCCGATGACGAAGATGTCCGGATCCTCGCGGTAGTAGAGGAGCGGCTGGACCCGCCGCGCACCGGACTTCGCGCCCGTCGTCGCCAACAGCAGCGTCGGTGCGCCGATGGGCCCGAGTGCGGTGAACCTGCCTCGGGTCTTGCCGAGCACCCAACGGTCGAGCGGGGCCAGCGCCTTGATCGTCGCCGACCCGGCGGCCGTTGACGCGAACTTCACCATCGGAGCTCGCAGGACACTGCTCTCGGCGCCCCACCGGACGTCGGGGAACGGTTGCGGAGATGTCATCTGCTCAGCGTATGCGCTCAAACCGCGCGGCAACAGGCGCAGGCTGCACCCACCAGTTCCGCGTCGACCACGGGTGTCTTGGTCCGGACCGGGCGCGGCCGGCCGGTCGGCCAGACGATCACCGCGGCGACGGCCCCGATCGCGGCGAAAGCGGCGAGGATCGGCCAGGCGATCTCGAGGCCTGCCGACACGCCGATCCACCCGGCGATCGGGTACGCGAGCAACCACGCCGCATGCGACAGGGAGAACTGTGCGGCGAACCCGGTGGGGATGGCGTCGGCATCGACCACGCGGCGGATCACCCGACCGGTGGGAGTGACGATCGCCGCCGTGCCTGCGCCGATCGCCGACCAGAGAATGGCGATGAGCGGGGTGGACGCGGTGCCGGTCACTGCCGCGGCTGCCGCAACCGCGGTGGCGACGACGAGCACGGCGGCACCGGCCATCATCACCGGGCGTTCGGAGTCGAGCCGATCGAGGATCCTCGGCAGGACGAGTGCAACAGTGAGTGTGCCCAATCCTGACGCAGCGAGCATCCACGCAACGCCGGCCTGGTCGCCGCCGAGTCGGTCGCGAACGAGGTTCACGGTGTTCACGACCACGATCGAGCCTGCCGACGCGACCACCAGGTTCAACGCCATGACGCCGCGGAGCTCACGGGTGCGGGTGAAGGTGCGGACGCCGGCGACGATCTTCTCGAGGGCGCCGGACGACGCGGTGGGTCGTGCGTTCGGCACGGTCGCGGCCCGGACGAGCAGCGCAGAGACACCGAACCCGACGGCGGTGCCCACGAACAGGGTGTTGAACGACATGAACGTGAGGGCGACGGCTGCGAGGACCGGGCTGAGCAGGCTCTCCATCGTGTAGGCGACCTGTGACGCCGAGAGCGCGCGGGTGAAGTCGGCCTCGTCGGTGACGACGTCGGGGATCACCGCTTGGAAGGTGGGTGTGAACGCAGCCGACGCCGCCTGCAGGAGCGCCACCAGCACGTACACCTGCCACACCTGAGTGACGAACGGTAACGCCACGACGACCGCCATCCGGATCACGTCGAGCGTGACGAGGAAGACGCGGCGGGGGAGGCGGTCCACGTAGGCCGCGGCGATCGGCGCGATCACGACGTACAGGACCATCTTGATGGTCAGCGCAGTGGCCAGAACAGCCGCTGCATCGGACCCCGCGAGGTCGTACGCCAGGAGCCCGAGGGCGACGGTCGCGAGCCCGGTGCCGAACAGCGCGATCACTTGCGCGCCGAACAGCCGCCGGTAGTCGCGAATCGCGAACAGTGCCATGACGTGGGCCTTTCGAGTCTCTAGTGCTGGGGACGGAGGGTCAGTGGTGGTGATGGTGACCGTGGTGAGGGGGAGTCTCGGCCGAGACCGTGAACTCAGCGGTCCGAACCGTGCCGTTATGCTTGAAGTCGAGGAACAACCGGTAGTCGCCTGCCGAGGGCGCGGTCGCGTGGAAGGTGATTGCGGGTCCCGGCTCGGTCACTCCGTCGCCGGGTGCACCGTCGGGGTGCACGTGCAGGTACGCCAGGTCGCCTGAACGCAGGGCCACCAGGTGCCCGTAGGCGGCGAGGTAGGGCTCGAGATCGGTGACGGGGGCTCCGTCGCGCTCCACGCGGAACGTCAACGTCCGGCCCTCCTGCGGTGTCAGTCCGCCGTCGAGGATCACCGTGTAGCCGTCCGCCGTGACTGCGGAGGAGACGGCGGGCAGCGGCTCCGGCGTGAACTCTCCGGCTACGAACAGGTCGGCGCCCAACGTGACTCCGCGACCGATCGAGGCCGCGGTGAAGTCGGCGAGGATCCGCCACACGCCCGCGGTGAGGTCCACGTCGGTACGCCACACGCCTGCGGCGTCGCGGACGGGGTGAACGTGCTGGAAGCCTGCGAGGTCGCGTCGGACGGCGATCAGATGCAGGTCCTTGTCGTGCTGCTCGACGTAGTCCGTGACCGGGGTGCCGTCGCCGTCGACGACGGTGAACTCGAGTGAATGTCGGCCTGCACTCGCGATCGTGGTGCCGAGGACCAGGCGGAGTCCGGCGTCGGCGACGAGGACGCCGCCCGGAGTGGTCGAGTGTGCTGCGTGCGCATTGTGGTCGTGACCTGTGCTCATTGCCTTCTCCTTCGGTGGCGTGTCCGGGTGGACACTGAGATCAACATATACCCCAGGGGGGTATTGATCAAGCCCTCCGAACTGAAGCAGTCGGGATGCGGGCACTACTGTTGTCAGGCGAGAAGCAAGAATCCCGGTCGTCCGACGGCGGCCCGTGACGGTTTGGAGTCAATGTGAATCTCATCGGCGTTATCGGCGGCGGCACCATGGGTGCAGGCATCGCCGAGGTGTGTGCGAAGGCCGGCAGCAACGTCCTCGTGCTGGAGACCAAGCAGGAGTTCGCCGACGCGGCAGCGGCGCGCATCTCGAAGTCCATCAGCCGTGGCGTCGCCAAGGGCAAGATCTCGCAGGAGGACGCCGACGCCGCCATCGCGCGCGTCACCGTGACCCTCGACGTGAACCTGTTCGCCGACCGCGAGCTCGTGATCGAGGCCGCGCCCGAAGTCGAGGCCATCAAGCACGACATCTTCGCCAAGCTCGACGCCGTCGTGAGCGAGAATGCGATCCTCGCGACCAACACCTCGTCGATCCCGGTCATCAAGATCGCTGCTGCGACCGCTCATCCCGAGCGCGTGGTCGGTGTCCACTTCTTCAACCCGGTTCCGGTGATGCCGCTGGTCGAGATCATCTCGGCACTCACCACGGCTCCGGAGACCGCAGCGTCGGTGACCGAGTACGCGAAGAACGTCCTCGGCAAGACCACGGTCCAGGCCGGCGACCGCTCGGGTTTCATCGTGAACGCCCTGCTCATCCCGTACCTGTGCCAGGCGATCCGCATGTACGACTCGGGTTACGCCAGCGCCGAGGACATCGACGCCGCGATGAAGGGCGGCTGCGGCTACCCGATGGGTCCGCTGACCCTCTGCGACACCGTCGGACTCGACATCTGCCTGGCGGCCGCCGAATCGCTGTACGCTGAGTTCGCCGAGCCGCACTACGCGCCCCCGGCACTTCTTCGTCGCATGGTCGACGCCGGACGCCTCGGCCGCAAGACCGGCCGCGGGTTCTACGACTACAGCGCGTAGCGCCCGACTCGCCGCGACGCCCGCACCGGATTCCGGTGCGGGCGTCGTGCTGTCTTCCTCGCGGTTCTTCGGTCGTCTCCTCGGTTCTTCGAGCGCAGTCGAGAAGCTCTACTCCGCCAGGCGTTGGCGGATGAGGTAGTGCCGCTCGAGGAACAGCCGTTCGTCGAGCTTCTTGCGACGCATCCACGTGGTGAGTTCGGCGTTGCACTTGCTGGAATTGCACGAACGGCAGCTCGGGACGACGTTGTCGAGCGTGTATCGGCCACCGCGCGAGATGGGCAGCATGCAGTCCTTCTGCAGTCCGGGCCCTGCCGCGCCGCAATATGCGCACCCGCCCCACTCGTCCTGCAGTGATGCCCACTGTTCTGCGGTGAGATCGTGATCCTTCTGCGCCATCCGCAGTTTCCGGCGGCGAGCGTATCTGGCGGCGCGGGGGCGAGGTGGCATTGTTCGACGGTAGCCGCGTCGCTCAGGACGACCGCCCGCGCGGTCACCACCGCGACGACCGTGTGGGCGAAGGCGCGAGCGCAGACGGCCATCCATGGATGGCCGCCCTGCTCGGCGCCCATCACGCAGCCATCGTGACCAAGGCCCGCGACCGGCGACGTGCCGGTCGAACAGCTTCCCCAAGCGGCCGGTCGGGAGGGGGAAGACATAGACTCGACCGCCATGGAACCCGCACGCGACCTCGCAGGCAGAGTCTCGACTGCGGTGGCGGTCGGTGGATCCACAGTGATCGGCGCGTCGACCGGAGGCGTCGTCTTGATGAGGTGGAGCGCGAAGCGAACGCCGGGCGGATCGCTTGATGCCAGCAATTCGTTCGCTCTGACGGTTGAATGGTTGATGTGGACCGTGGCTCTGCTGATTCTCGCCGCGATTTGGGGAGTGACGTTCGTCCGTGCGCGTCGGCGTCGAACCCGAGTCGTTGTCTCGACCGTCGCGGTCGGTCTCGCGGCGCTCGGGTTGATCGGCTTGGCAGGTGGCTCGTAGCGTGACCGATCTGAGGGCCGTCGCGGACGTCGTCGAGGAGACCGCCGACATCGTTCGAAGTCGGTCGCACGACCTGTCGTGGCAGTCGACTTTCGACACCAGCGACGAGCTCGTCGGAATCCTCGACCAGCGGGCCGCAGCGCTGCGGTCGGGCGACGTCGCGTCCTTGGCCGACGTGAGGTTCTGGTTTCTCCCGACCGGGCCGTTGTGCGAGATCGCGGCGAGCAGCGGGTGGCTTCCCGAATACACCGAACTCGGGAATCGTCTCGACGCGCTCTAGGTTCCTCCGAGAAGCCTCCCCGGCAGCGATCTGCGGTCGGCTGCGGCAAACCCGATGTGCGCAGCCGACCGACAGTCACGTCACTGACTCGTGAGTTGGACCTCGTACGTCACCCACTTCGTGCGGCTTGCCAAGGTGCCGTAGAGCGCCTGGGCCTGGAGGTTGTCCTCAGCCGTCACCCACTGGACCGCGGCTCGCCCCTCGGAAGCTGCCATGTCCGTGAGCCGGTTGATCAGCGCGCGCCCGACGCCCTGTCCTCGTGCCGCCGGGACAGTGAACAGATCGTCGAGGAAGATCCCGGTGGTCGCGGTGTACGGCGACGAATATCGCCGGTGATGTGCAAAACCGACGACTGCCTCGTTGGACTCCGCGACCAGTCCGTTGCACTCGTGCCGAGGGTCCATCATCCAGCCCCATGCCGTCGACACGACGGCCTCCGGCTCGGGTAGTAGGTAGAACTCGCGGTATGCGCGAAACAGATCGCGCCAACGGGACTCGTCCGAGACGAGCAAGGGTCGAATGGTGATTGTTGAAGTGTTCGCCATGAGGGTTCCTTGTGGAGATTCAGCGCGGAATCGCGCGTCAGGTGAATGGACTGGACGAACGAGAATCGGCGGGCCGCGAAGGCGAGGTAACGGACTTGCGAAATTGGCAGTAACGTTATCTAGTAGTCTCATGATTGAGAGTAACAGATCGTCAGAGATTGCCGATCTGCTCAGGGGGCGGATCAAGACGATGAACGCTGGCGACAAGCTTCCGGGAGTGCGGACGCTGTCGGCGACGCTTCACGCCAGTGCGGGTACCGTTTCTGCTGCTTTAGCTGAGCTCGCCGCGCACGGGCTGGTGCGCTCAGAGCCGGGGAGGGGTACGTTCGTCGCCGAAGTCGGACCGAACGTTGATCCAGATTTCGCCTGGCAGTCTCAAGCGCTGGGGTCGAAGCGCGTCGACGAAGGACGCGCGTCGAGACTCGGCGGCTATGGAGGTGGCGGGAAGATCCCGCTCTCGTGGGGCTATCTCGCTTCTGAGTTGCAACCCAATGACGACATTCGCCGGATCACTGCGCGTGCCGCGAAGTCTCCGCATGCATGGACGATGACGGACCCCACCGGCCTGCCAGAGCTCCGGCGCGTGATCGCCGCAGACTTCCGCGCCGATCCCGACGATGTTCTTGTGGTGTCCGGTGGTCAGCAGGCGCTCGTCTCTGTGCTGCGGACTCTGGCGGAACCTGGGGCCACGGTGTTGACCGAGAGCCCAACCTATCCCGGGGCGATCATCGCGGCGCAGAGTGCTGGTCTGCGACTGGCGTCCGTGCCCTCGGACGGCGGCGGAGTTCGGGTTGATGCTCTCGCCGACGCGTTGGAGCGGACACGGGCGCGGGTTGTCTACCTGCAGCCGAACTTCGCGAATCCGTCAGGTGCGGTCTTGACGGCCGAGCGCAGGTTGGAAGTCGTCGAACTCGCCCGTCGACACGGCGCGTTCCTCGTCGAGGACGACTGGTCACGGCACCTGTGCCTTGAGGGGGTGACGCCGGCTCCACTGTCTGCGCTCGACCCTGACGGCCACATCGTGACGATTGTGACATTGTCGAAGCCCGTGTCGCCCGGCATGCGGGTCGGTGCGGTGATCGCCAGGGGGCCTGCCGGTCGTAGACTCCGTGCCTCGAGGACCGCTGACGACCTCTGCGTCGCGCCTCTCATGCAGGAGGCGGCGGTGAGTCTGCTGACGTCGAATGCGTGGCCGAGGCACCTCAAACGCATACGGCCTGAGCTGATCGCTCGGCGTGACGCCCTCGTGTCGTCCCTTCGCGCGGCAATGCCTGAGCTGAGGATTCCGATCGTTCCCAGGGGTGGTCTTCACCTCTGGGCGCGGTTGCCCGACGGGGTTGATTCGACTGCTGTGTGCGCCGCGGCGGACACCGCGGGGGTGCTCGTCGGCGACGGCCGGCACTTCTTCGTCGACGAGCCGCCCGCATCGTTTCTTCGATTCTCCTTCGGAGCTGCCACGCCGGCACAAATCGATGAAGGGGTGCGTCGTCTCAGCGCTGTGATTTGAGTCGTAGGCCGTCGAGAAGAAGGTCGAGACCCGCGGTGAACTGGTCGCGGTCGTCGTGGCCGTCGAACTCGTCCACGATGTAGTGGATGTACGGGTGCTCCTGCGGATCGAGTGCTCGCCATTGGTCTGCGAACCGTCTGATGTACTCCTCGCCGGTCACGGTGCCGTCGAGAACCTCCTTCGGGATCTGCTGCCCGAGGTCGGTCGCGGTGCCGATGACAAAACCGAGGATCGCCGACACGGCGTGGAAGGTGTCGCGCGGATTCAATTCCAGGCGCATCACGTGACGCCCGATCGTCTCGTAGAGCGCGAGCCCGTTCGGCTGCACTCCGGTGTCGCGCATCAGATAGCCGCCCAGCCATGGGCGATCGGCGACGGTGTCGAACAGTGCGACGCCCACACGCCGGACGTCGGCGATCGGGTCGTCGGTGTCGACGAACTCCTCGGTCACCGCGAGCACGTCGCCGAGCACGTGGTCGGTGGCGCGGTCGAGCAGTTCGTCCTTGTTCTGGACGTACCAGTAGATGCTGGCCACGCCTCCGCCGAGGCGTGCGGCAAGCGCGCGGAACGTCAACGCCGGTTCGCCCGCCTCGTCCAAGATGGCCACGGCCTCGCCGATCACGGTCTCCATCGAGTGGGACGCGCGTCGTCGTCCGGTCGCCTTCGTCGCGGGTGTGCTGTGTGCGGCAGTCATTGATCCTCCTGCATTGCATCCTATCGAACGCTGTTCTATCGTATGGAACATCGTTCGATAACCGAACGATGTTCGATACGAAAGGAGGGATCGACGATGCCCATCACCACCGACTCCCCACGCACCTACACGTCGCTTCGCGCGGCATGGATTCCGTTGTTCGCCCTCTGTCTCGCGTTCTTTGTAGAGATGGTCGACAACACGCTCCTCACGATCGCCCTGCCGACCATCGGTCGTGACCTCGGAGGCGGCACCACTGCGCTGCAGTGGGTGTCCGGCGCCTACTCGTTGACGTTCGGCGGGCTTCTGCTGACCGCCGGGGCGATGGCCGACCGTCTCGGCCGACGCAGAGTCCTGCTCGTCGGGCTGTCGGCCTTCGGCGTCATCAGCATCGGTGTGGTCGCTGTGACCTCGACCGGCGAACTGATCGCTCTGCGAGCGCTGCTCGGGTTGGCGGCTGCGGCGATGGCGCCCATCACCAACTCGCTCGTCTTTCGTCTGTTCGACGACCAGGCCCTCCGCATGCGAGCCATGACATTGATGATCATCGTCGGCATGAGTGGCTTCATTCTCGGACCGTTGCTCGGTGGCACCGCCCTCGCGCATGTCGGCTGGGAGTGGTTGCTCCTGGTCAACGCACCGATCGCGCTGGTCGCCTGGATCGGCGTCCGACTCGGTGTGCCCGCCGACCGACGCGAAGACCTCACATCCGATCGCTTGGATCTGCCGGGCGCCGCCTTGAGCATCCTGGCCATCGGTCTCGGCTGCTACACGCTCACCGCGGGCGTCGAACACGGATGGACCTCGCCGTGGGCGTGGGGCTGCGCAGTCGCCGCGATCGCGGCGGGCGTCGGATTCGTGCGGCACGAACGGCGCACTGCTGAGCCGATGCTCGACCTGAGCCTCTTCGCCACCGGAACGGTGCGAGGTGCAGCGATCGCCCAGGTCGGCACCTCGATCGCGATGGCGGGTGTCATGTTCGGCCTCATCCTGCACTTCCAGTACGCCTTCGGCTGGAGCCCCGTGCGCGCGGGCCTGGCGAATCTGCCGATGATCGTCACGATGATCGTCGCCACCCCGTTCTCGGAGTATCTCGCCAAGCGGTTCGGGCATCGGATCGCATGCCTGGTCGGTGCGGGCTTCCTCACGACTGCGCTCGCCGCGATGGCGTGGGGCGTGCATCACGGCTACCTCGTGATCGCGATCAGCATGGTCCTGATGACCATCGGACTCCGCACCGTGATGACGATCTGCGCGGTCGCGCTCGTCGACGCCATGCCGGAGAACCGCACCTCGATCGGCGCCGCGCTGAACGACACCGCGCAGGAAGTCGGCACGAGTGTCGGAACCGCGCTCATCGGCACCATGATCGCTGCACTTGTCACCGCCAACCTGCCTGTCGGCGAGTGGAGCACTGAACTCGTCCAGTCGTTCTTCGACGGCGAACGAGTCACCTATGCGGTCCTCGCGGTCGTGGTCGGAGTGATCGCCACCTGGGGCGCCCTGACACTCACCGATGCCACGACAGTCGACGAGCACTGATGGGCGATCGTCGATACCGCTGCGGCATGCCCTGCCGAGGTGATCTGCTGATTGTGTGAACGCCCACGGCCATCATGGGGGAACCGACCCGTTCAGTGGAGTCTCAGACGGGGCGTCGCACATGACTATGTTGGCCGTCGCCGTGAGCCTCGCAGCGATCTTGGCGTACGGCGTCGTCGCGTCGCAGGCCGGCGGAGTCCGGTGGCCGGTGCACAGATTCTGGTTCTTCGTCATCGGCACGGCGGGTGTCGCATGGTCGACCCTCGCCGTAGCCTACGGTCCCGCGGTGATGGTCGGCCACGTCGTCGGGATGATGGTGGCCCCGGCGCTCATCGTGCTGGCCCGCCCTGTCCGGCTGGTCCTGCGTTCATGCTCACCTGACGATCGTCGTCGAGCCCGCCAAGTGGTGCTCATGCTTCGCCGACTTCACGGTCACCGGTCCGTCGGGTGGACCGTCGCAGAGTACGTCCTGTCGATGGCACTGATGCTTCTCACGCCGCTCATGGCGATGCTCGGCGGATCGGTCGCCGCTCACGTCGCCATGGCGCTGTACATGGCGGTGTGCGGTGGAGCCTTCTACTCGGCGGTGCTCGGGATCGGACCAGGCGCTTCTGTCCCATCGGAATCCGTGCGACGGAACGCTGCCTGGCTGGCGAGTGCCGGAGTGGTCGTGGTGGGCGCGGTCATCGCCGCCGGGTTCGGGTGGGGCGGCGCCTCGAATGCCGACGGCGTGCTGTTGATGTCGATCGGCGGGGGCGCGGGTCTGTTCGTGGTCGCAGCCGTCCGACGGTGTGGTGCCACATCCCGGAAGTCGAGGTGGGACGATGAACGCCATGACTGCAACCCTCGTCGCCAAGGATCTCGCCGGAGGCTACGCGCACCGGATCTTGTTCGAGGGGCTTGATCTCACTGTCGCGCCGGGCGACGTGGTCGGCGTCGTCGGGAGCAACGGTGCGGGCAAGTCGACGCTGCTGCGGATTCTCGCGGGGGAGCTGGCGCCGCTGTCCGGAACGGTGTCGCGTGCACCGAGCGATGCGTTCATCGGTTGGCTTCCACAGGAACACGACCGGGTGGTCGACGAGACCGTCGGCCAGTATGTGGCCCGTCGTACGGGGTGCGCCGCCGCGGCTCGTGCAATGGATGCCGCAGCCGCCGTTCTCGGCGACGAGAACGCTCCCGCCGATGCAGCGGACGTGTACGCGGCCGCGCTCGATCACTGGCTCGCGACCGGTGCCGCCGATCTGGACGAACGGCTGCCCGCCGTGCTGGCCGACCTCGGTCTCGACACCGGCGACGTGGCCCCGGAGTCGGCGCTGATGACGGGCCTGTCGGGCGGGCAGGCCGCACGTGTCGGACTCGCCGCTCTGTTGTGCTCCCGGTTCGACACAGTCCTGCTCGATGAGCCGACCAACGACCTCGACCTCGAGGGCCTCGAACGCCTCGAAGACGTGGTGCGCGGAATGCGGGGCGGCGTGGTCCTGGTGAGCCACGATCGCGAGTTCCTGGCGCGCAGCGTCACCCGGGTGCTCGAAATCGATCTCGCGCAGCACACTAACACCGTGTACGGCGGCGGGTACGAGAGTTATCTCGAAGAGCGCGAAGTCGCCCGCAGGCACCGGCGCGAGGAGTACGAGGAGTACGCAGACAAGAAGGCAGACCTCGTCGCACGTGCACGAACACAGCGTGAGTGGTCGAGCCAAGGGGTCCGGAACGCGATGAAGAAGGCGCCGGACAACGACAAGAACCGGCGCAAGGCGGCGACCGAGTCGAGTGAGAAGCAGGCGCAGAAGGTCCGGCAGATGGAGAGCCGGATCGCGCGGCTCGAAGAGGTCGTCGAACCGCGTAAGGAATGGGTCCTGGAGTTCAGTATCGGCGCGGCGCCGCGTTCGAGTTCGGTGGTGTCCACCCTCAACGAGGCCGTGATCCGGCAGGGCGACTTCACTCTGGGCCCGGTGTCGGTACAGGTCAACGCCGGTGAGCGCATCGGCATCACCGGGCCGAACGGAGCCGGTAAGTCGACGCTGTTGCGCCTGATTCTCGGACGCTCAGAACCGGACGAGGGCTCGGCGGCGCTCGGCGCCAACGTCTCGATCGGCGAGATCGATCAGGCTCGTGGGCTCTTCACCGGCGACGAACCGCTGGCCGCGCGGTTCGAGGGCTTCGTGCCCGACTACACGACTGCCGATGTGCGGACTCTGCTCGCCAAGTTCGGTCTCAAAGCCGATCACGTCGACCGCGCGGTGGACGATCTGTCACCTGGCGAACGGACGCGAGCGGCCCTTGCGCTGCTGCAGGCACGGGGAACGAATGTGCTCGTCCTCGACGAGCCGACCAACCACCTCGACCTCGCCGCCATCGAACAACTCGAATCGGCCCTCGCGTCCTACGACGGTGCGCTCCTGCTCGTGACACACGACCGCCGGATGCTGGCGAACGTCAACGTCGACCGGCGCTGGCACGTCGAGAAGGGACGCGTCGCCGAACTCTGACGGCTGGTCGTCAACTTCAGCGGCGGATCGACAGCGACGACGCCGCAGACAGGGAACCGCGGACGATGATCACCGGCCCACCCGGCCGAGCTGGAGGTCCCGCCTTGTCTTTGACGTCCGACCATCCCGATGTGGACAGTTCGTCATAGCGGACCTCGTGGTCGGGGCCGAGGCGCAGCTTGACTGTGCTCGCCGAGACCTGGAGTTCGAGTTCGACGACCGCCGTTGTGAACGCCGCACTGCGGACGTCCATGTGCAGGTTGCCCATCGAACCCCTCGCCGACAGTCGCGGCGGTACCTGCCACGACCCCTTCTTTCGGACCGTGTCCCAGTCGATGTTCAGCTCGAGCGGTTGCCCACCGCCGACAAGCGGACCAGAGGCGCTGATCGCGGATCCGGCGATCGCTGAACCGTGGAACAGTGCGGACCCGTTCGGCAGGTCGGCGACGAGTGGTTTGAGCTCTCCACGCGTCCGTGCCGAATAGACGACGCCGGTGCGTTCCTCGAACTCTGTGATGTCGAGGTATCCGGTTGAGAACGCGTCGTTGAGGAGGCTGATCACTCGCTCTCGTTCGGGGTTTCCGACGCGGACGTCGTCGTCTTCGCTGCCCATGAGCCTCACCCTAGCGTGATCGTGCGCCAGGCCGACCAAACGGGCGACGGCGACGCAGGTGAGATCCTATGCTCCATACACATGGCGAACAGTAACGTGTTCTATTCTCCGATCCCGGTTGTCGTGTGGGGGACGGGCAACGTTGGGCGGGCCGCGATTCGGGCCGTCGCCGCTCACCCCGGACTCGAACTGACCGCGGTGATCGTGTCCTCGGAAGCGAAGGACGGCCGCGACGCGGGTGAGCTCGCGGGCGCCGGACGGGACCTCGCCGTAACTGCCACTCGTGACGTCGACGCCGCCCTCGCAACACTCGACGGCGCGGGTGCCGTGGTGTACGCCGCGAACGGTGAGCTTCGACCCGATGACGCCGTCGCCGACATCATCCGCGCGCTCACAGCGGGAGCCGTTGTCGTGAGCTCGTCCGTGTACGCGCTGTACGACCACCGCAACGCGCCGCCGGAAGTGCGTGACCCGGTGGCGAAGGCATGCCGAGACGGCCGGGCGTCGTTGTTCGTCAGCGGCATCGACCCCGGGTGGGGCAACGATTTGCTGCCCGCCCTCGTCAGCGGACTCGGATCGGAGATCGATCAGATCCGGTGCCAGGAGATCTTCGACTATTCGACGTACGACGCCGAGGACTCCGTCCGGTACATCGTCGGCATGGGCCAGCCGATGGACTACGACCCGCCGATGGTCATGCCGGGCGTCCCGTCGATGGTGTGGGGCGGCCAGATCCGCCTCATCGCGCGAGCGCTCGGCGTCGAGATCGACGAACTCCGCGAAGTCGTCGACCGCCAGCCGCTCACCGCGACCGTCACGACAGCGCTCGGAGAGTTCGTCGACGGTACACAGGGCGCATTGCGATTCGAGGTCCAGGGCATCGTCGACGGCGAACCGCTGATCGTCGTCGAGCACGTCACACGCATCACCGCTGATGTGGCGCACGACTGGCCGATGCCGGTCGACGGCGGCGACGGCGCCCATCGGGTGATCGTCGAAGGTCGACCGAGGATCGAGATCAACGTCGAGGCCACCGACGAAGGCGGCAATCGGTCGGCCGGTGGAAACGCGACCGCCGCGAACCGTCTTGTCAACGCGATCCCGTGGCTCCGCGACGCCGACCCCGATCTCTACGACGGACTCGACGTCCCCCTGGCGCCCAGCACTTACCTCCACCGACGAAAGAAGTGACCATGTTCATCGACATCCCTCAAGGCAAAGACCCGATCGGCTACGTGTGGGGCGAGATGGTCCCCGGCATCGGGCCGGCTGCGGCCCGACTCGCAACCAGCGTCTACGAACACACGACGCTCGGACTGCGCGAGTTCGAGGCCGCCAGGCTGCGGATCGCACAGATCAACGGCTGCCTGTTCTGCCAAGACTTCCGCACCGACCGCGACGGTGTGAAAGTCGAGGCGGATTTCGACACCGCCGTGGAGAACTGGCGCACGACCGACGCGTTCGACGACCGCGCGCGACTGGCCGCCGAGTACGCCGAACGGTTCGCCACCGACCACCACGGCCTCGACGCCGAGTTCTGGGATCGGATGCGAGCGCAGTACACCGACGCCGAGATCGTCGAACTGTCCATCTGCCTCGGCTCGTGGCTGTCGTTCGGTCGCCTCAATCGTGTTCTCGGACTCGATGAGGTGTGCGTGCTCCCGAGCCACGTCGCCGGATAGCACAAATCAGGGGATCCCTCGGGGATCGCCCCGATGTCACGGGCGGCTGCCCGGACGAGCATGAAAGGCATGCTCCTTCCCACGATCACCGTCACCGTCATCGGTCTGCTCTTCGCGGCGATCGCAGCCGCTGTCCATCGTCGTGCCGCGGCGTGGGTGGTGCTGCTGGGTGTCGTCGGAGCCTGGGTCGGGTACCTCGTCGGGGCCGGAGCGGGCCGGGTCCTCGACGCCGCAGCCGACTCCGACCGGATGCTCGACGTCTTCGGTCATCTCGGCGCGATCGTCGTCGCCGCCTGGGTCGTCGACCGCTACGCGGCGATCGGAGTCGGCGCCCGCGCACCTCGCTGAGCGCGTCCGCCCGCGATTCCTGTGAATGATTGCCAGGAACGGTTTGTAGACTCCCGGCGACGGGGGTTGCTGAACGCGGGGGCGAGCAAGACGATTTCCGGAGGTGCCGGCTGTGGAGCAGGCAGTAATCGACCGGCAGCCCGTCGGATCACGCGCGGGACGCCCGTCCCGCGCCCTGACCGCCGACTTCGTGCGGGTGCTCCTGTTCTCCGGCGTGGTGGTGGCGCACAGTGTGAACGGCATCAACAACGGTCCCGACACCCTCCGGGCCGCAGGTCTCGTCGGAGTCCTCCTGCATCTGACCCGATACGGGTTCGTTGCCGTGACACTGTTCGTACTGGTCCTGTCGATGCAGGGCAAGACGATGACGCCCATCCAGTTCTGGCGTCGTCGATTCGGGCTGGTGGTCTGGCCGTACCTCGCGTGGACGCTCATCTACACGGTCACCGATCATCTCCTCGGCACCGACAACCCGTTCCCCGGCGTCGGACAGTTCGCGCACGACGTCGGTCGGTCGGTGATCACCGGTGAAGCCAAATACCAGCTGTACTTTCTGCTGATCTCGATGCAGATCTACCTGTTCTTCCCGCTCATCGCGGCAGTCATGGACCGCACGGCACACCGGCCCTGGCTGGTCCTCGGTGTCGGAGCCGTGATCCAGGGGACGATGTTCGTGATCTATCAGTACCTGCCGCGGCCGTCCGGTCCGGTGTGGGACGTCGTCTACCAGCACCTGTGGAAGACGCTTCCGATGTACGCGCTGTTCATCGCGATCGGCGCCGTCGCGGCCTATCACCGCGCCCCTCTCGAAGCGTGGCTCCGCGAGCACGCCGTCGGCGTCGTCCTGGCCGCGGTGGTCGGTGCATCGTTCAGCATCGGGTGGTTTCTGGCGACCTCGGGACCCGGCCGTCTCCCCGACGGCGCCACCACACCCTGGAACCCGGTGTTCCTCCCGTGGCTGGTCAGCGGTCTGGTCCTGCTGTGGATGGGCGCGATGTGGTGGGACGGCATGAGACAGTCCGGGCGCAGAGTCGGGGCCCGTGCCGTGTCGGCGGCGACATTGCGCGCGTTCGGTGTGTTCGCCGTCCACCCGTTGATCCTCGATGTCCTCGCCCGCGCGGGGTACTTCGACGCGCTGTTCACCTGGTTCCCGAACTCGGCGACGATCCGCTCGGTGCTGTTGATCGTCGCGACCCTCGCGCTGTCTCTGGTGCTCGTTGATCTCCTGCTCCGGACGCCGGTGAGCAAGTGGGTCGTCGCCCGTGACCGGATCCCGCTGCCGCGCTTGCGTCGTCGGCGGTCCGTGTCCCACGCTTGAGACCATGATCGTCGCCTTCTCCGTAGCACCGTCCGGTGAGCCCTCCGACCCGACAGTCTCCCGATCCGCCGACACCGACTCCGGCGGCGTGCACGACGCCGTCGCCGCGGCGGTCCGGGTGGTTCGCGACTCCGGTCTGCCCAACCGGACCTCGAGCATGTTCACCGAGATCGAGGGGGACTGGGACGAGGTGATGGACGTCGTCAAGCGGGCCACCGAGGAGGCCGGACGCTACGGCTCGAGGGTGTCGCTGGTCCTCAAGGCAGACGTCCGGCCCGGCCACACCGGTGAGATCGACGGCAAGATCGATCGGGTGGAGGCGGAACTCTCCGGTCAGCGTTCTACGTCGTAGACCACTTTGAGGACTCCGTTCGAGTAGGCCTCCGACTCTCGGAGCCGAAGGGTCTGACCGGTCTGGGCGGCACGGCTGAAGATGCTCTTGCCCTCGCCGAGCAGGACCGGGAAGACCAGCAGGTTGTACCGGTCGATCAGGCCGGCCTCCGACAAGCCGCGAGCGAGTTCTGCACTGCCGTGGATGAAGATCGCGCCGCCGTCGCCCGCCTTCACAGCGGCGACGTCGTCTACGGTGCGCAGCACGGTGATGTCACCCCACCCGTCGATCAGCGAACCGCGGTCGAGGGTGGACGACACCACGAACTTGGACAGGTCTCGGTAGGCGGCGTGGTCCTCGGAGGTCGACCAGATCGGCGCGAACGCCTCGTAGCTGCGCCGGCCGAACATCAGCGCCGGCGTCTCGGCGAGCTCGGCCCCCTTGAGCGCAAAAGCCTCGGGGACGAACGGTGTGCGCGGCACCCAACCGCCTGCGCTGTGGCCCTCCGCCACACCGCCGGGGGAATCGACGATCCCGTCGATCGACATGAATCCCGTGTAGACCAGTTCGCGCGTCAATGTGTTCCTCTCGTCGGTGTTCACCGACGATCGAACCACGAAACTGTCGTGCCGTTCTCGAAGTGCTCACGATCGGTCACGGTGAAGGCCGTCGGATCGAATCCGCCTGCGAACATCGGAGTGCCGCCGCCGGCGATCACCGGGTACGACTTGATCACCAAGGCGTCGATCTCCGGCAGGAGCGACGCAGCGAGCCTGCCGCCGCCCGCGAGCCAGATGTGCGAATCGGAGGGTTCGGCCTTCAAGGACCGGATCAGGGCGGTCGGGTCGTCGCGCACCACCTCGACCTCGGGATCGTCGACGGTGATCGTGGTCGAGACGACGTACTCGCGGAGATGCCCGTACGGGTGGGTGGTCGGGATCGTCAGAGCCGGCTCGAATGTCGCTCGACCCATCACCACCGTGTCGAACGCGGCGTTCGGCCGATCGTCGATGCCGATCGCTCGTCGGACGTGGGTTGGGAGAGTCTCCGGGTATCGGTCTCCGATCCATCCGAGGAACTCCTCGCTGACGGGCAGGAAGTCGATCTCTCCCCCGGGGCCGGCGATGAATCCGTCGAGAGATGCGCCGACGTAGTAGATGAGCTTTCGCATGGAACCTCCCAGAACTACTATGAATGAAGTGGTTTGAACGTAGTACTACATCTGGAGTGGTGTCAATGAGGAAGAACGATGCACGCCGAACGGCGTTGGTGGACGCCGCGATCGAGGTGCTCGCCGCCGCGGGCGCCCGAGGGCTCACTTTCCGTGCGGTCGACTCCGAGGCGGGGGTGCCGAACGGCACCGCGTCCAACTACTTCGCCAGCCGCGACGACCTCTTCACGCAGATCGGAGGCCGCGTCTACGACAGGCTGCTGCCCGACGAGGCGACCGTCGCGGGCACCCTGGAAGGACCGCGCACCACTGAGCGCTACACCGAGATCATGCGCGAACTGGTGGACCGGGTGACCGCGTTCGGTTCGGGTCAACTGGCGTTGCTCGAACTGCGCCTGGAGTCGGCTCGCCGACCCGAACTGCAACGGGTGCTCACGGCGCGAATCCGTCGTGACCTCAACGAGAATCAGGCCAATCACGCCGCGTCGGGCTTGCCGGGGGACGAGCAGTCGGTCCTGATCCTGTATCTCGCGCTCAACTGGCTGATTCTGGAGCGGCTCACGCTGCCAGACCTGCTCAGCACGTCAGAGGTCGATGCAGTCGTCGAGGAGTTGGTACGACGAGCGCTCGCCGTCTGACACCGTCGGCGCCCCGAGTCAGGGCAGTCGATACTCCTGTCTGGGTCTGCCGGCGCCGCCGTACTGCAGTGTCATGCGCAGTCGCCCCGCTGCGACGAGGTGGGCGAGGTGCCGTCGGGCAGTCGGCGGCGCTATGCCGACTCTGTCGGCCACATCGTCGGCGAACAGGACGGTGTCACGGTCGGTGAACAGCGCGAGCACGGTGCTCTCTGTCGGCGACGCGTGTCCGTCCCGATCCCGCCCCACTGTCCCGAACCGCACGGCGGCCAGGGCTTCGTCCACGCGGCGCTGGTCGACCAGTCCGTCGGAGAGCAGTCGGCGGTACTGCGCGTAACCGGCGAGTCGGCGAGCCAGTTCAGTGTCGTCGAACGGCTTGATCAGATACGTCAGTGCGCCTGAACGCGTCGCGCGCCGAACCGCCGCACTGTCCGACTCGGCGCCGACGATGAAAGAGTCGCACACCAACTCGGAAGCCAGGTCGATACCGGATCCGTCGGGGAGATGGACGTCGAGCAGAGCTAGGTCCACCTCGTTGTCGGCGACGGCCTCTCGAGCCGCGGCGAGAGTCCCCGCCTGCGCGACCACGTGGAAACCGCGCAACGCCTCGACGATGGACGCGTGCAGTCGTGCCACGCGGAAGTCGTCGTCGACGATAAGCACGCCAAGCCCGTCAGTCATCGTCGATCATCGCCTTCTTCATCTCCGCCACGAACACCGCACCACCCTGTTCCGATCCTGCACCACCTGCATCGACGAGTCGGAGGTCGCCTCCGTCTCGTCGACACAACTGTCGAGCCAGGGCCAGGCCCATTCCGCGGCCGCCGGGGACCGACTCGCCGTCCTTCGACGACACGCCCTCGGTGAACACGCTCTCGGGCGGATCGAAGACGATGCCGGCTCCACTGTCGGCGACGGTCACCCACAGGGTGTCCGCCGAGGTGAGGAGTTCGACATCGACTCTGCCACCCGGCGTCGACGCATCAATCGCATTGTCGACGAGGTTGCCGACGACCGTGACGACGGCAGCCGGATCGGACAGGACGCCATGTACCCAGGTCTGAGGGCCGAGTGTCATCTCGATCCCTCGTTCGCGGGCGGTCGAAGCCTTGGCGTCGATGAACGCGTGCAGGTGCGGTTCTTCGACGTTCGCGAGCCCGTCGAGCCCTGCCCGACCGCGGCTGCCGGAGACCTCTGCGAGGTAGTCGGCGGCCTCATCGATGTCGCCTTGACGGAGGAGTCCGGCGAGGACGTGGAACCGGTTGGCGGTCTCGTGACGTTGCGCGCGCAATGCGTCGCTCATCGACCGGATCGCGTCGAGTTCTCGCGTCAGGTTCTCGACATCGGTCCGGTCGACCGCCGACAGCACCATGCCGAGGTCACGACCGTCGGCCTCCACACGGTGCGAAGTGACGAGAACGATGCGGTCACCGACCGTGGCCGGCAGCGGCGCCGGTTGCTCGTGGTCGAGCAGTTCACGGACACGAGCGGACAATCCGAGAGCGTCGCGGTCGGTGCCGAGAGGCGCGACGATGCCGAGAAGTTCCCTGGCCTGCGGGTTGATCATCCGTAGTCGCCCGACGGAGTCGACGGCGACCACGCCGTCCGCGAGCGCGTGGAGGACGGCACGTTGATCGCGAACCAAATCGACGAGTTCGTCGGGCTGCAGTCCGAGAGTCAGCCGCCGCCATCGGCGGGCGAGCAGCGCCGATCCCACGATTCCGACGGCGAGTGCCGTGCCCGCAAGACCGACGACGATCCGGATGTCGCGGCGAGTGGCGTCGGCGACGCGCTGGGTGGAGATGCCGGTCGACACGAAGCCGATCACCTGGCCGTGCTCGTCGTACACCGCTGTCTTTCCTCGCACCGATTCGCCGAGGGTGCCACGGTCGGTGTCGAGGACGTCGCGGCCGTCGAGTACCGATGTCGGATCGGTCGACACATGCCTGCCGATCTCGGCGGGATCAGGGTGGGCGACGCGGTAACCGTCGCGGTTGGCGATGACGACGAACAGCACGCCGGTCCGGGATGCGACGTCGTTTGCCTCCTTCGCAAGCACGCCGCGTCGCAGTGCAGGCGCGTCGAGATCGGAGCCCTGCAGACCGGACAGGATGCGTTGAACGTCGGGATCGCCTGCCACGGTGTGTGACACAGCCAGTGCTCTCTCGGCGTACTCCTCGCGGAGATCGTCGTCGACGGTGCTGATGTGCCAGCCGAATCCGACAGTCAGGCTGACGGCGAGCACCGCGATCTGCAGCAGCAGGATCTGCGCGACCAACGACAGGCGCCCGATCCTGCGGACCGGGCGCGAGTCGTCAGCCATGAGTGTCAGGGTATGCGGTGTGCGTGGGCGTCAGAAGGGAATCACGCCGACCACAACGCCGACGACGAGCATGGTCACCGACACCACCACGGCACGCCAGAGCACCTTCTTGTGATGATCGGCGAGGGGGACAGCGGCGAGAGCGACCAGCAGCAGAATCGCGGGGACCAAGGGGCTCTGCATGTGAACAGGCTGGCCGGTGATCGACGCACGCGCCATCTCTGCCGGGTCGATGCCGTACTTCGACGCAGTCTCCGAGAGCACTGGGAGCACGCCGAAGTAGAACGCGTCATTGCTCATCAAGAAAGTCATGGGGATCGACAACAGGCCGGTGACGATCGCCAGGTGTGGGCCCATCCAGTCGGGGATGGCTCCGGTCAGCCAGTGTGCGAGGGCGTCGACCATGCCGGTGCCGGTGAAGACGCCTGTCAGGACGGCGGCGGCGAGCACCATGGCGACGACCGACACGATCGACGAGGAATGGCGCGTGATGGCTTCCTGCTGATCTTTGACGTGCGGGAAGTTGATCACCAGAGCCAGGCCGGACGCGACCATGAAGAGTACGGGAATCGAGACGATATCGGCGCCGAGCACCGCGAGCAGCGCGACCGTGAGGCCGGCGTTGACCCAGAGCAGGCGTGGCCGCAGGGTCGGACGATTCGGGTCGAGGACGCCGGAGAACGCACTGCCGCCGTCGGACGGTCCACCGGCCTCGACCGCTGCGGAGCCTCCCGTCGGAGGTGTCGACGAACCGCTGACCGCGTGGCCGACGAGCACCGATTCGCGGATTTCGAGGCGGCCGACGCGGCGTCGCTCCATCACACCGAGATGGTACGAGAACGCGAGCACAACAAGCATGCCCGCGACCAACGCCGGGATCATCGGCACGAACACGTCCGCGGCGTCGATCTTCAACGCCGACGCCGCGCGAGCTGTCGGGCCGCCCCAGGGGAGGATGTTCATCGTCCCGTTCGCCAGTCCCGCCACGACGGTGAGGACCACGGGGCTCACCCCGAGTTTCATGTACAACGGCAGCAATGCCGACGTGACGATGATGAACGTCGTCGATCCGTCGCCGTCGAGGGATACGACGGCCGCGAGGACTGCGGTTCCGACGACCAACCGAGCAGGGTCGTTTCGCACGAGCCGAACGACCGCCCGCACGATCGGGTCGAACAGGCCGACGTCGATCATGATGCCGAAGAAGATGATCGCGAAGAAGAGCATCGCGGCTGTGGGAGCGAGGTCCTTGATCCCGTCCAAGATCATGTCGCTGATGCCCAGCCCTGCGCCGGCGAACAGGCCGAATGCGGTCGGAACCAGAATCAGCGCGACGACCGGCGTCGCACGTTTGGTCATGATGAGGAACATGAACACGGCCACCATCCCCAGGCCGAGGGCTACCAGCATCGTCGTCTCGATTCGTCCATTCCGCATCGGGAGTGACGCGGGCTCGAGAACGAGTCTGAGAGTAATGCCGATCACAGTCACTCTTGTGCTCGTAAGTCTCGTTTTGAGCTTTTTGCTCGCACGAGAAACCGCAGATCAGGGGCGTGCCGGGCTTTTCACTGCAGCCGAGAGTGCGGACACGATCTGAGGGAGCCCCCATCGGAGGCCCAGCGGTGTCGCGGTGGAGAACGCGAGGCCCACGTTCTTGTCCTCGAGGAGGGCGACGCGGTTGTCGGCGATCGGCGCCCATCGCGCGAACGCGGTGTGGGTCCGCCCCACCTCGTCGAGCTCCGCGCGGGTCGACACAGTGAGGAACAGATCTGGTGCAAGCGGGAGCAACTGCTCGAGGCTCACATTGAAGCTGCTCGGGTCGCCTGCCGCATGCTGCAGGTCGACGGCCGCCGGAAGCGGGCGCATGCCGAGTTCAACGAGCGTCTGCACGCGTGCGTCGGTGGTGGAGAAGACGATCGACTGCCCGTCGTCGCCGGGGGCGAAGCCGCTGATGAATGTCTTTCCGGCGAGTTCGGGATGGTCGGCGCCTGTTCGTGCCAGGGTCGCGGTCAAGTCCCGTCGGATCTCTGCGGCTTTGGTGGGACGACCGAGGGCCTTGCCGATGATCTCAACGTGCTCCTCCGCCGATGCCGACCATGCTTCGCCGGGGAAGGCGACGGTGGGTGCGATCTCGCTCAGTCGGTTGTACTCCTTCTCAGTGATTCCCGAGTTGACCGCCAGGATCAGATCGGGTTGCTGAGACAGCACGTACTCGAGGTCTACCTCGCCACGTTCCAGTGATTCGTCGACCGCGGGCAGGGGTGCGCCGAGCTTCTCAACAGCCTCCTTGAACCACGGATAATAGGAGCCACCCGCGCTGCTGGCGGCGGTGCCTTGCGCAACGGGGACAGTCCCGAGGTCGACGGCGATGTCCGCTCCCGACCACCCGATGACAACAACTCGTTTCGGCTGAGCGTCGATCGTCGTCGATCCGTATGCGTGCTGCAACGTGACCGGGTACGCGCCGGCTTCCGGTTCGGCGAAGACGTGAGTACCGCCCGCCGTGTCGTCGTTCGACGCGGCACATCCCACCATCGTTGCCAGAAGGGCGGCGATGGCCATGATGACGACGACTATGCGCGAGTTCCGCATGGTGGGTTCTTCCTGCCTGTCGGACTGATTCGGTGGGAATGCCATCACCCTCGAGAGGGAGCGTATTGAGAGCGACTGTCGAGCAGCGGACGACGTTCGTCGCCGGTCCGGCCCTGTAGGGGTACGCCGACACGAACGGTCACAGGTAACGTCTGGACCGAGACCGCGCCGACGGGCGGCGCGGGGACCGTTCGGGAGGAATGAGATGCGACGCCTGGTCGGTGCAGTGGCCCTGATGACGATGATTCTGGGGACCGCCGCGTGCGGACGGGACGACATCGCAGGTCAAGTGAAGGAGACGGACACCGTGACCGTCACCGAGACGGCCGCGCCGACGGCTCGTCAGGAGACCCCGAACACACGCGCGGATGAGCTGTGCAAAGCCCGTGGTCGGACCGAAGGCGACCAGGCGTGTGTGCTCACCGGTGGAACCATCGACCACGACGTCGCCTTCGACGGACAACGGGTCGTCAAGCTCGTCAACGTCACGGTGACGGGTTCGGCGAAGATCATCGCGTCGGGCCCGGTGACGGTTGTCGGGTCAACGGTCGGCGGCACCCTCTCCATCCGGTCTGAGAACACGGTGACCGTGCGGGCGACGACGGTTCGCGGCTCGCTGGAGATCTCGTCGGCGCGGACCGCGACGCTCACCCGTGCCACCGTGCGTGGGACATTGGACTGCGATGCCGTCGATCGGGCCACCGGCGGCGGCAATGCGATCGCCGGACAGACCACCGGGGTGTGTGCCGACATCGCCTGATGGCGAGCCCCGCGCACTGGACGGTTCAGCTCACGGGGCGGAATCTGGTGCCGATCCGACCGCGCAGGTCGGGCGAGATCTCGTTGATGAACTCCAGCGTCTCGGCCTTCTCGGCGCCGCGGTACGGCGTCGGCACGTAGTCGTTGAATCCGGCGTCGCGCGACAGGCGGGTCGGGATCACCCGGTACTCCGATCCCGAAACTCGCTCGCCGGTGACGGTGAGGCGAGTCTGCAGGATCATGGTGCGCTTGTCGGACGGGTTGGTGTTGCCGCCGAATGAGAAGTTGCCGAGCGAGTAGGCGATCAACTTGCCCTTGTACGTCGACATCGACTGGAGCACGTGCGGATGTGTGCCGATGACGGCGTCGGCGCCCTGATCGATCGCGAACTCTGCGAGTGAGGTCTGCACTTCGTACGGCCGATTCTCCGCCTCGATTCCCCAATGAAAGAACGGGATCACCACCTGTGCACCCTCCGCCCGGAGGGTTGAGAAGTCGGTGCGGACTTTGGCACGGAATGGCACGGTGTCGGCCCAGGCTTGATAGCCGACGAGTCCGACCCGGACACCCTTCACATCGCGGATCACGCGGAAGTCGTACGTCGAGCCCTCCGACTCGTGGCCGGTTCCGATGTAATCGACGCCGACGGCGTCCAACGCGCGAGTGGTGTCGTCGAAGCCCGCCTGGCCGTAGTCGAAGGTGTGATTGTTGGCCAATGTGACGACGTCGATCCCGGCGGCGGGCAGCGATTCGGCGACCGCGGGGTCGCCGTAGAAGTGGTAGGTCTCACCGTCGCCCTTGTACCGCTCGCGACGCTCGCCGGTGAGGGCCACCTCGAAGTTCGCCACGGTCAGATCGTCTGCGGTGAAGTACCGTTTCACGTTCTGGAAGAAGTAATCCGGGGACTTGCCTGCGCGGGCCCACAGTTCCGGAAGCGTGCCGCCGCCGAAGTCTTTGTCGGTGCCGAGGATGTTGTCACCGACCCAGCTGATCGTGATGGTCCTGGTGCTCGGAACGTTGTGCTCGGTCGGGACCGGGGATGTCTCGGCTGCGAACGCCGCGCTGTCGACCGACTCCAACATCAGCGGAGCGGCGCTTCCGCCGACGGCCAAGACGGCCGTCATCATCACGGCACAGAAGCCGATTCGTCCCGATCGCACCCGAACATCCAACCCGGTTGCGCAGACCGCTGCAAGCCGTCGAACGGTGTAACTCGGGTACGATCACTCCGACGTCACGGTGTTCGGGAAGTCCGGTGAGAAACCGGCGCGGTACTCGCCACTGTGAGCAGGTCCGGCGGGACCGAGAAGTCAACGTCTTCAGCCACTGGGCAGCGCCCGGGAAGGTCGTTCCGCCGGTAGACCCTGTTGAGCCAGGAGACCGGCCGTGACCGACCCCCCGAATAGGTTTTCCACGAGTAATGGAAGGCGGGCGTACTTTGCGTACCCGTTTCACAGTCGGCGCCTCGATCGCCGCGATGTCGTTGTTGTTGGCCGGCTGCACAAGCACGAACGGCGGTGACGAGACGACGTCGGGCGCGATCACCGTGCAGAACTGCGGCCGGACAGTGTCGTTGAGCGCCCCGGCGAAGGCCGCGATCACGTTGAACCAAGGAGCGACCGAGACCGCCCTGTCGATCGGTGCAGGTGAACAGCTGATAGGCACCGCATATCTCGACGACACGATCGCGCCGCAGTGGGAGCAGGCCTACAACAAGATTCCAGTGCTCGCGAAGGAGTTCCCGGACCGCGAGACCGTGATCACGCGCAAGCCCGATCTGCTCCTCGCGTCGTACGGCACGGCGTTCGACGAGAAGGCTCTCGGCAGCCAGGACGAGCTGGACGCTCTGGGCATCGCCACCTACGTGTCGCCGTTCGCGTGCAACGACAAGACCAAGCGTGCCGAGTCGTCGTGGGATGCGATCGCCGGCGAGACCTCCGACAACGGTGTGCTGTTCGGCCGCACGGATGAGGCAGACGCGGTCAACGAGCGGATGCGTGACGAACTCGCGGCCGTCGAGGCGTCAGCGGCCGGGCGTGGCAAGTCGATCTTCTGGTACGACAGTGGAACCACCACGCCCTACGTCGGCGGTGGGAAGGGCGGCCCGCAGTTGATCATCGACGCGGTCGGCGCCCGAAACGTGTTCGCTGGCATCGACGGCAACTGGGCCGACGGGGATTGGGAGAGCGTCGTTCGGGCGGATCCGGACGTGATCGTGCTGGCCGACGCCTCGTGGGACACGGCACAGGCGAAGCGGACCTACCTGGAGAACGATCCGGTGTTGAAGAATCTGAAGGCGGTCAAGGCCGGGTCGTTCGTCGTGCTGCCGTTCTCGACGAGCACACCGGGACCCCGCCTCATCGACGGGGCGGTGACCGTGTCCGAACAGTTGGCGAAGCGCTGACCGTCACGAGATCGGCTTCGGCCTACGCAGGCTGGATGGTCGGTCTGACAGTTCTGCTCGTGGTGAGCATGGGCGTCGGGGTGTTCGCGGGTTCGGCCGACATCGGACTCGGCGAGGTGTACCGCGCCGTCGCGGGCCAGTTCGGGATCGGGTCGGGTGTTGATGCGAACACCGCCTACATCGTGGTGGACCTGCGTCTGCCCCGCGTGGTCGAGGGCGCGGTGGTGGGGGCCGGGCTGGCATTGTGCGGGGCCGTCCTGCAGTCGTTGACGGGCAACGTCCTCGCCGATCCGTACATTCTCGGACTCGCGTCTGGGGCGTCTGTGGGCGCCACGGCCGTCCTCACGCTCGGAACCACTGTCGCCGGGCTGGCAGGCGGTCCGGCGGTGTCGGTCGCGGCATTCGCCGGAGCGATGCTGGCGTTGCTCACCGTGTTCGCGATCGCGACCACTCGGACCGGCGCGTTGCTGCCGGGCCGGTTGATCCTGGCGGGTGTCGCCGTCGCCCAAGCCGGCGCGGCCCTCAGCGCGATCATGATTCTGCGGGCCGACACTGGAGCCGCGGATCGGGTCATGCGCTGGACACTCGGATCGCTGGCCGGTGCACGCTGGTCGACGATGCCGCTGCTCCTGATCGTGGTCCTGGTCGCCGCCGCGGTGATCGTGCTGGTGTCGAGAACCCTCGACGCGTTCGCATTCGGTGAGCGCAGTGCCACGTCGCTCGGTGTCAACGTCACCGCCACCAGGTGGCTGCTGTACTCGATCGTGTCGGTCTGCACCGCGGTGATGGTGGCGCACAGCGGGATCATCGGATTCGTCGGTTTGGTGGTGCCGCACGCGGCGCGGATGATCGTCGGGCCTCTGCACGTGCGGTTGCTGCCCGTGGTGCTGCTGGTCGGGGCGCTCCTGCTCGTCTGGGCGGACGTACTGGCCAGAACCGTCGTAGCGCACCAGGAGATCCCGGTGGGTCTGGTCACCGCCGTGATCGGCGTGCCTGCATTCGTGTGGCTGCTCCGGCGCAGAGGAGGTGCCGCGTGAACGAGCAGCCTCCGGTGATCCGCGTGATCGATGCGAGTGTCCATGTGAAGTCGAAGGTTCTCCTCGACGGGGTCTCGTGCACTGCACCCTCCGGGGCGGTGACCGGTCTGATCGGGCCGAACGGGTCGGGCAAGACCACACTGCTCTCGCTGGTCGCCCGATGGCGCAGGCCGTCGTCGGGGACGGTCTGCATCGACGGGCAGCCGGTGGAGGAGTTCGGTCGCCGGGAGTACGCACGACGAGTCGCCGTGGTCGAGCAGCATGTGGCGACCGAACTCGACCTCACCGTGGAACAGGTCGTCGGGCTGGGCGCCATCCCGCACCGGACAGGCTGGGCGGTGCCCTCGAGCGTCGCCGACGTCGACGATCACCTCGCCGCGATGCGCATCGGCCACCTGCGTTCTCGCACCTGGCAGACGCTCTCCGGAGGAGAACGGCAACGGACTCAGGTCGCGCGGGCGCTCGCTCAACGTCCCGAGGTGATTGTACTCGACGAACCGACCAACCACCTCGACCCGGCGGCCGCGTACGACCTGCTCGCCCGAGTCCGACAGAGTGGGCGCACCGCGCTCGTCGCCCTTCATGATCTGTCGCTCGCGGCGGAGTTCTGCGACCGACTCGTGATCCTCGACCATGGTGCGCTGGTCGCCGAGGGCCCGCCGCACGAGGTCCTGACGAGTGAACTCCTCGCCGACGTGTACGGCCTCGACGCCGAGGTCGTCGCACACCCGCGCAGCGGGAGACCGCTCATCGTCACCTGCGGCACCGTCGACGGGCCGAAACGGTGACGGCGGACTGGGTCGTCGTCACTGCACCCACCGACCGGGGCGGCGATCCGGCCGACGAGGTGGCCGCCGCGCTGGTGCACGCCCGACGCCGATTCCCCGGAATCACTGTTCGCACCGCGGTCCTCGGAGGGCAGTCCACTGTCGTCGACGCTCTCGACGACGCGGCCGCCGCGGGTGCGGCCACAGTGCTCGTCGTCAGCGGACAGACCGTGATCGACCGCAAGACCGACGCGTGGTTCCGGCGGGTGATCGGGCATTGGCTTCGGACGAGAACCGACCCACCGGACGTGCGCATCGGTCGACCGCTGTCGGAGGGCTCCGGCTACGCAGAGCTTCTAGTCGAGGCGATCGATCACGGCGGGACGCCCGCTCGTGCCACCACGGCGCCCTTGACCTCACCGGCGTGGCAGGAGGTTCCGGCGTTCAACCGGCACGTGCTGCTCTGTCGAGGTCCGAGGTGTTCGGCGCAGGGAAGCGGAGAGACCCAGCACGCGATCGCCGAGGCGCTCGACGCGAGGGGGCTCGGTGACGACGACGTCCTCGTGACGCTGACCGGGTGCATGTTCCCGTGCAACCAGGCCCCTGTCGCGGTCGTGTACCCCGACGACACGTGGTACGCCGGGCTCACGTCCGATCGAGTGGATGAACTCGTCGACGAGCACCTCGTCGGCGGCGCACCGATCACTCGATGGTCCGCGCCGCGGCGTCGATAGGATCGAGACGTGGAAGGAAGCACAGCGGACGGCGGCGGCTCGTCCCATGGAGTCCGGCTCGTCGTGTGCGACATGGACGGCACACTTCTCGACGAGAACGGAGACGTCCCCGACGGATTCTGGCCGCTACTCGATGAGATGACGGCCAGGGGGATCGCCTTCGTCCCGGCCAGCGGCCGGCAGTACCAAAGCCTCGCAAGGCTCTTCGATGCAGTGCCGCACACCCTGTCGTACGTCGCCGAGAACGGCGGCGTGACGATGCACCGCGGTGAACTCCTGCACTCGACGACGATGGAACCCGACTTCGTCGCCAGCGTCGTCCACACCATCCGTGAGGCCAACGCCGGAGGCCGCGGCATCCGCGCGATCCTGTGTCGAGTGGCCGGCGCGATCGTCGAGTCGGACGACCCGGCGTTCGCCGTGCACGCTGCCGAGTACTGCGCGGAGCTCGCTCTCGTCGACGATCTCGCCGCGCACCCCGAAGGCGTCGTGAAGATCGCGATCTACGACTTCGGGAATGCCGCGGCCACCGCGCGCGACGTGCTGGCGCCGCTCGGCGAACACCACAGCCTGGTCGTGTCGGGGGAGCACTGGATCGACATCACGGCGCAGGGCGTCAACAAGGCCGTCGGTGTGCGCAGTCTCCAGCGTGAACTCGGCGTGAGCGCAGACGAGACCGTCGTGTTCGGCGACTACCTGAACGATCTCGAGATGCTCGACGAGGCCGCCGGCTCGTATGCGATGGCCAACGCGCACCCGACGGTCGCCGCCGCCGCCCGCCACCGCGCGCCGTCCAACGTCGAGCACGGCGTCGTCACCGTGCTCACGGGCCTGCTGGGTAGAGTTCAGGCATGACCGACGACCTGGCAGCCCGGCTCCTCGAGGCGCAGGTCGAGTACCTGCGAGGCCAGCTGACCGATCCGCAGGCGTTCACCGAACTGGCGCGCGAGGAGATCACGTCGTTCCTTGCCGACGCGTCGCACCTGACGCTGTCGCAAGCGGTGTCCCGCGAGATGATCAAAGCAGTCGCCCACAAATACGCGATCGCATTCCCCGTCGAAGGCGCCATCCCCGAACTCGTCGGGCAGGTCGCGGCCCGGCTGTACGCGCATTCGCGGAACGACGACCTCCGACTCTCGGACATCATCGATCGCAAACACTTCGACGACCTCGCCACCGGCGTCGCCGACCTCGGCATCACCCGACGCCTCGTCGAGCGGATCCTGGACAGCCCGGCGACAGTCGACGCCGCCGTCGACGTGATGCACCGCGCCGTCGATTCGTCACGACTGCCCGAGAAGCTCGGGCGGTTGGTCGACGGGACGGTCGAGAACGTGACGCGTCGCGGCGCTCGATTCGTGTTGCAAGCGAACAAAGCCGACTCCGACGAACTCGTCGTCGCCACCATCCGCGATCTCTGGGCGGCGAATGCCGATCAGAGCATCGGCGAGATGAGCACTCTCGTCGAACCGGGCGACGTCGAAGACGTCGTCGTCCTGATCTTCGAGTTCTGGCGGACGTTCCGCGACACCGACTACTTCGCGGCGCTCCTGTCCGAAGGCGTCGACGAAGTGTTCGAGGCGTACGGCGACACGCCTCTCGACGAACTCCTCGCCGAACTGGGCGTGGGTTACGACGACCTCGTCGAAGAGGCGCTCCGCTTCGGCCCGCACGTGATCGCGCAGATCGACAGGCACGGCTTCATCGAAGCGGCCCTTCGACGCAGGCTCGCGCCGTTCTACCGGTCGGAGGCGTTCACCGCGGCCGTGCGGTGAACGCCCCAGATCACAGCACCTGCGACAGGAACGTCTGAAGGCGTTCACTCTCGGCGGCGTTGAACAACTTCTCCGGCGTCCCGGTCTCGACGACCTTGCCCTCGTCCATGAACAGCACGTTGTCGGAGACGTCGCGGGCGTAGCCCATCTCATGCGTGACGACCACCATCGTCATGCCCTCCTTCGACAGTTCGGCCATCAACGACAGGACACCCTTCACCAGTTCGGGGTCCAGCGCACTGGTGGCCTCGTCGAAGAACATGATCTGGGGCCGCATCGCGAGTGCACGGGCGATGGCGACACGCTGCTGCTGACCACCGGAGAGTGTGGAGGGTCGGACGTCGGCCTTGTGCTTGAGACCGACGGCGTCCAACTGTTCGAGGGCGAGCGCGTACGCCTCGTCCTTACTGAGTCCGCGCAGCTTCTGCGGTGCCAGGGCGACGTTCTGCGCCACCGTCTTGTGGGGGAACAGGTTGAACTGCTGGAACACCATGCCGATGCGGCGACGCAGTTCATCGGGGTTGTCGCCGAGGACAGAGCGGCCGTCGATGAGGATGTCGCCCTGCTGCGGTTCGTGGAGTCGGTTCAGGACGCGCAGGAGAGTCGACTTGCCCGACCCGGACGGGCCGATCACGGTGGTCGTCGTCCCGGCGTCGACCTGGATGTCGACGCCCTGCAGCACCTTGTTGTCGCCGAATGCGAGGTGAAGGTCCTTGCCGGTCAGGGACACCGCAGCGTCGGTGGCCGCGAGCGGAGTGGTTGATGTGCTCACGAGGAATCAGGCCTTTCCGACGCGCAGGCGCTTGTCGATGTAGTTGACCAGGTGCGTCAACGGAACAGTCAGGATCAGGTACAGCAGGCCTGCGGCGAGCAGCGGTGTCAGGTTGCCGCTGCCTGCGTTGAAGTCCTTGCCGACCGCGAACAGGTCACGCTGCAGCACGGTGAGTCCGAGGAAGTAGATCAGTGACGAGTCCTTGATCAGCACGATGAACTGGTTCATCAGGGCTGGAAGCACACGTCGGACGCCCTGCGGGATGATCACGAGGTTCATCGACGAACTGTAGGAGAAGCCGAGCGCGCGGGACGCCTCCATTTGCCCTGCCTCGACGCTCTGGATGCCGGACCGGAAGATCTCACCGATGTAGGCGGCCGCGAGCAGGCCGAGGGCGATCGACCCGAGCCAGAACGGGTTGCCGCCCGTGAGGTTCTGCACCACCGGGCCGAATCCGAGACCCACCATGAGAATCACGACGACGGCGGGCAGGCCGCGGAAGATGTCCGTGTAGACCCGGGCCGGCCAGCGCAGCCAGCGAGTCCGGGAGATGCCCGCGACGGCGAGCAGCATGCCGAGCACGGTGCCGATGATGCCGGATGTCAACGCGATCTTCAGGGTGTTCGGGAGGCCGGTCGTGAACAGGTCGGGAATCGCCTTGCGGAACGCCTCTCCGTTGAAGAACGTCTCGCCCAACTGCGCGAGCGTGCCCTTCGGGGCGACTTCCTGAGCCTGTTCCTTGTTGCCTTCGTTCGCCTTCGCGATGGCTTCGAAATCAGGCAGCTTCGGCGCGGGCGCGGCCTTCGACCCGGGCTTCCAGCCGGCGGGAAGAGTCCGCGGCGCCCAGTCCTGGTAGAGCTTGGCCCACGTGCCGTCGGCGATGATCGCGTCGAGGGCGCTGTTCAGCGCCTCCACCAGCTTCGGGTTGCCCTTGTTGACGGCCCAGGCGGTGAAGTTGTTGATGCTGAAGGTGTTCTCGAGGATGCCGATGCCGTCGGACGGCTGAACAGTGCCCTCGGCCTGCTGGCTCGGCGCGACCCACGCGTCGATCTGGCCCGACTTCAAGTTCGCGTACGCGGTCGCGTAGTCGGGGAACTTCACCGGGTTCAAATTCAGCGTGTTGACGACGTAGTCGTCCTGGACGGTGCCCTGCACCACGCCGATGCGGGTCGACGCGCTGAGGTCGCCGAAACCCTTGATCGGGCCCCCGACCTTGGCTGCGAGCGAGAAGTACCCGAAGTCGTAGCCGTTGGTGAAGGCCACCGTGTTCCGACGCTCGTCGGTCGTGGTGATCGACGACGAGCCGACATCGAACCGTCCTCCCGCGACCTGGGCGAGGAGGCCGGAGAACTCGGTGCCGACGAACTCGACCTGCAGGCCGAGCTTGTCGGCCATCGCACGGAGCATCTCGTTGTCCATGCCCGTGTACTGCTTGTCGTTGTTGACGCAGATGCTCGGCGGTGCGTCACCGAGAGTGCCGACGATGATCTTCCCGTTGTTGATCAGCCCGAGGTCCGACGTGTTGATCTGGTCGAGCGGGGTGACGTTCGCCGTTGTGAACTTGTCGGGCGCCTGAGCGCTCTTGGCGAGGTTCGTCGGTGCCGCGGACGCACTGTTCACACCGGGAGGCGCACACAGGCCGGCGTCGTCACCGTCGCTCGAATCGGACGAGGAACCGCAGGCGGTCAGAGCGCCGATCAGCAGCACCACGATCAGCAGTGGCAACCACAGGCGTCGAGACGGCGACGACGACAGGTGTCGTCGGGCCGAGGAGAGGACAGTCATGGTTCGTCAGAATAGCGGTCCTGTCGTCCGGCCCGACGACTTAAAGTCAGGGTGACGCGAAACCCCGAGTTTCAGATCACCCCTCGCGGATCGTCATGGACGCGATCTTGTCGCCTGCGACATCGAACACGAACGACGACAGGCCGTTGGCGTGAGAACTGCGCCAATCGGCGATGACCGTCACCGTGTTCTCATCGACGGCGGTGCTGGTGACGGTCATGGTGCCGTTCGCGCCGATGAACTCGACGTCGCTCCACGCCTTGATCGACGCGCGGTCGGGGAAGATCCGCCCCCAGTCGTCGACGAAGCCGTCGTCGGTGAAGGCGTCGAGCACGGCCGTCTCATCGTGTCTGTTCACCGCGGTGATGAACTCGGTGACGGTGGCAGGAATCTCGCTCGTCATGGTGTCTCCCTTCATCTGTGGGTGTCAGCGGGTGGTGTAGCCGCCGTTGGCGAAGATCGTCTGGCCGGTGATCCACCAGCCGTCGGTCGCGAGGAACTCCACGATCGGAGCGATGTCCTCGATCTTCGTCAACTCCCCGTTCATCGCCTGGGACTTGTGGAAGGCGACACGTTCGGGTGTCTCCTGACCGTAGAAGAACGGAGTGTCCATCGGGCCGGGGCCGACCGCGGTGACCGAGATCCCGCGACCGCCGAACTCCTTCGCGGCGGCACGCGTGAAGTGCTCCACCGGACTCTTTCCGCCCGCGTATGTCGAATATCCGTCGGTGAAGGCGGCGAGCAGCGACGTGACGATGGTGATGATCTTTCCGTCGTCGTTCAGAGTGCGGCCGGCCTCTTTGATGAAGAAGTAGGCGGCCTTCGAGTTCACGTCGAACATCTCGTCGTACTCGGACTCGGATGTATCGGCGATCGGCTTGCGGAGGACCTTGCCCACGGTGTTCACGGCGACGTCGATCCGACCGAGGGCCGCTTTGGCGTCGTCGAACAGTCGGGTCACCGCACTCGGATCGGTGAGATCGCCGGTCAGCAGCACGCCGGTGCGTCCGGACGCTTCGACGGCGGCCAGCGTCGCTTCGGCCTCGGCCCGCGACGACTCGCTGTTGTAGTGGATCGCCACGTCGGCTCCGGCCGCGGCGGCCTGCCGACTGATCAGACCTCCGAGGTTCTTTCCTCCACCGGATACGAGTACGGCCTGTCCCTCGAGTGTTCGCTTCTGCATGGCAGCCTCCCTATAGCGTTGGTATGTATCAACATATCGTTGATACAGGACTACTGTAGCGGCATGACAGAGAATTCGCGAGGCGATACACGGGAACGGCTGCTGGACGCGGCAGCCGACCTCATCGCGTCGTCACCCGGTGAGGACTTCTCGCTGCGCGAGGTGTGCGATCGGGTGGGGGTGAGGATGCCGACCCTCTATCACTTCTTCGGCAACAAACAGGGTCTCGTGGACGCCGTGGTGGAGCGGGGATTCGACCTGTATCTGGCGGAGAAAGGGGCCGCCGAGCCGAGTGGGGACCCGATCCTCGACCTGCGTGACGGTTGGGATGCACACGTGAGGTTCGGCTTGGCCAACCCCGGCTTCTACACGTTGATGTACGGAAAGGTGCGGCCCGGATACGCGCCCGCGGCTCAGGCGCGGCCGACCGAACTCCTGCGCGGGATCACTGAGCGGGCAGCGGCGCAGGGGTCGCTCGTGGTCTCTGCTGAGCAGGCCGCGGCGCATGTGCTGGCCACCAATATCGGCGTCACGTTGCGGCAGATCATTCAGGGCCGACCCGATCCGGAGTTGTCTGCGGCGGTTCGGGATGCGGTACTCGCGGGCATCACCGGGGCCGGGACCGCGTCGACCGACGACCGGGACGCGGTGCTCCGAGTCGCGCGCCTCGCGTCAACGGATCCGTCGATTCTCGGAAGACCTGAGACCTCGCTCCTTGTGGAATGGCTGCATCGGCTCATCGCCGCGCAGGCCTGACCGTGAGTGGGTGAACAGAAGAACGCCTCGAACCAAGACTGGTTCGAGGCGTTCGTTCGTTACAGCGCAGTGTCAGTTGGCGGCTTCGTAGGCGGCGAGGACATCGGCGGGGATTCGGCCGCGATCGCTCACGGTGAAGCCGTTCGCATTCGCCCATTCGCGGATCACTCGGGTGTTCGCGGCCGGTCGTGCTGCAGCGGCGGTGCGGCGCTGGGGTCCACGGCTCACCGCGCGCGATGCCGCAACGTAGGTTGCGACGTGATCGCGGAATTCTTCGGCGTGGGCAGGCGAGGTGTCGAATTCGTAGTTCTTGCCGTCGATGCTCCAGCGGACGGTTTCGTACTCGTTATCGTCCAGTTCTGCGCCGTCGATGTCGTCGACGATCTTGATGACGGTCTTCTTTGCCATTGGTTTCCTCTCACCGCGAATTCAGGCTGCTATTCAGCGCCTACTCTACACACTTTCAGCGCGTCGGGACGATCGTCGAAGAGGAGGCAGACGGTGATTCGGATGATTGGTCGGTTACCCCGGTGAGTGATTCCGGCGCTCTATCCGCGGCGCGAATCGAGGTGAATCCGTCCGACGTCACCGAGAATCCGGAACCGGAACCGGATTCGACACAATAGAGACCTTCGGCATCCGACAGGCACGCAAAGCGATCGATGGTGATGGCAGATCCCGGAGCGATCGTCGGGGTGCGGTAGAGCACCGGATAGCGATTCGAACATCCTCCCTCGCTTACGCCTTCGCCGGAGAGGACAACCAGGTTTCGGTCCCATTTGCACGCCGCGTCTTCACCTGCAGGCGCCTGGAGGGGGCCTTCGACATCGTCGGAGAAACAGACGAGCGCATCGGCCCCATTGTTCCCGGTAGAACACCTGATGCTGCGATCCGATGAGGAGAAGTGATAACCCGACACGTCTTGACGTTCGCCGTCCTCAGTGGTCGCACCCTCGTGGAAGTCTGAATTGCTCACTCGCGGAGCGCCTTTGATGACCCGCTCGTAACTCCACTCGGACGGCACCGTGTTGTCGTTCGATCGGGACGCCGCTGTCGCCGAGATCGACGCGGGTTTGGTCTCCGTCGACAGCTCGTCGGTGCTCGGGATGACGATCCGGTTCGGTCCGGCGTTCTCGCTGAGCAGGCTGCAGCCGGAGAGTGTGACGCTGAGCGCTCCGAAGAGGGCGACGCTGACGATCGCGCCGCGGGATCCGTACCCTTGCACTGTGGCGACTCCCAAAATCGTGTTGTTCTATGTGTTCGCGCCGCTGCCCGACCCGGAGGCCATCAGCCTGTGGCAGCACTCCGTGTGTTCCTCGCTCGGCCTGCGCGGCAGAATCATCGTGTCATCCCACGGCATCAACGCAACAGTGGGTGGCGACATCCGCGACGTCAAACGCTACGTGAAAGCGACCCGCGGGTACCCCGCGTTCAAGAACGCAGACATCAAATGGTCAGACGGAGTGGGGGACGACTTCCCTCGACTCTCGGTCAAGACGCGACCAGAGATCGTCACGTTCGGCGCCCCGGACGAGATCCGGGTGGATTCCGACGGGGTGATCGGAGGAGGCACGCATCTGTCGCCGGACGAACTCCACCAACTCGTCGCCGAGCGTGGCGACGAGGTGACATTTCTCGACGGTCGAAACACCATCGAAGCTCAGATCGGTCGATTCCGGGACGCGATCGTTCCCGACATCGACACCACTCGGGACTTCATTCCACTCCTCGAGAGCGGCGCACTGGATCACCTGAAGAACAAGCCGGTGGTCACGTACTGCACCGGCGGTGTCCGTTGTGAGGTCCTCAGCGCCCTGATGGTCAACAGGGGATTCTCTCAGGTGTACCAACTCGACGGTGGAATAGTCCGATACGGCGAGCGGTTCGCAGACTCCGGGCTATGGGAAGGGTCGCTCTATGTCTTCGACAAGAGAATGACTATGGATTTCGGTTCGCCCGCTGTGATCGGCAAGTGTGTCGAATGCGGCGAACCGACGTCGAATGTGGTGAATCACCCCGATCGTGACGGCCGGGACCTGGCGGTTCTGTGTGTCAGCTGCGCCACGTGACTGGTCGCAACGAGCGTCACATCCCGGTGGTCGTCCTCGCAGGATTCCTCGGCGCGGGTAAGACGACACTGCTCAATCATGTTCTGCGGAATGCGGGCGGTCGACGAATAGGCGTGCTCGTCAACGATTTCGGCTCGGTCGACATCGATTCTCTGCTCGTGTCGGGTGCGTCGGGTGGAACTGTCAGCCTCCCGGGGGGATGCATGTGCTGCACGACCGACGCCGAGGGTCTCGGGGACGCGATCGCAGCTCTTTCGGCCGCCGAGGTCGGCCTCGACGCGATACTCATCGAGGCCAGCGGAATCGCCGAGCCGCCTGCACTCATCAGACTGGTGCTGGCAGCCCGGTCGGCCACGGCGTCGTACGGCGGGCTCGTCTATGTGATCGACTCCTCGCAGTTCCTCTCGACGATTGCCGGACATCCGATGGTGGGCGGGCATGTCGCCGTCGCGGATCTGGTGGTTCTGAACAAGGCCGACCTGGTCGACGGCGACGAGATGGCACGCGTCCGCGACGTGGTCCGCGAAGTCAACTCGACGGCGTCGCTGATCAGCGTCAGCGATGCGTTGATCGATCCGGGCCTGCTCTTCGACGATGCTCCGGACCGCCCGATGGACGACGGCCCGCGGCAGCTCTCACTCGACGAACTGCTGCACGACGACCACCACGACCACTCGCACTTGCACGCCGAGTTCGAGTCGGTGTCGCTCGACCGAGTCGGTCCCGTCGACCCGCGCCGCCTTGCACGATTCCTCGAACGTCCGCCGGCCGGGGCGTACCGGATCAAGGGCACCGTTCTGGTCGACCTTCCCGGTCACGCCGACCAGGCCTATGTGATCCAAGCAGTCGGGGGCGTCGTCCGGGTGTCGCGGCAACCGTGGGGCGACCTTGGACCCGCGACGTCTCTCGTGGTGATCGGCTCAGGGCTCGACGTCGCATCGGCGGAGGCGGCCCTCGCCGGAGTGCTCGGTCGTGACGCCGACGACGAGCACGGCATTCTGCATCTCACGCGACACCTCGCCTGACTCCGCTGTCAGAAGATCGGCGAGTTCAGCCAGGCGGCCTCCACGCCGACCCAGCCCGCTGCGAGGTCGAGTGCATTGGTCACCCAGAGCGTGGCGAGGACGATGGCGCAGGTCGCGATGCCGAGGGCCACTTGCGCGAGACGGTTGCCGTCGATGAAACGGCGATAGAACTCGGTCAGCCTGGACATGATCCAGTGGCGGAGACGGGCGGCCCATTCGAACTCCTGCGACAGGATCAACAGGCCGAGGAACACGATCGCCCAACCGGGGCCGGGATACGGGATGGCCACCACGCCTGCCGCGGTGACGAGGATTCCCACGGTGATCGTCACATATCGAAGGACGAATCCATACCGATGATTGTGCCGAAGGTGCTGGTACCTGGCGCCGAGACGCGAGAACATGCCGGGCTTCTCGTGCTTCTCGGATGAATCGAGTGGTCTGGTCACGGCACGTTAACGATTTCCGATCGCGAAGAGTTCCCGTTCGACAGCGACCCTCGACTACTGGTTCACTGTTACGCAAGTGATCAGTGTGACTACTGATGTGTCGTATGGAAGGAACCAGCGCCGATGAACGCTGTACGTGTTCGCCGCGGAGCAATCGCGGCAGCCTCGCTCGTCGCCTCGACGACCCTCGTGCTCGGTGTTGTCGCACCGAACTCCGATGCCGCGCCGAAGACTCCGACCGCCAAGGCGCTGACCGGCAAGACAATCTTCCTCGATCCCGGACATCAGGGCTCGGCGGCGGGCCACGACCTCGGCAAGCAGGTTCCCGACGGTCGCGGCGGCACGAAGGAGTGCCAGACCACCGGTGCCACGTCGGTCACGGGTAAGGCCGAGCACACCATCAACTGGGACGTCGCCCAGCTGGTGAAGGCCGCGCTGGAGAGCAAGGGCGCCCGCGTCGTCCTCAGCCGCAACGACGACACCGGCTGGGGCGGCTGCGTGGACGAACGCGCCGAGGCCGCCAGTCGGTCAGGCGCCGACGTCGCGGTCAGCCTGCACGCCGACTCGACCAGCACTGGAGCAGATGCGGGCAAGACCGGCTTCCACATGATCGTGCCGACGCTGCCGATCCCCGACAAGGCCGTCGACTCGGTTCAGTCGGGTGAGGGACGCAAGGCGTCGAACACCATGCGTGACGCCTTCAAGAGCGCCGGATTCAGTCCGGCGAACTACGCCGGCGCCGTCGACGGCATCCAGACCCGCTCGGACATCGCCGCGGTCAACCTCACTCGTGTGCCCGCGGTGTTCGTCGAGATGGGCAACCTGTCCGACCCGGTGGAGGCCGCAGCTCTGGCGTCGCCGCAGGGCGCGGCGCGCTACGCCGTGGCCATCACCAACGGCATCACCTCGTACGTCGGAGGCAAGGGCGCGTCGGCCAACCCGACCGCGCCGGTTCCAGCGCCGGGGACCGACAACTCGAACACCGGAGTGACGCCCTCCGATCAGAAGGCTCCGGCCGACGACTCCGCATCTGGCGTCGACCTCGCGGGCCTCGCCGCCATCGGCCCGCTGATCGACCAGATCACCAAGGCCAAGAGTCCCCAGGAGGCACAGCGCATCCTGATGACGCAGGGTCAGGACGTGACCGCCGACGTCCTCAAAGCGATCCTCTCCGTCGTTTACGCGGTGTTCGGCGGCAAGCTCCCGATCTGACCGCCGCGGGCCGTGAGTAGGCTCAGTGGCATGGGTCTCAACCTGGGTCGACGCCTGACCGCTGTCCGCGAACTGTTCTGGGTCCGCACACCCGTTCCGTCGCTACGCGGACGGACGGTCCTCATCACCGGTGCAGCGAGCGGCATCGGACGGGCGACGGCGGTGGCCGCCGCCCGTGAGGGCGCCCGACTCGTGCTCACCGACCTCCAGGTCGACGCACTCGACGAGGTCGTCGCCGAGGTCGCCGGGCAGGGCGGTGTGGTCGCGTACCACTCGGCGGGCGACGTCTCCGACTACGAATGGGTCGCGTCGTTCGCGCGCGCCGTCGACGCCGAAGTCGGGGTGATGGATGTCGTCATGAACGTCGCGGGCATCTCGGCGTGGGGTACCGTCGAGAACCTGCAGCATCGCCACTGGCGCAAGATCGTCGACGTCAACCTGATGGGCCCGATCCACGTGATCGAGTGCTTCGTCCCCCAGATGGTCCGGCGGGGGAGCGGTGGCCAGCTCGTCAACGTCTCGTCGGCGGCGGGTCTGCTCGCTCTGCCGTGGCACAGCGCCTACAGCGCGAGCAAATTCGGTATCCGCGGAGTCTCCGAAGTACTGCGATACGACCTGCGCAGGCACGGAATCGGTGTCTCGTTGGTCTGCCCGGGCGGCGTCGCCACACCGCTCGTCGGCACGGTGGAGATCGTCGGCCTCGATCGCAGCGACCCGCGAGTCGCCAAGCAGGTCGACGGATTCCACAAGATCGCGGTGACTCCGGAAAAGGCCGCTGCGGCGATCATCCGCGGCGTCACCAAGAACAAGTACATGGTGTACACGTCCTTCGATGTCCGGTTCGGATACTGGTGGGCACGCAAGTTCGCGCTGCCGTACGAGGTTGCGATGCGGATCGCGAACAATCGCTTCGATCATCTCTCGCGCCTGTCGGGTGTCGGGCAGGTCGACTGACGTGTCGCTGCTCGTCGTCGCTGCGACGAAGGCCGAGGCCGCGCATGTTCCGGCGGGCATGGATGTGCTGATCACCGGCATCGGCAAGGTCCGTGCCACGATCGCGTTGACGCGAGCCTTCGAGCGCGGAAGTCACACGTCGGTCGTCAACATCGGGACGGCGGGTGCTCTGCACGATCACCACGCAGGTCTGTACCTGCCATCGGCTGTCGTCGAGCACGACATCAGCTCCGCCGAGCTCACCGCCATCGGCTATCCGATGACGGACCGGTGGGAGATCACTGGCGGGGATGGGACTGTTCTCGCGACCGGTGACACGTTTGTCACCGATGCGGCTCACCGGTCGGTGTTGGCGGCGCGAGCTGATCTGGTCGACATGGAAGGCGCCGCTCTCGCTCACGTCTGCGATGCCTACAACATTCCGCTGACCCTGGTGAAAGTTGTCAGCGACCAGGCGGACGACACCGCGATGGACTGGCCGAAGGTCGTCGACGCGGCTGCTCGCGACCTCGCGCGGTGGCTCTGTTCGAACGTCTGAACTGCTCGGTTCAGTCGTCGAGCCCGGCCGCGAGGTCTTCGATCTGGCCGCGCTCACGCAGCTGCTGACCGGCCGTCCGACGCTGCGACGCAGGGATCTTCTGGGGCGTGGCCCGAGTGCGTTCGGCAGGTGCGGGTTTGGGTGTCGGGCGGCGGCGTTGCGGTTGCGGTGCCGGTTTAGCGGCGGCCTTGGCCGGGACTCTTTCGGAGGGCGCTGCCGAGCGGGGTGCGCGGCCGGGCTTCTGAGGTCGGGAGTCCTCCCTGGCCTTGGTGGTGCTGGTGCGGTCGGTCGTCGGCTTCCGCTTGGCGGGGGCGGGCTTGGCTGCCTTTCCGCCTGCGAGTCGCTTCTTGAGACCCTCCACACCGCCGAACGGCCGCTTGCTCTCGGGGCCTGTGAAGAACAGTCGCACAAGCACGACGAGCAGAGCCGCGACGAACGCGATGACCATCCACGGGAACGCGGTCGCGATCGGGAGGACCACCTTGAGAATGATCGTCTTCTTGTCGGTGCCGCCCTCATGCTGGCTGAACAGGGCCACGATGCCGACGATGAAAGCGATCAGCGGAGGCTGTACCGCGGCGGTGAACAATGCCCGCCGCCGGACGGCGAGCGCAGCAAGCACGACGCCGACGACCAGGAAGACCTTGAAGACTCGGCCAAGCGGAGGGGTCGAGTCCGCGCTGATGACGGCTCCGACCACAGTGAAGCTCGTCGCGACGAGGACGGCACCCCACCAGGGCAGACCGCGGACCGACGGGATGACGGACTGCTGGTCTGCGGGCAGGGCCGAGCCTGCGAGCGATCGGGGAAACACACTTAGACGTTACCGGTTGTGCGTGCTCGCCCACCTCATCCGAGCCCGTGAGTTTCCTGAAAACTATGTGCGCGGTGACACGGATCTCACCGTGGAGTCCACTGGTTTCAGTCGGGTCCGGTCAGACGTCGTCTGTCCGGTGGACACGGCGAGTGCCTCCAATTCCGACAACTTTCGAGCGGTGACGCCCAGCCGGGTGTCCACCGCGCCGATCGCCGAGTTGTAGCTCTCGACGGATCGTCGGAGAGCCGACCCGACCTTGTCGAGATGGCCGAGGACCTGGTCGATTCGCCGGTACAGTTCCCGACCGAGCGTCTGGATCTGCTCGGCGTCCTCGGCCATCGCGTGCTGACGCCAGCCGAGGGCGACGGTCCGCAGCAATGCGATGAGGGTGCCCGGTGTCGCGAGAACGATGTCGCGGGCGAAGGCGTAGTCGAGCAACTCGGGATCGTGCTGCATCGCGGCGTCGAGCACGCCGTCGCCGGGAAGGAACAGTACGACGAACTCGGGGGAACTGGTCTGCGCGGACCAGTAGGCCTTCGCCGACAAGGAGTTGATGTGAGCGCGGACTGCTTGGGCGTGGCGCACCGCCTTGTCGCGAGCAGCTTCGGGAGCGATGCCGGCCGATGTCGAATCGAGGAACGCCTGCAGCGGCACCTTGGCGTCGACGACGATGGTTCGCCCGCCCGCGAGGTGGACGACCATGTCCGGGCGGACCACCCGGTCGGCGGTCTGCCCGTGGACCTGCGTCGAGAAATCGCAGTGCCGCGACATCCCGGACAGCTCGACGACCCGTTCGAGCTGGATCTCGCCCCATCTGCCGCGGATCTGCGGGGCCTGGAGAGCACCCGCGAGGCGCGCCGTCTGCTCGTGCAGGCGGTGCGACGTCAGTTGCATCCCACGAACCTGTTCGCTCAGGCCGGCGAACGCGTGGACCCGGTTGTGTTCGGATCGACGCAGTTCGTCGGACAACTGTCCGAGCGTGTCGCGCAGGGGCGCGACTATGTCGGCCGATGGTGCACCGACGTCTCGATGACCCGCCGCACCGCGTGCCCACCACCCGAGAAGTGCGCCGATGACGAGGCAGACGGGCCCGATGACGGCTGCTGTCGTAGTCATGCGGCCATCATGGACCCCGCCTCTGACAATTTCGTCGCCTTTGCAGGTCAGGCTGCTGCGGCGGCGACCTCGCGGTCGATCAGGGACTGCTTCACGTCCAGCCCGTAGCGGAAGCCGCCGAGTGCTCCGCCGATTCGGACCACCCGGTGGCACGGCACGAACAGTGCTGCGGCGTTTCGAGCACAGCACGATGCCGCGCCGCGGATCGCCGCCGGGTTGCCTGCGAGCTCGGCGAGTTCGGTGTAGGTGACCGGAGGCCCCGCGGGCACCTGGCGGAGGGCGGCCCACGCCGCGGTGAGGAATGGGCCCGACGTCTGGCGGACCCGGATGCGCGACGGGGCGTCGAGGTCTCCCGCGTAGTACGCCTCGACGGCTGCGATCACCTCGCGCCCGTCGCGGTCCTCCAATGCGTCGCCGCGCAACGACGGCGCGACGAGGTTGTGCAGGTATGCGGGGTCGTCGGTCCATCCGGATGCGTACACCACGCCGTCCTCGTCGAAGATCGCAGTGAAACGTCCGTCCGGGGTGTCTACGCCGGCCCAGCCGAGCGTCTGAGAGGTGATTGTCATGAGAGTTCTCCTTGTGGTTCGTCGATCAAGTGAGCGAGTTGCCTGCGCCACAGGTGCATCGACGCGTACGACCGCCAGGGGCGCCATGTCGCGGTGATCTCCGCGGCCGCACCGAGGTCGGCGAGAGCCCGATCGATCACCAGGTCGGATCGGGTGAGGACGTCCGGATCGCCCGTCACTCGCATGATCACCTGGTCGGCGGTCCAGTCGCCGACGCCGTTCAGGCGCAGCAGGTCCGCTCGTAAGTTGGACGCATCGGCCCCCGCATGCAGTTCCATGTGTTGTCCACAGGCGTGCGCGGCCGCGGTGATAGCCGCGATCGAGCGGGCGGGTCCGGTCAGGACCCGCGGGCCGTCGGCGGCGATCGCGTCGGCGGCGGGGAAGAGGTGGGTCAGATGTTCGTCGTCCCACGGGAGCGGTTCGCCGAGTGCCGCCACCAGGGCTCCGATCCGGGTGCGTGCGGCTTTGACGCTCACCTGCTGGCCCATCATCACGCGGATCAGCGTCTCTGGGCCGTCGACGCTTCCGGGAATCCGGATGCCGGGATTCGCGGCGATGAGCGGACCGAGCATCGGGTCGGCGCCGAGCATGCGGTCGACGGCGACCGGGTCGGCGTCGAGATCGCAGAGCCTGCGGATGCGGTTGACCGCGGCTCCGAGATCGCGCATGTCGAGATGATCGAAGCGGACCGCGATGTGGTCGTCGTGAAACGTGAGCTGCACCGCTGCCGGACCGTGCGGAAGTGTCAGGCTGCGGCGGTACGTCGTTCCGTCCCAATGCTCCAGGCCCGGCACTGCGTGCGATGCGAGCCCGTACTGAGTCCAGGCGGCGTCGTACGGCTTGCGGAACGGGAGTTTGAGGGAGATCCCGTCGCCTGCCGTCGACCTCCGTGGCGATCCGTTCTTGACGGAGGCGCGAAGGGCTGTCGGTGTGGCTGCGTACATCTCACGAATCGTGTCGTTGAATTGTCGAACACTTGAGAATCCCGCAGCGAAGGCGACGTCGGTGATCGACATGTCGGTACCGGTCAGGAGGATGCGCGCCGACGTCGCTCGGTGTGTGCGTGCCAGCGCCACCGTGCCCGCGCCGAGCTCGGCGGTCAAGACCCGACTGAGGTGGCGTTCGGTGTAGCCGAGAGCAGCGGCGAGCCCACCGACTCCGTCGCGGTCGACCACACCGTCGGCGATCAGCCGCATCGCCCGGGCTGCGAGGTCTGCGTCGGTGTTCCACAGCGGTGAGCCGGGAGTCGCGTCCGGCAGGCAACGCCGGCATGCGCGAAATCCCCGCACGGCCGCGGCCGCCGCCGTCAGGACGAAGTCGACGTTCTCGGGCTTGGGGGTCCGCGCCGGGCACGACGGCCGGCAGTAGATGCCGGTGGTGTGAACCACGGTCACGAATTGACCGTCGAACCGGGTGTCCCGGGCGGCGAGCGCGCGGTAACACCTGTCGAAGTCGAGCCGCGGCGGTCGGGGTGTTGTGCTGATCACCACTCCACGATGCCGGTGCGACGAGGACCGTGTCTAGCGGAAAACAGACATGACGGTGCGCCGCCCGGCTTTTGTCAGGGGTCTGTGTGACGATGTGGGCGTGACCGAGCAGAACGAGCCAGCTGACCAGGCCGGAACCCCTGCGGCCGACGATCTGAGCGAGGGTCGGCACCCGACACGCGGTCGGGTGTTCCTGGCCGGGCTGAGGTCGACGGCGACGGTCTGCCTGCAGATGCTCCTCGTCCTCGCGTTCCTCTACGCGTTGATGGTGCTGCTCGCGAAGTTCTGGGTGGTCCTGCTGCCGGTGATTCTCGCGATCGTCGTGTCGACAGTGCTGTGGCCTCCCGTTCGCTGGTTGCGCGGCAAAGGCGTGCCGGCGGCAGCGGCGACGGTTCTTGTGGTCCTGCTCGGGCTGGGTGTGGTCGCGGGCGTTATCGGACTCATCGTCCCGTCGATCGTCGATCAGGCCCCGGAGCTCGCGAACTCCGCCGTCGACGGCGTGAAGAAGGTTCAGGACTGGGCGCAGGGCCCGCCGCTGAACGTCGGCGACGAGCAGATCTCGTCGATGGTCGACGAGATCACCGACAAGCTGCAGAAGAGTGCGTCGACGATCGCGTCGGGTGTCTTCAACGGTGTCGGCGTCGCGACCTCTGCCCTTGTCACGCTGTTCACGACGGCCGTGCTCGTGTTCTTCTTCCTCAAGGACGGGCCACGCTTCATCCCGTGGCTCAATCGGACCATGGGCGTCAAGCACGGCGCCTCGCACATCGGCGAGGTGCTGATGCGCATGTGGAACACCCTCGGCGGCTTCATTCGCACGCAGGCGATCGTGAGCTTCGTCGATGCCGCGTTGATCGGCATCGGTCTTCTCGTGCTGAACGTCCCCCTGGCCGGCGTGTTGATCGTCATCACGTTCATCGGCGGTTTCATCCCGATCGTCGGTGCGTTCGTTGCGGGCGCCCTCGCCGTGCTCATCGCGCTCGTCTCGGTCGGTTTGACGAAGGCGTTGATCGTGCTCGCGATCATCCTCGTGGTGCAGCAGCTGGAGGGCAACGTCCTCCAGCCGTGGCTGCAGGCGAAGTCGATGGACCTCCACGCGGTGATCGTGCTGCTCGCGGTGACGCTCGGTGGATCGCTGTACGGCATCACCGGAGCCTTCCTCGCGGTGCCCGCTGCGTCGTGCCTCGCAGTCGCGTTGCGGTACATCTTGGAGCAGGTGGGGAAGGCCGCGGGTGAACAGATAGCCGAGGAAGACGCCGAGGCGGCGGCGAAGGCCGCCGAGCGCCAGATAGACTGACCTCCCGTGAGTCTTACCCTCGGAATCGTCGGCCTGCCCAACGTCGGAAAGTCGACCCTCTTCAACGCGTTGACGCGTAATGACGTGCTGGCCGCGAACTACCCGTTCGCGACCATCGAACCCAACGTCGGCGTGGTCGAACTGCCCGACGCCCGCTTGACGCGGCTGTCAGAGATCTTCGGCAGCGAGCGGATCCTTCCTGCGACGGTGTCGTTCGTCGACATCGCCGGCATCGTGAAGGGCGCCTCGGTCGGTGAGGGCATGGGCAATCAGTTCCTCGCCAACATCCGCGAGGCTGACGCGATCTGCCAGGTGGTCCGCGTGTTCTCCGACGACGACGTCGTGCACGTCGACGGCCGTGTGGATCCGTTCGCCGACATCGAGGTGATCGAGACAGAGCTGATCCTCGCCGACATGCAGACGCTCGAGAAGGCGCTGCCGCGCCTGGAGAAGGATGCACGCAAGAACAAGGATCTCGCTGTCCTGCTCGATGCCGCGAAGAAGGCCGAAGGCTACCTGAACGACGGCAAGACGCTGTTCTCGGTGAAGGGCGAGTTCGACCTGTCCTCGGTCCGTGAGCTGCACCTGCTGACCGCGAAGCCGTTCCTGTACGTCTTCAATGCCGACGAGGGTGTGCTCACCGACGACGCGCGAAAAGACGAGCTCCGTGCCGCCGTCGCTCCCGCCGACGCGGTCTTCCTCGACGCGAAGGTCGAGAGCGAACTGCTCGAACTCGACGAGGACGACGCTAAGGAACTCCTCGAGTCGATCGGCCAGGACGAGGCCGGTCTGCACCAGCTCGCGCGCGCAGGCTTCCACACCCTCGGCCTGCAGACCTACCTGACGGCAGGCCCCAAGGAAGCTCGCGCGTGGACGATCCGTCAGGGCGACACCGCTCCTAAGGCGGCCGGCGTGATCCACACCGACTTCGAGAAGGGCTTCATCAAGGCGGAGATCGTCTCCTTCGACGACCTCGACACCCACGGCTCGATGAACGACGCCAAGGCCGCGGGCAAGGTCCGAATGGAAGGCAAGGACTACGTCATGGCCGACGGCGACGTGGTCGAGTTCCGCAGCGGGGTGCCATCTGGTGGCAAGAAGTGACCGGAACGACAGTCGAGCTGACTGCACTGGAAGCGAGTGACTCGTTACTCGAAGATGTGCGGTCGCTGCTGGAACACCATCCGGCGTCCAAGCTAACCGGTCCGGGGCGCCCGGAGGCCGTTCCCGGGGTTGATCCACTGCTTAGAGCGTGCGTTGCTCTCTGCTACACCGCCTGGGAGGTCTACGTGGAAGAGGCGCTGAGGGAGACGGTTGAGGACCTGCTGAATCGTCATGAAGCCCAGACGCTCCCGCAGGCGCTCAGGGACTGGGTGGCTGGCAATGCGAAGACCGACCCGTGGGCGTTCGCTGGCGACGGCTGGGTCGACGAGGTGCGGAACCAGCTTGCGCGGAGGCTTGATGGAAACGGCGGCAAGTACGGGTTCAACACTGCAAGTACAGACGGTGTCATCACCCTCTACAAACAGGTGCTCGGATATGAGCCACTGACCAAGGTGAGTTGGCAGGGGTACAGCAACTCCAAGGTGATGAGGGACATCGGAACGCTCGTCGAGGTGCGTGGCGAGATCGTTCACAAGGGGTCCACTCCAGGGGCGTTGAACATCAACGGCGTGAGGACTTGGGTCGCGTTCGTGGAGAGGCTATGCAGAAAGTTCGACTCTCTGTTAGTGAAGTTTCGAGACTGAGGAGCGGCGGGCGGTGAGCAGAAGTCCGGTCAGCAGACACTTGACCGTTCGGGGTCCTGAATACGTGGTGATCTGACGTGGCCAAACCGAACCCTCCGTGGTCGTACGGGATTCTGAAATCCGTCGCCGCCGTGCTGGCCGAAACAGAGAACGGTTTGACCGGCGGGGAGATCGGCGACCTGCTCGCCCGGCTCAACATGAGCGACCCATTGCCAAACGCGACAAAACGCGACCGACTGACCGAGGCATTCGTCGCACGGCAGAATCGGGACCAGAACTCGAACCGGATCATCACCTTTATCGTCGCCGCTATGGAGCCCGTCCGCTACCGGGATCGCCCCGAGCTCTTCACACTGCGGCAGGACAGCCTCAACGAGCACATGGCCTTCGTCGGGCTGCGCGTCAACGACAAAGGCCAGGTCGCTCGCGGTGCACGAGCGCAGACCCTGGACGAGGCGACTCGTATCGCGACTTCGATCCGCGACGAGCTGCAGCGCAGGAACGCTCATCCCGAGGTGTTGCGGTACTGCTCAATCGAGGTGCTGAAGAAGGCGCACTTCCATGCCTGCCTGGAGGCAACCAAGAGCATCTTCGACAGGCTGCGGGCAGACGCTGGGGCTCAGGGCGACGGCGCGGCTCTCGTCGACGCCGCACTCGCCCTCGGTAAGACTGGTGTGCCGGCGCTCGCCATTAACTCGCTGGGCACGCAGACGGAGCGCGACGAGCAAACGGGACTTGCGAACCTGATCAAGGGGCTCGGCGGACTTTACCGAAACCCCACGGCGCACGACCCGCGACTGAAGCGGTCGGTGAGCGACTACGAGCTGTTAGAAGTGCTGACGATGGTATCGATGGTCCATAGGAGGCTCGATGGAGCGCGGTCCGCCTGTGGAGGCTCAAGTGATCGAGGACGCGGGTGACTATCGCGAGGGCGGAGCCGCTGACCCCGCAGAGTGAAGAGACTCTCGTTCAGTCCGCACTGCCTTTGAGGTAGTTGCCATCCTTGAACTCCTGTGAGGCCGCGGCCCAGTCCTCCGGGTGAGAGATCGGCAGGAGCCTGTGCTGCAGTTCGTGCGTGCTGTCGTAGGGCGTCGTGGCCTCGAGCTTCATCCGGCTGTGATCCTTGATGAGGAGCATTTCGACGACCTTCGCCGCGGTCTGCAGATCTTCGGCGATGGTTCCCGACGAGACGTCGGCGGGGGAGAGGACGGTGTCTCCCGGGCGGTCCATATCGACGTAGAACCCAGCCATCTTCTCGTTGTTGGCTCTCTTTCCCGCGGCCTCGGCTTCGCGTCGCTTCGTCGCGAAGTGCGCTTTCCAGCCCTCCTGCGACTGGTCCTTCGGGAACTCGTAAGAGTTGTAGTCGCCCCAGAATGCGGCCAGCTCCTGGCCGAAGACGAAGGCTTCCATATATTTGACCGTGTGGCGGCGGCCGTCGGCCGACAGCCGAGGCACCTCGCGCGCCTTCTCAGAGCCCGTGCTCCAGGACTGTTCGAACGACTCGTAAATCCACAGTGCTTTGCCCAGTTCTTCCTGCGCGAGCACGGTGAGGGACCGAGCCCGGCCAAACGAGCCCAGTTCGAGCAGCGCGTGCGCGTCGGAGATGAGCGCGGAGGCGTTGTCCATGAGCGCCTTCCAGAAGGTGCGTGCAGCACTGGGATCTATCATCACGCCTCGATTCTCCCGCAGTGGGCGTTCGAGCCGTGGCATTTGCACGATGACGTAGTTGTCGGGCCTCACGCGTTCCGGCAACCTTCGGCGGAAGTGTCGTTTGAACTGTGAATACAGCTGCACCAGGGCTGGGCCTGCTTGAGGCTCATGGTCCTCGCTGCGCGTGGTCGAGTTCCGCTTCAACGTCTGACCCGACGTCTGGTGTGAAGCAGTAGCCGAGATGGAGTATCTGGCAGGCGCTGCTTCTGGCGGCAGTGCCATTGGCAGTTGCTCTCGTGACGGCCTTGTTGGGTTCCGTGACCTCTCCATCCGCCGGCGCCTGGAGACCTCGAAGTAGTTTCTGACCTTGTTTGCCACAGCTCACGGCACCCGACGGATGGCGTGAACTCAGGGTCGTTCCGCTCGACGCCAAAAAACAACGCTGTCCTTCCAGGCTGCGAAGCCGGCATTGCTGAGTGATCTCAGAAGGCCATTCATTGCTTTGTCGCGTTGTGGCCCGTCGGGGTAGGGACCTCCGCTTTCCTGCTGGGGTTCCGGTTCGGTCACGACGAAGCAGTCGTCAATGTGAAGACGAAGCTCTCGGATTAGTCGGTCGATCAACTCGCCGAGAAGGCCTCGCTGTCGAAACTCGGGCGCGATCCAGACCCGGTCGAGGAGCACGACGTCTTCGATCCAGGAGTCGTCCTGGTCCTTTAGCAATTGGGCCGCGACGTAGCCGATGTGCGACGAGTCGGCGCTGATCTCATCCGCCGCGTCTGCGAGGTCTTCGTCCAGCACGCGCCAGCCGATCCATCCGGTGAGTCTGCCCACGGTCTGATCGTCGTCGTAGATGAAGAAGCATGCGTTGAATCGGTTGAGCACGCCAGCGTCGTCCTCAGAGGCGTGGATGTGGATGTCCAATCCGAAATCAAAGGCTGGATCGACGTGCTCAGTCAGCGGATTCATGTCGCCACGCTAGCGGTGCACTATGACATCTGACTCGCTGCTGCAGCTCCTGCGGTCCCTCGCGTGGCCGTAAGAGGTATCGCTCAGATACCGTGTTCGGTAGTGTATATATCCCGTAAACGGTAGCGTAGAACTCGTGAAGTACCTGGACCGGACCGTGGACAGCGAGCTGGATGAATTGCTTCCTGCTGCACCCGCGATTGCGCTCGACGGTCCCAAAGGTGTCGGCAAGACCGACACCGCGCGTCGCCGTGCGACTACTGCGCTGTACCTCGACGATCCGGCGCAGCGTGAAGTCGTCGGAGCAGATTTCGCGCTCTCGTCATTGTCGAGCGGCACTGTCTTGATCGATGAGTGGCAGAAGCTCCCTCAGGTCTGGGACTCTGTGAGACGACAGGTCGACGCCGGAGCCCCACCCGGCCGCTTCGTGCTCACAGGTTCCGCGACTCCGAAGGACACTGCGGGTACGCACAGTGGCGCAGGGCGAATCCTCTCGTTGCGGATGCGTCCGATGGGTTTGCACGAGCGCGGAGTTGTGGATCCCACGGTTTCGCTAGTGGGTCTCCTGAATGGGACAGCGGAGGTCGCGGGGCGAACGGAGTTCGCGATCAGAGACTATGCGGACGCGATTGTCGGTGGCGGCTTTCCGGGGATCATGACCGCGACGCCGAGACTCCGCCGAAGTCTGCTCGACGCCTATCTGCAACGAGTCGTAGACCGGGACCTTCCCGACTTGGGCTTCACTGTTCGCAGGCCCGAGACGCTGCGACGTTGGATGGCAGCGTACGCAGCAGCGTCGTCGACGACGACCGCGTATTCAAAGCTGCTCGACGCCGCGACCGGCGGGGACGGCACTCAGCCGGCAAAGACCACCACGATCGCCTATCGCGACCACCTGAGTCAGCTGTGGTTGCTGGACCCGATCCCGGGGTGGTTGCCGGTCAACAATGCGATCAGCCGACTTCAGCAGGCCCCGAAACATCAGCTCGCCGATCCTGCGCTGGCCGCGCGACTGTTGAGCCTCTCGGCAGACTCGCTGCTCGGGTCGGTCGGGGCGCACATGGCCGGACCGCTCTTCGAATCGCTTGTGGCGCTGGGTGTGCGGGTGATGGCCCAGGCCGCGGAAGCGCGTGTGAGTCATCTTCGCCTCCTCGGAGGCGACCGCGAGGTCGATCTCATCGTCGAAGGCGTTGATGGCCGAATCGTGGGCGTCGAGGTCAAGCTTTCACCCGAAGTGACCGCGCGAGACGTCCGTCATCTCGTGTGGCTGCGCGACCGTTTGCCGGATCGAGTGGCCGATCTCGTCGTGGTGACGACCGGCACTACTGCCTATCGGCGATCCGACGGCGTCGCCGTGGTGCCGCTCGCCCTGTTGGGGCCGTGATCCGGCGGGTGCTGCTTTTCAGATGTGTATCCGCTACGGAATGTCGTGGTGTACCAGTTTTCGGATTGAGGTCCACCTGCAGATGAAGGTCAAGGACCTCGTGTAATCGGCGAATGCTGACTCCTCCTGATGCGCGCACTCGCCAGGTTCAGGTCGCTAGCATCGCGGTATGGATCAGAATCTAGTGACGTGGCTCCAGATCCCGGCCGACGACGTCGAGGGCGTCTGGGAGTTCTACGGACGTGTGTTCGGTTGGTCGCCGGAGACGGCGTATGCGAACGAGCCACGGCCCGGAGCGATCTACGGGGAGATTGTCCCGCGCGGCGAGGATCTTCGGGAACCGCGGCCGGTGATCCGAGTCTCGGACATCGACGGCACGCTGGCGCAGGTGGAGGCCGCAGGTGGGGCGGTCATTGCCGGGGCGGGTGGAGATACCCGAGATCGCGATGGCTTTCGCGGTGTTCGCCGATCCGGCGGGAAACCGGATCAACGTCGTCGGCGACGTCTGAGTGGAGTTGGTCATGATATGGCGTGAGTCCGACTACGAGTCGACGTGGGAACCCTTCGACCGGCAGTTCGCCTTCGCACCGAACTTCTACGAGCGCACCGCACCAGCGATCGAACTTCCGGTCGGTGCTCTCGTGGTGGATCTGTCGCCGATCTTCGCCCATGAAGGTCCGAGATTCGCCTCCGGCGAAACAGCAATCAACGCCGCGGCCCTGCGATCGTTCATCTGGCTGGCCGAGGACGAGGAACTGCTTGCGCTCGACTGGCAGCACCAGACGTATCGGTACTCTCCGGCCGAACATGTCCTGCAAGACGCGAGCATGTTCGTTCCGGTGTTCCCGAACGGTGACTACTACGCACATATGCCTGCGGACCTGCGTTGGGGTACTTTTGGTCACCCGTGGCAACAGACGTTGACAATCTGGGGCGACGAGCTTGTCGGGACCTTAGGCGCGGAGCTTCTCACGTGGCTCCCGAGGCACCCGCAGAGCACGGTGTGACCCCGTCAAGTCTCAAGCCTGTTTCGAGGAACCCTCAGATACCCTGGAATCGGCGGCCGACTAGCCGCCGACAGCACTTCCACGTGTCGAGCACGTGAATCATCTCGGAGAGGCTTGAGCCACTCAGGACATGTCCGGATGGAGTGCGGCGCACTGATCTGCGTCGACTTCAGCGTGCCGATGTGTCGCATCGGCCGACGTGAGAGGACATGCCATGTCGTCGAAAGACCAGAAGAACCTCGCCCAGGTCATCGACAAGATCGCGAAGATGGACGAACCGAGGCGTTCGATCGTCCAGCACGTGCACACCGTCATCATGGCGGCTGCGCCCGAACTCAAGCCGCGGATCTGGTACGGGATGCCCGCGTACGCATTGTCGGCGAGCACACCGGCACTCGTAACCCTGCGGAACGATGATCGACTGAACCTCGCGATCACTGAGAAGGTGCCCTTTCGGTCCGCGGGTGGCGTCGACGGCTTGCTCATGCCGGCTGCGTGGTTCTTCGAAACCGTTGACGCAGACACTGAACGGCGGATAACCGAGATCGTTCGGTCCGTTGTCGACTGACGTGTCTCGGGATCAGTGCACCAGTGACCCGGGCCGTCGACACGACGCCCGGGTCGCCTGTCCTGACTCCGTCTCCTCGGTGTGATTACACGCGAACGATTCCGCTGCAGGTCGGACCGCGCTGGGTCTGGAACATGCCGACGTTGATCGCGCTGATAGTCACCTTGACACGCCCTGTGGCACGAATTCCACTGATCATGTAGCCGGAGTTGTCGCCCATGGTGTGATGCCAGGTGCGGCGGAACGTCTGAGTGTGGTTATTGCTCAACGTGGTGACTCGGACCGTCGTATAGGTCGTATACGGAAGGACGTCTTTCGAGTCGGAATTGATGGTGATCTGGCCTGGCCACGGTGCGTTGGTAGTGACGTTGGCTCCACCGAAGAACGGAAATCCGACATAATTCGGATTTGCTCCATAGCAATTGTTTCCGATTGAGATGATTCGCGAAGCCGCGTCTGCAGTCGGCGCTGTGACCAGTGTTGATGCCAACGCGGCTGAAACGATTCCAGTCGCGACGGCGATCTTCTTCATGCTCATGTGGGCTCCCCTCTGGGCGTATCGGTGTGATGTGCCTCATTATCACCATCGCATCCGGTCGGCGATTCGCTACGGGTTGGTCAAGGCACCCGGTTGGGGTCCGGCCCTGTGGACAGAGGCGTGTGCGGGGCGGATTGATCCACAAAGTTGTCCGTTGTAGGCGGTTTGGCTGTTCGCGGGTGAACCATGGAGGCATGGGAATCAGATATTTCGCACATGCAGTCGGCTACGCGTACACAAGCGAGCAGGTGAGCGACTCACTCGCCGTACGACGTAGTCAATACCCGGCGACGCTCGATCTCGACAAGGCGTTCCGCTCACTCCAGAACTTCACGCGCCCGAAGCCCGGAATGCAGTCGCGGCCGGCGTTCGCGATGTTCGAGGGGGCCGTAACCGATACCGACTACGGGTACCTGCCGTTCGAGCGGGCCTTGGGCGCGGCAGAAGTGCAGGAGATCGCGGCCGACCTCGCGGCGATCGACGATGAGGATGTGGCGGCCGATGTTCGTGCACATCCGGTCTATCGAGATCCCGGCGACAGGGAGGCCCAGTACGTGCTCTCGTATCTGCGCCAGGCGCGTGAATTCATGGCCACTCTTGCCGCGAACGGGCAGGGGATAGTTTACACGATCGGGTGATCGGCGAAGCCACGGCCGTACCATCGGGGTATGGACGACACCGCGACTGAGGAACTCTACGTCGCGGGCGGATGTCTCTGGGGAGTGCAGGCGTTCGTCGAGACTCTGCCGGGAGTGGTGTTCACGGAGGCCGGTCGCGCCAACGGCACGAGCGACTCGCTCCACGGCGACTACGACGGTTACGCCGAATGCGTGCGGATTCGCATCGACCCCGCCGTGTTGAGCGTCGACCGGCTGATGACGTACCTGTTCGAGATCATCGATCCGTACAGCGTCAACAGGCAGGGACCGGACGTGGGGGAGAAGTATCGCACCGGTCTGTACTCGGAGAATCCAGAGCACCTCGACCTCGCTCGGGCGTTCATCACCGCACGCGACGACGCTGCGCTCATCGCAGTCGAAGTACTGCCGCTCACGAACTATGTGCGCAGCGCCGACGAACATCAGGACCGGCTCGCGCGCTGCCCCGACGACTCGTGCCACCTGCCACGAGAACTGTTGGACAAGTACCGCACCGACAAGCGGGAACCGCTCGGTGTCGGTGCTCCGGTGCCCGTTCTCCGGATGTTCGACGAGGCGGCGGCACGCGAGTTCTACGTCGACTATCTGCGGTTCGACGTCCAGTGGGAGCACCGTTTCGAGCCGGACCTGCCGCTGTACATGCGAATCCGACGAGGCTCCGCCGTCCTCGACTTGTCTGAACACCATGGAGACGGAACGCCCGGATCCGTCGTGTGGATCCCGATCGTCGACGCCGACGCTTTCCATGCCGATCTCGGCACGCGGCCGCATCGGCGACTACGCCCGGGGATCGATCGCGATGCTCCCGGCGGCCCGACGATTCAGCTCACCGACCCGTCCGGCAATGAACTGAGATTCTGCGAATCCGCCGAGTGATCGCTGACCGCCTAGTTGATGATCTGGGCCGTTCCGTCGGCGATGCCTTCGGCGAGCCGATCTCGCCACGCCTGCAGTGCTTCGGGCGATAGACGAGGCCAGTCGGTCACCTCGTCGACTACGGTCAACGGGTCGGTGCTGCGGTACGACCGAGTCGGATTGCCGGGGAACTTCTTGTCCGTGACGTTCGGGTCGTTCTCGAAGTCGCCCGTCGGTTCGACCAGGTAGACGCGGGGTTCGCCGTCGCCCGCGGCAAGCTCGGCGGCCAGGCCTGCGCCGTCGACGAGCGCGGTGAAGTAGATGTGATTCATGACGATCTCGGGACGATAGTTCGAGCGTCGTCCGGCCGTCAGAGCGGCGCCCACCGGCAGATCGGCCTTGGTGCCGTGGAAGAACGGTCCCGCGTCCAGTACGTCGTCCATGATCGCAGGGTAGCCGAGGACGGTTCGGCGGTACCGTGGTCGACATGCCGATCAAGTTCGAGAACGTCGGAATCGCCGTGGACGACATCGACGCCGCCGTCGCCTTCTTCACCGACCTCGGCCTGGCGCTGCTGGGGCGCGACGAAGTGAGCGGGGAGTGGGCCGACACCGCCGTCGGGCTCGACGGCAATCATGCGCGGATCGCAATGCTGCAGACCCCCGACGGGCACGGGCGACTCGAATTGTTCGAGTACATCCACCCCGACGCGATCCCGACTGCGCCGACTCTGCCGAACGAGATCGGCATGCACCGTGTGGCGTTCTCCGTCGACGACATCGACGATGCGCTGGCGATAGCGGCCCGGCACGGGTGCCATCCGCTGCGTGGTGTCGCGAACTACCAGGACGTGTACAAACTCACCTATCTGCGCGGCCCGAGCGGCATCATCGTGATGCTCGCCGAGGATCTCACGCGCGAACGGTAACGATTCGGGCCTGGCCGAATCGACATCGATCGCGAATACTACGACGGGTGACGCGAATCGTTCGGAACACGACTGCCCTCGCTACGGCGCTGCTCATCGCGATCAGCCTGCTGTCGGCGCTCCCTGCGACCAGTCAGGCCGCAGGCTGGAAGTACACGATGGTCGCGTTCAGCAACACGTCCGACCGAGTGATGGATGTGTACGAGTCCGGCGACGCGACCGACTTCACGCTGCTGCAGAAGTCGGCCTACCGCCCACCGACGGGACGGCTCCGCGATCCCAGCATCTTCCGCAGTGCAGCGGGTGAGTACTACATCACCTACACGACGGCCAACGGTGCGAACATCGGGTTCGCACGCAGCAGCGACCGCGTCCACTGGACGAAGATCGCCGATTATCCCGTGCCGTTCTGCTGCTTCCTCCTGCCGGGCACCGGCGACGGTCACGCGTCGGTCCCAGGTTTGGGGAGCACCGGCGACCTGCTGAAGAGCGTCCCGTCCTTGTCGCCTTTCACGACCAAAGCGTGGGCGCCGGAGTGGTTCGTAGAGGGTGGCCGCGTGAGCGTCATCCTGTCCCTGTCGACCGGCGGCGGGTTCGTCCCGTACGTGATGACCGCGATCGACTCCTCGTTCCGGCTCTGGAGCCCTCCGGTGCCGCTGGCCGGCATCGGCGCGGACCACATCGACACCACAGTGGTGAAGGTCGGATCGACGTACCACGCATTCACCAAGAACGAGACCAAGAAGTTCGTGCAGCACGCGGTCGCGTCGTCGCTGACAGGGCCGTATCGTTTCATCACCCCTGGCAATTGGGGGAGCTTCGTTGAAGGACCTGCTGTAGCGAAGCTCCCGGACGGCGGGTGGCGGCTCTTCCTCGACGCGTACACCACGGGGAAATACCTGTACTCGGACAGCCACGACGGACTCTCGACATGGTCGCCGGTGAAGGAACTGCCCGGACTGTCCGGTCACGTCCGGCACATCGGGATCATGCGTGAGGCCTCGTGAACGTGGCGTCGATCCAGACCCTCAGCGACGATGACCGACGGCTGGTGGCGTCGTGGGCGGCAGACTGTGCCGAGCGCGTGCTGCCGCTGTTCGACGGTGACGACACCGGACGAGCGGCGTTGACCGACGCCGTCGGACGGACTCACGCCTATGCCGCCGGGAGTCGGACCGCGGCAGAGGAGATCGCTCTCCGCATGGTTGCTGTCAAAGTGGCCGGAACGGCGTCGACTCCAGCGGGCGCGGCGGCCGCGCGGGCCGTCGCGCAAGCGTCGGCGGTCGCGCACATGGGTGCACACGCGTTTGGGGCGGCGGGTTACGCGGCCAAGGCTGTGAGCCTGGCCGAACCGGGTGACGCGGCACGGGTCGACGTGGAGATCGACTGGCAGCTGAGCCGGCTCACAGTCGACCAATGCGCGGTGCTCGCGACATTGCCTGCGCTCGGGGAGAACTCGTCAGGTCCTCTCGGTCCGGGGCTCCTCACGCAAGGTGTGGTGGGTTCGACGATCCGCATCCTGCAGGAGAGGGTTGCCGCACGCTGACCGGGCGCTACACGTCGCCGTGTGCGACGAGCCAGTCGAGGAGGGGTTTCGTCTCCCGCCAGTGCACTCGAATCTTCTCGACGAGTTCCGGTGTGTGAATCACTTCGTCGAATCCGTAGTCGCGCATCACGCTCATCGTCTTGTGGCGGAGCAGCTGGATTCGGGGGTGGTCCTTGTCCCACCCGCGCGGAGCAGTTTTGAGGGTGTCGCCGCCGAACTCCCATCCGCTCTTCTTCAGCTTTGCGACGATCCTCTCCAACTCGCGCCCGTGCCGGTCGTGATCGATCGACTTGCGGATGGCGGTCAGTCTCGTCGGAGAGGCCTCGTAGAAGCCTGCCCCGACCCGCAGTCCCGGCGCGCTGATCTGCACGTAGTACCCGGTCGACGGGGCCACCGCGACGTATGCGCCTTGGTGGGTCTTGTACGGCGACTTGTCTTTCGAGAAGCGCACGTCCCGATTCGGGCGAAAGATCTTCGCCACGCCGAATTCGTCCGCGAGCTCCTCGGTGAGTGCCGCCATCGGTTCCGCAACCGCGGTTCGATAGGTCTCTCGATGTGCGTCCCAGTACGACTTCGAGTTGTCGAGTTCGAGGTCGTCGTAGAAGTCGAGCGCGGCTTCGGGGAATCCGGTGAACGGCATGGAAGACAGCCTATCGGCCGGAAGGCAGTAGTCTCCCTGGGTGCATGTCCGCCGGTCGACAGCACAGAAGGAGTGGACGATGTCTGACGAACTGCCTCCGTGTCCCGCTTGTGGCGAAGCGTTCAGCTATGAGCAGGGTGCGCTTCTCGTGTGCGGGATGTGTGCCCACGAGTATTCCGCCGATGCCACTGCAGACGGTGACGGGGAGACGGTGACCGAGGTCACCGACGCTGTCGGCAACATTCTCGTCGACGGCGACACGGTGACCATCGTCAAGACCATGAAGGTCAAGGGCGGCGGTGGCGGCGTCATCAAAGTCGGCACCAAGGTTCGTGCCATCCGCTTGATCACCGACGGAGTCGGCGACCACGACATCGATGCGACGGTCCCCGGATTCGGGAAGATGCAGCTCAAGTCGAGCGTCGTCAAGAAGGTCCTTTAGGACAAACGGATGACGCATGGCTGAAGCAGTCGTAGGCTGGGATGAGGTCGGGACCGACATCGAGGGGATACGGTCGTGAACGGAATCATTCGAGGAGTCACCGTCGGCGCGGTTGCTCTGGGCGCCGTTGCACTGGCGCCCGCACCGGCGCAGGCGGTACCGGTCATGCCTTTCCAGATCCAACCCGCGCCGTTCGGCAATCCGAACGGCAGTTTGGACGTTCCGCCGATCCGTTGTGGGCTGGTCCGGGACGGCGCCGGAGTCGTCACCGTCACCGGGACAAGACGCGACCGCTGGGGGTGCATACCGAGGGCGTCCGTGTCGTGGATCAACCTGTCGACCGGTCGGACCGGATCGGCGAGGCTCTCCGGAGGACTCAACGGTCACGTTCCGCAGGTCCGTCTCGTGACCGGCCGTGGGCAGGTCGTCCTGACACTCGGCTCCGCGGGCGGCGTCATGACCCCGGGGTATGCCACGATCGCTGCTTAGGCAGTCACCTGGTCGTGCAGTCGGACAGGCCACTGAGCCAGGTCCGTCGGTGTGTGCGCAACGCTCAACGTCGCTGACGGAAGCAGGTCGGCGAGTGCGTGTGCCGTCGACAGGGGGTGTCCCGGATCGTCGATCCACGCGAGAATCGACGTCGGGACCGAGATCTCCGCGATGCTCTCCGGCGCGGGCAGGTCGCTCAGCGCGGCGCCGCGGAACACCGCCGGGAGCAGGTCGGCGCGGACGTCGGGAACGGTCTCGTCGACCCCGACCAGAGCAGGCGGCTGGGGGACCGCGCGTCCGGCCACGATGAACGCGTCGATTCCGTCGGCTTCGATACGGTCGGCCGCCGCGCGGTAGTCGTCGGCGATCGCCGACCGGGTGTCCCATGCTGTCGGCGGAATCATCAACGTCAGACCGGAGAACCTCTCGGGATCGATGGCGGCGGCGTGGAGCAGTGTTCCCGTGCCCATCGACGGGCCGACTCCGTGCACGCGCTCTCCCGGGAACCACTTGTCGAGCAGGCGCAGCAGATCCGATGCCAGTGCAGGCCAGCGGTAGTCGTCGGGGACCGCTCGCCCGGTGGACCGCCCGTGAGCGCGAGCGTCGTACCGCAGGAGTCGCGTACCGCTCAGCCCCCGCCCCAGATCCAAGCCGAGGCTCCGGTCTCGTGCCCTGCTCGACGTGAGGCCGTGCAGTTGGACGACGGGTCTGCCGTGCTCATCACTGAACGAAACGTCGAGGTCTGCGCCCGGAACCTGGAATGTCGGCATGGAGTCCTCCTCGAGTTGCGGGCATGGAGATGATGGGTAGCGTAGCGCCATGAGGCTCACGAACATCGGGCACCTCCGGCTACCGTTCGGGCGGCTGTTCGGCTACGACGTCGCCGTGTCCGACCCCGGACCCGAGTTGCCGGTCTCGTTCGATCAGCGCCGGCACGTCGGCGCGGGCGAACGCCCCGGCTCGTGGATGGCATTGTCGTTCCGCCTGTCGAGCCGTGTGCCTCGAGATGACCTCGCGGCAGCGTGGCTCGACGTGATCGCACGTCACGGCACGCTGCGGTCGGTGTTCGTTCCGGGAGCCGACGGGCCGCACCTGCATGAGGTCGAGGTCGGGGCCGGAGACTGGGTTGAGCATCGGATAGGTGCGGGCCAAGCAGTCAACGAGGTGCTCCGAGCGGTGTTCGACGAATACTGCACGCCCTACTCCCGCCCGTCACACCGGATGTGCGTCCTCGAGACGGCGACCGGACCGACTGTTGTCGTCGCCGCAGACCACTCGCACGTCGACATGTGGTCGATGCTGGTGATCGTCCGTGACCTGTTGGCGTCACTCGGCGGACATTCACACGACGTCGCACCGGCGTTCGTCGACCACACGCGCGCATTGATGGACCGTCCGGCAGCACCGGACGACGTTCGTGAGCGTTGGGCGCAGATCCTGTCCGACAGCGGTGGGACGATGCCGCGCTTCCCGTTGCCGCTCGGCTCGCCGGTCATGCACTCCGAGCGGGTGGAAGTCCGCGACGTGTTCGACGTCGACGAGAGCGCCGCGTTCTCGGCGCAGGCACGCGACGACGGAGTGTCGACACTGTCGCTCGCCGTGTCGGCGATGACCGCGGTGACGCAGGAACTCGCGGGCTCGCCGCTGCGCGCAGTCTTTCCGGTGCACAGCCGCTACGACTCCTCGTGGCACGAGTCGGTCGGCTGGTTCATCACCAACTCCGTGATCTCGTCGGACGACCCGGGGCCGTCTGCCGCGGCGGCAGCGGTCCGTGAAGCCGTCCGACTCGGGTCGTGGCCGTTGAAAGACGTCCTCGAACCGTGGGGTGGGGACATGCCGGAGGCCCCCGGCATGTTCGCGATCTCCTGGCTCGATCTGCGTCGGCTTCCCGTCCGGGTCGACTCGACGAGCATCGACGCCCAGTACGTGGGCGCCGTGATCGCGACCGACGGGGTGATGCTCTGGTTCATTCTCGACGACTCCGGTCTCCACCTGCGTTGCCGATACCCCGACACAGACGAGGCCAGGGCCGGTGTCGGCGGCTGGCTCGACGCGCTCGTCGCGCGACTACGGCACAGCGCTCACTCCTCCGCGGGAGACGTGCTGCACCTCGGGGACAGGACTCTCCGCGTCCAGCGAGCCGTCCGTGCCGACGTCCCCGCCATCGTCGCGTTGCTCGCCGACGACGAGATCGGTCGGACCAGGGAGGACGCCGAGGTCGAGCAGTACGAGGCGGCGTTCGACGTCGTCGCCCGCGACAGCGCACACTACTTGGCCGTGGTGCGAGACGGCGACCAGATCGTCGCGACGATGCAGCTTACGGTGATTCCCGGACTGTCCCGAGGAGGGACCACTCGGCTGCAGATCGAGGGGCTGAGGGTTGCTCAGGCTGAGCGGTCCAAAGGTCTCGGTTCGGCGATGCTCGACTGGGCTCGAGCACATGGAAGCGCCCACGGCGCCCGCCTCGTGCAGGTGGCCACCGACGAGGCGCGCGACCGGGCGCGGGCCTTCTACGCGCGGGCGGGCTTCCGATCCGACCACGTCGGCCTCAAGCTCGAGTGGTGACCGGTTTCGATACGGTTCTCTGGTGAGGAGAGTGTCGGTCGTCGGAGGATCGGGGTCCGGGAAGTCGACCGCCGCGCGGCGGCTCGCCAAGGCCCTGGAAGTTCCCTACATCGAGTTCGACGCGGTGTTCTGGGGACCGGACTGGACCCAGGCCGACCCCGACGCCTTCCAGGACGACGTGCGACTTGCGATCGCCCCGGACGCCTGGGTGGTCGACGGGAACTACCAGAGTGTTGTCGGACGCCTCGTGTGGGAACGTGCCGACACCGTCGTGTGGATCGACCCGCCTCGATGGCGGGTCATGTGGCAGTCGGTCAGCAGGACCGTGTGCAGGGCTGCGACGCGGCACGAGCTGTGGAACGGAAATCGCGAAGGGTGGGGCGGCCTGGCCTTCTGGCGCGGCGATGAGTCGATCGTCCGGTGGGCGTGGGACTCGTACTCGCGCACCCGCGTGCGTTATGCGGCGGCGATGTCTGATCCGGCGCACGCGCACCTCGACTTCCACCGCCTGCGCACGCGGCGCGACGTCGACGAGTTCGTCCGGTCCGTCGACCGATCCGAATTCGGGGATCAGGCTCGAGGCGAGTAGTTGTGAACGGTCAGAAGTGCTCCGAGTCGATGGTGAGGACGACGTAGAGGGTCTCGTCGAGATCCGACGTGGATTCGCCTTCTGGCGCGCGGCCGAAGCCCGTGTACAGGTCATTCTTCTCGTTCCTCAATACCCGGCTGACCTGGCGAGTGTCTCCGCTGACCACGCCCGACACTCGGCTCCCCGCCCCGGAACGCTCCAGGCCGTCGGCGTCGAGGTCGATCGTCAGGCGAGAGTATGCGTGTGGAACGGTGACGCCGAACGCTGCGGCCGGACCTGTGAGTTGAACCGTCCTCGTCCCCCGTTCGGCAGCGGCGTGCGCAAGCGCCAAGTCGTCAGCAGTCGGTTCGCTGAACGAGTCGGGGATGAATCCGACAATGACTCCGATGACAGACTCCGGCGTGCCGTGCATGTCGGGAAACCGAGGAAGCGTATCGACCTGCGTATACGTGTAGCCGCCCGAACCGTCCGGTGCGTTACGAATCTCGTGAGCCGTGACGACGGTCCCGGTGACCGTGGGCGTCACCAGTTCGGACAATGGGTGCCACGAGAGATACACGTCGATCGGCTGCGCAGTCGGGTCGCCGTCGGAAGGATTCCACCGCGCGGACCAGCCAGTGAACTGCACAAGTTCGAGTTCACGATTCCACGTGAACTGACTGGTCGGCGTGAACCTGTCGCCATTGCGTGCTGGGACGGCTTCGAGGGTGCCGTCGATGCGCGCCCCGGGTTGGGGGACGTCGCCGCAGCAGCCGTACTCCCACGTGGATATGGACGCGTAGACGATCACTTCCCCCGACACACCTGACACTCTAGCTCCGGGGTCAGCCTTTGACCGGGTCGTGACCTGCGGACTTGACCACCACATCGCCCACTTCGAGGGAGTCCCACAATTCTCGCGGAACTCGCACTTTGAGGCGTCCCCCACCGTCCAGGTCGACGGTCAGCCTCCGGTACAGCGACGAGCCGTCGAGCAGTGCCCGTCGTTTGGCCGCCACCGTTCCTCGCCATGCTTCTGCCGCCATGAAACACCCCCGTCATATGTCTGGACTACAACTACAGCCGAGGCTAGACGAAACGGTCGCTCGGCATGGGGAGTGACGGGCGCAACATCGTCAGCGAGTAGATTCACTCGCGCTGCACGCTGAGCCTGCGCGGAAGGACATCGATGACCACGACCACCAAGTACGACGACTCCACCGTCGACGAGGGCTACCAGCGGGGACTGACCTCTCGCACCGTCCAGATGATCGCCATCGGCGGCGCGATCGGTACGGGCCTGTTCTACGGGGCGGGCGGCGCCATCGAGAAGGCTGGTCCCGCGCTGATCCTCGCGTACGCCGTCGCGGGTCTGGCGGTCTTCATCGTGATGCGAGCGCTCGGCGAATTGATCATCTACCGACCCGTGTCGGGCGGCATCAGCGAATACGCGGACGAGTTCCTCGGACGCTTCGCAGGCTTCAGTCAGGGATGGACCTACTGGGCGGTCTGGACCACCACGTGCATGGCCGAGATCACCGTCGCGGGCAAATACGTCAACTACTGGTGGCCTGCGATTCCAGTCTGGGTGACGGCGCTTGTCGCGTTGATCGTGCTGTTCGGAGCCAACCTGATCTCCGTCGGGCTGTTCGGTCGTGCCGAGTTCTGTTTCTCCGCGATCAAGGTGACGGCCATCCTCGGCATGATCATCATTGGCATCGGAGTGCTCCTGCCCATCGCCGGTCTCGGACCCGATGTCGGGCCGTCGGTCACCAATCTCTGGAACAGCGGCGGGTTCTTCGCGACCGGATTCACCAACGCGCTGCTCAGTCTGCAGATCGTCATGTTCGCGTATGTCGGTGTTGAACTGGTCGGAGTCACCGCGGGTGAAGCGGAGAACCCGCGTGTCACCCTCCGCAAGGCCATCAACTCGGTCCCCTTCCGCATCGGCATCTTCTACGTCGGCTCGCTGATCGTGATCCTGTCGGTCCGGAGCTGGAAAGACTTCCACGCCGGTGAGAGTCCGTTCGTCGCCGTCTTCCAGTACATCGGGATCCCCGGCGCGGCCGGCATCGTCAACTTCATCCTCCTGACCGCCGCGTTGTCGTCGTGCAACTCGGGCATCTACTCGACTGGTCGAATGGTCCGATCGTTGGCTCAGCGCGGCGATGCCCCGACCGGTCTACAGAAGCTGTCGAGCCGGCAGGTCCCCCTGGCCGGGATCGTCCTGAGCGCTGTTGTCATGGCGCTCGGTGTGGTCGTGAACGTGATCGACCCAGAGCACGCGTTCGCCTACATCACCGCGGTGTCGACCGTCGGCATCATCGTGGTGTGGGCGACGATCATCATCTGCCAGATGATGTTCCGCCGAAAGGTGGCTGCCGGCCTGCTCCCGGAATCGGATTACAAGGTTCCCTTCGCCCCGTACTCGACGTGGGGGACCTTGGTGTTCTTGGCACTCGTCGTGGTGCTGCTGTTCTTCGACGAGGACGGGCGCATCGCGCTCCTGGTCGGCGCGGTGTGGTTCTCGCTCGTCGGCATCGGATACGCCGTCTGGTCGCGCACCGGAACGGCGCACGACGCGGTCGACAAGACGCTGCACTGACCGACGTGGACTGGAGTATTCCGAGGTCGGCGGCGGGCGTCGTCCTGCTCCTGGGGCTTGCGGAGGCTTCCGGCGTCGAGCCGAGCGCGTGCTTGGCGGGCACTGGGCTGGATGCTGCCGAGCTCGGTCGACCGGATGCCGAGGTGTCGCCCCGGCAGGAACTCGCCGTGATCACGAATCTCGTCGACGCGGTCGACGATCCGACCGGACTGGGCGTCACAGCGGGCATGCGTTATCAGCTGACGACGTATGGAATGTTCGGGTTCGCACTCCTCAGCAGCCCCACGTTGCGCAGTGCGATCGACGTGGGACTCCGGTTCCTCGACCTGACGTTTGTGTTCTCCCGGATCACGCAGGTTGAGACGTCCGACGGTGTGGAACTGATCCTCACCGCACCCGACGTCCCCGAACGGTTGCGGCGGTTCGTGATCGAACGTGACGCGGCCGCAGTCTGTGCGATTCACCGAGATCTCACCGGCGGACCCGAGCCCGCCGTCCGGATCGGATTCGACGAACCGGCCGACAACACTGCGTACCGGGCGGCGTTCGGTGTGCTGCCGGACTTCGGTGCTCGCGAGACCGCGATCTCGATGGCGAACGCGCACCTCGACGAACCGCTTCCACGTGCAGACACCCACGCCGCGGCGCTCGCTCAGGCGCAGTGCCGAGAGATCCTGAGGTCGAGGGCCGCGCGGTCGGGGCTGGCCGGACGAGTGCTCGACATGCTGTCGGACGATCCCGCACATCCGCCGACGGCGGACGCCGCGGCACGCACTCTTGCGATGAGCCCGCGGACGCTACGGCATCGACTCGCCGCCGAGGGGACGTCGTACCGCAACCTGTTGCAGGAGATGCGGCACCGATTGGCCGAGGAGATGCTGCTGTCGGGGCAACTGACGGTGGGGGAGACCGCACAGAGGCTCGGCTACGTCGAGGTGTCGAGCTTCTCGCAGGCGTTCCGCCGGTGGACCGGCGCAGGACCTGCCGAGTTCCGCCGGTCGCGGACCTGATTGCCGAAACGAGTAACAATGGTGCCGTCGGGCACCTCCTGCCCAGCCCGTGGTCCGCTATAGCGTGATGGTGCACACACCACATCGGGAGGCAAGGCACGTGGCACACGGAACGTCACCGTCGATCGCGATCATCGGCACCGGATTCGGCGGCATCGGCATGGCCGCGACCCTCAAAGCCGACGGGCACGACGACATCGTGATCTTCGAGAAGGCCGACGGCGTCGGCGGCGTGTGGCGCGAGAACGAGTACCCCGGCGCCGAATGCGACGTCCCCTCGCATCTGTACTCGTTCTCGTTCGCGATGAAACCCGACTGGTCGAGGCGATTCGCGGGCCAGCAGGAGATCCTCGCGTACCTCGAGGACTGCGCCGACCGGCTCGACGTTCGTCGACACATCCGATTCCACACCGAAGTCATGTCGGCTGCCTTCGACGACGACGCCGGGCAGTGGGTTCTCGAACTCTCCGGTGGCAGACGGCATCGGGCCGACGTCCTGATCGCGGCGACCGGCCAACTCAGTCGCCCGGCCTATCCGCGGATCGACGGCCTCGACGACTTTGCAGGCGAGATGTTCCACTCGGCGACGTGGGACCACGACTACGACCTGAACGGCAAGCGGGTCGCAGTCATCGGCACCGGCGCGTCTGCCGTCCAGTTCGTTCCGCACGTCGCCGCGAAGGCTGCCGAGGTCGAGCTGTTTCAGCGCAGTGCGCCGCACGTCCTGCCCAAGCCCGACTATCCGTACGCGCGCGGTGCAGTGCACGCGTTCCGCACTGTTCCCGGATTGTTGCGGGCGTCCAGGTGGGCGACGTACGCGACACTCGAGCCCCGGGCGTTGGCGTTCATGGGCTTCAACCGACTGATCAAGCCGTACGAGAAGCGGTACGAACGAATGATGAACCGCCAGGTCGTCGACCCGGACCTGAGGGCCAAACTGACCCCGACCGATCCGATGGGCTGCAAGCGGATCCTCATGTCGAACGACTACTACCCGGCGCTGACCAGGCCGAACGTCGACGTCGTCACCGAATCCATCGAGCGGATCGAGCCGAACGGGGTTGTCACCGCCGACGGCGAACTGCACGAGGTGGACGCGATCATCCTCGGCACGGGATTCGCGGCCACCGAGTTCCTCGCGCCGATGACGATCACCGGTTCGGGCGGCGTCGACCTCAACGACGAGTGGCGCGACGGTGCGCACGCATACCTCGGCCTCAGCGTGAGCGGCTTCCCGAACTTCTTCATGCTGTACGGGCCCAACACGAACCTGTCGCACAATTCGATCGTCTACATGCTCGAGTCGCAGTTCTCATACGTCACGGGGGCTGTCGACGCCCTTGCCCGCAGCGGAGCGCGTTCGATGAGCGTCCGCCGCGACGTCCAGTCCCAGTTCAACGACACTCTGCAGAATCGCCTGGCCAAGTCCGTGTGGGCCGACGGCTGTCACGGCTGGTACACGACGGCCGACGGCAAGAACACCCAGAACTGGCCTGGGTTCACCTTCGCGTACCGGAAGGCCACGAAGGCGTTCGACGTCGACCGCTACGACGTCGCACACTGACAAGACAGACGAGCGGCGCACCCCGGGAGATCAGGGTGCGCCGCTCGTCTGCGGGCGTTCAGTGTTTCCAGATCAGATGACCCCCACAGTCACTTGATCTCTGAACGCATGATTCGGTTCACACCGAAAGCCAGGGGCAGGACGATCCAGATGATGCACGCGACGACGATGTGCATCCACTCCGAACCGGTCGGCCAGTCGCCCTCAAGCAGAGGCATCTGAGCGGTGTTGACGTCGATCCAGTCGAGCAGATTCTCACGGAACCACGGGATCACTCCGCCGATGATCTGAAGGACCGTCGGAACGATGAAGTAGACGACGATCGCTGCAGGCGTGTTCAGGAAGAGCGCCGCGAACGCGAAGCCCATGAGTACGCCGATCAGCATTCCGAGGATTCCTGCGAACAGCGAGACTCCGGTGATCTCCCACGATCCGGCGGGATCGCCGTAGATGAGCCCGCCGATCAGGTTGGCGACTGCACCGAGCACAAGCGCTACTACAACAGCGGCGACGGCCGCGAGCATCACAGCGACGAACTTCGCGGCGACGATCCGTTCGCGCCGAGGCTCCATCGTGAACGTCGTCAGCGCGTTCCGCTGGCTCCACTCGCTCGTCACCAGGAGGATCGCCATGACGGGCAGCAGAAATGCCATGGGCGCCGTCATGAGGTTGAAGAGGTTGTCGAACGTCACGTCTTCCGGGTGACTGCTTCCGACGATGAGCACGACCACGGCGATGATCGCCGCGATCACCGCGATCGAGATCGACAGCCAGAAGCTGGCACGGGTGTCGACGAGCTTGCGGAGCTCAACCTTGACGAGACGGGACAGGGGGATCCCCGAGCCGCCGGTGACGGGGGCGGGGGCTGCGGCAACGGACATCACTGGACTCCCTGTGTGCTGGGCTGTTCGCGCTGGGTCTGCTGGGTGAGCTGGAGGAACATCTCCTCCAGGCGGGCACCGTCGCCGCCGCGCAGTTCAACGAGGTGGACGCCGGCGTCGAGGGCGATCTTGCCGACCACCTCGGGCGTCTGCTCGACGGCGAAACCGCCGTCCTGGCGGTCGTGGAACGCGACACCCGAGGCCTGGAGAGCGGTGCCGAGGTGATTGCGGTCCGCGCCGCGGACCACGGCGCCGGTGCCCGCGAGCAGTTCCTCCTTGGTGCCCTGCGCGACGATGCGGCCGTGGCCGATGACAACCAGGTCGTCGGCGATGATCTCGATCTCGTGCAGCAGGTGCGACGACAGGAGCACTGCGCCGCCGCGGTCCGCGTACTCGCGGAGCAGGGTGCGCATCCAGTGGATGCCTGCCGGGTCGAGCCCGTTGGCGGGCTCGTCGAGGATGAGGACCTGCGGGTCGCCGATCAGTGCGTTCGCGATGCCGAGGCGCTGACGCATGCCGAGCGAGTAGTTGCGGACGCGGCGGCTCGCCTCCTCCTGAGTGAGGCTCACCATGGCGAGCGCTTCGTCGACACGCGACAGCGGTGCGCCGATGGTCATGGCCGAGAGTCGGAGGATCTCCGCTCCGGTGCGTCCGGCGTGCTGCGCCGACGCGTCGAGCAGGACGCCGACGTGCGTCGACGGGTTCGGGATGTCGTGGTAGGCGACACCGTTGATGGTGGCGGTTCCGGCGCCTGCGGGTGTGAGGCCGGTGATGATGCGCATCGTCGTCGACTTGCCCGCGCCGTTCGGTCCGAGGAAGCCGGTGACACGACCCGGCTTGCAGGTGAACGACACATCGTCGACGGCGACGAAATCGCCGTAGCGCTTCGAGAGGTTCTTCACTTCGATCATGGCTTCAATACTTGTCGGTCCGAGACGCGACCACATCCATCTACGGGATCGAGTCGTCTCATCCGAAAGTATGAGACGCTTCTCGACCGCCGGACGGCGCGCGAGGTCGATGGGCGGGGATAGCCTGGCAGTCGTGCGCCCAGAGGACTATCAGCCGACGTTGAACTGGTGGAGTCACACGTGGCGTGTGCTCTTGGTCTTGATCATCTCGGGAGTGACGTGGGCGCCGCGCATGGAGTACCTCTGGGAGAACCGGCGGTGGGCGTTCGCTGCAGACATCTTGATCGGTGCGATGGCCTTCGCCGCGACTTTCGCCGCGCGGCGCACACATCCCGTCGCGGTCGCGACCTTCACCAACCTGGCGGGGATCGTGTCGTCGACGGCAGCGGGTCCGGCCGCTCTTGCGCTCGTGTCGCTTGCCACCCGCCGCAGGTGGCGGGAGATCGTCCCTCAGCTCGTATTGACAGTCGGGAGCGCGGCCGCCTCGGAGTACCTCCTGAAGACACCCGGCGAGCCGCCGACCACCCTCGTCGACATCGGGTTCATCAGTGTGGCGATCGGTCTGGTCATCGCGTGGGGCATGTACGTCGGTTCGCGGCGCGAACTGCTTGCGAGCCTGCGGCTGCGTGCGACGCTGGCCGAGGCCGAGCAGCACTCGAGAGTGCGTGAGGCCCAGGTGGGGGAGCGCGCCAGGATCGCGCGCGAGATGCACGACGTCCTCGCGCACCGGATATCCACGGTGAGCATGCACGCCGGAGCCCTCGCGTTCCGCGACGACTTGTCGCCCGAGCAGGTTCGAGAGACGGCGCAGACCATCCAGGAGATGTCGCACCTCGCGCTCACGGAGTTGCGCGAGGTGCTGGGTGTCCTCCGCGACGGCCCTGGCGACGCAGACCCTGAGCCGCCTCAGGCCACCGTCCTCGACGTGCAGGAACTGATCGAGGAGAACCGCCGGTCGGGTATGCGAATCGACGTCGACTGCGACGCCGACCTGGTTGATCTGCCGCCGGCACTCGGACGAACGCTCTACCGCTGTGTGCAGGAGGCGCTGACCAACGCGCGCAAACACGCGCCTGCGAGCCGAGTCCGCATCGCGATCTCAGGAGGAGTCGGCGACGGCATCGACCTGCGGGTGGTGAACCCGCTGTCGCTGGCGGCCGTCGCCGTGCCGGAGTCGGGCTTCGGGCTCGTCGGTCTGGCCGAGCGTGTCGCATTGCACGGCGGAAAGCAGTCGACACGGACGGCCGACCGAGCATTCGAACTGAGGGTGTGGCTACCGTGGCAGGGGTGAGTACAGCCGAGGTCGCCAGCCGAATCATGCTCGTCGACGACGATCCGCTCGTCCGGTCGGGTCTGCGGCTGATGCTCGGCGGATCGGCCTTCGAGATCGTCGCCGAAGCGGGTGACGGACGTGAAGCGCTGGAGTTGTACTCGGCCGACCCGGTTGATCTGGTCCTCATGGACTTGCGGATGCCCGTTCTGGACGGGATCGCGGCGACATCGGAGTTCAAGAAGTTGCTCGACCCTCCCGCCGTGATCGTCCTGACCACGTTCGACGCAGACGACTACGTCGTGCGGGCGCTGGCCGTCGGCGCCGACGGGTTCTTGCTGAAGGACACGCCGCCTCGGGACATCGTCACGGCGATCAACAACGTCCTGTCGGGGCAGCCCGCACTGAGCCCGTCGGTGACAGCCGCCCTGATCAAACAAGTCGTCGACGGACGCGGGGACGACAAGGCAGGCCGTGCCGAGAAAGCGATCGGGGAACTCACCGAGCGCGAGCGCGACGTCGCGATCTGCCTCGCGAAGGGCGCGTCCAACGCCGAGATCGGCGCTGAGCTGTACATGAGCGTCCCGACAGTCAAAGCCCACATCTCTCACATCTTCGCCAAGCTCGGTGCGTCCAACCGCGTCCAAGTGGCGATTCTCCTGCACGACGCAGGACTGGCCTGAACCTCGATTCTGGCGGGCCCTCAAAAGTCAGTACTGAGATCGAACACCGAGGGAAT
>NZ_BAOP01000002.1 GCF_000344135.1 Gordonia malaquae NBRC 108250 | reverse complement strand
GCCGCTATGAGGGTTGGAGACTGGAGCATCCTTGGTGGGATCGGATCCTGACGATGATCGTGTTCATCGCGGTTCTCATCGGCCTCGATCAGCTGCTGGCGATGGTCTGGTAGTCCAGCGAATCGTCCCAGTCTCCATCTCGGCTTCGGAATGCTGGGATTCACCGACAGTCAGCGAAGTGTGCTGCAGCCGTTCATGCTGGAGGCGACCGGCCGCGACTACGTCGCAGACGTCGGAACCCTTCGGTCGGAGCAGCGCGACGGCGCGCACACGCATTGACCGGCCCGCACGCGAACAACTCAGGAGCGCCCATGTATCGAGTCGCAGTCATCTACGGCCAGCCCACCGACGCGGCGGCTTTCGACGAGTACTACCACGACACCCACATGCCGATCGCGCAGAAGATGCCCGGACTGCAGGGCGCGACGGTCACCAAGTGCGAGACGCTCGACGGCAGTGAACCCGCGTTCTACATCATCACCGAGTTGCAGTTCGAGTCGCGCGAAGCGGCGGCTGCGGGCCTCGGGTCCCCGGAGGGGCGAGCGGCGGGCGCGGACGTGGCCAACTTCGCCACCGGCGGGGTGCAGATGGCGTTCCTGCCCGGGTGACCGGTGAATGGGGTCGTCCCAGTTCAGGTCGAGACAGCGGCGAGGAACGTCGACAGCTTTCCGGACGTCTCGGCGAGTTCGGCGTCAGGTTCTGAGCCGACGACGATCCCGGCGCCCGCGTAGGCGCGGATCCGGTCCGACCACACGTCGCCGCACCGGATGCTGACGGCCCACTCGCCGTCGCCGTGGGCGTCGGACCATCCGACGGCACCGGCGAAGAAGCCGCGGTCGAATGATTCGGCCTCGCTGATCAGGTCGTATGCCGCCATTCGCGGGGTGCCGCAGACGGCGGGTGTCGGGTGCAGCAGTGCGGCGAGTTCGCCCACGGGCAACTCCGGATCTCGGAGTTCCGCGGTGATCTCGGTGCCGAGGTGCCACATGCTGTCGGTGCCGAGCAATCCCGGTTCGGGAGCGCTCAGACGCGCGCAGTACGGGGCGAGCACGTCGCAGATGGCGTCGACCACGTACGCGTGTTCGCGGCGGTCCTTCTCGGACGCCGTGAGCGCGTCTGCACGGGCGCGGTCGGTCGCCGAATCCGGAGAGCGTCGCGCTGAGCCGGCCAACGGATGAGAACGGACGCTCGTTCCGGATTTGGCGATCAACAGTTCGGGGCTGGCGCCGACGAGATGTCGGCCGTCGGCCACGGGCAACGCGAAGACATATGCTGCCGGATTGTCGGCGGCCAGACGTCCAGCGATCGCCAGCGGATCGCAAGGCTCGGTGCACGACAGATCGCGATACCGCGCGAGCACCGCCTTCTCGACGTCTCCGTCGGCGAAAGCCTCGAGCAGCAGGCGGACGCCGTCACGGTAGTCGTCCGGCGACGACTGGCCTCCATCGCGAAACTCCGATTCCTCGATCGCCCGGCGCTCCGGTTCAGGACCGATCGGGAGAACAATCGTCGACGCCTGATCACGACGGAAGGGAAGTGCGGCGAACACCCGCCCGCGGTGGGCGTCGGCGGCCGCGGCCTGCATTGATTGTGCGAACCGGGTGTGATCGAGTGCGGCCGGTCCTTCGCTGAGCAGGGCGCTCGCCGACAGGTCGACGCTCGCCGACCTCCATCGCATCGCCGCCGTCATAGCGTTGCACCTCCGTCCACGTACAGCTCCTGAAGGGTGATGTGGCGGGCGTCGTCGCTGATCAGGAACGCCACGGTGGCTGCGATGTCTGTCGGTTCGGCGATCCGGCCGAGTGGGATGCCGAGCCGATGAGCGGCGAGGTCGCCGCGAAGTGTCGCTTGTTCGTCAGCAGGCGACGACCACAGGCTCTCGAGCATCGGCGTTCGTGTGGAACCCGGCTGAACGACGTTGCCTCGGACGCCCGACGCCGCGTTCTCCAGCGCGAACGAGTGAGTGAGCATGGCGGCGGCGGCCTTTGTCGCGCCGTAGGCGCCCAATGACATGCGCGGTGTTCCTGCAGCGTTTGACGCGACAGTCACCACTGCGCCTCGATTGTCGACGAGTTGTTCGGCGAACCCCTGCAGGGCGTGGAGTACTCCGAGCACGTTGACGTCGAGCATGGCGCGGATGTCGCCGGCGGAGATGTCGGCGACACGGGAAGGCCGGAGGACGCCTGCCACATTGACCAGGGCGGAGCATCCGCCCAGATCGGCGACGCGTGCGGCGACCCGCTCCACGTCGGTCAGCGACGTCACGTCGCACGCCCACGAGGTGTCGCTGTCGTCGACGTCGAGCCCGATCACCGTCCAGCCTCTGTCGTTGAGGGTGGAGACGCACGCGGCCCCGATCCCTCCTGCGGCTCCGGTCACGACAACGGTTCTGCTCACAAAGGTGAGCCTAGCCTAAATGTTGCCGGTGGGGGTGGCCGGGTGCTGCGGGAAGAGGCCGAGGCCGTCAGCTGTCAGCTGCTGGAGGTCAGCTGAGCCGCTCCAGGACCATCGCCATGCCCTGGCCGCCGCCGACGCACATGGTCTCGAGACCGTACTGCTTGTCGTGCGTGCGGAGGTTGTTGAGGAGAGTTGCGGTGATGCGCGCACCGGTCATGCCGAAGGGGTGACCGAGGGCGATTGCGCCTCCGGACACGTTCAGTCGATCCTCGTCGATCTTCAGCTCGCGTGCGGAGCCGATGACCTGCACGGCGAAAGCCTCGTTGATCTCGACCAGGTCGATGTCGTCGATGCCGAGCCCTGCGATCGCAAGGGCGCGCTTGGACGCCTCGATCGGGCCGAGGCCCATGATCTCCGGCGACAGGCCGGACACGCCGGTCGACACGATGCGCGCCAATGGCGTCAGGCCGAGTTCCTTCGCCTTCGTGTCCGACATGATCACGAGTGCGGCAGCGCCGTCGTTCAGCGGACAGGCGTTGCCTGCGGTGACCGTGCCGTCCGGGCGGAAGACGGGCTTGAGTCCGCTGATGCCTTCGTATGTCGTGCCTGCGCGCGGGCCGTCGTCGGTGGAGACGACGGTGCCGTCGGGCAGCGTCACCGGCGTGATCTCCCGATCGAAGAATCCTGCCGCAATCGCCGCTTCGGCCCGGTTCTGCGAGCGGACCGCCCAGCGGTCCTGCTCTTCACGGGTGATCCCGGTGATCTGGGCGACGTTCTCGGCCGTCTGGCCCATTGCGATGTATGCGTCGGGGACGTTGCCAGACTCGCGCGGATCGGTCCACTCCTGGCCGCCCGCGGCGAGTTCCTTGGTGTGGGCTTGCGCGTCGTCGTAGAGCGGATTCTGGGTGTCGGGGAGGGAGTCGGAGTTGCCCTTCACGAAACGCGACACCGTCTCGACGCCTGCCGAGATGAACACGTCGCCTTCGCCTGCCTTGATCGCGTGCATCGCCATTCGTGTGGTCTGGAGTGACGACGAGCAGTAGCGCGTGACGGTGGTGCCGGGGATGGAGTCGTAGCCCAGTTCGATGGCGACGTTGCGGCCCAAGTTGAAACCCTGCTCGCCGCCGGGGAGGCCGCATCCGAGAATGAGGTCATTGACGTCGTTCGGGTCGAGGGACGGGACCTTGTCGAGTGCGGCCTGCACCATCTGGGCGGCCAGATCGTCGGGCCGCATCCCGACGAGTGATCCCTTCATGGCGCGGCCGATGGGGGAGCGGGCGATGGAAACGATGACGGCCTCGGGCATGGTGACTCCTGGGATAGAGCAACTAGTGGAATATGCATACGCATAGTTTCTATGCTGGTGCATATATCTAGTCAGACGGTTGACGCGTTTGTCAAGGATTGGTTTTGTAGCCATTGACCTGCGCTGATCGAATGTGGCACGCTGCGGGAACGGCTGCCGAGTGAGCGGTCGGTCATCGGATCAGTCGTTGGAGGAGGAGTTATGAAGGTCTCGGGCAAAGTCGCCGTCGTCACCGGAGCGGGCAGCGGAATCGGTGCCGCCATCGCCCGGAGGCTCGTCGCCGACGGAGCGCGAGTCGTCCTCTCCGACCTCGACGAGGTCGGCATGGGCGAGGTGATCGCCGGGATCGAGTCCCAGGCTCCGGGCGCCGCCGTCGCCGTGCGTGCCGATGCATCCTCGGCGGCCGACATCGCCGATGTCATCGCCCGTGCCGAAGAGCGATTCGGGCCCGTGGACCTCTACTTCGCCAACGCGGGGATCGGGGCGGGCGACGGACTCGAGCAGGACGACGCCGTGTGGGACCTGGTGATCGACGTGAATCTGCGCGGCCACATCCGTGCGGCGCAGCTGCTGGTCCCCGGGTGGGTGGAGCGCGGCGAGGGCTACTTCGTCAGCACGGCCTCGGCGGCGGGTCTGCTCACCCAGATCGGCTCGGCTCCGTACGCGGTCACCAAGCACGCCGCCGTCGGGTTCGCCGAATGGCTGTCGGTCACGTACGGCGATCAAGGCGTCCGAGTCAGCTGCCTGTGCCCGATGGGCGTCAACACGAAACTCCTCACCGACGACGCGGCGCTGTCGACAACCGCGGCCAAGGCAGTCACGTCGGCCGGCGCGGTCCTCGAACCCGCCGACGTCGCCGACGCCGTGCTCGCCGCGATGGACGAGGAGCGGTTCCTGATCCTTCCGCACGCCGAGGTGCTCGAGATGTACCGCCACAAGGGTTCGGACTACGACCGCTGGATCCGCGGCATGCGCCGTTTCCAGAAGGTGCTGCAGGGAGAGTGATTCTCGCTCAGAGGTCGAAGCGGACGTCCGCGGTGGCACGGGCCAGGAGTGTCCCCTCGTCGTCGCGGAGTTCGGCGTCGAAGATCGAGAGCCTTCGGCCGAGCTTGACCGGCGTGGCGCGGACGTGAACGCTCCGTCCGTCGACCTCTGGTGAGCGAAGGAAGGCGACGGTGAAGTCGACGAGTTGATACTGGCCGCCCGGCCGCATCGCGGACTGGGCGGCGAATGAGCAGCCCTGTGCGACTATCGCGCCGATGACTCCGCCGTGCATGGTGCCCATCACGTTGCCCATCCACTGCTCGCCGACGCAGCTGAACGTCAGGCCGTCATCGGCGACCGCGGTGATCGACCCGTTGAGCAACTCGCTGAGTGGACCGATCGGCGCGTCTCCTGCCACGATCCGGTCGATGACGGCGCGTCCGGACAGGTCGGGGTCGGGTGCGCCGACGATCGCCGCCTCGTTCGGCGTCACGGGTGCCGGCAGGTGAGGGACGCCGTCGCCCGCGACGACCAACTCCCGCTGAACGCGCACGTTGCGGGCATTGCCGATGCACAGAAGTCGTCCGGCGTCGCCGGTGATGTCGACGGTCGTCGACCCGTACAGCTTGTTGTGCAGGCGCAGATCGGCGACTGCGGTCAGCCGCTCGGTCACGTCGGGTCGGTCGAGCATCGACATGGACAGTCGTGCCTGCATCGTGGTGGCGCTCTGGTCGGCGACCCAGAACGGGTAGCCGCCGAGGTCGTCGAACAGCACCGCGAGAGCGGGCAGGTCAATGAGGCCGCGGTGGTCGGTCATCCGCGTGCCGAGGGCCTGCGTCATCTGGACCATCGGACTGTCGTCTTCACGCCCGACGGCGAAGGCGTGGAAAGCGTCTGTGGGCGTGAAGGTCATGGCTCGTGTTTAGCACATTCCTGAGCGAACGCTTACTCGGTGAAGAAACAATCAGGCGTGCTTGATTTATTGTGGCGGCTGTGTGACGCTCGACGCATGTCGATTGCAGAGGACCTGCGGGACGAATACGAGTCGTTGGACGGTCTGGTCGCGGAACTGACCGACGACCAGTGGGCCACGCTCACGCCCGCGGAGGGATGGACCATCGCTCATCAGATCGGGCACGTCGTGTGGACTGATCGCGTCTCGTTGCTGGCGGCCACTGATCCGGACGAGTTCGCGGCGCAGCTCGCTGAAGCAGGTCAGGATCCGCTCGGCTTCGTCGACGCTGCGGCGGAGGCAGAGGCGCAGCGGACTCCAGCTGAACTCCTCGCCGACTGGCGACGCACTCGCGAGCAGTTGCTGATCGCGCTCGCAGCCGTCGAAGACGGGGTGAAGCTCCCGTGGTTCGGTCCTCCGATGTCAGCGCCGTCGATGATGACGGCGCGCATCATGGAGACGTGGGCGCACGGACTCGACGTCGCCGACGCTCTCGGTGTCCAGCGCACGCCGACCGACCGGATACGGAACGTCGCGCACATCGGTGTCCGCACCCGCGACTTCGCGTACATGGTGAACGGACAGAACGCGCCCGCCGAACCGTTCCGCTACGAACTGACCGGTCCCAGCGGCGCGGTCTGGACGTGGGGCCCTGAGGACGCATCGAACATCGTGCGCGGCAGCGCCGTGGACTTCTGCGAACTGGTCACCCAGAGGCGTGCGGTGGCCGACCTCGATCTCGAACTGATCGGCGACGATGCGCGCGCCTGGTCGCGCATCGCTCAATGCTTCGCCGGTCCGCCCGGAACCGGCCGCGCACCCTCCACGGAAGGCAACTGACATGACGAACGCCGTCCGCATCGGCAACGCGTCCGGTTTCTACGGCGACCGGCTCACCGCCGTGCACGAGATGCTCGAAGGCGGTCACCTCGACTATCTGACCGGCGACTACCTCGCCGAGCTCACGATGCTGATCCTCGGTCGCGACCGTCTCAAGGACCCGTCGCGCGGATACGCCAAGACCTTCCTTCGGCAGATGGAGACGAGCCTCGGACTGGCCGTCGACAAGGGTGTCAAGATCGTCGTCAACGCTGGCGGACTCAACCCGCACGGCCTCGCCGTCGCGCTTCGTGAGCTGTCGGAGAAGCTGAGCGTGGATGCACAGATCGCCTTCGTCAACGGCGACGACCTGCAGCCGCGCGCGGCTGAACTCGGTCTCGGAACCCCGATCACGGCCAACGCCTACCTCGGTGGGTTCGGGATCAAGTCCGCTCTCGATCGTGGTGCCGACGTTGTGGTCACCGGCCGGGTGACGGACGCGTCGCTCACCGTGGGAGCTGCGGCCTCGGCCTTCGGGTGGGGCTACAAGGACCTCGACGCGATCGCGGGTGCGATCGTGGCCGGCCACATCATTGAATGCGGCACCCAGGCCACCGGCGGCAATTACTCCTTCTTCAAGGAGATCCCGATGGGCCGCCTCGGATTCCCGATCGCGGAGGTGGCCGCCGACGGGTCGTCGGTCATCACCAAGCACGAAGGAACCGGTGGGGCGGTCACCGTCGGGACCGTCACGGCGCAGCTGCTGTACGAGATCCAAGGCCCGCGGTACTACAACCCCGATGCGACCGCACTCCTGGACACCATCGAGGTGACGCAAGAAGGGCCCGACCGCGTCGGCGTCAGCGGCATCCGGGGCGAGGCCCCGCCGTCAGAGCTGAAGGTGTCGCTGAATCACCTCGCAGGCATCCGCAACCAGATCGACGTGGTCCTCACCGGGCTAGACATCGAAGACAAGGCAGCGCTGTTCCAGGAGCAGTTCGAAGCCGCCCTGCCGACCTCGCCCGCCGAACTCACCTGGGAACTGTCTCGCCTGGACCGGCCGGACGCAGACACCGAGGAGCAGGCCAGTGCCCTGCTCCGGTGCGTCGCTCGCGACACCGACCCGAACGCAGTCGGCCGCGCCTTCAGCGCGACCGCCGTTGAACTGGCGTTGGCCAGTTACCCGGGCTTCACCCTCACCGCCCCGCCCGGGAACGGCGCACCGTACGGCGTGTTCGTCCCCGGCTACGTCGACGCAGGCGTGGTGGAGCATCGGGTGACCCAGCCGGACGGAGTCTCCGTCCTCATCGAACCGTCGCCAATGCGGACCGAACCGACGCGTGACGTGAGCGTGCCCGACTCCGGACCGATCGGCGACTGGGGCCCGACCCGACGTGCTCCGATCGGTGAGATCGTCGGCGCGCGGAGCGGCGACAAGGGCGGGAGCGCGAACATCGGGGTCTGGGTCAGGTCGGACGACGAGTTCGCCTGGCTCGATCAGACGCTCACCGTGGACCGGATCAAGGAACTCCTCCCGGAGATCGCGGCCCTGACCGTCCATCGATACCGACTGCCCAAGATTCGCGCCCTCAACTTCGTCATCGAAGGCGTCCTCGGGCGCGGTGTCGCCGAGAACGTCCGCTTCGACCCACAGGCCAAGGGGCTCGGCGAATGGCTCCGCTCCCGCGTCGTCGACGTGCCTGAGCGGTTCGGTCGCTGACCTTTCGACTCGCAAGCTCACTCAAGGAGCGGGGAAGACGCTCGCTCAAGGAGCACGACAGAAGCTCGCCTCAAGGAGCAGGAACAAGCTCGCTCGTGGAGCGGGAGAGGAAATTCATGCCCATTCCCAGTGACATTTGGGATTCCGAACAACGTCGTGACCTGCGCAGTCTGGCCGCAGACTTCGCGACCAAACACATCCTGCCGTTCCAGGACCAGTGGGAACGCGACGGACTGATCCCGCGAGAACTCCACAAGCAGGCGGGTGAGCTCGGCCTCCTCGGTCTCGGCACACCCGAGGAGAAGGGCGGAAGCGGCGGCGACGGGATCGACGCGCTCATCGTCTGCGAGGAACTGCACTACCGCGGTGTGTCCGGCGGTGTGTTCGCGAGCCTGTTCACGTGCGGCATCTCCACGCCGCACATCGCGAACAACGGGACCCCGGAACAGATCGCGAAGTGGGTCGCGCCGGTCCTCGCCGGCGACAAGATCAGCAGCCTCGCGATCACCGAGCCCAGCGGCGGCAGCGACGTCGGCCACCTGCGCACCACGGCGAAGCGCGACGGCGACCACTTCATCGTCAACGGCGCCAAGACGTTCATCACCTCGGCGGTGCGCGCCGACCACATCGTGGCCGCAGTCCGCACCGGCGGAGACGGCGCGGCAGGCGTGTCCCTCCTCGTGATCGAGAAGGGGACACCCGGCTTCAACGTCGACCGCAAGCTCGAGAAGATGGGGTGGTTGGCGTCCGACACCGGCGAACTGTCGTTCGTCGACTGTCGGGTGCCGGTGGAGAACCTCATCGGCCCGGAGAACTCGGGCTTCGCGCAGATCGCGCAGGCCTTCGTGTCCGAGCGGGCCGCGCTCGCCGTGCAGGCGTACGCGCAGGCCCAGCGGTCGCTGGACCTGACCCTGGAATGGGTACGCAACCGCGACACGTTCGGCAAGCCGTTGATCAAGCGCCAGTCGGTGCAGGACACGGTCACCGAGATGGCCCGCAAGGTCGACGTCGCACGCACCTACACGCGGTCTGTCGTCGACCGGCACATGATGAACGGCGATCCGATGCTCGCGGAGATCTGCTTCGCCAAGAACACCGCCGTCGAAGCAGCCGAATGGGTCATCGACAAGGGGGTCCAGCTGCACGGCGGCATGGGCTACATGCGGGAGTCGGAGATCGAGCGCCAGTACCGCGACATCCGCATCATCGGAATCGGCGGCGGAACCAACGAGATCCTCACGGGTCTCGCGGCCAAGGTGCTGGGGTACCAGGGATGAGCACGACCGCACGAGCGAAGGGAAAGGGCACACGATGACTGTTCTGAGAAGCAAGATCGACACCACGTCCGACGAGTTCGTCGCGAACGTCGAGGCGATGAACGCCAAACTCGCCGAACTCGACGTCGAGTTCCGCAAGGTGCTCGTCGGCGGTGGTGAGAAGTACGTGGAGCGACACCGCAAGCGCGGGAAGCTGACGGCGCGTGAGCGTATCGAGCTGCTGATCGACGAGGACTCGCCGTTCCTCGAACTGTGTGCGCTCGCCGCACACGGATCGCAGTTCACCGTCGGCGCCTCCGTCGTGGTCGGCATCGGCGTGGTCGAGGGTGTCGAGTGCCTGGTCGTCGCGAACGACCCGACGGTCAAGGGCGGCACGTCGAACCCGTGGACTCTGCGCAAGGTGCTGCGCGCCAACGACATCGCGATGCAGAACCGTCTGCCGGTGATCTCGATGGTCGAGTCCGGAGGCGCCGATCTCCCGACGCAGAAGGAAGTGTTCGTCCCCGGCGGACGCATGTTCCGCGACCTCACCCGACTGTCGGCGGCAGGCATCCCGACGATCGCCCTCGTCTTCGGCAATTCGACGGCCGGCGGCGCGTACATCCCCGGCATGAGTGATCACGTCGTGATGATCGACGATCGCTCGAAGGTGTTCCTCGGAGGTCCGCCGCTGGTCAAGATGGCAACCGGCGAGGAGAGCGACGACGAAGAACTCGGCGGCGCCAAGATGCACGCTCGGGTGTCGGGTCTCGGCGACTACCTCGCCGCCGACGAGCAGGACGCGGTCCGCATCGGACGTCGGATCGTCGCACGCCTCAATTGGCGCAAGCAGGGACCGACGCCCTCAGCGGTCGTCGAGCCCCAGTACGACGCCGAGGATCTCTTGGGCATCGTTCCGTCGGACCTCAAGATCCCGTTCGATCCGCACGAGGTGATCGCGCGCATCGTCGACGGAAGCGACTTCGACGAGTTCAAACCCGAGTACGGCACATCGCTGGTGACCGGGTGGGCCACCGTCCACGGGTACCCGGTCGGCATCCTCGCCAACGCACAGGGAGTCCTCTTCTCCCAGGAAGCTCAGAAGGCGACTCAGTTCATCCAACTCGCCAACCGCAGTGACACTCCGCTGCTCTTCCTGCACAACACCACCGGCTACATGGTGGGCAAGGAGTACGAACAGGGCGGCATCATCAAGCACGGCGCGATGATGATCAACGCGGTGTCGAACTCGACGGTCCCGCACATCTCGATCCTGATGGGCGCCAGCTACGGCGCAGGCCACTACGGCATGTGCGGCCGCGCCTACGATCCGCGGTTCCTGTTCGCGTGGCCGAGCGCCAAGAGTGCCGTCATGGGCGCGGCACAGCTCGCGGGTGTCATCTCGATCGTCTCCCGTGCGGCCACCGAGGCCCGCGGCGGCGTCGTCGACGAAGAGGCGGACGCAGGCATGCGCGCCATGATCGAAGCTCAGATCGAGATCGAGTCGGTCCCGACGTTCCTGTCCGGAATGCTCTACGACGACGGTGTGATCGACCCGCGCGACACCCGAACGATTCTCGGCCAGACCCTGTCCGCCATTGCTACCGCCCCGGTCGAGGGCACCAGCAACTTCGGCGTCTTCCGGATGTGAGGCATCAGATGACCAACCCGATCACCCCCACGCCGATCACGTCAGTCCTCGTCGCGAACCGCGGTGAGATCGCGTGCCGCGTGTTCACCACCGCGAAGGCGCTCGGCCTGCGGACCGTGGCCGTCTACTCCGATCCCGACGCCGACGCCCCGCACGTCCGGCAGGCCGACGCCGCCGTTCACCTGCCGGGCTCGACATCGGCCGAGACCTATCTGCGGTCGGAGCAGATCATCGCCGCCGCGCAGGCGGCGGGCGCCGACGCGATCCACCCCGGCTACGGATTCCTGTCGGAGAACGCCGAGTTCGCCGAGGCAGTCGTCGCCGCCGGGCTCACCTGGATCGGTCCGCCCGCGGGCGCGATCACTGCGATGGGGTCCAAGGTGAACGCCAAAGAACTGATGGCGGCCGCGGGAGTCCCCGTGCTGACCGACATCGACCCGGAGAACGTCACCGCCGACGATCTTCCGCTGCTCATCAAGGCCTCCGCGGGCGGCGGCGGACGCGGAATGCGTGTCGTCCGCGACCTGTCCGAACTCGCCGACCAGGTCGCCGGCGCACGCCGAGAAGCCGAATCGGCATTCGGCGACCCGACAGTGTTCTGCGAGCCGTACATCGAGCGTGGGCACCACATCGAAGTCCAGGTGATGGCCGACGCGCACGGCACGGTCTGGGCGGTCGGCGAGCGTGAATGCTCCATCCAGCGTCGTCACCAGAAGGTGGTGGAGGAGGCGCCTGCACCCCTCGTCGAGCGGATCGGCGGCGACATGCGGGAGCGCCTGTACGCCGCGGCGCGCACGGCCGTCGAGTCCATCGGCTACCGAGGTGCGGGCACGGTGGAGTTCCTCGCCGATGAGAACGGGAAGTTCTTCTTCCTGGAGACGAATACTCGGTTGCAGGTGGAGCATCCGGTCACTGAACTGACCACCGGCACCGACCTCGTCGAATGGCAGATCCGCGTCGCCGAGGGCGAAGCGCTGCCTGCGCAGGAGCCGACCACATCGGGCCACTCCATCGAGGTCCGTCTCTACGCGGAGGACCCGGCGAACGATTGGCAGCCGCAGTCGGGCACGATCACCACGATCGACCTGCCCGCCGACGCCCGTTTTGAACTCCTCGACCGGTCCGGCGTGCGTGTGGACTCCGGCATCGCCGACGGCAGTGAGATCTCGACGTTCTACGATCCGATGCTCGCCAAGGTCATCTCGTTCGCGCCAACCCGCGATCGCGCGGCGGCCATCCTCGCGAGGGCACTGTCGGACGCGAAGATCCACGGCCTCGTCACCAACCGCGACATGCTCGTCAACACTCTGCGCGACGAGACGTTCCTGTCCGGCGAGACCGACACCGCGTACCTCGACACCGTCGGGCTCGACGTCCTGTCCGCACCGCTGGCCTCCGACGACGCCACGCGAGTCGCCGCCGTGGCAGCTGCTCTCGCTCAGTCGGCTGCCAACCGTTCGTCGGCCCGCATGCTCGGTTCGCTCCCGTCGGGATGGCGCAACATCGCCTCCGACTTCCAGTCGAAGAGCTACACGACCGCTGCGGGCGACGAGATCGTCGCACGGTATCGGATCGGGCGGACCACAACAGAGGTCCCCGATCTCGCCGACACCGCCGTCGTATCGATCGCTCCGACCGAGGTAGTCCTGTCAACGGCGGGCGTGACGCGCCGGTACCGGGTCACCGTTGTCGGAGACGCGGTGCACGTCGACTGGCCCGGAGCTTCGGTGTCGTTGACGCGGGTCCCGCGCTACGTCGACCCGGCCGCGCAGGAGCGCCCGGGATCACTGCTCGCCCCGATGCCCGGCGCCGTGATCCGTGTTGCGGTCGGCGAGGGTGATCGTGTCACCGCGGGGCAACCGCTGCTGTGGCTCGAGGCCATGAAGATGGAGCACACCATCAGTGCACCCGCCGACGGCATCGTGTCGGTGCTCGCGGTGGAAGTGGGCCGCCAACTGTCCGTCGGCGATGTGCTCGCCGTGATCTCGTCCGAATCCGACGACTGAAGAGTAGGGGAACAACACCCATGAGCTTTATCGAGACAGAAGAACGCGCTGCCCTGCGAGAGGCTGTTGCCGGGTTGGTCAAGAAGTACGACCACCAGTACTTCATCGACTGTGCGCGTGCCGGTCGCAAGACTGACGAACTCTGGAAGGAGGCAGGCGAGCTCGGCTTCATCGGCGTCAACCTGCCGGAGGAGTACGGCGGCGGCGGTGCGGGCATGTACGAGCTCGCGATCGTCATGGAGGAGATGGCGGCCGGTGGCAGCGGCCTGTTGATGATGGTCGTGTCGCCTGCGATCTGCGGCAACATCATCGCTCGGTTCGGCACCGACGAGCAGAAGCAGAAGTGGATCCCGGGACTGGCAGACGGCTCGATCACCATGGCGTTCGGCATCACCGAACCCGATGCCGGCTCCAACTCGCATCAGATCACGACAACAGCCCGGCGCGACGGGGACGAGTGGCTGCTGTCCGGTCGGAAGGTGTTCATCTCCGGTGTCGACCAGGCCGAAGCAGTCCTGATCGTCGCCCGTACCGAGGACTCGAAGACGGGTCGCCTCAAGCCGGCGCTGTTCATCGTGCCGACCGACGCACCCGGCTTCGAAGCCCAGGTGATCGAGATGGACATCATCAACCCGGAGAAGCAGTTCACCCTCTTCCTCGACGATGTCCGTCTGCCGTCTGACGCTCTTGTCGGTTCCGAGGACGCCGCGCTGTCGCAGCTGTTCGCGGGCCTCAACCCGGAGCGAATCATGGCGTCGGCGTCGGCCGTCGGCATGGGGCGCTACGCACTCGAACGTGCCGTCGAGTACGCCAACGAGCGGAGCGTCTGGAAGACGCCGATCGGCGCGCACCAGGCGATCGCCCACCCGCTCGCGCAGGGCAAGATCGAGCTCGAGATGGCGAAGCTGATGATGCAGAAGGCCGCGACGCTGTACGACGCGGGCGACGACTGGGGGGCGGCGGTGCCGGCCAACATGGCGAAGTACGCCGCAGGCGAGGCGACCGCGAAGATCGTCGATCAGGCAGTGCAGACGCTCGGCGGAAACGGGCTGACAGTCGAGTACGGCCTCGCCGCGATGCTTCCGCTGTCTCGACTGACGCGGATCGCGCCGGTGAGCCGCGAGATGATCCTCAACTTCGTCTCGCAGACCTGCCTCGGTCTCCCGAAGTCGTACTGAGATGGCCGACGACATTCTGGTCCGGAGCGAGGTGGACGCGGCGGTCGCCGTGATCACCCTCGACTCGCCAGGCAATCGGAACGCGTTGAGCTCGGTGCTCGTGTCCCAACTGCGGTCGGCCTTGGCCGATGCTGCCGCAGACGAGGACATTCGCGCGGTTGTGCTCACCCACACGGGTGGAACGTTCTGCGCGGGAGGCGACCTGCGCGAGGCACTGGGTCGGGGACTCAGTCCCGAGGAGGCCACAGCCGAAGGCGCCGAGGCGATGATCGGTTTGATGAGCGCGATGCTCGAGATCACCAAACCGGTGATCGCCGTTGTGAACGGGCACGTTCGTGCAGGCGGGTTCGGACTCCTCGGAGCGGCCGACATCGCGCTCGCCGGTCCTGCTGCCACCTTCGCGCTCACCGAGTCGCGGCTGGGTCTCGCGCCGTCGATGATCTCGATCGTGCTGCTGCCGAAGATGACGTCGCGTGCGGCTGGACGTTACTTCTTGACCGGTGAGACGTTCACCCCGCAGCAGGCGGAGTCGTTCGGCCTGGTCAGCAAGGCCCTCGGATCAACCGACGAGGTGTCGGACGAACTGCACGCGATCTGCGAGGGCATCCGAAAGGCGTCGCCGCAGGGGCTGGCGGCGTCGAAGCGTCTCACAACGGCCGCGCTCCTCGCAGACTTCCGCGAGAGCGCATCCGCGCGGGCATCTGAGTCGGCGGCGCTGTTCGCCTCCGACGAGGCGCGCGAGGGGATGACGGCGTTCCTGACCAAGCGGAAAGCCGCGTGGGACGCGAGTTCGTCGTGACCCAGCCGTCGCGGGAACCACAGCAGGACCGCTCCCGGATCACCCGGGAGCGGCTCCTGTCCTCGACCCTCGACATCCTCGCCGAGCACGGGTGGGCGTCGGCCACGGTCGCGCGGGTCGCTGAGGAGGCCGGGGTGTCGCGCGGGGCTGCGCAGCATCACTTCCCGACAAAGGAAGCGTTGATCACCGCGGCGCTGGAGGAGATGTTCACGCAGCTCACCTCGATGGCGGAGTCCCGCGCCGAACTGCCGGCTGGGCCCGAACGGATCCGGCTCGTCGTCGACCGCGCCGTCGACATCTACACCGGTCGCGAGTTCAAAGCCGCCCTGCAGGTGTGGGCAGCTGCGGCGTCCGACGAATTGCTTCGTGAACAGATCACACCATTGGAAGCGAAGTTCGCGCGTGCCGCGCACCGGATGACGCTCAACGGTTTCGACCCCGATGGAACCGATCCGCGCGCCTTCCGACTCGCCCAGGCCACCCTCGACCTCGCGCGAGGTCTTGGGCTGGCCGACACTCTCACCGACGACTCCAAACGCCGCGCCCAAGTGGTCGACACCTGGACCGAGCAGCTGACCACAGCACTGACGCTGACCGACTGAGCGTGTGATCTGTTCGATGCAATTCGCTCGAGGTTGGTCCGAACTGTGGAATCGAGACGCCCACGCGTCGAGTCGGGCGATCTAGTCTGAGCTTCCAATCGAGCCGGAGGTATGTCAGATGAAGTACAGAAAGTTCATGATCGCGCTGCTGGGTTCTGTAGCAGCTGTTGCGATGTTGATCGCGCCGGGAACCGCCGAGGCGTCGCCCACTGTGCCGATTGGACAGCATCAGGCGAAGAACGTGGGTCCGGCGGGCGCCAAGTTCACCGGCGTGTGGGTCGGGCACACGCGAAAGATGTCGCTGAACAGGAACGGCTGGGGCTACATGACTGTGTTCTCCGGCGCGTCGAACGGTGCGAAGCATCTCGTCTCGTGGGGGACGTATTCGAACGGGAACCGTATCCGCGTGCGACTCAACAAGCGGGTTCAGACCTGGGGCGCAGGCGTTCCGATGCGCAGCGGGCGCGCCTACACCGGCGGCCTCGTGCGTTCGACAAGAGACGGAACCGTGTTCATGAACCTCAGTGGTTTCGCCACGTGGTGCAATCAGCAGCGATTCGGATATGCCATGGAGTGCGGTGCGTGATCCCGGCGCGCAACCCTGCCTCATATCGCACGCCCCTGCCTCAACTCGTCTTCCCTGCCTGAGCTCAGGCAGGGAAGACACAATGAAGCAGGTGAGTGAGAGATGAAGCAGGGGAGTTCGTGCTTCAGCTCAGGAAACGTGCCTCAACATCACTGACCAGCCTGAGCTCAGGCTGGTCAGTCACGTTGAGGCACGTTTGTGAAGTTGAGGCACGGGACTGGGGCCCGCGGGGCAGCCGTGATCTCATCGCCTGGATCTCAGCGGATCTCGTGCCCACGACACACGTTGTCGGTCAAACGGTCGACAGTCGCGGCTCAGGCGGCTAGCGTCGAGCACATGAGCCTCCCGGTCACCCACTCGACGATCGAGTCGTCGAAACGACGCGTTCGGATGTGCCGTTCCTGATGCGGTGCGTCGACAACACGCCTGTCGTCGCGGCATCGACAAGGCTGCCGCTGTTCGATCGGATGGTCGTGGCGAGTGAGAGACTGCGCGACGCGCCGCCGGATGCCGACCTTCACCGTTTTGTAAGTCGGTCGCACCGTTTCTGAACCCGCAACCGCGAGAGCGGGTGCCGCCGATCGGACGATCAGCGGCGCCCGCTCACTCGGTTTCTGGTCTAGGACGCGTGGTCGATGACGCCGCGGACGTTCAGACCGTTGCGAAGGTCCTCGTATCCCTGGTTGACGTCTTCGAGTGAGTAGCGCTTGGTGACCAACTCGTCGAGCTTGAGCTCTCCCGCGTCGTACAGGCGAAGGAGGCGGACGATGTCGTACTGCGGGTTCATCGAACCGAACAGCGAACCCATGATCGTCTTCTGATTCAGGGTCAGGTCGGTGCCCGACACCTGGACGGTGAGCTTGGTCGGGTCGGCCAGGCCGGTGATCACGACTCGTCCGCCCTTGCCGATCACCGCGGTCGCGGCTTGAACCACCGGCACGTCGACGGTGCCGACGAGGATGAGTGCGGCGTCGGCGCCCTGGCCCCACGTGAGTTCGGTGACCTTCTCCTGCGCCTCTTCCGCGGTCGCGAAGGCGTGGGTCGCGCCGAACTTGAGCGCCTGGTCGCGCTTCATCGCGATCGGGTCGACGGCGACGACATACTTGCAGCCTGCAGCGACGGCACCCTGAACGGCGTTGATGCCGAGGCCGCCGATGCCGTAGATCACGGCGGTGTCGCCCGCGCGGAGGTTGCCCGCGTTGACCGCGGTACCCCAGCCGGAGGGGACGCCGCAGCCCACCAGAACGGCGGTCTCCAGCGGAAGCCAGTCGTCCACCTTGACCACCGAGTGCTGCGAGATCGTCGCGTACTCGGAGAACGTGCCCAGCATGCACATCGCGCCGAAGTCGACGCCGTGGCCGTGGAACCGGAACGTGCCGTCTGGCATCGATCCCTCCAGGATGGTGGCGCCCATGTCACAGAGGTTCTGGCGGCCCGTCGAACAGTAGCGGCAGGTGCCGCAGTTCGGGATGAAGCTGCACACCACGTGGTCGCCCGCCTTGACCTTCGTGACACCGGGGCCCACCTCCTGGATGATTCCCGAGCCCTCGTGGCCTCCGACGATCGGGTAGCGGGGCGGGAGGTCGCCGTCGGTGAGGTGCAGATCCGAGTGGCACAGGCCCGCGGCCGTGTACTTGATCAGCACTTCGCCCGGGCCGGGGCCGTCGAGTTCGAGTTCCATGATCTCGAACGGCTTGCCTGCTTCGAGGAGTACAGCTGCCTTGGTCTTCATGGGGAGTCCTTCTTGGTGGTGGGGGTGGGGTCAGAGCGCGATGTTGACGGACTTGGTCTGCGTGTAGTGATCGACGGCGGAGTCGCCGAGTTCGCGGCCCCAGCCGGACTGCTTGAAACCGCCGAACGGCAGGGCGGTGTCGAAGCCGTTGTACTGGTTCACCCAGACCGAGCCGGCCTGCAGTTTGGCGGCCGTGCGGTGGGCCTTCGAGACGTCCTTGGTCCAGATGCCTGCGGCGAGACCGTAGATCGAGTCATTGGCCGCGCGAGCGACGTCCTCTTCGTCGTCGAACGGCAGCGCGACCACCACGGGGCCGAAGATCTCCTCTTCGACGATCGAGAACTCGGGCTTCACGTCGACGAACACGGTGGGTTCGACGAAGTAGCCCTCATCGCCCCACCGGCCGCCGCCGGTCAGCGCCCGGGCGCCGTCGGCGAGACCCTGCTGGATGTAGCCGCTTACACGATCGAACTGCTCCTGTGACACCAACGGCCCCAGCTCGGTCGTCGGGTCGAGCCCCGGACCGATCTTCGCCTGCGAGGCTGCGTTCGCGACGGCCTGCGTGAAGTCGTCGAAGATGTCCCGCTGCACGAACATGCGGGTGCCCGCGACGCAGCACTGACCGTGGTTGAACATCCACGCGGCGACCGAACCCGCGACGGCGGCGTCCAGATCGGCGTCGTTGTACACGATGTTCGGGCTCTTGCCGCCGAGTTCGAGAGTGACCTTCTTGAGGTTTCCGGTGGCTGCGTGAACGATCTTCTTTCCGACCTCGGTGGAACCGGTGAACGCGACCTTGTCGACGTCCATGTGCGCGGACAGTGCGGCGCCGGCGTCACCGAAGCCGGGCACGATGTTGACGACGCCGGGCGGGAATCCGGCCTCCTCGAACACCTCGCCGAGCAGCAGTGCGCTGAGCGGCGTCTGCTCGGCAGGCTTGAGCACAACGGTGTTGCCCGCGGCGAGTGCCGGCGCCAACTTCCACGTCGCCATCAGGATGGGGAAGTTCCACGGGATGATCTGGCCGCAGACGCCGATCGACTCGCGTCGGGTGTAGGCGTGGAACTGCTGGTCGGGAGCGAACGGCATCGACGGCGTGACCGACGATCCGGTGATCTTGGTGGCCAGGCCTGCGTTGTACCGCCACACGTCCGCCGACCATCCGACATCGACAGCAGTGGCGATGGCCACGGACTTGCCGTTGTCGAGCGCCTCGAGCTGCCCGAAGATCTCGGCTCGCTCGGAGAGGATGTCGCCGACCCGCCAGATGAGACGCTCACGCTCGTTCGGCTTCATCCGCGACCACGGCCCCTCGTACGCTGCGCGGGCCGCCGCGACGGCACGGTCGACGTCGGCGGCCTCGCCCTGGGCGACGTTGGTGATGACGCGGCCGGTGGCCGGATCGTTGGTGGCGAACGTGCGTCCGGACGCCGCGTCGACCCACTGGCCGCCGATCAGCATCTTTCGGTCAGTGGAGACGAAGTCGGCGACGGCGGGAAGCAGTCCCGGAATCGTGGTCGTGGTCATCGGAGACCTCCTGGCGAGAGTGTGTGAAGCGCGCCACTGTGACGCACATCATTTCTCGCATGAGGTCGAGCGCCCGCCGTGTACGGAAACTGAACACCACCTCTGGACAGGTGCTCGAATGACGGCCAAAACGGATGATCAGTGCAGGTCAGCCGATTATTCCGAGCGCCCGGATGCGGGCGTACAGCGTTGTCCTGCTGATGCCGAGAGCTCTTGCCGCAGTGCTCTTGTTGCCCTCCGCAGCGGCCAGCGCCGCCACGATCGCCTGACGTTCGGCCTGCTCGAGTCCCATCAACTTCGACGCGCGAGTCGACGACCGATACCCGACGGGAAGGTCGATCGAAGCGACCGTGCGTGAGCCGCGGGCAGCCGACGCGTCGGCTGCCCGTCGGAGGACGTTGGTCAGTTCAGTGAGATTCCCGGGCCATTCCTGACAGACGAGTGCATCGGCGGCGTCGGATCCGAGGTCCAGGCGTGGGTCTATTCCGGCGAGTGCCTCCTGCCCCAGCGCCGCGAGTTCGGTGAGCCTTTCGCGTAGTGGAGTCAGGACGATGCGTCGTCCGCAGCACGCCGTCAGCGCGGCGGCAGTCGGGGCGAGTGATTCTCCAGGTCCGGTGACGACGACGATCGGAGGATCGGAAGGGCTGTTCGCCGCGACAGCCGAGTGCATGAGCCGCAGCGACCTGTCGTCGAGGAGGTCCGCGTCGTCGAAGATCACCCCGTTGCCCGACAGTCGAGCCTGCCGCAGGACGGCCGTCACGTCGACCGGGGAGCCGTCGAGAATGGCCGCGGCCACGTCGACGACCGTCACCCGGTCGTCGGCAAGGCAGGCGCGAGCTCGCGTCGATCGGCCTGTCCCCGGCTCGCCGCAGACAGCAGTGGTCGCCCCGACGGCGACTGGCACTGTGAGGGACACCGCGGGCGCCGATCCGACCTCCGGGCGCAGACGGAACACGGCTGCGTGCGCTACACCGGGAATCCGGTCGATCGCTATCTGGGCCACCGCACCGGAGACGAGGGTGATCGTGGACGGCGTGAGGCGATCGTGGAGCAGGAGACGAAGGGTGCCGAAGTCGGCAGGGGCGAGCAGCCCCGCAGCCAGAGCGTTGGTGAGTTGGAGATCGTCGCCGACGGCCGCGACGGCGTAGTCGCGTCGGGCAGACGCCTGTTCGAATGCGGCGATCACCGTGCGGTGCTCGGCGTGCGAACGGCTGAGGAGTCGGTCGGCGATGTCGTCGACCAGTCCGCGCACGAGTGGGACTGACAGCGGGTTGATCCGGTCGGCGACCTCAGTCATGCAGATGATGCCTGCCACGCGACGGGTCGCGGGATGGATGATCGGTCTGCCGAAGCAGCTCAGAGACCGGAACTGCTCCAGGTAGTGCTCGCCGCTGTTGATGATGACGTCGCCCCGGACTTCGGCGGTCGTACCGAGTGCAGTGGTTCCCATCGCCTCTTCGTGGAACGACGCGCCGTCGATCGCCCCGATGTCCTCGAGACTCCGTTCGAGCGTCGAGTCCGACGACACGCGTGCCACCATCCGGCTCTGACTGTCGACGAGCAGCAGCGCGGTGGACGTCCCGCTGAGCACCTCGGCTGCGCGAGCCAGCACTGGGCGGGCGGCGTCGAGCAGGGGATCGGCGGACGCGATGTCCGACAGGACGGGCTCGGGTCGGTCGTCGGGGAGCAACCCGGACGACTGGACCCGCCGCCACGAGGCGGCGATCACGTCACGGTGTGGCAGGGCGGTCGGCACGTGTCCACTGTGGCATGGATTACACCCGACGTGGAAGGTTCGCCGGTCTCGACGTCGCGTGCACGGGTGCCGTCGGACCGACGACTACGGTGGTCGGCATGCGTGTTGCGACTTGGAATGTGAACTCGGTGAAGCAGCGAGTGCCTCGGCTGTTGCCGTGGCTCGACGAGCGGAAACCCGATGTCGTCTGCTTGCAGGAGACCAAGGTGTCCGACGAGGCGTTCGCCGCCGAACTCGGTGACGAGTTGGCCTCGCGCGGATACGAGTTCGCACATGCGGGCCAGGGGCAGTGGAACGGTGTCGCCCTGCTCAGCAAGGTGGGACTCGACGACGTGCGCGTCGCGTTTCCCGGTGCGCCCGGTTTCCCCGATCCGGCAGGAGCCCCCGAAGGGCGCGCGATCTCCGCGGTGTGTTCGGGCGTCCGCGTCCACTCCCTGTACGTGCCGAACGGCCGCGAGGTCGACTCGGATCACTACGAGTACAAGCTGAACTGGCTCGAAGCGCTCCGCGCGAGCATCGCCGACGAAGCCGAGACGACGATGATCTGCGGTGACTACAACATCATCCCCACGGACACCGATGCGTTCGACCCGTCGGCGTTCGTCGGCCATACCCATGTGACTCCGCGCGAACGTGACGCACTCGCCGCGCTCGAGGCGCTCGGCCTGCACGACGTGATGCGCGACCGCTGGCCCGACGAGCGCATCTACACCTACTGGGACTATCGCGCGGGGATGTTCCACAAGGACCTCGGAATGCGAATCGACCTGATCCTCGCGGGAGCCCCGATCGCCGAACGCGTCCAGGCCTCGTGGGTGGACCGGAAGGCCCGCAAGGGCACCAAGCCGAGCGACCATGCGCCCGTGTTCGTCGACCTCGACACCGCACCCGACGGCGACGTCGGCCCCGTCGTCCCGCCGCCGTCGCGTCCGGCGAAAGTCGCCGCTGGGTCGGTGAAGCTGCCTCACACGGTGGCCGACTGATCAGCCGTAGGTGAACGAGTACACCTGCAGTCCGTCCGGGACGGACACGTCGACCCGGCCGCTGTCGCTGCCCGCGGTCGACACGATCTGGTGGAGCGTCGGAGGACCCTCGATCGGGACCGTCGACGTGACCCCGTCGCGGGTCACGCGCAGGGTTCCGGTGCCGCCGGCGACGATGAACACGTTCTTCGCGCGGTAGCGCAGTGAGATCGACGAGTCGGCCACCGCGGTGGCGCCCTGATAGTCGAGCGTCCATCGACCGTTCAACGCGAACGAGTCGGCCGCCTGATCGCCCGGCACCGTGAATGAACCGGTCCCGGCCTCGTACTTCCCGCCGCCCGCGAAGTTGACCACCTTGCCGACGCCGAGATACGTCTCCGGTGTGGTCGGGTCGGTCGGGGTGGTGTCGTCCCGCTCGGACGAGTCCGGAAGGGAGACCCCCGGACGGGCCTGGGTCAGCAGCTCACGAATGAGACGTTCGGAGGTCGCGTAGCCGCCCTCGCCGAACTCGATGTGGCGGACGGTGCCGGTAGCGTCGATCAAGTACTGGGCAGGCCAGTAACTGTTCCGATACGCCGTCCACGTCGAGAACGACGGGTCCAGTGCGATCGGGTACGAGATGCCGAGGCGACGCGCTGCGGCGGACACATTGGACGGGACTTTCTCGAACGCGTACTCGGGTGTGTGGACGCCGATAACCTCGAGGCCGCTGGCACGGTACTTGTCGTACCAGTCCACGACGTGCGGGATCGATCGCTGGCAGTTGATGCACGAGTACGCCCAGAAGTCGATGAGCACAACCTTGCCGCGAAGGTTGTCGAGCTGGAGAGGCGCACCGTCCGGGGTATTGAACCATTCGCTGATCCCGGACAGCGCGGGCGCCCGGCCACAGCTCTGAAGCTCCTCGGCGCCGTCGTCGCATTTGGACAGCTCTCGATTCTCATCGGTGACTATGCCGCCGAGCTGGAGCCGCGACGTCAAGTCGTCCGCGCCCCCGACCGAGTCCTGCAACGTCCCTGCGTAGTCGGGAATGGCTCTCTGCAAAGCAGCCGGGACATCGAGCACGAGTGCGACGGCCAGTCCGATCATCATCACGCCGCCCGCGATTCGGATACCGCGCTGACGGCGTCGGAACGCCGACACACGTTCGACGATCCGCCGCCCGGCGAGCGCGAAGACCAGCAGTGGGAGAGCGGCGCCGAGCGCGAACGCCAGGGTCAAGGCGACCGTCTGCAGTCCGATCTCGCCGGTGGCTCCGGCGACGACGATGGCAGCCAGGACCGGCCCTGCACACGGCACGTAGAGGACGCCGAGGGCCAGGCCGAGACCGAACCCCGACTTGTTCGCTCCGACCTGTCGCGTCGGCAGTCGCGAGAACGGTTTCTCGAGCAGCCGTTCGACGGCCGGGAAGATCAGGCCCACGCCGATGGTCGTCAGGACGATCAAGCCCGCCCACCGGAACGTGTCCTGCGGCAGTCGGAGCAGTGACAGCAGGCTCGAACCGACCAGGGTCACCGTCGCGAAACTGACCACCAACCCCGCTATCACCCGGTACGGGCGAGAGGTCTCCTCGAAACGCTTCCTCGGAGAGCTGTCTGGAGCGTCGGAATCGGGATCGGCCGTCTCACGGGAGCTCTGCGCGCCGGAGAAGAAGATCACGGGGAGGACGGGGAGGATGCACGGAGAGATGCCGGTGATCAGGCCGCCGACGAATCCGATGAGCACGACTGTGTACATGGTCGGCATTCGGCACGGGCGGCGTCTCGGATGGGTTGGAGAATTCGCACCCATCCGATCACCGGGCGGTTCCGAATGGCTCCTGTCACACCAGCTGATCTCGGCGACGGGCCGTGGATCAATGACATAGGAGAACCGATGAGCATCAAGCAGACGACCGGAGCGAAGATCGCCGCGATGGGCTTCGCGATCGCACTCACGGCGACCATGGCAGCGTGTTCGAGCGACGACTCGTCCACGGAAGCCACCGACTCGGCGGCGATGACGTCGACCGCGATGGCGACGTCGGGGACGATGGCCGATCCTGCGGCCGACCTCGTCGGTCCCGGCTGCGCCGCTTACGCGGAGAAGGTGCCGACGGGCCCGGGATCGGTGACTGGAATGTCCACCGAACCGGTCGCCGTCGCAGCGTCGAACAACCCTCTGCTGACCACGTTGACGTCAGCGGTGTCCGGCAAGCTGAACCCGGACGTGAACCTCGTCGACACCCTCAACGGCGGCGAGTTCACCGTCTTCGCGCCGGTCGACGACGCCTTCAAGAGGGTTCCCGCGGACACTCTCGACGCGCTCAAGACCGACGACGCAGGCCTCAAGTCGCTGCTGACGTACCACGTGGTCAGCGGGCAGGCATCACCGTCCAAGGTCGCGGGAGAACACAAGACCGTTGAAGGCTCCACTCTCGAGGTGACCGGAAGCGGCGACGATCTGAAGGTGAACGGCGCGAACGTGATCTGCGGCGGCGTCCGCACCGCCAACGCGACCGTCTACCTCATCGACCAGGTGCTCATGCCCCCGGCGAAGAAGTAACCACCACAGGTGGCGCCCCACCGTTTCCACGAGCAGGCTGGAGTCCATGGGCATCGAGTTCACAAGCACTGTCGACGCGTCGATCGATGAGGTGTTCGCCTGGTTCGGAAGGCCCGGCGCGCTCCGTCGGCTGCTGCCGCCGTGGCAGCCGATGCACGCGATGAGCGAAGCCGACTCGCTCGCGGACGGTCGGGCGGTGCTCGGCCTGCCCGGCGGGCTGCGCTGGCAGGCGCAGCACGTCGGGTCCGACTACTCACCGCCGCACCGGTTCGTCGACGAGCGCGTCGTCGACGGGGTGACAAGCATCCCGCCGTCCCTCGCCGGACCGTGGCGCCACGTGCACGACTTCCGGGAGGCACCGGACGGCCGGACAGTGATGGTCGACCGCGTTCACACCGCGGTGCCCGCAGCACTGCTGCGCCCGACATTCGAGTATCGCCACCGGCAGGTGGCCGACGACCTCTCGTCGCACCACACGGCGCGGGAGAGGGGTTTCGCGCCGTCGGTCATCGCGGTGTCCGGGGCCTCCGGGATGGTCGGTTCCGCGTTGTGCGCCTTCCTCACCACCGGCGGACACCGGGTGATCCGGCTCGACCGGCACGCGCACGACGGGCACGGGGACGATGTGCGCGCATGGGATCCGGCCGCGCCGGCGTCCGACCTGTTCGCCGGAGTCGACGCGGTGGTCCATCTGGCCGGGGCGCCGATCGCCGGCCGGTTCACCGACTCGCACAAGGCGAAGATCCGCGACTCCCGAGTGGAGCCGACGCGGCTGCTCGCACAGGCCGCCGCGGCTTCGTCCACGGTCCGGACCTTCGTCTCCGCTTCGGCCATCGGTTTCTACGGGTACGCCCGACCGGACGAGGTGCTCACCGAATCGTCGTCGAAGGGCGGCGGCTTCCTCGCCGACGTCGTCGGCGACTGGGAGCACGCGGCCAGGGTGCCGGGCATCCGAACCGTTCAAGTGCGGACCGGCATCGTGCAGAGTCCGACGGGCGGGACGCTACGCCTGCAGCGCCCGATCTTCGCCGCAGGCCTCGGCGGGCCCATCGGCGACGGCAGCCAGTGGCTGTCGTGGATCGATCTCGACGACCTCGTCGACGTCTACCTGCGTGCGCTGTTCGACGACCGCCTCGACGGCCCGGTCAACGCGGTCGCGCCGGCGCCGGTCACTGGCCGGGAGTACGCGAAGACGCTCGGGCGGGTGCTCCATCGTCCGGCGGTGCTTCCCGTTCCCGAGTTCGGGCCGGCGCTGCTCCTGGGCCGGCAGGGAGTCCGCGAACTGGCGGCCGCCGACCAGCACGTCGACAATCGTGCGCTCGACGACGTCGGGCACCGATTCCGACACGCCACCCTCGAGGAGTCGTTGCGACACCAGCTGGGTCGCTGACGGCGTCCGGGGCCGGGCGGAGATCGGACCCATCCGATTCCCGCCCGGCTCCGAACGCCTAGCGTGAACACTCCGAAACCACTCTCGCCAGGGTCCTCCATCGCCGTGATCGGCAGCGGCGTCGCGGGTCTGACCTCGGCTCATCTCCTCTCCCACGAGCACGTCGTCACGCTGATCGAAGCGGACGGTCGGCTCGGCGGACACGCCCACACCCAGCAGCTTCCCACCTCGGACGGCCGCGTCCACAACGTCGACACCGGGTTCATCGTCCACAACGACCGGACGTACCCGACGCTGTTGCGACTGTTCGACGAACTCGGCGTGCCCACCCAGGAGACCGACATGTCGATGTCGGTCTCGTCCGAGGTCACCGGCCTGGAATACGCCGGTGCGCTCGGCGTCGGAGGTCTCTTCCCGAGCATCCGCAACGCGCTGAGCATCCGCCATCTCCGGATGCTCGCGGAAGTGAAGCGCTTCCACGCCCTCGCCCGCGAGGTTCTCGACCACCCGTCAGACGACGTCCCGCTCAGCAGTTTCGTCCGGACGGCAGACCTGTCGGACTATTTCGTCGACAATTTCCTGCTCCCGCTGGTTGCGGCGGTCTGGTCGTGCGACTCTGCCACCGCAGCCGATTACCCGGCGCGCTACCTGTTCGCCTTCCTCGATCACCACGGAATGCTCACGGTGTTCGGGTCTCCCACCTGGCGGACGGTCGTCGGCGGCTCGGACACCTACGTTCAGGCTGTCTCTCGCGGCATCACCGAGTCCGGCGGAGCCGTGCGCACGTCGTCGCCGGTCATCGCCTTGCGCGAAGACACAGACGGTGTCGTCGTCCGGACCGCGACCGCCACGGACGTCTACGACGCGGCGATCGTCGCGACCCATCCGCATCAGGCGCTAGCGCTTCTCGAGCAGCCGTCGGACGCGCAGCGCACCGTGCTCGGTGCGATGCGCTACGCATCGAAGCACGCCGTGCTGCACACCGACGAGAGTCTCCTCCCGAAGGCGAAACGGGCTCGCGCATCCTGGAACTACCAGATTCGGACCGACGGCGACGAGGTCGCCGTGACCTACGACCTGACACGCCTGATGCGGCTGCCCGACGGCCCGGAACGAGCCCTGGTCACGATGGGGCGCACCGACCTCGTCGACCCGTCCACCGTCGTCGCCGAGATGACGTACGAGCACCCGGTCTACGACGTCGAGTCCGTGTCGGCGCAGCAGCGCCTCGCCGAGGTGGACACGCCGCGGGTCGCATTCGCCGGCGCCTACCACGGGTGGGGATTCCACGAAGACGGCGCGTCGGCGGGCGCGTCGGCTGCTGTCCGGTTCGGTGGACGCTGGGGCCGAGCAGGCGACGATCTCCTCGCCGGAGCGGTGCGATGACCCGCGCACAGATCGTTCCGGTGCGGATCTCGCACATCCGCCGATCGCCGGTGGATCACAGGTTCACCCACCGCAGTCTGCAGTGGCTCGTCGACCTCGACGGACTGCCGAGGTTGCCGTTCGGCGTGCGCGGACTCGCGCGGTTCGCCGCCGCCGACCATTTCGCTCGTGAGACCGGACCGCACGAGAGTCTGCGTGCCAAGCTCGACGACGCCGTGCGCGCACTGGGCGTGCCCGCGCCGACCGGCCGGGTCACCGCACTGCTGTCCCCGCGTGTGGCCGGCTACACGTTCAATCCGCTGAGCGTCTACTGGTGCCACGATCGGGCGGGCCGTCTCGAGTACGTGGTCGCCGAGGTCCACAACACCTACGGCGGACGTCACTGCTACGTGGTGCGTACCGACGAGGGCGGCCGTGCGACGGTCGCCAAGGACTTCTACGTCTCGCCCTTCAACGATGTGGACGGCGACTACCGTCTGCGCCTGCCCGAACCGACCGCGGACGGGCGGGTGTCGGTCGCGGTGGTGTTGGAGCGTCCGGGAATGCCGCCGTTCACCGCCACGATGACCGGACGAGCCAGGCCTGCCACTGTTCCCGCGGTGCTCATGGCGAATCTGACGTCTCCGTTCGCACCGTGGATGGTCGCGGCGCGCATCCGCATCCACGGCATCCGCCTGTGGGCGGCCGGACTCCCGATCGTCCCCCGAGACAGAACCCGAACCACCGACCGAGAGGTAGCCCGATGACCGTCGACCGAGACGACCACCCGTCCACCCTTCTCGCGGACCGGACGAGGCGTCCGGCACTCGCTCTGCCGGAGGCGCCGGCCACGGCGACGTCCGGGTTGCGGGGCGCCGCGGCGCGGGTCCTGTTCGAGCGCGTTGCGCGCCGACTGCCGATCGTGGTGGATTACGGGCCGTCGGACACCCGGACCCGTGGAGACCTGCCGACGATGACGATCACCGAACCAGACGCGTTCTTCCGACGCATCGGCTCGGACGGCCTGATCGGTCTCGGGGAGTCGTACATGGCGGGGGAGTGGACCGCAGACGATCTCGTCGGTGTGCTCGTCCCGTTCGCCGAGCGGATCGGGACGGTTGTTCCGCCCTCACTGCAACGACTGCGACGCCTGCTGCTCCCGACTCAACCGTCCGACGAGGAGAACTCCGTCGACAACACGCGGTCGAACATCTCTCGTCACTACGACCTGTCCAACGACCTGTTCGCATTGTTCCTCGACGAGACGCTCACCTACTCGAGTGCGCATTTCGGATCGGACGAGCAGGCCGCCGTCGCCGAATGGGTCGAACTCGCCGACGCGCAGCGCGCCAAGATCGACCGTCTCCTCGATCACGCGCAAGTCGGGGCGGGCACACGCGTCCTCGAGATCGGGACCGGCTGGGGTGAACTCGCCCTGCGCGCCGCGGCCCGCGGGGCGACGGTCCGTTCGGTGACGCTCTCCGCTGAGCAGCGCGCGCATGCCCTGCGCCGGGCGCGCGAGGCAGACTTGAGCGACCGCATCCGGGTCGATCTGCTGGACTACCGTGCCGTCGACGGCGAATACGACGCCGTGGTGTCGGTGGAGATGATCGAAGCCGTCGGCATGGAGTATTGGCCCGTCTACTTCGAGACCGTCGAGCGTCTTCTCGCACCGGGCGGTCGGGCCGCGATTCAGGCGATCACGATGCCGCACGACAGGATGCTCTCGTCTGCGCGAACCTACACGTGGATCCACAAGTACATCTTTCCTGGCGGGCAGATCCCGTCTGGCGAGGCGATGCGTGACGCCGCGGCGAGCGCGGGCCTGCAGTTCGACGCCGTCGAGGAGTTCGGGATGCACTACGCGCGGACGTTGCAGTTGTGGCGGGAACGGTTCGAGGGGCAGTGGCCGCTGATCGCCGATCTCGGTTTCGACGAGACCTTCCGACGGATGTGGACGTTCTATCTCGCCTACTCCGAGGCAGGCTTCGCCGCGCGCTACCTGGATGTGGTGCACCTGCGTTTCGTGAAGAACAAGAACTGACCCGGGATGGTGAGTGATGGTCGGTGTGGCTGTCGACAGGAGACCGGACGGCGGGGTTACTCTGGTCGCTGATGACTTCTGGAACCTCGTCGTGACCGGCACGGACACCGACTCGACCCTCCTCGCCGACCTGCTGTCGCGGTCTGCCGCGGGCGATGTCGAAGCGTTCGCCGATCTGTACGACCGGACCAGCGCACGCGTCTACGGGATGGTGCTGCGTGTGCTCCGAGATCCCGGCTACTCCGAGGAGACCACCCAGGAGGTGTACCTGCAGGTGTGGCGCGGCGCGGCTACGTACAACGCGGCCGAGGGCGCGCCCGTCGCCTGGCTTCTGTCGATCGCGCACCGTCGAGCGGTCGACCGGGTCAGATCGGAATCGTCGGCATCTCGCCGCGAATCGGACTACGGCGCTCGAGAGATCACCGCGATCGTCGACGACGTGAGCGACGAGGTTCAGGCGAGAGAGGCGGGAAGACGGGTGCGCCAGTGCCTGTCCACGCTCAGCGCGCTGCAGGCCGAAGCGGTCGGGCTCGCCTACTACGGCGGCCTCTCGTACAGCGAGGTCGCCGACCGGCTGGCCGTGGGTCTGCCCGCGGTGAAGAGTCGGATCAGAGATGGACTGAAGCGACTGAGGGGGTGTTTGGGGGATGACTGACATGTCTGAGTCGAACGAGCACGACGACCTGCTCGACATGGCGGTCCCCTATGCACTTGATGCGTTGGACGAACTCGGAATGGCGCGCGTCGAGGCCCGTGTCGCGGCCGCCGACGCTTCCGTGCGCGACGCGTTCCGTGCCGAGGTCGCCTCGGTTCGCGACGTTCTCGCCGACCTCAGTGAGGCGACAGCTCAGGCGCCACGTGCCGGGCTGCGCGACGAGATCCTCGATCGGGCAGCCCGCGAATCCGGAAGAGGACGCCGCCTCGATTCCCGGCGGCCGCGGTGGATCGCTGCCGCAGCAGCCGCGGCGGTCGTCGTCGCGATCGGCGGCGGGATCATCGGCTACGCAGCGTCACGGCAGGAGCCGCCGTCGCAGACGACTGCCGAGCGGGTCTTCGGCGCGGACGACGTGCGAACCACCACAGGCGCGTTGGCCAGTGGACGGGCGTCGGTCACGTACTCGGAATCGGCCGGCGCCGGTGTCCTGGGGATGAACGACGTTCCGCCACCCGCCGCGGGCACCGTGTACCAGCTGTGGTTGGTCGGACCGAACGGGGCTCGCCTCGGCGGTGTCATGAGGCCCGACGACGTCGCGCCGTCGACCACAGCCACCGTCGACGACCTCGGCGACGCCACGTCGATCGCGTTCACCGTCGGCGACGCGGCGCGACCCGAGACGATGATCTCCGACCCGGTGGCGAGTCTGCCGCTCGGCTGACGCTCAGGCGTTCAGCTGGTCTTCGAGGTACCGCGGACGGCAGATGATCCAGGCGCCGCCCAGCATGACGACGGTCATCGCGGTGAGGAGCAGGAACGGTGCGCCCCATCCGTTGCTGACATCGTGGAGCACTCCGAACAGCATCGGGCCCGCGCAGGCGAGCAGGTAGCCGACGCCCTGCCCGAAGCCGGACAGCGACGCCGAGCCGGAGCTCGTCCGGGTGCGGACGTTGATCAGTGTCAACGCCATCGGAAAGGTCGTCGGTCCGAGACCGCACAGCAGGGCCCACAGCAACGGTGCCGAGAGCGGCGCCCACATCAGTCCGGCGAAGCCTGCGAGCCATGACGCCGCGAACACGACGGTGAACCCGAAAGGGTTCGCGAACCGGGTGCAGAGCCACGGAGCGATCAGCGTCGCCGCGAGCCCGATCGCAGAGAACGTCGCGACCATTCCGCCGCCGAGCGATTCGCTTCCACCTGCGTCGGTCACGATCTTCGGCATCCACGTGAACATGGCGTACGTGCAGGCGGATGTCATGCCGAACATGAGGGTCAGACCCCATGCCATGGGCGTGCGCCACACGGGCAGCTTCGCGGCCTCCGAGGGCGCGCCGTCGGACTGCTCGGCCGCTCGGCGCAGCGCCGCCCGGCGTTCGCGGACCACCCAGATCCACGGGCCGAGTGCAGCGAGCGGGACGATGGCCCACACCGCGAGGGACGTGCGCCAGTCCGTCGCGTCGGCCAGGGGGATGGCGACGGCGGCCGGGATCATCGTGCCCATCTGCACGAACACGATGTACGCGGTGCTGATCGACGCGATCCGGTCGGAGAAGTACCGCTTCACCAGCGGCGGAATCAGGATGTTGCCGATGCCCATGCCGAAGAGGGCGACGCACGACAGGAGGACCAGCACGGGAACGCTGCCGCTGAGGGCGCGTGTGCCGATGCCGACGCCGGTGATGATCACCGCGGCCAGGGTCACCTGCTCGATGCCGAACCGGCGACCCAGCGCTGGGGAGACGACTCCGGCGATGCCGAACGCCAGTGTCGGGAGCATGCCGAGCAGGCCGCTGACCGTGTCGCTGAAGCCGAGGTCGTCGGAGATTCGGCCGAGGAGCGGGGTCAGCGACGTGACCGCGGTGCGGAGTGTGAACGCGAACACCACGATGGCGACCAGGGTGGTGATGCGTCCACGCCAGACGCCCATGAGCGGTGTCGACGCGTCGGTCGCGGTGGAGGCAGTCGCAGTCATGCCAGAAATCATAGGATGAATGGTCGAATCGCTGCAAAGTGATTTACGCTGCAGGGTGTGCAGACCATCAAGCGACAGAGTCTCATCGCCCAGGTGACCGACCAGCTGCGTGCGGAGATCGCGTCTGGGCGCTGGTCGGTCGGCGACCGGATCCCGACCGAGCCCGCACTCTGTGACATGACCGGGACCGCCCGCAACACGGTCCGCGAAGCAGTGCAGTCGCTGGTGCATGCCGGCCTCCTCGAGCGACGGCAGGGATCGGGCACCTACGTGATCGCCACCGACGAGCAGGAGGTCGCGTTCGCCGACTTCTTCGCGGCGGCGCGCCGGCAGGATCTCATGGAACTGCGCGAGGCCCTTGAGGTGACGGCGGCGGGTCTGGCGGCCCGGCGTCGCGACGACGCCGACATCAACACGCTGCGAGTGGCGCAGGAGCTGCGCAACCGCGCATGGACCGGTGTGGTCGATCCCGGCGTCGCGGTCGACACCGACGCGCAACTGCATCGTGCCATCGTCGCGGCCAGTCACAACGACGTGTATCTGGAGTTCTACGACTCACTGCTTCCGGCGCTCCGGCAGTCGGTGGCGCAGCGTGATGTCGCGAGCGGGCCGTCGTACACCGAGTTGCACGACGCGGTCGTCGACGCGGTGATCGCAGGCGACGAGAATGCTGCCCGCACCGCAGCGCGTGACCTGCTCGCCGGGGTTGAGGAATTCGACTGATCACCCGTTGTCATCAGACGTTCACGAGCCGTTGGGTGAGCTGTGTCAATGATTTTGACCTCGGTAAATCCGGGCGGTAAAGTATTTCGTCGGTGCCTGCCCACGGTAGGTGCTGCCCTCGATCGGGTCGGCGACGACAACACCGAACGAGGGTGTCGCGAATCCGCGCGAGCGTGTCTGACACGCCCGACCTCGGGGTAGCGATTCCATAGTTGACCGGCGCAAACGTGCCGGTGGGGCGAGTTGCGGACATCGCTCGGAGCGCAGAAATGCGACACCGACTGACGTGCCCGGAGCACCAACCGTGACTACACATCGGACTGGCGGGAGCCGGCCCACAAGGAGAAAAGAACTCAGTGCCAACGATTAACCAGCTGGTCCGTAAGGGCCGCAAGGACAAGGCGTCGATCAAGAAGACCGCCGCCCTCAAGGGGAGCCCGCAGCGACGCGGCGTGTGCACTCGCGTGTACACCACCACCCCGAAGAAGCCGAACTCCGCACTTCGTAAGGTCGCCCGCGTGCGCCTGACGAGTGGCGTCGAGGTCACCGCCTACATCCCGGGTGAGGGCCACAACCTGCAGGAGCACTCGATGGTGCTCGTCCGCGGCGGTCGTGTGAAGGACCTCCCGGGTGTTCGTTACCGCATCATCCGCGGCTCGCTCGACACCCAGGGTGTCAAGGACCGCAAGCAGGCACGCAGCCGCTACGGCGCCAAGAAGGGAAGCTAAGTCATGCCTCGTAAAGGACCCGCTCCCAAGCGCCCGCTGATCAACGACCCGGTTTACGGTTCGCCCCTGGTCACCCAGCTCGTCAACAAGATCCTGCTGGACGGCAAGAAGTCGACCGCCGAGCGCATCGTGTACGAAGCCCTCGAGCAGGCTCGCGAGAAGACCGGCACCGATCCGGTCGTCACCCTCAAGCGTGCGCTCGACAACGTCAAGCCCACCCTCGAGGTCAAGAGCCGCCGCGTCGGTGGCGCCACCTACCAGGTGCCGATCGAGGTCAAGCCCGGTCGCGCCAACACCCTCGCGCTCCGCTGGCTGGTGACGTTCAGCCGTCAGCGTCGTGAGAAGACCATGGTCGAGCGTCTCGCCAACGAGCTCCTCGACGCGTCGAACGGTCTCGGCGCTTCGGTGAAGCGTCGTGAGGACACTCACAAGATGGCCGAAGCCAACCGCGCCTTCGCTCACTACCGTTGGTGACTTTCTAGGACTGCCGGCCCGCCGGAGACATCACTGTCTCCGGCGGTCGGGCATCCTGGAGACCACCCGCAGTCTTTAGCCCGAACTCTTCCGAAGGAACCACATGGCACAGGAAGTGCTGAACGACCTCAACAAGGTCCGCAACATCGGCATCATGGCGCACATCGACGCCGGTAAGACGACCACCACCGAGCGAATCCTGTTCTACACCGGTGTGAACTACAAGATCGGTGAGACCCACGACGGTGCGTCGACCACCGACTGGATGGAGCAGGAGAAGGAACGCGGCATCACGATCACGTCCGCCGCGGTCACCTGTTTCTGGAACAAGAACCAGATCAACATCATCGACACCCCCGGCCACGTCGACTTCACCGTCGAGGTCGAGCGTTCGCTGCGCGTCCTCGACGGCGCCGTCGCCGTCTTCGACGGCAAGGAAGGCGTCGAGCCGCAGTCGGAGCAGGTCTGGCGTCAGGCCGCCAAGTACGACGTCCCCCGCATCTGCTTCGTCAACAAGATGGACAAGATGGGCGCGGACTTCTACTTCACCGTGCAGACGATCATCGATCGTCTGGGCGCGAAGCCGCTGGTCATCCAGCTCCCGATCGGTGCCGAGGACGACTTCGTCGGCGTTGTCGACCTCATCGAGATGCGCGCACTGGTCTGGCCGGGCGACGCCAAGGGCGACGTGACGATGGGCGCCTCGTACGAGGTGCAGGAGATCCCCGCGGATCTCGCCGACAAGGCCGCCGAGTACCGCGAGAAGCTTCTCGAGACCGTGGCAGAGTCGGACGAGGCCCTCATGGAGAAGTACTTCTCCGGCGAGGAGCTCTCGATCGAGGAGATCAAGGGCGCCATCCGCAAGATGACCGTCAACTCCGAGCTCTACCCCGTCCTGTGCGGCTCTGCGTTCAAGAACCGCGGTGTGCAGCCGATGCTCGACGCTGTGATCGACTACCTCCCGACTCCGCTGGACATCGGCGAGGTCCACGGTCACGCCGTCAACAACGAAGAAGAAGAGCTGGTCCGCAAGCCCAGCAAGGACGAGCCGTTCTCGGCTCTGGCCTTCAAGATCGCGGCTCACCCCTTCTTCGGCAAACTGACCTTCGTGCGCGTCTACTCGGGCATGGTGGAGCCGGGCACCCAGGTGCTCAACGCCACCAAGGGCAAGAAGGAGCGCATCGGCAAGCTCTTCCAGATGCACGCCAACAAGGAGATGCCGGTCGACGACGCCGTCGCAGGCCACATCTACGCGATGATCGGCCTCAAGGACACCACGACCGGTGACACCCTGTGTGCCACCGACGCGCCGGTTGTCCTCGAGTCGATGACGTTCCCGGACCCGGTCATCAACGTCTCGATCGAGCCGAAGACCAAGGCGGACCAGGAGAAGCTGGGTACCGCGATCCAGAAGCTCGCTGAAGAGGACCCGACCTTCTCGGTCAACCTCGACGAGGAGACCGGCCAGACCGTCATCGGCGGCATGGGCGAGCTCCACCTCGACATCCTCGTGGATCGCATGAAGCGCGAGTTCAAGGTCGAGGCCAACGTCGGCAAGCCGCAGGTCGCGTACCGCGAGACGATCCGCAAGACCGTCGAGAAGCATGAGTACACCCACAAGAAGCAGACGGGTGGCTCGGGCCAGTTCGCCAAGGTCATCGTCAAGCTGGAGCCGTTGGTCGACGCCGAAGACGGCGCGACCTACGAGTTCAACAACGCTGTCACCGGCGGCCGCGTTCCGCGTGAGTACATCCCTTCGGTGGATGCCGGTGCGCAGGACGCGATGCAGTACGGCGTTCTCGCCGGCTACCCGCTGGTCAACCTGAAGTTCACTCTCGTCGACGGTCAGTACCACGACGTCGACTCGTCTGAGATGGCCTTCAAGATCGCCGGTGCGCAGGCTCTGAAAGAAGCCGCACGCATGGCGCAGCCCGTCATCCTGGAGCCGATCATGGCCGTCGAGGTCACGACTCCGGAGGACTACATGGGCGACGTCATCGGCGACCTGAACTCCCGCCGTGGTCAGATCCAGGCCATGGAGGAGCGGAGCGGTGCTCGAGTCGTCAAGGCTCAGGTTCCGCTGTCGGAGATGTTCGGCTACATCGGAGACCTTCGGTCGAAGACTCAGGGCCGTGCAAACTACTCCATGGTCTTCGACTCGTACGCTGAAGTTCCGGCGAACGTGTCGAAGGAGATCATCGCCAAGGCGACAGGCGAGTAATCACTCGTCTGCCATCTCGGCGGAACCACGCCTCGGCGTGAAAGATCTAGAAATCTTCACCGGCGACGCCCTGTCGTCGCGGGTGGGGGACAAGTAAAGCCTCTCCGCGCACTGCGGAGAACCCATACGACTGTCGGGAACCACCCGGCACTCTTACAGTCCAGGAGGACAAAAAGTGGCGAAGGCGAAGTTCGAGCGGACCAAGCCGCACGTGAACATCGGCACCATCGGTCACGTCGACCACGGCAAGACCACCACCACGGCTGCCATCACCAAGGTTCTGGCGGACCAGTACCCGGACCTGAACGAGAGCTTCGCTTTCGATCAGATCGACAAGGCGCCTGAGGAGAAGGCTCGTGGTATCACGATCAACATCTCCCACGTCGAGTACCAGACGGAGAAGCGTCACTACGCTCACGTCGACGCCCCGGGTCACGCCGACTACATCAAGAACATGATCACCGGTGCTGCCCAGATGGACGGCGCGATCCTGGTCGTGGCAGCCACTGACGGCCCGATGCCGCAGACCCGTGAGCACGTCCTCCTGGCCCGCCAGGTCGGCGTTCCCTACATCCTCGTCGCACTGAACAAGGCCGACATGGTCGACGACGAAGAGATCATGGAACTCGTCGAGATGGAGGTCCGCGAACTGCTGGCCGCTCAGGAGTTCGACGAGGACGCACCGGTCGTTCCGATCTCGGCGCTGAAGGCGCTCGAGGGCGACGAGAAGTGGGTCAAGTCGATCCAGGACCTGATGGCTGCTGTCGACGAGTCGGTTCCGGACCCCGTCCGCGAGACCGAGAAGCCCTTCCTCATGCCCGTCGAGGACGTCTTCACGATCACCGGTCGTGGCACCGTCGTCACCGGTCGTGTCGAGCGTGGCGAGATCAACGTCAACGCTGAGGTCGAGATCGTCGGTATCCGCGAGAAGTCGCAGAAGACCACCGTCACCGGCATCGAGATGTTCCACAAGCTCCTCGACTCGGCACAGGCTGGCGACAACGCCGGTCTGCTGCTCCGTGGCCTGAAGCGTGAGGACGTCGAGCGCGGCCAGGTCATCGTCGCCCCCGGCACCACGACCCCGCACACCGAGTTCGAGGGCCAGGCGTACATCCTGTCGAAGGACGAGGGTGGCCGCCACACCCCGTTCTTCAACAACTACCGCCCGCAGTTCTACTTCCGCACCACGGACGTGACCGGCGTCGTTACCCTCCCCGAGGGCACCGAGATGGTCATGCCGGGCGACAACACCGAGATGAGCGTTGTGCTCATCCAGCCGGTCGCCATGGACGAGGGCCTGCGTTTCGCTATCCGCGAGGGCGGCCGCACCGTTGGTGCCGGCCGCGTCACCAAGATCATCAAGTGATCTTGCTCTGACCTAGCGTCAGCAACACGGAACCCCGCTTCGACTTCGGTCGGAGCGGGGTTTCTGCTGTTTTACACTTCAACGATGTCGCCGTTCCTGAAAGTGTTCCTCAAGTCGTTGGCATTCATGCTCGTCGCGGGTGCTGTCGGACCCGCGTTCTTGATCATCTACTTCCTGATGGGCGACGAGGGGCCGTCGTGGATGCTGTGGAACGGAATCGGTTGGACGGCCGTCGACATCATCGCGGCGTATGCCTTTGCGAGATTCTCGGTGAACAGCGCTGCACGGACCAGCGTCTTACAGGCGTCCGGTGTTCCGGGTCTCGGCCACATCGTCGGCATGCATGAGACGGGGATGTTGATCAACGATCGCCGCGTCGTGAAGTTCACGCTGCGGGTCACCGGGCCCCGGGTCTCGGAGTTCACCACCGAGGTGTCATCGGCACTGCCCGTCATCGCCTCGGGTGCCATCGCAAAGGGAGTGCTGGGTGTGTTCGTCGGCGACGACGGCGCGAGTGCATCGATCGATTGGGACGCGACCGGCCTCTACGCGGGGACGATGCCCGCGAAGTTCGAATCGACCGCAGACGGACGCACATACGATCTGACCGGCAACGCCGAAGCCCTGGTGCAGATCGTCGACGTGCTGCGACGCAACGGCATCGCGTTGAACACGATGATCGACGTCCGAAGCAATCCGGCCGTCCGCGACGAAGTGATGGGGATAGTCCGCCGATACGGTGATGTCCCTGCTGCTGCCGCGCCGTCGTCGTCGACTCCGCAGGCCGACACCCGGACCCTCACCCAACGCCTCACGGAACTCGACGCGCTCTTCTCCGGCGGCCGCATCACCCGCGAGGAGTACGACCGCCTCCGAGCGAAGGCGATCGACACGGCGTGACTGTCGACCATGTTGAGTAATCCGTCGTCGAATCCTGTGATGTCGTCTAGTCAGCAGACTAGGTTGGCGAACTATGAATCGTCGTGTGCTGGTGGCGCTGTCGACTGTGTTTGTAGTGCTGGTGGCGGCGTGCTCGACCGGCGGGAGTCCGGAGCGGGCGTCGTCTGAGTCGACGGGCGCGGCCATCCCGACGATCGTGGTCCTCGACGCGTCGGAGTCGATGCAGAAGGATGACGCTCCGGGGCCGCGTTGGACGGCAGCAATCAGGGCGGTTGACGAGTTGGTCGGTGGGTTGCCTTCGGGCACCGACTTCTCGATGGTGCTGTTCGGCGCGGACATGTCGGCTAAGACCACTCCGAGGGCGCGGGGCTGCACGGACGTGCGGACCGCGATTCCGATGAGTGCGGCCGACCAGGCCGCGGTATCGCGAGCGCTCGCGGATGTGACACCGCAGGGCTTCACACCGATCGGGACAGCGCTCGACAAGGCGGCCGAGCAGTTGCCGTCGTCGGGCCCCGCGTCAGTGGTCCTGGTGTCCGACGGGGCTCCGACCTGCGACCCGGACCCCTGCCAGGTGGCTGAGCAGATCCGCGCGCAGCACCCGGAGACCGCGGTGAGCGCCATCGGGTTCCGGACCGATGCGGCAGCCTTGCAATGCGTCGCTCGGGAAGGCGGCGGGGTCTTCCTGACCGCAGAGAACGCGGCTCAGCTGTCGGCCCGCCTCGCGGCACTGCAGAACACGAAGGTCGCGACGGAACGGTTGACGCCGACGTCGCGCGGTGGGGTCGAACTGGGGAAGACACTCGACGAGATCCGGTCCGCGGAACCGTCGTTCCCGACGACGGGCACCGCAGCCGGGGACCGCCTGGTCGTGGTGTGGCGCGATTGCACATACGTCTTCGACAAGGACCGACGGCTGGTCGAGATCGCGCCGGGCGACCGCGCAGGCTCGGCCGGTGTCACCATCGACGGCGTCGGCAAGGGGACCCCCGGGCGGCGGGCGGTCGAACTGTACGGGAAGCCGGTCAGCGATGCCGACAGCACCGCAGTGTTCGTCGCCGACAAGGAGGCGGGGACCGGCTACCGGATCGGGTACGAGGGAGGATCGAAAGTCGCCGACGGGACGGTGACCGGTGTGGTGTTGTGCCATTGCCTACCCGCAGATGAGCCGGCGAAGCCCGATCCGGTGCTCGGACGGGACAAGTTCGACTGGGCTGCCTACAATTTCGGGACGGTCCGGCCGACGGGATTCTCGATCGCGTCTACGGCGGCCAGTTCGGTCGGCGAGATCGTCTGGGAGTCATGGGGCGAGGCAGAGGCGGTTGGATCGGGGACAAGCCAGCAGAACGGTGCGGGTGAGCCGAAGAGCAAGGTCTGGATGCTTGCGTCGGATCTCGGCTGGTGCGACGGGAAGTGGGCATACCGTGGCCTTCAGCGGGCGATGGACCGGGGCGCACTCCGCACGAATGAAGAAGTTCTCGACATCTGCAATGCCGACCGCTCGACACCGAACCCGGCGGCGCGCGTTACCCTCAGCCCGTCGAGCGTGCTGACGTTCGGCGGCGCCGGAGGCGTGTATGTCGGCGACCCGGTGTCGAAGATCCCGAACACCTACGTGCGTCGGGAGGAAGCCGGGATGGGTATGTACCCGCCAGGTACCGTCTTCTTCTATTTCCGACCGGGCACCGGGGCAGACACCGCAGACGCGGAGATCTGGGTGAATCCGGAGGGGCGGATTCATCAGATCAGTTGGTTCGTCACCGATCGCGGTATCCGAATCGGCTCTCGGGAGAGCGACGTCGACCGCGCCTACTCGAGGGACCGGCGATCGACGTGCACGATCGGCGACGGCAGCTCCACACCGGTCTTCTCCGACCCGTCGGGTCGAACGATCGTCGTTGTCATTCAGAATGGTGTGGTCACGCGACTGCGCGCGACGCAGGCGGTGTCGAACGGCGCGCATTGCCCGTTCGAGTGATGCCGCGGCGTATCCTTCAGACGGCGATCGTCTCCGGGGCACCGGGCCGCTCGCCGAGTTTCACGACCACAACACCCGCGACGATGAGAGCGCCGCCCGCGAGTTGGATGGCCGCGGGGACCTCGCCGAGGAACATCCAGGCGGCGATGATCGCTGCGAGCACTTCGGCGAGCGCGACGAAAGATGCGAGACGCGGACCCAGACGTCGGGTGGCGGCGATGCCGGTCGCGTAAGCGAGGGCCGCGGTCACCAAGCCGAGGATCGCCATCGGCACCCACCACGGAGTGGTGTTGCCTGCTAACTGGACGTCGTCGGTGGACATGGACATCGGCAGGACTCCGACCGCGCCGGACAGTCCGAGCATCACAGCGGCCGACAGCAAGCCGCCGGCTGCCATCGCAATGCCGGGAATCTCGGACGCCGAGTTCCCTGACATGACGAAGTACCATGCGGCGCCGACCATGGCGCCCAGAGCCCACGCGACGCCCGCAGCGTCGAGGGACACCGATCCGAATATCTGGAGGACGAGCGTCAGTCCCGCCGCGGCGACGACGGCGCCGACGAAGGTGAGCAGAGTCGGTCGTTGGCGATGGCGAATCCACATCCACGCAATCACCACGACCGGCGCCGTGTACTCGATCAGGAGTGCGACGCCCACTTGAAGCGTCTGGACGGCATAGAAATAGCAGAGTTGCGGAACGGCGACGGCCAGGACGCCGTAGCCGACGAGGGATCCGATCACGCGTGGCTCGCGGAACGCGTGCCATCGCCCTGTCATCGAGATGGCCGCTGGGATCATCAGGGCCAGTGCACCGATCGTGATTCGAAGAGTCACCGCCGCGCCTGCGGTCCAGCCGATGTCGAGCAGGCTGCGCGCCATCGCCCCCGACAGCCCGAACGAGCAGGCCGACACGAGGGCGAATGCCAGGCCCGCGGTCAGGCGGGATGTGGAACTGAGCATTGACTCAGTATATGCCGAAGTGCGGTGTCGCCCGAACGAGTTCTACGCTTGAGCAATGCGTGTGGATCATCAGGTGTCAGGTCGCGGTCGGCCGCCGTTGGCGATGACGCTGTCCGGACCGCTCGATGGGACTGTCCCGGTGATCCTCGTCCACGGCATGGGTGGGGATCGGTCGACCTGGAGGCCTCTCGCACGCGAGCTGCGCGGTCGTGGACGGACGGTTGCCAGCTTCGATCTCCGTGGCCACGGGCTGACCGGCCGGAGCGACTCCTATCTCCTCGACGACTTCCGAGATGACCTCGGTGCCGTCGTCGATCACCTCGGAGCGCACAAGGTGGACCTCGTCGGCCACTCGCTGGGTGCACACACGGCTCTTCGATACGCGATGGCGCAACCGGACCGAGTGCGCCGGATGGTGCTTGAGGAAGTGCCGCCGATGCCGCGAGACGACCACGATCTCGCAGAAGCGATCGCCCCGTCGGCGACCCTCGGGGAGCGGATTCGCGGTGTCGGAGCCCTGGTCCGCAACCCGGGGCCCTTCCTGCGATTCGACCGCGCCCTCGGCGGCCCGGTGACCGATGCGTTCGCCGTTGTCGAACCGGATTGGTGGTGTGCCCTGTCGCGGGTGACCGCACCCACCCTGGTGGTCTCGGGTGGTCAGCGAAGCTTCCTGCCGCCGCGGCACCTTCGCGACGTCGCCTACGCGCTCCCCGCCGGTGATTTCATGACGATCGATGCAGGTCACAGTGTTCATCGGGATCGCCCTCGGGAGTTCGTCGGCGCGACGGTGGCGCACCTCGACGTCTGACGGTGGCGGTTCGGCTGTTCGGATGCGACGATCGAGCCATGACTGCGCTCATCATCTGCACGTCCAAGTCGAATGGAAGCACCATGCGCGTCGCCGACGAGCTGGCGTCGGTGTTGGATGCGAGGGTCGTGTCGCCTGAGACTGTCACCGACTCCGACATCGAGCGGGCCGATCTGGTGGGGTGGGGATCGGGCATCTACTGGATGTCGTTCGCGCCGGAACTGGTCGCCAGGGTCGAAGCGTTGTCGGAGCGCGATCGCGGTCGGGCGTTCGTCTTCGCGACCAGCGGGATGCCGGAGACTCCGCTGCGCCGCTACACGGCGAACATGCGTTCACTGTTGGCCAGTCGCGGCTTCTCGGTGGTCGACGACGTGTTCCACTGCCGCGGCCTCGACACGATGGGGCCGTTGGGTTGGATCGGCGGTGTCAACAAGGGGCATCCGTCGGAAACTGACCTCGCCGCGGCTCGCGAGTACGCGCGGAGACTCGCCTGACGTGCGCCACACTCTCGACACGTCCCCGCTCGGCGTCATCTCACGGCGCTGGCCGATCAACTCGAATGGAGCAACATGAAAGCGCGCATCGAACTCACGAGCGTCTTCGTCGACGATCAGGCCAAGGCTGAGGCCTTCTACACAGAGAAGCTCGGATTCGTTGTCAAGAACGACGTCCCCACCGGCCCGTTCCGGTGGCTCACGGTGGTCAGTGGCGACGTTCCCGACGGTCCGGAGCTGCTTCTCGAACCGAACGAACATCCGGCCGCGCAGGCGTATCAGGCTGCCTTGGTTGCGGACGGGATCCCGTGTGCGTCGTTCAAGGTCGACGACGTTCGGGTCGCCTGCGCCGAGTTGGTGGCGGCCGGGGTTGCAGTAGTGAGCGAACCGATGGAGTCGGGGCCCGTCACGGTGGCCGTCATCGATGACACGTGCGGCAACTTCATTCAGTTGGTCAGCGATAATTGAGCCCTGAACTGGGGTTTTGATATTCACACCTTTGCCTCAGGTGTCGCGGTCCGTCCGTCGTATTCAATGGCGGCAGACGGAAGCCACTGGAGTTTCCGGCGTCGAGAAAGAAGGTGTGTGATGTTTGTTTCGGTTCTGGTCGTGATGGGGATCCTCGCCTTCGCGGCGATCGTCGGCAGCGCCGCGGGGCGTGCCGAGCCGCGGCGGTCGTTCGGCTCTGGGGCGCGTTGGGGGTCCGACTCCGGAAGCAGTTGGGGCTGGGGTGGTGACGGCGGCAGCGGCTGGGGCGGCGGCGGAAGCTGCGGCGACTCCGGTGGCGGTGGCGGTGGCGGTGATGGAGGCGGCTGCAGCTGACGCTTCGCTCGAATGATCCTGAGATCGGTCCGTTCATCGATGTTCGACGACACATTGTCGTCGGTGCTCGGTGAGCGGACCGATCTTTGGACTGACTAGCCGTTGTGAAGCTTGCGTGGGTCGACGCCGACTCGATCCCAGCCCTCGTTGGCCCACGACAGGTACAGCCACTTCCGCGGCAACCGGTTGATCACGGGGTTGATCGACCGCATGAATCCTGCGAAGCGATCGAAGTTGCGCTGCCTGCGCTCATTCCACTCCAGTTCGCAGACGTCCCGCATCTGCTGGGGAAGTGTTCCGACGACGACTGTCCGAATGAACCCGTTGAGCGGGGCGCTCGCGATCCGCCACACAGGTGCCGGGATCCATTTCGGCCCGGGCACGCCTTTCCGGATGTATCCCGTCGCGTAGACGATCGTCCGAGTCGGCACGAACTTGTCGAGCATCGAGTTCCAGTACTCGACGAACTCGTCGTATGTCTGCGGTTGGCTTCGCGCGGACACGCCGTACAGCTGGTACCAGACCTTGCTCTCCTCGAAGATCTGCACCTTCTCGTCGTACGAGAGACGTCGGATGAAGGTGTCCGTGATGAACAGCGCCTGGTCGAGGAACGTCGCGTGCGCCCAGTAGAACAACTCCGGGTTCAGTGCGTGATAGCGCGAGCCGTCGCTGATCGTCCCCTTGATGTCTCGATGGAAGTCGCGAACCATCCGGCCCCACTTGTGCGGGTCGTCGGAGTAGATGGTCCGCATGATCGGCGGCCCGCTGCGCTGGGCGCGACCGATGAAGTCGTTGAAGATCACCGAGTGGTCCTCAACGCCCTGGGCGAGCTGCTCGATGCAGTTCTCGGTGCCGGCGAGTCGCTGGAAACCGAGGACGCCGCGAACGTCGCCGTAGAACTTCCACACCAGCGAGTCCGCGCCGAGTCGGAGATCGAGGGTGTCGATGTCGACGTCGTCGACCGGCGCGGGCTCCGCTTCACGGACGTGCGCGTCGAAGTCGGTTGAGGTCATGTCGTGACACTATCCCCAGTTTGGAACAAAATCCAGAGTTCGTTTCAAGCGAGGTGGATGTGTACCCACGGCCGCCGCGAATTGACCGATACCCTGGGCGCATGGTGTTCTCGCAGCCCTCAGGGAAGAACAAGGAGTCGTTGTTCGGCTCGTCCGACAAGCGCAACCCGACACCGACGTTCCGGTTGAAGCCGAAAGACACGCCTCCGCCGTCGATGCCGACGGCCGACGACCTGATCGACACGGCACGTGTGGTCGCACTGCCGATGCGGACGAAGTTCCGCGGCATCACCGTCCGCGAGGCGCTGCTGTTCAAGGGCCCTGCGGGGTGGGGTGAGTTCGCGCCGTTCCCCGAGTACAACGACGCCGAGGCCAGGATGTGGCTCGCGGCCGGAATCGAGGCGGCATTCCTCGGGGCGCCCGATCCGCTGCGCGACACCGTGGCGGTCAACGCGACGGTGCCCGCGGTGCCTGCCGATGAGGTGGCCGCGATCATCGCACGCTATCCCGGGGCGACCACGGTGAAGGTGAAGGTCGCCGAGCCCGGTCAGACTCTCGCCGACGACGTCGACCGAGTCGCGGCCGCACGCGAACTCGTCTCCACGGTGCGCGTCGACGCGAACGGGGCATGGACCGTCGACGAGGCTATCGAGGCCATTGCCGCCATCGGCGACGTCGAATACGTCGAGCAGCCGTGCCGGACGGTCGAGGAGCTCGCCCAGGTGCGGAAGTCGGTCAAGGCGTTGATCGCCGCTGACGAGTCGATCCGCCGGTCGACCGATCCGATGCGCGTCGCGAAGGCGGGCGCGGCGGACATCGCGGTCCTCAAAGTCGCGCCCCTCGGTGGGATGCGTTCACTGATCAAGCTGGCCGGTCGGCTGCCGATGGACGTCGTGGTGTCGAGCGCGCTCGACACGGCTGTCGGGATGTCCGCCGGTGTCGCCGCAGCCGCCGCGTTGCCGAACCTGCACCGAGCATGCGGACTCGGCACCGGCGCGATGTTCACACGCGACGTCGCAGTTCCGTTCCGCGTCCACGAGGGCGCCGTCGAACTGCGGAGCGTCGCGCCGTCGGACGACGTGCCGCTCGCTTCGCCCGACCGCACGGCCTGGTGGCACGACCGTCTTCGTCGGTGCCACGCGGAACTGATGCGTTAGGAGCGCTGTTTTTGTTCCCCGAGCGCAGTCGAGGGGTGTACGGCGTGGCGTCTCGACTGCGCTCGACGGGCGGGGGACTGCGCTCGGTGGGCGCCGATGAGACGAACACTAGAAACAATCTCAAGAATCTGTTCCAATGGGTGAGAGCGGAGTCACAGGTGACGACGCGCCCGTAGGAGGAGATCTCAATGGCGACACCGATTCTCGCGCAGCCCGACGTCGACAGCGGCTTGCGTCCCGTGCCCGTCACCAACCGCAACGGAGTGCTCGAGATCCTGCGGATGCGCCGCGACCCGTTCTCGTTCGCCGATGAGAAGCGACTCCGATTCGGTGAGGTGTCGGGCATGAACGCGCTCGGCATCCGCATGGTCACGTGCAGCGGACCGGAAGCGGCGAACGAGATCCTGATGAACAAAGACCGTGCGTTCGCCAACGCGCCCGCGTGGAGCTACTTCATCGGCCCGTTCTTCAATCGGGGCGTCATGCTCCTCGACTTCGACGAGCACCGGCACCATCGCCACATCCTGCAGCAGGCCTTCACACCGAAGGTGCTCAAGGGCTACATGGACGAGATGCAGCCGATGATCGCCGAGCGGATGACCCGCTTCCCGACGGGCAAGGTGTTGATGCTCAGCGAGTTCAAACAGTTGACCCTCGACGTCGCGCTGGAAGTGTTCCTCGGACTCGAACTCCCCAAGCCGGAGGCGGACCGCCTCAACAAGGCGTTCATCGAGACCGTCCGGGCCGGAGTCGCATTCGTCCGCAAACCGGTGCCCGGCGGACGGTGGTGGAAGGGCGTCCGGTCCCGCAAGATCCTCGAAGACTTCTTCTACGAGCACATTCCGGCCAAGCGGGCCGAGCAGACGCCCGATCTGTTCTCGGTGCTCTGCCACGCGGAGAGCGACGACGGGGACCGGTTCACCGACGAGGACGTCGTCAATCACATGATCTTCGTCCTGATGGCCGCTCACGACACCTCGACCATCACGATGTCGCAGATGGCGTACCACATGGCGAAGCACCCGGAATGGCAACAGCGCGCGCGGGAGGAGTCCCTCGCGCTCGGCGAACACCTCACCTACGACGACCTCGCGTCGATGGAGGCGATCGACCTGATCATGAAGGAGTCGCTGCGGATGTGTCCGCCCGTCCCGGCACAGCCGCGAATGGCGATCAAAGACACGCAGGTGCAAGGCTTCTTCATCCCGAAGGGGACGATGGTCGTGGTTCCACAGATGGCCAACCACCGTCGCCGCGACATCTTCTCGCACCCGGACATGTTCGACCCCGAACGGTTCTCCGCCGATCGCGCCGAGGACAAGGCGCATCGCATGGCGTGGATGCCCTTCGGCGGAGGCGTCCACAAGTGCATCGGCCTGTACTTCGGGCAGATGGAGATCAAGACGATCATGCATCACCTGCTCCGCGGCTACGAGTGGTCCGTTCCGGCCGACTACGTCATGCCGATGGACTACAGCGCCCTCCCGGTTCCGAAGGACAAGCTGCCCGTCACGATGCGGCGTCGTTGATGGCCCAGTCCACGCGTAAACCCCGAGTCACCGCATCGCCGTCCGTCCAAGAGGAGGCGATCCTCGAAGCAGCCGCGGCCGAGTTCACGGCGGTCGGTGTCCGCCGGGCCAACATGGACGAGGTAGCGAGGGTCGCCGGAGTCAGCCGGTCGACGCTGTACCGTCGCTTCCCCAACAAGGACAACCTGCTGCTGGCCGTCGCCAACCGCACATTCGAGAACGGCATGGCGCGGATCGAGCGAGGTGTCGCGGGTCTCGGACCGTCCGACGCCGTCATCGAGGCGTTCGCGACAGGCGCGGACATGGTCGAGAACGATCCGTTGTTGCGCCGCGTGGTTTTCGAGGACGTCGAGATCCGCAGCATCACCGCCACTGTCAGCTCGCTGTTCATCGCGATGATCACCGACCGGGTCGCGACCACACTGCGTCGAGCGGGGGCGACCATGCCCGACGACGACCTCCGCCAAGCCGTCGAACTGCACGTGCGGCTGGTGACGTCGTTCCTCGAGGTCCCAGTCGACGAGCCCGAACGCCGAACACCCGAATACGCGCGGAATCTCGCCGCGAAATTCCTCGCCCCGATGATCTACTGATCGCCTCCAGGAGCTGTTTCCTCATGTCGCTTCTCAATCGCTTCTCTCGTCGTGCCCGCGCCGACGACCGTCTCGCGCAGGTGCGCGCCGGAGTCGCCGGAAAGGTCGTCGCGATCACCGGCGGCGCTCGTGGCATCGGCTTCGAGATCGCAGGTCAGGTCCTCGCCGCCGGTGGACGCGTGGCTCTCGGAGACATCGACGTCGACGCCGTGGGCAAGGCCGCGGCCGATCTCGGAGTGGACGGCATCCCCCTCGACGTCACCGACAGTGCATCGTTCGAAGCGTTCCTCGACACCGTCGAGGAACGCCTCGGGCCGGTGGACGTGCTCATCAACAACGCGGGCATCATGCCCGTCGGTTCGTTCCTCGAATACGACGAGGCGTTGATCCGGCGCACCGTCGAGATCGACCTGATCGGTGTCATCCTCGGCACACGCGCCGCCGGCCGCCGGATGGTGGCACGCGGGCGAGGTCAGGTCCTGAACATCGCGTCCGTCGCCGGCCGCCTCGCCGCACCGGGACTGTCGGTCTACAACGGCGCGAAGTCGGGAGTCATCGAGTTCTCCGAGACCGCGGACGCCGAACTGATGGGTCGAGGCGTCCGAGTGTCGACGGTACTCCCGTCGTTCACCAACACCGGCCTCATCGACGGGCTGCAGACGAACGCGATGGTCCGGTCGGTCGACACCGACGTCGTCGCGCGAGAGGTCCTCGCGTCGATAGCTTCACCGCGCGTGCGCGTGACGGCGCCTCGCTCGCTCGGCTGGGTGGACGCGAACCCGGCCATGCCGATCGGGTTCAAGCGGCGGATGAGCCGTCTGACGAAAACCGACACCATGTTCCTGCATGCCGATCAATCCGCCCGAGCCGAATACAGCGCGCGTATCGGACAAGGCTCGTCCGACGCCGAGTGATCCGTGACGTGCGGGGGATGCGGGACGGTGTCATAGGGTGGCTAGCGTGCCAGACGACGCCCGACCGCTCACCCGACTCCGCGCCACACGGCGCGCGGTCCGCGAGGCCCGTGACGACCTGATCGACGTGGAGGCCGCGGCCGGTCGTCGCATTGGGCTCGGACGGCGCCAGATGGCCGCAATCGTGGTGATCACCGTTGTCGTGGCGGCACTGGTCGGCGTCGCGTCGTGGCGTTTCGCGACCGCATCGGTGCGCTATTCGGACGATGAGTTCGTCGCCGCGACCACCCAGCGGGTGTCCCTGCTGCTGGAGGCGGACAGTTCCGATCCCACGCGAGCCAGGCGAATCCTGTCGGGCGCGACCGGTGAGTTCCACGATTCGTTCGCCCAGTCGGCCGACGCGTACAGCCAGTACATCGAGTCCGCGCGAACTCGAGGATCTGGAGCGGTCGACGGCGTCGCGCTCGCTCGACGCGACGGTGAGTCCGCGTTGATGTTGGTCGCGGCCAGCGTTCGTATCACCACTGCGGACGGGACCGACGACGCGGCGTCCGCGTTTCGGATGCGCGTGCAGATGACTCCGGAGGACGGCGAGTTGAAGATCGCCGGAATCGAGATGCTGTCGTGAGCCTCGTCGAACGGCTGGAAGCGCCGATCACTCGGCGCACCTGGATCGCGATCCTCGCATCTGTTGTGGTGCTCGTCGCCGTGTTCGCCTGGTGCATCGTCGCGCTCGGGTCGCGGTCGGCGGAGGTCTCGACCGGCGAATCGCGCGCCGACCTCGCCGCGCAGGCGCCGACCGCGGTCGCGGCCGTGTTCACAGTTCACCGCGCGACGTGGCGCGACGATCGGGAGGCCGCTTCCGCAGCGCTTGCCGAACCGCTCGCGACAACGCTGCGACCGGCGCTCGCCGACGGTCCGCCGCGCGGAGTCGAGCGCGTCGAGTGGGTGCCCGAGACCACCGCCGTCGTCGATGTCGACGGGGACACGGGGACTGCGCTGCTGACGGTTCGAGTGACTGTGACACCGACGTCGGGCGCTGCGACGTCGGCCCTGAAGTCGGTGCACGCCGACTTCGTTCGCGTCGACGACCAGTGGCGACTGTCCGGATTGGATGACATCGTATGAGCGCGCTCGAACCACAACGCGTCCGCGCTGCACGTGAAGCCCTCGACGTCGCGGTACGCGAAGACCGTCGTGCGCGCATCGCGGCGGCGCCCGCACTGCGAGAACGGGCGCGACGGCAACGCGCAGCGCTGCGGATCGTGATGGTCGCAGCGCTGATCGTGACGCTTGTCGCCGCGAGCGTCGGATTGTGGGCGACGCTGTCGGCCTCGTCGCTCCGTGACACCGCGGTGTCCACGGACGACGCCGTCGACGCGGCATCGAAGGCCGTCGTCACGATGCTGACTCCGGATCCGGCGGATGCGACTGGCTACCTCACCGCGGTCACGGGGGACAGCGCGGGCGCGCAGCGGACCCGCTTCGACCAGAACCACGGCGCGATCGCAGAGTACGTTCGCACTCTCACCGTCCGACCGGAGGGACGAATCGTGTCGGCAGGCGTCGCCGGACGCGACGGCGACGACGTCGACGTGCTCCTCGTCGCGCAGGCCAGCGACCCGACGCTCGTCGGCGGTCAGCATGGACAGCAGCGGGTCACCCTTCGAGTGTCCATGGTCAGAATCGACGGCGACTGGCGTGTCGCAGACACGGAGCGACTGTGACTCGATGGACTGAACTCACGACGTCGGACCGGCGTCGCGTCTCCGCATGGCTCGCCGTCGTGACCGCAGGCCTGGTGGCGGCGATCGTTGTCGGAGTCCTGGGAGTCAGGGCGAACCGGGTGCCTGACGAACCTGATCGAAATGTGTCCTCGGCGGCTGCGTCGGCGGTGACGGAGCTGATGACTTTCGCTCCGACAGACACCCAGCAGCGGCGGGACGACGTCGAAGCAAGGCTCACCGGCGTCCTGGCCGCCGACTATGTGCTGCGAGGTCCCGATGTCGTGTTCCCGTCGGCTGTCGAGTCCGCGGTGACGATGACCGTGGACGTGACCGACGCGGCGACGGTCTCACAGGGCGACCGCTCGGCCCGGGTGCTCGTGTTCGCCGATCAGACGATCGTCGTCGGAAAGCGCGCGGACATCCCGTCGAAGGCGGGCGTATCGCGATGGGCGTGGATGAGGCGTGTGGGTGACCAGTGGCTTCTGGCTAAACTAGAACCTGTTACACCCCAATGATCGTCCCGGGCGGCGCAACAAGTGTGAAGGTGAATCCATGAACGAACCGATCGTGATCGTCGGCGCAGGCCTCGGCGGAATCCGGCTCGCCGAGAATCTCCGCAACGGCGGCTACGACGGCGACGTGGTGCTCCTGGGCCAGGAGTCGCACCCGCCGTACGACCGCCCACCGCTGTCGAAGACCGTCGTCACCGGCGACGACGAACGCGTGGACCTCAAGCCCAGCGAGTTCTACGCCGACAAGAACATCGACCTGCGCACCGGAACCCGCGTCGTCGCGGTTGATCCCGAAGCTCACACCGTGACGGTCGTTCACGACGGCGAGACGAGTGCCGTCTCGTACGGAACGCTCGTGCTGGCGACCGGCCTGGTCGCTCGCCGATTCCCCGGCACCGACGCCGATGTCCGCGGAATCCACGTGATCCGGACGATTGAGGACGCTCTCGCGCTGCGCGCCGACGCGGCATCGGCCACCCGCGCCGCGGTGATCGGCGCAGGCTTCATCGGCTGCGAGGTCGCTGCGAGCCTGCGGAAGCTGGAGCTCCCGGTGACACTCATCGAGCCCGCGCCGACACCGCTCGCCGTCGCCGTTGGCGCGACGATCGGCGAGATGATCACCAGACTGCATCGGGAAGCCGACGTCGACCTTCGGGTCGGAACGGGTGTCGACAATCTGGTCGTCGCCGATGGCGCGGTGTCCGGAGTGGAGCTGTCCGATGGATCGACGGTCGACGCCGACCTGGTGGTCGTCGGCATCGGCGGTTACCCCGACCTCGACTACCTCGACGGATCCGGTCTCGAGCTCGCGCCACGCGAAGCGGGCGGCGGCATCGCCTGCGACGGTGTCGGTCGCGCAGCCGACGACGTCTACGCGCTCGGCGACGCCGCGAACTGGACCGATGCGCATGGTGACCACAAGCGCGTCGAACATTGGAATCACGTCGTCGATCAGGCGGCGATCGTCGCATCCGCACTCCTCGGCCATCCGATCACTCATCAGGCCGTGCCGTACTTCTGGAGTGACCAGTACGGGCTCAAGATCCAGATGCTCGGAGCGCCGCAGAACGACGACGACGTCCACGTGGTCGACGACGACGGGCGTCGCTTCCTCGCGTACTACAGCCGCGACGGAATCCTCACGGGAGTCGTCGGAGCCGGACGGGTCGGAAAGCTCATGAAGACCCGCCCGCATCTGCTGACGCCCACACCCATCGCTGCACTGCTCGGCGAATGACCCTGGGCCCGGACGCGTCAGCTGCCGAGATCGTCTCGGCCGTCACTTCGATGGGTGACGCCGAGAAGGCGGCGTCGGCGCGACGGTTCTTCAAGACGGGGCCCGGCGAGTACGGGGAGGGCGACGAGTTCGTCGGTGTCCGTGTGCCTGACCTGCGGAAGATGTCCCGGACGTTGCGGGGCCTGCCGGCCCCGGTGATAGTCGACCTGCTCGCCTCCGGCATCCACGAGGTGCGTCATCTCGCGCTGTTCACGATGACGCACAACTTCACTGCACGCGGTTCGGACAGAGAGGCATGGGTCCAGGTCTATCGCGACGCAGTGCGGGCCGGCCGAGTGAACAACTGGGACCTTGTCGACTGCTCGGCTGCCGACATCCTGGGTGCGTGGCTGGTCGCGGCGGAGGACCACGGGGAACTGCTCGACTGGGCGGCGTCGGACGACTTGTGGCGACGCCGCGTCGGGATCATCGGAACGTACGCGTTCATCCGCGCTCGACGACCGGACGCGCTGTCAGACGTCGCGCCGCTTGTCATCGGCGACCGGCGCGACCTCGTCCAGAAGGCGTTCGGCTGGATGCTTCGTGAGACCGGCGAACGCATCGACATCGAGATCCTCACGCGATACCTGGACGTGCACGCCCCCGAGTTGGGCCGGACCGCGCTTTCGTACGCGGTCGAGAAGTTCACGCCCGAAGACCGAGCCCACTACCGTTCGCTCAAGTGACGCTGTGAAATGTGTACCTGAGCCGATGGACGCGGCTCGATAGGCCGGTGTGTGTCCGCTCACGTGCACATTTCACGCGAGCTGTGGGAGGCACTGGTCAGTCGACAGGGGCGGCCTCGACGGTGCGGTTCGGTGCGCCCCGGCGAACGAGGAGTGCAAGCACGATCAGCGGGATCTGCAGGGGGAGCCGCGCCCACGCGATCGACTTCATTAAGGCGCTCTTGTCCACCCAGAGCCGGATCATGTTGACGTTCGCCGGGAACACCGCGATGAACAACGCCGCCGCGAGACCGGCCGCGGTCCGGCGGGTACGCGGAATCAGGACAGCCGCGCCGAGGCCGACTTCGGCGACACCGGACGCGTACGTCCACATTCGCTTGTCGCCTGGCACTTCGTCGGGAACGATCTCGTCGAACGGCTTCGGCGCCAGGAAGTGAAGTACTCCGGGCACAAGCAGGATCGCTGACAGGACACGCGTGAGCCGTTCATGGATCATGCGCCCGAGTCTATGCGTTAGAACTCGACGCGGAGCCGGTCGGAGGTCGGTTTCGCCTGGCATCCGAGGATGTAGCCGTCGGCGATGTCATCGGGATCGAGCGCGCCCGAGACCTCCATCTCGACGGTGCCTTCGGTCAGGGTGCAGGCACAGGAACCGCACTCGCCCTCCTGGCAGGAGTACGGCGCGTCGAGCCCGGCCGCGAGCATGACGTCGACGAGTGTGCGCGAGCGCGGCCATGCGAGTTCGTGGGTCTCACCGTCGAGTTCCACCTCGACCTGCGCGGCGTCGGCAGCCTCCTCGGCGCTGACCTCTGCATGCTCGACATCGACGAACGGGTCGCCCGACAGTGAGTTGTACACCTCGGAATGGACGTTGTGGTGGTCGAACTTCGCCTTCGCGAGGCCTCGGTGGACTGCGTCCATGAACGGTGCCGGGCCGCACATGTACGCGGAGTGCGTCTGCGACATCGGTGCGAACAGCGTCGCGAGCTTCTTCTCCGAGGGAAGGCCTTGAACCGTCTCGAGCCAGTGGATCACGGTGAGCCGGCCTGGATGCTTGTCCTGCAGTTCACGCAGTTCAGCGGCGAAGATGACGTCGTTCTCGCTTCGGTTGGCGTAGAAGAACGTGATCGGACCGGTGCCGGTGGCGAGGGCGGTCTTGAGGATCGACATCACCGGGGTGACGCCTGATCCGGCAGCGAGCAGCAGCATCGGCGCATGGATGTTGGACGGCGTGAAGACGCCCGACGGCGGAAGCGCTTCGATCTGGACGCCTGCTGCGAGGTTGTCGCAGATCCAGTTCGACCCGTACCCGTCGACGGTGCGTTTGACGGTCACCTTCGGCAGCTGGTCGTGCTTCGGCGCGGACGACAGCGAGTAGCAACGCGCGACCGATCCGGTCTGATCAGACGGGACGCGGAGGGTGAGGAACTGGCCGGGCAGGTAGTCGGCGAACTTCTCGGCGTGCACGTCCGGGATGTCGAAGACGATGCTGCGCGCGTCGGCGGTCTCGTCGATCACTTCGGCGACGGTGAGGATCGCGCTGCGCGTGCTGTGCGGGGTCAGATCGGTCATGGTGCGCTCTCTGTGCGGAGACGTCCGACCGGCAGTCGGAACTAGAACGTGTTCTACAAAAGAGTATCAGCGGTTGAAAGTGTGTCATAGCCGTTGTTCCGGCCTGTGGGAGTGATCTGATCGGCTGTCCGGGCGGAGCCTACGAACGGAGCGGCTCGGGCGACCGGGTCGTCGTCAGTGATCCGACGCCGTCGACGAGCGCGCGGCCGCCGATCTGGAGGAGTTCGGTGAGGTCCGACGTCGGGTCGATCAGCCACTGGTCGTAGGCGGCGAGCGCTGTGCCGAGGGTCATCCAGGCGATGGTCTGGGGGAGGTGGCCGTCGGCGTCCACGTCAAGGCGGGAGGCGCAGTGCTCGGCGATCACCTGTCGCCAGTCGGCGTACATGATCATCGAGTGCGCCTGGAGGGCTGGGACGCCGAGCAGCAGCGCCATCCGACTGCGGTGCTGCTCGAGCAGGTCGTGGGGCACTTCGTTGAACTGAACGAGGGCGTTGATGAGGCTCTCGCCGAGCGGGGTGTCGACCGGGGTCGCCGCGAGGAGCGCGCGCAGGCCTTGGAGATGTTCGTCGAACTCTCCCCAGGCGAGGGAGTTCTTCGACGGGTAATAGCGGAACAGCGTTCGGCGCGCGATGCCTGCGGCCGACGCGATGTCGTCGACGCTCGTCTCGTCGAATCCGCGAGTTGTGAACAGGTCGATCGCGACAGCGCTCAGGCGTCCCCTGGTGGTCGCCGCGGGGCGACCTCCGAGCGGTCCTGGCCGTCCTGTCGTCATTCCTGAGCCTTTCGCCGGCGGTGTCGTCGCTGGTCACGATGGTACGCCGAAGAAATTCTCGGCAACCACTAGCAATTCTGCACTCAGTGCCACTACGGTGTGAAGCGAACCACACAGAACTACTTCAGGAGGTTGGTTCACATGGCCGAACAGGCAGCCCAGACTCACGACGAGCTCGTCGCCGAGTCGCTGGTGGAAGAAGTGTCCATCGACGGGATGTGCGGCGTCTACTGATGACAACCGCAACGACCACTGTTCCCGGCGGCGCTGCCGCCGGGAACGGTCCCGCCTTCGACACCGCAGCAGCCTGGACGCTCAACCCGAAGGTCGCCCTGCGACCCGAACCGTTCGGCGCCCTGCTGTATCACTTCGGAACGCGCAAGCTGTCGTTCCTCAAGAACCTGACCGTCGTCGACCTGGTCCGAAGCCTCGCCGAGCATCCCAGCGCCGACGCCGCGCTGCAGGCCGCAGGCATCGCCGACGCCGACCGTCCGCTCTACCTTCAGGCACTCTCCGCGCTCGCCGAGTCGGGAATGATCATCGAAGGCCACACCTCAGGAGTGAATCCGTGACCACAATCGAACGGCCCTCAACTCTTCCGACCACGACGCCGCCGCTGAACCTCGCGCCCGCAACGCCCAAGGTCGGACGCCTGGTCGATCAGTTCGAGAAGGGCCTCGACGCCCCGATCTGCCTGACCTGGGAGCTCACCTACGCGTGCAACCTGTCGTGTGTGCACTGCCTGTCGAGTTCGGGCAAGCGTGACCCGCGCGAGCTGAACACCGAGCAGTGCAAGGCGATCATCGACGAACTGCAGCGCATGCAGGTGTTCTACGTGAACATCGGCGGCGGCGAGCCGACGGTGCGCCCGGACTTCTGGGAGCTCGTCGACTACGCGACCAGCCACCAGGTGGGCGTGAAGTTCTCCACCAACGGACTCCGGATCGACGAGAAGGTCGCGCAGCGACTCGCCGCGTCCGACTACGTCGACGTCCAGATCTCCCTCGACGGCGCCACCGCCGAGGTCAACGACGCGGTGCGCGGCAAGGGATCGTTCGACATGGCGGTCCGGGCGCTCGAGAACCTGAAGAACGCCGGTTTCAAAGACGCGAAGATCAGCGTTGTCATGACTCGCCAGAACGTGGCGCAGCTCGATGAGTTCAAAGCGCTCGCCGACAAGTACGACGCGACGTTGCGCATCACGCGCCTGCGTCCGTCCGGTCGTGGCGCGGACGTGTGGGACGACCTGCACCCGTTGCCCGAGCAGCAGCGTGAACTGTACGACTGGCTCGTCGAGCACGGCGACCGCGTCCTCACCGGAGACTCGTTCTTCCACCTCTCGGCCTTCGCCGGTTCCGGCGGAAGCGGCCTGCCCGGACTGAACCTGTGCGGTGCCGGACGCGTCGTCTGCCTCATCGACCCGGTCGGCGACGTCTACGCGTGCCCGTTCGCGATCCACGAGAACTTCCTCGCAGGCAACATCACGACCGACGGCGGGTTCCAGGAGATCTGGCAGCGCAGTGACCTCTTCACTGAGCTCCGCGAGCCGCAGAACGCAGGCGCCTGCACCAAGTGCCAGCACTTCGACGCGTGCCGCGGTGGCTGCATGGCGGCCAAGTTCTTCACCGGACTCCCGCTCGACGGACCGGACCCGGAATGCGTGCAGGGCTACGGCGAAGAACTGCTCGCGGGCGAGCGGTCGAAGCCGACAGCCAACAAGGATCACTCGCGCGGCGTCCCGTTGACGCTGATGACGCGGCCCCCGTCGCGCGACTGCGACGAGAACCCCCTCGCCGGTTTCGCTCCGACGACAGCTACCGGCTGCTCGTCCTGCTGACCGCGCTTCACGAATAGGAACCACAAGCATGTCGAAGTTCTCCGAACTGATGGAGAAGAACCCCTGGCGTCGGAACCCCTGGTTCGAGACTGTCGGTGAGGCCCAGCGCCGCGCGCAGAAGCGTCTGCCCAAGACCGTCTACTCGTCACTGGTGGCCGGAACCCAGGCCGGTATCACCGTCAACGACAACGTCGAGGCGTTCAACGAACTCGGCTTCGCGCCGCACGTCGTCGGTGCGACTCCGGAGCGCGACCTGTCGACCACGGTGATGGGCCAGGAACTGCCGTTCCCCGTGATGATCAGCCCGACCGGTGTGCAGGCCGTCAACCCGGACGGTGAAGTGGCTGTGGCACGCGCCGCAGCAAACCGCGGCACCGCGATGGGTCTGTCGAGCTTCGCCTCCAAGCCCGTCGAGGAGGTCACCGCGGTCAACGACAAGGTGTTCTTCCAGATCTACTGGCTGGGCAGCAAGGAAGACATCCTCGCTCGCGCGAATCGCGCCCGGGAAGCCGGCTGCAAGGGTCTGATCGTCACCACCGACTGGGTGTTCAACGTCGGCCGCGACTGGGGCAGCCCGGAGATCCCCGAGCAGGTCGATCTGCGTGCGGTCGCCAAGCTGGCGCCGGAGATGGTCACCAAGCCGGCCTATGCGATGAGCTGGTTCCGCGACGGAAAGCTGATCATCCCCGACCTGTCGGCCCCGAACATCGCGCACAAGGGCGAGCCGGGCCCGACGTTCTTCGACGTCTACGGCACGTGGATGAACACGCCCCCTCCCACGTGGGAGGACCTGGAGTGGCTGCGCGAGCAGTGGGGCGGTGAATTCATGGTCAAGGGCATCACCCGTATCGACGACGCGAAGCGTGCCCGCGACATCGGCGCGACCGCGATCTCGGTCTCGAACCACGGCGGCAACAACCTCGACGGCACACCTGCGACGATCCGCGTCCTCGGGCCGATCGCCGACGAGGTGGGCGGCGACCTCGACGTCCTGCTCGACGGCGGCATCCGCCGCGGCAGCGACGTCACGAAGGCGCTCGCGTTCGGTGCGAAGGCCGTCATGATCGGTCGCGCCTATCTCTGGGGGCTCGCCGCGAACGGTCAGACCGGCGTCGAGAATGTCCTCGACCTGCTGCGGATGGGCGTCGACTCATCGCTCATGGGCCTCGGCAAGTCGGATGTCGCTGACCTCTCGCGCGACGATCTAATCATTCCGGAAGGGTTCGAGCGCACGTTCGGCGCGTAAGTCGAGCTGAATCTCAGCGAGCGGAGTCGAGAGCAATTCTCGACTCCGCTCGCTGTTCTCTACCGGTTTCCCGCGCGTGACGGCGGTTGAACCCGGACATTGTGTGCGTACCGAGTGCGCCGGTGATTCGATGGTGTTTCACGATCCTTTATCGCCGATGCGGAGAATGGGTATCCCCCAACCAGTCGATATTTGGATCTGATAACGCAGCGTTGCGCATATCTTTTATGTCTCGGCAACGACATTTGATCACCTTCGACTGCGAATCCAAAGGCGCGCTTCCCGCCCTCTTACGCTTGCGGCAGTGGCAAACACGGCTGCGACAGGAGGCGTTGGGAAGGCATGCTCAGTGCGCGCATCGGGGCCAGCTTCGCTGGTCGAGAGGTCATCAAGCTCTTGGGATCGGGTGGGATGGGGGAGGTCTACCTCGTTCGCAATGTGCATCTCAATCGATTGGAAGCGCTGAAAGTCGCACCATTTGTCGCCGGCGCAGTGTCGGCTGACCGATTCGCTGCAGAAGCCGCCGTGATGGCGGCACTCGATCACCCGAGCATCGCGACGGTGTACGAAGCCGGGATAGACGGCGGCCTCAGTTGGTTTCTCATGCAGTACCTGCCGGGGGCCGATCTCGACAAGGCCGAGCGTTTGTCGATCGTAGACCTGTGCACGGTCGCGCTCGATGTGGGGGCGGCACTCGACTACGCGCACGCACAGGGAGTGATTCACCGTGACGTCAAACCGGCGAACATTCATATCGCAACGGCGCGGGACGGTCGCATCGAAAAGGCCACGATTCTCGACTTCGGCGTAGCCAAAGTCATCTCCGCCACCGGGTTGACGGAAATCAGTTCGTTCGTGGGAACTCTCGGATACGCATCGCCCGAATCGATAGCCGGCGACGCGGCCGATTCGGTCGTCGACCAGTACTCCTTCGCGTGCACGATGTTCGAACTCCTCACCGGCGAACTCCCCTTTCCGCACGCGACATTGGCCGCACTCATCGCCGCGCACACGAATGCGCCGATCCCCCGTATTTCGGATACCTATCCTCGATACCGTGCCGCCGACCCGGTGTTCGCTCGGGCGCTGGCCAAGAATCCCAGCGACCGATACCCGTCCTGCGGTGAGTTCGCGCAGGCACTGGCCAGGGCTTTGCGACCGGCGTCCCATCGAAGATCGGGCGATTTCGCCGTCGGGGTCGACGGACATGATCAGCAGCGCCAACAGTCCCGGAATCAGCGGGAGCGCCGACCGCTTCGGCGAACCTACATTCGGCGGCGTGTTGCTGCGGGGATCGCGGTGTCCGCGGTCCTGGCTGCGGCGGGGGTCGGGTACCTCGTCGCGCATGATCCGGGGCGGAGCGTGCAGGACCGGACGACGACCGGGGACTCCTTCCGCCGCGAGATGACGTCACCGGATTCAGGGGCGGCGGAAGACACCGGCTCGACGTGGGGTCTCGCTATCGACCCTCAAGGGCGAAGCTATGCATTTCGCGACTATCGGACTGCGTCGTCGCTCGCCGCCGCAGCACAAAGCCGCTGGGGATACGACCCTCGGTCGTGGGTTCTCGTCTCGTTCACGTCCGGTTGTGCGGCGATCGCGGCACCCACGACCGCCCCCGATCCGGCGACACCGGGTTATGTCGCCGCTACGAGTTTCGACCGACCCTCAGCGCAGCAAGCGGCGATCGGGCAGTCCGAGCAACGGGCCGGGCTGCCGAGCCATTCCGTCGACACACTCTGCGTCGGCGACTACATCAAGTGAGAAGGACCCACCGCAATGACTTCGACGACGGAACTGACACCCGACGACGTGTTCGCGGGACACACGATCGTGCGAATCGTCGGACGGGGAGGCATGGGCGAGGTGTACCAGGCGCATCACCCTCGTCTACCCAGGATCGTCGCGCTCAAGGTTCTACGCCCCGAGCATGCCGACAATCGGGAGTTCCGAAGGAGATTCGAACGAGAGGCCGCTCTGGCGACGCGGTTGGAGCATCCGGCGATCGTGGGAGTCCACGATCGGGGAGAGGACCGAGGGCGACTATGGATCTCGCTGCGATACGTCGACGGTGACGATGCGCTCCGTCGGGTGCGTGAACATGGACCGTTGCGCCCGGATGCCGTCGCCCAGATCATTCAGATCGTTGCGAGTGCGCTCGACTATGCGCACGGTGAGGGCGTGATCCACCGAGATGTGAAGCCTGCCAACATCCTTCTCGGCGGTGAGGAGGGAACGATCACGTCGGTTCACATCACCGACCTCGGGATCGCCCGACCCGTCGACGACGCGACCCGGATCACCACCGTCGACTCTCTCGTCGGATCGGTCGACTACACCGCGCCTGAGCGGCTTCTGGACGGACCACTGGTGCCGGCGACCGACCAGTATTCTCTCGGCTGCACCGCTTACCACCTGCTCACAGGCGGGCCGCCGTACGACTTCGACGATCTCCCTGATGTCGTCGCCGGGCACCTTTCGCACCCGGTTCCGTCGGCGACGATGCACAACCGCGAACTGGCGCCCGTCGTCGATCAAGTGCTGCGGCGGGTGATGAGCAAGAATCCGGTCGACCGCTACTCCGACTGTCGTGCGTTCGCTGCCGACCTCGCTGCGGCACTGACGTTCACCCGTCGCCTCCGGCCGGCTGTCCTATCCCGGCCCGGCGTCCTAGAGGCGGGCCGGCCGCGTCTGAACAGCGCCGATGTGCTCAAGAAGACGCTCATCGATCCCGATGTCGCGGCCGCTGCGGTGTGTCGACCGCCGGTGCAGGCGGTCCCGCTCCCGCCGCCGAATCAGCCGCTCTCGTCGAGGGCCGCAGTCGTTGTCGGAAGTCTGGCGCTCTGCGTCCTCTTGCTCGTCCTCGTCGTGGCCGCAGGCTGATGGCGACTGATTCCCGCCGCGGTGCGATCAGAGCCAGCCGACTACGAACCTGAGTGGTGCACACCGGTGATCCGGTTCAGGCCCGAACGCGCAACTAGAACGTGTTACAGTTCGGCCATTCGTACGTGTATTCAGGAAGGCGTGAAGGCAATGGGGAATCTCGACGGTCAGGTCGTGTACATCACGGGCATCGCCCGTGGTCAGGGGCGTAACCACGCCATTCGATTCGCGAAGGAGGGCGCGTCGATCATCGGGATGGACATCGCCGATCGCGTCGCCGACCACACCACCTACCCGCCTGCAACGGCAGACGACTTCGCCGAGACCATCCGGCTCGTCGAAGAGGCCGGCGGCAAGATCCTCGCTCGCCAAGGCGACACCCGCGATCTCGAGTTCCAGCAGCAGCTCGTCGCCGACGGAGTTGAGCAGTTCGGTCGCCTCGACCACGTCGTCGCCAACGCGGGCATCCTCACCTGGGGTCTCACGTGGGAGATGACCGAGGATCAGTTCACCGACGTCGTCGACGTCAACCTCGTCGGCACGTGGAAGACGCTCAAGGCGTCGATTCCCGCGATGATCGCGGCAGGCAACGGCGGCAGCATCGTCATCGTCTCGTCGTGCGCGGGCATCAAGGCGATGCCGGCCCAGGCGTCGTACTCGGCGTCGAAGTTCGGCCTCCGCGGCCTCGCGCAGACTGCGGCCAAGGAACTCGGCGACCAGCGGATCCGGGTCAACACCGTCCATCCCTACGCGGTCCACACCCCGATGGGCCTCGAGGACCCGTCGGCGTTCGCCGTGTTCGAGAAGTGGGGCCGCCACTTCCCGTCGATGATGGACCACTACCCGGTCGCCAGCGTCGACGACCTCACCGATGCCGTCCTGTACCTGTCGACGGCGGCTGCGGTCACCGGTGCCGAGTTCCAGATCGACATGGGCGCCACGAAGGTCTGACGACTGAACCGACGACTGCGGCCCACCGGTGATCCGGTGGGCCGCAGTCGTCGTGGGTTCAGTCCTGCCAGAGGGTGGCGGGATCGGTCGCGGTGCGCTGCGGACCAGTCGGGGTGACCGTCTTGGAGCGAGAGAACCGGGGAGCGACCTGAGCCTGCATCACCCCGTCGATCTCGACGAGCGAGCCGCGGGCCGCGAGGTGCGGGTCGTTCGGGGCTTCGACGAAGTCGAGGATCGGCGACGTGCAGGCGTCGGTGCCCTCGAAGATCGCGGCCCACTCGTCGCGGGTCTTGGTCTTGAACGTCTCCTCGAAGATCGCACGCTGCTCGGGCCACTTGGAGAAGTCCATCTGGTGGGGAATTGCCTCCGGGTCGAGCCCCAGGCCCTTGATGAGCTCGGAGTAGAACTGCGGCTCGATCGCGCCGACGGCCATCCACTTGCCGTCGGAGGTCTCGTACACCTCGTAGAACGGGGCGCCGGTGTCGAGGAGATTCACGCCGCGGCGGTCCTGCCACAGTCCGGTGCCGCGGAAGGCCCACATCATCTGGCCGAGGACGGATGCGCCGTCGCACATCGCGGCGTCGATCACCTCACCCTTGCCCGAGACGCTGCGCTCGACGAGTGCTGCGAGGATGCCCATCACGAGGAACATCGAACCGCCGCCGAAGTCGCCGACGAGATTCAGCGGGGGAGTGGGCTTCTCGTCCGGGCGGCCGATCGCGTGGAGCATGCCGGTGAGCGAGATGTAGTTCATGTCGTGACCTGCGAGATTCGCCCGCGGGCCTTCCTGGCCCCACCCGGTCATGCGGCCGTAGACGAGGCTGCTGTTGACCTGCGCGAGGTCGTCCGGCCCGAACCCGAGACGTTCCATGACCCCGGGGCGGAAGCCCTCGATCACGACATCGGCCTTGGCGACGAGGTTGAGGATCGTCTCCCGGTCGGCGGGGTTCTTCAGGTTCGCCTCGACGACACGACGTCCGCGGAGCAGTGCGTCGGCGTTGCGGTTGGGGTCGGGCAGTTCACCGGGGCGTTGGACGCGGACGACGTCGGCGCCGAGATCGGCGAGAAGCATGGCGGCGTGGGGGCCGGGGCCGATGCCTGCGAACTCGATGACGCGAATGTTCGCGAGCGGGCCGGAACGGCCCGAGGGCGCGCGGTTCGTCGTAGGGGTCATGCAGTGCCTCCGATGAAGTCGGGTGAGTGCTGTGAATCACCTGGTTTCACTCAGCATTACACACGCCGCATAAGTGGACTTGTCTGGGCGTCGGTCACCGATTCGGTCGCACTCGGGTACTGACGAGACGCGTTGTGGTCGGTAGGGTTGTCCGAATGACGCCGGTGCGTGAATTGGGGTCGTCGACGTGGACTGACGTGATCGACAGGGAACTGACGATCCTCGTCCCCGTCGGGGCCGTCGAGCAGCATGGACCCCATCTCCCGATGGACACTGACGGGCGTATCGCCGTCGAGGTCGCGACCCGTGCGCTCGGTCAGACTGCGCCTCCCGTCGATGCACTGACCGCACCCTCGATCGCGTACGGGGCCTCCGGTGAGCACGAGGGATTCCCCGGGACAGTGTCGATCGGCGCCGACGTGATGGAACGACTGATCGTCGAGTACGGCCGCAGTGCGTGTCGGTGGGCCAAGCGAATCGTGTTCGTGAACGGACACGGCGGCAACGCCATGGCGTTGGCCACCGCAGTGCGTCTCCTGCGATACGAGGGACGAGACGTCGCATGGTGGCCATGCGCGTTCCGTGGTGCGGATGCGCATGCCGGTGACACCGAGACCTCGATCCTGCTCGCCGCGGACCCCGACCAGGTTCGGGTGTCCACCCTCGCGCCAGGCAACACCGAGCCGATCGCCACGTTGATGCCCGCGCTGCGGGACGGCGGGGTCGCTGCGGTGAGCCCGAACGGAGTGCTCGGTGATCCCACCGGCGCCGACGCCGCCCGCGGCGAACAGCTGCTCGATGAGAACTCGCGGGATCTCGCCGCGTCGCTGGAGTCGTGGGTCGTGGGCGACGACGGGCGGCTCGCGTGACGACGTCAGGACCGACGAGCACCGTGCTGCCGAGCGGTTTCCAGGTGCAGATCGATCCGCGGTGTGCACGTCGCGGAAACCTCCGCTACCTCGTCGGCGGGTCGCCGATGCGGGTGATGAAACTGTCCGACCCGGCCCTGGGCATGACGTCGGCGGACGGTCGGATCGCCGTCGCCGATGTCGGCACCCAGGTGTTGGCCCGCCGCCTGCTCGATGCTGGAATCGCGCATCCTCGTCCAATGTCGGGGCCCTGTGTCGCCGATGTGACCGTGGTGATCCCGGTGCGCGGCAATCAATCCGGAGTCGACCGGCTGCTCGCTGCACTGTCTGATCACGAGGTGTCGGTGGTGGTCGTCGACGACGGATCAGAGATCCCGATTCGGGTGTCGGACGGCGCACGGCTGATCCGCTTCGACGAGAACCGTGGTCCGGCGGCAGCCCGCAATGCAGGTGTCGCTGCGACGTCGACCGAGTTCATCGCTTTCCTCGACTCCGACACCGTCCCGACCGGCGACTGGCTCACGATGCTTCTCGGCCACTTCGCCGATCCGACCGTCGCGATAGTCGCGCCGCGGATCGTGGGACTGCAGACGGTGGCGGCGGGCAGCGACTCGACGTCGTTCGTCGCCGACTACGCCAACCGCTTCTCCTCGCTCGACATGGGCCCGCGTGAAGCACTGGTCGCTCCCGGCACGCCGCTCGCCTACGTGCCGAGTGCGGCAATGCTGGTGCGCCGCACCGGTTTCCTGTCGTTCGACGAGTCGCTTCGTGTCGCCGAAGACGTCGACCTCTGCTGGCGGACACATCGCGCCGGGTGGCGCATCCGCTATGACCCGATCGCCGAAGTGGCGCACGACCACCGAGAGTCGTTGTCGGGCATGCTGAACCGGCGACGCTTCTACGGAACCGGCGCCGCCGAGCTCGCACTCCGGCACGGCGAACTCGCCGCGCCCCTCGTGATGACCGCGCCGATCGCCGCGGGTGTCGTCGCACTCGCCACACGGAGTCGCATCGGCATGTTGGTCGCGGCGGTGATCGCGGCGATCGTCTGCCGCAACACGATGCGAGCCGTTGCGCATGTTCCGCAACGGGAGAAGATCGCGGCGGTCAACACGGGTCGGGCATTCGGATTCGGGCTACTTCAGCTCGCGGCAGCGGTGCTGCGGCACTACTGGCCGATCTCCTTCCTCACGTGTGCGGTGAGCCGCCGATTCCGGGTGTGGTTCGTGTGGGTCGCAGTAGTCGAGGCCTTGGTGATGTGGGTTCGGAACCAGATGGTCGATCCGGAGACACCGGTGATGAGTCCGATGCACTACTTGGTGTTCCGTCGTCTCGATGATCTGGCGTATGGGGCGGGCCTGTGGCAGGGCGTGATCGTCCGCCGCGACGTCGGTGCGCTACGCCCGGTGATCACGCGCCGATGACACCGCCCGACGTACTCGTAGTCGGTGCCGGATCGGCGGGATGTCTTGTCGCCGAGTTCCTCTCACGCGACTCGTCCCGCCGGGTGATGGTGGTGGAAGCAGGCCGGGGGGCGGTGTTCGAGTCCCGCCTGGACCGGCTTCCGATCGACCACCCGGTGCGCGCGGCGCCGATCCCCGAGCGCCGAGGACGGCCGATGGTCCGCGGCCGCGGGCTCGGCGGGTCGTCGGCGATCAACGGCGGTTACTTTCTCCGCGGTCATCGAGCCGACTACTTCAGCTGGCCGTGGCCCATCGACGAGGTCGAGGCGGCGTTCACCGAGGTCGAGCGCATCATGCGAGTCCATCGGTTCAGCGACGCGGAACTGGGCGACGTGGCCCGGGCGACCGAGACATGGGCGGGGCCACAAACGGGTGGCGAGTGGCCTCGCGTCGGTGTCAACCGGGTCCGGACCAACAGCGTGGACGGTGTCAGGTGGACGACCGCGAACGTGCTTTCGGTCGACCGCCCCAACCTCCTTGTTCGCGCTGAAACACCGGTCGCTCGTCTGTTGGTCCGAGCAGGCCGCGCGATCGGGATCGAGACAGGCGACGGGGAGGCGATCAGCGCAGGCGAGGTCGTGGTGTGCGCTGGAACGACAGGCACTGCGTCGTTGATGGCGCCGATCGTCGGACCGATGCCGTTGCACGAACACGCTGAGCGCATCGTCCGGTTCACCCCTCGTCGAGCCCTCGTGTCGACCGCGTTGCTGCAGACGGTGATCCACACCTCCTCGGGTCTGGAGATCAGACCGTACTCCGACGACTTCGCCTCGTTCACCTCGCTCGCCCAGACTGGTGTCCCGATCGGAGTGGCGGACATGGCCGGAACCCAGGGCGCGGTGGCCGACGGAGTCGTCGATCTCGGCGAACCGGACGCCGATTCAGCGGGACGACTGGAAGTCGGCGTCGAGACGGTGGTGCGGATGCTCGGTTCAGAAGAATTCGTCGACCTCGTCGAGCCCGGCTCGGTGCGGGTCGACCCCACTGTCGGGATGTCTCAACATGCGTGGGGGACGCTGCCCGCAGGCACCGCAGGCACCGCAGGCACCGCAGTCGACGCGGACGGTCGCGTCGACGGGGTGCGTGGACTCCGCGTGATCGACGGTTCGATCCTTCCCGGCCCGCTCTCCAGCGGCCCGCATGCCACGATCCTGATGCTCGCAGCCCTCATCGCGTCTCGCTGGGACTGACCGACAATGCAACTCGCCCCGGACACCTGAACGAATCGGGTGGCCGGGGCGAGAAGCTGTCGTGTCTGGAACTCAGAAGAGCGTGCTCCAGTAGTCCCAGAACTTGACTCCGATGACACACAGGACGCCGACGTACCAGACAGGCAACAGCACGGCGAGCCACTCGCGGACCGAACGTCCGAGTGCGGAGTCCGGAAGCGAACGCGACAGGCTGATCGCCCAGATGATCGGGACGATCGTCCAGACCACCATGCAGTACGGGCACAGCGCGCCGATGCGGAAAGCGCTCTGGAAGATCAGGTAGTGGACGAAGATCCACCCGAGCGACGCACCGATCGTCTGACCGATCCAGTACCAGCGCGGCAGCTTCACCCGGCCGATCGACAGGACCGCGGTGGTGATGATGACGGCGAACGCGGGCAGACCGAGGATCGGGTTGGGGAACCCGAAGAATCGTGCCTGGGCGGTCTCCATCACCGATCCGCAGGAGATGATCGGGTTGAAGTTGCACGACAGGTCGGCTTGCGGGTTGATCAGCAACTCGATGCGTTCGATCGTCAGCATTGCCGCGGCGGCGAGTCCGAGGACGCCCAGGACCAGCAGGGCCCACGCGGCGACGGTCGACACCGACAGCCGCTCGATCAACGCTCCTGACGGCTCTGTGTCGGTGTCTTCTGGCGGGGTCGCAATGGGCTCTGGCGCGACTACGACGTCGACGTTCTCCTGATCGGCCATGTCTCTGCTACTTCGCAGCTGCGTTGACCGCGGCGACGAGCTCCTCCGGCGATCCGAACTGGACGGTCTTGCCGTTCAGCTGGACCCACGGGGTTCCGCTGAACTCTTTGCCGTCGACGTCCTTGCTGCTCATGACGTCGGAACTCTGCTTTCCGACCCACTGGCCGAACTGATTGTCGGTGATGCACTTGGAGACGCCCGTGGCGCCGGCGTCCTTGGCGAGCGAGATCATCTTGTCGTTCCCGAGCCCGGCACCACCCTCCTCGGTCTGGTTCGCGAACATCGAGTCGTGGAAGCGCTTCCACGGGCCGAAGTCGCCGTCCTTACCTGTCGACTCGGCGACACACAGAGAGGCGTTCATCGCTTCCGCGGAGTAGGTATTGCCGAAGTTCTTGTCGAGGAAGGCGATCGTGCGGTAGTCGACGGCGACATTGGGGTTGTCGGCGAAACTTGCGATCGCTTCGCCCATGCCGTTCTCAAATGCCTTGCACGCAGGGCACTGGAAGTCTTCGACGATCGTCAAGACTGCCTTCGGCTTTGTGTTCTTCGGGGCCGCCGAGATCCGGATGGACCCATTGTCGGTGACGACAGACGGGACGGAAGATCCGCCGGTCGTCGAGTCTTCCTGATTACTCACAACCGCCCAGATTGCGATGCCCGCGGCAATGGCGATCAGGACGACGGCTGCGCCGATCTTGAACATCAGTGAACGGCGTCGTTCGGCCTCACGGGGATCGACGATCTTGGGGCGATTCTGGGTCACGGCAGACGGTCCTTCACGGGTCGTGTCGCGCCGGGCGTAGGCCGTCGTCCGCGACGTAGCGTTCTTCGAAGTCAGAGTACTTGCATCATCCTGAGAACTTGATGACAGGTTGCGGAGATTTCGGTGTCGACAAGGAGTCGGTCAGATCGGCCATCAACCGCGCTTGGCCTGGTCGATGGCCGACTTCAGAGCGGTGGGCGTGCCCGGCGTGTATGTGGCGCCGTTGATCTTCACTGTCGGAGTGCCCTGGAAAGTCGGGTCGTTCGTCACCGCCCTGGTCGACGAGGACACCTCCGTGGCGCGTTGCGACTCCAGGATGCAGCGAGCAGCGGACGGTACGCCCGCGGTGGTGGCGAACTGCGAGAGTTCGGTGGAGGGGAGTCCCGGACCTCCCTCGTTCGGTTGGTTCTCGAACGCGAGGCGTTGGAACTTCCGCCAGTCCTGGGCGTGCGCAGGTGTCGTCTCGGCGGAATGCCACACGCAGTGCGAGGCGTTGGCGGCACGCGACGAGTAGTTGTCGGACGACATCCGGTCGAGGAATGAGATGACCTGGTAGTCGACGGCGACGTCGGGGTCGCCGCGATAGGCGTCCAGAACCGGGCCGAACGTCGATTCGAACAGCTTGCATGCCGGACACGCGAGGTCGGCGATCACCGTCACCGTCACCTTAGGTGCTCCGGTGCCGGCGAAGATCCGGAAGACCTCGCCTGTCGTCGTTGATTCGTCGCCTCGCGGGGCATCAGTCGCCGACGTCGTCTGAACGTTCTCGACCGGCGGCTCGTTTGCCGCGCGGACCGCATTGCCGTCGATCGAGCACGCGCTGAGCAACCCGACTGCTGCGAGGGTGACGGCCATTGCTGCACGAGAGTTTCCGACCATGGGCCGAATCTTAGCCACGATCAGGCGGGCGTGACCCACGTCGTGATGTCGCAATGGACCACTTCGGTCGACTCCTTGTCGAGGATGCGGATCGACACGACGACGTCGGTTCCCTCGGCGATCGTCGAGAAGTCGACGGGTTCTGCGAACTCGGCGTGCGCGGTGAGGCGTGTGTTCGCCTTTGTCAGGTACTGCGTGTTCATCGCCTTGGGGATCCACCGGTGGGTCGTCGGGACGGATGCCTCCATCAACATGCCCATCGCTGTCTCCGCGAGATTGCAGGCTGCGATGGCGTGGAACGTGCCGATGTGATTGTGGACGCCGAACCACTTCGGTGCCGTCACCCGGCAGTATCCGGGTTCCATCTCCTCGACGAGCGGGAGGATCGTCCCGAAGTAGGGGACCCGCGCGACCATGCCGAGGGAGAACAGTGCGTCTCCGAGTCGATTGTCCGGCAGCTTGCGGCGTAGCGCATACGTCGCGCTGCCGCGATGTGTGTTACTCGACGTCTCACTCATGTTTGAAGGCTACCGCTTGCGCTCGGTGTCTCCTAGTGTCGTGTGTTGAAAGTTCCTGAATGGTTGGCGGCACCCCGCTGCACACCTGGCGGCGTTGTCGTCGGTCGTGATACCTGCCGGTATCCCTCCCTCCTCCGCCTTGCCAGCTGCACAGCGGAACACCACCAACCGTCTAGGAACTTTCAACGCACGCCACTAGAGTCTCGGTGTGACCGACGATCAGTTCGAGAAGTTCATGCACGTCCACTCCGGACTTCCTCGGGAGGCTCCGGGGTCGCAGGCGACGCTCGGGCTCCTCTTGCAGTTGGCGGGCGACCTGCCTGGACAACCCCGGATCCTCGACGTGGGCTGTGGCACCGGCCCGGCGGCGGTGCCGTTGGCCGTCGCGACCGGCGGCACGGTGACCGGAGTTGATCTGCATGAACCGTTCCTCGCCGGACTCGCAGAGCGAGCCGCGCGGGAAGGCGTCGCTGATCGAGTGACCGGCGTCGCCGCATCGATGGACGACCTCCCTGTCGAACCGGGGACCGTCGACCTGCTCTGGTCGGAGGGCTCTGCCTACATCATGGGCTTCGACGCGGCGCTCCGCGCCTGGCGTCCGCTGCTCTCCGAACGAGGCGTCCTCGTCCTGACCGAATGCGAATGGCTCACCGACACCCCGTCGGACGAGGCCCGTGACTTCTGGGCGGCGTACGAGGGCATGCGGTCGACGCCTGGCAACGTCGCCGCGGCGTGGGAGGCGGGCTATCGGGTGCTCGCGACCTACGTCCTCCCCGACACCGACTGGGACGAATACTACGAACCCCTCGCCGCGCGAATCGACTCCCTCCGCGCCGACGGCTTCGCCCCCGACGTCCTCGACGCGGCCGCGGCCGAGATCGGCGTCCGTCACCGCAACTCCTCCGACTTCGGCTACACCGCTTACGTCCTGAAGCCGAGGTAGTCGTGCGGCGGCCTGTGGACAACATGGTCGCGTGAATCTCGTCTTTGTCCGATCATGGTCGGACAAAGACGAGGGGGTCGTCATGACGATTGCACTGCTGTTGCCTCAAGACCGATTCGGACTGGTCAGGCGCGCGGCCGCGTTTGAAGCCGGATGGACCGATGCGATGCTGTCCGCGGCGGTTCGGCGGGGAGAACTCATCCGAGTCGCGATCGGCGTTTATGCGATCGCTGGGGTCGACCTCGACGGGCCCGAAGGTGCAGATCGCCTCTACCGCCTGCGCTCGATCGCAACGGTCAGCAACGCGCGGGATGGAGGTGCGACGGTGCTGAGTCATCAATCCGCAGCCGCGGTTCACGGTCTTCCTCTGTTGAAGCCGAATCGTGAGAACATCCACGTGACCTCGTTGACGCGTGGCGGCGGACTGATCCGCGGTGGGCGAAACGTTCACGGTGGACACCTGGACGAAACTCAGATCGTCGACGTCGACGGCATTCGAGTCACCGACGTCGTGCGGACTGCCGTCGACGTTGCCGAGGCCGGCTCATTTGCTCAGGCTTTGACGGTGTTCGACGCCGCATTGCGGGCGGGCGCAGACCGCGCGAGCCTCGAGTCCGAGCTCGGTCGTCGTCGTACCAAGGGTGCCCGCGAGGCGAGGACGGCGATCGTCGTCGCTGACGGCCGTTCCGCGTCGGTCGGGGAGTCGTGGAGCCGCGCACAGATGATCGAAGACGGCCTCGCGTTGCCGGATCTGCAGGTGGAACATGCTGTTGACGGCGACACCTTCGTCGTCGACTACGAGTGGCACGGCCGCTTGATGGCCGAGTACGACGGTCTTCACAAATACGGACGTCTGCTTCGCCCGGCGGAGACGACAGCTCGCGCTGTCATCCGGGAAAAGCGCAGGGAAGACCGACTGCGGAGGGCCACCGGGCTGGTGATGGTCCGATGGGTATGGGCCGACCTGGAGCGCCACAGGGTCGCCGCGATCCTGCGGGAATGGCTCGACTGACCTGCCTCATCTCGCTCCTCCCTGCTTCAACTGGACTCGCCTGCCTGAGCTCAGGCAGGTAGGACGCATTGAGGCAGGTAGGAGCGAGATGAGGCGGGTAGGTCGAAACGAACAACCCCATGAGGTGACGGAAAGGGAGCCTCGCTGCCGTCTCAGGCAACGACCACGAGACGCATCTCACTGCGCGCGACCTGCGGGAACGATTTGAGATCAGGGCCGAGGTGCTGCATACTATTCAGGTTGCCCCGGCTGGGGCGCACAAACTTCCAGGGCCGCAACTGCGGGCTGGGTTGTGTAACGCGTGCAATTTGCTGATTGACACGGTCTCGACACGCCCGACCGCGGGGTACCGGAGGCGAAGCCGACGAAAGTCGGCAGCTGGACGAAATAGTCCGGCAGCGTACAACGACAGAAGAACAGCGTCGATCCACCCGATCTCATCGGGGGTGGTCATGTGGCCCAGTTGCCGCCCGTGCATGCACGGGTGTGAGCCGCGCGGTGTTCGTCTGTCGAGAGAAACCAGACGGAAGAGGACACAGCGTGGCGGGACAGAAGATCCGCATCAGGCTCAAGGCCTACGACCACGAAGCGATCGACGCTTCGGCGCGCAAGATCGTGGAGACCGTGACCCGTACGGGTGCACGCGTCGTCGGCCCGGTGCCGTTGCCCACCGAAAAGAACGTGTACTGCGTCATCCGTTCGCCGCATAAGTACAAGGACAGCCGCGAACACTTCGAGATGCGTACACACAAGCGACTCATCGACATCCTCGACCCGACGCCCAAGACGGTTGACGCGCTGATGCGCATCGACCTGCCGGCCAGCGTCGACGTCAACATCCAGTGACGGGGGATCGGAAAAAATGAGCAAGCAGAACGCAACCAAGGGCATCCTGGGCACCAAGCTCGGCATGACCCAGGTTTTCGACGAGAACAACCGGGTCGTCCCGGTGACCGTTATCGCGACCGGCTCCAACGTCGTCACCCAGCTCCGCACTCTGGAGCGCGACGGCTACACGGCAGTCCAGCTCGCCTACGGCGCCATCGACCCCCGCAAGGTGACCAAGCCCGTCGCGGGCCAGTTCGCCAAAGCCGGCGTTACCCCCCGCCGCCACCTCACCGAGCTTCGTGTCAACGACATCTCGGAGTTCGAGGTCGGCCAGGAACTGGGCGCTGACATCTTTGCCGACGGCATCAAGGTGGACGTGACCGGAACCTCGAAGGGCAAGGGCTTCGCCGGTGTCATGAAGCGTCACGGCTTCGCCGGTCTGGGCGCCAGCCACGGTGTGCACCGCGTGCACCGTTCGCCGGGCTCCATCGGCGGCTGTGCCACCCCCGGTCGCGTGTTCAAGGGCATGCGCATGGCGGGTCGCATGGGTAGCGACAAGGTGACGACGCAGAACCTCACCGTCCACAAGGTGGACGCTGAAGCCGGTCTGCTGTTGATCAAGGGCGCGATCCCCGGCCGCAAGGGCGGCGTCGTGGTGGTCCGCGAGGCAGTGAAGGGTGGCAGCAAGTGAGCACCGAAACCGCAACCAAGTTGACGCTCGACGTCCGCGCAGCAGACGGGTCCGTCGCCGGAACCGCTGAGCTGCCCGCAGAGCTGTTCGATCAGACCGCCAACATCGCACTGATGCACCAGGTCGTCGTCGCACAGCAGGCTGCAGGCCGTCAGGGCACGCACGCGACCAAGACGCGCGCACAGGTCTCGGGCGGCGGCGCGAAGCCGTACCGCCAGAAGGGCACCGGCCGCGCACGCCAGGGCTCGACCCGTGCACCGCAGTTCGCAGGCGGTGGCATCGTCCACGGCCCGCAGCCGCGCGACTACACGCAGAAGGTCAACAAGAAGATGAAGGTCGCCGCTCTGCGTGGCGCCCTGTCGGACCGTGCTCGCAGCGAGCGCATCCACGTCATCACCGAGCTCGTCTCGGGACAGACGCCGTCGACCAAGTCGGCACGCGCCTTCCTCGAGCTGCTGAGCGAGCGACGCAAGTTCCTCGTCGTCCTGACCCGTGAGGATCAGGCCGGCTGGAAGAGCATCGCGAACCTGCCGAACGTGCTGGGCATCACTGCTGATCAGCTCAACACGTACGACGTCCTCGATTCTGACGAGGTCGTGTTCAGCGTTGAGACGCTGGAAGCGTTCGTCGACAAGAACAAGAAGGAGGCCTAGGCATGGCTACGCACGCAAACCCGCGTGACATCATCCTGGCGCCGGTGATCTCGGAGAAGGCCTACGGGCTGATCGAAGACAACGTGTACACCTTCCTGGTGCACCCGGATTCGAACAAGACCCAGATCAAGATCGCTATCCAGCAGATCTTCGACGTCAAGGTCTCCAGCGTCAACACCGCGAACCGACAGGGCAAGCGCAAGCGCACCCGCTCGGGCTTCGGCAAGCGCAAGAACACCAAGCGCGCCATCGTGACGCTGTCCGCTGACAGCAAGCCCATCGAGATCTTCGGAGGAGCGGTCAGCTGACCGCCCGAGAAGGATTAGGGACTAACACTCATGGCAATTCGTAAGTACAAGCCGACAACGCCGGGCCGTCGTGGCTCGAGTGGCGCCGACTTCTCCGAGGTCACGCGTTCGCACCCCGAGAAGTCGCTGGTGCGTCCGCTCCACAGCACCGGTGGCCGCAACGCCCACGGTCGCATCACCACCCGTCACCGCGGTGGCGGCCACAAGCGTGCCTACCGTCTGATCGACTTCCGTCGTAACGACAAGGACGGCATCAACGCCAAGGTCGCTCACATCGAGTACGACCCGAACCGCACGGCTCGGATCGCACTGCTCCACTACCTCGACGGCGAGAAGCGCTACATCATCGCCCCGAAGAACCTGAAGCAGGGCGACATCGTCGAGTCCGGCCCCAACGCCGACATCAAGCCCGGCAACAACCTGCCGCTGCGCAACATCCCCACCGGTACCCAGATCCACAACGTGGAGCTGCGTCCGGGCGGTGGCGCCAAGATGGCACGTTCGGCCGGTGCGTCGATCCAGCTCCTCGGCAAGGAAGGCCCCTACGCCACGCTGCGTATGCCGTCCGGTGAAATCCGTCGTGTCGACGTGCGCTGCCGCGCAACCGTCGGCGAGGTGGGCAACGCCGAGCAGAGCAACATCAACTGGGGCAAGGCCGGCCGTATGCGCTGGAAGGGCAAGCGTCCCACCGTCCGTGGTGTCGTGATGAACCCGGTCGACCACCCGCATGGTGGTGGCGAGGGCAAGACCTCCGGTGGTCGCCACCCGGTCAGCCCGTGGGGCAAGCCGGAAGGCCGTACCCGCAAGAACAAGGCCAGCGACAAGCTGATCGTCCGCCGCCGCCGTACCGGCAAGAACAAGCGATAATAGGAGGAGGTAAAAAATGCCACGCAGCCTCAAGAAGGGCCCGTTCGTCGACGACCACCTCCTGAAGAAGGTGGATGCACAGAACGAGAAGGGCACGAAGCAGGTCATCAAGACCTGGTCGCGCCGCTCGACCATCATCCCCGACTTCATCGGTCACACCTTTGCGGTCCACGACGGTCGCAAGCATGTGCCCGTGTTCGTGTCGGACTCGATGGTCGGTCACAAGCTGGGCGAGTTCGCCCCCACCCGTACCTTCAAGGGTCACATCAAGGATGACCGGAAAGCGAAGCGCCGGTAATCATGACTACTGAAACCGATAACGCAGTGCAGACCGCTCGCGCGACAGCGAAGTTCGTTCGCGTCACGCCGATGAAGGCTCGTCGAGTCATCGACCTCGTCCGCGGCAAGAACGTCGACGAGGCTCTGGACATCCTGCGGTTCGCACCGCAGGCTGCCAGCGAGCCCGTGTACAAGGTGCTCGCCAGTGCGATCGCCAACGCGGAGAACAACCAGGGCCAGGATCGTCGCACCCTGATCGTCTCGGAGGCATTCGCCGACGAGGGCCCGACCCTGAAGCGGTTCCAGCCGCGCGCCCAGGGCCGTGCGTTCCGCATCCGCAAGCGCACCAGCCACATCACCGTGGTCGTGTCCGCAGCGGAGAACGGCGGACGTGCTCGTTCGCGCCAGCAGAAGAAGAAGGGAGCCTAAACCGTGGGCCAGAAGATCAACCCGCACGGCTTCCGGCTGGGCATCACCACCGACTGGAGCTCGCGTTGGTACGCCGACAAGCAGTACGCGGATTACGTCAAGGAAGACGTCGCGATCCGCAAGCTGCTGAGCACCGGCCTCGAGCGCGCAGGCATCTCGAAGGTTGAGATCGAGCGCACCCGTGACCGCGTCCGCGTCGACATCCACACCGCCCGTCCGGGCATCGTCATCGGTCGCCGCGGCGCCGAGGCCGATCGCATCCGTGGCGACCTGGAGAAGCTCACCGGCAAGCAGGTTCAGCTGAACATCCTCGAGGTCAAGAACCCCGAGGCCGACGCACAGCTCGTGGCGCAGGGCGTCGCCGAGCAGCTCAGCAACCGCGTGGCGTTCCGCCGCGCGATGCGCAAGGCCATTCAGTCGGCCATGCGCCAGCCGGGCGTCAAGGGCATCCGTGTCCAGTGCTCGGGCCGCCTCGGCGGAGCTGAGATGAGCCGCAAGGAGTTCTACCGCGAGGGACGCGTGCCGCTGCATACGCTGCGCGCCGACATCGACTACGGACTCTACGAGGCCAAGACCACCTTCGGCCGTATCGGCGTGAAGGTGTGGATCTACAAGGGTGACGTCGTCGGTGGTCGTCGTGAGCTGGCTGCGGCCGCTCCGGCAGAGGACCGTCGTCCGCGTCGTCCCAGCCGCCCGCGTCGCAGCGGTGCCTCGGGCACCACGGCGACCGGCACCGAGGCCGGCCGCACCGCGGCCGCCGAGGCTTCGGCTGCCGACGCGCCTGCGCCTGCGCAGGCAGAGAACCAGGAGGGCTAGCCCATGTTGATCCCTCGTCGGGTCAAGCACCGCAAGCAGCACCACCCCAGCCTGAAGGGTCAGGCGTCGGGCGGAACCAAGGTCACCTTCGGTGACTACGGCATCCAGGCGCTCGAAGGTGCATACATCACCAACCGTCAGATCGAGTCCGCTCGTATCGCGATCAACCGCCACATCAAGCGTGGCGGCAAGGTCTGGATCAACATCTTCCCGGACCGCCCGATCACGAAGAAGCCTGCCGAGACCCGCATGGGTTCCGGTAAGGGTTCGCCCGAGTGGTGGGTGGCACCGGTCAAGCCGGGCCGCGTGCTGTTCGAGATGACCTACCCCAATGAGGAGACCGCTCGCGAGGCCCTGCGCCGCGCACAGCACAAGCTCCCCATGAAGACCCGGATCGTGACCAGAGAGGAGCAGTTCTGATGGCACTCGGAATCGCTGCTGCCGAGCTCCGCGAGCTCAGTGACACCGATCTGGTCGATCGCCTGAAGGAGTCGAAGGAAGAGCTCTTCAACCTTCGCTTCCAGATGGCAACCGGCCAGCTCGACAACAATCGACGTCTGCGCACCGTGCGTCGCGAGATCGCACGTGTGTACACCGTCATGCGCGAGCGTGAACTGGGCTTGGCGTCCGGACCGGAAGGTGAAGACGCATGAGTGAGGACCAGAACGTGAACGTCGAAGAGCGTGCCAGCCGCAAAGAGCGGATCGGCTACGTCGTCAGTGACAAGATGACCAAGACCATCACGGTCGAGCTGGAGGATCGCAAGAGCCACAAGCTCTACGGCAAGATCATCCGCACGACCAGCAAGGTCAAGGCGCATGACGAGAACGAGACCGCCGGCGTCGGCGACCGCGTTCGCATCATGGAGACCCGCCCGCTGTCGGCCACCAAGCGCTGGCGTCTGGTCGAGGTCCTGGAGAAGGCCAAGTAGCCCTCTCTCATCCTCTGCGATGACATGAAGAATCGCCCTTTCCCGAATTCGGGGAAGGGCGATTTTCATGTTTCGGACAATCGGTCGCCGTGAATTGGATCCATGTTCTCCAATGCGGTGTCAATGCGGACGATCACGCGAACCCCGTTAGTCCACACGATAGGATCGGCGTGTTGCGTCTCGCGCGTGTCGCGTAGGCGAATGTGTTTGTGCTGCAATGAATTTGCTTGAATCTGGAGTTCGTGGCAGGGGTTGGGGTGCAGTTTCGCCCTGTGGAGCCACGAAACGCTGGCGTGGTCGTCGGCGATAGTCATAGGGATCTTTACTAGGGTCATAAGAACTAAGAATCTTCTTCAGGAGGGGATCACTCGATGTCAGACGCAGGCGGCCGTCCGGCCGGGAGGGCCGATCGCTCGGCAGCGCCGCGTCCGGAATCGGGTCCTCTCGAGCAGACGATGCCGTGGGTGCCCGAGGACGATCCGATCCTGCGGCAACTGCGTGCCTGGCGGGACGACCTCGCGACCCGTGAGCCTGACGCGTCGGAATCGAGTCCGGCCGAGCACAGCGGTGACTCCACGGAATCGGCTCCCCGGACAGATGCTCCGAACCTCGCCTACTCCGCGGTCTCCGCGCCCGCGGACTACACGCCGCCGACACCGGTCGTCCCCGTCACGCCGCCGGCTCAGGCGCGCCCTCGGCGCGCACGACACGCCGCATGGAACGTCATGTCCGCGGCGCCGCCGGCACCGATCGAGTCGGCAGCCGAGCTTCGGCTGGCGAACGAGCGGACAGTCGCGTTCCCGTCCATCGACCCGACCGCACTCGACGTCGCTCGCGACGTGCCGAACGCGATCGTCGCCACGAATCTGAAGAAGACCTTCGGCGACTTCACCGCGGTCCATGACGTGAGCTTCGAGGTGCCCAAGGGCACGATCGTGGCGATCCTCGGTCCGAACGGTGCGGGCAAGACCACCACGGTCAACATGCTGTGCACCCTTCTGGCTCCGGACGGCGGCAGCGCGACCGTCGCGGGGCACGACGTGGTGGACGACCCGTCGGGTGTCCGCTCCTCGATCATGCTCACCGGGCAGTTCGCCGCACTCGACGAGTCGTTGACCGGCCGGGAGAACTTGATCCTGTTCGGCAGGCTGCTCGGACTGCCGAAGAAGAAGGCGCAGGTTCGTGCCGACGAACTGCTCGAAGAGTTCTCCCTGACCGAGGCGTCCGGCCGCCGCGTGGGCCAGTACTCCGGCGGCATGCGCCGTCGCATCGACATCGCGTGTGGTCTCGTCACCGCCCCCGAAGTGGTGTTCCTCGACGAGCCGACCACCGGACTCGACCCGCGGAGCAGGCAGGACGTGTGGACGCTCGTCGAGCAACTCCGGGACAGCGGCGTCACGATCCTGCTGACCACTCAGTACCTCGAAGAGGCCGACATGCTGTCGGACAACATCGTCGTCATCGACAAGGGGCGAGTGATCGCCGAGGGCACGTCCGATGAATTGAAGGCCGAGACCGGAGCCGCGTACTGCGAAGTGACACCGGCTCACCCCGCGTACCTCCCGCGCCTGCGCGCACGCCTGCGGGACCTCATCGGCCCCACGGACGTAGACGACTCCGACCTCGACGAGCGGACCGTGTCGGTGCCTGCACCCAACGGCCCGGAGACGCTCGCCGAAGTGATGCGACGGACCGAGGCCGCGAAGATCCCGCTCGCCGACATCGCATTGCGCCGACCTTCGCTCGACGAGGTGTTCCTCGCGTTGACCGCCAAGTCGGGAGACGACGAACGGTGACGGCCCAGATGGACGCCCCCGCGTCGGCCGGAGCACTCGCCTCCGAGGCCGCACTGGCGGGCGGGGCCGGTACGCGTGCGCTCCGCCAGACATGGACGCTGACGGCGCGAGGACTGCTCAAGGTCCTCCGCAACGGCGAGTTCGTGTATGCCTTCATCGCGCCCGCATTCCTCGCACTCTGCTTCTACCTGCCGCTGCGCAAGGTCATGGACTCGACGCCGGGCATGGACTACGGCACGTTCCTCATGCCGATCATCATCTTTCAGTCGATCAGCTTCGCCGCGACCTCTGCGGCGATGCGATCGGCGTTCGATTCGAGTCAGGGCATCAACGCCCGCTTCCGCGTGATGCCGGTCCCGTCGTGGGCGCCGCTCGTCGCCCGGATGGTCACCAACGCTGTACTGCTGACAGTGTCGATCTGCTGCGGTGCCATCGCCTGCCTCCTCATCGGCTGGCGGCCCGGCGGGGGTGTCGTGGGCACGATCGGCCTGTTCGCCTTCGGCCTTCTGATCGGCCTCGTGCTGGCGACCCTGTGCGACGGTTTCGGAATGCTCGCGGGTTCGCCGGAGGCCACCAGCCAGTTGATGGGCTTTCCGGTGATGATCCTGGGCATGGTGTCGACGGGATTCGTTCCCGAAGAGCGCTTCCCCGAGTGGATCCGAGGATTCGCGCGCAACCAGCCGATCTCGCAGTTCGTGGAGACGATGCGCACCATGGACTCATCGGACACGCTCACGTTGGCGAACTCGACCGGCACAGTCATCTGTCTGGTCGTGCTGGCAGTGATCGCCGTCGTGGTGCTCGTCGCCGGTCTGCGAAAGGCTCACCGATGAGCGTCATGGCAAGTGCACAGCCGACCGTCGTGCCCGCGGAGGGTTCGATCCGGGCGTGGGCGAGCAACACCGCGGTGCTCTCGTGGCGTCAGATCCTCGTGTACGTGCGCGACGTGCCGACCCTGCTGCAGTCGATCATCATCCCGGGCATCTCGCTGGTGTTGATGAAGGTGGTGCTCGGAGACGCGATCGGCCAGGCGACGGGCAAGAACAGCCTGTACGGCACCGTGCCGCTGATCATCCTCGTCGGCGCGATGGGCGGATCGATGGTGTCGGCGGTGCGCCTCAATAAGGAGCGCTCGACCGGACTGCTCGCTCGGCTGTATGTTCTGCCGATCAATCGTGCTGCGGACCTGACGTCGCGGGTTGTGTCGGAGATCGCTCGCATCATCGCTGCGACGGCTGTCCTCCTTGCAGTCGGAATGGCGATCGGTTTCCGGTTCACGAATGGTCCGCTCGCCGCGGCCGGGATGGTCGTGACCGCTGTTGTCTTCGGCGCGTCGTTCGCAGTGCTGATGCTGGCGCTCGCGGTCAACGCGCCACCCGGAGCTCCCATCGTCCAGTACCTCGGCCTGTTGATCAGCGTCCTGATGTTCTTCAACTCGGGATTCTCACCGCTCGAGGCGTACCCGGGGTGGTTGCAGCCGTTCGTCGAGTATCAACCGATGAGTCCGGCAATCGAGCTGATGAGGTCGCTCGCATCAGGTGGGCCGATCGTCGAACCGCTTGTCACAGTCGCCGTCTGGGCGGCGATCTTCGTGGCAGCCGCGATCTATCCGGCGCTGACCGGGTATCGGAAGGCGGCGACGGCGAGATGATTCCGAGGTTTTCATATGATCAAACGACGATGATGACGGGAAGAGATCCGACAGGCAGACACTGACAATAGGTTCGTAGGTGAGTGATGGCAGGGGTGGAAACCCCTACGGGCGGGGTCCGAGGGGACACGCCAGGCGGTGCAGATGCGCACGAGGCGAAAGGCGACAGCGATGAGTGAGCAGTACGACGACCCGGATGTCGGGCTGCTGCCGCTGAGCGCTGCGCAGCGAGGGATGTGGTTCGCCGAGAAATTGTCCGACGGGTATTCGGTCAACACAGCTCAATACTTCGAGCTCCGCCACGAGCCGGGCGGTCTGGACATCGACCTGTTCATGGCCTGCTGCGTCCACGTCGGCAAGACCATGGAGACCCCGTACGCGCGTCTGGTCGAGATCGACGGAATCCCGATGCAGCGAGTCGATCTCGAGTTCGACCAGCACATGCAGCTCGTCGACTTCCGCGACTCCGACGACCCTCGCGGCCTCGCCATGGAGTGGATGCTCGCCGAGTACCGCAGGCCGCTCGACCTCGTGAACGACGAGCTCATCGCATCCGCGGTGCTCCGCATCGACGACACGTGCACCCTCTGGTACACGCGCGCACACCACATCATCCTCGACGGGTACGCCGCGATGGCGATGTCACAACAGGCTTTCACCAGGTACAACGCTTTGCGTCGTGGGGAGGTCCCCGCCGACAAGCCGTCCGCGTCGCTGGAGGAGATCGTCGCCTACGAGGACGCGTACCAGCACAGCAGCAGGAAACAGACCGACCGCGAGCACTGGGCCGGTCGGGTGGCGGACCTTCCCGAACGCGCGACGTTGGCCCACGGCGCGGTGCCTGCACCGCTGTCGTTCCAGAACGTCCTGGTGAGCAACGAACTCCCCGCCGCGCAGCAGGCTCGACTCGCGGAGTTGGCCCGCGAGACCAACAGTTCGATCGCAGTCCTCCTCACGGCGGCGTTCGGCGCGTTCCTGGCGCGGATGAACGGCGCCGACGACGTCGTCCTCACTCTCCCGGTCGCCGCGCGCACCACAGCGAAGATCAAGCGTTCCGGCGGGATGGTGTCGAACGCGGTGCCGATCCGACTCCGGCGCGTGTTGCACGGCACGGTGCGTGATGTGGTCGACGCAGCTCTTCTCGAGCTGACCGGCGCACTCCGTCACCAGCGGTATCGCTCGGAGGACATCCACCGGGACGCCGGTCTCGCAGGCGGGTCCACGACATTCGGGCCGAGCATCAACATGGTGTTCTTCGATGACCAGATCCACGTCGACGGAGCGGAGATCTCGTACCGCATCCTGTCGTCCGGCATCCTCGAAGACCTGCTGATCAACCTGTACCAGGCGAGCGCCTCGTCGCCGGTCGTCGTCGACCTGCACGGGAATCCGCACGCCTACAAGCGCGAAGAGCTGACCCTGCACCATCGGCGCTTCATTCAGTTCGTCAGTCGATTCATCGACGACCTCGACGCCGCCGTGTCGGATGTGGACCTGTTCCTGCCGGGCGAACGCGACGTCGTCGACGCGCAGTCGGGCGTCGACGAGGTGGTGACGGCGACCGTCAACGCGGGATCGTCGCTTGTCGACCTGTTCGCGCGGAGTGTCGCCGAACACGCAGACAACACTGCGGTCTCCGACGGCACACGGACCATCGACTACGCCTCGCTCGACGCGCGGTCGGACGCGGTGGCGGCCGGCCTGGCAGCCTCGGGGGTCCTGCCCGGAGACCTCGTCGCGGTAGCCACGGACAGATCGGTCGACTTGGTCACCTCGATTCTGGGAGTGATGAAGGCCGGCGCGGCCTATCTGCCGCTCGACACCACGAACCCGGCCGACCGCCTCCAGTTCATCGTCGCCGACGCCATGCCGTCGGCGGCTATCGTCGACGACACGACGCGGCAGCTGGACCTGTGGCTGTCGGTGCCACCACAAGTGGGCGTCCACACCGTCGCCGATCTCGCCGACCGCGGTGCGGGGATCGACTTCTCGCATGTCGACACGCCTGCCGATGGCCGGGCATACGTGATCTACACGTCCGGTTCGACGGGCCGCCCGAAGGGCGTCGAGGTGACGCACCGAGACGTCGTCACCCTGATGGACACGGCCGCGAACGACTTCGAGTTCCGGTCGGACGACGTGTGGACGATGTTCCACTCGTACGCGTTCGACTTCTCGGTGTGGGAGCTGTGGGGCCCGCTGCTCACCGGCGGCAGGCTTCATGTGGTCGACCGCCTCCTCGCGCGCGACCCGTCGAGTTTTGTCCGACTGTGCGCCGACGAAGGCGTCACCGTCCTGTCACAGACCCCGTCGGCGTTCTACCAGTTCGCCGAGGCGCGGCGCCACGACTGCGATGTGCGACTGGCGCTCCGGTACATCGTGTTCGGCGGCGAGGAACTCAACTTCGAGTACGTGCGTCGCTGGTTCGACGACTTCCCGGCCGGCACCCCGAGTCGGGAAGGCCAGGGGCCGGTCCTGGTCAACATGTACGGGATCACCGAGACCACCGTGCACGTCACGTTCCGCGAGCTCGATCCTGCGTCGGTGCGAGCCGACGACGCCAGCTTCGTCGGACGGCCGCTCGCGAGCCTCGGCCTGCTGATCCTCGATTCGCGCCTGCGCCCGGTGCCTGCGGGTGTTGTCGGGGAGATGTACGTGACCGGCGGTCAGCTCGCGCAGGGCTACCTGAACCGCCCCGGCCTGTCGTCGGAGCGGTTCGTCGCGAACCCGTTCGGCCCGTCCGGGTCACGCATGTACCGCACCGGTGACCTCGCGCGTCGAACCGGTGACGACATCGCCTACCTGGGACGACGCGATTCGCAGGTTCAGTTGCGCGGTTATCGGATCGAATACGGCGAGATCGAGGCCGCACTGCTGAGTCTGGACGGCGTGGCGGGTGCTGCGGCGTCCGTCGTCGACCTGGCGACGCGCGGCGAGCAACTCGTTGGGTACGTCGTGCTCGAATCGGACGCCGAACTCGACGTTCAGGCGGCCCGGAGTGTCGTCGGACGGGCCGTGCCCGGCTACATGGTCCCCGACCTCGTGGTCGCCGTCGACGAACTCCCTTTGACGGCGAACGGCAAACTGGACCGCAAGGCTCTTCCCGCGCCGGAGCTCGGCGACGTCCAGGACGAGTACGTGGAACCCGCCGACGACCACGAGGCCGCCGTCGCGGCCGTGTTCGCGGACGTTCTCGGTCTCGACCGAGTCGGCGTGACCACGGGCTTCTTCGACCTGGGAGGCAACTCTCTCTCGGCGACCCGCCTCGCGTCGCGGGTGTCCGCCGTTCTCGACTCCGCGGTCTCGGTGCGCGACGTGTTCGAAGCGCCCACCGTGCGCGCACTCGTCGCGGCGACGGCGGGCAACGGACCGGCGGTCCCGCCGGTGACCGCGGTGACTCCGCGTCCCGACATCATCCCGCTCTCGTATCCCCAGACACGCCTGTGGATCCTGAACCGCATCGATCCCGGCACCGCCGCCTACAACATCCCGGGGGCCGCGCACCTGCCCGCCGACACCGACGTCGACGCCATGCGGGGAGCCATCGGCGACGTCGTTCGCCGCCACGAAGCCCTCCGCACCGTGTTCCCGCTGCGCGACGAAGAGCCGATCCAGGACGTCCGGTCGGTCGAGGAGGCCGTCGAGTCCGGTGTCGTCCAGGTGATCGACGTCGCCGAGGACGCGCTCACCGAAGCCGTCACCCGGATCAGTTCGGCCGGATTCGATCTCGAGCACGAGCTGCCCGCCCGCTTCCAACTGCTGCGTGTGCGGGACGACAACGAGCAGGTCACGTCGTTCGTCCTGGTCGCAGTCGTGCACCACATCGCAGGCGACGGGGCGTCCATCGCGCCGCTGATCCGCGATGTGATGTACGCCTACGGGGCCAATGTCCGAGGCACTGAACCCGAGTGGAGCGTGCTCCCGGTGCAGTACGCCGACTTCACGCTGTGGCAGCGCGACGTGCTCGGCGATCCGTCCGACCCGGCGTCGTTGATCCGCAGGCAGATCGATTTCTGGAGCGCTGAACTCGACGGCCTGCCAGAACTCGCGGCCCTGCCGATCGACCGCCCGCGCCCGTCCCAGCAGTCGGGCGTCGGAGACCGGTTCGACGTCTGGCTCGACGCGGACACCTCCGAAGCGTTGCGCACGATCGCCGCCAGTCAGGGCGTGACCCTGTTCACCGTGTTCCAAGCGATCACGGCGACCGTCATCGCCCGGCTCACCGACTCGACCGACGTCGCGCTTGGCACCGCAGTGCTCGGCAGGGACGACCCGCGACTCGCCGATCTGGTCGGCATGTTCGTCAACACCGTCGTCCTTCGTCACCGTATCGACGAGACCACCGACTTCGGAACGCTCCTCAACGATGCGCACCGCATCCGCGCCCGGGCGCTCGGCAACGCCGACGTCTCATTCGAACAGGTCGTCGACGCGCTCGACGTCCCGCGGTCCACGGACCACTCGCCGCTGTTCCAGGTCGAGCTGGCGATGCAGCAGGACGAGGTCACGTCACTTGTCACCGGTGGCGACGACGTCGGCCTCATCGACGCTCGCACCTCCGCGGTCAAATACGACCTGTCGCTCGCCGTGACCGAGTTCGGTCCGGACGGGGTGCGGCCCCACGCGGTGTCCGTCGAGTTCGCCTACGCCACCGACCTGTTCGACGAGGCGACGGTGGTCCGGATCGCGGACTACTTCCTCCGCATCGTCGGCGACGTCGTCGACGGCGGCGCGGCGACCTCGATGTCGACGCTCCTTCAGTTCACCGACGCCGAGCTCGTACAGGTGTCCGAGTATGCGCTCGGAGAGACCGTCGACGTCCCCGAGTCGACTCTCGCCGATGAGATCGCGCGGCAGATCGCCGCGACCCCGAACGCGGTCGCACTCGAGTCGATCGATGCGCGGCTCACCTACGCAGAGTTCGGCGCTCGCGTGAACACGCTTGCACGGCGGCTCATTGCGCGCGGGGTGGGGCCGGACGTCGCAGTCGGGGTCGCAGTGCCTCGGTCGATCGACATGTACGTCGCGATTCACGCGGTCGTCGCCGCGGGCGGACAGTACGTCCCATTGGACGCGGGCGCACCCGCCGACCGGATCGCGTACATGGTGGAGACCTCGGGCGCTCGCCTGGTCCTCGTCGGCGCGGAGGCGGTGTCACTGCCGTCCGCCGGTGTCGACACGATCACTGTGACGGCCGAGAGTCTCGCCGACGTCACCGTCGCAGACGCGCAGAGCACACCGATCACCGACGCCGATCGGCTCGCCGCGCTCCACCCCTCCGGCGCCGCGTACACGTTGTTCACGTCCGGTTCGACGGGCCGACCCAAGGGTGTGACGGTGGCCCATTCGGCGATCGTCAATCGTCTCGCGTGGGCGCAGTCCGAGCACCGGTTCACCGCAGACGACGTCGTTCTGCACAAGACTCCGATCACGTTCGACGTCTCGGTCTGGGAGCTGTTCTGGCCGTTGATGACCGGTGCCAGCGTCACGATCGCCGACCCGGGCCGCCACGGTGATCCGCAATACCTGTCGAACCTGATCGACGATGGGGACGTGACGGTCGCGCACTTCGTGCCGTCGATGCTCGCCGCATTCGCCGATGTGCTGGGTGATGCCGGGCTCGCCGCGCTGAGTTCGATGAGGTTGATCGTGACGTCTGGAGAGGCACTCACTCCGGCGGTCGCTCAACGGGTGGTCCGGGTGCTCCCCGGCGTCGAACTCGCGAACCTCTACGGGCCGACGGAAGCCGCTGTCGACGTCACCTGGCATCCGGTGGCGCGAGGCGAGGCCGTCGTCCCGATCGGTCGGCCGGTGTGGAACACCCAGACCAGGGTGCTCGACGAGAACCTTCGCCCGGTGCCCCAGGGCGTGCCCGGCGAGTTGTACCTCGGCGGAGTACAGCTGGCTCGCGGGTACGCGGCGCGAGGCGCGCTCACCGCGGAACGGTTCATCGCCGACCCGTTCTCCGACTCCGGCGGCCGCCTGTATCGGACCGGCGACATGGCGCGCTGGAACAACAGCGGCGAGCTCGAGTACATGGGCCGTAACGACTTCCAGGTGAAACTCCGCGGCCAGCGGCTCGAACTCGGCGAGATCGAAGCCGTTCTGGCATCCACTCCGGGCGTGGTGCACGCGGTCGCCACGGTCGCGACGATCGGCGGCGGAGATCACCTCGTCGGCTACTACGCGCCCGACACCGTCCCGACGGACGAACTCAGAGCGGTCGCCGAGAAGGCGTTGCCCGACTACATGAGACCGACCGTCTGGATGCCGCTCGCGGCGATGCCGCTGGGCAGTGCAGGCAAAGCCGACCGCAAGGCGCTGCCTGCGCCTGCACTGGTCAGTCATGGTCACGTCGACGCCCGCACCGACACCGAGAAGATCCTGGCCGAGGTGTTCGCAGACGTCCTCGGCGTCGAACCGGTCAGCGTCGTCGAATCGTTCTTCGATCTCGGAGGAAACTCCCTGTCGGCGACCAAGGTGGCCGCACGCGCATCGGGCCGACTCGGTCGGAAGATCCCCGTCGCAGTCGTGTTCGAGTCGCCCTCCGTGGCAGCGCTCGCCGTCGCAGTCGACGGTCTGCCCGACGCCGAGCTTCGCCCGGCGTTGTCCGGTCGTCCACACGGCGGACGAGGACCGCTGTCGGCGACACAGCGCGGAATGTGGTTGGTCAATCGGGCGGATCCCGACTCGGCCGTCGCCAACGTCGCGATGGCTCTCGACGTCCAAGGTGAGCTCGACGTGCCTGCGATGCGTGCCGCCGTCCGTGATCTGCTCGACCGTCACGAGTCGTTGCGCACCCGCTACCCGTTCGTCGACGGCGACGCGCGCCAGGAGGTTCTCGCGACGGCGGAGGCATACAGCACTCTCGAGTTCGTCGAGCAGACGATCGACGGTGACGTCGACCAAGCGATCGGACGCATCACCGGTCGAGGATTCGACGTGAGCGCCGCACCCCCGGTTCGGTTCACCATCCTCGAATCCGGCCCGACGTCACACGTGCTGGTCGTGGTGGTGCACCACGTGGCGATCGACGGAGCGTCCCTGCTGCCGCTGGCACGAGATGTGATGGTGGCCTACGACGCCCGCGCCCGCGGAACACGACCCGATTGGGCGCCCCCGGCAGTGCAGTACCTCGACTACGCGACGTGGCAGAACGACTGGCTGGCGTCGGTGCACGGCGGTCGCAGCCAAGAACAGATCCAGCTCGACTACTGGGCGGAGCGGCTCTCGGGTGCGCCCGCGGAACTGTTCCTGCCGACCGACCGGCCCAGACCGAAGTCGCCGAGCTTCCACGGCGCCGACGTGCGATTCGAACTGGCCGCCGACGTCGTCGAACGCATCGAGTCGGTCGCGCGTGCACACCACGCGACACCGTTCATGGTGCTGCAGTCGGCGTTCGCCGTGCTGCTGTCGCGTCTCACCACCCAGCGCGACGTCGTCATCGGCACACCCGTCGCCGGGCGCGGCGACCGCGCACTCGACGACGTGATCGGAATGTTCGTCAACACCCTCGCCCTGCGCACCCAGGTGAACGACGAGGAGAAGTTCTCCGAGATGCTGTCGCGTGTGCGGACCGAAGACCTCGCGGACATGGGTCGCTCCGACGTGCCGTTCGACGCAGTCGCAAGCCGGGTGGTCCCCACACCGTCGGCGTCGTACAACCCGGTCTACCAGGTGCTGTTCGCTTATCAGAACTTCTACTTCCCGACGCTCGAACTCGCCGGACTCACAGTGAGCCCGGTGTCCGAGCAGGTTCTGCCCGCAAAGGCCGACTTGCAGCTGACCCTGTTCCCGTCGCCTCCGGGCAGTGAGTCAGGCGTTCCGATGGGCGGCCAGTTCCTCTATGCGACGGACCTGTTCGACGAGGCGACGGTTCAGACGTTCGCCGAACGATTCGTCGCCGTTGTCGAGCAGATCGCCGACAACGCTCAGATCCGCGTGGCGGACATCTCGATCCTGACCGAGTCGGAGAACCAGCCGGTCGAGGACGAACCCGCGGTGCAAGAGGCATTGCCCGACTTGGTGGAGAGGGCGTCGGCTGCGGCGCCCTCGGCGGAGGCGGTGACTCACGACGGGATATCGGTCACGTTCGAATCGCTCGCCGCGATGACCGCGGTGATGGCCGCGGCCCTGCCGGATCGCGATTCGGCGCTCACCACCGCATTGATGAGCCTGCTGCCGACAGTCGCGCCCGCGGGGCCCGAGGTGTTCGGAACAGTGCTGGAGAATCTACGTAGGAACGCCGAATCGGTGACGGAATCGATCACCGTCGGCACGAGGGAACGGAGCGATCACACGTGACCGAGGGCGGTAAGGGAATGGAAGTCCTGTCTCGAACCTGGGGCGGACGACCTTCGACACCGGACTTGGTCGCGGCGGCCGCTCACCTGGCGCCCGCGGCCGTGGCGTTCGAGGGGGCGGGCGGTCCCGTTCTCTTCGCGACCCTGAACGCACAGGTCTCCGTGACCGCGGGTGTGCTCGCAGCGCAGGGCATCGACACGGAGGCCGCCGTCGGCGGCGCAGTGACCCCGCACCTCGGCATCGCCGGACTCGCCCCGACCGAGATCGCGGATGCGATGGCGACGGCGGTCGCGACGATCCGTTCCGCTGCTCTGGCGCTCGTCGGGACTGACGATCTCGCGACTCTGCCCGGGCTCTTCGCGTCGGCTGCTCACAGGTTCGGCTCGCGGCCCGCGGTCACTGACGGCACCGGTCGCACCCTCACGTACACCGAACTCGATGCGGCGTCCGACGCCGTCGCGCGCTCGCTCGTCGCCGCGGGCGCCGTCCCGGGAAGCGTCGTCGGACTCGCCACCGCGCGCACGGCTGATGTCGCGGTCGCGATCCTGGGAGTCCTCAAGGCCGGTGCCGCGTACCTGCCGATCGACGTGTCCCACCCGGCCGACCGCCTCGGATACGTGGTCGGGGAGGCTCGACCTCTCCTGATCGTCGCCGACGCCGACCAACACGAGGCGCTCGATTTCCTCGACACTCGCCTGGCCACTGTCGCCGACCTCAGTGCACCGGTCGACGCCGAACTGCCGACCATCGATCCGGCGTCCGCCGCCTACATGATCTTCACCTCGGGCTCCACCGGTCGACCCAAGGGTGTCGTCGTCGAGCACCGCAATGTGGTGGCGCTGATGTCGTCGGCGCAGCTCGGGTTCGACTTCGACGAGAACGACGTGTGGACGATGTTCCACTCGTACGCCTTCGACTTCTCCGTCTGGGAGTTGTGGGGACCGCTTCTGTCTGGCGGCAGGCTCGTCATAGTCGACCGCGACGTGGCGCGCGCGCCTGCCGAGTTCGTCCAGCTCTGCGCAACCGAAGGCGTCACGGTTCTGTCGTTGACGCCGTCGGCGTTCTATCAGTTCGCCGACGCCCGGCGTCGCGCACCCGACCTGGACTTCGCACTCCGATACCTGGTGTTCGGCGGCGAGGCGCTCGGGTTCGAATACGTCCGACGCTGGTACGAGGACTTCCCGAGCTCGCCCGGCCCCGTGCTGGTCAACATGTACGGCATCACCGAGACGACGGTGCACACAACGATCCGCGTCCTCGACCCGGAGATCGCGGCGGCCGCGCGAGGTTCCGATGTCGGCGGGGGACTGCCCGGCCTCACTGTTCGCCTCCTCGACGCGCGCCTTCAGCCGGTGCCCGACGGGGTGCCGGGTGAGATCTATGTGAGCGGCCCACAGGTGACGCGCGGCTATCTCGGCCGTCCAGACCTGACGTTCTCGCGATTCGTCGCCGATCCGCTCGGCGTTCCGGGCGAACGCATGTACCGCAGTGGTGACGTCGGCATCTATCGCGACGGAATCCTCGAGTACGTCGGCCGCTCCGACGACCAGGTGCAGCTCCGCGGCTTCCGTGTTGAACTCGGAGAGGTCGAGTCCGCGCTCTTGGCCGTCGACGGCGTCGACGGCGCCGCCGCCACCGTCAAATCGGGCGGCGAAGGACTGGAGATGCTGGTCGGGTACGTCGTGCCCGCTGCAGGCGTCACACTCGATCCGGCACAGGTCCGTTCCGCGGCCGGTGCGACAGTTCCCGGCTACATGGTCCCCGACTCGATCGTCGTGATGGAGGCGCTGCCGCTGACGGTCAACGGCAAGCTCGATCGCGCGGCGCTGCCCGAACCCGACCGTGACTTCGCAGCCGAGTACGTCGCCCCGGAGACAGCCGACGAGGTGCTGCTGGCAGGCATCTTCGCAGACGTGCTCGGCGTCGACGAGGTCGGCGTCACCACCTCGGTGTTCGATCTCGGCGGCAACTCGCTCGCTGCCGCGCGCATCGTCGGACAGGCGTCGGAGGAGCTCGGCGTCGACGTGACGGTCCGCGACCTGTTCGAGGCCCCGGCAGTCCGTGAACTCGCGGTGATCGCCCGCGGAAAGACTGAGGGTCTCCCGCGGATCGACGCCGTCGCCGTCCGCCCTGACGTGATCCCGCTGTCACTCGCGCAGCAGCGTATGTGGTTCATCAACCGCTTCGACCCCGAGTCCGCGGCCTACAACATCCCGCTGGTCCTCCGGATCCGGGGCGGCCTCGACGTCGACGCGTTGCGCACCGCAGTCGGCGACGTGCTCGGCCGACACGAGGTGCTGCGCACCACCTACACGACTGTCGACGGCAGTGGCGTGCAGGTGATCGCCCCGCCCGCGGACGCGCTCGACCGACTCGACTGGGTGACGACCGACGAAGCCGGACTGTACTCGGCCGCGTCGACCGGATTCGACCTCGCGACGTCGTTCCCGATCCGCGTCCGACTCCACTCGACCGCCGACGAGACCGTCGTGGTGCTCGTGCTTCATCACATCGCGTTCGACGGCGAATCGTTCGCACCGCTGGTCACCGACCTCACCGAGGCGTACCGCGCCAGGTCGACGGGTGGACAGGCGCGTTCGGAGATCGCGGCGCTGTTGGAACCGCTGCCCGTCCAGATCGCCGACTACGCGCTGTGGCAGCGCGGTGTGCTCGGCGCCGCCGACGACCCCGAGTCGATGATCGGCTCACAGCTCGACTACTGGTCGGGGCAGCTCGACGGTCTTGCAGGTGTGCCGACGCTCCCGACCGACAAATCCCGTCCCGCGCACCCGTCGTACCGCGGCGGCCGCCTGGACTTCGACGTCGACGAATCGATCTCGGGTCGGGTCGCCGAGCTGGCACGCACCACCAACTCGACACCGTTCATGGTCGCGCACGCGGCACTCACCGTTCTGTTGGCTCAATTGTCGGCCGACGCCGACGTGGCGGTCGGCACGCCGATCGCGGGCCGCGGCCAGTCGGTCCTCGACCCGATGATCGGCATGTTCGTGAACACGCTGGTCCTGCGCACCTCTGTCGATCCCGACCAGAGCTTCCTCGATCTGATCGGGCGAGTCCGCAGCACGGATCTCGGGGCGTTCGCGAACGCCGACGTCCCGTTCGAGTCGGTCGTCGACAGGGTCGACCCGGTGCGGTCGGAGGCCTTCGCTCCGCTCGCGCAGGTCTGGCTGTCCTTCGACCAGACGTCCGTTCCGGGACTCGCGGGCGGAGGGCTCGGCACCGTCGACATCGACGGTCTGCAGATCACCGTCGCCGAGCCCGACAAGGTCACAGCGCGAGTCGACCTCACCGTCGGCATCACCGACCACGGCGACGGCTGGCGCGGGCATCTCCTGTACGCCACCGACCTGTACGAACAGTCCGGCGCCGCGCTCTTCGCCGACCGCTTCGTCCGCGTCCTCGACGCCCTGACCGCGGATCCGAGCGCTGCGGTCGGCGGTGTGTCCGCGACAGGCTCCGACGAGCGAGCCGAACTCGACTCCTGGTCGGCCGGTCCGGCGCAGGACCGCGTGGAGCACACCGTCGACACGCTGCTCACCGCAGCGGTCGGGCAGAGTCCAGCCGCGATCGCGGTGCTCACCGAGCACTCGACGCTCACCTACGCCGAGTTCGGTGCTCGCGTCAACACGCTGGCTCGTGAACTGATCGGCGCCGGGGTGGGTCCGGACACCGCCGTCGGTGTTGTCATCGGCCGGTCGGCCGAACAGCTGATCGCCGTCCACGCGGTGATCGCGGCAGGCGGCCAGTACATCCCGATCGATCCGGACACTCCCGCCGCGCGTGTCGCAGACATGGTCGACGTCGCCGGTGTCACGACAGCTCTCGTCGGACCGGACGCGGCACAGCTTCCGTCGCACGTCAGCACCCGCCGAGTCGACGCGTCAGGTGACGCGCCGGCAGATCCGGGCCCGGTGACCGACGACGACCGCACGGCGCCGCTGCGCCCCGAGCATGCCGCGTACACCCTGTTCACGTCGGGATCAACGGGCGTGCCGAAGGGCGTCACCGTCTCCCATCGCGCGCTGGGGACACTCCTCACCTGGTTCGGCGGCACTCTCGGCGACCCCGCCGACGAGCGAGTCCTCGTCAAGACGCCGTTCACGTTCGACGCGTCCGTGTGGGAACTGTTCTGGCCGCTCACCTCCGGCGCGACCGCAGTGGTCGCCGGACCAGAGGGCCATCGCGACCCCGGCTACCTGCGGTGCCTCGTCGAGCAGACGTCCGCCACAACGGTCCAATTCGTCCCGTCGGTCCTCGCCGTGTTCCTCGAGGACGGCAGTGGAGACGTCTCCTCCCTGCGAACCGTGTTCACCGGCGGTGAGAGCCTCACCCCAGCTCTGCTCGACCGCGCACTGGCAAATCTGCCCGGCGCGTCGGTCGTCAACCAATACGGTCTCACCGAGGCCGCGGTCGACTCGACGACACGCACGTACCGCGAAGCCGCGGACGTCGTCACGATCGGTGCGCCCGCTCCCGGCTCCGGTGTGCTCATCCTCGATGCGCGTCTGCGCCCGGCGCTGCCCGGCGTCCGCGGCGAGCTGTACGTGACCGGTGATCAGCTCGCGCGCGGATACGCGTCCGCAGCGGAACTGACCGCGGCCCGATTCGTGGCGGACCCGTTCACCCCTGGGGCCCGGATGTACCGCACCGGCGACCTCGCGCGCTGGACGGCGTCCGGGGAGATCGAGTACCTCGGCCGCACCGACTTCCAAGTGAAACTCAACGGTCAGCGACTCGAACTCGAAGACGTCGAAGCCACGATCGCCGGTGCGCCGGGCGTGGCTCAGTGCGCGGCAGCCGTCGTCGGCGGCCCGGCGGGGGACCACCTCGTCGCGTATCTGACCGGTGTCGACGCCACCGGTCTGTCGTCGGTCAAGGAGTTCGCCGCCGACCGATTGCCCGTGTACATGCGCCCGACCGTGTGGACGCTCCTCGACGCTCTGCCGTTGGGCGCCTCCGGCAAGGTCGACCGATCCGCACTGCCCGCGCCCGAGGTGTCAGCAGCGGAGAGCGTCGCCGCCGACGGCGCGCAGGAAGAGGCAGTCGCCGCGGTCTTCGCCGAACTCCTCGGCGTCGCGACGGTGTCCGTCACCGAGTCGTTCTTCGACCTCGGCGGCAACTCGCTCGCCGCGATGCGGTTGGCGTCGCGCGTCTCGGAAGCACTCGGGGCACAAGTGTCGGTCCGGGACGTCTTCGACGCTCCGAGCGTTCGCGACCTCGTCGCGGTCGCCGCGTCGGCGTCCAAGGCACTGCCCGCGGTGACGGCCGTCGATCCGCGTCCCGCGATGATCCCGCTGTCGTTCCAGCAGCAGCGCATGTGGTTCATCAACCAGTTCGATCCGACGTCGCCCGCGTACAACATGCCGATCCCGCTGCGGGTGACCGGTGGACTCGACCTCGTCGCACTGCGTCGTGCCTTCGCGGACGTGATCGAGCGGCACGAGGTGCTGCGAACCGTATTCACCACCGTCGACGGGGCGCCCGTCCAACAGATCGGCGATGCGACCACCGCATTCGATGAACTCGACTTCGCGCTCGTCGACACCGCTGATCAACTCGCCGCAGCCGCGTCCACCGGCTTCGACGTGTCCGTCGACCGCCCGATCCGCGTCCGCGTACAGCGGGTGACCGACGATGAGCACGTCATCCTCACGGTCCTCCACCACATCGCGGCCGACGGCGAGTCGATGCGCCCGTTGGTGATCGATCTGTTCGCCGCATACGCGGCGCGCGTCGAAGGCGCCGTCCCCGAGCTCGGGTCGCTGCCGGTACAGGTGGCCGACGCCGCGCTGTGGCAGCACAGGGTTCTCGGTGATCCGTCAGATCAGGGCTCGGTGCTGCACCGTCAACTCGACTATTGGCGGACCGCCCTCGCCGACCTCCCCGACGTCCTCGATCTGCCGTCCGACCGGCCGCGACCCCAGGTGGCGTCCCAGCGGGGCGGGCAGATCGACTACACGATCCCCGCCGCGCTCGGCGACCGGATCCGTGAGGTCGCGCATCAGTCCGGCGTCACGCCGTTCATCGTGCTCCACGCGGGCCTCTCGGTGCTGCTTGCGAGGTTGTCGGCCACCGACGACATCGCGATCGGAGTGCCCGTCGCGGGCCGCGGCGACGCCGCGCTCGACGACGTGATCGGCATGTTCGTCAACACTCTCGTCCTTCGCGCGCAGATCGATCCGGCGACGCCGTTCGCCGACCTCCTCGGGGAACTGCGGACCGTCGACCTCACCGCGTTCGACAACGCAGATGTGCCCTTCGAAGTCCTCGTCGAGCACCTGGACCCGATCCGCTCGCAGGCGTTCGCGCCGCTCGCCCAGGTGTGGTTGTCGGTCAACGAGTCGAATGCCGCCGCGCGCCTCGACGGACACGAGGTCGCCGGCCTCGTCGTCGAACCGCTGGAAGCCGCTCCCGAACCCGCCAAGGTCGACCTGCTGTTCGGCGTCGATCTCGCGCCGACCGACCACGACTGGCACGGCTGGATCGCGTTCGCCGAAGACCTCTTCGACGGGCTCACGGTCCGAGTCTTCGCCGAACGCCTGGTCGACCTGCTCGACGGTCTGCTGACCGACGTGAATCGTCCCGTCGGTGATGCGGTGATCCTCACCGACGACGACGCCGCCGTCATCAACGAGATGTCGCAGGGATACGTGGTGGATCTGACCGATCCGCAACTCGCCGATCGACGCGTGGACGGAACACTCGCAGACCTGCTGCCCGGCGCAGTCGAACGCTTCGGCGACGAGATCGCCGTGGTCGGCGACGGCCGCGACCTCACGTACACCGAGCTGTTCGACCGAGTGAACGTGTTGGCCCGCGAGCTGATCGCAGCCGGAGTCGGCCCGGACGTCGCGGTCGGCATCGCCACGCCGCGGTCGCTCGAGATGGTGCTCGCGATCTATGCGGTGACCACCGCGGGCGGTCAGTACGTCCCCATCGCCGTCGATGCTCCCGCCGACCGGATCCGGTACATGCTCGACGTCTCCGGCGCCGCGGTGCTGCTGACCGCCGACCACACGCCGATCCCGGCGGCGCACGACGCCGCGGACGCCGCCGGACTGACGCGCATCGCGATCAGCGCGACGGCGCCCCTGAGTGCGGCCCGAGGAGCGATCACCGACACCGACCGCCTCGCGCCGCTGCGCCTCGACAATGCGGCGTACACGCTGTTCACATCGGGGTCCACCGGACTGCCTAAGGGCGTCACGGTGTCGCACCGATCGGTGATGTCACAGCTGACGTTCGACCAGGACTTCTATTCGTTCGAGAACTCGGACGTGTACCTGCAGGTCCTCGACTACACCTTCGACCCGTCCGTCCTCGAGTTCTTCCGCCTGGCCTTCGACGGCGGTCGGATGATCATGATGAAGCCCGGCGAGCACCGCGACCCATGGGCACTGCAGCAGTACATCGTCGATCACCGGGTCACCTCGATCGTCCTCGTCCCGTCGATGCTCGCGTCGATGGTCCGAGAGCTCGGTGCGGGCGACTGGATGTCGAGTGTTCGCTACGTGCACACCGGTGGCGAGGCCCTCAGCCCCGCCGGAGCCGAAGCAGTCTTCGCGAACTGGCCTCACCTGCAGTTGTTCAACCAGTACGGGCCGACTGAGGCCACGATCTATGCGACGATCGCGAACATCCGCCAGGGCGAGGCGACGGTGCCGATCGGTGTGCCCGCGTGGCACACCACCGGCCACATCCTCGATTCCCGTCTCCAACCGGTTCCCGTCGGTGTGCAGGGCGAGCTGTATCTCGGTGGCGATCACGTGGCGCGCGGATATGCACGACGTCCCGAATTGACGGCCGAGAGGTTCGTCGCCGATCCGTTCGGCGAACCGGGTGAGCGCCTGTACCGCACCGGCGACCAGGCGATGTGGAACCCGAACGGCGAGATCGAATACCTCGGCCGCAACGACTTCCAGGTGAAACTGCGTGGTCAGCGCATCGAGCCGGGTGAGATCGAGGCGGTCCTCGCCGCAGCACCGGGCGTGCTGCACGCGGCGGTCACCGTCGCCGCCACTCCCACCGGCGGTGACGTCCTCGTCGCGTACATCGCAGGCGACACCGACCGACCAGCGCTCGAGGCGTACGCCGCAGAGAAACTGATGGCGTACATGCAGCCGTCGCTGTGGATGATCGTCGACGAGATGCCGCTGAGCACGGCGGGCAAGGTGGACCGCAAGGCACTGCCCGCGCCCGACTTCGCGGGCATGCAGCAGGGATACGTCGAACCGGTCGGCGACGCGGAGCGGACGCTCGCGGCGATCGTCGCGGGTCTGCTGGGGCTCGACCGGGTCAGCGTCACCGAGAGTTTCTTCGCACTCGGCGGCGACTCGATCATGTCGATCCAGCTCGCATCCGGCGCCCGTGCGGCCGGGCTGGACCTGTCGCCCAGGGAGATCTTCGAACTCCGCACAGTCCGGGCGATGGCCGAGGCAGTCGCCGACGGCACCGGACTCGAACCCCTCGACGAGCCGCTCGGCGGCGGCCGTGGACTCCTTCCGCTGCCGGTCGGCGCCGCGTGGATGATCGAACACGCCGACACCGCATCCGACTTCGCGGACTTCTCGCAGTCGATGGTGCTGCGGGCTCCTGCGGGCATCACCGTCGACGAGGTCGCCGTCCTGCTGGACGCCGTCGTCGCCGCACACCCGATGCTGTCGTCGACGCTGCACACCGACGCGCTCGGCGACTGGGTGCTCAAGGCCGGAGGCGGATTCGATCCGGCCGCCGCCGTCACCGCCCATCCCACCGACGCCGCCGTCGGCACTTCTGCGTTCGGTGACGCGCTCACCGCGGCGTTCACACAGGCGAGCGCCGACCTCGACCCGGAGACCGGTCGGCTCGTCCGCGCCGCGCTCGTCTCTGACCCCTCCGGCGCGGGCCGCCTGGTCGTCGTGATCCATCACCTCGGCGTGGACGCCGTCTCGTGGCGCGCGATCATCGAAGACCTCGTCACCGCACGCGCGCAGCAGGCCGACGGCCGCCCGATCGATCTGCGCGCGCAGGCCACATCCGCGCGGGCCTGGACGACGGCCCTCGTCGACCGCGCCGACCGCCATCACACTGAGCTGGACTTCTGGCTGGACCGCTCGCCCGAGCAGACCACCGACTTCGGGACTCCTCTCGACCGTGCACGCGACCGTGTCGCGACCACCGCGTCGCAGGTCCACACGGTGCCGTCGGCTGTCACCGAGGCGCTGCTCACCACCGTTCCCGAAGCGTTCCACACCGGTGTCGACGACGCCCTGCTCGCCGCGCTCGGCCGCGCTGTCCGCGACTGGCAGTCCGCGCGCGACATCACCGACGATGCGCCCGTCACCGTCCTCGTCGAAGGACACGGCCGATACGAGGAGACCGTCGAGCGCGGCGCCGACCCGCGACGCGCGGATCTCTCAAGGACCGTCGGTTGGTTCACCAGCATCGCGCCCGTCCGTCTGCCGGACGCCGACGACGCGGTTCACGCGGTGAAGGCGGTCAAGGAGGAGCTGCGTGCCCGCCCCGAGCACGGGATCGGGTACGGCGTGCTCCGCTATCGGCACCACACCGAGTTGGCGAAGCGCCCGCTTCCGGCCGTGTCGTTCAATTACCTCGGCAATGTCGCCGGCGAGACGGCGGGGGACAGCGCAGTCGATCTGCTGCCCGACACCGCCGCACCACGACTGCCTGCCACGGTCTCCGGAGGCATGGCGACGTCGTCGGTCCTCAACATCACGGTCGGAACCGGCGCAGGCACCGCCGGTCGCGAGTTCTCCATCGAGATCGCCCACCCGACCGCGGTGCTCGACGAGGCGGCCGTCGCCGACCTCGCCGACCGGTGGATCGCCGAGCTGACCACGATCACCGAGGCGGTCGCCGACGGCGACGTCGGCCTCTCGCCGTCCGACGTCCCCGGCGCCGCGCTCACGCAGGCCGACCTCGACCATGTCGCGCAACGTCATCCGGGGGCGACGATCTGGCCGCTGACTGCGCTGCAACACGGCCTTCACTTCCAGGCCGAGCTCGCCGAAGCAGGCCGCGATGAGGGCGCCGTCGACGTGTACGTCGCGCAGTCCGTCATCACGCTCGGCGGCGACGTCGACGTGCAACGGCTGCAGGACGCCTCGCGCGGACTGCTCGCGCGCCACGCGGTGCTGCGATCGTCGTACCTCCGGACTCCGAGCGGCGCCGTCGCAGCGGTGGTCCCCGAGACCGTCGACGTGCCGTGGACCGTGGTCGACGGTGGCCCCGAGAGCGTCGAGGCGCTGGCCGCCGCCGAGCGGGTGAAACCGTTCGACCTGTCGCATGCGCCGCTCATCCGCTTCGTGCTGGTGAACGGTGCCGACAGCCGGCACCTCATCGTCACCAACCACCACATCGTGCTCGACGGCTGGTCGGGACCGTTGGTGCTCGCCGACATGCTTGCGCTCTACGCCACCGGTGGCACGTTCACCGAGACCACCGGCGTCACTGCCGACTTCGGCGACTACCTGGCCTATCTCGCGACGGCCGACAAGGCAGACGGCCTCGCGGCCTGGGCGCCAGTGCTCGCGGGAGCGACCAACCCGACTATCGTCGCTCCCGGCAGGCAGGCCACCGCGGCTGACCTCCCGCGGGATCGGTCCGTCCTGCTCGACGAGAAGCTCACCGCCGAGATCGGCGAGTTCGCACGCCGGCGCGGCGTCACCACGTCGACGGTCCTGCAGTTCGCGTGGGGAGTGCTGCTGTCGCGAATCACCGGCACGCAGACCGTCGCGTTCGGTGAGACCGTGTCCGGACGCCCCGCCGACCTTTCCGGCGTCGAATCGATCGTCGGCCTGTTCATCAACACGCTTCCGGTCGTCGTCGACGTAGACCCGACCGCCTCCATCGCCGACGTGATCAGCCGTCTGCAGGCGGCGAAGGTCTCGGTGCTCGACCACCAGCACCTCGGTCTGCCTGAACTGCTGTCGCTGACCGGTGGCGGACAGTTGTTCGACACGCTCGCCGTCCACGAGTCGTACCCGGTCAACACCGAGTCGCTCACCGGACGAGACCTCGGCGGGCTGACCGTCGACGGTGTCGACGTGGTCGACGCGACCCACTACCCGCTGACTCTGGTCACCGGCGAGGCGGGCGCATCCATCGAGGTGAAGCTGAAGTATCTGCCGTCGGCATTCGACGACGCGCAGGCGGAGGTCTTCGTGGAGGCGTTGCGTCGGATCCTGGCAGCTGTGGTGGCCGATCCTGATGTACCCGTCGTGTCGATTGGTCTTGCCGATCAGTCGGGTTATGTCGATTCGTTGGTCGCGCCGGTGGTGGCGACGGTGAATGCTGGTCGGAGTCTGGTGGATCTGTTCGCCGACTCGGTTGTCGCGTTCGGTGCGAATCGTGCGGTGTCGGACGGGTCTGTGTCGGTGGATTACGCGGAGTTGGATGCGCGGTCGTCGGCGATCGCTGCGTCGTTGCGGGCCACGGGTGTGCTTCCGGGGGATCTGGTGGCGGTGGCGACGGGTCGTGGTGTCGACCTCGCGGCGTCGATCCTGGGTGTCCTCAAGGTGGGTGCGGCGTACCTGCCGTTGGACACGACGAACCCGGAGGATCGTCTGCGGTTCATCGTGGAGGATGCATTGCCGTCGGCGGTGATCGTCGACGGTGAGACCGCTGGACTGGATCTGTGGCTGTCCCTTCCGCCGCAGGTGGTTGTCGTTTCGGTCGACGATCTGATGTCGCAGGGGACAGGTGTCTCGTTCGCCGCGGCACCGATCTCGGCGGATGCGCGTGCCTACGTGATCTACACGTCCGGTTCGACGGGGCGCCCCAAGGGTGTGGAGGTGACTCACCGAGACGTCGTGACGTTGATGGACTCGGCGGCCGGCGACTTCGATTTCCGGTCGTCTGACGTGTGGACGATGTTCCATTCGTACGCGTTCGATTTCTCGGTGTGGGAGCTGTGGGGGCCGCTGCTGTCCGGTGGCGCCCTGGTGATCGTGGATCGTCTGCTGGCGCGGGATCCGGTGGCGTTCCTGCGGTTGTGCGCGGACGAGGGTGTGACGGTGTTGTCGCAGACTCCGTCGGCGTTCTACCAGTTCGCGCAGGCTCGTCGGGAGGCCGGCGGGCTGGAGATGGCGTTGCGGTACGTCGTGTTCGGCGGCGAGGAGCTCAACTTCGAGTACGTCCGCCGTTGGTTCGACGATTTCCCCGCCGACCCGGCGGTCCTGGTGAACATGTACGGCATCACCGAGACGACGGTGCATGTGACGTTCCGTGAGCTCGATCCGGCGACTGTTCGTGCTGACGACGCGTCGTTCGTGGGTCGTCCGTTGGCGTCGCTTGGACTGCACATCTTGGATTCACGGTTGCGGCCGGTGCCTGCCGGTGTTGTCGGTGAGATGTATGTGACCGGTGGTCAGCTGGCGCAGGGGTATCTGAATCGGCCGGGTCTGTCGGCGGAGCGGTTCGTGGCGAATCCGTTCGGCCCGGGCGGGTCGCGGATGTACCGGACCGGTGACCTCGCGAAGCGCGTCGGCGACGATGTCGTGTATCTGGGGCGCGGCGATTCGCAGGTGCAGTTGCGCGGCTATCGCATCGAGTACGGCGAGATCGAGGCCGCGATGCTGACCGCGGACGGTGTGACCGGTGCCGCGGCATCGGTGGTGGAGATGACGGGCCGCGGGGAGCAGCTCGTCGGGTACGTGGTGCTCGGTGAGGGTGCGGAACTGGATTCGTCGGCCGTTCGGGCGAGTGTGGGGCGTGCTGTCCCGGCCTATATGGTTCCGGACCTGGTTGTCGCCGTCGACGGATTGCCGTTGACGGGGAACGGCAAGCTCGATCGTGGGGCGTTGCCGGTGCCTGATGCCGGTGACGTGCACGAGGAGTTCGTCGCGCCTGCTGATTCTCGTGAGGCCGCGGTCGCCGCTGTCTTCGCGGAGGTGTTGGGCCTCGAGCAGGTCGGTGTGACGACGAGCTTCTTCGATCTGGGTGGCAATTCGTTGTCCGCGACGCGTCTTGCGGCGCGGTCGGCGGATGTGCTGGGCTCTGCGGTGTCGGTGCGTGATGTGTTCGCGGCTCCGACGGTGCGGGATCTGGTCGTCGCGACGGCGGGCAATGCCGCTGCGTTGCCGCCGGTGACCGCTGTGGTTCCGCGTCCCGACGTGATCCCGCTATCGTTCGCGCAGACGCGCATGTGGTTCATCAACCAGCTCGAACCCGGCACCGCGACGTACAACATCCCGGCTCTGCTGGCGATCACCGGCGACCTGGACGTCGACGCGTTGCGCGCTGCGCTCGCCGACGTCGTCGCACGCCACGAGACCCTTCGCACCACGTATCCGTCGCATCGCGGTGAACCGCGCCAGCAGGTCCACGACGTCGCCGAGATCTCTGCGAGACTCGACTTCGCCGTCGTCGATCGGGGCGGCGTGGAGCAGGCGGTCACGTCCGGCTTCGACGTGACGACCGACTGGCCGATGCGAGTCCGGTGGTCACCTGCGGACGGCGTCCTCGCCGTCGTCGTGCACCACATCGCGACCGACGGCGAATCGATGCCGCCGCTCGTCGCCGACGTGCTCGCGGCCTACGTGGCACGGGCGCAGGGCGTCGCGCCGGCATTCTCGCCGCTCCCGGTGCAGATGGCCGACGTCGCGATCTGGCAGCACGACGTGCTCGGCTCCGCCACCGATCCCTCTTCGGTGGTCTCCGACCAGCTCGGATTCTGGCGAGAGCAGCTCGACGGCCTTCCCGACGTGCTCGAACTGCCCGCGGACCGGCACCGTCCGGCCGTCGCGTCCGGTGTCGGGTCCGTGGTCGACTTCGCGATCGACGAGGCCCTCGCGAAACAGATCACCGACGTCGCCGCGCAGCACGGCGCGACCCCGTTCATGGTCCTGCACGCTGCGCTCGCCGTGCTCCTGGCCCGACTGTCGGCCACCGACGACATCGCTGTGGCGACACCGGTCGCCGGCCGCGGTCAGGCCGAGTTGGACGGCTTGGTCGGCATGTTCGTGAACACGCTGATCCTCCGCACCTCGGTCGACACGGCGAGGGGCTTCGCCGACCTGCTCGACCAGGTCCGCGCCGCCGACCTCGACGCGCTCGCGAACGCCGACGTGCCGTTCGAGGCCGTCGTCGAAGCGGTGAACCCGACCCGATCGCAGGCGTTCGCGCCGCTCGCCCAGGTCTTGCTCACCTTCGAACAAGGTGCATCGGGAGCATCGGGCGCCACGTCGCTTCCCGGCCTCACCGTGGAGCCGGTGATGCTGACCGACCTACCCGCCCAGCGCGACCTGACGATCACCGTCAGCGACCGCGGCGTCGGCGACTGGCATGGCCAGATCGTCTACGCGCGCGACCTGTTCGACCCGGCGACCGTTGAACTGTTCGTGGCCCGCCTCACCACGATCCTCCGCGAATCACTCCGAGATGTGAACGGACCCGTCGGCGACGTCGACCTCGTGACCGACGCCGAGCTCTGGACGCTGTCCGGCGCGTCCGAGGGACACGTCGTGGACGTGCAGCGCATCGTCGAATCCGAGCCCGACGTCGCCAGCCTGCTCACCGCGGACGGCCGAGCGACCGTCGCCGAGGCAGTCGAGGCGGGACTCGCCGTCGACGCCGCGCGTCCCGCGGTCGTCTTCGGCGACCGTGAGGTCTCGTCCGCAGAGTTCCGCGCCCGCGTCAATGTGCTCGCGCGCCGCCTCATCGGCGAAGGCGTCGGTCCCGACGTCGCGGTCGGCGTGTGCATCGACCGCAGTGTCGAGATGCTTACCGCCATCCACGCGATCGTGGTGGCAGGCGGACAGTACGTGCCCATCGACACGAACGCACCGGCCGAACGCGCGCGCTACATGCTCGAGACGGCGGGCGCCACGACCCTCCTGGTGAGCGACCCCGCAGCGGTCTCCGATGTGATCGTCGGTGCCGCCGAGGCAGGCGCACGTCTGATCCGCGTGGAGCAGACCACCGACGTCGACCTGGACACTCCGCTGGTCACGGATGTCGAGCGGATCGCCCCGATCCGCCCCGACTCGGCCATGTACACGCTCTTCACCTCGGGCTCCACCGGGCGCCCGAAGGGCGTCACGGTGACGCACCGAGCGGCGCTGAACCGCCTCGTGTGGATGCGCGACGACTACCCGATCGACCACAACAGCGTGTTCCTGCAGAAGACACCGATCACGTTCGACGTGTCAGTGTGGGAGCTGTTCCTGCCCGCGATGGTGGGCGCACAACTCGTGATCGCCGAGCCGGGGCGACACGGTGAACCCGACTACGTCGCCGAACTGATCCGGTCGACGGGCACCTCGGTGGTCCACTTCGTTCCGTCCATGCTGTCGGCGTTCAACGACGTCGTCGGACAATCGCTGAGCACGTTGGAGTCGCTGCGCCTGGTGTTCACCTCGGGTGAAGCGTTGACGGCTGCGGCCGCGGCACCGCTGTTCGCGGCGTTGCCGGAGGTGGAACTTCACAACCTCTACGGCCCGACCGAAGCCGCCGTCGACGTGACGGCGCACCGGGTGGCACCGTCGGACGACGTGGTGCCGATCGGCCGGCCCGTCGCGAACACCACCACATGGGTCCTGGACCACCGTCTTCAGGCGGTCCCCGAAGGCGTTCCGGGAGAGCTGTATCTCGGCGGCGTCCAACTCGCGCGCGCCTACGCTGCACGCGCCGACCTCACCGCCGAGCGGTTCGTCGCGAATCCGTTCAGCGAGGACGGCGACCGTCTCTACCGCACCGGCGACCTGGTGCGGTGGGACGCGGGCCGTATCGAATACCTGGGCCGTACCGACTTCCAGGTGAAGCTGCGCGGCCAGCGCCTCGAACTCGGCGAAGTCGAGGCCGTCGTCGCATCGGCTCCGGGTGTCGTCCACGCCGCGGCGACCGTCGTCAACACCGGTGCAGGACAGGTGCTCGTCGGCTACATCGCACCGTCGACAGTTGATCTCGACGCGGTGATCGCCACCGTCGACCAGGCGCTTCCCGAGTACATGCGCCCGACGCACTGGGTGAGCATCGACGCGATGCCGCTCAACTCGGCAGGCAAGGTCGCACGCCGGGAACTGCCCGAACCCGAGTTCGGGACCGTCGACGCCGTCGAGCCCGCCACTGCGGACGAGGCGACCATCGCGCAGGTGTTCGCCGAGATCCTCGGCCTCGAGACCGTGTCGGTCACCGCGTCGTTCTTCGATCTCGGCGGCAACTCGCTCGCCGCGACTCGGATCGCCGCGCGGGTGGGGGAGGCGCTCGGCGTCGACGTCTCCGTCCGTGACGTGTTCGATGCGCCGTCGGTCAGAGAACTGGCCACCGCTGTCGCGGGCCTGGCGCCCGCACTTCCACCGGTCACCGCCGTGTCGCCGCGTCCCGCGCACATCCCGCTGTCGTTCGCCCAGCAGCGCATGTGGTTCATCAACCAGTTCGACCCGGACGTCGCGACATACAACATCCCGTCGGTGATGCGGCTGCGAGGGCGCCTCGACGACGCGGCATTGCGTGCCGCGTTCGTGGCGCTGGTCGAACGCCACGAGATCCTGCGCACCACGTTCCCGTCCGTCGACGGAACACCCGCCCAGGTGATCCACCCGGTCGGCGACATCGCCGCGAAGCTCGATTTCGAGGTCGTCGCGAGCCTCGCGGAGCTCGAGGCCGCTGTGGGAACCGGATTCGACGTCACCGTCGACTGGCCGCTGCGTGTCCGCATCTGGCACGTCTCCGCCGACGAGTGCGTGCTCGCCGTCGTCGCACACCACATCGCGGCAGACGGTGAATCGACCACACCGCTGATCACCGACGTCCTCACCGCGTACGCGGGTGCGCCGTTCACGCCGCTGGACGTGCAGTTCGCCGACTACGCGATCTGGCAGCACGAGTCGCTCGGCGACCCGTCCGACACCACGAGCGTCGCCGGACGACAACTCGACTACTGGCGGACACAGCTCGCGGGACTTCCGGACGTCCTTGATCTGCCTGCGGACCGTCCACGCCCGCAGACCGCGTCGCAGTCGGGCGCTCATTCGTCGTTCACTGTGCCCGCGGAGCTCGCGTCGCGCATCGAGTCGATCGCGTCGACGACGGGGACAACCCCGTTCATGGTGCTGCACGCAGCGCTCAGCGTGCTCCTCTCGCGTCTCACCGCGACCGACGACATCGCCGTCGCCACCCCTGTCGCCGGTCGTGGACAAGCTGCTGTCGATCCGCTGATCGGCATGTTCGTGAACACGTTGGTTCTGCGGTCCCGTATCGACCCGACTGCGTCGTTCACTGAGCTTCTCGCACAGGTCCGAGTCACCGATCTCGATGCGTTCGGCAACGCCGACGTGCCGTTCGAAGTGATCGTCGACGCCGCCGACCCCGTCAGAAGCGAGGCGTTCGCGCCGCTGGCCCAGGTGATGCTCGGTCTCGACCAGCAGCGCGCCGGCGACGTCATCGAGGCGCCCGGCGGCCTGACCGTGGAACCTGTCGACCCGCCGTCGATCGCGGCACAGCTGGACCTCGCCGTCCACGTCGCCGCGGCTCCCGAGTCCGACTGGGTCGGAACTCTGGTCTACGCCACAGATCTCTTCGACGCCGCCACGATGGACCGGTTCGGCAGTCGGTTCGTCCGACTCCTCGACGGACTCTGCGCCGATCCCGATGCGGCGATCGCCGATGCGCCGATCATCGACGACGCAGATCGGGCGACCGCCGTCGCCGGCGGCGTCGGACCGGCAGTGGGTGTCGCGGACTCGACACTCGCCGACGCCGTCGCAGCCCAGATCGAACGGACACCGGACGCGACGGCCGTCGAGTTCGAGGGGCGGAGTGTCTCGTACGCCGAACTCGGCTCACGAGTGTCGACTCTGGCCCGGGACCTCATCAAGGCAGGGGTCGGACCGGACACCGCCGTCGCGATCTGCATCGACCGCGGCGTCGAGATGATGGTCGCGATCCACGCGGTGATCGCGGCGGGCGGCCAGTACGTGCCCGTCGACACCGCCGCGCCGACCGACCGCGCCCGGTACATGATCGAGACGTCACAGGCCCGGGTCCTCCTCGTCGCGGCAGACAACCCGGTCACCGACGTCGTCTTCGCCGCGGCGGAGTCGGGCGCACGCCTGATCAGGGTGGACACGCGAGGTCCCGTCGACGATTCGACGCCACCGGTCTCAGACTCCGAACGCGTGTCGGCGCTGCGGCCCGACAACGCGGCGTACACGCTGTTCACCTCCGGCTCCACGGGCCGTCCGAAGGGCGTCACCGTGTCCCACCGGGCAATCCTCAACCGACTCCGTTGGGGACTGGCCGAGTTCCCGTGGGGACCGTCGGACCGGGTGATCCAGAAGACGCCGTACACGTTCGACGTGTCGGTGCCCGAACTGTTCGGACCGCTGGTCGCCGGCGCGACGGTGATCGTCGCCCGCCCAGGCGGGCACACCGATCCCGACTACATCACCGACCTGCTCGAGCAGTCCGCGGCGACGTCCGTGCACTTCGTGCCGTCGATGCTGGCCGTGTACCTCGACGTGACCGCACAGGAGCGGCTCGACCGCCTCACGTCGCTGAAATGGCTGTTCGCCTCCGGTGAGGCACTGCCTCCGGCCGTTGTTGCTCGCGCACATCGCGCGCTGCCGAACGTCGGCATCCACAACCTGTTCGGACCGACAGAAGCCGCAGTCGAGGTCACCTGGGCGGACGTCACCGACGCGCCCGAGCTCGTCATGATCGGTCGGCCGGTGTGGAACACGTCCGCCCACGTCCTCGACGCGCGTCTGCGGCCTGTGCCCGAAGGCGTCCCCGGTGAGCTGTACCTCGGCGGAGTCCAGGTGGCGCGCGGCTACGCCGCGCAGCCGGGACTGTCCGCCGAACGCTTCGTCGCAGATCCGCTCGGCGAGCCCGGCTCGCGCCTGTACCGAACCGGCGACCTGGTGCGCAGGACATCCGGCGGCGATATCGAGTACCTCGGACGCACCGACTTCCAGGTGAAATTGCGTGGTCAGCGCATCGAGCTCGGGGAGATCGAATCCGTGCTGGCGGCTGCGCCCGGCGTGGTCCACGCTGCGGCCACCGTTGCGACGGCGCCGACCGGTGCGGAGCACCTCGTCGCCTACATCTCGCCGGCCACCGTCGACCTCGATGCGGTACGCGACGCCGTCGCGCATCGTCTGCCCGAGTACATGCGGCCGTCTGTCTGGACGGTTCTGGAGGACATCGCTCTCAACTCGGCGGGCAAGATCGACCGCCGCGCTCTGCCGCAGCCCGACTTCACGGTCGACGAGGCCGAACACGTCGCTCCGGTCGGCGATGTCGAGACACGTCTCGCCGCGGTTGTCGCAGGCGTCATGGGACTCGAGAAGGTCAGTGTCACCGAGAGCTTCTTCGCGCTCGGCGGCGACTCGATCATGTCGATTCAGTTGGCGTCCGCCGCGCGTGCCGCGGGACTCGACCTCTCGCCCCGCGAGATCTTCGAGCACCGTACCGTCCGCGACATGGCGGTGGCAGTCGGCGCCGGCGCAGCAGTGGCCCCGATGCTTCCGGAACTGCCCGGTGCGGGCCGCGGCGCTGCCGTGATCCCACCCGTCGTGTCGTGGATGATCGAACACGCCGAGACTCCGAGCGACTTCGCGGACTTCTCTCAGACCGCCGTCGTCACCGCACCCGAGAATCTGGATCGGGCCGATCTCGAACGACTCCTCGATGCGGTCGTGACCGCACATCCGATGTTGTCTGCGCAGCTCAGCGATGCCTCCGGTATGTGGGAGCTGACAGCGGGCACTGAGTTCGACCCGTCCGCAGCGGTGACGCAGCAACGGGTCGACGCGGTGGTCGGCACGGCCGACTACAACGCAGAGCTCCTGCGGGCGCACGCGGGAGCAGCCGGGCGACTGGACCCGGCGGCCGGCGCACTCGTGCAGGCCGTCCACGTCGTGGATCCGAGCGGTGCGGGCCGGGTGGTCCTGGTGATCCACCACCTGGGCGTCGACGCCGTGTCGTGGCAGTCCGTCATCGAAGATCTCGTCACCGGGTGGGCGCAGTTCACCGAGACGGGGTCGATCGATCTCCGCCCGGAGGGCACCTCCGCCCGTGCGTGGTCCGCGGCTCTCGCCGACCAGGCCCATGACCGGAACTCCGAGGTGGAGTACTGGCTCGATCGAGTGCCCACTGCGCCGACCTCGTTCGGAAGTCCGCTCGATCGGACGCGCGACCGCGAGGCGACCGCCGAGAACGTCCTTCACACCCTGCCTGTCGAGCTCACCGAGAAGATCCTCGGCGCAGTGCCAGAGGCCCTCGGCGGCAGCGTCGACGACGTTCTGCTCGGTGCGCTCGCGCGTGCCGTCCGCGGATGGCAGAACGACCGCGGAATCGCCGACCACGGGCCCGTCGGAGTGCTTCGCGAAGCGCACGGTCGTACCGAGGAACTCCTCGCGACCGGGCCGCGGCCCCATCGCGCCGACCTGTCACGCACCGTCGGCTGGTTCACGACGATCGCGCCGATGATCGTCGACCCGTCCACCGACGTCGTCCACGCGATGAAGGCGGCCAAGGAGGAACGCCTCGGAAGGCCCGACGCCGGAGTCGGGTTCGGTCTGCTCCGCTATCTCGCCGACACCGACCTCGCACAGCGTCCACTGCCGTCGATCCTGTTCAACTTCCTCGGCGCGGGCACAGCAGGCTCTCCCGCGCCTGCGGTCGAACTGCCTTTCATGAGCACCGACTCGCCTGCCTTCCCCGCGACTGTCAGCGGCGGCATGGTGTCACTGGCCGCGTTGACGATCAATGCGGGCACGTCGTCGAGCGCGGACGGTCGTGCCGTCTGGGCCGACTTCCGCTTCCCGAACGCGGTGCTCGACGCGGACGACGTACGCAACATCGCACGCCGCTGGGAGAACGAACTCGCCGCGGCCGCCGGCATCGTCGACGGCGGCACCGAACTCGGCCTGTCGCCGTCCGACGTTCCGGGCGCGCGACTGACCCAACACGACCTCGATGTGCTCTCCGCCGCCCACCCCGGCGCGGACATCTGGTCGCTTGCGCCCCTGCAGCGTGGCCTGTACTTCCAATCGCAGTTCACCAGTGATGATGCCGTCGACGTGTACGTCGTGCAGACCGTCCTCGAACTCGGCGGTCGGATCGACACCGACAGGCTCCACGACGCGGCCCGTGCGCTGCTCGCACGTCATCGAGTTCTTCGATCCGGCTACGTGCCGGTCCCGAGCGGTGAAGTCGTGGCCGTGGTCGATCCGATCGTCGAGCCGGGATGGACCGAGATCGACCTCGGCGAGGCCGCACCCGAATCGGTCGCCGCAGCCATCGACGAGATCCGGGACGCCGAACGTCTTCGGCCGTTCGACCTCGCATCACCGCCTCTCCTGCGTGTTGTGCTCGTGCGTCACGGCGGCGTCGCGACGCTTGTCGTCACCAATCACCACATCCTGCTCGACGGCTGGTCGGGCCCGCTCGCCATGGCGGATCTGCTCGCCCTCTACGCCACCGGGGACACGTTCACAGCTCAGCAGTCGGTCGGGACGGTTGGCGACTTCGCGGACTTCCTGGCACTGCTCGCCGAGCGAGACCGGGCGGCAGGCGTCCAGGCCTGGCGGGAGCTCCTCAGCGCGGTCGAGGGGCCGACACTCGTCACCACCGACGCCGAAGTCACGGCAGACAGTCAGCCGGAGGAGGTCGGAGTTGTTCTCGACGCCGAGGCCTCCGGTGCCGTCGAGGCGGCGGCCCGTGAGCACGGTGTCACGTTCGCGACAGTTCTCCAGTTCGCCTGGGGCGTCCTGCTGTCACGGCTCACCGGAAACCAGGTCGTCACCTTCGGTGAGACGGTGTCAGGCCGGCCGAGTGACTTGGCCGGTGTCGATTCGATGCTCGGACTGTTCATCAACACGCTTCCAGTCGTCGTGGACCTCGATCCGTCGAAGTCGATCGGCGACGCACTCGCGGCCTTGCAGCACGACAAGGTGTCGGTGCTCGATCACCAGCACCTGGGACTTCCGGAGATTGTGGCTGCAGCCGACGCCGTGATCGGATTCGACACTCTCACCGTCCACGAGTCGTACCCCGTCGACGCCGACTCGCTGTCGACGGCCGATGCGGCGCTGACCGGCGGACTGGATATCCGCCATGCACAGTTCAGCGACGCGACGCACTACCCGCTGACGATGTTGACGGCGCCCTACGAGGACGGGTACGTCGTCAAGATCAAGTACCTTCCGTCCGCGTTCGACCGCGACCAGGCTCAGACGTTGGTCGATGCAGTGGTCCGTGTGCTGCACCATGTTGCCGCAGACCCGCACGCGGACCTCGTCGATATCGATCTCACCACCGCGGATGAGAAGGATGCGTTGATCGCCGCGGCGAGCGGCTCGGTCGTCGACATCGTTGAGGAGTCGGTTGCCGACGCCGTCGCAGCTCAGATCGTCGAGACTCCCGACGCGACCGCGGTGATGTTCGAAGAGCGGGAAGTCTCGTACGCCGAACTCGGCGACCGCGTCAACAGCCTCGCCCGCGACCTCATCGCCCTAGGCGTGGGACCCGACGTCGCAGTCGGCGTGTGCATGGACAGGAGCGTCGAGATGATCGTCGCCGTGCATGCGGTCGTCACGGCGGGTGGACAGTACGTGCCGATCGACACCCAAGCACCGACCGACCGTGTGCGGTTCATGCTCGAAACGTCCGCTGCGCGAGTGCTCCTGGTCGACTCGACCGCGTCACCGGTCGATGCGGTCTCCGCCGCTGCTGAACTGGGCATCCGGATGGTCCGCGTCGACTCGTCGGGCCCCGTCCTCACGTCGAGTCCCGTCACAGCCTCCGAGCGCCGCGGAACGATCATGCCGGACACGGCGCTCTACACTCTCTTCACCTCGGGTTCCACGGGGCAGCCCAAGGGCGTGACGGTCTCCCACAGTGCCGTGCTCAACCGACTGCGCTGGGGTCTGTCCGCGTTCGCGTGGACGGCGGGAGATCGGATCGTTCAGAAGACGCCGTACACGTTCGACGTGTCCGTGCCCGAGCTCTTCGGTCCGCTCATGGCAGGCTCGGCCGTGGTGGTCGCGTCGCCGGGCGGTCACGCTGACCCGAGGTACATCGCGTCGCTCATCGCGACGTCGTCGGCCACATCTGTTCATTTCGTGCCGTCGATGCTGTCGGTGTTCCTCGACGTCGTCGACGCGGAGACGCTCGGTTCGCTGACCTCACTCAAGTGGCTCTTCGCTTCCGGAGAAGCGCTTCCCCCGGCGACGGTCGCCGCCGCACACCGACTTCTTCCGCATGTCGAGATCCACAACCTGTTTGGCCCCACTGAGGCTGCGGTCGAGGTGAGCTGGGACGACGTATCCGATGCGCCGGCACTCGTCACCATCGGCAACCCCGTGTGGAACACCTCCCTGCTGGTGCTCGACGCGCGACTTCGGCCGGTCCCGCAGGGTGTGCCAGGCGAGCTGTACCTGGGCGGACGCCAGCTTGCTCGCGCATACGCGGGCCGCCCGGACCTCACCGCGGAACGGTTCGTCGCCGACCCGTTCGGCGAACCGGGCGATCGCCTCTACCGCACGGGTGACCTCGTGCGTCGTACGAGCGACGGCAAGGTGGAGTACCTCGGGCGAACCGACTTCCAAGTCAAACTCCGCGGCCAGCGGATCGAACTCGGCGAGATCGAGTCGGTCATCGCGGGAGCGGACGGCGTGGTGCACGCTGCGGCGACAGTCGCCAGCGCGCCGGGCGGCGGTGAACACCTGGTCGCGTACGCGTCGCCGTCGACCGTCGACCTCCAGGCGGTCCAGGCGGAGATCGCTGCGGCACTACCCGAATACATGCGTCCCACCGTGTGGATGCTGATCGACGACGTGGTCCTCAACTCCGCGGGCAAACTCGACCGCCGTGCTCTGCCGGAGCCGGTCTTCGCCGCGACAGCCGATGAGATGGTCGCCCCGTCGACCGACGCCGAACGCAAGGTCGCGAGACTGTTCGAGGAGATCCTCGGACTCTCCGAGATCAGCGTGACGTCGTCCTTCTTCGAACTCGGTGGCAACTCGCTTTCGGCGACCCGGATCGCCGCGCGTGTCGAGGAGGTGCTCGACGTCGAGGTCTCCGTCCGTGACGTGTTCGACACACCGACGGTGCGGGACCTCGTGAACGCACTCGCCGGTCGCACCGCAGCGTTGCCGCCGGTGACCGCGGTGGTCCCGCGGCCGGATGTGATTCCGTTGTCGTTCGCGCAGACTCGCATGTGGTTCATCAACCGCCTCGAACCCGAGTCGCCGGTGTACAACCTGCCGGCCGTGCTGCGCATTCGCGGAGCACTGGACGTCGACGCGCTGTACGCAGCGGTGATCGACGTCGTCGGCCGACACGAGGTGCTGCGCACGACTTTCCCCGATGTCGACGGAGTTCCACGTCAGGACATTGCACGCAAGTCGGCGGTCGCCGCGCGCTTGGACTGGGCGATCGTCGACTCGCAGGCCGAGATCCAGGCTGCGGCGATGGAGGGCTTCGACCTCGTCGCACAGTGGCCGGTCCGTGTCCGGGTGTGGGAGATCTCGTCGAGCGAATTCGTTCTCGCCGTCATCACCCACCACATCGCGTCTGACGGCGAGTCGCAGTTGCCACTCGTCAGCGACCTGTTGACCGCGTACATGGCACGCGTCGACGACGAGGCCCCGGCATTCACGCCGCTGCCCGTCCAATACGCCGACGTCGCCCTGTGGCAGCACGACGTCCTCGGATCACCTGAGGACGGCGACTCGGTGGTCCACCGTCAACTCGACTACTGGCGTGATCGCCTGGCCGGCCTGCCCGACGTACTGGACCTGCCCACAGATAGGGCCCGGCCGCAGATCGCGACCCACGACGGGCGCAGCCTTCGGTTCGAGATCCCCGGGGAGATCGGTGATCGACTGGAAGCGGTGGCGAAGGCTCGTGGTGCGACGCCGTTCATGGTCCTGCACGCAGCGTTGGCGGTAGTTCTGGCGCGGCTGTCGGCGACCGACGACATCGCCGTCGCGACACCCGTCGCCGGACGCGGTCAGCGTGAACTCGACGCGCTCGTCGGGATGTTCATCAACACTCTCGTGTTGCGTGCGACAGTCGACCCCGGGATGTCGTTCGACGAACTCGTCGATCAGGTTCGGGCGTCCGACCTCGATGCATTCGCCCACTCCGACGTCCCGTTCGAATCGGTCGTCGACGCGGTCGACCCGGTCCGCAGCGAGGCGTTCGCGCCGCTCGCACAGGTGATCCTGTCGTTCGCTCCGGGAGCATCCGTCACCGATGTGGATCTGTCGGTCGCGGGCCTGGACATCGAACCGGTCGAGACCGAGCACCTGCCGGCGCAGGTCGACCTGTACATCACGGTCTCGCCTCGCGACGGCGGTGACTGGGCCGGATCGATCACCTTTGCAACGGACCTGTTCGACACTTCCACGGTCGAGCAGTTCAATCGGCGCTTCGTCGCCGCACTCGACGGCTTGACCGCCGCACCGGCCGCGGCCGTGGGCGACGTGTCGCTGCTGACCGAGGCGGATCTGGCTGCGGAGGCGGCGCTGGAGTGGGGTTCGGAGAGGGGACTGCCCGCGATCGCGTCGATTCCGGAGGCGGTTGCGGCGCAGATCGCGCGGACCCCGGACGCCACCGCGCTGGTGTTCGGCGACCGCGAGGTGACGTACCGCGAGTTCGGCGACCGAGTGAACTCTTTGGCGGCGGAGCTTGTGGCGGCGGGCGTCGGCCCGGATGTGGCGGTCGCGCTGTGCATTCCGCGTTCGGTGGAGATGATGGTCGCCATTCACGCGATCCTCGCGGCGGGCGGCCAGTACGTGCCGGTCGACACGGCGGTGCCGGGTGATCGTGCCGAGTACATGCTGACCACTGCCGACGCCAAGCTGCTGCTCGTCGCCGATCCGGTCGACGTGTCGGACGTCGTGTTCGCTGCGGCGTCGAGCGGCGTGCGCCTGGTGCGGGTGGACGCTTCGGGGCCGGTGGATGCGTCGACGCCACCGGTCTCTCGATCGGTCGGTGGTGATTCCGCTGCGTACACGTTGTTCACGTCGGGTTCGACGGGTATGCCGAAGGGTGTGACCTTGTCGCACGAGGCAGTGTTGAACCGCCTGTGGTGGGGACTCGACGAGCTGCCGATCGACGAGACCGATCGGATTCTGCAGAAGACGCCGTACACGTTCGACTGTTCGGTTCCGGAGCTGTTCGCGCCGTTGATCGCCGGCTCGACGCTGGTGGTGTTGAAGGCCGGGGGCCATCTGGAACCGCAGTACGTGGCGTCGGAGATCGCTCGCACGCGGGCGACGATGGCGCATTTTGTTCCGTCGATGCTGTCGGTGTTCCTCGAGGTTGTCGGAGCCGAGCGGATTCGTGAGTTGGATTCGGTGCGGATCGTCTCCTGCACGGGTGAGGCGTTGCCTCCGTCGATGGCGGCGCAGGTTCGTGAGATCTGGCCGGACATCGACTTCTACAACCTGTACGGGCCGACCGAGGCAGCCGTGGAGATCACGTACGAGAAGATCGGTGCGATCTCGGCGGACGACCCGACGGTGCCGATCGGTGTGCCGATGTGGAACTCGTCTGCGGTCGTGCTGGACTCGCGTCTGCGGCGGGTGCCGACGGGTGTTCCGGGAGAGTTGTATCTCGGAGGCGTCCAGTTGGCCCGCGGGTACGCTGCGCGTGGTGGGTTGACTGCGGAGCGTTTTGTCGCCGACCCGTTCGGTGAGCCGGGTGCACGCCTGTACCGCACGGGCGACCTCGTGCGCCGGTTGGCAGACGGTGGGCTCGAGTACCTGGGCCGTACGGACTTCCAGGTGAAGCTGCGGGGTCAGCGCATCGAGCTCGGGGAGATCGAGGCCGTGGTGGCCAGTGCGCCGGGAGTGGTGCACGCGGCGGTGACGGTCGCGGCGGCTCCGGGCGGAGGTGAGCATCTCGTCGCGTACGTCGCGGGTGCTCAGGGCCAGCATGTTTACGTCGACGGAGTCAAGGCCACGGCGGCGAAGGCACTGCCTGCGTACATGGTGCCGACAGTGTGGATGGTGCTTGACGACATCACGTTGAACACGGCCGGCAAGATCGACCGCAAGGCGTTGCCTGCACCCGAGTTCGGGTCGTTGGACGCGGAGTATGTCGCCCCTGCATCGGAGGTGGAGGCTGCGGTCGCGCAGGCGTTCGCCGATGTCCTCGGTGTGGACAAGGTGTCGGTGACGGACGACTTCTTCGACGTCGGCGGTAACTCGTTGTCGGCGATGCGTCTGGTGGCGCGCGCAGGCGCGGCACTCGGCGTGGAACTGTCGGTGCGTGATCTGTTCGACGCCCCGTCGGTGCGTGAACTGGTCGAAGCGTCGGGCGGCAAGTCGGCTGCACTGGCGCCGATCGTCGCGGTGGACCCGCGACCGGACGTGATCCCGCTGTCGTTCGCGCAACGCCGGATGTGGTTCATCAACCAGCTCGACACCGACTCGCCCGCCTACAACCTGCCGTCCGTGCTGCGCGTGCGCGGGGAGTTCGACCCCGACACGTTGCACGTCGCAGTCCTCGACCTGGTGGCGCGGCACGAGTCGTTGCGGACCACCTTCCCGGCAGTCGACGGCGAGCCGCGACAGAAGATCGCCAGGGCGTCGGCGGTAGCCGCGCGTCTGGACTGGGGCATCGTCGACTCGCTCGCCGAGATCGAAGAGGCGGCGGCCACCGGCTTCGACGTGACACGCCAGTTCCCGATTCGCGTGAGGGTGTCGGAGATCGCTCCGGATGAGCACGTGCTCGCACTGATCACTCACCACATCGCCTCCGACGGCGAGTCGATGACCCCGATGATCACCGACCTGGTGACCGCCTACCTGGCACGCGTCGAGGACGCCGAACCGCAGTTCGCTCCGTTGACCATCCAGTACGCGGATTACGCGCTCTGGCAACAGGATCAGCTCGGCTCACCCGACGATCCGAACTCGGTCGTCGGGCAGCAGCTCGCACACTGGCAGGGACGCCTCGCGGGCCTGCCCGACCTGGTGGAGCTGCCCGCGGACCGGCCACGTCCGGCGGTGGCCAGCCGCCGCGGCGACAACGTCCGATTCGAGATTCCGGCGGACGTCGCCGCGAGGATCGCTGAACGTGCCCACGAGCACGGGGCGACGCCGTTCATGGTGGTGCACGCCGCACTCGCTGCGATGGTCGCCCGGCTGACCGCGCAGGACGACATCGCGATCGGGACACCGATCGCCGGTCGCGGCCACGCCGAACTCGACCCGCTGATCGGCATGTTCGTCAACACCTTGGTGCTGCGCACACTCGTCGAAGGCAACGGCAGCTTCGCCGAGTTGCTCTCGGCGGCGAAGAACGCCGACCTGGACGCGTTCGCGAACGCCGACGTCCCGTTCGAGACGATCGTCGACGCTGTGAACCCCGCGCGGTCGGACGCCTTCGCGGCGTTCAGCCAGGTGTGGCTCACCTTCGACCAGTCGACCCTGCCGGAGATGGCGGGAGCGAACCTCGCAGCCGGTGAGATCGGCGGCCTCGCCGTCGAACCGGTCGACACCGGGGTGAACCCGGCCCGCGTCGACCTCCTGGTTTCGATTGCACAGGGCGCCGACGGCGAGGGATGGCAGGGCGCGATGCGCTATGCCACCGACCTGTACTACGCGTCGACCGTTCAGCGGTTCGCCGACTATCTGGTGAGCATCCTCGACGCGGCACTGGCCGACCCGAGTCTTCCGGTCGGCGATCTGCCACTGGTGGAACTCGACCGCGGCGCCGTGCCGTCCGCCGTCACGCCGGTCGCGGCGAACCCGGGGCGCGAGTACCGGGTGACCGATCCGCTCGACGGCGCACCGGGCGCCCCGAACGGCGCCACGGGGCCGATGGTCGTCAGCGGCCTCTCCACCGAGCCGGTTCTGCTCCGCGACATGTTCGCGCGTGCAGCAGCCGAGTTCGCGTCGCGACAGGCCGTCGTGGACGCGACGGGGATGGTGCTCACCTACTCCGATCTTGATGCACGATCGAACCAGCTCGCACGATGGCTGATCGGCAAGGGCGTCGGCACCGAATCGCTCGTGGCACTCGCCATCTCGCGGTCCGTCGACCTGCTGACCGCCATCTGGGCGGTCGCCAAGACCGGCGGCGGTTACGTTCCCGTCGATCCGACCTATCCGGCCGATCGTGTGCAGGCGATGATCGAGGATTCCGGCGCGATGCTCGGGCTCGCAGTCGCCGCGTCCGGCGACCTTCCGGACGAGGGCTTCGACTGGCTGCGCCTCGACTCCACCGAGGTCGTGGACGCGATCGACAGCGCGTCCACGGCATCGATCACCGACGCGGAGACCATCGCGCCGGTTCGGATTCACAACACCGCCTACGTGATCTACACATCGGGATCCACGGGCCGCCCGAAGGGCGTCGCCGTGACCCACGCGGGCCTGGCGAACTTCGCAGAAGAGGAGCGTCGCCGCTCGAGCGCCGACGAATACGCACGAGTCCTCGGCTTCGCGTCGCCGAGCTTCGACGCGTCGGTCCTCGAGTACCTGCTCGCCACCGTCTCCGGAGGTGTGCTGATCTATCGGCCCGACGACGCCGTCGGCGGACCGGTCCTGCAGGACTTCATGATGAGGCAGGCCGTCACACACACGTTCCTGACCCCGACGGTCCTCTCGACCCTGGAATCGGCGGGCCTGCCCGCGCTGCGCGTCGTGTACGCCGGCGGTGAAGCCGTCCCGGCCGCGCTGCGCGACGAATGGTCGCAGATGCGTCGGATCCAGAACCTGTACGGGCCCACCGAGACCACCATCGGTGTCACCATCAGCGAACCGATGCAGCCGGGCACACCGGTCTACCTCGGCGGCCCGATCAACGGTGTGGGTCTGCTGATCCTCGACAACCGCCTCAAGCCGGTCCCGGTCGGGGTACCCGGCGAGCTGTACGTGGTCGGCAACGCGGTGTCACGCGGCTACCTGGACCATCCGGGCCTCACCGCGGTCCGGTTCGTCGCCAACCCCTACGGCGTTCCCGGCGACCGGATGTACCGCACGGGCGACGTGGTCCGGTGGCGCAAGGGTGACACCGGCCAGATGGTCATCGAGTACTCGGGCCGCAGCGACGACCAGGTGAAGCTGCGCGGTCTGCGCATCGAGCTCGGCGAGATCGAGGCCGTCATGGCCTCGCATCAGGCCGTCGACTCCGCAGTAGTCGTCGGAGTAGGAGGCTCGGTCGCGACCGCACTCGCCGGGTACGTCGTCCCCCGAACGTCGAGTGCAGTCGAGACGATTGATGTCGCGGAGCTGAAGGACTTCCTGTCCGAACGACTCCCGTCGCACATGGTGCCCGCATCGATCACGGTCCTCGACGCACTGCCGTTGACGCCGGTCGGAAAGCTCGACAAGCGGGCGCTGCCCGCGCCGGTGATCGAGGCGGCCGTCTACGTAGCACCCGCGACCGACGCCGAACGGGCGGTCGCCGCCGTGTACGCCGACCTCCTCGGCACCGACCAGGTGTCGGTCACGGAGAGCTTCTTCGACCTCGGCGGCAACTCACTGTCGGCCACGCGAGTCGCGGCTCGCGTCTCCGACGCCCTCGACGTCGAGGTGTCGATCCGCGACGTGTTCGACGCACCGAGCGCTCGTGAACTCGCCGCAGCCGTCGCAGGTCACGGTTCCGCATTGCCGCCGGTGACAGTCGTCGACCCGCGACCGGAACAGGTACCCCTGTCGTACGCGCAGCAGCGCATGTGGTTCATCAACCAGTTCGACCCGAGCCTGCCGACGTACAACGTTCCGATCGCCCTCCGACTGTCCGGACCACTCGACGTCGATGCACTGCACGCGGCGTTCACCGACGTCGTCGATCGTCACGAGGTGTTGCGGACTACCTTCCCGGCCCTCGACGGTGTGCCGTACCAGCAGATTCACCCCGCCGGTGCGGGTCTCGACTGGGCCGTCGTCGACGGTCGTGACGGCATCGAGGCGGCTGTCTCGACGGGATTCGACGTGTCTGTCGACCTGCCGCTGAGGGCACGGATCTGGGCGGCTGCGGAGAACGAGCACGTCCTCGCAGTGGTCGCCCACCACATCGCGGCCGACGGCGAGTCGATGGCGCCGTTGATCACCGATGCCGTGATCGCCTACCTCGCACGGGTGGGCGGCCGTGCCCCCGAATTCGCGCCGTTGCAGGTGCAGTTCGCCGACTACGCGATCTGGCAGCGTGAAGTCCTCGGCTCCACCGCCGACGCGGACTCGGTGCTCGGCCGTCAGCTCGCGTACTGGACTGAGCGTCTCGCCGGGCTGCCGGACGTGCTCGAACTACCGTCCGACCGTCCGCGTCCGGCGGTGGCGTCGGAACAGGGCGGCAGCGTCGAGTTCACCGTGCCGGCCGAGGTCGCCGACCGAGTGTTCGACCTGTCCGCGACCACCGGGGCCACCGCCTTCATGGTGGTGCACTCGGCTCTCGCCGCTTTCCTCGCCCGGATGACCGACACCGAGGACATCGCGGTGTCGACACCTGTCGCCGGCCGCGGGCACGCGGCGCTCGACCCGCTCGTGGGCATGTTCGTCAACACCCTCGTACTGCGATCGGTGGTCGACCAACGACAGTCATTCAGCGAGCTGCTCGAACAAGTCCGCGTCGGTGACCTCGACGCCTTCGGAAACGCCGACGTCCCGTTCGAGACGATCGTCGAAGCGATCGATCCGGTGCGCAGCGAGGCGTTCGCGCCCCTCGCACAGGTGATGCTGACGTTCGCCCAGGGCAGCGGCCCGTCGTTCGACGACACCGACGGCGCCCTCGGCGGACTGAGCATCGCGCCGGTCGAAGACATCGTCCCGCCGGCGAAACTCGACCTCGCCGTGAATCTGGCCGTCGCCGAAGACGGTGAGGACTGGGCGGCGTCGTTCACATATGCCACCGATCTGTTCGACGAGTCCACCATGGAGGAGCTCGCGACCCGATTCGTCGCACTGCTCACCGAACTGACCGCCGATCCGGAGTCGCCGATCGGCGACGCCCCGCTGATCCCGCTCGACGAGCAGCGCGCCATCGCCGACGCGTCGTGGGGTGAGATCGTCGACGTCCCGGCGTTCGCGACGATCGGCGACGCCGTCGCCGCGCAGATCGCGGCGACACAGGACGCCGTCGCGCTCGCCTTCGACGGACGTGAGGTCTCGTACGGGGAGTTCGGCGCCCGCGTGAACACCCTGGCGCGGGAACTGACCGCGGCCGGAGTCGGCCCCGACGTCGCCGTGGGCGTGTGCCTGCCGCGGTCGATCGAGATGGTCGTCGCCGTCCACGCGGTGATCGCCGCGGGCGGACAGTACGTGCCCATCGACACGGCAGCCCCCGCCGATCGGGTCGAGTACATGATGTCGACTGCAGGCGCCGCGCTTGTCCTCACCTCGACGGGAGAGGCGCCCGCACCGGTCGCTGGTCTGGCGGGCGTGCCCGTGATCTGCGTCGACGCCTCCGGCCCTGTTCCCGCTGATCCGGGTCCGATCACCGAGTCGTGCGCCGCAGACGACGCCGCGTACACACTCTTCACGTCCGGTTCGACAGGACGGCCGAAGGGCGTGACCGTGTCGCACCGCGCCGTTCTCAACCGTCTGTGGTGGGGCCTCGACGCGTTCCCATGGGCCGGCACGTCCGACACCTCGGGCGGCGACCGGGTGATCCAGAAGACGCCGTACACCTTCGACGTGTCGGTGCCGGAACTGTTCGGACCGCTCCTGACCGGCGCCACCGTGGTCATCGCGAAGCCGGGCGGTCACACCGACCCCGAGTACATCGCCGATCTCATCGAGGAGACGGCCGCGACGTCGGTGCACTTCGTCCCGTCGATGCTGTCGGTGTTCCTCGACGTCGTCGATTCCGACCGACTGTCCCGACTCACGTCGCTGAAGTGGGTGTTCGCATCGGGTGAGGCGCTGCCGCCCGCGGCGGTCGCCGCAGCCAACGCCGTGTGGCCGCACGTGCAGATCCACAACCTGTTCGGCCCCACCGAAGCGGCCGTCGAGGTCGGCTGGGCCGACGTGTCCGACGTCCCTGCGCTGGTGACGATCGGTCGACCCGCGTGGAACACGTCGATGGTGATCCTCGACTCCCGCCTGCAGCAGGTACCGGTGGGTGTGCCCGGCGAGCTGTACCTCGGCGGCGTTCAGGTGGCGCGCGGCTACGCGGCGCAAGCCGGCCTGACCGCTGAACGCTTCGTCGCCGATCCGTCCGGAGCGCCGGGCTCTCGCCTCTACCGCACCGGCGACCTCGTGCGGCGAGGCCTCGACGGGAACATCGAATACCTCGGCCGTACCGACTTCCAGGTGAAGCTGCGCGGTCAGCGCATCGAGCTGGGTGAGATCGAGTCCGTGCTGGCGAGTGCACCAGGAGTGGTTCACGCAGCCGCGACTGTCGCCACCGCGCCGGGCGGCGGTGAGCATCTCGTCGGGTACCTGTCTCCGTCGACGGTCGACCTCGACGCCGTCCGCGACGTCGTCGACGCGGCACTGCCGGAATACATGCGTCCGTCGGTGTGGTCGCTCATCGACGACGTCGTTCTCGGCTCGGCGGGCAAGCTCGACCGCAAGGCGCTGCCCGAGCCCGACTTCACGACCACGGTCTCCGACTACGTGCCACCCGCGACCACGATCGAAGAGACGCTGGCGTCGATCGTCGGCGGTGTGCTCGGGCTGGAGCGGGTGAGCGTCACCGAGAGCTTCTTCGCACTCGGCGGCGACTCGATCATGTCGATCCAGCTGGCGTCGGCCGCACGCGGTGCGGGCCTGGAGCTGTCGCCACGTGAGATCTTCGAGAACCGCACCGTCCGGGCGATGGCGGCAGCAGTCGCCGACGACTCCGCGCGGCTGCCCGTGCTCGCGGAACTGCCGGGTGGCGGTGCGGGCGACTCGGCGATCCCGTCTGTCGTCTCGTGGATGATCGAGCTCACGGGCGGCACGTCGAGCGCGGTCTCCGCGTACGCCGACCTCTCGCAATCGGCCACGTTGACCGCACCGAAGGGTCTGGACCGCGACGGTCTCGCCGAGGTCGTCGACGCGGTCGTGGCCGCGCACCCGATGCTGGCGGCGCGCCTCACCCCGGCGTGGACGCTCACCGCGGGAGCGGGTGCGGCCTTCACCGACCTCGTCTCCGTCGACCACGCTGTCGGATCGGACGAGTACACCAGTGCTCTGCACGATGCGTTCGCCGCGGCGTCGCGGCGACTCGACCCGACGAGCGGATCGCTCGTGTCGGCGATCGCCGTGATGGACCCGACCGGCGACGGTCGAGTGGTCGTGGTGATCCACCATCTCGGCGTCGACGCCGTCTCGTGGCCGATTCTGATCGAAGACTTCGTGACCGCCTGGGCGCAGCGGGCATCCGGCGTTCCGATCGCGCTGCGTCCAGAGGTGACGTCGGGCCGTGCGTGGTTCGGTGCGATCGCCGCACAGAAGACCGAACGGCTCGTCGAGGCCGATTACTGGCTCGACCGACTCCCGGAGACCGCCACCGACCTCGGGGGCGTCCTCGACCCGGAACGCGACACGATGGGCACCGAACAGTCGGTGATCCACAGGGTGTCGCCGGCCGTCAGTGAAGCGCTGCTGACCACTGTTCCCGAAGCCTTCGGGACTCCCGGCGCACAGGGCAGCGCCAACGATGCGATGCTCGGTGCACTGGCCCGCGCGGTCCGGTCGTGGCAGGCCGACCGCGGCATCGTCGACGACGCGCCCGTCGGGTTCCTCGTCGAGACTCACGGACGCGACGAGGCGATCGTCGCACGCAGCAGCGATCCGCATCGCGCCGACCTGACGCGAACCGCCGGCTGGTTCACCACGATCGCGCCGATCTCGGTCGATCCCGGCGCCGATGCGGCGCACGCGGTGAAGGCGGCGAAGGAGGAACGTCTCGGACAGCCGGACGCCGGAGTCGGATTCGGTCTGCTGCGCTACACCGAGGGCTCTGAACTGGGCGCGCGGCCGTTGCCGAGCATCGGGTTCAACTTCTTCGGCGCAGGCCGCGCCGGATCGTCGTCTGACGAGACACCCGAACCGCTGGCGTTCTCGGGAGCAGTCGACGCGCCGTCGTTCCCGCCGTCCGCGACCGGGACCATGCCCGTCCTGAACGCACTCAGTGTGAACGTCGGGACCGCGGTGGTCTCGGATCCGAGCGGGAATCAGCGAGTGCTCTCGGCGAACTTCTCGTTCCCGTCGGCTCTGCTCGACACCGATGCCGTCGCCGATCTCGCCCGACGCTGGGAGCACGAGCTCGCCGCAGTCGTCGACACGGCTGAGTCCGGTCCCGGACTGTCGCCGTCGGACGTTCCCGGCGTGGCCGTGACACAGGCGGACCTCGACACTCTCGACCTCCGGTTCCCCGGGGCGGCCGTGTGGCCGCTGACGCCGCTGCAACGCGGTTTGGCATTCCAGTCCGAGCTCACCTCTTCGCAGGTCGACGTCTACGTGACGCAAGCGGTCCTGACGCTGGGCGGAAGCTTGGACGTCGAGAAGCTGCGACGTGCTGCGACCGACCTGCTCGCTCACCACCAGGTGCTGCGGACGGGATACGTTCGCACGGAGTCGGGGGAGACCGTCGCCGTCGTCCCCGATCACGTGGACCTGCCGTGGTCGGTGATCGACCTCGACGAGAAGTCGGCCGAGGCCACAGCCGAGCGCGTGAAGGACATCGCGCGCAGACAGCGTCTGCTCCCGTTCGACCTCGAGGCGCCGCCGCTCATCCGGTTCGTCGTGGTCCGTCAGGCAGAAAGCTACAGCTTGGTGGTCACGAACCACCACATCCTGCTCGACGGATGGTCCGGACCCCTGGTCCTCGCCGACGTGCTGGCCTTGTACGTGACCGGGTCGCCGTTCACCGCAGCGGCCGGAACCCCGTCGGATGGTCAGCGGACCGGCTTCGGCGACTACCTCCGGTACATCGCGGACACCGACGAGGAAGCCGGACTCGCGGCCTGGGCGCAGGTCGTCGCACCGCTCGACGACGCGACCCTCGTCGCGGTGGGCGCCGAAGCGTCGTCGGACGCGATGCCTCGCGACCTCACCGCCACCCTCGACGCGGAGGCGACCAAGGCAGTTGAACACTTGGCGCGCGCTCAGGGCGTCACCTTGTCGACGGTGCTGCAGGCGGCCTGGGCCGTTCTGCTGTCGCGGCTCACCGGCAACCGTGTCGTCGCCTTCGGCGAGACGGTGTCGGGTCGTCCGGCGGACCTCGACGGCGTGGAGTCGATCGTCGGCCTGTTCATCAACACATTGCCTGCCGTGGTCGACGTGGATCCGCACGCGAGCGTCGCCCAGGTGCTCGGGCGACTCCAGCAGGCGAAGGTGTCGGTGCTCGACTACCAGCACCTCGGCCTCCCGCAGATCACGGCGCTCACAGGCATGCCGACGCTGTTCAACACGCTCACCGTCCACGAGTCGTACCCGGTGGACAACGAGTCGCTGTCGACCGCAGACGCATCGATGACCGGGGGACTCGAGATCCTCGGCGTCGATGCGACCGATGCGACGCATTACCCGCTGAACCTCGCGACGATGATGTCCGGCGATCTGCTCGCGCTGAAGCTCAAGTACCTGCCGTCGGCGTTCGACGACGAGCAGGCGGCGATGCTGTCGGCCGCAATCGTTCGGATCCTCACGTCGATGGTCGCCGACCCGCAGGCGCTGACATCGTCGATCAGCTTGCTGACCGACGAGCAGGCCGCAGGTCTCACGCCGGTCGGCGGAGGCGACGGCACCGAGCCGGTCCTGTTGGCCGACATGTTCTCCGGGGCGGCCGCAGCCCATCCGGCCCGGGTCGCGGTGACGGACGCCGACGGTGGATCGCTCACCTACGCTCAACTCGACGAACGCTCGAACCGGCTGGCCCGAGCGCTGATCAGCCAGGGTGCGGGCGCGGAGACACTGATCGCACTGGCCATTCCGCGGTCTGTTGAACTGTTCACCGCGGTATGGGCGGTCGCGAAGACCGGCGGCGGGTACGTGCCCATCGACCCGGACTATCCGGCCGACCGCGTCCGCGCGATGGTCGAGGACTCCGGCGCCACGTTCGGTCTGCGGACACCGGCGTCGGGGCAGTTGCCGTCGACGGGCTTCGACTGGTTCGACCTGTCGGGCTTCGACCTCACGGAGCTCGGCGGAGACCCGATCGACTCGAGTGAACTGCTGCGACCGGTCCGGACCGCGAACACCGCGTACGTCATCTACACCTCCGGCTCCACCGGCAGGCCCAAGGGCGTGTCGGTGACGCACTCCGGTCTCGCGAACTTCGGCGCCCAGGAGTCGGTCCGCCTGCGCGCAGGCGATGCACCGGTGGTGCTCGGCTTCGCATCACCGAGTTTCGATGCGTCCGTCCTCGAGTACCTCCTCGCGGTGCGGAACGGCGGCACCCTCGTGTACCGCCCCGCAGACGCCGTAGGCGGTCCCGCGCTCGGCGAGTTCATGGCGGCGCAGAAGATCACGCACACGTTCCTCACACCGACGGTCCTGTCGACCGTCGACGCGTCGACGCTGCCCGATCTGGTGTCGCTCGCGGCCGGTGGTGAAGCGGTCCCGGACGGCGTCGTCGAACAGTGGTCGGCGCACACCGACATCCGCAACCTGTACGGACCCACCGAGACCACGATCGGCATCACGATCAGCGAGCCGATGGCCGCGGGCCGGCCGGTGCGCCTCGGACCTCCGATCGGCGGTGTCGGCCTGCTGGTGCTGGACGCCAACCTGCGTCCGGCGCCCGTCGGCGTGTCCGGCGAACTGTATGTCGCCGGATGTGCGCTGTCGCGCGGTTACCTCGATCGCCCGGGCCTCACCGCCGAACGGTTCGTCGCGAACCCGTTCGGCGAGCCCGGCGACCGCATGTACCGCACCGGTGACGTGGTCCGGTGGGTCGTCGATCGTGCGGGCGCCCTCGTGGTCGAGTACTCGGGTCGCAGCGACGATCAGGTCAAACTGCGTGGTCTGCGTATCGAACTCGGCGAGATCGAAGCGGTCCTGGCGTCGCATCCGTCGGTCGAGACGGCGATCGTCGTCAGCACGGGCGGTTCGGTCGCGACGGCATTGGCGGGCTATGTCGTGGCCTCCACTGACGTCACCGTCGCCGACCTGCGAGACCACCTCGCGACCCGACTGCCCGCCTACATGGTGCCGTCGACGATCACGCTGCTCGACGAGCTGCCCCTCACTCCGGTCGGCAAGCTGGACAAGCGCGCCCTGCCCGAGCCGGAAGTCGTCGTCGAGGAGTCCGTCGCCGCGGCGAACGACACGGAAGCAGCGATCGCCGCGGTGTTCGCCGACGTGCTCGGGATCGACGGTGTGAGTGTCACCGCATCGTTCTTCGATCTCGGCGGCAACTCCCTGTCGGCGACCCGCGTGGCGGGCCGCGTCGGGGAGGCCCTCGGCGTGGACGTGTCGGTGCGCGAAGTGTTCGAGGCGCCGTCGGCCCGCGACCTCGCCGCCGCGGTGGCCGATCGGGCCGCCGCACTCGCCCCGGTCACCGCGATCGTCGACCGACCCGACCGGATTCCGCTGTCGTTCGCGCAGTCGAGGATCTGGTTCATCAGTCAACTCGAACCCGAGGCGCCGACCTACAACATCCCGATCGGCTTGAAACTGACAGGAGACCTGGACGTCGACGCATTGCGCACCGCGATCGGCGACGTCGTGGCGCGACACGAGGTGCTCCGCACGTCGTTCCCGGCACACGAGGGCGAACCGTACCAACGGATCCATCCGGTCGATTCGTCTGCCGCTGTTCCCGACATCGCGATCGTCGACACCCACGAGGAGCTCCTCGCGGCCGCCACCACCGGTTTCGACGTGTCCGGGTCGGTGCCGTTCCGCGTCCGCCTGCAGTCCACGAACGGGGAGTGGATCCTCCTCGCGGTGCTTCATCACCTTCTCGGTGACGGTGAATCCATGCGGCCCCTGGTCACCGACATGGTGACCGCGTACCTCTCGCGCAGTCGAGGTGAGACGCCGCAGTTCACGGACCTGCCCGTCCAGTTCGCCGACTTCGCGATGTGGCAGCACCGGGTACTCGGCGACCCGTCCGACACGGGGTCGGTGATCGGCCGTCAACTCGAGCAGTGGGCGGACCGCCTCGCAGGGGTTCCCGACGTGATCGACCTGCCTGCCGACCGGCCGCGGCCCGCGGTGGCATCCGGGCGAGGGGAGATGGTGAGCGTCGACATCTCCGCGCCCATCGGTGCGAAGGTCGCCGACGTCGCACGCGATCACGGTGTCACCCCGTTCATGGTGGTGCACGCCGCGCTCGCAGTGCTGATGTCCAGGTTGTCGGCAACCGACGACATCACCGTCGCCACGCCGATCGCCGGTCGCGGCCAATCGGTGCTCGACGATCTCGTCGGCATGTTCGCCGGGACGCTGGTGCTCCGCACCGGAGTCGAGCCGGGCATGTCGTTCGCCGACCTGCTCGATGAGGTCCGTGACGTCGACCTGGAAGCGTTCGCGCACGCCGACGTGCCGTTCGAGGCCGTCGTGGAGAGGGTGAACCCGACGAGGTCCCAGGCGTTCTCGCCACTGGCCCAGGTGATGCTGACGATGGTTCAACCGGGCCCCACCGGCCCCGTGTTCAGCGGGGACATCGAGGTGACCCCTCTCGAACCGCTCGCCGTCGCCGCGCAACTCGACCTGCAGTTCGCGGTGGCAGCCGTACCAGGAGGAGACTGGCGGCTGAACCTGGTCTACGCGACCGACCTGTACGACGAGGTCACCGTCACGGCAACCGCCCGACGGTTCGTGGCGCTGCTCGACGCGTTGACCGCGTCGCCGTACGCCCCGGTGGGCGCGGCGCCGCTCCTCGCCGACGGTGAGGCGGACGAACTCGTCGACTGGTCGACGGGAGCACCGTCGCGGGCACGGCCGGAGGTCACCCTCGCCACGATGATCGACCCCCGCCTGACAGACAACCGACCGACCGAGACCGACAAGTGAAGGAGACAGAGCAGGTGCCGAACGTGGTAGGGCTCGCAGCAACGTCGTCGAACCGGACGGCGTTGGTCTTCGGCGATCGGCGACTGTCGCAACGCGAGTTCGCCGGACGTGTCAGCGTGCTCGCCCGTCAGCTGATCACCGAGGGCGTCGGGCCCGACGTGGCCGTCGCCGTCGTGATGCCTCGTTCAGTGGAACTCCTCGTCGCCATCCACGCGGTCACCGCGGCAGGCGGCCACTACATGCCGGTCGACACCGACGCGCCGGCTGACCGCGTGGAGTACCTGCTGTCCACATCTGCGGCGAAGATCGCCCTGGTCAAAGCGGGCGCCGTGCTCCCCGCGGGCCTCGGGGCGGTGCAACTCGTCGAGGTGGATGCCGACACGGCCGTCGACCTCGACTCGGCGACCGCCGCACCGGTCACCGACGCCGACCGCATCAGCCCTCTGCGTGGTGATCACGCCGCGTACACCCTGTTCACCTCGGGATCGACGGGACGTCCCAAGGGCGTGACGGTCTCGCATCGCGCGATCGTCAACCGCCTCGAATGGATGCGCGACTGGTACTCCCTCGACGCGACCGACGTGTTCCTGCAGAAGACACCGGTCACGTTCGACGTGTCGGTGTGGGAGCTGTTCCTGCCGTTCACCGTCGGCGCGACACTGGTGGTAGCCGAACCCGACCGCCACGGCGATCCCTCGTACATCGCGGACGTGATCGAGTCGAAGAGTGTCACCGCGATTCACTTCGTGCCGTCGATGCTCTCGGCATTCGCCGATGTGCTCGGCGAGAGGCTGACCGACCTCACGTCTCTTCGGGTCCTGTTCACCTCGGGAGAAGCCCTCACCACAGCCGTCTCCAGGGCCGTGCTGACGGCCCTCCCGCAGCTCGAACTGCACAACCTGTACGGGCCGACCGAGGCCGCCGTCGACGTGACCGCACAGCAGGTCACCGTCGACGACCCGACCGTCCCCATCGGCGTTCCCGTTCCGCACACCAGCACATTCGTCCTCGACCCGCGGCTCCAGCTGGTGCCGCGCGGTGTCCCCGGTGAGCTGTACCTCGGCGGAGTGCAGCTCGCACGTGGTTACGCGGCACGACCCGACCTCACCGCCGAACGGTTCGTCGCCGACCCGTTCGGCGAGCCGGGCGACCGCCTGTACCGAACCGGCGATCTGGTCCGCTGGAACTCCGCGGGACGGATCGAATACCTCGGCCGCACCGACTTCCAGGTGAAACTTCGCGGCCAGCGACTCGAACTCGGCGAGATCGAGGCCGTCGTGTCGTCCGCGCCCGGGGTGGTGCACGCCGCAGCGTCTGTCGCGAAACTGCCCGCGGGCGACCAACTCGTCGCGTACCTCGCTCCGCGAACCGTCGACGTCGACGCGGTCAAGGCCGTCGTCGCCGCGCGACTGCCCGAGTACATGCGTCCCACCGTCTGGATGACCCTCGACGAGATGCCACTGGGCAGCGCGGGCAAGGTCAACCGCCGGAAGCTGCCCGCACCCGAGCTGGTCGCCGCTGAACACGTCGAACCGGCCGAGGGTGTCGAGACACAGATCGCCCTCGTGTACGCGGCGGTGCTCGGCGCGGATCGAGTCAGCGCAGCCGAATCGTTCTTCGACCTCGGCGGAAACTCGCTCGCCGCCACTCGACTCGCAGCACGGATAGCAGCCGCTCTGGACGTCGATGTGACCGTCCGCGACGTCTTCGACGCACCGAGCGTCCGCGAGCTGGCAGCGGCGCTCTCCGGTCGCGGGCGCAGCGTGGAGGCACTGACCTCCCGCGAACGCCCACAACGGCTACCGCTGTCGACGGCGCAGCAGCGCATGTGGTTCATCAACCAGTTCGACACCGACTCCGCCGCCTACAACATCCCGATGGGACTCGCACTGAGCGGAGAGATCGATCTCCCCGCTCTCGGTGACGCACTCGGCGACGTGCTGGAGCGCCACGAGGTGTTGCGCACGATCTACCCGTCCGACACCGATGGACCGTTCCAACAGGTGCTCGGCGCAGATCAGGCGCGCGCCGCATTCGTGTGGGCGGAGTCCGCAGACCTCGACGGGCTCGTCGAATCGGCGTCACGCGGTTTCGACGTCAGTGCCGACCTCCCGATCCGCGGCGCCTTCCGGCAAACCGAGACCGGCGCCGACTTGGTGATCACGGCGCACCACATCGCGTTCGACGGCGAGTCGACGCCGGTGTTCGTCCGTGACCTCCTGGCGGCCTACCTGCGGCGAACCGGTGCCGCTGCGGAGCCCCAGCCGCCGTTGGACGTGCAGTACGCCGACTTCGCGCTCTGGCAGCGCGACGTGCTCGGCAGCTCCGACGACGTCACCTCCCCGTTGGGGAGGCAGACGGCATACTGGCGCGAACAGCTCGTCGACCTGCCCGCCGTCACCGATCTCCCGATGGACCGCTCCCGCCCGGCCGTGCTCGACACGGCGGGCGCCGTCCTGAGCGTCGACGTCGACGAGGCGCTCGCAGCAGGCGTCGACCGACTCGCACGTGCGCACGGCGCCACCGGATTCATGGTCACGCACGCAGCGTTGGCCATCACCGTCGCCCGACTCGCCTCCACGACGGACGTCGTGATCGGTTCACCCATCGCCGGCCGCACCGACGCCGCCCTCGACGACCTCGTCGGCATGTTCGTCAACACCCTCGTCCTGCGCACCCCAGTCGACTCCGCACAGACCGTCGCCGACTTCCTCGACGAGGTGCGCAGCGTCGACCTCGACGCCTTCGCCAACGCCGACGTCCAGTTCGACGACCTCATCGACGATCTGGCGCCGGAACGGTCCACCTCGCACCAGCCGCTCGTGCAGATCGCGTTCACCCACACGGCCGCGAACAATCGGGCCGATCTCGGCCCCATCGAACTCCCCGGACTGACCGCGTCCCCATTGAGCACCGCAGAGGCGTTCGCGAAGTTCGACCTCACCGTGGCGGTGTCCGAGGCGACCGCGGAACGTCCGATGCGGGCCGACTTCCTGTACGCCACCACGCTCTTCGACGAAGCGACCGTCGCGCTGATCGCCGACGCCTGGGTACAGGTGATCGCGGCGATGATCACCGACGCGGCGATCGCGACCGGCGACATCGACCTCGTCGGAACACCTCGCGTGGTGAAGTCGCGCAATTCCGTCGGCGGCACCACTCCGGCGATCGACGGTGGCGCCAGCGTGCCGGCACCGCTTCCCGACCTCCTCGCCGCACGTCATGTCGATCCGAGCCACCCGGCGCTGATCTGCGACGGCCAGACCGTCTCGTACGGCGAGTTCGATCAACGCACAGACGCCGTCGCGCGCACCCTGATCGGTCGGGGAGTGCGTCCCGACGACGTTGTCGCGGTCGGCCTCGAACGCTCGATCGCCTCCGTCGTCGCCGTGTTCGGCGTCATCAAATCCGGTGCCGCGTATGTGCCGATCGACCCGGCGTACCCCCAGGATCGCATCGACTACATGGTCTCCGACTCCGGTGTGCGCCTCGGCCTCACCGACGCCGCTACCCGCCCCCGCCTCGGGGAAGGCGACTGCGAGTGGATCGACGTCGACTCCCTCGCAACCGGCTCGTCGAGTGCGACCGCGACGCTTCCCGTCACGGCCGTCTCCGTCGACAATCTCGCCTATCTCGTCTACACGTCCGGATCCACGGGCCGACCCAAAGCCGTCGGCGTGAGCCACCGGGGTATGGCGAACTTCATCGACCAGTTCCGCGAGGTCAGCGGGACTCCCGCCGACGCGCCCGACACACGTGTCCTCCACGTCGCATCACCCAGCTTCGACGCATCGGTACTCGAGATGATGTGGTCGATCGGACTCGGCCACACCCTGGTGATCGCTCCCGCCTCCGAGTACGCCGGCGACGCCCTCGGCCGCGTCCTCGACCGCGACGCCGTCACAGACACCCTCATCACTCCCACAGTCCTCGCCACCGTCGACCCGGCGCGCGGTCGAACCATCCGCAACCTGGTGACCGGCGGTGAGGCGTGCCCGCCCGAACTCATCAACCGCTGGACCACACCGACCGGCGCGACCCGCACCACACCGACCGGCGCGACCCGCACCATGTACAACTTCTACGGCCCGTCCGAGGCCACGGTCTGGTCGTTGACCGGTGTCTCGGTTCCGGGGCAGCCGGTCACCATCGGACATCCGGTCCGCGGGTTCGCCGCGTACGTCCTCGACAACCGCCTGCATCAGGTGCCCCGCGGAGTGGTCGGGGAGCTGTACCTCGCATCCGACGACTCTCTCGCTCGCGGCTACCTCGGACGACCGGGTCAGACGTCGGGCGCATTCGTCGCCGACCCGTTCTCGAGCACCCCGGGCGCGCGGATGTACGCCACCGGCGACCTCGTACGCGTGAACAGCCGGGGAGAGGTCGAGTTCGCGGGCCGCGCCGACCACCAGGTCAAGATCAACGGTCAACGTGTTGAACTCGGCGAGATCGAAGCGGTCCTGCAGTCGCTTCCGTCGGTCGACTCGACAGTCGTCATCGGCGCGAAGGACGTCTCCGGCCGCAGCAGGCTCGTCGCCTACCTCGTTCCGGCCGCAGGCCAGACGATCGACACCGGCGCGGTGCTCGCCGAGGCCGGACACCGGCTCGCCGCTCACATGGTTCCGCACGTGGCCGTCGTCCTCGACGAACTGCCTCTGACCCCGGGCGGAAAGCTCGACCGTCGCGCGCTGTCACTGCGCGCCCCCGACGAACTCGACGGAGTCCTCGGCGGCGACAACGACATCGTCGCCCCCGCCTCCGCTGCCGAAGAGGCGCTGGCGGCGATCGTCTCGGGCCTGCTCGGACGGGACCGCGTCGGCGTCACCGACTCGTTCTTCGGCATGGGCGGCGACTCGATCATGTCGATCCAGCTCGCGTCCGCAGCCCGAGCGGCAGGCATCGAGCTGACGCCCCGTGAGATCTTCGAACACAAGACTGTTCGCGGGATGGCACGTGCCGCAGCCGCAGGCGCGATCCGACTCCCCATGATCGACGAGCCGGGCGGCGCCCCGACCGGCTCGATGCCGCTGCCGCCCATCGTGTCGTGGCTGATCGACGCGTCACCGACACCGACAGACTTGAACGACTTCAATCAGGCGATGGTCCTGACCGCGCCAGACGGCCTCACCGTCGACCGCCTTGCGGCAGTGCTCGGCGCGGTCGTCGACGCACACCCCATGCTGTCGGCTGTCCTCGAACGCGGAGTCGACGGGCACTGGACCCTCACCTCGGGAGGCCCGTTCGACCCCGCGTCCGCGATGTCCACCGCCGACGACATCGTGGCCGCGCACGCAGCCGACGCGTCACGTCTCGACCCGTCCGCCGGGGCGATGGTCCGGGCGAGCATCGTCGGCGACCGAGTCGTCCTCACCGTCCATCACCTCGCCGTCGACGCCGTGTCCTGGCCGATCCTCATCGAGGACCTCGTCACCGCATGGGCGCACCACTCCACATCACAGCCCGTCAGTCTCCGCTCCGAGGTGTCGTCGGCTCGTGCATGGGCGACGGCCCTCGATGCACACGCCGCAGACCGCGCCGGCGAACTCGATTACTGGCTGGCACGCGCCCCGCACACGGCGAACCCGCTCGACTCCGCTCGCGGAGCGGGCCGCGGCGTCGAGAAGGGCGCCTACTCGGCCACCGAATCATTGGTGCACCGGGTGGAGCCCGCCATCGCCGCACCGCTGGTCTCCGAGGTCCCCGACGCCTTCGGCGGCGCGACGACCGACGTGCTGCTGGCGGCGCTCGCGACGGCGGTCCGCGACTGGCAGTCCGCCGTCGGCATCGCCGACGACGGTCCCGTCGCGATCCTGTCCGAGGGCCACGGCCGGTATGAGGACGTGCTCGCCGACGCCGAGAAACCGACCCGGGCCGACCTGTCGCGCACCGTTGGATGGTTCACCACGATCGCACCGATCCTCGTCGACCCGGCACTGGATCCGGTGCACGCGGTGAAGGCGGTCAAGGAGGAGCGACTCGCCCAGCCGGGACACGGCGTGGGGTACGGACTGCTGCGCTACCGAGCGTCCACTGAACTGTCGACACGGCCGCTCCCGTCGATCGCGTTCAACTACCTCGGCGGATCGGGAACGGTCGTCGACGGACCCGAGCCCGCCGAGTCGGCGCAGGACGTCGGCTTCCTGCCCGCCCCCGATGCGCCGTTCCTCCCGTCGGTCATCGACAGCGGGCTGGAAGCGATGGCGCCCCTGGTCATCAACGCCTCGACCGTCGCAGGCCCGGACGGGCCCACCCTGTCGGCGGACTTCCGGTACAGCTCGACGATCCTGTCCGGCGACGACGTCAGGCAGATCACCGAGAACTGGACGCGCACGCTCGCCGAGATCGTGGCGGCCTCCCGCACCGACGTCGGGCTCTCTCCGTCCGATGTCCCCGGCAGCGGTGTCACCCAGACAGACCTCGACACCATCAGCGCGGCACACCCCGGATGTGACATCTGGCCGCTCACGCCGCTGCAGCGCGGACTCTACTTCCAGTCGCAGCTGGCAGGGGCGGACGCCGTCGACGTGTACGTGACGCAGGCGGTGCTGCATCTCGACGGCGACGTGGACACCGATCGGTTGCACCGCGCGACGAACGATCTGCTGGCGCACCACCGGTCGTTGCGGTCGGCGTTCGTCCAGACGTCGAGCGGAGCGGTCGTGGCGGTGGTTCCCGAACGCGTCGACGTCCCGTGGCGAGTGGTCGAGGTCGACGACTCGGCGCAGACCGCGCACATCGCCGCCGCCGAGAAGCTCGTGCCGTTCGACATGTCGGTCGCACCACTGCTTCGGGTGGTGCTCGTCGGCCACCCGGACGGCGCGAGTGTGGTCATCACCAACCATCACATCCTGTTCGACGGCTGGTCCGGCCCGCTGGTGATGGCGGATCTGCTCGCGCTCTACGCGACGGGCGCGGCGTACACCGGTCTCGCCGGCTCGTCCGGCAACGACTTCGCCGATTACGCTCGGCGGGTCGGCAGGGCCGACCACGAAGCCGGCCTCGACGCGTGGCGCGACGTGCTCGCACCGATCGCCGAACCGACCCTCGTCGCCGCACAGGTGGAGGCAACCGCCGACACGATGCCGCGGGACCTGCGGGTACCGCTGGGCGCCGACCTCACCGAGGCGATCGAAGGACTGTCACGCCGCAGCGGTGCGACGGTGTCGACCGTCCTGCAGTTCGCGTGGGCGCTGCTGGTCTCGCGGTACACGGGCAACCGGGTCGTGACGTTCGGCGAGACGGTGTCGGGCCGCCCCGCGGATCTCGACGGTGTCGAGTCGATGGTCGGCCTGTTCATCAACACGCTGCCCGCCGTCGTCGACGTCGACCCGAACGCTCAGGCCGTCGACGTCCTCGCCGCGCTGCAAGCGGACAAGGTCAAGGTCCTCGATCACCAGCACATCGGCCTGCCCGAGCTGACCGCGCTCACCGGGCTGCCGACGCTGTTCGACACGTTGACGGTGTACGAGTCGTATCCCGTCGACACCGACAGCCTGGAGAACGCCGACACCGAGTCGATGGGCGCAGGCCTGACGATCCGCGGCGCGGAGGTCACCGACGCGACGCACTACCCGCTGAACCTGGGGGCGGCGCCGACCGCCGACGGCATCCTGCTGACCCTCAAGTACATGCCTGCCGCGTTCAGCGACGGCCAGGCGCAGGTGTTCGCGGACGCGCTCGGACAGATCCTGACGGTGATCGCAGCCGACCCCGAGCGCCGCGTGGGCGACATCCCGCTCGTCGCGCACGAGTCGCTGGCGGGCGCCGTGCTGCCCCCGCCGGCGGACGCGGTGAGCCCGGCTCGGTTCGTCGACATGCTCGCCGCCCGCGACCTGGACCCGGCACATCCTGCGATCATCGCGGGCGACGAGGTGATCTCCTACGCCGAGTTCGAGGCGCGCACCAACCGGGTCGCGCGCCGTCTCATCGCCGAGGGGGTCGGCGCGGGCGACGTCGTCGCCGTTGTCATCGACAGGTCCGTCGAATCGGTGACCGCGGTGTGGGGTGCGGTCAAGACCGGCGCGGCGTTCGTCGCGATCGACCCGACGCACCCGGACGAGCGCATCGCAGGCATGCTCGACGACACCCGATCACCGATCGGCATCACGGTCCCCGGCCACGTCGACCGGTTGTCGGGATTCGACACGCGGTGGCTGCTCGTCGACGACCTCGCCGCGTCCGGTGTCGGCGAGGACGACGTGACCGACGCCGAACGCAACGGAATCGTCCACCTCGACGATCTCGCGTACCTGATCTTCACATCGGGCACGACGGGCCGACCGAAGGCCGCCTCGAACATCAACCGAGGCCTGGCGACTCTCGCCGACCGGCTCGCCCAGATCACCGGGACACGCACCGACCACGAGCACACGCGGATCCTGCATCTGTCGTCGCCGAGTTTCGACGCCTCGTTCTTCGAGATGATCTGGGCCCTCGGCGCCGGACACACGATGGTCGTCTCACCCGCGTCCGACTACGCGGGCCCGGCACTCGACACGATTCTGCGGGAACACCGGATCACCGATCTCGTGTTGACTCCGTCGGTGCTCGCCACCTTGGACGTCGGGAACGCCGTCGACCTCCGCAACCTCATCGTGTGCGGCGAGGCCTGCCCGCAGGAACTCTCCGACGAATGGACGTCGGCGGGCAAGAACATGTTCAACTTCTACGGGCCGTCCGAGGCGACCGTCATCTCGTCGACGGCGACCCTGCGGCCGGGCAAGCCGGTGAACATCGGCACCTCCGTGCGCGGGTTCACCGGGTACGTCCTCGACTCGCGCCTGCAGCCGGTGCCGCACGGGTTCGTCGGCGAGCTCTATCTCTCGGCGCCCGCCGGCCTCGGCCGGGGTTACCTGCGCCGACACGGACTGACCGCCGAGCGCTTCGTCGCCGATCCGTTCGCAGGCGACGGCGGCCGCATGTACGCGACAGGCGACCTCGTGCGGATCAACGACGCCGCCGAACTCGAGTTCGCCGGTCGCGCAGACTTCCAGGTGAAGATCGCGGGCCAGCGCATCGAGCTGGGGGAGATCGAGACCGTGCTGCGTGAGCAGCCCGGTGTGGTGTCCGCGGTGGTCGTGGGTATCGGGGAGCCCGCGAACGCACTGGCCGCGTATGTTGTGGGCGGCGACCTGACGGTCGACGACCTGCGCACGGCGGCACGTCATCGACTGCCCGCGTTCATGGTGCCTGCGAGCATCATGGTGATCGACGAGATCCCGATCAACAACGTCGGCAAGCTCGACCGTCGTGCGCTCCCCGCACCCGAGTTCGCCGACGCCGAGCACGTCGCGCCGACAACACCGGACGAGGAGACGGTGGCCGCGGTGTTCGCCGACGTCCTCGGGACCGACCTGGTGAGCGTCACCGCGTCGTTCTTCGACCTCGGCGGCAACTCGCTGTCGGCGACCCGTCTGGTCGCTCGGGTGTCGGAGGCTCTCGGCGTCGACGTGTCGGTGCGCGACGTGTTCGGCTCTCCGAGCGTTCGCGACCTGGTGGCAGAGGTATCGGGCAACCGAGCCGCACTCGAGGCGATCACCGCCGTCCATCCGCGACCCGAGCGGATTCCGGTCTCGTTCGCGCAGCAGCGCATGTGGTTCATCAACCAGCTTCAGCCGGATGCCGCGACGTACAACGTGCCCGCCGTGGTCTCGCTGTCGGGGCCGCTCGATGCGGAGGCGCTGCACGCTGCGCTGCTCGACGTGATCGGCCGACACGAAGTGCTGCGGACTTCGTTCCCGTCCGACGACGGGGTGCCGTTCCAGCAGGTGCACGACATCGCGACCGCGAAGGAGATGCTCGACTGGAGGGTCGTCACCGACACCTCCGAGGTGGAGCGCGTCGTCACCGCAGGGTTCGACCTCGCGCGAGGTCTCCCGATCCGTGGACGTCTCCTCACCACCGGAGACGACGAGCACGTGCTCGCGCTCGTCGCACACCACATCGCCGCCGACGGCGAATCGGTGCGGCCGCTCGTCGCCGACCTGATCTCGGCGTACGCGGCCCGGTCAGAGAATCGTGCCCCGGTGTTCGTCCCGCTCGACGTGCAGTACGCCGACTTCGCACTGTGGCAACACCGTGTGCTGGGAAGCCCGGACGATCCGCGTTCGGTTCTCGGCGGGGAACTGGCGTACTGGACCGATCGGCTCGCGGGCCTGCCCGATGTGCTGCGTCTCCCGACCGATCGTCCTCGCCCCGAGGTCGCGTCTCATCGAGGCGCGACGGTCCCGCTGCGCGTTCCCGCCGACGTCGCCGCGCGGGTGGCCGCCTTCGCAGCCCAGCGGTCAGTCACTCCGTTCATGGTCATTCACACCGCGCTGGCCGCGGTGCTCGCGAGGTTGTCCGGAGAGTGCGACGTCGCCATCGCGACACCCACCGCGGGCCGAGGCCGGCGTGAGATCGATCCTCTCGTCGGCATGTTCGTGAACACGCTCGTCCTGCGGACGACGATGGATCCCGACGACTCGTTCGACGGCCTTCTGACGCGTGCACGGGCTGCCGACGTCGACGCGTTCGCTCACGCGACAGTGCCCTTCGAGGCGATCGTCGAGGCGGTGAATCCGACACGGTCGGAGGCGTTCTCGCCGCTGGCCCAGGTGATTCTGTCGTTCGGCGACAGCGGTGACAGCGGCCCGGTCGAGCTCGGAGACTTGACGGTCCGACCCGTCGACGCTCCGGAGAAGCCCGCCCAGTTCGACCTCGCTGTTGAGCTCGCGGCAGGCTCGGGCGACTGGACCGGCTCGCTCATCTATGCGACAGAGTTGTTCGACGCTTCGACCGTCGCACGATTCGCGGACATGTTCGTCACCGCCCTCGACGCCGGAGCGACCGCGCCGTCGACTCCGGTGTCGGCGCTTGTGCTCGGCGACGGCCCGGCCGACCTGCCTGCGCCGAACGTGGACACCGTGAACGCCGGGCGCAGTCTGGTGGGCCTCTTCGCGGACACCGTCGCCGAGCACGGTTCGAACAGTGCGGTCTCGGACGGCGCCCGGGCATTGGACTACACGGAGTTGAATGCTCGGTCGTCGGCGATCGCCGCATCGCTGCAGCACACCGGGGTCCTCCCGGGCGACCTGGTGGCTGTCGCCACCGACCGCAGCGTCGATCTCGCCTCGTCGATCCTCGGTGTCCTCAAGGTCGGCGCGGGCTACCTCCCGTTGGACACGTCGAATCCGGAGGATCGGCTGCGGTTCATCGTCGAAGACGCGATGCCGTCGGCGGTGATCGTCGACGCCTCCACCGCCGGACTCGGTCTCTGGTCGTCGCTGCCGCCGCAGGTGGCCGTCGTCACCGTCGACGACCTCGTCGAACGGGGGACCGGCGCAGACGTCGATCCACCGACGATCCAGCCGGACGCACGTGCCTACGTGATCTACACGTCGGGGTCCACCGGCCGTCCCAAGGGCGTAGAGGTGACGCACCGCGACGTCGTGACACTGATGGATGCGGCCGCGGACGACTTCGTGTTCGAGTCGACGGACGTGTGGACCATGTTCCATTCGTACGCGTTCGACTTCTCGGTCTGGGAGCTGTGGGGGCCGCTGCTGACGGGCGGCCGGCTGGTGGTCGTCGATCGACTGCTCGCACGTGATCCCGGAGCCTTCGTGCGGTTCTGTGCGGACGAGTCGGTCACGGTGCTGTCGTTGACCCCGTCGGCGTTCTACCAGTTCGCTCAGGCGCGTCGTGATGTCGGCGACGTCGATCTGTCGTTGCGATACCTGGTGTTCGGCGGCGAGGAGCTGAACTTCGAGTACGTGCGTCGCTGGTTCGACGACTTCCCCGCCGGTTCCCCGAGCGTCGCTACTCGTTCCCCGAGCGGAGTCGAGGGGCCGGTGCTGGTGAACATGTACGGAATCACTGAGACGACGGTGCATGTGACGTTCCGTGAGCTCGACCCGGCGACTGTGCGAGCGGACGACGCGAGCTTCGTCGGCAGGCCGCTCTCATCGTTGGGGCTGTGCGTTCTCGACTCCCATCTCCGACCGGTGCCCGACGGTGTGGTCGGCGAGATGTACGTGACCGGAGGTCAGTTGGCCCAGGGCTACCTGAATCGTCCGGGCCTGTCGTCGGAGCGGTTCGTGGCCAACCCGTTCGGCCCTGCCGGGTCACGGATGTATCGGACCGGCGATCTCGCTCGTCGGGTGGGCGACGACATCGCCTATCTCGGGCGCGGTGACGCACAGGTGCAGTTGCGCGGCTACCGGATCGAGTACGGCGAGATCGAAACCGCGATGGCGGCAGCCGACGGCGTGACCGGAGCTGCGGCGTCGGTGGTGGACATGCCCGGGCGCGGCGAGCAGCTGATCGGGTACGTCGTGACCGACGTGGTGGTCGACGCCGCCGCGATCAGGGCTGCAGTGGGCCGTGCCGTCCCCGCGTACATGGTGCCGGACGCGATCGTGGCCGTCGACGACTTGCCGCTGACCGCCAACGGAAAGCTCGACCGTGGTGCGCTGCCGGTTCCGAATGCGTCCGACGCGGTGACGTCGGTCGACTACGTGGCCCCGGCGAATCCGGTCGAGACCGCGATCGCAGAGGTGTTCGCGGACCTCCTGGGCGTGGAGCGCGTCAGTGCGACGGCGTCGTTCTTCGACGTCGGCGGAAACTCGTTGTCGGCCACCCGCGTCCGGTCGCGGTTGAGTGAGCGCAACGGGCTGGTCGTGGAACTGGCCTGGCTGTTCAGCGATCCGACGCCACGTGAACTGGCTCGTCGCCTGCAGGAGGGCGGAGCGGAGGCGAACGACGTCGTGATCGCGCTGCGCAGCGACGGTTCGAGGGCTCCGCTGTTCTGCGTCCATCCCGCCGGGGGTCTGGCGTGGTTCTACGGAGGTCTGCTGCCATATCTGCCAGACCGGCCGGTGTACGGCCTGCAGGATCCTCACGTCGTGGCGGGGGAGGACTCGTTCACTGACATCGCGGAGCTCGCGGACCGCTACGTCGACGAGATTCGTGCTGTGCAGCCCGAGGGTCCGTACAACATCCTCGGTTGGTCCATCGGAGGTGTCATCGCGTTCGCGATGGCCAACAGGCTCGAGCGTGAGGGCGAGAGCGTCGGCTACCTCGGTGTGATGGACGCTCAGCCGGACGATCCGGAGTCGATCGCGGCTGCGGTTCAGGCACGAGCCGAGCGGACCGGCGCTGATGCGGACGAGATGGCGACCGACGAGGTGATGGACGTTCTCGGCGGGTGGCGCACTCTGTTCGATCTCGACGACGATGTCACCGCGGAGAGCACGGAGGACCTGACCGAGTTGATCCGTTCGCAGATCGCGGGCATGGGTCTGTTCGGGGAAGGGCAGGTCGAGGCCATCATGGACAGCTTCGCCTCGGCGCCGGACCTCGCGGTCACACTCCGTCCCGAGCCGTTCGCCGGGCGGGTCCAGGTGTTCGTTGCGACAGCCGACAAGGCCGATCCGGAGAGCGTCGCCGGAGCCTGGGCGCCGCACGTCGAAGGCGTCGACGCTCACTACGTTCAGACCCACCATCTCGGGATGACGGACGCTGAGTCGCTCGCCGTGATCGGCCCGGTGATCGATAGGGCGCTCGAGTGACCTGACAACCAACGGCCCGCGGGTCGGACAGTGATTTACTAGAAAGCAGTGACGGTCGATCCGACGGACGACCTAGTGACGCGCATCAGCGCAGGAGGAAGGACTGGCAATGACCAACCCGTTCGACGACGAAGACGGCCGTTTCTACGTTCTGGTGAATGCCGAGAACCAGCATTCGCTGTGGCCCACCTTCGCGGACATCCCCGCAGGATGGACCAAGGTGTTCGGCGAGGATTCGCGTGCGGCGTGCCTCGAGTACGTCGAGACCAATTGGACGGACCTGCGCCCGCAGAGCTTGATCGACGCCATGAATAGCGACAAGTCAAGCTGAGTGTTACCTCATCTTTCAATGTGTGATGGACATCTCACTTCAATAATGAACCGGCGACACGCTAGCTAACTGCAACATTTCCGCTGGTCACGTGGTCCACTGGAATCTGACAACGGTGATGGCACGAATGGTGGGCGAATCGGGCACAGAAACGACCTAGCTCCTACTGACGAGTTAAGTTACGCTTTCGTAGGAGGGCGAAACAACGTTCTACCAGCCAGAACGGTTAGCAAGGACTAACCGAATCAACGGAGGACCGAGCGATGAGCACGATCGCACAGAGTGGCCGCGACCAGTGGATTGCCGACCTCTGCGTGCACCTCGCCGATCGTGCCGAGACCGCAGGCTGGATGGTTGCTGTGCGTCACGCAGGCGACTCGGTGACCTTCGATGCGCTGACCGTTTCCCTGAATGACTACCGGCGTGTCGTCGGCACCCAGGGCATGTCCCTCGAGAGCGCCCTGACGGCCGCTCTCTGCACCGCGCTGCCCGGACTCGTCGCCCTCGAGCCTGCCGAGCAGGCGCGTGCCCTCACCGAGATCGTGGGATGGCTCGGACGCGAAGTCCCCGAGCCCACCGTCGGACGTCCCGCGCTCCGCTCGGTCTCCTAGACCCCGGCCAGGAGTAACTGCTCCGTCGCCCCGAGTCGCGTGAAAGTATGGGGCGATGACCCGCACAGCGCCTCAGGCGGAGCCCCGGCTGCGGGTGCCGCAACTGCGGCCTACGGGACGTACGGCGTCGGAGACTCTTCAAACAGTCGGTGCCGGCATGGTCGGCGGCGGCTACCTGTTCTATGTGTTCGCTGCGGCCGGTTCCCTCACGGCTTTCGGTGACCTCGTCGACCCCTGGTGGCTGCCGCTCAGCATCGTCTTGGTGGTGGCCAGCGGACTCGCTCTGATCGCTGTCGCCGTCGCAGCTCGCCCCGATCTCCTCGGGCGTGTCGCCATCGGATGCGCGGTCGCCTACCTTCTGATCATCGGATCGTGGTTCGTCGCCTGGAACGACCGCACCGTCGAACTCGACTCGGGCAGCCAGACGATCGTCATCTGGATCAGCATGCTGCCCGAACTCGCCAGCATCTCGCTCATGATCGGTCGTCGCCCGGTGCTCGCGGTCGTCAACCTCATCGTGGCCGTCGCACTCAGTGAAGCGACGTCCGCGCTCGCGTGGACCGGTCAAGTCGACTACCGGTTCTGGACCCAGGCGTTCTGGTCGATCGCCTTCGGCGGCGTGTACCTGATGCTGACCGCCGCCGCCGTCGTCTTTGCGCAACGACTCGACACGGCCCGCGCCGCCACCATCACCACCGCCAGAGACAGAGCGAACGAAGACCTCCACGACGTCGACCGCAGGCGACTGGACGCGTTGGTCCACGATCGGATCATCGCATTCCTCCTCGCCTTGCGACCGGGAGTCCCTGAGCCGTCGCTGCGAGCGGCTGCCAGTGGGGTGATCGACGAACTCGACCACTGGTGGGATCCGACCGCGGGGCAGTCCGATCTCCTCGACGGCCGGGAGTTCATCCAACGCATCCGCACCACGGCGGCATCACTGGGCGACGCGGTGACTGTGCGCGGTGACCTCGATCCGAACAGTGCCGCGCAGTTCGACGCCGAAGTGACCCAGGCGCTTCTGGACGCCACGGGCGAGGCGATCCGAAACTTCTACCGCCACGCAGGCTCCGACGCGTCATGCGTTGTCATCGCGGCGGTGTCCGATGCGGCGATCACAGTGACGATCGCCGACGACGGGGCAGGGTTCGATCCGTCGGCCACCCGGGCAGGCAGACTCGGCCTGTCGTTCGGCATCACCGGCCGCATGGCGTCGATCCGCGGCGGATCGAGCAGCATCGTCAGCGCACCGGGCCACGGGACCAGGGTTCGACTCCAGTGGGAGCGACAGTGACCGGCTCCGGTGATTTCCTCGAGAACCTTCCCGGCCGCTGGATCGCAGGCGGCATCCTCGCGATCTACTTCGTCGCGCTCGCTGTTCGGACAGTCGTCAACGGCCGCCTCGCCGACTTCACCGCGGTGACCTGGGTCGGAACGACCCTTGCGTTCGTACTGCTCGCGATCGCGATGACGGTCACCGCCAGTTCGGCGACGTCGGCCCTCGCCGACTGGCAGGCAGGCGTCGTCTGCGGCGCGGTGGTCGTCGCGGTGGGCGCAGTGTGGGGATCGGCAGCGCTCCTCGGCTCCGAGGCGCTCGGCCCCTTCCAGACGATGCTGTCGACGGCCACCATCGTGCTCGTGGTGTTCATGATGCGGGGCCGACTCCTGCTCGCGTGGGTCGTCGTCGCCGTCAACACGGTGATCGGTGTGATCGTGGGGCCGCTCACCGGGTCGCCGACATGGCTGAACGCAGTTCTCCCGCGCGCCAGTTTCACCATGCTGTTCATCGCAACAGGAGCCGCGCTGCTCCTCGCACCGCAGGTCGCCGAACTTCACGCGCTGTCGGCCCGCCGACGAGCCGATCGCAAGGGAGTCGACGACGTCCGCGAGGACATCGCCGCCCGAGACGTCCGCATCCGGCGCATCGACGCCCGCGTCCGACCGTTGCTCACCAAAGTCGTCGACGGTCACCCGGTGACCGACGACGACGTCACCGACGCGCGTCTCATCGAGGCCCGTCTGCGCGACGGCATTCGTGGCCGGGCGCTTGATGTGCCGCGTGTGCGCCGAGCGGTGTGGGACGCCCGCCGTAGTGGAGTGTCGGTGACCGTCCTCGACGACGGCGGCTTGACCGAACTCGACACCGCGCGCGCCGACGCGGTCGTGGACGCGGCGGCGCTTGTGCTCGAAGAAGAACTCGCCGGGCTGTCCGGAGGCGACGTCGTCGCCCGGATCGCACCGCCCGGTCGTGATCCGATAGCCACCGTCGGTGTGGTCTCGGGAAGCGTTCGCCGCCGAATCGAACTGACTGTCGACGGTCGGATCCGCCGCGTGGTGCAGTCGTGAACGTCTACCGGATGCGGCGTGCCGCGGCGCTCACCGTGTCGATCAGCACCCTGCTCGTACCGTTCATGTCGATCGTTCCGGCGATCATCGCAGGCAAGGGCGTGACAGAGGCATGGTGGACGCCGACGTCGTTTGTGCTGATACTCGGCGCAGCGATCGTCATGCTGATCGCCGCGGTCCCCGAATCGGGTCGGTCACACGCGCTCTTCCGGTCTGCGGTTGTGCTGGCGGCGGCCAACCTGGCCGCTCTCATGTTGTGGTTTCCCGCATGGACACATCTGGACTACACCGGATTCGGCTCACCGCCGGTGTGGTCGGCGAACACCGTCGTCCTGCCCGCGGTGGCGCTGGCGACATTGGTTCCCATCCGCTGGGCGGCCGCCTACACGGTGGTCGGGCTCGGCATGCTGGCCGTCGCTCAGCAGCGGGCCGGGTTCGGCGGTCACGGCGCCGACGCATACTTCAACCAGATGATGACCGCATCCCTGATGGCGGTGTTCCTCGCGATGCTCGGGACCGCCATGGGCATCGCACGCGCCGTCGACGCGACTCGAGCCGTCGTCCTCACCGAGAGTGTCGCGGCCGCCGCGAGCGCCGCGCGAGTCGAGGAACGACGACGCCTCGACGTGGTCCTGCGCGACAAAGTGATCGCCGTGCTCCGCGACATAGCGCCGGGCACCCCGGACGACCGTCATCAACGGCAGGCTCGTGCAGTTCTCGATGAACTCGACGGCGCGGACGTCGACCCACTGGCCGCGGGGATGGTGACGCCCTCGGACGCAGTCGTTCACTTGAGAGAAGCCGTCATCGCTTTCGGCGATCACCTGCTGGTGTCCGTGGAGGCGACCGACGACGCCGCCGATCTACCGGTCTCCGTCGTCGACGCAGTCGGCGCGGCGCTCGTCGAAGCAGTCGGGAACTCGGTGGTCCACGCCGGGCCGCGAGCGTCGACCGCCGTCGTCGGGCTCATCTCCGAGGCGGGAGTGCGGGTCCGGGTAGTCGACGACGGGTGCGGCTTCGATCCCGATCGCATCGCTCCTGACCGATCGGGGATCGTGCTCGGCATTCAGCAGCGGATGGATCTGCTTCCCGGGGGCTCCGCAGTGGTCGACGCGGCACCGCTCGACGGGACGATGGTGTCCCTGGAATGGAGCCGACAGTGACCGGCGCCGAGACGGTGCAGATCCCCGTCATGTTCGGTCTGCGGACCCGGCGTCTGCGGGTGATGCTGATCGTTCTGCTCGGCGCCTGCGCGATCACCCGGATGACGGCGTTCGGCGACCCTCGTCAAGGGTGGCAGTGGGTTCTCGAGGGCGTGGGCGCCGTCGCGTTGTGGGCGAGCGTGTTCACGGTGGTCCGCGGAGACGAGGACCCGCTGCCGCCCGCGGATACCGCCGCAGTCGCAGTGTTGGCCACCGGAGGGCTCGGTGCGGCGTGGTGGGCCACCCCCGAGGGTGCGGGCTTGTGGGTGCAGCCCGGCGCACCGCTTGTCGTCTTCGCCGTCGTCGCGGGGCTCCTCTCACTGCGTGGGCGCTCGCGCACCGCGTGGGGAAGCAGCGTCGTCGCGGTGGCGATGGCTGCAGTGTGGTCGCTGCAGCACGGTGGGACCCTCGTCGCGGGAGGCCAGTTGACGTTGCGGATCGCGGTGTCGTTGTTGCCGTCGACACTGATGGCCGTCCTGATCCGACCGATGCTGCATCTGACCGCGGTTCTGGAGGCTCGCCGCGCTCAGACGATGCACGCGATGGCGGTCACCAGCGCCACCGTCTCCGAGCGAGCCGACCAGCTCGAGCAGTTCGACGCCGAGGTGCGTCCGTTCGTCCAGCGTGTGGCCGACGGGGAGGTGTTCGACGAGGAGTCGGCGGCCCGTGCTCGACTGCTGGAGGAGGACCTTCGCGACTCCGTCCGCGGCCGCGGCTGGCATTCTGCGCTCACGCGGGAATGCCTGGCCGACGCCCGTCTGCGTGGTATCGCGGTCCGCGTGTTCGATGACAGCTCAGACGGCGCGGTCCTCACTCCGGAGGATCTCGGGGTGCTGCGCAGCGGACTCGCCGGCGTCCTGGCGTCGGTCGAGAGCGGAGCGGTCACCGCCCGCATCCTGCCCTCGGGCCGAGGGTGCGTCGCCGTCATCACCACGGTCACCGTCGACGACATCGAGCGCATCGTGTGCAGTCGGGACGGCGGAAAGCTCCGGTGGACGGCGGGGGAGGTCGTCGCGTTCGCCTGATGGTGAAACGGACTCGCCACATTCATCCGAAACGACGACGCGCCCTCACCCGGCATGGGTGAGGGCGCGTCGCGTCAGAGCGTGGAGTGTCAGCGCATCATGGAGACGAGCATGGTGACGGCTTCCGAGCCGAGCTTCCAGGTGCCGTCGACGTTGACGAACCCGAAGTTCATGTCGATCGCGGCAGGCTGGTGGGGACCCTTGACTGCGACGACCGCGGTGGCCTTGTCGCCGTCGACCTTCACGGACTTCACCGTGTAGATGTCGGGGGTGTAGCCGGCCTTCGCGGCCTTCTTGTTGTAGTCGACCAGCTTGGTCTGCACTGACGGGTCGGTGAACTGGACGAGTCCCGCGAGCTCGGCCTCGGGCGTGTTCGCGTCGAGTGCCTTGCGCAGGGTGGTCTGCGCCTGCTCGACGGTCAGTTCGGCGGACTGTGCGGCCGACGTCGACGCCGATGCGTTCGAGTTGCTGCTGTCGTCGCTGCTGGAGCAGCCGGTGAGCGCGATCGCTGCGCCTGCGGCGAGGGCGACGGCTGCCACGAGCGGGCGGCGGAAGGTGGAGCTGAGAGTCATGCGGGGTCCTTTCGTGTAAGGCGAACCTAACACATCGCGGTCTCCTGAGCTGCGGTGGGAGTTCAGGCGCGGGTCAGCACGACGGCGTCCTCGAACCGCATCGACAAGTCGGACACCGAACTCGACATGATCGCGTGCCGCGACAGCTTCAGTCGGCGCAGTTCGTCGGCCATCGGGTGATCACCGAGCCGCAGTGCGGCTCCGCCGATCCGGGTGCGCGTCCCGGTGGTGGACGTCAGGCGCCACGGAGTGCGCCTGGTGACCCCGTCGAGTTGTGCATACGACTGCAGAACGGCCTCCGACGAGTTGTCGGGAACACCGATGCCGCGCCGCACGGTGAGTTCGGCGATCAGCTTTCCGTCCTGGCGGACGCTTCCGGTCTTGGTCGGAGACGTGTGGTCGACGTCGAAATCCGCCAGGACCTTCGGGAATCCCCAGATGCCGCGCCCCGCAGCCAGCGTGAAGTCGCCGTCGACGGGGAGTTCGTGGATCAACGCGTGAGCATCGCCCTTGACCAGCGACCGGAGGGCGCCGAACGTCGACGGGCGCGCGCCCGTGGGGTCCTCGACGAGGAAACAGACGCCGAACTCGTTGTACGGGCCGAGGTCGCCGTCCACGTAGTCGACGAACACGAGCATGCACATGGTGCGGCCCGGACGGATCTGGAGCGGCTTCAGGTCGGAATCGCCGCGCTCGGCGATGGCGCGATCGACGGCAGTCGCAGACGCGGAGAAGCCGGCCATGAAACAGCGTGCGGAACGGATCTCGACGGGCATCATCACCGGGGTGCCCAAGACGGTGTGGCTCGAATCAGTCATGGTCCGACGCTACGGTCTCGAGTGCCGGATTGGAACCAGTTCGAGGACTAGTGTCGCGTTCCGGAAATTCCGTCTAGGAATCTCCGAAACACGACACTAGGGCACAAAGTCCCTACTCGTGCGCCGAGTGCCGGGTTTTGTCGGTGGAATGGACTACGTTGAAAGCGGGCCTCGCGGGCAGGACGAGGCTGGCAGTGAGGGGAAGCACGACATGACGGCGGTGCGCGTGGGGATGGTCGACGACCATCCGTCACCGGTGTGGGGAATCGATCGGATCTTGGAGCCGCACAACGACCTCGACTTCGTGTGCGCCGCGGCGACCGTCTCTGAACTGCTGTCGAAATCATCCGATCTCGACGTCGTGATCCTCGACCTCCGCCTCAACGACGGCACGACGCCGCGTGAGAACGTCGAACGTCTCGCCGACCTGGGCATCGGCACTGTTGTGTACACCTCCGGCGAGCATCCGGACCTCCTGCGGTCCGCCGCACGTGCGGGCACACTCGGTGTGGTGCTGAAATCGGCGTCCGAGGACGAGATCCTGCACGCGGTCCGGAGTGCGGGCGCGGGCGAAGAAGTCCTCACAACCGAATGGGCCGCAGCCATCGACGGCGACCCCAACCTCGACGCCGTCGACCTCAGTCCCCAGTTGCAGCGCGTCCTGACGCTGTACGCCTCGGGTGGCACCTCGGTGAGCGTCGGACGTGAACTCGGTGTCGCGGCCGACACCGTCAACGAGTACCTCAAACGCATCCGCCAGAAGTACGCGGACGCGGGTCGCCCCACCCGTACAAAGCTCGACCTGTTCAAGCGAGCCGTCGAAGACGGCTGGCTCCCGATGCCGCACCGCGGTCGCGATTGACGCACGCATCGTCTGTTCGGACGATGCGCAGTCCACACGCCTGATCAGGGCTCCTGACCAGGATTAGTGTTGCCGTCGTGACAGCGGCGCAACGGGCGAGCGAACACGACCGGATCCTGGTCGCGATGGCACGTTTCATCGGAGCGGGCTTCTGCGCGTATCTGCTGACGTCGTTGCCGCTCATCGGCCAGCCGCCTGGACTCACCGCAGGTTGGTTCACGCCGGTCGGGCTGCTCCTGGCGTTCGGCCCCGGGCTGGCCTTGCTCGCGGTCAGTTTCGTTCCACCGTTCAGACGATTCATCGCGCCGTTGGCGATGGCGTGCGCCGTCGGGTATCTCGCGGCGTCGGCGCTCTGGTTCGCCGCGTGGTCGGGAACCGTCGTCGACGCCGAACGCGTGTCGTGGCTGATGTCGTTCTCGGGGCTTCCCAGCATGGCATGGATCCTGGTTCGTCCGATACGCGAGGCCGTGGTCGTCCTCGCCGCGTCGTCGGCGATCGCGGCCGTGATCACTGACGTCGCACGCTCGGACGTCATCGAGTCGAACGTGGTCATCGAGACTGTCTTCCCCATCGCGTTCACACTGAGTTTCATGCTCGCCGCAGGCCAGGTCGTTCGCACCGGAGCACTACTCGACCGGACACGCGCGAGCGCCATCGCAGCGGTCACCGAATCCGCGGCGGCCACCGCACGCACAACCGAACGCGAACGGATGAACGCACTCATCCACGATCAGGTGATCGCAACGCTCCTGGCCGCGACAGTCGTCGCCCCCGATGAGGACAAACGGGGCCGACAGGCGAGGATCGCGGTTGCCGAGTTGGAGTCGACCGCGGGCCAGACGAAGCAGTCGGTCGCCGAGTACAGCGGACTCGAAGCCGTCGCACGGATCCGCGGAGCCGCGTCGGCCATCGACCACGGGGTGCCGGTTGTCGTCGAACAGGAAGAGCGGGCTCGGACAGCCGGAGTGCCCGCGGCAGCGGTCGACGCGTTCGTCGAGGCGACAGGGGAGGCGCTGCGGAACAGCCTGCGTCACGCGGGCCCGAACACAGATCGAATGATCGTCGTCCGGTCTGTCGTCGACGCGCTGTTCGTGTCGGTGACCGACGACGGTGTCGGCTTCGACCCCGGAAAGGTGCCGCCTGAACGCCTCGGCATCGAGGTGAGCGTCAGGCGCCGCGTGGCAGCAGTCGACGGTGCCTGGACCCGGCTGCGTGCCGAACCGGGAACCGGTGTCACCGTGCAGATGGGCTGGGCGGCATGACAGACCTCACATCGATCTCGACGGCGATCGACGGGCTGATCCGACAAGCGCCGCGGCGGGACGCGTCGACGCTGATGGGCATGCAGCGCGGGTGGGCAGTCGCCGTGGCAGCACTGATCTGGACGGTGTTCGTCGTGATCGGTCTGGTGGCAGGCGGTGTGACGAACCCGGCGCTGTTTCTCCTGGCGATGACGGCGCTCCTCGCGGGAGTCGGTGGGGTGCTCTTGGCGCCGGGTGATCCGATGGAGTGGTGGGCGACGATCCCGACAGTCCTCGCGCCGACCGCCGCAGTGGTCATCGCGATGCCGGGACTGGTGGAGCGGCCGCCGATGGCATACGGCGTTCTGACCGGGGGCGGAGTCGTCATCACGGCGTTCACGACGGTCCGCGGCCGAATGGGCGCGGCGTGGGCGGGCTACGTGTTGTCGGCGGCTGTGGGAGTCGGTCTCGATCGTTACGTCGAACCCAATCCCGCGGTCGTCGCGGCGATCGGGCCGAACCTGGCGGTGATGCTGATGGCGACCGTGTTCGCCGCGATCCTGCGCCCACGAGCCAGGGCCGTGTACGCCTTGCGGGAGCAGACGGTGCGGGAAAGCGCGGCGAAGGCGGCAGAGGAGGCCGCGGTCGCGGTGCGCGTGCAGCAGTTCGAACGACTCGACTCGCAGGCCCGGCCTCTGCTCGACCAGATCGCACGCGGGGGCGCGCTCGACGAGGAGACGTTGCGTCGCTGTCTGCTCGTCGAAGCTCAGCTTCGCGATCTCATCCGAGCACCCACGTTCGACGACTCCACGACCGCTGACGCGGTCTGGTCCGCGAGGTCGAAGGACGTCCGGGTCCTTCTGCTCGACGACGGCGGTGTCGACCGCCGGGAGATCGACGCCGCAGCAGGCGCCGTCCGGCGGTTGCTCATCGGAGTCCTGGCCGGCGCCGAACCAGGCGCGGAGGTCACCGCACGGATCCTCCCGCCCGGGCGGCAGGACTTCGCAACCGTGGTGGTCGCGACAGGCGATCGAGTGGAGAGGTTCGCCGTCGACGCGTCGGGAGACGTCGTCAGCGCTGCCCGGCGGCCTGCTTGAGGGCCTCGAGTCCGCGCTGGAAGTCCTTGCCGATGGCCTTGTCGAAATACAGCATCCCGCCGATCGACATGAGCAGGTTCCGCGAGCCGGACATCGTCCACGTGACGCGGGTGCCGTCCCCTTCGGGAGTGAGCTCGAAGGTCGCGACGTTCTTGGCCGCGAACGGAGCAGTGAACAGCAGATCCACCACGATGCGCGTGGCGTCCGACGACACGATCGTCATCGTGCCCGCACCCGCCTTCGAGTTGCCCGCCCACTCGTAGGTCGCCCCGACCCCCGACTCGGGCCCCGAGTAGGTGCGGCGCAGTGCGGGGTCGAGGCCCTCCCACGGCGACCACTGCTGCCACTCGCGGAAGTCGTTGATCAGCGGGTGAACGGTCTCGGCGGGAGCAGGAATCACGATGGATCGGGAGTTCGAGAACGAAGGCATGCCGCACACACTAGTGCGCGCAGGCCCCGATGTCTGGCGACCCACCTTTCGGTGTCCCCAGTTCTGGGTCTACCGGGACGTGTCGTGTGTTCGTACGGTTGACGACAAGCCTGGAAGAGGTTCGTCCGGGTCGATCATCATTCGTCGGGGAGTTAGCAGGGAGGTCACCGGTGACTGTTGCAGAAATTGATCCGTTCATCGATGCGGACACGGTTTCGGCACCGACGTTGAGAGAAGTCGTCGAGAGCGCACCGACGCTCACCGTGGTGGGCGGGCCGCTGGTCCGTCCCGCGCTGTCGACCCGCGAGGTGGAAGTTCTCCTCGCCTGGCTCGCTGCCGAGTCGAAGGAGGACGCAGCCGCTCACCTGTTCATCTCGGCGTCGACGGTGAGCACACACATCTCCAGAATCCGTACGAAGTACTCTGCGGTGTCCCGCCCGGCACCGACCAAGGCGCATCTGCTCGCTCGAGCTTTGCAGGACGGCTACACCACGCTCGACGTCTGGTGACACCATTGTCTCTGTGGTGACCGCACAGACGCTGACTCGGCTCCGCCCGCAACCTGACTTCTCAGGTCGCGGGCGGAGCCGTCTGCGTGTCGATGCGAGTGAGCACGTGCGCATCCTGGTGGTGATGGCGACGTTCGTCGGTGGCGGATACGTCGTGTACGCGTTGATCACCGTGCCGATGATGGTCGCGCAAGCCGAGTCGACCGTCGCCGCGTGGTATCCGCCCGTCGGCGTGGCTCTGGGGATGGGGCCGGGGCTGATGCTGCTCGGCACACGGTTCGTCACCGCGCAGGTGCGGTGGATCACGGTCTGGGTCCTGCTGTCGCAGGTCGGGGTGGTCGCTGCCGGGCTGGTGTGGGGAGCTGCAGGAATCGGTTCGTCGCCGCTGCCGGCGATCTGGATGCTCGACTTCGTCGGACTGACCGCCGTCGCCGCGTGCCTGGTCTGCACGATTCCGCAGTCGCTGGGGTTCCTCGTGCTCGGCAAATCCATAGCCGCGTACGTGGCACTCGCTCACCAGGATCCTCCGGATGTAGCCGACATGGTTCGTGAAGCGGTGTTCGGCGTCGTGTTCACAACGCTGTTCGTGTGCACGGCGGTGATGGTGGTGCGGTCGGGCGCGGCGCTGGACCGATCTCGATCGAATGCGGCCGCGCTTGTCGAAGCGCACGTCCGGAACGCTGAACTCGCCCGTTTCGACGGGCTCATCCACGACCATGTGATCTCCACGCTCGTGGCAGCAGGATCGGATCCGAGCGACCCGCGAGTCGCCGCCTTGGCGGCGTCCGCCCTCGACCGGCTCGACGCCCTGGCCGACGACCACGTGTACGACGACGAACACGTTTCACACATGGAGACGGTCGCTCGTCTGCGGACCGTCATCGATCCTCAGGTCGACACCGTGGTCAACGTGCCGGACGGGTCCACGCTGCGCTCCATGTCCGGCGGGGTGCCTGCGGCTGCCGTGCGTGCACTCGCTGAAGCGGTCGGAGAAGCCGTGCGCAACAGTGCTGTCCATGCCGGGCCGGACGCCGAACGCGCCGTGGTGATCACCGTCGACGCCGACCATGTGGGTGTTGCGATCATCGACGACGGCGTGGGCTTCGACCCTTCGGCCGTCGCTGTGGACCGCCTCGGCTTGGCGCTCAGCGTGCGCCGCAGGCTGGAGACCCTGCCCGGCGGCCGAGCGAGTGTGCGGAGCACGCCCGGCACCGGAACCATGATCGAGGTGTCATGGACGCGGCCCTGATCGAACCGCCGGAGGAACGGCGCTGGTGGCAGTCCGATCAACGTGAAGACACGTCGGCCGTCATCGGCCTGCAGTCGGGTTTCGCCGTTGTCGCGTTGGGGACCACCTGGGCGGTGTTCCTCATGTTGGGCCTGATGAGCGGTGGCGTCGAGCGGACCTGGCTCTACCTGGTGATGTTCGGTGCGATCGGTGTTGCGTTCGGGCTGTTGTTGTTCGCGCCGGGCACGCCGGCGGCATCATGGGCGACTGGTGGGGCAGTGATAGCCGAAGTGGGTGCCGCCGCAGCGTTCGTCTGGGCCATCGTCCCGGTCGACCGAGGTGCGATGATGCCGTTCGCGGGCGCGACCGCGGTGATCGGCGCGCTGTTCTGCCTGCGGGGGCGCGTCGTGAGCGGGTGGGTGTCGTTCGGGCTGGTCACCGTGGTTCTCGGTGTGCTCGGGCGGCAACGCGCAGACGCCCTTCACTACGTCACGGAACCGCAGAGCGGCAATCTCGGAATACTCGTGATGATGACCGTCTTCGCGGCCATCATCGGTCCCCGCGCGGAACAGATCTTCGCGCTGCGCAGGCAGGCGACGCGGGAGAGCAAGGCGCTCGCGGTCCGCGCCATCCGGGATCACGAACTGGCCCGACTCGACGATCGTGTCCGACCCCTGCTGCGGCGCATCGCCGCAGGCGGCGCGCTCGACGACGCGGAGCTGGTCCACTGCCGCCTCGTCGAAGCGCAGCTCCGGGACCGGATCAGGGCGCCGGGGCTCGACGTACCGGCAGTCGCCGACGCGGTCTGGACCGCGCGGGAACGGAACGTGCGGGTGGTCCTGCTCGACGATCGGGGCGATCGAGCCGCACTGTCGGGGTCGGAGGACGGGGACGGGCGACTCGACCGCGCGCGAGCCGTGGTCGTCGCGACACTTCTCGACTCGTCGAGCGGCGACCACGTGACCGTCCGACTGCTCCCCGAAGGGCGACAGACCTTCGCGACGATCACCGTCGCGTCCGACGGCGGTGTGACCCTGCGTGAGCTCGACGGCGCCGACCAACCTGTGTGAAGCCGTCGAATTTGGCCCTGACCGGGACATTCGCCTACACTTGAGCGGTTGCCTGCGGTGCGTGCACCGCGAACCGACTTGCGAACCCATTGGGGTCGATCTGCTTTCCGCGGAGAAATTCCAGGGAGGCGCATGTTTTGGTGGCGACAGACCGTGCGCGTCGGGTCGGAAATCCGGCGGGCATAGAAATCCAGGTCAAGGAGACAAGCAGTGATTCAGCAGGAATCCCGCCTGCGCGTCGCCGACAACACCGGTGCGAAGGAAATCCTTTGCATCCGCGTGCTCGGCGGTTCGTCGCGGCGTTACGCCGGCGTTGGTGACGTCATCGTCGCCACCGTCAAGGATGCCGTCCCCGGCGGCAACGTGAAGAAGGGTGAGGTCGTCAAGGCCGTCATCGTTCGCACCGTCAAGGAGCGCCGTCGTGCAGACGGCTCGTACATCAAGTTCGACGAGAATGCCGCAGTCATCCTCAAGAACGAGACCGACCCCCGCGGTACCCGCATCTTCGGACCGGTCAGCCGCGAACTTCGCGACAAGCGCTTCATGAAGATCGTTTCGCTCGCACCGGAGGTGATCTGATTCATGAAGGTCCACAAGGGTGACACCGTCATCATCGTGTCCGGCAAGGACAAGGGCGCCAAGGGCAAGGTCATCGAGGCCTACCCGCAGCGCGACAAGGTCCTCGTCGAGGGCGTCAACCGCATGAAGAAGCACGTCGCTGAGTCGGCGAACGAGCGCGGTGCCAGCTCCGGCGGCATCGTGACCCAGGAAGCCCCGATCCACGTCTCGAACGTGATGGTCGTGGACTCCGAGGGCAACCCGACCCGCGTCGGATACCGCGTTGATGAAGAGACCGGCAAGAAGGTCCGCATCTCGCGCAAGACCGGGAAGGACATCTGAACATGACCGCATCTGAGAAGGTTCAGCCTCGCCTCAAGCAGCGCTACCGCGCCGAGATCAAGGACTCGCTGAACAGCGAGTTCAACTACGCCAACGTGATGCAGATTCCGGGCGTCGTCAAGGTCGTCGTCAACATGGGTGTCGGCGACGCCGCCCGTGACGCCAAGCTCATCAACGGCGCTGTCGCCGATCTCGCTCTGATCACCGGCCAGCAGCCGGAGATCCGTCGCGCACGCAAGTCGATCGCACAGTTCAAGCTGCGTGAGGGCATGCCGATCGGCGCCCGCACCACGCTTCGCGGCGACCGCATGTGGGAGTTCCTCGACCGCCTCGTGTCGATCGCCCTCCCGCGTATCCGCGACTTCCGCGGTCTGAGCGACCGTCAGTTCGACGGCAACGGCAACTACACGTTCGGCCTGACCGAGCAGTCGATGTTCCACGAGATCAACATCGACAACATCGACCGGCCGCGCGGCATGGACATCACCGTCGTCACCTCGGCCACCAACGACGAGGAAGGCCGCGCGCTGCTGCGTGCCCTGGGCTTCCCGTTCAAGGACAACAACGCTAAGGACAACTGACATGGCAAAGAAGGCTCTGGTCAACAAGGCCGCCAAGAAGCCGAAGTTCGCCGTGCGTGCCTACACGCGCTGCAACAAGTGCGGCCGCCCGCACTCGGTCTACCGCAAGTTCGGCCTGTGCCGCATCTGCCTGCGTGACATGGCTCACGCCGGCGAGCTGCCGGGTGTGCAGAAGTCCAGCTGGTGACTTCTCGCGGGCGCTGAGCGTCCGCACACGGAACTTCATGTTCTCGGCCCCGTCTCCTCTGGAGGCGGGGCCGAGGCGCTTTCCGGAAGTCGTGGGATGATTGTCGGGTGCCTCCCGCCCGCCGTCCGTCGCTCGATCAGCTCGGAACGTTTCTCCACGTCTTCCGCGCGGGAACGTTCAGCGAAGCCGCGTCTCGGAGCGGACTCTCGCAGCCGACGGTGACGTCGCACATCCGGAATCTGGAAGAGCACTTCGGACGCGACGTGTTCGTCCGCACGACAACAGGTGCGGAACCGACGGTGTTCGGTCGGGAACTCGCGAGTCAACTGGCGGTCCACCTCGATCAGATCGACCGGATCGTGGCCGATGAGGCGTCGGCGACAGGTCTCCGCGAAGTGGTTGTGGGAGGTCCCCACGAGTTCCTCGTCACCTGCCTGATCCCAGCGCTCGGCGGTGTCGGCGACCGTCTTCCCCGGATCAGATATGTTCCCGACTCGTCCGCCGCTCTCCTCCAGGCACTCGAAGCGGGGTCGGTCGACATGGTCGTGTCGACGGTGCGGCCCCGAGGCGCCACGTTCGCCGTGTCGCCGATCGCCGACGAGGAGCTCGTCTTGGTCGCCTCTCCGCGCCTCGACGTTCCGGTGGGCTCACTCGCCGAACTGTCGGCGGCGCCGTTCGTGGCCTTCAACCGGGAACTCGCCATCATCCGGCGGTATTGGAACACCGTGTTCGCTGCCGAGCCCGTCTTCGATGCGAGTGTCGTGGTCCCCGACCTCGTCGCGGTGAAGGCCGCTGTCGTCAGCGGGCGCGGAATATCAGTGCTTCCTCGGTATCTTGTCGCCGACGAACTCAGGTCGGGTCGACTGATCCAGGTCCACGAGGTGGACGAGCCTCCGATCAACACCGTGTTCCTCGCGATTCGACGGGAGTCGATGGAACGACAGGACCGGGTCGCAGATGCGGCCGGAGTGGTCCTCGGCGCGGTCAAAACGTATGTCGCTCGCGATCAGACAGAGTGAACCGACGGTTCCACGGCGTGCTCGACAGGGATCCGGCCTCCTGGCAGCGCGACTGATGTCCAAATCAATTCGATCTGACTGTTCGAGACCATAGTCGGTTTGGATGAACCTGCTGTGCGCTCAGTCACGTGAGCTTTGTCGGCGGTGGAATGTCCGTAACATCCGCAGGGAACAGTCAGTCGGGGAACGTGGGGGAACTGTGGTCGCGATCAGTGTTGTGATTCCGATGTACAACGAGCAGGACGAGATCGCCTCGTGCCTTGATGCGCTCATCGACCAGACTCGTGCGGCCGACGAGATCCTCGTCGTCGACAACAACTCGACCGACGAGTCGGCCGCCATCGTCGCTGAGATCGCCGCGGCACATCCGACCGTCCGTCTGATCCACGAGCCTGAGCCCGGATGCCATGCCGCTCGTGCCGCGGGCTACGACGCGGCGTCGGGGGATGTGATCGCTCGGACCGATGCCGACACCCGGGTGGATTCCCGATGGGTGGAGGCGATCGAGTCGTTCTTCACCAGCGAACGGGGCGCCGAGTTCGCAGCAGTCGGCGGCGTCGCGACGATGTACGAGGTCCCTCCGTTCCCCATGTTCGCCGAGCGGCCGCTGCCTGCCGCAGCAGCTGACGGGATCGAGGTGAGCTCGTTCTCCGGTCCCAACCACGCGCTGCGCAAGACGGCATGGCATGCGGTTCGAGACTCGGTGACGCGTAGGCAGGACGTCTGGGAGGACTTCGATCTCAGCCTGGCCCTGACCGAGCGCGGCAAGAAGATCTTTCTCGACCCGAACATGAAGGTGAAGACGTCGGTGCGGACTCTCCGTGCGTCGCCGATTCGAAACCTCAGGTACATCACGGGGAACGTGAGAACGGTCAAGGCACGTGGTGCATCGGCTTCGACCATCCGCGCCGCCCGAGTGAATGCCCTTGTCAGGTTCGGCTCGTTCACGTGGCTGTGGCTGCTCATTCGACCGTGGGATGAGGACACCCGAACATGGCGTCCGCATCGACTCCTGCGTCGGCCATCCGACCTTCACGATGACGTCACAAAGGTGCGTTGACGCGCGGCGCTTCACCGCCGTCGACGGTCCAGGTAGGCGGCGATCGATTCGACGGCCCAGTCGAGCACGTCGTCGTCGGGGAGGCACACGATCCGGAAGTGGTCGGGTTCGGGCCAGTTGAAGCCGGTGCCGTGCGTGACGAGGACGTGCTCGGTCCGCAATAGATCGAGCACGAGGGCTTCGTCGCTGTCGATGCCGAACATGTCCGTGTCGAGTCGGGGGAAGCAGTAAAGAGCCCCCCGGGGTGGAACGCAGCTCACTCCGGGGATGGCGTTGAGAGCGGCCGACGTTCGCTTCAACTTGCGCGCCAGGGCGCCGCCGGGGTCGATGACGTCGGAGCCGAGGGTCGAGCCCTGCGCGAGAGCGACCGGGATCGCGTGCTGTCCGACGACGTTCGGGCAGACCCGCATGTTCGACAGCAGCGTGATCCCCTCGAGGAGATCACCGGCGCGGTCGAGCGGACCTGTCGCGACGACCCATCCGGCTCGGTAGCCGCAGACCCGATAAGACTTCGAGAGTCCGCCGAATGTCAGGCACAGGACGTCGTCGCCCGCCGTGCGCGCGGCGTGGTGATGGCGGGCGTCGTCGAAGACCAGATCCTCGTAGATCTCGTCGCTGAGCAGAACGAGGCCGTGGCGGCGCGCGACATCGGCGATCCCGCGGACCGTCTCCTCGCTGTAGACGGCACCGGTCGGATTGTTCGGATTGATCATCACGAGCGCGGTCGTTCGCGGCGTGACCTTTGACTCGATGTCCTCGACGGACGGGTTCCAGCCGTTCGATTCGTCCGCCAGATAGTGGACCGGCACCCCGCCGGTGAGGTTCACCGCGCCGGTCCACGTCGGATAGTCCGGCGCGGGGACCAGGATCTCGTCGCCTGGGTTGACCAGCGCCTGGAGTGTCAGCGTGATGAGCTCGCTCACTCCGTTGCCGAGGAACACGTCGTCGGCGGACACGGTGTCGCCGACGTGCTTGCGGTAGTGGGCGGCGACGGCCTCGCGGGCTTCGGGGATCCCGCGTGAATCGGAGTACGCCTGTGCCCGGTTCAGGCCTGCTGCGACAGCGTCGACGATCTCGGGTCGCGCCTCGAGCCCGAACGGGCGCATGTTCCCCAGGTTGAGGCGCAGCACGTCGTGGCCGTCGGCTTCGAGGCGCATGGCCTCGGTGAGAATCGGGCCGCGGACGTCGTAGCGGACGTCGCGGAGGCGGTGAGACTGTTTGTACATCGTCATGGTTCTCATTTCACACGGTAAGTGGATGATCAGATAGATCCACAAATGCGAGATTTAGTAGGACCACTTGTCGATCATTGGAATACTCTCGACGCATGGCTCGCTCACGTGGTTCCGGATCACTGATGCTGCCCGGTGTCACCGGATCCGAGGATCTCGTGAATGCGATCATCGACCAGATCGCCGACGGCGTGCTTGTCGACGGCGACACCATTCCGTCAAGCCGTGTACTCGCACAGCAGACAGGTCTCTCGAGGGGGACCGTGGTCCGGGCGTTCGACGAATTGGCTGCGGCCGGATTCGTCTCCGCCGAACACGGCTCCGGCACCAAGGTGAGCGCAGGAGCGACGCAAGCGGCCCGCGCGGGGGCTCGTACCCGCGGACGCGGCGTGCCCCAGACGCGCGGCGTCGTCGCACCGCGTCGTGGACGGTCACGCCGCGACCTGCGGCCGGGTGTCCCGGATGCGACGTTGGTGGACGACCAGGCGTGGCGCCGGGCGGTTCGGGCCGCCGCATCCGCCGGGCTGTCCGGGCTCAATCCCTGGGACGAACCGAGTCCGGCTCTCCAGGCGGCGCTTGCCGTCCACCTGCGGCGGCATCGCGGATTGTCTGCCGCTGAGCCGCTGCTGTTCGACAGTTCACGTTCGTCGATCGCGGCGCTGTGCTGGGCGTTCTCGACATCCCGAAGCGATGGGCGGACGCCGTCGCAGATCCAGTTCCACATCGAGGACCCCGGGTACCGAGGGGCTCTGCTGATGGCTCGAGAGCAGGGCCTCGACGTGCGGTTCCACCCGGCCGATCCCGACGGCATGGACGCCTCCAGGCTCGGCGACGAACCGGGAATCGTCTTCATCACGCCGGCCCACCAGTACCCGCTGGGGCACCGGATGAGCGTCGACCGTCGGGTCGCTCTGGTCGAGTGGGCGCGCCGAACCGGATCGTTGATCGTCGAGGACGACTACGACGGCGAGTTCCGCTATGGCGTGGCGCCGTTGCCTGCTCTGGCCACACTGCCCGGCGGACGTGAGCACGTGGCGTACGTCGGGACGTCGTCGAAGTCGGTGTCGCCGGACCTGCGGGTGGCGTGGTGTCTCCCGCCCGGCGAGCTGACTCGCGACGTCCAGCGCTGGCTCGCTGTCCACCGACGTGGTCCGTCGGCGTTGCCCGCTGACGCGTTGGCCGAATTCATCACCTCGGGTGCGATGGATCGTCACCTGGCGCGGGCGGCTCGGGTGTACAGCGACCGCCGCTCGAAGTTGGTCGCGGCGCTCGCCGAGGCGTGCCCCGATCTTGCGGTCACCGGAGTCGAAGCGGGCCTGCACCTATGCGTCCTGCTGACCGATTGCGACGACGAGAGCGTCGTCGCCGCACTGGAAGCGACAGGATGGCGGGCTCGGTCGTTGAGCAGTCAGTCCGCGGAGCGGCGTGTGTCAGGTCTGGTTCTGAACTACGCACGCCTGACCGGTCGGGACGCGGTGGAGTTCGCCCACACGTTGGGAGAGGTACTCGTCCGTCACCGACCGAGGAAACCGCCGAGCATGCCGCCGACGCCCGCGTCCTGACCCTGACCGGTGCCGCCGATCATTCCGCCCGGAGGCTGCTCGGACGGCTGGACGACGACGAAGCCCTGGCCTGCGAAGGCGAGCGTGAAACGCTCTCCAGTACTGCGGCCCATCAAGGTGCCGAGGCCGAAGCTGTCGTTCGTCTTCACCGATGTCCGAAGGCTCGACGACCACGCGACCGCGGCCTGAGGATCGGCGAAGGTGTCGCCTGCGACGTTCAGGACGACGGGCGTGCCGTTGGTCGTGATCGCGATGCGGCCACGGCCGGTGAAGACACAGTTGAACATGCCCGCGTTGCTCATCGAACCGGCGCCGTGCATGCGCTCCACGTTGTACTGGAGCGTGGAGTCGAAGGCGAGGACGTTGGCGCCGTTGATCGTCAGACCGTCGGATCCGTCCAGATCGATCAGGTGCACTTCACTCGCGTTGTCGGCGAGGAACAGATCACCCTGGCCGGTCACCTTCATCAGGGGCACGCCTTCGCCGGTCATCGCCTGCCGCATCATCCGGCCGATGCCGCCCGCGCCGAGCGCCTCGAAGTGCAGATTGCCCTGGTAGGCGACCATGGATCCCTGGCGGGCCATGATCTCGCCGTTCATGCCGACGCGGCACATCTTGCTGCCCTGCTTGGCGATGCCGTGCGACTGCACCTCGGCGTGTGCGGGATTGAACAGTTCGCTCTGCATGGAGGCTCCAGACGGACGGGCGACGGCCGGGTTCGGTACCGGCGCGGCAGGGGCGGGCGGGGTGTGAGTTGGTGTCGGCGGCCACGGCTGCGGATCGGCGACACGAGGCTGCTGCGGAACGGGATCGGGGTCGTCGACGGTGATGCCGTACGCGGTCGCCAGGCCGGCGAGCCCGGTGTCGTAGCCCTGACCGAGAGCCCTGACCTTCCACGCGTCGCCGCGGCGGTACACCTCGAGGCAGACGACCGCCGTCTCACTGGTGAGTCCGGGGACGACGAAGTCGGCGACGGGGGTGCGGTTCGCGTCGAAAAGAGTGGCCTGCAGAACTCCCGCGGTGGCGAACGACGTGGGTCCCGTGCCGTCGAGACTCGCGGTGACGGCGATCGTCTCGATCGTGCCTTCGACGGCCGTGGTGTCGATGGTGACGACATCCACCTGGCCTTCGTCGCGGTACTGCACTCCGCGAGCCGAGGGTTGGTTGTAGAACACGAAGTCGGCGTCGGAGCGGACCCGCCCCGCACTCGTCAGCAGGAGGGCCGACGTGTTCACCGGAGACGCGCTGCGCACCTGGATGATCACCGTCGACGACGGCAGCGGCTGGTTCTCGCCGGGGGACAGAGATCTCACTCGACTCAGCCTACCGAGGTGCGCGCGCGGCGACCTTTCACGAGATAGACGACGGGCAGGACGCCTGCCGAGTTGACCGCCGAGAGGCCGACTCCCCACAGCCACTTGGGGCCGTTCACCTCGGCGGCGCTCCGGCTCGCGAGATCACGGCCCGCCCACACCCGTAGAGCGGCGTCCAGTGCGCTTCCGGCGATGATCAGACTCTTCTGCCGGGTGGTGAGATCAGTCCACTTCTTCTTGGCCATGCGCGTCTCGCCTTCTCGTCGAACCGGGTCGCCCCCATCGTATGCGGTCGGATGGCAGATACTCGTACACGTGGATGACGGACGGGGTGAACCGTGAGTGCAGCGCAGACGATCGTTCTGGCCGGCGGGATCGACGACGCGGCGTCGCTGGTCCATCAGATCGGCGAGATGGTCGGGGTGGTCGCGTTCGCCGCGTCCGGTGCACTGCTCGCCGTCCGGCGGAACCTCGACATCGTCGGCATCGTGTTCCTGGCGGTCACCACGGCGTTGGGCGGCGGAGTGATCCGTGACCTGCTCATCGGCAACACGCCGCCGGTGGCGTTCACCGACTTCGAGTTTCTCGCGGCCGCCGCGGCCACCGGTCTGGTGATCTTCTTCTGGCATCCGCCCGCCATCTTGCAACGATGGCCGCTCGACGTCACCGACGCGGTCGGGCTCGGACTGTTCGTGGTCACCGGCACCGCGGTCGGCTACGCATGGGGGGTCGGTGCACCGGCGGCGGCGCTGCTCGGGCTCACAACGGGCGTGGGCGGCGGCATCATCCGCGACATGCTGTCGGGGAAGGTCCCCGCGATCCTGCGCACCGACGAGCCGCTGTACGCGATCCCGGCGTTCATCGGGGCGGTCCTCACCACAACACTGATGCATTTCGACTGGTACCGGCCGTGGATAGGCCTCATCTGTGCGGCGCTGATCACCGTCGGACGTCTCGCCGCCTTGAAGTACAGGTGGCACGGGCCGCGACCACACTACGTCGCCCGTCGCGCCCACGACGCAGACGGTCAGTAGCCGGTCGGGTTCACTCCGTGCCTCGCCAGCCATGGCGCGGTGTCGCGAGTCCGGAGTCGGCCAGGCGACGGATGTCGCCGCGCGAACCGGTCGGTGGATGCGACGTCGGGTAGACGCCCGGGCCGTCGTGAGGCGTGCTCACGGCGCAGGCGTTCGATGATCTGATGTCGAACATGCACATCGGGGTTATCGTCGTCGAATCGGCGGATGTGACAACCAGGGGCAGGACTGTCACATTTTCGACCTCGGCGGCACGGAGTGGTCGGCACGGCGCGTCGCGGAACCCGTCGTCAGTGGGACAGCGCGACGGTGAGGAGTACCGCGGAATCGGTGTCCGCGATCAGACCGTGCCGCACGTCGGGAATATCGGTGAGATCGCCCGCGACACCCGTCCACTCGCCCTCCTCGCAGGTCAAGCGCACTGTTCCGCGGAGGACCTGAAGGGTCGCCTCACCTGGGCTCTCGTGGTCGGACAGGCGGCTCCCGGCAACGAGAGCAATGACCGTATGGCGCAGCGCATGCTCGGCGTGGCCTCGCACCGTGCGTGCACTGCGGCCCGACGACTGCGTGCGGGCTTCGGCCAACAGGTCGTCGGCGAGCGCGGTGAGGGATGTGGCCGTCATTGCTCTTCCGTCCGATCGGTTGAGCTGGAGATGCCGAACACCGTGAACAGGCATGCGGCGGAGGCGAAGGCCACCAGAAGCGCGAGGCCGATGGTGTACGAGTGTGTCGTGGCGTTGTACGTCGCGCCCATCACGAGTGGCGGGAAGAATCCGCCGAGGCCTCCCGCTGCGCCCACGATCCCGGTCACCGCGCCGACACGGGAAGGCGGCGCCTCCTTGGCCACCCAGGTGAACACCGCACCGGAACCGAGCCCCATCATGATGGCCATCAGTATGAAGTCGACGGCGGCGAGGCCGGAGTCCAACGACGGCTTGGTGATCATCCAGACCGCGAGGACGGCTGCGCCTCCGCACGAGATCGCGGTGATCAGCCGTGCTCCGAATCGGTCGGACAACGCGCCGCCGACGGGCCGAGCGATGACGGCGGCCACTGCGAACGCCGCGGTTCGGGCGCCCGCGGACGCCAGGTCGTGGATGTCGTAGACGTCGTTCAGATATGTCGGCAAGTAGGTGGAGAACGCAACGAACCCGCCGAACGCGGCCGCGTACAAGAACGACATCTGCCAGGTGATGGGCAGTTTGAGCGCGTCGATCAACTTGGGCAGCGGCGGTTCGGTGTTCGGGACGAACGACGGCGCGTCGCGCAGGCCGAACCAGCAGACAGCGGCCATGACGACAAGTGCGACGGCGATGACGATGTGCGCAGCCGTGTATCCGAACCAGGTCACGAACCGCGGTGTGAAGAACGCCGACAACGCAGTTCCGCCCATGCCCGCGCCGAACACGCCGGTGGCGAACCCGCGCCGTGACGGCTCGTACCAGTCGTTGAGAAATGGAATCCCGACGGCGAAGGTGGTGCCGCCGATGCCGAGGAAGAAGCCGATCACCAGAAGCATCGGGTACGACTCGAGACGGCCTGCGACGGCGACCAGCACAACGAACGGCGCAGTCAGCAACAGCAGTGCCGGGAACATCACGCGTCCACCGAAGCGCGGCGTCAGAACACCTGCGACGATGCGCCCGAGCGATCCGACGAGGATAGGGACGGCGACCAGGATCGATTTCTGTGAGGCGGACAATCCGAGATCTGCGGCGTAGCGGACGCCGAGCGGCGCGATCATGTTCCAAGCCCAGAAACTGATCGCGAAGCCGAGCGTCGCGATCACCAGGTTGCGTGTCTGCGCACGCGGGAATGCTGTCGTGGTGGTCATCTGTCCTTGTCCTTCACTCCGATCGGCGCCCACCCGCGTCGAGCAGGTGCATTGCCGGGGGCGGTCCTGGAGTCTCTGCTTCGATAGACGATGTACGGCCGGAACAGGTAGTGGATCGGCGCTGTGAAGATGTGCACGAGCCGGGTGAACGGCACGAGGACGAACATTCCCATGCCGATCACGACGTGGAGATGGAAGCGGAAAGGCGCCGCCTCCATGGCGGTGACGTCGGGATTCAGCAGGAACACCGACCGGAACCACGGGGACACTGTCTCCCGGTAGTTCACGCCTTCCCCGTGCGGATCGATCATTCCGACGACGGTGATGTAGGTGCCTGCCAGCAGCGCTGACACCAGCACGGCGTACATCAACTTGTCGTTGCGCGTGGTCGCCATGAAGACGGGTCCGACGGTGCGGCGTCGATAGATGAGGATCGCGACACCGACGACCGTCGCCACCGCGGCGATCAGGCCGCCGATGCCCGCGACCGCGTGATAAGCGGTCTCGGTGATCCCGACGGCGTCGGTCCACGACTGCGGGATCACCAGGCCGACGGCGTGACCTGCGATCACCGCGAGAATCCCGTAGTGGAACAGCGGGGACCCGATGCGTAGCAGCCTGGACTCGTAGAGCTCCGACGACCGGGTGGTCCACCCGAACTTGTCGTAGCGGTATCGCCAGATCGTCCCGCCGATCACCGATGCGAGGGCGAGGTAGGGCAGCACTCCCCACAGGAAGACGTTCATCGGCCGACACCCGCTTCGGTTCCGGTGTGCAACGGCAGCAGTCGAGGATCGAACGGTTCCAGGCCGACGGACTCGGTCTCGGGACTCCGCGGTCGCATGGCCTGGGCCGACGCCCGGTCCGGCGGCGACTGCCCAGGCAGCGTCGCGCACACTGCGGCGAGGACGTGGGCGTATGGCGATGCTTTGTCGAGGAGCGCGAACCGGATCAGTTCCAGTGCACCACGATGCTCGGTCAGCAGTTCCACGCCGCGGACCGGATCCACCCGGGCCGCGAACTCGAGCACGATCGGCAGGTGGTCGGGCAGTTCACCGTGCAGATCGACGACGAACCCCGAGTCCCGGTACAGCCGCTTGAACGACGCCAGCGTCTCTCCGCGGCGACGGGTGTCGCCGTCGGACCAATACGAGAGATACAGGGTCTGACGCTGCGACAGATCGAACACGTCGACGTACTGCTGTTGGAGGCGGCCGGAGAGCTGGCTCAGGAACGCATGGAGTTCGGCGGCGGCGGGCCCGCGCGGCTGCTCGCTCAGCGCTGCGTGCAGCATGTCGGCGCGCGAGAACAGATCGTCGTCGGGGTACCGCAGACACATGGACGCGATCAGGTGCGTCACCCGGTGATCGGCGGTCTCGGGGCGAGAGCGCATACGGAACTTCATCGGCTCGCCCTCCTCTCGGGGTACAGCCCGTCGGGTGCGCCGTTGCCGTCCCAGTTCAGCAGGTTGGTGCGGCCGCGCAGTGCGTCGTCGCCGGTCGGGAGGTCGGAGGTCTGTCGCTGCTGCAACGCGTGGAATGTCTCCACCGACACCGGTGTGGGACGGCCGCTCGCCTCGCCGAACACGCCGGAGTCGTACATGCCCGGTCCTCCGTCGTAGTCGAGGGAGCACGCGAGCTCCTCCAACTCGGACGCCTGCTCGTGATGAGCGGTCGGAATCACGTATCGGTCCTGGTACTTGGCGATCGCGAGCAACCGGTACATCTCGTACATCGTCTGCTCGGACATGCCGACGGACGCTGGAATCGACGCGTCCGGTTCCCGGCCGAGGTTGATGTCCCTCATGTACGAGCGCATCGCGGCCAGCACTTTCAACACGTGTTCGACGGTCCCGACGTCGCCCGCGGTGAACAACTCGGCGAGATACTCGAGCGGGATGCGCAGGGTGTCGATCGCTCCGAACAGGTTGTGCGGGTCCTCGGCATCGTGCCCCTGCTCGGACAGCAGGTCGACGATCGGGGACAGCGGAGGGACGTACCAGACCATCGGCATCGTCCGGTACTCCGGATGCAGGGGCAACGCGATCCGATACTTCTTGGCGAGTGCGTAGACGGGACTGCGGCGGGCCGCGTCGAGCCAGTCGTCGGCGATTCCGCACGCCTTGGCGTCGGCGATCACCTGCGGATCGGTCGGATCGAGCATGAGACCCAGCTGCGCCTCGTACAGTTCTTTGTCGTCGACCGATGCGGCCTCGGTGACGCGGTCGGCGTCGTACAGCACCAGCCCGATGTAGCGCAGCCGCCCGACACACGTCTCGGCGCAGACTGTGGGCTGCCCGACTTCGATGCGCGGGTAACAGAACGTGCACTTCTCGGCTTTGCCCGACCGGTGATTGAAGTAGATCTTCTTGTACGGGCAGCCGGTCACGCACTGCCGCCAGCCTCGGCACCGGTCCTGGTCGACCAGCACGATGCCGTCCTCAGACCGTTTGTAGATCGCCCCCGACGGGCACGAGGCCATGCACGACGGATTGAGGCAGTGTTCGCAGATCCGCGGCAGGTAGAACATGAACGTCTGCTCGTAGGAGAACTTGATCGCCGCCTCCGACTCGGCGCGCAGCTTCGCGACGATCGGATCGAGTTCGGCCGCGTCGGGACCGCCGCCCAGGTTGTCGTCCCAGTTCGCCGACCACGTGACCTTGGTGTCCTCGCCGGTGATCAACGACTTGGGTCGGGCGACCGGGAAGTCGTCGCCCAGGGGAGCGTTGACGAGCTTCTCGTAGTCGTAGGTCCACGGTTCGTAGTAGTCGTCGAGTGTCGGTTGCACCGGACTGTGGAAGATCGTCAGCAGCTTCTTCAACCGGCCGCCCGCCCGCAGGCGGAGCTTTCCCTGGTTGTTGAGAGTCCATCCGCCGCGCCAGGCGTCTTGGTCCTCGTACCGTCGGGGATATCCCTGTCCCGGGCGAGTCTCGACGTTGTTGAACCACACGTACTCGGTGCCTGCGCGATTGGTCCATGCCTGTTTGCACGTGACCGAACACGTGTGGCAGCCGATGCACTTGTCGAGGTTCATCACCATCGCGACCTGCGCCATCACTCGCATCAGTACGTCACCTCCTGGCTGCGCTTGCGGATCGTCGACACCACGTCCCGTTGGTTGCCTGTCGGTCCGAGGTAGTTGAACGCGTACGAGAGTTGTGCGTAGCCGCCGATCAGGTGCGACGGCTTCACGAGAAGCCGAGTGGCGGAATTGTGGATGCCGCCGCGCCGTCCCGTAGCCTCCGACTTCGGGACGTCGATCGTCCGCTCCTGCGCGTGATGGACGTAGCAGACGCCTGCGGGCATGCGGTGACTGACGACGGCTCGTGCCACGTACACGCCGTTCGCATTCACGCACTCGATCCAGTCGTTGTCGGCGACGTCGATCGACGCCGCGTCCTCCGCCGACAACCAGCACGTCGGGCCGCCGCGGGAGAGCGACAGCATCAGCAGGTTGTCCTGGTACTCGGAGTGAATCGACCACTTGTTGTGCGGCGTGAGGTACCGCAGCGTGATCTCCCGTTCCCCAGTCGGCCCGAGCTTCGGTTCGCCGAACAGTCGATGCATGTCGAGCGGCGGGCGGTAGATCGGCAACTGTTCGCCGATGTCGATCATCCAGTCATGGTCGAGGTAGAAGTGCATCCGCCCGGTGAGGGTGTGGAACGGCTTGTCACGCTCTATGTTCACGGTGAACGGCGCATAGCGCCGCCCGCCGGTCTCCGAACCCGACCACTCCGGTGAGGTGATCACGGGCACCGGTGCGGCCTGGGTGTCGGCGAACCGGATCCGCTTCTCCTCCGAACCCGCGGCGAGGTCGACGAGTTCCCTGCCGACTCGCTTCTCGAGTTTCTCGAATCCGTCGACCGCCAGTTGTCCGTTCGTGGTGCCGGAGAACAGCAGGATCGCTTCGGCGAGTTTCGCATCGGTGTCGATGGCCGGGCGTCCCTGACCGGGACCGGACGGCATCACTCCGTTCGACGCGGCGAGCGTCGGGATCTGTGATCCGACATCGTAAGTGATGTTCTTGACCGTGAAACCGAGGTCGTCGGCGAGTGGACCCACCGTGGCGAGCTTGTCTGCGATAGCGGTGTAGTCGCGCTCGACGAGCGCGAACGTCGGCATGTTGACCCCCGGCCTCCCGGGATTTCCCGACTCGCGCCAGTCGACGACTCGACCGTGGGGTTGTGCGGTCTCGCCGGGTGTGTCGTGCTGGACGGGCGTGCTGACCAGATCGTGACGAGTGCCGAGGTGGACTTCCGCCTGCTTCGAGAACTCCTGCGCGAGCAGATGGAACAGGTCGAAGTCGGTCTTGGCCTCCCACGCCGGGTCGATCGCCGGGCTGAAGGCGTGCACGAACGGGTGCATGTCCGTCGAACTCAAGTCGTGTTTCTCGTACCAGGTGGCCGCAGGCAGGACGATGTCCGAGAGCAGCGTGGTGCTCGTCATCCGGAAGTCTGCGGACAACAGCAGGTCGAGCTTGCCCTCCGGTGCTTCGTCGTGCCATCGGACCCCGGTCGGGTGCGGGGTCTCCGGGTTCTCGGTGCCGAGCACATTGTGGTGTGTGCCGAGCAGGTGACGCAGGAAGTACTCGTTGCCTTTGGCCGATGACCCGAGCAGGTTCGATCGCCACAGGACCAGAGTCCGAGGCCAGTTCTCCTCCGCGTCGACGTCGGAGATCGCTGGTGTCAGCGTGCCGTCTCGCAAGCGTTCGGCGACGTACGACGCGGCGTCGGGCGCCTCACCGGCGTCGACCGCGGCGCGAGCGCTCTCGGCGACGTCGAGCGGGTTGTCGCTGAACTGCGGGTAGAAGGGCATCCAGCCCAGGGCCGCCGACTGCGCGATCGCGTCGGCGGTGTGCATTCCGTCGAGCGTGCCTCGCGACAGCGGTGAAGCGAGGGTCGACGTGGAGTACCCGTCATTGCGCCACTGGTCGGTGTGCATGTACCAGAACGACGTACCCGGCTGGGTACGTGGCGGCCGGGACCAGTCGAGGCCGTTGGCGAGGGAGATCCACCCGGTGATCGGACGGCATTTCTCCTGGCCGACGTAGTGGGCCCACCCGCCTCCGTTGCGGCCCATGCTGCCGGTGAGCAGCAGCATCGACAGGATGGCCCGGTAGGTCGCGTCCCCGTGGAACCACTGGCAGATTCCTGCCCCCATGATGATCATCGAACGGCCGCGGGACTGCTCGGCGTTGGTCGCGAACTCGCGGGCGACGCGGATCGCGGCCTCGGCGGGCACACTCGTGATCTCGGCCTGCCACGCAGGCGTGTACGGGCTGGTCGGGTCGTCGTATCCGGTGGGCCACCGGCCGGGAAGTCCGTCGCGACCGACGCCGTATTGAGCCAGCATCAAGTCGAAGACGGTCGTGACCAGGTGACCGTGCACGCGCCGGGCCGGTACTCCACGGACGAGCACCGTTCCGCTGCCGTCGGGGGCGTCGAACGAAGGGAAGCTCACCTCCAGCGGTTCATGGTCGACGTCGAACAAGCTCATCAACGGCGTGACGCCCTGCAGATCGAGATTCCACCTGCCCTCGCCAGACTCCGCGTACCGGAACCCCAAGGACCCGTTCGGGACCACCGGGTCGCCCGTCGCCGCGTCGATGAGCACGGGCTTCCACTGTTCTTCGGACGCCTGCCCGCCACCGTCGAGTTCGTCCGCGGTCACGAACTTGCCGGGGGCCAGGGCGCCGTTGTGCTCCTCGAGGCGGATCAGGAACGGGAGATCGGTGTATTTGGCCGCGTACTCGGAGAAGAACGGTGTGTGCTTCTCGACGTAGAACTCACGAAGGATCACGTGCCCCATGGCCATCGCGAGGGCGGCGTCCGTACCCGCTTGCGCGGGAAGCCACTCGTCGGCGAACTTCGTGTTGTCGGCGTAGTCGGGGGAGACCGTCACGACCTTGGTGCCTCGGTAGCGCACCTCGGCCATCCAGTGGGCATCCGGTGTGCGGGTGACCGGGACATTGGAACCCCACATCATCAGATATGACGCGTCCCACCAGTCGCCGGACTCGGGGACGTCGGTCTGGTCGCCGAACACCTGGGGGCTCGCCACCGGAAGGTCGGCGTACCAGTCGTAGAACGACGTCATGACGCCGCCGATCAACTGGATGAACCGGGTGCCGACACAGTGGCTGACCATCGACATGGCGGGGATGGGAGAGAAGCCGGTGCACCTGTCGGGGCCATGGGTCTTGATGGTGTGCACGTGTGCGGCGGCGGCCATCTCGATCGCTTCGTCCCAGGAGACGCGGACCAGGCCGCCTTTGCCGCGTGCTCGCTGGTAGGAGCGCCGTCGAATCGGGTCGCCGACGACGTCGGCCCACGCGAGCACCGGGTCGCCGCCGAGGCGGCGCTTCGCCTCCCGGAACATCTCGACGAGCACACCGCGGGCGTACGGGTGTCGCACCCTCGTGGGTGAGTACGTGTACCAGGAGAATGCCGCGCCTCGCGGGCAGCCGCGCGGCTCGTACTCTGGGCGGTCTGGGCCGACGGACGGGTAGTCGGTCTCCTGCGTCTCCCAGGTGATGATGCCGTCCTTGACGTACACCTTCCACGAGCAGGATCCGGTGCAGTTCACTCCATGGGTGGACCGGACCACCTTGTCGTGGCTCCACCGATCGCGATAGAAGACGTCGCCTGCTCGTCCGCCTTCGCGGAAGACGGCTCTGCCGTCTCCCGTCTCGTCCCACCTCGTGAAGAATCGACCCACGTCGAGCAGCGCTTGCGCCGCTGGACCCTGCACATCGTGAGACGTCGGCATACTGGGGACGTTAGGCCTAGTCTGCGTAGTTCGTGTGCACTCGGGCAGAAGTAGGGACGAAAGGCTCACTCGTCAGCGCTCCGCTGACCACACGATCGTCTATCGCTGACCGGCCGGGACTGCCGGCCGGCGGAGAACGTGGCACTATCGCAGGATGCATTTCACGCCTGCTGACACCGAGAAACTCCTCTTGTCGGTGGCGGGCATGGTCGCCCGCGATCGCCGTGATCGGGGAGTGAAGCTCAACCACCCCGAAGCCGTTGCACTCTTGACCACCTGGGTGCTCGAACGCGCTCGCGAAGGCGTCCCGGTGACCGAACTGATGGAGACCGGCCGGACGGTCCTCGGACGCGACGAAGTGATGCCGGGCGTCGCCGAGATGATCGACGACGTCCAGATCGAGGCGACCTTCCCGGACGGCCGCAAGCTCGTTACCATTCATCACCCGATCGACTGAGGAGACGACCATGGCGTCGACCCCACGTTCCTCCGGCCCCGGCGCGGTCCGGGTGAAGCCTGGAACCATTGAACTCAACGCCGACCGGACGGCGGACGAGAGGCGCGAGATCGTCGTCGTCAACACCGGCGACCGCCCGGTCCAGATCGGGTCCCATCTGCATCTTCCCGATGCCAACACCGCACTCGACTTCGACCGTGACGCCGTCGACGGGTTCCGCCTCGATGTCCCGTCGGGCACGTCCGTGCGATTCGAACCCGGGGCGTCCAAGCGCGTGGCGGCCGTCGCATTCCGTGGGCGACGACTCGTTCCCGGCATTGTGATCCGAACCGAAGAGCGGAGCAGCTGATGGTGAGCATCGATCGTGGAACGTACGCGTCGCTGTACGGCCCGACAGCCGGAGACCAGGTCCGTCTGGGTGACACCGACCTCTGGATCGAGATCGAGCGTGATCACACAGTCGGTGGCGAGGAGGCCGTGTTCGGCGGCGGCAAGTCGATCCGCGAGTCGATGGCGCAGTCGACGGTCCCGAGCAGCGAGGGTGCGCTCGACACCGTCATCACCAACGTCATCGTGCTCGACTGGTGGGGAATCGAGCGCGCAGATGTCGGAATCAAAGACGGACGGATCGTCGGCATCGGACGGTCGGGGAACCCGGACATCGCCGACGGAGTCCACCCCGACCTGGTGATCGGACCGTCCACCGACGTCATCGCGGGCGAAGGCAAGATCCTGACCGCGGGTGGTATCGACTCCCACGTCCACTTCCTCTCCCCGTCACAGGCTCACGAAGCACTCGCCACCGGCCTCACCACGCTGATCGGCGGCGGAACCGGGCCGTCCGAGGGGTCGAAGGCGACCACGGTGACACCCGGACCGTGGCACCTGCACCAGATGCACCGCGCGCTCGATGCGCTGCCGGTGAACATCCTCCTGCTCGGCAAGGGCAACACGGTGTCGTGGAGAGGCCTGGAAGAAGAGGCCCTCGGCGGGGCCGCCGGGTACAAGGTCCACGAGGACTGGGGGTCGACGCCAGCCGCGATCGACGCGTCTCTGCGTGCGGCTCAGGAGTGGGGCCTGCAGGTGGCGCTGCACTCGGATTCGCTCAACGAGGCGGGCTTCGTCGACTCGACAGTCGACGCGATCGCGGGTCGGAGCATCCACGCGTTCCACGTCGAAGGCGCTGGCGGCGGTCACGCACCAGACATCCTGTCGATCGCGAGCCTGCCGAACGTCCTGCCGGGATCGACCAATCCGACCCTTCCGCACACGGTGAACACTGTTGCCGAACACCTCGACATGCTCATGGTGTGTCATCACCTGAACCCCGCGGTGCCCGAGGATCTGGCGTTCGCCGAGTCGCGGATCCGTGCGACGACGATCGCGGCGGAAGACATCCTCCACGATGTCGGCGCACTGTCGATCACGTCGTCGGACGCGCAGGCGATGGGCCGGATCGGTGAGGTCATCACCCGCACATGGCAGGTCGCGCACGTGATGAAGAATCATCGCGGACGGCTCGATGAGCCGGGCGGCGACGTCGCCGACAACCTGCGGGCCAAGCGGTACGTCGCGAAGTACACGATCAATCCCGCAGTCGCGCACGGAATCGACCACGAAGTCGGGTCGATCGAGAAGGGCAAGCTCGCCGACCTCACCCTGTGGGATCCGCGGTTCTTCGGAGTCCGGCCGTCCATCGTGATCAAGGGCGGAAGCATCGTCTGGGGCGCCCTCGGTGATCCGAACGCGTCGATACCGACCCCGCAGCCGGTCCTGATGCGTCCGACCTTCGGCGACGCGATCGGAGCGGATCTGTCCCTCACATTCGTGTCGCCGTACGCACTCGACGACGGTCTCGCCGGGCGGCTGGGGCTGCGTCGCCGGCTCGCTGCGCTGAAGGACACCCGGGCCACCGGAAAAGCCGACATGAAAGTCAACGACGCGTTGCCGACGATCGACATCCGACCCGACACGTTCGAGATCGCGATCGACGAAGCCGTCGTCACACCTGCACCGGCTGACGTCCTGCCGTTGGCGCAGTTGTACACGATGTTCTGATGGAATCGTCGACCCTGGTCGCGATGTTGTTGGCCGACGGAAGGCTGCCCACCGGTGGGCACGCCTACTCGGCGGGACTGGAACCCGCGATGATGGGCGGGCTCCCGGCGTCATCGGTCCCGGAGTTCCTCCGCGCGCGGGCTGTCACGTCGTCGCGTGTGGAGGCCGGGACCGCTGTCGCGGCCCGTCATGCAGTGCTCACCGGCGCGGACGTCCGGTCGGTCGACGCCGCGTGGGCGGCGCGCACGCCCGCACCCGCGGTGCGCGACGCGTCGATCGCACAGGCCAGGGGATACCTCCGGTTGGCGGTCCGCTTGTGGCCTGCTGCCTCGTCCCTGGCGCAGATGCGGGGCGCGTCGTGGTCGCCGAGCAGGTCCGTCGTGGTCGGCGCCATCGCTGCGGAGGCCGGGCTGGGCGCCGACGAACTCGTGCGGGTGGTGATCTACGACGAGGCGGCCACCGCGGCCGGAGCGCTGTTGAAGCTCGATCCGCGGGATCCCGCAGAGACGACGAAGTGGATCCTCGACACGTGCGAGTACGCCGAACATCAGGTCGCGAGTCTCTCGACCATCACCGAACCGGCCGGGATTCCCGGCGCCGGGACCCCGCAGAGCGAAGAGTGGGCACAGCGGCACTCGCGCGCGACGCATCGGCTGTTCCGTGCCTGAGCCGGTGCTCCGCGCCACGGTCGGGGTGACCGCCGCACCCGGCCGTGCCCGTGTCGCTCTCTCGGCGGCAGTCGGCGCGACACTGGTCCCGAGACTCCTGCACCGCACCGAGAACTCCGCGCGTGTTGCACTCGTCGCGGGCGGCGCAATGATCCTCGGCGGCGACACCATCAGCCTCGACATCCACGTCGGCGCCGGCTGTCTCCTCGAACTCAGCGAGGTCGGCGGGACCGTCGTGTACAACGCGGACGGCGTCGAATCCTGGTGGACCACCCGAATCGTTCTCGACGACGGCGCCAGGCTCGTCTGGCGCGGCCTGGAGACGGTGATCTCCGACGGCGCCGACCTGCACCGCCGGACCGACATCACGATGGCCGAGTCGGCCCGCGCGGTGATCCGGGAGGTCACCGTGTTCGGCCGATCCGGCGAGCGTGGCGGCAGGCTTCTTCTCGAGAGCGCCGTCACCTGCGGCGACACTCCGCTCCTGGTGGAGTCGCTCGACGTTCGCGGTGATCGTCCGCAGCCCGGAGTGCTCGGCAGACATCGGGTGATGGAGTCGGTCCTGCTCGCGGGAATCCGCGACAGCCGATCATCCGACGTCGACGCCTGCGATGTGATGGACCTGGCGGGTCCTGGCGCATTGGCGCGTCACCTCGGCGAACACCTGCACGAGAGTCCACTCGATCCGACATGGGACCGATGGACGAGAACCCTGATGGAGGACCTCACATGACGTCGACGACTCGTACCGGGACAGTCCGCGATCCGGGCTGGCGGTGGGCGGTCGGAGTGATCGTCGGCCTGCATCTCCTCGGATGGGGTGCTCTGCTGCTGCTGGTCCTGCCGTCCGGGGTCAGCTACTCGACGAGTGGGCCTGCGGCCCTCGCCGTCGGCCTCAGCGCGTACGCGCTCGGTCTCCGGCACGCGTTCGACGCCGATCACATCGCCGCCATCGACAACACCACGCGTCGGTTCGTCGACCGCGGACGCCCGGCGTCGACCGTCGGGCTGTGGTTCTCTCTCGGCCACTCGTCGGTGGTGTTCCTGCTGTGTCTGGCACTCGTCGTCGGGATCGGGGCGCTCGGTCGGGCCGTGTCCGACGAGGAGTCCGGCCTGCACCAGTTCACCGGTGTGTGGGGCCCGATGGTGTCGTCGATCTTCCTCGTGGTGATAGCGGTGATCAACGTATGGTCGCTGCGTCGCAGAGACACGGACGACGCCGCGCCCGGCGGTCTGATGTGGCGTCTGCTGGGTCGTTTCGAGGCCGCCGTCGACCGTCCGACGCGCATGTACGGCGTCGGTTTCGTGTTCGGATTCGGGTTCGACACAGCCACCGAGATCGGCCTGCTCGCATTGGCCGGGACCGCGACACTCGGCGCTGTCCCCTGGTGGGCCGTGCTCACACTCCCGATCCTGTTCGCGGCGGGAATGTCGTTGCTCGACACCGTGCAGGGAGCGGTGATGCGCCGCGCCTACCAGTGGTCGCCCGCGGGGGAGCGGTCGCGACTCTTCTCGTACAGCGCGTTGATGACGTGGATATCCGCGGCGGTCGCCATCGCGATCGCCGGAGTCCAACTGTCGGCCCTCGCAGTCGACGAGTTCGGCTGGCACGGCCTCTTCGCGTGGATCGGCGGCGCCGACCTCGAAACACTCGGATTCTGGTTGACGGGAGTCCTCCTCGCCATCTGGGCCGCAGTCTTCGTCGCGTCGCGGCGCGACCTGCTGCCCAACAGAACTAGCTGAACTAGCTAAGAAGGATGGCAGATTGGCTAGTTGTTACTTGCTCACGATCCATCCGTTCATCGACGGCAACGGACGGATTGCGCGGGCACTGACGAATGTCCTTCTTCACGACGTCGGGTACGACGTCACGCGGTACGTCTCGTTGGAGGTATCCATCGCGAAGTCTGCGGATGGGTACTACGCCTCGTTGCTGGCATCGACGGCCGGCTGGCACGACGCTGAGCACGATCCCTGGCCGTGGCTCCGATACTTCATCGGACTTGTCTCCGCGACATACGCGGAGTTCGCGGCGGTGACGGGGGCCGCCCGATCAAGTGGGAGCAAACAGGAACGTGTTCGTGAGTACGTGCTCAGCCATGCGCCGTCGGTGTTTCAGATCGCGGATGTGAGAACTGCGCTTCCGGGGGTCTCGGATCAGACCATCCGGATCGCATTGAACGCGCTCCGTTCCGAAGGGTTGGTCGAGGTCGACTCTGTCGGGCGCGGCGCGACCTGGACACGTCGATGAGCTGTCGTTGCCATCCGCCCGTAACAACGCGGCGCGTTCTGTATCGCCGACGAAACACTTCCGCACCGTCGTCGTGACACCACCTGCATAACTTTCCTCTCACCGGAATGTTTCTGGCGGTGAGTGGAGGTTTGATGACGGATCAGTTGACGCGGGTCGCACCCGCGCAGGGCGCCGAATCAGGTGCGCTGAAGGAGACCCTGGAGGACTACACCCTGCGGTTCGCGCCGCGCAGCTACCGCAAGTGGAGCGGTGCGGTCGTCGCGACGTCGGCGCTGGGTGGCATCGCCTACCTCGCCGACTTCTCGATCGGCGCCAACATCGGCATCGCGCACGGCACCGGCAACGCGTTGTGGGGCATCGGCCTGTTCGCCGCGGTCATCATCGCGACGGGCATCCCTCTCGCGTACTACGCGGCCCGCTACAACCTCGACCTGGACCTGATCACGCGCGGCAGCGGGTTCGGCTATTACGGTTCGGTCGTCACGAACTTGATCTTCGCGTCGTTCACCTTCATCTTCTTCGCCCTCGAGGGCTCGATCATGGCGCAGGGTCTGCACCTCGGCTTGTCCGTCCCGTTGCCGGTCGGATATCTGGTGTCGACGCTGATCGTCCTCCCGCTGGTCATCTACGGCATGAAGGCGCTCGCCAAACTCCAGGTGTGGACGACGCCGTTGTGGCTGGTCATGATGGTCGGGCCGCTGATCTATCTGCTGGCGGCACATCCCGGTTCGGTGAGTGAATTCCTCGCGTTCTCCGGTGTCGACGAGAACGGCGCACCTCGCGGCGAAGGCGTCAGCTGGGCGGGCATCATGCTCTGCGCAGGCGTCTGCCTGTCGCTGATCGCTCAGATCGCCGAGCAGATCGACTACCTGCGCTTCATGCCGCCGAAGACTCCGGAGAACAAGCGCCGCTGGTGGTCCGCCGTGCTGATCGCAGGCCCGGGCTGGGTGCTGTTCGGCGCGGTCAAGCAGATCGTCGGTCTGTTCCTCGCCGTCTACCTGATCGCCAACGTCGCCGACGGCGCGGGCATCGCGAACCAGCCTGTTCACCAGTTCCTGATCACCTACGAGGAGATGATGCCGCACTGGCTGGCGATGACCCTCGCCGTGATCCTCGTGGTCATCTCGCAGATCAAGATCAACGTCACCAACGCCTACTCCGGCTCGCTGGCCTGGACCAACTCGTTCACGCGCGTCACCAAGACTTACCCGGGACGCCTGGTGTTCGTCGTGGTGAACCTGGTCATCGCGCTCGTTCTCATGGAAGCGAACATGTTCAGCTTCCTGTCGGAGCTGCTGAACTTCTACGCGAACTGCGGCATCGCCTGGATCGTGGTGGTCGCCACCGACATCGTCGTCAACAAGTACCTGCTCGGCATCAGCCCCAAGCACCCGGAGTTCCGCCGCGGCATGCTGTACGCGGTCAATCCAGTGGGCTTCGTGTCCGTGATCGTCGCCGCCGGCGCGTCGATCGCAGTGTTCTTCGGACTGTTCGGCGACGGCATCGCGCCGTTCTCGCCGCTGGTGGCCGCCGTCCTCGCGATGCTGCTGCCTCCGATCCTGGCGGTCGCGACCAAGGGGCGCTACTACCTGCGTCGCACCGATGACGGGATCGATCTCCCGATGTACGACGAGCACGGCAACCCCAGCGACGAGAAGCTGCTGTGCTGTGTCTCCGGCGTCGAGTTCGAACGCCCCGACATGCTGGCCTCCGCGGTCCCCGCGGCCGACGGCTCCAAGCAGTACATCTCCTCGCTGGCCCTGGCCTGCGACAAGACCGGGCTGCACGTCCTCCCGGAGCAGCGCTGACCCCGGTTCGACATCACGCGTGTAGATCGTTGCCCGATTCGGGTGACGATCTACACGCGTGTCAGGTCAAGCGACGGCCGTCGAGCATGACGGCGGGGCCTGCCGCGACGAGATCGTTCACGTCGTCGCTCGACGACACTCCGGCCTGCCATCGGAGCGTGCCGTCGGCGTTGTACACCTGCAGCAACTCCGACTCGAAGTCCGTCGCCACCGCGACGCGATCGCCGTCTGTGCCCAGGATCGACTTGAAGTACCCCGCGTCGAAGACCGCGAACGATCCGTCGTAGCAATCGATCCAGCCGTGCGTCACGGCCGTCTCGCCCTCGGACCGGCGGACGATGATCTCGACTTTGGTGCCGAAGCCGGCCTTGATCTCCACCGAGTGCCATTCGTTCACCGACCACAACTGATTGCCGGTCGCCGGGTTGAACGCGGCGACTTCGCCGCCACGAGACAGAACGGGGAGGGACGGCACCGTGGCCGCCTCGCTCTGCCTGGTCACCGTCCATCCGGTGGCATCGCCGGTCCGTCGACCAGTCGCGTCGAAGATCGCGACCTTGCGAGTGTCAGGTTCGGAGCCGGCGTCGCCTTCCTGGACGACGAAGCCGGTCAGCGCGCCCTGCCAGATCAGGTCGGCCGAACCGAGGGTCGTGTCGCGCCGATATACGATCTCGCCGTCTTCGACCCGCCGGAGAGTGGCTTCATGGCCGACGGTCACCGCGACCACTGGCGACGAGTCCTGCGTCGAAACCCGGACTGGACCCTCCGTGGGCGGCACGGACCAGCGCTTGCGGCCGGTCGTGTCATAGGCGACGACGCCCTCCTCTGCCGTGACGGCGAATACGTCGCCGGACTTGGTCACGAACGGGTCGAACCGCGTCTCGAAGTCGAGGACTCGCGACGTCCCCGCCACCAGATCGACGAGCATGGGGAAGTTGCCGTTCCCCGGACTCCGACTGACCGCGCACATCGCAGCCTTCTGGTCGGCGCTGATCGCGCAGCCACTCGGGCTCGCCATCCCGGCAGGCAGGGTGATGGTGCGAGTGGTCCGCCCTGATTCGGCGTCGACGAGTGCGAGCTTCGCGTCCGAACCCGGGCCGCTGACCATGAGGACCATGGAATCGGTACCGCCGAGCACATCCGGCAACGAGAATCCGGGCTTGTCCGGCCACGACCATCTCGGGGCTGTCGGCTTGGTCGCCAGCGACGCCAGTTGTCGGGTCGCCGTAACCCTTTTCAGGCCCGTTGCTTCGTCGGACGGTCCAGTGCCCGAGTTCTGAGCACTTCGGCTCGGAGCGATCCCGTGAGGAAACGCCCAGATCGCCACGACGGCGACGGCGAGCACGGCGACGATCGCACCCACGATCAGCCCGATGTGAGGACGACGCTTCGTCACGGTTGCAGACCGGACCTCGGTTGGTGCGTACGCCGAGGGAGGCGGCGTCTGTTGCACGGTCTGGGCGTCTAGGGGAGCGACGGGTGTCGGGGCCGGGGTCAGCGTCAATGCGTGGGCGAGCGCGGCAGCGAACGTCCGACTGTCGTCGAACCGATGCGCCGGGTTCTTCGCGAGTGCGCGATGCAGGACGGCGTCCACCTCGGGGGACAGGCCGGGCTGAGCTGCGGCGGCGCTCGGCGGCGGAGTCTGCACGTGTGCCATCACGACCTGGGTCGGCGTCGCCCCACTGAACGGCGGCCTCCCTGCGATCAGCTCGAACGCGGTGCACGCCAGCGAGTACTGATCCGAGCGGGCGTCGATCGGCTGTCCGAGCAACTGTTCCGGTGACGCGTACAAGACGGTGCCGAGGGTCATTCCGGTGCCGGTGAGCTGGGACGCATCGCCGGCGAGGTGAGCGATCCCGAAGTCGGTGAGCAGAGCGCGTCCGCGGCGGTCGAGGAGGATGTTCGCGGGTTTCACATCGCGGTGCACCAGGCCGGCCGCAGCGGCGTCGTCGAGCGCCTGTCCGACTTCGCCGATGACACGGGCTGCTTCGAACGGGGGCAGCGGACCGCGCTTCAGCGACGTCGAGAGGTCCTCGCCGTCGATGTACTCGAGGGCGATCCACAGTCGACCGTCGGTTTCGCCTCGGTCGTGGATCTTCACCACGTGCGGATCGCTCAGGCCCGCGATGACATCGGCCTCCCGCTCGAACCGCTTGCGGAACTGGTCGTCATCGGCCAACGGTGCGGCCAGCACCTTGAGTGCGTCACTTCGTGGAAGCCGCGGGTGGCGGGCGAGAAACACCTCGCCCATACCGCCCGCTCCGAGCAGTCGTTCGATCGTGTAGCCGGCGAAGACGTCCCCGGGGCTCAGCTCGCTCATGCGCGGAACGATAGCGGATCGTCGCGAAGGTTCCCGCGTGCGAATGACACCGGTGACCCCGGCCTTGTTCCGAGCCTCGTGACCGCTATGTGGTCACGCGGCTCGGAGCAAGGTGCAGGACGGTGAGCGACACGGCGTCGGCGTGGCCGAGCCGCCCGTCGAGTTCCACGACTACGCCCCATTCGGGATAGTCGAGGTCGCGAAATCCGGGCCGACCGACGCCGGTAGGAGCCTGACGCAGAGGAGCGGGCAGTCCGTGGGCACGTTCGACGGCGCACCCGCGGCGGAGCGACGGTCGCGACAACCGCGTCGTCGTAGTCGGAGCGGTAGTGGACGACGATCCCGTCCACCTGCCGAAGGTTCCGTCGGGCGTCGACCGCGACATGAATCGGCCCGGCCGTCGAACCCTGTCCGGTCAGCAGCATCCACGAAGAACCGTGGGACAGCGCCGACGGCGTGGTGTGCAGCAGCGCGCACCAGGCGCGCTGCACCCAGGTGAGGGGCCCTGTGTGCGTCACGTAGACGCCGTCGAACACAGCCACCCACGCGCGTCGCCGCAATCGCCGTCGGACGTACGCGGAGTCGAGACCGCAGTCGAGCACCTGGCGTCGGCTCACCACCCCGGATTGATCGTGAATCACCTGGTCCAGGCGCACCAACGCCCGCTGATCGTCCCCCATCCGCTCAGTGTGAACCAGAGCGGCGATGAAAAGAGACCCATCCGGCGATCTGTGGATACCGGACAGTAGCCCTTGTTCCGAGCCTCGTGACCGCTATGTGGTCACAGGGCTTGGAGCGAGCAGTGAACGATGCCGCAGGCCCGTCGATTCGACTCTGGCCAGCAAGTTCCCTACACTTGTGTGGTTGCCCGGGTGAAGTGTGCCCCCGGGAGCCACAACTTCATAGCTCACGGGTGCCGGCGAAAAGCCAATGGCATCGGTAGGCGAGAACAATGCACAACTATCCACTTCGTGGAAGGCCCACCGGCGAACAGGCGGAGAAATCCGCAGGTCACTGCTGTATGGGAACCGCTACGAGAAAGGTTGACGGTCAACAACCATGACCATGACTGATCCGATCGCAGACTTCCTGACACGTCTGCGCAACGCCAACTCGGCGTTCCACGACGAGGTGAGCCTCCCGTCGTCGAAGATCAAGGTGAACATCGCCGAGATCCTCAAGCGCGAGGGTTACATCACCGACTTCAGCGTCGAAGACGCAGAGGTCGGCAAGAAGCTCGTCGTCACCCTGAAGTACGGCCCGAGCCGGGAGCGCAGCATCGCTGGTCTCCGTCGCGTCTCGAAGCCGGGTCTCCGGGTGTACGCGAAGTCCACCAATCTGCCTAAGGTCCTGGGCGGCCTCGGCGTGGCGATCATCTCCACGTCGTCCGGTCTGCTCACTGATCGCCAGGCTAAGAACCAGGGCGTTGGCGGCGAAGTCCTCGCCTACGTCTGGTAGGGGAGCGTAGAAACAATGTCGCGTATTGGTAAGAATCCCATCGCAATTCCCGCCGGTGTCGACGTCACGATCGACGGCCAGGACGTGAAGGTCAAGGGCCCGAAGGGCGAACTGAACCTCACCGTCTCCGAGCCGATCACCGTGACGAAGGAAGAGAACTCCATCGTCGTCGCCCGGCCCAACGACGAGCGCCGCAGCCGTGCCCTGCACGGCCTCTCGCGCACTCTCGTCAACAACCTCGTGATCGGTGTCACGCAGGGCTACACCACGAAGATGGAGATCTTCGGTGTCGGCTACCGCGTCGCAGCCAAGGGCAAGGACCTCGAGTTCGCCCTCGGCTACAGCCACCCCGTGCCGATCGAGGCACCGGAAGGCATCACCTTCGCAGTGGAATCGCCCACCAAGTTCTCGGTCTCGGGCATCGACAAGCAGCAGGTGGGCCAGATCTCGGCGAACATCCGCCGCCTGCGTCGCCCCGACCCGTACAAGGGCAAGGGCGTCCGCTACGAAGGCGAGCAGATCCGCCGCAAGGTCGGAAAGACGGGTAAGTAAGACATGAGTGAAACAACCGTTCGTAAGCCCATCGGCAAGGACGTCTCGACCCGTCGTCGCACCGCGACCAAGCGTCGTCACTTCCGCCTGCGCAAGAACATCTCCGGCACGGCAGAGCGTCCGCGCATGGCCGTCAAGCGCAGCAGCCGTCACATCCACGTGCAGCTCATCGACGATCTGACCGGTCGCACCCTGGCGGCAGCCAGCACCATCGAGGCCGACGTCCGCGCGGCCGGTGGCGACAAGTCGGCTCAGGCAGCCAAGGTCGGAGAGCTCGTCGCAGCTCGCGCCAAGGCTGCAGGCGTCGAAGCCGTCGTCTTCGACCGCGGTGGCAAGGCGTACCACGGCCGCATCGCGGCTCTGGCCGACGCCGCCCGTGAGGGAGGCCTGAGCTTCTAATGATGATCACGATCGACATGACCAACAACGGAGGGGACATCTGATGCCCGGACGTCAGCGTGACGGCGGCAACGGACCCGCCGGAAACAACAACAGCAACGCCAACGGCGGCAACGAGCGCGGCCGCGGCCGCGGCGATCGTCGCGACAACCGCGGCGGACGCGAGCGCGAGGAGAAGAACCACCTCGAGCGCGTCGTCACCATCAACCGCGTCTCGAAGGTCGTCAAGGGCGGCCGTCGCTTCAGCTTCACCGCTCTCGTCGTCGTCGGCGACGGCCAGGGAATGGTCGGCGTCGGCTACGGCAAGGCCAAGGAAGTCCCCGCGGCGATCCAGAAGGGTGTCGAGGAGGCTCGTAAGAGCTTCTTCCGCGTCCCGCTGATCGGCGGCACCGTGACCCACCCCGTCCAGGGTGAGGCCGCAGCAGGCGTCGTCATGCTCCGCCCGGCCAGCTCGGGTACCGGTGTGATCGCCGGTGGCGCCGTTCGCGCCGTCCTCGAGTGTGCAGGCGTCACCGACGTTCTCGCGAAGAGCCTCGGCTCGGACAACGCGATCAACGTCGTCCACGCCACGGTCGCCGCACTGAAGATGCTGCAGCAGCCTGAAGAGGTCGCTGCTCGTCGCGGACTGACCGTCGAAGAGGTCACCCCTGCCGGCATGCTGCGCGCACGCGCCGCTGCCGCCGCGAACAAGGGAGCATAACCATGGCTGAACTCAAGATCACCCAGATCAAGGGCACCATCGGTACCAAGAAGAACCAGCGTGACAGCCTGCGCACCCTTGGTCTCAAGGGCATCCGCCAGACCGTCACCCGCGAGGACACGCCGATCAACCGCGGTCTCATCAACGTGGTCCGTCACCTCGTGACAGTCGAAGAGGTTTAAGTCATGACCATCAAGCTGCACCACCTTCGCCCCGCACCGGGTGCGAAGACCGAGAAGACCCGCGTGGGTCGCGGTGAGGGCTCGAAGGGTAAGACCGCAGGCCGCGGCACCAAGGGCACCAAGGCGCGCAAGAACGTCCCCGCACGTTTCGAGGGCGGCCAGATGCCGCTGCACATGCGTCTGCCGAAGCTCAAGGGCTTCACCAACCGCAACCGCGTGGAGTACCAGGTCGTCAACGTCGGCGATCTGTCCGCACTGTTCCCCGAGGGCGGCGCCATCGGTGTCGACGAGCTCGTGGCAGCCGGTGCCGTTCGTAAGAACGAACTGGTCAAGGTGCTGGGCGAAGGCGAACTGACCGTTGCGGTGAACATCACCGCCAACAAGTTCTCCGGCTCCGCCAAGGAGAAGATCGTCGCCGCCGGCGGCACCGCCACCGAGCTGTAAAGACGTCGGTGAATCTCTGATCACGCCGGTCAGGTGAGCAAACGCGGGACGTACACCGTCCTGTGGGTGCTCACCTGACCGTCGCTGATTGGATGACTGTTAGAGTTCGTGGGGGCATTCTCCAAGAGTGAGTGCCCTGCAATCTTTTCGAGTGTGACGCCCCGACCACGCCGAGGCCGCACAGGCCCGCATGTTTCAGGTGCTTATAGGAGGACTTGGTGCTTTCCCCCCTCGTGGCGACCTTCAGGACGCCCGATCTGAGGAAGAAGATCTTCTACGTCCTCGGCATCCTGGTGCTGTACCGCCTCGGTACGACCATGCCGTCGCCGGGCGTCAACTTCAAAGAGATCGACCGATGCGTCGAAGCCGCCAGCCGCGGCGACTCCGGTCAGATCTACTCGCTGATCAACATGTTCTCCGGCGGCGCGCTGCTGCAGCTGTCGGTGTTCGCGATCGGCATCATGCCGTACATCACGGCCAGCATCATCGTTCAGCTGCTCACCGTCGTCATCCCGCGGTTCGAGCAGCTGCGTAAGGAAGGCCAGTCCGGCCAGAACAAGATGACGCAGTACACGCGTTACTTGACGCTGGCACTTGCCGTGCTTCAGTCGACGGGCATCGTCGCGCTGGCCGCCAGCGGCAACCTGCTGCCCAGCACCGGCCCGGACTGCAACTCGCAGGACATCATCTCCGACCGCTCGATCTTCGGTCTCGTCATCATCATCATGGTGATGACCGCAGGCGCGATGCTCGTCATGTGGTTCGGTGAGCTCATCACCGAGCGCGGTGTCGGCAACGGCATGTCGCTGATGATCTTCGCGGGCATCGTCGCCCGCCTCCCCTCCGAGGGACGCAACATCCTCAACAGCAGCGGCGGCCTTCGCTTCGGTCTCGTCTGCGTCGCGATCCTCATCATTCTGATCGCCGTCGTGTTCATCGAGCAGGGCATGCGCCGGATTCCCGTCCAATACGCCAAGCGCATGGTCGGCCGCAAGATGTACGGCGGATCGTCGACGTACATGCCGATCAAGGTGAACACCGCGGGCGTCATCCCGGTCATCTTCGCGTCGTCGCTGCTGTACATCCCGCAGCTCATCCTCCAGCTGACCAACCAGAACAGCACCGAGGTGGCCGGCTGGCAGGTGTGGATGCAGGACAACCTGATCAACCCGTCCAGCGTCTTCCACATCGTCACGTACTTCCTGCTGATCGTGTTCTTCACGTACTTCTACGTGGCTGTCACGTTCAACCCGGAAGAGCGCGCCGACGACATGAAGCGCTACGGCGGATTCATCCCGGGCATCCGACCCGGCCGCCCGACCGCCGAATACTTGGGCTACGTGCTCAACCGGATCACGCTGCCCGGTTCGCTGTACCTGGGCATCATCTCGATCCTCCCCAACCTCTTCATGGACATCGGAAGCGGCAGCGCTGCGAACATCCCGTTCGGCGGCACCGCCCTCCTGATCATCGTGGCCGTCGGCCTCGACACCATCAAGCAGGTCAACAGTCAGTTGATGCAACGCAAGTACGAAGGGTTCCTCAAGTGAGACTTGTCATTCTCGGTCCCCCCGGCGCAGGTAAAGGCACTCAGGCAGAGTTGCTGTCGGAGTCGCTCGGCATTCCGCACATCTCCACCGGTGATCTGTTCCGCGCCAACATCTCGCAGGGCACCCCGATCGGCGTCGAAGCGAAGAAGTACCTCGACGCAGGCAATCTCGTTCCGCCGGAGATCACCATCAACATGGTGCGTGAACGTCTCGCTGAACCTGACGCCTCAAACGGATTCATCCTCGACGGCTTCCCCCGCTCGACCGAGCAGGCGGTCGCTCTCGAAGGCATCCTCGACGACCTCGGCACCGCACTCGACGGCGTTCTGTCGTTCGAGGTCGACGCCGACGTGGTCGTCGAGCGCATGCTTGCTCGCGGGCGCGCCGACGACACCGAAGAGGTCATCCGCAACCGCATGTCGGTGTACGCCGCTGAGACCGCTCCGCTGCTCGACCACTACGCGTCGACCGTCAGTCGTATCGACGCCGTCGGTGACGTGCAGGAAGTGCACCAGCGCGTCCTGACCTCGCTCGGCAAGGCCTGACCGGACGCCAGTGGGATTCCGCAAACCCAAGGCCGTTCCGTTCCGTACGGCCGGTGAGCTCGACGCGATGGCGGCGGCAGGCGAGATCGTCGGCGCCGCGCTCGTAGCGGTGCGCGAAGCAGCCGCCGTCGGTGTCAGCACACTCGATCTCGATCAGGTCGCCGAGGCGGTGATCCGCGATGCGGGCGCCGTGCCGTCGTTCAAGGGCTACCACGGTTTCCCGGGATCGATCTGCAGCTCGGTCAACGACGTCGTCGTCCACGGCATACCGTCCAAGGACGTCGTCCTGGCCGAACACGACCTCGTCTCGATCGACTGCGGCGCCATTCTCGACGGCTGGCACGGCGACTCGGCGTGGACCTTCGGTGTCGGCGAACTGTCGACGCCGGACCACGAGCTCAACGAGGCGACTCGCCTGTCGCTGGAAGCCGGAATCGCCGCGATGGTCGACGGAGCGCGTCTCACCGACGTCTCCGCGGCCATCGAACGGGGCACGATCGCCGCGGGCGAGAAGTTCGGCAGGCGGTTCGGCATCGTCGCAGGCTACGGCGGCCACGGCATCGGCCGTGAGATGCACATGGAACCGTTCCTCCCGAATGAGGGCAAGCCGAACCGTGGTCCGCGTCTGGTGATCGGATCGACGCTCGCCGTCGAGCCGATGCTGACGCTCGGCACTGAGGACACCACCGAACTCGACGACGGCTGGACGGTCGTCACCGACGACGGAACACGCGCGTCGCACTGGGAGCACACCGTGGCGGTCACCGCCGATGGACCGCGGATCCTCACCACACGCCCGGCCTGACGCAGCACTCGACGGTCTGTGAACCGTTCGACTGACAGTGCAGTGCGCGTCGTGCTGCGTGCGATGATCTCCTCTATTCCGGTACTGCGAGGAGGCCCCCGATGACGTATCCGTACGGAGATCCGCGCCGCGGTCCGGGCACACCCGCGTGGGGAAATCCGCCGCCGATTCAGAATCCGCACCCGCAGTATCCCTTCCCACAACCCCAGTACCCGCAACCCCAGTACCCGAATCCACAGTTCTCGTACCCGCAGCCGAACGGTGGTGCGCCGCGCGGTCCCCGTGTCGGTGCGCCGATCGCTTGGATCATCGGGATCGTGGCGGCGGTCGTGGTCGTGGTGGCAGGCGTGATCGTGGTTCCTCGGCTCATCGACGGCGGCGGCATCGGCGGCAGTTCGGACGAGGAACAGATCGTCGCGCAGTTCGAGGGCTACGTCGAAGACCTCGGTGCAGGCGACTGGTCGTCGGCCGCGGACCGGATCTGCCGTGAATCGCCTATGCGGCCGATCGTTCAGGGACTCGGGCTCTTCTCCCAGACCGTCGGCGAAGGACGGACCCTCGACTTCGGGATCGACGTCCAGAACATTCAGATCAACGGCGACGACGCCACAGTGCAGGCGACGTTCGACTTCCCCGGGCTCGAGAACGCTCCCATGCCGGGAGCGGCGAAGAAGGTGGACGGCCAGTGGTGTCTGATGACGTGATGTCGGCACGCATGCGGATGATCATGTGGCTCGGGGCAGCGGTGGCGGCGGCGGGCGTGCTGGTGGGCGTGCTGGCGCTGGCGAGACCGTCGCCTCCTGCCGCGCCGTCTGACCGTGAGCTCATCGAAGAGCAGGTCCGCGGCTATGTCGACGATCTGTCACGCGGAGCGTTCCTCGCCGCCGTCGGGCGATCATGCTCGGCGACCCCGGTGGCACGCAGCGCGGTCACCGAGCCCCCGGGCGAAGTCGTCGTGCAGTCCACGGCGGTCATCAACGACGTGACGATCACCGGTTCGAGCGCCGTGGTCGACGCAGTCCTGGACACTCGGGGCGTGCGCACCGACCTGCCCATGCGCTTGGAGAAGCACAACGGCGATTGGTGCATCTCGGACCTACCGGGTCACTGACTCCGGTCGGTGGTCTCGACTGCCGCTCGTTCGCTTCGACAGGGCGGTCCACGCTCCCACTGCGAGCACGGCGAACGTGACGAGAACGTACGACGCTCCGATGATCTGCTGCCACCACGACCACGTCAGCTCGCGGTCGTCGCGGGCAGGCATGAGCCAGTGGGGACCCACGTAGAACATCACCAGGGCGGCGCCTGTCGTCAGGCAGAACGGGAGGTCGCGGCGGCCCTTCACGATCGCGTCGAGAGCGACGATGAGGGCGGGCACCGCCCACACCCAGTGGTGGGACCAACTGATCGGTGAGACGAGAAGCACCGCGGCCGCGTTCACGATCAGTGCGGTCGCGAGGTTGCCGTCGGCGAGGAGTCTGCGCATCCAGATCGCCGCGAGGACCACAGCGATCGCGGACAGAGCGATCCACACCAGCGACGACGCAGTCTCGCCGAGGCCGAGACGGAAAGCGAGTCCCTTCAACGATTCGTTGCCTGCGAAGTGCGGTGCGCCGATGCGACCGGTCTCGCGGAGCTTCGTGAACCAATAGGTGTGGGAGTCGCCGGGCATGATCAGCCATGCGACGCCGATCGAGACGATCGTCGAGCAGATAGTCGTCACGAACGCGCGCCAGTCCCGCCTGATCAGGAACAGCAGCAGGAAACCGGCAGGGGTCAGCTTGATCGAGATCGCGATGCCGATCAGCAGGCCGCGCGGCCACTTCTCGGAACGGTTCAGGACGTCGAAGGCGACGGCAGCCATGAGGACGGCATTCACCTGACCGAAGCCGAGCGTCTCGCGGACAGGTTCGAGGAACTGCGCGAAGGCGAGGACGACGAGGACGATCGCGAGGCGGACGCCGCGGTCCATCGTCGGGCGCAAGCGGTCGAGGACCAGCCAGACCGTCAGTCCGATGGACGCGAGCGTCAGCACGAACATGACGGTCGCGGCTGGTGTCGCGGGCATGGCGGCGAACGGCGCGAACACGATGGCCGCGAGTGGGGGATACGTGAACGGCAGGTGGATGTTCCCGTCGAGCGGCGGGAGCGGACCGTAGACGTCGTTGCCGTCGAGGAACGTCTGTGCGCCCAGCCGGTACACCATGAGGTCCAGGTAGCCGTGCCACACACGTAGCGTCAGACCAATCGCGGTAGTGGCGGCGAGAAACACCGCAGCCGCGATCACGAGGGTCCTCGGGGAGCGGTTGCGGAGCATCAGCGGGGTCGGCACCGGGCAAGAATACCAGCGCTGCCTGCGCAAACGCCGAATCGGGCAGGGGTGATTCAGGTCTCGAGCAGGATGGTCACCGGTCCGTCGTTGACCAGATCGACGTGCATGTGGGCACCGAATCGACCCGTCGAGACCGTGGCGCCGAATCCGCGCAGCGACTCGACGACGGAATCGACGAGGGGTTCGGCGGCAGGCCCCGGCGCCGCGGCGTTCCACGATGGACGTCGGCCCTTCGTGGTGTTCGCGTACAGGGTGAACTGGCTGATCACGAGGATCGGCGCATCGACGTCGGCTGCGGCCGCTTGTGGACGGTCGTCGTCGCCGTCGAGGATGCGGAGTCCCCATATCTTGTCGGCGAGCGTACGGGCGTCGGCCTCGTCGTCCTCGTGGGTGACGCCGACGAGCGCGACCAGACCCTGTGCTCCGTCGGCGAGGTCGAGTGAGCCGACGATCTCGCCGTCGACGGTCACCGACGCCGAACTGACTCGTTGCAGAACTGCCCGCATGTCAGTCGTCCAGATAGAACACGACGGTGACCGACGCCGTCACAGACGACGAACCGGCCTGGATCTGCATCGGTGCGGCCATCGCGCGCGCGGCGTACAGCGGTCGGACGTCCGATGCCGGTTCTTCAGTCACGGACTGCACCGCACCGAGACGCGCGCCGGCGAGCATCGCGTACTGCTCGGCGCGGGAGACGGCGTCGGCGAACGCGGCGTCGCGTGCCGCGGCGGCGAGGCCGGTGTCGTCCGAGATCGCGAACGACACGTTCTGGATCCGCGCGGCGTCGCCGCCGGCGCGGGCGGCCGCGGCGAGCACGGTCGGGACTCGCTCCAGATCCCGGAGGACCACCGTCATGGTGTGCGACGACGTGTAGCCGATGATCGGCGCGCCGTTCGGTCCGTGGTCGCCGTAACGCGGCTGCACCGATAGATGGGACGTCTGGATGTCACGAGACGGCACCCCCGCATCGGTCAGCGTCGCGATCAGATCGGCGACCGCTGCGCCCGCGTCCTGCAGGGACACGCCCACGCTGTACGCGTGACATTCCACACCGAGATCCACGTGCATCACATCGGGGACTGTCTGCGCTGCGCCGTGACCGACAACGGTCACTGTCCGGTCCACGTCGGTCACCGGTACAGGTTCTCCGGTCGATCCTTGAGCAGCATCGTGGTGATCCACCCGACCACCGAGATCACGATCGCGCCGAACACGCCGGACCAGAAGATGCCGTCCACCACCAGGCCGACATGGAAGACGTCCGTCGTCAGCCACGACGTGATGTTCAGCATCAACGCGTTGATCACGACGTGGATCAACCCGAGCGTCAGGATGTACAGCGGGATCGACAGGACCTGCACGACGGGTTTGATGAATCCGTTGACCAAGCCGAACACCATGGCAACGAGAAGAACGACGGCGGTCTTCGCCCACCAGGAGCTCAGACCGCCGAAGTCGAAGTAGACGCCGGGGACGATGACGTCCGCGACCCAGAGTGCAAAGCCCGTCAGGGCGCTGCGAATGAGGAATGCGCGCATGAGACCAGTGTTGCACGGGTGGTCATGGGTGCAGGCGAATCAGTACTGGGGAGGCGGTCCCGGCCACTGCTGCTGTCCCTGCTGCGGCGCAGGCGGATACATGTTCGGCGCCGCTGGGAGTCCCGGCTGCTGGCCGTAACCCTGGGGACCGTAGCCCTGCTGCGGCTGTCCACCCGGCTGCTGTGGATATCCCTGCTGCGGTGGGCCGTACGGCTGCTGCCCGAAACCCTGCTGCCCGAAACCCTGCTGCGGGGGATAGCCCTGCTGGGGCATTCCCGGCTGCGGCGGGTACTGCTGCCCGTATCCGGGCTGCTGTTGAGGGTAGCCGCCCGGCTGCCCGTTGGTGTTCGACGAGAACGCACCCATCACACGGGCGCGCTTGGCCGGGTCGCTGAACACCTTGACAAGGACACCGATCACCGCGGCCACGATGATCAGCACGATGATGGTTCCGAACGAGAAGCTCCCGCCGCCTCGACGGCGACGGGCGAGATGATCGACAGCCAAGTCGATGACGGGATCGCTTGAAGCGACGATTTCAGAAATCACGATTCGCCACCCTATGCCGTGCTCTCTCGATGCGACAGAGATCAAAGAGGTGAATCGACCGAACGGAGACCGATCCGCGCGTCGCCAGGCCCGCGGGACGACAGCGGTGGTCGGAGTTGGCTGATACAACACATCTGACGTAGACTCGAACCTCGGTGCGTCGCGCGGGTTCCCGCATGTCTTCGCCCGGGCGTTGTTCACGTCCGGCCGGGGAGGAGCTCGCGTTCAGTGCCACCGTACCGGAAGCACGAAGGATCCAGGCTCGGTAACGCGTGAAAGCGTGTGACCGGGAGAATCGCGGAGGAAATGGCTAAGAAAGACGGAGCCATCGAGGTTGAGGGTCGCGTTGTCGAACCCCTGCCCAATGCGATGTTTCGCATTGAGCTGGAGAACGGTCACAAGGTTCTCGCCCACATCAGCGGCAAGATGCGGCAGCACTACATCCGCATCCTGCCGGAAGACCGCGTCGTTGTAGAGCTCTCGCCCTACGACCTCGCCCGTGGACGAATCGTCTACCGGTACAAGTAACCCCAGAAGTTCAACAAGGAGAACGCTGACGTGAAGGTCAATCCGAGCGTCAAGCCGATCTGCGAGAAGTGCAAGGTGATCCGTCGTAACGGCCGGGTCATGGTGATCTGCGAGAACCTGCGTCACAAGCAGCGTCAGGGCTGATCAGCGCCTTTTACAGGTCGCTTGAAACACACAACTGAATACCGCGTATGAACTTCCAGAACCAGTGTCCGCAGACGCGTGGACACCGACCCCCGGTTCAGAGGCCGGGGCCCGACGCATGAGTTCGGGACGGACTGGAAGCAGACCTCTGAGATACAGAAGGAACGCCCCACATGGCACGTGTTGCAGGTGTGGATCTTCCCCGCGAAAAGCGGCTGGAGATCGCACTCACGTACATCTACGGAGTTGGTCGTACCACCTCCAAGGAGATCATCGCCGCCACCGGTCTCTCGGCCGATCTGCGCGCGAAGGATCTGACCGACGCAGACGTCTCGAAGCTGCGCGAATACATCGAAGCCTCGGTGAAGGTGGAGGGTGACCTCCGTCGCGAGGTGCAGGCCGACATCCGTCGCAAGATCGAGATCGGCTGCTACCAGGGTCTGCGCCACCGTCGCGGCCTGCCGGTCCATGGTCAGCGCACCAAGACCAATGCCCGCACTCGCAAGGGCCCGAAGAAGACCATCGCCGGGAAGAAGAAGTAATGCCTCCGAAGTCACGTAGCGCAGGCCCGAAGAAGGGCACCCGCCGTCGCGATAAGAAGAACGTCCCGCTGGGCCACGCGCACATCAAGTCGACGTTCAACAACACCATCGTCTCGATCACCGACCCCGAGGGCAACGTGATCAGCTGGGCGTCGTCCGGCCACGTGGGCTTCAAGGGCTCGCGTAAGAGCACCCCGTTCGCCGCGCAGCTCGCTGCCGAGAACGCCGCTCGCAAGGCTCAGGAGAACGGCGTCAAGAAGGTCGACGTGTTCGTCAAGGGACCGGGTTCGGGTCGCGAGACCGCTATCCGTTCGCTGCAGGCCGCCGGCCTCGAGGTCGGCACCATCTCCGACGTGACCCCGCAGCCGCACAACGGCTGCCGCCCGCCCAAGCGGCGCCGGGTCTAAGCGGAAAGGAAGAGATAAGACATGGCTCGTTATACCGGCCCCGCCACCAAGAAGTCCCGTCGTCTTCGCGTCGACCTGATCGGCGGCGACGCATCGTTCGAGCGTCGCCCCTACCCGCCCGGCCAGCATGGCCGCGCACGCATCAAGGAGTCGGAGTACCTGCTCCAGCTCCAGGAGAAGCAGAAGGCTCGCTTCACCTACGGCGTCATGGAGAAGCAGTTCCGTCGTTACTACGAGGAGGCCAACCGCCGCTCGGGTAAGACCGGCGACGTGCTGCTCCAGATTCTCGAGACCCGTCTCGACAACGTCGTCTACCGTGCAGGCATCGCCCGCACGCGTCGTCAGGCTCGCCAGATGGTCAGCCACGGCCACTTCACCGTCAACGGTGTCCGCGTGGACGTGCCCAGCTACCGCGTGAGCCAGTACGACATCATCGACGTTCGTCAGAAGTCGCTGCAGTCGACGCCGTTCCAGATCTCTCTGGAGACCGTCGGCGACCGGACCCCTCCGGCCTGGCTGCAGGTGGTTCCGTCGACGCTGCGCATCCTCGTGCACTCGGTGCCTGAGCGTGCTCAGATCGACGTCCCGCTGACCGAACAGCTCATCGTCGAGTACTACTCGAAGTAAATCTGACAGCACACGCTGTTCAGATCCGCTTTCACGCCGTCAAATAGTGGTCGGCACGAAGGAGAAATCACCACATGCTCATCTCACAGCGACCCACCCTCTCCGAAGAGGTGCTGGCCGAGAACCGCTCGAAGTTCACCATCGAACCCCTCGAGCCGGGCTTCGGTTACACCCTCGGCAACTCGCTGCGGCGCACGCTGCTGTCGTCCATCCCGGGCGCTGCGGTCACCAGCATCCGCATCGACGGTGTCCTGCACGAGTTCACCACCGTCCCCGGGGTGAAGGAGGATGTCACCAACATCATCCTGAACCTCAAGGGTCTCGTGGTCAGCTCGGAAGAGGACGAGCCGGTCACCATGTACGTCCGTAAGCAGGGTCCGGGAGCCGTCACCGGCGCCGACATCGTGCCGCCCGCAGGCGTCACGGTTCACAACCCCGACCTGCACATCGCAACCCTCAACGACAAGGGCAAGCTCGAGATCGAGCTCGTCGTCGAGCGGGGCCGCGGTTACGTTCCGGCCGTGCAGAACAAGGCCTCCGGCGCAGAGATCGGCCGCATCCCGGTCGACTCGATCTACTCGCCGGTCCTGAAGGTGACCTACAAGGTCGAGGCCACCCGCGTCGAGCAGCGCACCGACTTCGATCGTCTGGTGCTCGACGTGGAGACGAAGAACTCCATCACCGCGCGCGACGCCCTGGCGTCGGCCGGTAAGACCCTGGTCGAGCTCTTCGGCCTGGCTCGTGAGCTCAACGTCGAGGCCGAGGGCATCGAGATCGGACCCTCGCCCGCCGAGGCCGATCACATCGCTGCGTTCACGCTGCCGATCGAGGATCTGGAGCTGACCGTCCGTTCGTACAACTGCCTCAAGCGCGAAGGTGTCCACACCGTCGGCGAGCTCGTTGCACGTACCGAGTCGGATCTGCTCGACATCCGCAACTTCGGTCAGAAGTCGATCGACGAGGTGAAGGTGAAGCTCCACGGTCTTGGTCTGTCCCTCAAGGACAGCCCGGCCAGCTTCGACCCGTCGCAGGTCGCCGGTTACGACCCGGCCACCGGCACGTGGACGGACGAGGCGTCGTACGACGCCGACTCCGGTGAAGATTTCGCGGAGACCGAACAGCTGTAAGGGCTGCAAGAACCACTACGACTTCCCGGTCGCGAGATCGGTCAGTCCCCTCCTAGGAGAGAGAAATGCCCAAGCCCACTAAGGGTGCCCGCCTCGGCGGGTCGGCCAGCCACCAGAAGGCGATCCTGGCGAACCTCGCCACGGCGCTCTTCGAGCACGGCCGCATCACCACCACCGAAGCGAAGGCCAAGCGGCTCCGTCCGTACGCCGAGAAGCTGATCACCCACGCGAAGGCCGGCCAGCTGGCCAACCGTCGCGAGGTCATGAAGGACATCCGCGACAAGGACATCGTTCACACGCTGTTCGCGGAGATCGGCCCGCACTTCGCCGAGCGTCCGGGCGGCTACACCCGCATCATCAAGACGCTGCCGCGCAAGGGCGACAACGCCCCCATGGCAGTGATCGAGCTGGTTCGCGAGTCGACCGCATCGAACGAGGCCAACCGTGTCGCTCGCGCAGCGGCGTCGAAGGCGAAGGCAGCGGAGGAGGCTCCGGCCGCCGAGGCTCCCGCAGCTGTCGCCGACACCGCAGCCGACGCTCCGGCCGGCTCGCATGAGCCGATCGAAGGCGACGCTGCGCCCGAGGGTTTCCCGATCAAGGGCAACGCTCAGTCGAAGCTGTACCACCGCCCCGGCACTCGTTTCTACGAGTCGACCGTCGCGGAGATCTGGTTCGCCACTGAGGCGGACGCGGAGGCTGCAGGTTACTCCCTGCCGCCGTCGCAGCAGGAAGACTGATTCCTCAGCACGCGCAACTGCCCGCCCTCGTCGATGACGAGGGCGGGCAGTGTCGTCTGCGCATGCGGATCGGGTACGACGGCACCGACTTCTCGGGCTGGGCCACTCAGCCCGGACGGCGCACCGTCCAGGAGACCATCGAGACCACACTGTCCACGGTGCTGCGATCGCCCGTTCGGCTGACCGTTGCGGGCCGGACCGATGCCGGTGTTCACGCATCCGGACAAGTAGTGCACTGCGACGTACCGGTCGACTCACTACAGTCGAGGTCGATCGACGGTGACCCGTCGCGCCTCGTCCGTCGTCTCGCCAAGATGCTGCCGGACGACGTCCGTGTGAAGGCCGTCGAGCAGGTCTCCACGGACTTCGACGCACGGTTCGCTGCACTGGCTCGAACCTACGAGTACCGCCTCGCCGATGCGCTGTGGGGCGCCGAACCGACCTCTGCTCGCATGACTGCGGACTGGCCGCGACACCTGGACGTCGATCTGATGAATGCCGCGTCCGCGTCGCTGGTGGGACTCAACGACTTCGCGGCCTTCTGTCGGTTCCGGGAGGGATCGACGACGATCCGGGAGCTCCAGGAGTTCTCGTGGCGTCGCGACGACGCGGGTGTGCTGGTGGCACGCGTGCGGGCCGACGCCTTCTGTTGGTCCATGGTCCGTTCGCTCGTCGGAGCAGTCGCCGTCGTCGGCGACGGGCGGCGCGATCTCGACTGGTGCGTGGGACTGCTGGCCGAGAGAGAACGATCGGCTCAGGTGCCGGTCGCTCAGGCTCGTGGCCTCTGCCTGATGCGCGTCGATTACCCGCCGGAGTCGGAGTGGGCGGCCCGAAGCGCCCTGACGCGTGATGTACGGGACGAATCGGAGCTGCGCGGCGGCTGCTGCGGGGATTGACCCGGACGCGATCCGCGGGCGGGGCCGGGCCGCGCATCTGCACGGCCCGGCCCTGGTCGGGGCTTTTGGGAGGGAGCCTTAAGCGTGTGATTCAACCGTTCGGGAGACGATCGCAATACATTCCGACTGGTAACGTAATCTATGCCACGGCCCGGATCTCGTCAACCGGGACTGGGGGTGAGAACAGAGACAACCCGGCGATTCGTTCGATCAGGCGAAAGGACGACGATGGCGACCGACACGACAGCTGGGCGTCCACGTGACACTCGCATCGATGCCGCGGTTCTCGACGCAGCGCGAGACGTGATCGCCGAAGTCGGATACGCCGGCCTCACTTTCACCGAAGTAGCCGCACGTGCGGGCACCTCCGTCCCCGCCATCCGCCGTCGCTGGCCCAGCAAGTCGCATCTCGTCCATCGGGTGGTGTTCCCGGTCGAGGTCGCGATCCCGCCTCGGAATCCTCATGCGACCCTCGACGACGAGCTCGACTCGGTCATCGACGGCTGCGCGAGCCTGTTCTCCGACGCCGCGATGCGCCGAGCTCTGATGGGTGTCTTCAGCGAACTGGCCGACGACGACGACCTGCAGCGCGAAGTGACCGACCGCTTGCGATTCGCAGTGTGGGAGGACCTGACCGAACGGCTCACTCTCGCGGCCGCACGCGACGAGGTGACCATCGAGCCCGATCCGTCGCTGCTCATCGAAGCCGCGTTCGGTGCGACCCTGATGGCCGTCATGCTGCGCGGGGTGAAGGCCCTCGACGACCAATGGCGATCGGACCTTCACCGCGCGCTGTGGAGCATCCTCGTTCCCTGCTGATGCGCGACCTTCCCAGTGTCAGGCGATCAGCGCGCGGAACGCATCGGGGAGTTCGTCGTCTGCGAGCTCGCGGAACTCCATCGGCCCACCCGTGTACGAGTCCTCCCCGACGATGTAGAGGTTCTCGTCGAACGGCCAGAAGATCACATTCCGCATCTTGACCAGGTAGTTCTTGGTGACGTCTGCGAACGCGGCCGCGTTCGGGTTCTCAGCCACGTACGCGCCCGGTGAGATCATGGTCAACCAGCCCTCGATGACGATGCAGTCGTCGTCGACGAGCATGCGGTCGCAGTCGAACTCGAGGATGTGGGCGTTCGCCTCGACGAGGTGTGAGTAGTACGCGCGGACGCCGTCGAGCCCCTTGGGACCGACATCGCCCTCCATGTTCCAGAAGTGGTAGTTCGTGGTGGGGCCAAGAGTCCCCATCAGGCCGTCGAGATGGCCCTGGTGCTCGTAGTGCGCATGCTCGAGCATTCGTTCAAGCATCGTGCGGTGTCGGGGATTCGTGGTCCGTTCGATGCGTGCTCGGATGACGTCGCACAGTGCTTCTTGATTGATGGTGATCTTCGACATCGGGGGCTGTCCTTGTCTTCGGTGGTCGGGTGGTTGTCAGTTCGGAATCAGATGGGTGCGGTCGTGTTCGGCGAACGCGGCTTCAAGTGCTGCTCTGGCCCGTGCGTCGAGCGGGACGTAGCGGGCGCCGTCTCGGATCAGCACACGGTCGGGCGTGTGCCATGCGGCCCGGCGCAGCGAGGTCTTGTCGATCTTCCGTGTGGCGGTCAGCGGGAACCGTTCGGTCAGCCGGAGGAGATGCGGCGTCCACTTGGAGCCCATGTCTGGCTGGGCGTCCAGGAAGGCGGCGAATGCGCCTGGATCGAACGACTGATCGGTCTCCAGCGCCGCCATCACCCGGTCGCCGGTCTGCGGATCGGGGACGGCGTAGGCGCTCACGCCGCGGACGCCGTCGAAGCGCGCGATGATGCGCTCCAGCGGGGCCGTGGAGAAGTTCTCCGAATCGACGCGTATCCAGTCGTTGGTCCGACCGGCGAACCAATAGACGCCGTCGGGCGTCCGGTAGGCGAGGTCGCCCGACCAGTAGTCGCCGTCGCGGATCTTCTCGGCCGTGGCTTCGGCGTTGTTGTAGTAGCCCTCGAAGCGGTCGCCGCCGCCGCGGGCGACGATCTCTCCGATGGCCTCCGCACCGTTGAGGAGTGTTCCGTCGGCGGTCAGGACGGCGTCGGGGCACTCTCGACCGTCGTCGTTCACGATCGTCATGCCGAGCATCGGGTTCGGCGTGCCGAGTGCACCACGCGGTGTCGACGCGTCGCGAACGATCACGCACACGCCTTCCGACGAACCGTACGACTCGGTGACTGGTACGCCGAACCGTCGTTCGAACTCTTCGCGGTCGCGTGCGGACGCCTCCGTTCCCCACCCGAACCTGAGCTCGGTTGCGCGTTCCTCGACGCGTTCGGGCTGCGCGAGGATGTAGGCGAGCGATCGTCCGACGTAGTTGAAGAACGTCGCTCCGAACCGCTGCACGTCGGGCAGGAAGCCGGAGGCGGAGAACTTGTCGCGGAGGGCGTATGTGCCGCCGACTCCGAGGATGGGCGCCCACGCACTCATCACCGCGTTGCCGTGGAACAGCGGCATGGCGTTGTAGGCGACGTCATCGCGGCGCATGCCGTGCACGTTCAACATGCCGATGGCGGCGAGTCGCGCCGAACTGCACTTGACGGCCTTGGGCGCCCCGGTCGAGCCCGACGTGAACAGCAGCAGAAGGGTGTGGTTGTCCGGGCCCTCCGCCGTGACGTCCGGTTGCACGTCGAGTAGCCGCCGGTAGTCGTCGGAGTCTGTGAAGACCGAGCGCACGTGGCCGTCGAGGTCGGCGGCCACCTCAGACTGCGACGGGCCGACGATCACGAGAGCGCAGTCGGTGCGGGCGACGTCCGCGACGAGTTCGGCGCCGCGCCGAGTGGGGTTGACGCCGACTATCGTCGCGCCGGCGAGTGCGGCCCCACCGATCAGGAACAGATACTCGGGGCTGTTGTCCATGAGCACGCCGATATGCCACGGCGTGTCGGCGTGCAGCTGGGCGTGCACGGCGCGCATGGCCACGGCTCGTCGTTCACACTCGGCGACGAACTGCGACCAGGTCCACTCGTCGTCGCCGAACAAGAGTGCTGGTGCGTCGTCGTCTCGGCGCGCGCGGAGCAGATCGGCGGTCGTGGTGATGTCTGGCACGGTCGACTCCCGTCGGTAATTACGTTCTATCTCGAAACGAAATTAGCGGCGAGTGTGACTCAGGTCAACTGATAGGGTCCGATTGGTGGGAGGTTCGGCGCAGATCAGTTCCGGCGGAACCCGCCCGACAGCTCGGTGAGGAGCTCTGCCACCAGGGCGTTCGGCTTCGCATCCACCCGCAGGACGGCGGACACGGGCAGGGTGAAGCTCAAACTGCGTCTGCAGGAGATGCCCGGCTGCAGCGGGTCCTCGTACAGCACGGTCCACGCCTCGGGGCGATTGACGAGTTCGAACGCCACCGAATGGCCCTCGCGGATCTCCGGACCGAACCGAATCTCCGCGTCGGCGCGATTGAATGCCTGCTGGACAAGCCGGTGGAGGAGCACCTGGCGCTCGGGTGGCGGGAGAAGCAGGGGATAGGCGGCGAGATCGTTCGGACTTGGCGCCTGCCCGCCCGCGGCCAACGGGTGGCGCGAGTTGAACGCGATCACTGGCTGGTCCACCCACAGGGGATCCAGATACAGGTTGTCGCGGTCGACGGTCCCGCGGATCAGTGCGAGATCGGCCTCCCCTGACGCGACGGCGTCGATGCGTTGTGTGAACGGTTTGATGAGGAAGTCGATCTCGGCCTCCGGGTGCTGTTCTCGGACCGCGGAGACAGCGGCGAGGGCGGAGCGGGCGAACGACATGTTGGCTGCGATCCGAACCCGTTCGGGGCGCGGCGCGGTGGCGGCGATCGCTGCGTCGCGCATCGCCAAGAGGTCTCGGGCGAACGGGAGTAGAGTCTCTCCGGCCTCGGTGAGCCGGACGCGACGCTGACTGCGGTCGAACAGTTCGGTGCCGAGCTCGCGTTCCAGGGCGGCGACCTGGTGGCTGATCGCGGACTGCGACACGAAACAACGCTGGGCGGCGCGGGAGAAGCCGCCGGTCTCCGCAACGGCGGCCACATACTCGAGCTGTCGAAACTCCATTCCGTCATTGTATGAACAAAGCAGATTGAAACCAGTAGGTATCGCCTGTTCGACGAGCTTGTTGATGCGTGATGGTTCTAGCACCCTGGTTGTAGAAGGTTCCACCCGATAAGGAGTGAGGGAAATGCGCACCACGGACGTCGTCGTCATCGGTTCCGGATTCGGCGGACTCGCCGCCGCCAAGCGGCTCGCGAAGTCGAAGGTCGAGACCGTGCTGATCTCGGCGACCGATGAGCACCTCTTCCAGCCGCTGCTGTATCAAGTCGCCACCGGTGTACTGGAGTCGGAGGAGATCGCGCCGAACATCGCCGACGTTCTGGCGAGCCGCGACAGCGTCTCGGTGGTCCGTGGATACGTGACCGCCGTCGACGCGCAGAACAAGGTGATCACCTACCGCACCGACGCCGGAGTCGAAGAGCTCGGCTACCGCAGCCTCGTCGCCGCTGCCGGAGTGGCCCAGGGCTACTTCGGGCACGATGAGTGGGCCGACCGGACGTTCTCCCTCAAGACCCTCGACGACGCCGTCACGCTGAGGGCGCATCTGCTGGACTGCTTCGCGCAGCCCGCGGGCGAAGCCGACGCGCACACCTACGTCGTGGTCGGAGCAGGCGCGACCGGTGTGGAGATCGCAGGTCAGATCCGCGAGCTGAGCACCAGGCACTTCACCGACGTGCCCGCGAAGGTGTACCTCGTCGAGGGCGCGGACGACGTTCTGCCGGTGTACGGCGGGAAACTGTCGACGTTCGCCCGCCGCACCCTCGAGCGCTCGGGCGTCGAGGTGCTCACCGGCACCGTCGTCACCGACATCAGCGACGGTCGGGTGACTGTGCGCAGCGGAGCCGACGAGCGGGTTCTCGAGTCTCGGACCGTCGTCTGGTCGGCCGGTGTGCAGGCGACCGGGCTGGCGAAGGTGATGGCCGATGCCACCGGGTGCGCCACCGATCGGGCCGGGCGTCTCCTCGTGAACGACGATCTGACTGTCGGCGACCGCGACGACGTCTTCGCCATCGGCGACATGACGAGTCTCAAGGGCTACCCGGGACAGAGCCCGGTCGCCATGCAGCAAGGCAGGTTCGTCGCCGACGTGATCCGCGGCAAGAAGCCCTCCGGCACCGAGTTTGTGTACCTCGACAAAGGCAGCATGGCCGTTGTCAACAGGCACAACGCGGTGGTCGACGCCCCGTTCGGGATCACGCTGACCGGTGCCCTCGGCTGGATCACGTGGCTCGGTGTCCACCTGTACTACCTGGTCGGATTCCGCAATCAGGCCGCGGCCGTCGCCTCCTGGTTCAGGTCGTTCGTCGGGCGTGCCCGCCCGGGATTCGCGCAGGTGGTCCCCGCCTCCTCGACCGAGGTGGAGGACCGTTCCGCGGCCTGAACCGGTACTCGGGTCACCCCTCGAACGGCGGCCGTCGTCGAAGGGCGGTGCCGCCGAAGTCGTCGGCGATCGTCGCCGCCAACTCCACGAACGACCGCTTCGCCGCCTTGCCGAGAAGATCGAGATCGACGTCGGCGCCTTCGGCGAGGTGATCATCGAACGCGACGGTCTGCACCGCCCGGCACCGCGTCAGGAAATGCTGCGTGAGGTTGCCGATGTCGATCGACGACGACCCGGGCCGCGCCGAACTGAGCACGACGACACACCGCGGGATCAGGTGCCCGTAACCGTGCCCGTGCAGCCAGTCGAGCGTTGCCCCCGCACTGCGTGCCCCGTCCAACGCGGGTGAGCTGACAAGCACGATCGCGTCCGCCAGATCGAGGACTCCACGCATGGAGCTGTTCGACATTCCGGTGCCGCAGTCGGTCAGGATGATGTTGTAGAACCGCTGAAGGATCGCCATGACGCCGCGGTACTCGACGTCGTTGAAGGCCTCCGCCGCGGCGGGGTCTCGTTCGGAAGCGAGCACTTCGAGACGGCTCGGGGCCTGCGACGTATGAGCGCGGACGTCCGAGTAACGGGCGACCACCGGATCGGCGAGCAGATCGCGGACAGTCGACGCCGTCTGCGTCGGGACACGCTGCGCCAACGTGCCGAGGTCGGGGTTGGCGTCGACGGCGATCACCCGATCGCCGCGCAGCGATGCGAACGTCGACCCGAGTCCGACGGTCGTCGTGGTCTTGCCGACTCCGCCTTTGAGCGACAGGACCGCGATGCGGTAGTCGCCGCGGACCGGCTGTCGGACGCGTTCGAGCAGGTCGCGGTACTCGAGGTCGGCCGGCGACTCGCCCGGATTGACAGCGCCCGCCGTGAGCGTGTGGACCGCACGCCGCCACCCGTGCGCGGGAGCGCGCCGAGCCTTCCGGATCAGTCCGACCTCGTCCAGTGTCGGACCCATCGGGCCGCGCTGGACCGGAGGCGGGGCGGGTCGGGGAGCGGGCGTTGCCGACGGCGGACGGACCGGAACCGGGATCGGGGCGGGTGCGGGAGTCGATCCCGGCGGAACGATGCCGGACAGATCCATCTCGCCCGGCGCGAATCCGTGGTCGACCGTGGGCGTCTGGTGCAACGTCGCAGGTCGGAGCCATGGCGGGGACTGCGGATCGTGGGCGGTGGGCGCGCTCTGGTCGGTCGTCATGGATCCCCCTGGGTACGTGAACGCGGGCAGTGGCCGGAACGCTACTCCGGCATAAACGCGACATGCCCGTAGAAAACGAAATGGAACCGAAATCGCCTTTCGTGCGTCTGACCTTTCATGAGGACCACAAACGAGAACTCCGACAGCGCAGACGGCCTGACGACGGTCAGATCCCGTGGAGGCGGTATCAGTGTGACGTGCACGTCGACCGGACTGCCCGTCGCAATACGGCTCGAACCGGCGCAGTGCAGACGAGATCCGGACGGGCTGGCCGCCGACATCCTCGCCCTGTGCCGGTTCGCAGGCGTCACCGCCGGGGTCCGCAGGCGTGCCGCGCTCACGCAGCAGGGCGTCCCGGACGAGACGTTGTCGCTGCTGGGACTTCCGTCGCGTGCCGACCTCGTCGCCTCAGAGGAGCGACTCGATGCCGCAGGGGCACGACGATGATCACGATGGACGAGGTTCAACAGCGGGCTGAACGTCAGCTCCAGGCACTCGAGGGCGTGCATGCTCGGCTGAACGAGCTCTCGGTCACGGAGACCAGTGACGACGGTCGTGTCACCGTCGACGTCGACGTGACCGGTGCGATGACGGGCCTGACACTGCTTCCCGGGGCCGGAAGCGGCCAACCGGCTGCGCTCGCCGATCTCATCGTGCGGACCGCGGTACGGGCTGCCACCAGGGTTTTCACCGAACGAGCCGACATCATGGCCGCCTTCGTCGCAGACTTCGCCGAACTCGCCGGGACGGATGCGCCGGGCGTGTCGATGGAACCGAACGGCGATTCCGTGCGTCCAACCTTGCAAGAACCCCAGTCGGAGGAGCGAGCATGAACGGACAGGTGCACGTGGTGCCTGCGGCACTCGAGGCTTTCGGATCGACCTCGGCCGCGCTCGGCGCCGCGACAGCGGGCGCGGCGGCTGCCGATGTCGCACAGGTCGCCGCGATGACAGCGGCATTCGGGCTGATCGGCCAGGAATTCCTCGCAGCGTACGCCGTCGCCGAATCGAATCACCTGCGGGCCGTCAGCCAGATCGCCGCCGTCCACTACGCGACCGCAGCGGCCGCGGCGGCGGGCCTGGCCGACTTCACCGCGACGGACATCGCCGCCGGAACGCGATTGGGACCCCGATGACCTGCGACGAGCCGTCGGACAGCGCGTTCACCGTCGGGGACGTGCTCGCACCGTCGGGGATCACCGCGCTACTCGATCGCCCGGTGACCGACGTTCTCGACGACCTCGGCCTCGACCCGACACCGGCACCGCTGCAGGTCCGTTTCCCCGAACTGCCGGGAATCGACCTGCCCGCGCTGCCGATGCTTCCGGGTCTCGACCCGGCCGCGCTCGTCAAACCGATCATCGACCTGCTCGGAACGTTCGGCACCGGCAGACTCTCCGGGCCCGGAAATCCCGTCGAGTCGCTGACCAGCCTGTCCGGACTGATGGACAGCGGCGCGGCAGCCTTGCTCAAGGCGATCTCATCGGTGGACGGCCAATGGCAGGGGACGGCCGGGACTGCCGCGATAGCGAAGGCCTCGAGCACCGCCGCCGAGTCGGGTCTCATCGCGGCACAGGGGACTTCGATGGCTGGTGACGTCACCGTCGCGGCCGGAATCGTCGGGGCGGGAATGACCGCACTGCAGGGAGTCGTCGCAAAGACCGTGGGCCTGCTCGCCGCGACCGCGCCGACTCTGGCGACACCGCCCGGTCAGCTGGCCGCACTGGGGATCGCCGCGGACGGACTCGCTCAGGGGCTCGCGATAGTGGCGTCGACACGCGCTCAGCTGGCTGCGCCGACCGCAAAGCTCGCCGCCACCGGGAAACCGGTCCCGGTGGGGAAGGTCCCGACGCCCGGAGGTGTGCCGTCGGGGGACGCACTCTCCGGGCTGCTCGGTAAGGCCGGACCACTCATCTCCGCAGGACTGTCGGTAGTCGGATCGATGCTCGGCGGGACAACGGGTGCCGCACCGACGGTTACTGCACCGACGGGTGTTGGGCCTCCGATCACCGGGACCAAGGCCACGTGCTGTTCGTCGTGCACGCCGTCGACGGGAACACCGCCGGCATCACCGCAGTCGACGTCAACGCCGCCGACGACCCAGCCGGGGACGGTCAAACCGGCGTCGCTCGGTTCGGTCCCGTCCGGCTCGACGCCGTCGGTCAGCGTGCCTGACCAGCCGATACGGCTCGCCGACTGCCCGACCACCAGCAACGCGAGCGTGTCGGTGGAACCGGCCGAGCCGAAGTCGACGGTGTCCGCAGTGTCGTCGACCGGCACCGGTGGTGTGCCGCTGGCGCCGCTCGCGGCCGCCGGAACGGCGCGTCCCGTCGAGTCGCCGACCATGCGTGCCGTGGACACGGTTCACACGGTCGACGCCGAACCGCACCCCAGCACGTCGGACGCCGATCTGGCGGCGCTGCTCGCGCAGCCGTTCGGCGTCGACGTCGACCTCCGGCTCGTCGCCGGGGACACAGACCTCGCCGAATCCGTCTGATCCGGCGCACAGGAAAGGAACACACATGACCAGCGGACTCAACGTCGACGTCGGTGCCTCCCAGGCATCCGCGTCGTCGATCAAAGGGATCGTCGCCGAGATGCAGGGGATCATCAGCCGGATTCAGTCGTCGGCGGCCAACGGCGTCGGCACCTGGAGCGGGCGAGCGTCGACGTCGTTCGAAGGCTCGCACACCGATTGGCACGGCACCGCGACGCGGCTGCAGCAGGCCCTCGACGAGATCGAGACCAAACTGACGAGCGGCTTCCGCGGCTACGACGATCAGGACGCGTCCGCGGCCGCCTTCGTCGGCGGGTCGACCGGCTCCACGATCAGCATCTGACAACAGACGACACGACAAAGGGGAGGAAGAAGGATGAGCACAGGGGGAGTGATCCGCTATGACTTCGCCGGACTGGACACGCTGTCGGGGGATCTGCGTGGACAGTTTCAGCGACTCGAAGAGCTGTCGGGGCAGCTCAAGCGGCAGGTGACGGCGCTCGCCAGCCACTGGGACTCGGGCGGCGCAGCGTCGTACCAGCAGGCACAGGTCCAGTGGGACCGGCTGTTCGCCGATGCGAGAGCGCAACTCGACGGGCTCGGGGTCGGGGTGTCGAAGGCCGCGTCCCACATGCGTGACACCGACGTCCGCGTCGGACGGTCGTTCAGCGCATGACCGAAGCGCTGCAGTGCACGGACGAGGGGTACGTGCACCGCAGCGCTTCGGCGACGCCGATGGTCGCGCTCAGTCGCCGGTGTGGCCCTGCAGCAGGGTCGCGAAGTCGGTGACCGGTCCGAGGTCGGTGGTGCTTCCACTGCGCCGCGGCGCAGCGCCGACATCGGTCGGCCCGCCGAAGCCCGCCACCGAGCCGCTGGCGACCAGGCGCGCGGCGAGTTCGGCGCCGGCTCGGCTGATGCGGCCGCTCAGCTCGGGTGACCCGAAGTCCTCGGTCGCGGCGAATGTGCCGGTCGGCAAGACGTCGGCCCGCAGATAGGCGAGGAGCGGACGGATCGCGTGATCGATCACGAGCGAGTGCCGCGCAGTGCCTGCGGTCGCCGCAGCCAGGACCGGGACACCGGTCAGGGCGTCCGGGTCGAGGACGTCGAAGAACATCTTGAAGATGCCGCTGTACGACGCCGCGAACACCGGAGTCGCCACGATCAGGCCGTCGGCCTCGGCGATCAGATCCTGTGCCGACCGGACCTTGGGGGACATGACGCCCGAGGTGACGGCGGTCGCCAGGTCACCTGCGAGCGACGCGACGTCGATGTACTCGATGTCGACGCTCTCGCCACGTGCCGACACCGCCGCCGTCACTGCGCCCGCCAACTGTTCGGCGAGCAGACGCGTCGACGACGCAGCGGACACGCCCGCGTTGACGACTACGACGCGCCGGCTCATGCCTGTGCTCCCGCGGTCAGATTCTGCGACGGGATCACCTGGTGGAACGGACTGTCCGGTCCGGCCTCGACGAGTGCGGCGTGGCTCGGCGGATCGGATGGCACATGTGCCGGACGCCGCCGCTCGAACTCGGCGCGCAGAGTGGGGACCACCTCGCGACCGAGCATCTCGACCTGCTCGAGGACCTGCTCCAGCGGAAGACCCGCGTGATCGAGCAGGAACAACTGGCGCTGGTAGTCGCCCGCGTAGTCGGCGAAGCTCAACGTCTTCTCGATCACCATCTCCGGAGTGCCGACGGTCAACGGCGTCATATCCGTGAAGTCCTCCATCGACGGACCGTGTCCGTAGACCGGCGCGTTGTCGAAGTACGGGCGGAACCTGCGCTTGGCCTCGGCTTCGGTCTCGGCCATGAACACCTGGCCGCCGAGCCCGACGATCGCCTGGTCTGCCGAGCCGTGTCCGTAGTGCTCGAAGCGCTGCCGGTACAGATTCACCATCTGCTCGGTGTGCTCCTTATTCCAGAAGATGTTGTTGTGGAAGAACCCGTCGCCGTAGAACGCGGCCTGTTCGGCGATCTCCGGGGAGCGGATCGATCCGTGCCAGACGAACGGCGGCGTGCCGTCCAACGGAGCGGGCGTCGAGGTGTAACCCTGCAGGGGAGTGCGGAACTCGCCCTCCCAGTCGACGACCTTCTCTCGCCACAGGCGACGCAGCAGGTGGTAGTTCTCGATGGCGAGCGGGATGCCCTTGCGGATGTCCTTGCCGAACCACGGATACACGGGTCCGGTGTTGCCGCGCCCCAACGTCACATCGACCCGACCGTCGGCAAGATGCTGCAGCATCGCGAAGTCCTCGGCGATCTTCACCGGGTCGTTCGTGGTGATAAGCGTCGTCGCGGTCGAGAGCTGGAGGCGCTCGGTGCGGGCGGCGATCCACCCGAGCATGGTCGTCGGCGAACTCGGGACGAACGGAGGATTGTGGTGCTCGCCGGTCGCGAAGACGTCGAGGCCCACTTCCTCGGCCTTCAGCGCGATCGCAGTCATCGCCTTGATGCGCTCGTGTTCGCTGACCGTGACACCGGTTGTGGGGTCGGCGGTCACGTCGCCGACGCTGAAGATGCCGAACTGCATGGACTTCTCGCTCTCTCACATTCCGCCGCCTGTCGCGCCGGTCTCGCCAATAGTAACCGGACCGTGGTCCGTTTAATTCCGGCGGTGCCTCGAAGTGTCGTGGCGTCGAGCGAATGAGCGGGGAATTAGTGTTCTCGCACAACGGCTTTCGTGATCCGCTGATCGAATCCACGGTGATGCGCTAGCGTCGTCACGCACCGACAATGTGAAGGGAGTCACAACAGTGACCGAAGTTCAGTCGACCGCCCCCACCGAAGGGCGGGAGACGTGGACCAGTAATCGCGGCTTCATCCTCGCCGCGGTCGGGTCCGCAGTGGGACTGGGCAACATCTGGAGATTCCCGGGTGTGGCCTACGAAGGGGGAGGCGGAGCCTTCCTCGTCCCGTATCTCATAGCGCTCGTCACCGCGGGCATTCCAATCCTCTTTCTCGACTACGCAGTGGGGCACCGTTTTCGCGCGGCTGCACCCTTGGCCTTCCGTCGCATGTGGCGCAAGGCCGAAGCTCTGGGCTGGTTTCAGACCGCGATACTCTTCGTCATCGCGACGTATTACGCGGTGATCATCGCCTGGTCGCTGAGCTACTTCTACTTCTCGTTCGGGACCACCTGGGGCGATGATTCCGCAGGGTTCTTCGTCGGGGAATACCTGAAGGTCGGTGATCCCGGTGTCTCCACTCAACTGGTCGGCGGCGTCGCCTGGCCTCTGCTCGCGGTCTGGGGCGCGATCATCGTGATCCTCGCGCTCGGCGTGGCCAAGGGCGTGGAGAAGCTGAACGTCATCGGCCTCCCGCTGCTCGTCCTCGGCTTTTCGGCGCTGGTCATCAAGGCGCTCACCCTGCCCGGCGCGTCGGACGGCCTCAATGCACTGTTCTCACCGGACTGGAGTGCACTGAGCGACCTCAACGTGTGGATAGCCGCCTACAGCCAGATCTTCTTCTCCATGTCGATCGCGTTCGGCATCATGATCTCGTATGCGTCGTTCCAGCGTCGCAAGGCGAACATGACGTCGTCGGGTCTGGTCGTCGGCTTCGCGAACTCGTCGTTCGAGATCCTCGCGGGTATCGGCGTCTTCTCGACTCTCGGCTTCCTCGCGCACCAGCAGAACGTGGCCGTCGGGGATCTGGAAGGCATCACCGGACCAACACTGTCGTTCATCACCTTCCCCGCGGTCATCTCCGAGATGCCGGGCAGTGCGTTGTTCGGCGCGCTGTTCTTCGGATCTCTCGCCATCGCCGGCTTCACGTCGCTGATCTCCCTTGTGCTCGGCGTGTCCGTTGCGCTCCAGGAGAAGTTCGGCCTGTCCCGCACGACGGCCGCCGTGACAGTCGGCGTGACCTGTGCGATCGTCTCGTTCGCGCTGTTCTCCACCACCACCGGACTCATCGCGCTCGACACCGTCGACCAGTTCGCGAACAACATCGGCATCGTCGTGTCCGCCATCGCGATGTGTGTGATCACAGTCTGGCTGGCGCGCACCATCGAGATGCTTCGGACACACCTGTCCATGGTGTCGACGTTCAAGGTCGGAAAATGGTGGATCCCGGTGATCGGCGTCTACGCGCCGGTGTTTCTGGGCGTGATGTTGATCCAGAAGGTGTACGACCTCATCTCCGAAGGCTATGAGGGCTACCCCACCTGGTATGTCGGCGTGTTCGGATGGGGCACGGTGGCGCTCCTGGTGGTCCTGGCGATCGGGTTCACCGCGATTCCGTGGCGTGGTCGGGACGATGCGTCGTTCCGTGCGTGGCCCGAGATCGACTCCGCAGCACCGGTGACGGGAGGCGTCCGATGACCGGGACTGCGATTGTTCTGTTCCTCATCGCGATCGGAATCGTCTGGGGCGGGCTGATCACCAGCATCGTCTTTCTCATTCGCAATCCCGAAGTCGCCGATCTGCCCGACGTGGACGAAGTGGCCGATGCCGCTCGCGCCGCACAACCTCATCCGAGTCGGGACACCTGAGGTGGCCGGCCGCCAACGTCTCCGCGCGTCGACGCGGAGCGATACAACAGAAGAAGGAGCACACCGTGAGTAACCCGATGTTCCGAGTGAAGTCGGTCGAGCAATCGATGGCCGACACCGACGAACCCGACACAAAGCTCAAGAAAGATCTGACGTCCTGGGACCTCACGGTGTTCGGCGTCGCCGTCGTCGTCGGCGCAGGCATCTTCACGCTGACGGCCCGCACCGCGGGCAACGTCGCCGGACCCGCCGTCTCGCTGGCGTTTGTCCTCGCGGCGATCGCCTGTGCCCTCGCCGCCCTCTGTTACGCCGAGTTCGCGTCGACTGTTCCGGTGGCGGGTTCGGCGTACACCTTCTCCTATGCCACATTCGGCGAGTTCATCGCCTGGATCATCGGCTGGGACCTGATCCTCGAGTTCGCGCTCGCGGCCTCCGTCGTCTCGAAGGGATGGTCGCACTACCTCAACGAGTTCCTCTGTCTGATAGCCGACCGAGATCCGATGACGACGTCGTTCACCGTCATCAGTTTCGGCAACGGTGACGGCACCGGCGCGTTCGAGAGCTTCGACTGGGGCGCGGTCGTGCTGATCGCCGCGCTGACCACGTTGCTGGTGCTCGGCACCAAGATCTCATCGGTGGTGTCGCTCGTCTTCACCGCGATCAAGGTGTCGGTGGTGCTGCTTGTGATCATCGTCGGTTCGTTCTACATCTCGACCGACAACTACTCCCCGTACATTCCCCCGTCGGAGCCCAAGGGTGAGGGCGGCGCATCCGGCCTCCACCAGACGCTGTTCTCCATGATGACCGGCGGCGAAGGCTCCAACTTCGGCTGGTACGGCCTGCTCGCCGCCGCGTCGCTCGTGTTCTTCGCGTTCATCGGCTTCGACGTCGTCGCCACCACCGCGGAGGAGACCAAGGACCCGCAGCGTTCGTTGCCTCGAGGCATCCTCGGATCGCTGGCGATCGTCACCGTCCTCTACGTCGGCGTCACCCTCGTTCTCACCGGCATGGTCAAGTACACGAAGCTCGCAGGTGAGAACGCCACGCTCGCCACGGCATTCGGCGAGCACGGTGTCACGTGGGCGCAGTGGCTGATCGTCATCGGTGCGCTCTCCGGCCTCACCACCGTCGTGATGGTCATGCTCCTCGGTCAGACTCGCGTCGGATTCGCGATGGCCCGCGACGGACTGTTCCCGCGTGGTCTGGCAAAGACCGGGAATCGGGGCACTCCGGTGCGCATCACCCTGATCGTCGGCGGCGTGTCCGCGTTCCTGGCGGGCTTCCTTCCGATCGGCGAACTCGAAGAGATGGTCAACATCGGCACCCTCTTCGCCTTCGTGCTGGTCTGCGTCGGCGTGGTCGTCCTGCGACGCACCCGCCCGGACCTCAAGCGCGGATTCCGTGTCCCGTTCGTGCCGCTGGTCCCGATCCTCGCGGTCCTGGCCTGCGCATGGCTGATGATCAACCTGAGCGCCTTCACCTGGATTCGATTCCTGATCTGGATGGTGCTCGGTGTGGTCGTCTACCTTGCCTACGGTGCGCGGCACTCGGTCCTCGGCATGCGGGAACGCATGGAGTTGCCAGGGTATGCGCCGGCCGACGCTGCGGCCGATTCGTCGAGTACGGATCTCACCAAGTCGTCAGGGGACGACTCCTGACGTAGCCTCGTCGAGAGAAACAACGACCGTACCGGTCGCCCGAGCTGGGCGACCGGTACCGTCGTTCGAGACGAAAAGACTTCACGATCGAGAGGGATCAGATGACCGCGCCTTCGGACGCTTTGACCAGCGAGACCATCAACGGGATCGAGTTCAAGGTCGCCGACCTGTCGCTCCACGAGTACGGCCGCAAGGAGATCCGCCTCGCCGAGCACGAGATGCCCGGCCTCATGGAGCTGCGCCGCGAGTACGCCGACGTCGCGCCGCTCAAGGGCGCCCGCATCTCCGGTTCGCTGCACATGACCGTGCAGACGGCCGTCCTCATCGAGACCCTCACCGCGCTCGGCGCCGAGGTCCGATGGGCGTCGTGCAACATCTTCTCCACCCAGGACCACGCGGCGGCCGCGATCGTCGTCGGACCGCACGGCACCCCGGAGGAGCCCAAGGGCGTCCCGGTGTTCGCGTGGAAGGGCGAGACGCTCGAGGAGTACTGGTGGGCGGCCGAGCGCATGCTCACCTGGGACGGCGAGCCGGCCAACATGATCCTCGACGACGGCGGTGACGCCACCATGTTGGTGCTGCGGGGCGCGGAGTTCGAGAAGGCGGGCGTCGTCCCGCCGGTCGACGACAGCCACCCGGCCGAGTACAAGGTGTTCCTGGAACTGCTGCGCCGCTCGCTCGCCGAGGACGCAGGCAAGTGGACGGCCGTGTCGGAGTCGGTGCAGGGTGTCACCGAGGAGACCACGACCGGTGTCCTCCGCCTTTACCAGTTCGCCGCCGCAGGCGACCTGAGCTTCCCGGCGATCAACGTCAACGACTCGGTCACCAAGAGCAAGTTCGACAACAAGTACGGCACCCGCCATTCGCTGATCGACGGCATCAACCGCGGCACCGACGTCCTCATCGGCGGCAAGAAAGTGCTGATCTGCGGCTACGGCGACGTGGGCAAGGGCTGCGCCGAATCGCTCGCCGGGCAGGGTGCACGGGTCCAGGTGACCGAGGTCGACCCGATCAACGCACTGCAGGCGCTGATGGACGGTTTCGACGTCGTGACTGTCGAAGACGCGATCGCGAACGCCGACATCGTCATCACTTCGACCGGCAACCTCGGCATCATCACGTTCGATCACATGAAGCAGATGAAGAACCAGGCCATCCTGGGCAACATCGGCCACTTCGACAACGAGATCGACATGGCGGGCCTCGAGTCCGCCGAGGGCCTCACGCGCATCAACATCAAGCCGCAGGTCGACCAGTGGGTGTTCCCCGACGGCAAGTCGATCATCGTGCTGTCCGAGGGGCGCCTGCTGAACCTCGGCAACGCGACCGGCCACCCGTCGTTCGTGATGAGCAACAGCTTCTCGAACCAGGTCATCGCTCAGATCGAGCTGTGGACCAAGAACGACGAGTACGACAACGAGGTGTACCGCCTCCCCAAGCACCTCGATGAGAAGGTCGCGCGCATCCACGTCGAAGCTCTCGGCGGCACGCTGACCAAGCTCACGAAGGAGCAGGCGGAGTACATCGGCGTCGACGTCGAAGGACCGTACAAGCCGGAGCACTACCGCTACTGACCCCGACGAGGGTTTCCGAGGTGTTCAACGACAAACGAGGCACGCATGCGTGCCTCGTTTGTCGTTGAACACCTCGTTCAGGAAAGCAGCGACATGACCGCGGCGACGGCGTCGTCGTCGGCGGCGTGCGACCAGTCCGACATCCAATTCGCGGACGCGAGATCGGTGTAGGCCGCATAGACCGCCGACTGCAGGTCGCCGTCGCGTTCGTAATGGTCGACGGGACGGTCGGCGTCGGACGCGGCCCGGCCGGAGGCGCGTGCCATCGCGACCTCGGGCGGGACTCCGAGCAACAGTTGGTGGTCTGGCACGGGGACCCGGAACCGACCGAATTCGAGATCGGACACCCAGTCGACGACGGAGGACGACTCGATCTGCTCGCCGAGCCTGGCCGCGCTGTAGGCGGCGTTCGACGCGACGTACCGATCGCAGATGACCAGGTCGTGCTCGCGACACGCGGCCTTCAACGCCGCGCCGGCCGCCGCGCGGTCGAGGGCGAACAGCAGCGCCATCGCGTACACGCTGTTCCGCAGGTCGCCGTGCGCGCCGTGCAGGGCTTCGGAGGCGAGGTCGGCAGTGATCGATTCGCCGTATCGGGGGAATGTGAACGTCGCCGTTCGTGCGCCGCGCTCCTGCGCGGCCGCGTGAATGCGCCCGACAATCGTCTGCTTGCCTGCTCCGTCCAAGCCCTCGATCGCCACCAGAATGCCCACGCGGCACAGTGTACGACCCGATCGGCGGCCCGTGCCGGAGGCGAGGGCCGGGCCGGGCCGGTGCGTGTCGGAACCCCACCGGCGGCGCGGGAGGTGACACCATTGATCCTCATGAAGCCACGCGTCCTGGTCGTCGACGACGACGCCGCCCTCGCCGAGATGCTGACCATCGTGCTTCGCAACGAGGGATTCGAGCCGTTTGTCGTCGGTGACGGGACGCAGGCGCTGACCGCGGTGCGTGAAGTGCGCCCCGACCTCGTCCTGCTCGACTTGATGCTGCCCGGCATGAACGGGATCGACGTCTGTCGGGTCCTGCGGGCCGACTCGGGTGTCCCGATCGTCATGCTGACCGCCAAGTCGGACACCGTCGACGTAGTCCTCGGCCTCGAGTCCGGGGCCGACGACTACATGGTGAAGCCGTTCAAGCCGAAAGAACTCGTCGCACGCATCCGCGCTCGACTCCGGCGCACGGAGGACGAGCCCGCGGAACTCCTGTCCATCGGCCCCGTCGAGATCGACGTCCCCGCCCACAAGGTGACCCGCGACGGCACGATGATTTCCCTGACCCCGCTCGAGTTCGATCTCCTCGTCGCTCTCGCCCGCAAGCCTCGCCAGGTGTTCACCCGCGACGTGCTGCTCGAACAGGTGTGGGGATACCGACATCCGGCCGACACCCGCCTGGTGAACGTGCACGTTCAGCGTCTCCGCGCGAAGGTGGAGATCGACCCGGAGAATCCCGAGATCGTGCTCACGGTGAGAGGAGTCGGCTACAAGGCCGGCCCGCCATGAGCGGTCGCCGCCGGTTGAACCGGCTCGTCATCAGCACCCAACGCGCGGCTGGCTCGATCGGCCGCGCGTTCGGTTCGCTGTGGTCCCGTTCGCTCCAGTTGCGGGTCGTCGTGTCGACCCTCGCGTTGTCATTCGTTGTGCTGCTCATCCTCGGGTTCCTGCTGATCAGCCAGATCACCGGCCGACTCCTGGACGCGAAACAGGCCGCGGCCACCGAAGAGGTCGACCGGGCACGCGGCATCGTCGAACGCGTGCTGTCATCGAGCGACACCAACTCGTCGCCGCAGAACGCGATGGCCAGGGCGCGCTCCCTGCTCTCCGACAGCGATGCCGAGTCGGGGTCCGGGGCCTCGGGGATCGGCACCTTCGACAGCGTGCTCACCGTCAGCAAGAACGGCGCCGTGAGCGACGAACTGTCGGTCGGTCCGGTCCGAGAAGTGCCGAAGGGCCTGCAGTCGATGGTCGGAGGCGGGCAGGTCGCGTACCAGTACACCTCCGTCGAGCGGAACGGCGAGACCGTTCCGGCGCTCGTCGTCGGCACACCCGTCGAGACCCCGATGCAGGGCCTCGAGATGTACCTCGTGTTCCCGCTGTCCGGTGAGCAGAACACCGTCAACCTGGTCCGTGGAACTCTGCTCGCAGGCGGAGTGGTCCTCCTCGGCCTGCTCGCGGCGATCGCCTGGCTGGTGTCGAGACAGGTGATCGCACCGCTGCGCGCGGCATCGCGGATCGCCGTCAGGTTCGCCGACGGCCGCCTCGCCGAACGCATGCCGGTGCACGGCGACGACGAGTTCGCGCGACTCGCGGTCAGCTTCAACGACATGGCCGAGAGCCTGTCGAAACAGATCACGCACCTCGAGGAGTTCGGCGGGTTGCAGCGGCAGTTCACCAGCGACGTCAGCCACGAACTGCGCACGCCGCTGACCACCGTTCAGATGGCCGCCGACATCCTCTATGAGAGCCGCGACGACTTCGAACCGATGCAGCGACGGTCCGTGGAGCTGATGTCGAAAGAGCTGGAACGCTTCGAGATGCTCCTCACCGAACTCCTCGAGATCTCCAGGCACGACGCGGGCATGGCCGATCTCGCCGCCGAACGGATGGACATGGCCATCCCGATCGACGGCGCGGTCTCCACCGTCACGCACCTCGCCAAGGAGTCGGGCACCGAACTCGTCATCAACCTGCCGTCCGAGCCGGTGTTCGCCGAGATCGACCCGCGGCGCGTCGAACGAGTCCTCCGCAACCTGCTGGCCAACGCCATCGACCACGGCGAGCACAAGCCGATCACTCTCACGATGCGCTCCGACGGGGACGCGGTCGCCATCACCGTGCGCGATCAGGGCATCGGCCTGCGACCAGGTGAGGAGAAGCTCGTCTTCAACCGGTTCTGGCGATCCGACCCGTCGCGGGTCCGCCGGTCCGGCGGCACGGGCCTCGGGCTGGCGATCAGCATCGAAGACGCCAGGCTTCACGCGGGCAGGCTCGAAGCGTGGGGGGAACCCGGGGTCGGCTCCTGTTTCCGATTGACGCTGCCCCTCGTCCGCGGACACAAGCTTCTCGGCAGTCCATTGCCGTTGAAACCGTCATCGGAGGTCCAGCGATGATTCCCCGTCGGCGCAGGATCGCAGCGTTGCTCCTGGTCTTGGCGACCCTGTTGACGGGTTGTGTGGCGATCCCGGACGATTCGGCGCCCCAGCCCATCGAGGCTTTCAGCCGTAAGGACCCGTTGAACGCGGTGCCCGTGCCCCGACGGTCGGACGATCCCGAGACGCTGGCCCGCAATTTCGTGCGCGCGATGGCCGATCCGACCGCGGGACACAAGGCCGCCCGAAAGTACCTGACCGCCGCGACGTCGGCGAAGTGGGACGACCAGGGAGACATGACGATCGTCGACAACGTCAGCGTGGTGGTCGACGAACGCACGGAGAGCGCTGTCCGTCTCCGCATCACCGCGGACCAGGTCGGCACCCTCAGTTCCGCCGGTCAGCTCCTGCCTGCGTCCGGGACCATGGTGATCCCGCTGTCGATGGCCAGAACGGCGTCAGGATGGCGGATCAACGGCGATCTCCCACGGGGAGTCATTACCGACAACGCCCAGTTCCTCACCGCCTACCGCCGTGCGGACCTGTACTTCCCCGACCGCACGATGAAGCGCCTCGTGACCGATCCTCGCTGGACGTTCGGCCCGACTCCGCAGGCGAGCGACCTGGTGACCCTGCTGATGCGCGGCCCGTCGCCCGATCTGTCAGGCGCCGTCGGCACCGGCGCGGACAAGGGGGCGACCCTGGCGGCGCCGGTCACGACCGACTCGGACTCGGTCACCGTCGACCTCGGGAACGTCGCCGACACGGACACCGGCAACCGGACGGTCCTCGCGGCGCAGATCGTGTGGACCCTGGACGCCGCCGGGATCAGTGGCACGTACAACATCAACGCCGACGGTGCGCCTCTCGTGGCCGACCAGGACGGCGGTTGGCGGACCGCCGACGTCAGGTCCTTCGAACCCGATGCCGAACAGACCACACAGCCCGTGCTTCATCTCATTCGCAACGGAGCGCTGGTGAGGTCGACCGGACAGCGTTACGTGACCGTTCCGGGACCGCTCGGCACGGCGCGCGATGTCCGCCTCGCCGCCATCACCGGCGATCTGAGCCGGACGACAGCCGTCGTTCAACGTGGGGATCGGCAATTCTTGGTGGAGGGGCCGTACGGTGCGTCGACCGCGGACGTGACCTCGGGCAGAACGATCACGTCACCGTCGTTCGGGGCGGGCGGCGCCATCGGCTATGCGATCGTCGACGGCCGACCGGTCCAGTGGTCACGCGATGCCAACGGTGTCGCCAGGTCTGGTCTCATCGATGTGCGCGCGGTCTCCGACGCCGCGCCCGGGGAGATCACGTCGATGAACGTGGCGCCCGACGGAGTGCGCGTGGCGCTTGTCGTCGGCGGCAGGCCGATGCTGGCGGTGGTGTCGACCAACGAGCGGGGTGTGCCGTCGTTGACCGGGGTCCGGCCCGCGGCCATCGACATCGACACTCCCGTTCTTGACGTCACGTGGGCCACGTCGAGTGTGCTGTACGTGATCCGCAGCGGCGACGACACGCCGGTGATGCGGATCTCGATCGCGGGCGGTGCGTCGTCAGGTCTTGTCGGAGGCAATCTGAAGCCTCCGCTGAGCGCGATCGCGGCGTCGTCCCGCAGTGTCTTCGTCACGGACTCCCAGGGGGTGCTGCAACTCGGCACGGACTCGTCACGCCCGGACCAGTACTGGACGAGCGTCGGGACGTCGATCCCGGCGGGCACGGTCCCGGTGGTTCCCGCGGGCTGACCGACCGATCCCGCCTGTGGACACCGAGCCTGACATTTCGGGTCCGGTCGGTCATGCTGCAGGGATGGGTTGGCCTGCGAGCCGGGTGCGGCAGATCGCGCTGGCGGTCGGAGATCTCGCTGTGCCTCTGGTGTGCGGTGGCTGCGGCAGGCCCGGCACACAGTGGTGCCCGCGCTGCGCGGCCGCGCTCGTCGACGCGCCGCGGGCGGTGCACCCGCGGTGTGAACTCGATGTCCCGGCATGGTCTGTCGGTCGGTACGACGGCCCGCTCCGCGCCGCGATCCTCGCGCTCAAAGAGCACGGCAGGCGCGACCTCGCGCCGATACTCGGCGACGCCCTCGCGTCCGCGCTGATCGTGCTCGCCGACTGGGGCGAGCTCTCCGGGAGCGGTGCACTGGTGTTGGTGCCCGCACCGACCCGGGCCGCGTCGGCCCGTCGGCGCGGCGGAGACCCGGTCACCCTCACCGCGGAGGGCGCGGTGAGTCGCCTCGGCGACCGCGTGCATGTGACCGCACTGCTTCGCAGCGGCCACTTCACTCGCGATTCCGCGGGGCTGAGTGCCGGGGCGCGGTCGTCCAATCTCGCGGGTGCGGTGACTCTGACCGGCCGACCGCCGCGGGCCATGCGAGAGGGGCGAACGGTCACGGTGCTCGTGGACGACGTCCTCACCACCGGAGCGACTGCGGCCGCGTCGGTCCGTGTGCTGCGTCGTGCCGGAGTCCACGTGGCCGCCGTTGTCGTCTTGGCGAATGCATAAGGGCCGACGTTCGGCTAAAACGTGGCCGGGCGGGGAGTTTGCGGATACCTTCGGAAGTGGCAGTGATGAACGTGAGATGCCGGGAGGTGAACACTCGCTGACATAGCAGCGACACTGCCGCGCGCACGGGTTTCACGCAGCGGATCCTGCAGTGCGCCAAGCGAATTGGTATCCCATCTCGGGCGCTGGTCCGATGGGAGCTATCTGAGGAGGAACACGATATGACGGTTGTTCACCGCAAAGGTCAGCGCGAGCCCAAGGGCCCGGAACCTCAGAGTCGAGAAGAACTGGCGGCCGCCTTCACGCCGCCGGCGAACTCCACCGACGCAGGCGAACTCGCCGAGCCTCGAGCCGATGTCTCCTGGAACGGCAGGAACGTGGAGATTCCCGATCACTTCCGCAGTTACCTCGGCGACAAACTCTCCCGCCTCGAACATTTCGACGACTCGATCTACCGGTTCGACGTCGTCCTCTTCCACGAACCGAACCGGCGCCAGGCCAAGCAGAGTCAGGTCGTGGAAGTCACAGGCATCGGACGCGGACCGATCGTCCGCGCACAGGGCAGCGGTGAGAACTTCTACGCCGCCACCGAACTCGCCTTCGACAAACTCCACAAGCGACTGCGTCGCTCCAAGCGGCGCAAGCAGGTCCGCAAGGACGGACAGCGTCGGGCCACCTCGCTCGCCGAGGCCACCGCGGACGCACTGCCGCCGTTGCCCGAGGTGACATCAGTGAACGGCGTCGACCCGTGGGACGACGGACTCGACGGTCACCAGCCGGGGCAGGTGGTTCGCGTCAAGGATCACCCCGCCGTCCCGATGAGCGTGGACGACGCGCTCTACGAGATGGAACTCGTCGGACACGATTTCTTCCTGTTCCACGACTCCGAGACCGATAAGGCGTCGGTGGTCTACCGTCGTCACGCCTTCGACTACGGCCTCATCCGACTCGCGTAAACCGCGCGCTCACTCTGCCGCCCCCGCCGATCGGCGGGGGCGGCAGAGTGCTGTTCCGGTGACGTGTGCCATGCCTTCGGGTGTCCGCTGCGTATCATGGGACCAGGTCTGTCCGGTCCACCGTCCGACGGCGGGTGGGGCCGACGGAGAACTCGACCGCCTATCAAGAGGATTACCGTTGCTCAACAAGCTGCTCCGACTCGGCGAAGGCCGTCTGGTCAAGCGACTGGATTCGTACGCGACGAGCGTGGAAGCGCTCTCCGACGAGATGGAAGCCCTCAGCGATGACGAACTGCGCGGCAAGACCGAGGAGTTCCGCGGTCGGCTCGAGAAGGGTGAGACTCTCGACGATCTTCTCCTCGAAGCCTTCGCAGTGGCCCGCGAGGCGGCCTGGCGTGTCCTGGACCAGAAGCACTTCCACGTGCAGATCATGGGTGGCGCGGCGCTGCACTTTGGCAACATCGCCGAGATGAAGACGGGTGAGGGCAAGACCCTCACCTGTGTGCTGCCGGCCTACCTGAACGCACTGTCGGGCAAGGGCGTCCACGTGGTCACCGTCAACGACTACCTCGCCAAGCGTGACGCCGAGTGGATGGGCCGCGTGCACCGCTTCCTCGGCCTCGAGACGGCCGTCATCCTCACCGGGATGTCGCCCGATCAGCGTCGGGTCGCGTACGCCGCCGACATCACGTACGGCACGAACAACGAGTTCGGCTTCGACTACCTGCGCGACAACATGGCGCACTCGCTCGACGACCTCGTGCAGCGCGGGCACAATTTCGCCGTCGTGGACGAGGTCGACTCGATCCTCGTCGACGAGGCCCGTACGCCGCTCATCATCTCCGGCCCCGCAGACTCGTCGAGCAAGTGGTACGGCGAGTTCGCTCGCATCGCGCCGCTGCTGGAGAAGGACGTCCACTACGAGGTGGACATCAAGAAGAAGACCGTCGGCGTCCACGAGGCGGGTGTCGCATTCGTCGAAGACCGTCTCGGCATCGACAATCTCTACGAGCCCGAGAACTCGCAACTCGTCGGCTACCTGAACAACGCGATCAAGGTGAAGGAACTCTTCCACCGCGACAAGGACTACATCGTCCGCAACGGCGACGTGATGATCGTCGACGAGTTCACCGGACGTGTCCTCGACGGCCGCCGCTTCAACGAAGGACTGCACCAGGCGATCGAGGCGAAGGAGGGCGTGGAGATCAAGGCCGAGAACCAGACCCTCGCCACGATCACGCTGCAGAACTACTTCCGCCTGTACGACACTCTGTCCGGCATGACCGGTACCGCCGAGACCGAGGCCGCCGAGTTCCAGCAGATCTACAAGCTGGGCGTGGTGACGATCCCGACGAACCGCGTGATGGCCCGCAAGGACCGCGCGGACCTCATCTACAAGACCGAAGAGGCCAAGTTCGACGCCGTCGTCGACGACGTCGTCGAACGCCACCGCGAAGGCCAGCCCGTGCTGATCGGCACGACGAGCGTCGAGCGGTCCGAGTACCTGTCGCGCAAACTCGCCGAAGCGGGGGTCGACCATTCGGTCCTGAACGCCAAGTTCCACGAGCAGGAAGCGCAGATCGTCGCCGAGGCGGGCCGCCTGAACGCCGTCACGGTCGCGACGAACATGGCGGGTCGAGGAACGGACGTCGTTCTCGGCGGCAACCCGGACGTCATCGCCGACACGCGCCTGCGCAAGGCCGGACTCGATCCTGTCACCACGCCGGAGGAGTACGAGGCGGCGTGGGACGAGGCGATCGACATCGCCCGCAAGGCCGCGGCGTCGGAGGCCGACGAGGTGCGTGAGGCAGGCGGCCTGTACGTGCTCGGCACGGAGCGCCATGAGTCGCGCCGCATCGACAACCAGCTGCGTGGGCGTTCCGGCCGCCAGGGCGACCCGGGCGAGTCCCGCTTCTACCTGTCGCTCGGCGACGAGCTCATGCGTCGCTTCAACGGCGCCGCGCTCGAGACCATCATGAACCGCGTCAATCTGCCCGAAGACGTGCCGATCGAGGCGAAGATGGTCACCCGAGCCATCCGCAGCGCTCAGACGCAGGTCGAGGAGCAGAACTTCGAGATCCGCAAGAACGTCCTCAAGTACGACGAGGTCATGAACTCGCAGCGCAAGGTGATCTACGGTGAGCGGCGTGAGATCCTCGAGGGCGAGGATCACCGCGAACAGATCCGCACGATGGTCGGTGACGTCGTCGGCGCGTACGCCGACGGTGCGACGGCCGAAGGATACGCCGAGGACTGGGATCTCGAGACCCTGTGGACGGCGCTCAAGGAGCTGTACCCGATCACGCTCGACTACAAGGACGTCGTCGGTGAGACCGACGAAGGCGACCGCGACGACATCTCGCGCGACGAACTGCGTGAGAAGCTCGTCGACGACGCGCTCGCGGCCTACGACAAGCGCGTCGAGGAGATCGTGGGCGTCGCAGGCGACTCCGGCATGGCCGACCTCGAGCGTTCGGTGCTGCTGTCGGTCCTCGACCGCAAGTGGCGCGATCACCTCTACGAGATGGACTATCTCCGCGAGGGCATCCACCTGCGGTCGATGGCGCAGCGCGACCCGGTGGTCGAGTACCAGCGCGAAGGCTACGACATGTTCACCGCGATGCTCGACGCGATGAAGGAGGAGACGGTTTCGATCCTCTTCAATGCTCGGGTGGAACTGCAGGCGCCCGCGCCGGCCCTCGGAACGTCGGTCAGCGACATGCTGTCCGGATTCGGCGGAGGAGACGACGCCGACGACGAGGAGGCTCGCACCTTCAGCGGTCCGGGCGAGGACGGTGTCGCCGAGATCCTGTCGCAGGCACAGGAACTCGCCGGTGCGGCGCCCGCACCGGCCGCTCCTTCGACGCCCGCCGCGGGCAGCCGCCGTGAGCGTCGCGAGGCCGAGCGCCGCGGTCGTCGTCGCAAGTAACGAATGTCAGGTGATGCCCGGCAGCGGAACTGTCCGCTGCCGGGCATTACTGTTAGTGCATGAGTGGAGGACTGGCGGCACTGCTGGACGACATCGCGGTGTTGGCGAAGATGGCGGCGGCATCGGTCGACGACGTCGCGGCGGCAACCGGCAAGGCGAGTGCGAAGGCGGTCGGCGTCGTCGTGGACGACACCGCGGTCACACCGCGTTACGTGCACGGTGTCCGGCCGTCGCGTGAACTGCCGATCATCGGGAAGATCGCCAAGGGTTCGCTCCGCAACAAACTGCTGATCATCCTGCCGGTCGCGCTGATCCTGAGTCAGTTCGTCCCGTGGCTGCTCACTCCGATCCTGATGCTCGGCGGAACATACCTCTGCTACGAGGGGGCCGAGAAGATCTGGGAGCTGGTCTCCGGTCACGGCAAAGCCGAGTCGACCACCGACGAAGTCGGAGCCGATCAGGAGAAGACCGTGGTCAGCGGTGCGATCCGAACCGACTTCATCCTGTCGGCCGAGATCATGGTCATCGCCCTCAACGAGGTGTCCGATGAGCCGTTCGTGATGCGCACCGTCGTCCTCGCGGTGGTCGCGATCCTCATCACGATCCTCGTCTACGGCGTCGTCGGCGTGATCGTGAAGATGGACGACGTCGGCCTCGCCCTCGCCAAGCGGGAGACCTCAGCGGTCGCCGCCACCGGGCGCGGCCTCGTCCGGGCGATGCCCGTCGTGCTGTCGACGTTGAGCGCGGTCGGCATCGTCGCGATGTGCTGGGTGGGCGGCCACATCGTCCTGGTCGGCGCCGATGAGCTCGGCTGGACGTCGCCGTACGGCATCGTCCATCACATCGAAGTGTGGTTCCACGATCTGATTCCGGCGATCGGGAGCGTGATCGGATGGATCGCGAACACCGCGTCGTCGGCGATCTTCGGTGTCGTCTGGGGCGGCCTGGTGGTCGCCGTTGTCCACGGCATCCCGTGGCCGTGGCGTCGTACCGCGCACTGACCGGTCTTGCCGCGGCGCGTCGCGGAACTCTGCACGGCGTGTCGTGCGTCCAACCTTGTATGAACACCATCGAGTTGCGGCCCGCCCCGGAGTCGTCGGGGCCGAGTGCCACGGCGACGCCCGCCCAGGTCGCGCAGTCTGCCCGTGTGGCAGTGATCGGCGCGGTCCAGCGCATACTCGAGGTGCTCGACGGTCGGCGGCCGTGCGAGCACGTCTCGGCAACCGTGTCGGCGGAGGTGTTCGGGCAGGTCGCCGTCGCGCTCAAGAAGCGGGAGGCGCAGACGGCGCGGGCCCCTGCCCGTGGTGTGGCGGTTCGACTCCGACGTGTGCACCTGCAGATGCGGTCCGCACGAGCCGCCGAGTTCTTCGGGACCGTGGAACGCGGCGGTCGGATGCACGCCGTCGCCGGCCGGGTGGAGCTTCGGCCGCTGCTGCTGCCCGGACGGATGCGTCGTCCCGAAGTGCACTGGGTGCTCACCGAATTCGGCCTGATCTGAGGCTCGCTACACTCAATCGCATCATGGTGAAACGACTGTCGGCGGAAGACGCGATGTACTACTTCCTCGACGGGTCGGGGACCAGCGCGCACATGGGTTCGCTGCTGGTGGTCGATCCGTCGGCGGCGGCCGATGGAGCTCGGCTCAACTACCATTCCCTGGTGTCGCTCGTGGAGCGCAGGCTCCAATTGATGCCGCGCTACCGCCAGGTCGTCAAAGAGGTCGCGCTCGGGCTCGGGCGGCCGCTGTGGGTGGACGACCCGGACTTCGACGTCAACTTTCACGTTCGACTCTCGGCACTGCCGAACCCTGGTTCGATGGGACAGCTTCAGGAGCTGATCGCGCGGATCATGTCGCGTCCGCTCGGCCGGGAGCGGCCGTTGTGGGAGATGTACCTGATCGAGGGGCTGTCGGGTGGGCGCGTCGCGGTGCTCACGAAGTCGCATCGCTGCCTGGTCGCGGGGGAGGCGAATCGGGAGATCGGCGAGGTCGTGTGCGACACGGGCGTCGTGCCGCCGGAACTGGCCGAAGACCTGTGGATGCCGGGGTCGCCGCCCGGTCAGGCATCCATGACTGTCGGAGCCCTCGCCGACGCGATGGCGCGCCCCGGTGAACTCGTCGACTCCCTGCTCCGCGGCAACGGCCCAGTGGCCGACATCTGGTCGGTCGCCGACAAATCCGCTCGATTCGTGGCGTCCACCGTCCAACAGGTCGTCAACACTGCGCCCGACAGCCCGTTGAACTCGGTGACGACGTCGTCGCGGCTGTTCGCGTGCGCGCAGGTCTCGCGCCGAGACTGCATGAAGATCGCGACCCGGTTCGACTGCACGTTCAACGACGTCGTGCTCGCGGTGCTCGCCGGCGTCCTGCGCAGATGGACGCTGTCGACGAAAGACACTGTGACGCACGGCGAGACGATCCGGGTGATCGTCCCGCTTCGGGCGCGAGAAGCGGACGTCGCCACGACCGGCCCGGGGCACTGGGTCCCCGAGTACGAGCCTGAGTTCGTCACCGATCTCCCGATCGGCGAGGACTCGCCCGCTGTCCGGCTCATGCAGGTGGCCGGGCTCGCCGACCGCTACTCGGGCTCCACACGCAGACTCGCACCGGAGATGAAGCCGTTGCTCCCCGAGCTGGGGATGGTGCCGTTCGCGGATTTCTCGACGCGGGCGTTCTCCCAGATCTTTCAGCGGACGTACAACGTGCCGATCTCCATGAGCGACTCGGTGTCACAGCGCTATCTCGCCGGTCACCCGGTGGAGGAGATCTACACGATCCCGACCCTCGCGGCGCAGCGCGCGATGGCGATCAGTGTCAATGAGTACGGTGGGGCGGTGCAGTTCGGCTTCGTCGCCGACCGCGCGGTGGTGTCCGATCTGCCTGCGATGGCAGGCTACACCGCTGAATCGCTCGACGAGCTGCTGACCAGCGGCCTTCCCCAGGATTGATGAGGAGTACCGATGCGGGTGTATCTGCCGGCGACGCTGGCCATGATCGTGGACCTGACCGCGGGTGACGACGGGTTCACGCCGGTCGGCGGAACCGGCTTCGCGGTGACGCCGTCACTGCGGGAGGCCTACACGTCCGGCGACGACGAAGAGCTCGGCGAAGTCGCGCTCCGCGAAGCGGCTCGCGCGTCGCTGCGACTGCTGTCGTCGGAGGACACCGGTGATGCGCCGCTGCCCGCGCGTCGCGTCGTGGTGGTCGCTGACGCGGACGCCACCGTGCGGCCGGACCTCGACGACGCCGTTGTGCGCTTGTCCGCGCCTGTCGCCGTCGGCGACATCGTCGCCGTGCACATCGACGGCGCCGCAGCTGAGCCCGCAGTTGTCGCCGCGGTCGCCGCCGTCGACGCGGCCGATCTCGGCGACGAGGACGCGGAACTGACGATCGGAGACGTTGAAGACCACGACCTCGGTTGGTACGCGACACAGGAACTTCCGTTCCTCCTTGAACTCCTCTGACAGAAGCGGACAGAAACTGACCGCATAGTTCGTCACACTGAGTGGGAACCTCAACAGGGGCCACCACAACTCAGGAGGACGCCATGTATGCACCCGCTCAGGACAACGAGATCACCGGACTGGCCAACTACATCGATCAGCAACTCGACGCCATCCGTGCAGCGGCTTTCGGTCTCACCGAAGAGCAGGCCTGGGCGACGCCGTGCCGGAGTGCTCTCTCGGTGGCGGGAATCATCAAGCACGCCGAGTACGGCATGCGCGGCGGGGTGAACCGACTGACGTCCGGCCCCAGCGACTACGCTCTCGACGAGGCTGGATTCGCCGCCTACCTGGGGAGTTTCACCGCGGCCGACGGCGAGTCGGCGTCCGACGTCATCGCTCGCTTCGACGCCACGCGAGCGGAGTACCTCGACGTCGTCCGCAGCGTAGACCCCGATGCGGACTCGGTCGAGCCGCCCGCGCCGTGGGACGGGGTCTTCGACGCTCGCCCGATCAAGGTCCGGTACTACCTGGCGCACCAGGTGGAGGAGTACGCGCGCCACGCAGGCCACGCCGACATAATCCGCGAGCAGATCGACGGCCAACCGGTTCCCGGGCTGGTGCTGTCGCTGGCCGGTGCTCCGGCCAACGACTTCTTCGCTCCATTCCATGCAGCGCCCGGAACGCTGCTGTCGTGACGTCCGTTCGCCCTCTGCGCGTCGAACCGCTAACCTACGGGAGCGTAAGTTAGGAGTTCCGGGGGACCGGAACCGGTAGAGGAGACGAACATGGGCTGGCGGGAACGTTTCGAGGCACCGGTCGCGGGAGTCGCGGGCGGAAAAGGCGGGAACTGGGTGCGGGCCGCGGTTGCGCGCGTGACCACGCCGCTGCTGCCGGACGACTATCTCCACCTGGTGAATCCGCTGTGGTCGGCCCGCGAGCTGCGCGGCCGCGTGGTCTCCGTGACGCCGGTGACCTCGGACAGTGCGACGATCGTGATCGCTCCCGGCTGGGGCTTCTCGTTCGACTATCACCCGGGGCAATACATCGGGATCGGCGTGCAGAAGGGCGGTCGTTGGGCGTGGCGGTCGTACTCGCTCACCTCGGAGCCGGACAGCTCGGTGGCCGACCGTACGGTGGCGATCACCGTCAAGGCGATGCCGGAGGGCTTCCTGTCGTCGCATCTCGTGAGCGGTCTGACGCCGGGCACGGTGGTCCGGCTCGCCGCTCCAGCCGGTGAATTCGTCCTGCCCGACCCGCTCCCGGAGAAGCTGCTCTTCGCGACGGCCGGCAGTGGCATCACCCCGATCATCTCGATGCTGCGGACGATGGCCCGTCGTGGTCAGCGGGTGGACGCGGTGCTGGTGCATTCGGCGCCGGAGGAGTCGGACGTCTTGTTCGCCGATGAACTCCGCGGCTACGCCGACGCCGGGCTCATCGACCTGAAGCTCCGACTGACCCGGACCGACGGGCGCGTGGACGCGACCGCATTCGACGATCTGGTGCCGGACTGGGCGGAGCGTCAGACGTGGGCGTGCGGGCCGAGTGGATTCGTCGACATGCTGACCGGACTCTTCCACGACGGCGGCCGCGAGGATCGACTGCACGTGGAGCGCTTCGCGCTGGAACGCGGCGCCGCGGGTGCGCAGGGCGGCACTGTCACCTTCGGGCGTGGTGGTAAGACGATCGAGGTCGACGGCGCGTCGACTCTGCTTGAGGCGGGCGAAGAAGCGGGCGTGCTGATGCCGTTCGGCTGTCGAATGGGAATCTGCCAGAGCTGTGTCGTGATGCTCGACAAGGGATGTGTTCGCGACCTCCGAACGGGTGTGGAACACGTTGAAGGGGAACGGATTCAGACGTGCGTCAGTGCGGCTGCGGGGGACTGCACGCTCGACGTGTGACACGTCACTGGACAACTTACGGACGCGTAACCTACGATTGCGTAAGTTAGTTTCCATCACGAGAGGAGTTGCCGTGGCCATCGCCGACGTACCCGAGTACGCGCACCTGACCGACGCCGACGTGGAGGCGCTGCAGGCCGAACTCGACGCCATTCGCGCCGACATCGAAGCCGACCGCGGTGAACGCGACGCGCGCTACCTGCGCAACACGATCCGTTTCCAGCGTGGTCTCGAGTTCACCGGACGCCTCCTCACGGTCGGCGCCCGCAAGCGTTCGCTGTGGTGGGCCGGCGCCGCGACCCTCGGCGTTGCGAAGATCGTCGAGAACATGGAACTCGGCCACAACGTGATGCACGGCCAGTGGGACTGGATGAACGACCCGGAGGTCCACTCGACCTCGTGGGAGTGGGACAACACGGGCCCCAGTGCCCATTGGAAGCACACGCACAACTTTGTGCACCACAAGTACACGAACGTGCTCGGCATGGACGACGACGTGGGCTACGGCCTCCTCCGCGTGACGCGCGACCAGCGGTGGCGGCCGTTCTACCTGGGCAACCTCGTGTACAACACAGCGTTGGCGCTGTTCTTCGAATACGGTGTGGCCGCGCAGCACCTCGAACTCGGCAAGAAGCGCAAGACTCCCGAGGCCAAGGCAGAGCTCAAGCGGAACTTGCGCGACGTGGGCCGCAAGATCGGTCGACAGGCGGGTAAGGACTACGTGCTGTTCCCGGCGCTCGTCGGGCTGGCGACCCGCTCGCCCGAGGCTGCTCGGAAGACCGCGACTGCCAATCTGCTCGCCAACGTCATCCGCAATGTGTGGACCAATGCCGTCATCTTCTGTGGTCACTTCCCGGACGGTGCGGAGAAGTTCACCAAGGCCGACATGGACAACGAGACGCAGGGTCAGTGGTACCTGCGGCAGATGCTTGGCAGCGCCAACTTCCGATCGGGTCCGGTTCTCGCGTTCATGAGCGGAAACCTGTCGTACCAGATCGAGCACCACCTGTTCCCGGACCTGCCGAGCAACCGGCTCGCGGAGATCTCCGTTCGAGTGCAGGCGATCTGTGCCGAGTACGACCTCCCGTACACGACGGGCTCGTTCCCGGTTCAGTACGCGAAATCGTGGCGAACGATCGCGAAGCTGTCGCTCCCGAACAAGTATCTTTCCGCTACCAGCGATGATGCGCCGGAGACTGCGTCGGAGCGCCGGTTCCGGGCGGACGGTCAGCCTCGACTGGTGTCGTCCATCGATGAGGCGACAGGACGACGTCGTGGACTCAAGACGGCGATCGTGGACAGCCGCGCGCGCCGCAAGGACCGTACCAGCGCATAATGGGGCCTGATGGCGATCTCGGATATCAATGAGTATGCACACCTGACCGACGCGGACGTCGAGGCGCTCGGCGCCGAACTCGACGCTCTGCGCCGGGAGGTGGAATCGAGTCTCGGCGAGCGCGACGCGCGCTACCTGCGACGCACGATTGCGGCCCAGCGCGGGTTGGAGTTCCTCGGGCGAGTCGCGCTTCTCGGAAGTCACCGTCGGTCACTGTGGTGGCTCGGCACCGGCGCGCTGTCGGCGGCCAAGATCATCGAGAACATGGAACTCGGCCACAACGTGATGCACGGCCAGTGGGACTGGATGAACGATCCCGAGGTGCACTCCACGACGTGGGAGTGGGACATGGTGTGCGCGTCGCCGCATTGGAAGCACTCGCACAACTACATTCACCACAAGTACACGAACGTGCTCGGCATGGATCACGACGTGGGCTACAAGATCCTGCGCGTGACCCGCGACGAGCCGTGGGAGCCGCGTCGCGCGTTCCAGCCGTTCTTCAACATCATGCTGGCCACGACCTTCGAGTGGGGCATCGCCCTCCACGACCTCGAGCTCAAGGAGGTCATCGCCGGCCGCAAGCCGATGGAGACCGCGCGTCCGGAGATCCGCAAGTTCGTGCACAAGGCCGGTCGCCAGATGGCCAAGGACTACGTGCTGTTCCCCGCGGCGTCGGGCCCGAACTTCGTGCACACGTTGAAGGCGAATCTCGCCGCGAACTTCATTCGGAACCTGTGGGCGTACGTCGTGATCTTCTGTGGTCATTTCCCCGACGGAGCCGAGAAGTTCACGATGGAGACGCTGGAGAACGAGACGCAGGGACAGTGGTACCTGCGGCAGATGCTCGGCAGCGCGAACTTCGAGGCAGGGCCGGCGCTGGCGTTCATGAGCGGCAACCTATCGTACCAGATCGAGCACCACTTGTTCCCGGATCTGCCGAGCAACCGATACGCCGACATGTCGGTGCGAGTCCGCGAACTCTGCGACAAGTACGACCTCCCGTACAACACCGGGTCGTTCACCATGCAGTACCTGCGGACGCTGCGCACGATCAACAAGCTGGCCTTGCCCGACTGGATGCTCACCGCGACCACCGACGACGCTCCGGAGACGGCGTCCGAGCGTCGTTTCGACTCGATTCAGCCTCGTGCTCGCGGTCTGCGGACCGCGATCGCGACCCTCAAGGAACGTCGTCGCGCCGCTAAGGCGTGAGGGCCGGGCAGTGTCAGTCGTCGACGTCCGCGTCGAGTGACGCGAGGACGAGTCGGCGGAGTGCGGGAAGCGCTGCGGCGGGGTCGGTCCCGTCCTCGATCGCGGAGGCGATCACCTCGTTGAAGCCGGAGACGAGGAACATCGCGGCGATCGGAGTCGCGGATTCGCCGTCGATGTGCGATGTGACCAGGTCGGCGAACCGCGTGAGCATCTCGCGCCGCTGACGCATCCCGGCTGCGCCGAGCGCGGGAAGCTCGCGGTGCAAGGACAGAGTGATGCCCGGTGCGGCAGCCGCGACCGTGACGAAGGTTCGCAGCGCGCGTTCCACCCGGTCGTCGAGCGGAGCGTCGGCCACCGCGTCGAATGCGGCTCCGACCGCATCGACCATCGTCGTGTTGATGTGATCGGCGAGGGCGAGATAGCAGGAATCGCGATCCGGGAAGCTCTCGTAGAACGTCCGACGTGAGACCCGTGCCCGACGAACGATGTCGGCGACGGTGGTCGCGGAGTAGCCGCTCTCCTCGACTTCGGCGGCGAGCGCTTCGAGGATTCGCATGCGGTTGTCTGTCATCGGGACATGAGACTACCCGCCGTCGGGGCTCGAGTGCCGGATCACTTCGATCTCGCCGCCCCTGCCCGGGGAGTAGGTGACGCCGCGGAACCGCGTGGGTTCGCGCCGGGCCGTCGTCGGAGCGAGGTCGACCCCGCGGAGGACTTCACGGAGAACGATGTCCATCTCGGCCTGCGCGAACGACGCGCCGATGCATCGGCGCAGGCCGCCGCCGAACGGGATCCAGGTGGACGGGTCCACGCGTGAACCGACGTACCGATCGGGGTCGAAGTCGCCTGGCCGTTCGTGATTGGCTGCGTCGTCGTGGATGGATCGTGCGTCGACCACGATCGTCTGGCCCTCGTCGATCAGGTAGTCGCCGAGAGGGAACGGCGCCATCGCGCGCCGGAGGGTCTGCTGAACGATGGGCCGGGTGCGCTGCACCTCGGCGAGGGTGGCCGCGCGGAGGTCGTCCGAGTCGCCGGAACGTGCCTCGACTTGAAGCCGTCGCAGGAGGTCTGGGTGCCGAGTGATGCGCTCGAGCGTCCACGCCAGCGTTCCGGCCGTGGTCTCGTATCCGGCGATCACCAGTGCCAGCAGATTGTCGACGAGTTCGTCACGAGACAGCGGTAGCCCGTCGGCGTTGCGGGCGGCCACCAGTATCGACAGGATGTCAGAGCGTTCACGTCCCGCGTCGAGATCGTGCCGAGCCTGCTCGGCCAGCTCGTCGATGACCGCGGCGTGCTTGCGTCGGAACCGGGTGAGCGATCCGCCGGGGGAAGAAGCGGCCGAAGTCCCGCTGGAGGAACGTACTGAGAGCGAGTGCCTGCCCTACCTGCACGAATCGGGGGAGATCCTCGGCGAGTGCGGAGAATGCGGGGCCGCCGTGGTTCATTCCGTAGACCGCGCGCAGGATCACCCGCATCGTGATGGCGTTCATCGATGGAAGTGACGCGAAGCGCTCGCCGACCGGCCAGGTGGCGATCTCGCGTCGTGCCTCGTCGAGCATGACCTCGTGATGCCTGCGCAGTGCCGCACCGGTGAACGGAGGCGTCAGCATCTTGCGCTGGGTGCGGTGTTTGTCCTCGTCGAACGAGAACAGAGAGTGGCCGCCGAGGACCGGTCCGATGGCGTTCGCGGCGTGCAGCACGGTGGGATCGGCCCGGTACACCTGGCGGGCGAGGTCCTTGTCGCTCACGACCACGAGGTCGCCCAACCCGACCACCTTGACGTGGTACGCGTCGCCGTACCTCTCTCGGAGATGTCGCCTCGCCGCCCGGCTGCCCGATCCCAGGGTGAGCGTCCCGGTGAGCAACGGGAAGGGGGCGGTCGGCGGACGGCGGGTGGATCCGGTGTGCGTCGAAGTCATGTTCGTCCTTTGCGGTTCCCGATGGTACATGTGCGTACCACGTGGTGACGAACCTACGCACTCGGGACGAGAGAGGCAAGGGGCGAGCGGTTGATCAGGGGGCAGCGTCGACCGGCGGCTCGTCGGCCGGGCCGGTCGCACTGACTGATGCGAGGAGTTCACGCACTGCCATGGCACGGCGATACGACGCGCCTTCGAGAGCGTCGAGTGCACATTCCGGATCGGCGGGCGGACCGAGGTGGGTGCATCCGCGGGGACAGTCGTCTGTCGCATCGCGGAGATCGTCGAAAGCGTCGATGATCTGATCCGGCGTCACGTGGGCGAGGCCGAATGAACGGATGCCGGGGGTGTCGACCACCCACCCGCGACCGCCGGGGAGTGCAAGCGCGACGGACTGCGTCGACGTGTGCCTGCCCTTTCCGACTCCGGACACGACGCCGGTCGCACGATCGGCGTCCGGCACGAGGCGGTTGACGAGCGTCGACTTGCCCACACCGGAGTGCCCGATCAGGGCGGTGAGTTTGTGGTCGAGCGTCTCCCACAACTCGTCGAGCGGATCGTCGCGGCCGGCGACGATGACGGGGAGATCGAGATCGGCGAAGTGCGCCGAGAACTCGGCGGGCGCTGCGAGATCCGACTTGGTGAGGCAGAGGACCGGCGACAGTCCACCGGCGTACGCCGCTGCGAGCGCGCGTTCGACGAATCCGGTCCGCGGGGGCGGATCGGCGAGTGCGGTGACGATCAGCAGTTGGTCTGCGTTGCCGACGACGATCCGTTCGTACGGGTCGGTGTCGTCCGCGGTCCGCCGGAGGACGGTTCGTCGGTCCTCGACGCGGACGATCCTGGCGAGGGTGTCGGGTCTGCCGGACAGGTCGCCGACCACGCCGACCCGGTCGCCGACGACTATCGGGGTCCGGCCGAGTTCCCTGGCACGCATGGTCACTACCCGGCGATCTGGATCGTCGTCGAGCACACACCCCCACCGTCCCCGGTCGACGGACACGACCATCGCGGTCTGGGCGTCGGCGTGTGCGGGTCGTGTCTTGGTGCGTGGTCGAGTGCCCTTGCCGGGTCGGATGCGGACATCCGACTCGTCGTACGCCTGAGCGCTCTTGTTCTTGGCGCCCCGACTCAAGAGGCAGTCCCGGCCATCGTCTCCCACATCGACACGAAGTCGGGCAGGGTTTTTGCGGTGGTGCCGACGTTGTTGATCTCGACTCCCGGAACCCGCAGCCCGAGCAGGGATCCCGCCGTCGCCATTCGATGGTCCGCGTATGTCTGCCACACGCCCGCACGGAGCGGGACGCCGGTGATCACGAGTCCGTCGTCGGTCTCCCGGCAGTCGCCGCCGAGCCTGTTGATCTCCATGGTGAGGGCCGCGAGCCGGTCGGTCTCGTGGCCGCGCAGGTGCGCGATGCCGCGGAGCGTCGACGTGCCGTGCGCCAGTGCGGTGAGTGCTGCGATCGTCGGTGTCAGTTCGCCGACATCCCGCAGGTCCGCGTCGATCGGCGACAGGACATCGGGGCCGGTCACGGTGAGCAGGCCGTCGTCGCCGCGCGACGCGACGGCGCCCATCCGCTCGAGGATGCCGACGATCTCCGCTCCCGGTTGGGTGGTGGTGGACGGCCAGCGGGGGACGCTGACACGTCCGCCGGTTGCAGCAGCGGCGGCGAGGAACGCGGCGGCGTTGGAGAGGTCGGGTTCGATAGCCCAGTCGACGGCCGAGATCGAACCGGGGTAGACCGTCCACGACGTGTTGTCGGCGGTGGCTTCCACGTGCACGCCTGCGGTGCGGAGCATGTCGACTGTCATGTCGATGTGCGGCATGGACGGCACCGGCGCACCGGAGTGCGTGATCTGCACTCCATCTGTGAAGCGTGCGGCGGACAGCAGCAGCGCCGACACGAACTGCGACGACGCCGACGCGTCGATCGTGACTGGACCGCCTGTCACCGCGCCGGTGCCGTGGACGGTGAACGGCAGCGAGTCGCCGTCTATCGAGACGCCCAGGTCGCGAAGGGCGTCGAGAACCGTGTGCAGCGGGCGGGTCCGAGCCTGCTCGTCACCGTCGAACGCGGCGTCGCCGGTGGCGAGAGCTGCCGCGACCGGCAGGAATCGCATCACTGTCCCTGCGAGGCCGCAGTCGACCGAGCCTCCGTGCAGCGGTGCTGGTGTCACCTCGACGCTGGTCGGGTCCGCCGGGTCGGCGGTGATCCCGGTGCCGAGTGCGGCCAGGCCTGCGAGCATCAGGTCGGTGTCGCGGCTGCGCAGCGTGCCCGTGACGCGCGACGGGCCGTCGGCGAGCGCCGCCAAGATCAGAGCGCGGTTGGTGATCGACTTCGATCCGGGCAGGTCGACGACCGCGTCGACCGATCCTGTGACATAAGGCGACAGCCAGTTGCTCATGAGGTCCAGTCTTTCACGTCTGCGCGGGAGGCCTCTGGTCGCGGCGCAGCGGATGATCGGCGGGGATCTCAACGATGATGATCGTCCGCCCATCCGGGTCGGAGATCGACATCTCCACCAGCCCCCAGGGTTTGGTCTCCGGCTCGGAGCCGATCGGCACTCCGTCGGCCGCGAGACGGTCGCGTTCGGACCGGATGTCCCGGACCTGCAGCCACAGGGTGTCGCCGCCGGACTGCCCCGGTGGCATGTGCGCGGGGATCTCGATGTGGCTGGTCCCGGCGTGGAACACGACGCCGCCCGGGTATTCGCGGGCGATCGCGAGCCCGAGCCGGTCGCGGTAGAAGTCCGTGAGGGCAGCGGGATCGGATGAAGTCAGCAGAATGCGGCTGGTCAAGACCTCCATGTGTCCACGGTAGACGGGCGAGCGGCCGCCTCTGCGGCTTCCTGACCGATGCGTTCGAACTGGGCGCCCATGGCCTCTGCGAGGGCCTGCGCCGCGGTGAGTGGGCGGACCATCACCATGAAGTCGTCGATCTTGCCGTCGTCGTTCACGTGTATGAAGTCGGTGCCGGTAAGGGCTTTTCCGTCGATTGTCGTCTCGAACATCAAAGCGTGATCGCGGCCGTCGGCGCTGCTGTACTCGCGGACGTAGTGGAAGCCGTCGCCCATCACCCGGATCACTCCGCGCAGGATGGCGGCGGTGATGTGACGTCCGTGGTACGGCTTGAACGCGACCGGGCTGGTGAAGACGACGTCGTCGGCGAGGAGTCGGTCGATCGCCTCGTGGTCGCGGGCGTCGACGGCTTCGCGGAACTCGCGCATGGGTGCTCCTTAGTCAAAAAATTGATTACCTTCTCCGTTCGAGTATGGGCTTGCGGCTGTCGGCCTGTCCAGGGATCAGCCGTCAATTTGTTGACTAATCTGGTTGCATGGCACTTCGGCACGCGTTGCTGGCGACTCTTCTGACCGTGGGGGAGTCGTCGGGCTACGACCTCGCCAAGGAGTTCACTCCAGAACGTGCGACGTTCTGGGTGGCGTCGCCGCAGCAGATCTACCGCGAACTCGACGGCATGGAGGCTGCCGGGCTTGTGTCTGCGCGGGTTGTCGTCCAGGAGCGCAGGCCCGACAAGCGCATGCTCACGATCACCGATGCGGGCCTGGCCGAACTCGAGGCCAACGCACGCGACGGTGCCAAGCCGGTGGCGATCCGCGACGAGATGATGGTGATGGTGCAGAGTGTCGCCGCCGCCGACCGTGTCGCCGTCTGCACCGCCGTTCGTGATCGACTGGACGCCTCGCGGCGAAAGCTGGCGCACTACGAACGCCTCGAAGCGAAGTATCGGGCCGGACGGTCCGACGCCGCCCTGTATGCGGACGAGCGAGTGGCGGGACCGTACCTGACTCTGTTGCGCGGGCTGTCGTTCGAGCGGGAGAACATCGCCTGGAGCGAGACCGTGCTTCGGGTTCTGGAAAGGGAGGGCGACGATGCCTGAGGTGAGTGCCGGAATCCTGATGTATCGCACCGGTGCGCACGAGTTGGAAGTGCTGCTCGTGCACCCCGGCGGACCGTTCTTCGCACGCAAGGACGACGGCGCGTGGTCGATACCGAAGGGCCTGGTGGAGCCCGGCGAGGACTTGCTCAGCGCCGCTCGTCGCGAGTTCGCTGAGGAGACCGGGCATATCGCTCCCGAGGGCGAGACCGTCGACCTCGGCGGGGTCCGACTTCGCAGCGGCAAGGTCGTGCATGGATTCGCGGTCGAAGGCGATCTGGACTCAGACGCGATCGTCAGCAACGTCTTCGAGATGGCATGGCCGCCGAAATCGGGCCGCATGCAGACGTTTCCGGAGGTGGATCGGGCGGGATGGTTCTCCGCGACGGAAGCACGCGTGAAGCTCAACGCCGCACAATCGGACTTCGTCGACAGGCTGATCGAGAATCGTTGAGGTGGTTCAAAAGTCAGCCTCGTCATCGATAGCCGAGGGCAATCTTCCCTCGATCATCGATGACGAGGCTGATACTTGAGAACCGGCGTGAGTGCACCGAGCTCACTCGGCGGCAGGCAGTCCAGATACGAACTCCCCGAGGCGCTCGAGGCCGATGCGGAGGTCGGACTCGGCGGTGGCGTAGGACAGGCGGACGTACCGTTCGGCGCCGATGTCGCCGAAATCCTTGCCAGGGGTCAGAGCGACGTGAGCCGAAGCGAGCGCCCGCTCGCAGAACTCCGAAGCAGTCAGGCCGGTTGGACTGACATCGACGTACACGTAGAACGCGCCGTCCGGGGGAACCGGAACGTCTAAACCGATGCGCCGAAGACCGTCGAGGACCAGGTTTCGTCGGCCGTGCAAGGTGTTCCGACGTGCCTCCGCCTCGGCGATGGTCTGCGGATCGAAGCAGGTCAGCGCCGCCATCTGCGATGGTGTCGGCGGACAGATGTAGTAATTCTGCGCGAGGCGTTCGGCCACTGGGATCATCTCCTCCGGCAGCACCGCCCAACCGAGTCGCCAACCCGTCATCCCGAAGTACTTCGAGAAGCTGTTGATCACGATCGCGCCGGGATCGTCGGCGGCGACGCTCCGCCGCTCGCCGTCGGCGAGGCCGAGGTAGATCTCGTCGACGATCCGCCACCCGTCCCGGTCCTCGGCGCCGCGGCAGAGATCGAGCAGGTCGTCGTACGCGAGCGATGTGCCCGTCGGATTGGACGGCGACGCGATCATCACGCCGCGTGTGCGCTCCGACCACGCATCTGCGACGTCATCCGGCCTGAGCTGGAAGCGGGACGACGGTCCGGTGCCGAGCAGGCGGACGTCCGCGCCGAAGCTCTCCGCAAAGCGTCGGTTGCACGGGTATGACGGATCGCCCACCAGTACTTCGTCGCCCGGGTCGATGAGCGCCGCGCACGACAGCAGCAGCGCTGCCGACGCGCCCGTCGTGACCACCACACGACGGGCGTCGATCGGTGCACCGAACTGCGCGCCGCTGAACTGTGCGATGCGTTCACGCAGTTCCGGAAGGCCGAGCGCGCCGGTGTAGGCGAGCGGACGGCCGTCGGTGAGGCCACGAATCGCTTCCAAGAACGCGGGTGGCGCACCGAAGTCCGGCTCGCCGATGTTCAACTTCACGACGTGGACGCCGGTCGCCTCCAACTCGGCGGCGTGCTTGCCGAACTCCATGGCGTAGAACGGCGTGACTGCCTCGGCTCGGCGGGAGAAGCGCATGCGGTCATCGTATGCACCGCACGCCGGGAGCGACGATCAGGCCGGAACCCAATTGAAGGTGTCGGGATCCGGGCCCAGCCTGCGGTCGGCGTCGAGTGCGTCGATCCGGGCGACCTGCTCGTCCGACAACTCGAAGTCGAACAGAGCGCTGTTCTCGGCGGCCCGGGCTGGCGACGACGACTTCGGGAAGATCACGTCGCCACGCTGAATGTGCCACCGCAGTGTCACCTGTGCGACGGTGCGCGCCACCTGTCCCGCGATCTCGGCGAGCACGGGGTCGTCGAGGACGGCGCCCTGGCCGATGGGCGCCCACGCCTCGGTGACGATGCCGTGGTCGCGGTTGAATGCGCGCAGCGGGGCCTGCTGGAAGTAGGGATGCACCTCGATCTGGTTCACCGCGGGGACCACTTCGGTGTTCGCGAGCAGTCGCTCGAGGTGCCCCTGCTGAAAGTTCGAGACACCGATCGTGCGGAGGGCGCCCGACCGGTACTGGCCTTCGAGAGCGCGCCACGTGTCGACGAAGTCGCCGACCTCGGGCAGCGGCCAGTGGACGAGGTACAGGTCGATCGGACCCAGGCCGAGCTCGTCGGTCGAGCGGGCCACGGCGTCCACAGCGACAGCCGGATCATGGGCGTTGTTGTTCAGCTTGCTGGTGACGAACACGTCCGACCGCGACAGGCCCGACTCGCGGACCGCCTCGCCGACCTCACGCTCGTTGCCGTACATCTGCGCGGTGTCGATGTGGCGGTAGCCGGCCTCCAGGGCGGTCAAGACCGCGCCCTTCGTCTCGCGCGGGGGAATCTGGTACGTGCCGAATCCGAGCTGCGGGATGTCGACGCCGTTGTTGAGGGTGATGGACGGAATGGTGTTGTCTGCCATGACATGTTCAATGCGGTCGCGCGGTCCGAGTATTCCCGGATGGGTGAACACCCGGATCTTCTCCCTGGGATCGGCTCTGGACTGGTGCTTTCCGTCTCTGGCGGTGGCACCGTGAAGGCATGAGCACATTCACTGACAACACATCGTCCACCGGCGTCTCGATCTGGAAGATCGTGGCCATCGTCATCGCGATCATCGTCGCGGTGTCGCTGATCGGGCCGATTCTGCACGCGGCGTTCTGGATCGGACTGTTCGCCCTCGCAGCCGTCGGCGCCTACTCGCTGTTCAAGTCGAAGGGCTGACTCGCGGCCTACGATGGGCCGCATGACTCGGAAACTCGTTGCGACAGCATTCGGCGCACCCCGTGAAGTCCTCACCGTCGTCGATGTCGAACTGCCGACCGCGTCTGTCGGCACGGTGACCGTCGACGTCCGCGCCGCGGGGCTCAACCCGTTCGACGTGAAGAGCGTCCAGGGCGTCATGGGAGAGGACCCGGCGAAGCTGCCCTTGCAGATCGGAAACGAATGCTCCGGGGTGGTCCGGGAGGCCGCGGCGGGCACCGGGCCGGCGGTAGGCGATCGTGTGGTCGTCTACCCGGTGTCCGGCGCGTTCGCCGAGACCGTCGTCGCACCCGCGGCGTCGGTGCACACACTGCCCGACACCGTCGACTTCGACCAGGCAGCAGGGCTGCTCCTCGCCGGAGTCACGGCATACGACCTCGTCGAGACCCTCGACATCACCGAGACCGACACGGTTCTTGTGCACGGCGGCGCAGGCGCGGTCGGATCGATCGCGGTGGTACTCGCCGTCAGCCGCGGGGCCGCCGTCATCGCGACGGCGTCCCCGGCGAATCACGAGGCTGTCCGTGCCCTCGGCGCGACGCCAGTCGACCATCACTCGGTGCTGCTGGACGCCGTCCGATCAGCCGCGACGACCCCGGTGACCGCTGTGATCGACACGGTGGGGGTCGATGACGCGATCGACGTCTCGCTGGAACTGGTCGAACCGGGGCGGATCGCGAGCATCGCCGCCTGGGGTCGGGCGGGGGACGGCATCACGATCCTCGACGGTTCCACCGACGCGAGCAAGCGGCATCGCCGCGACGCGGTCCAACCGTTGCTCGCCGCTGCCGCCGACGGTCGGATCGTGATCGAGGTCGCGGGGACGTCCACGTTCGACGATGCGGCCGATTCGTTCGACGCGCTTGCCGGCAGGCATCCCCGCGGCAAGTACATCCTGCATCCGTAGGTCGTGGCTGTACCGAACGCCCAGATCGTGCGTGCCCTGCGCGCGATCGTCGGCGACACCCACGTCCTCACGGAGTCCGATGTCGCGGCACCGTATCTGACCGACTGGACGGGAGAGTGGCACGGCGACGCGGTGGTGGTCCGTCCCGCCGACACGGCAGAAGTGGCGGCCGTGCTCGGTTTGTGCACCGCACACGATGTGAAGGTGACCCCGCAGGGCGGAAACACCGGTCTCGTCGGCGGATCGACGCCGCCACCGAACGACTCACGACCGTGGGTGCTGCTGTCGCTGCGCAGGCTCGACACCATCGGAATGCCCGACGGCTCGGGGCAATGCATTGCGGCGGGGGCCGGTGCGACCTTGGCCGCGGTGCACACCGCCACCACTACGAGCCCCGAACTCGGCCTGATGTTCGGCGTCGACCTTGCGGCCCGCGACTCCGCGACCATCGGCGGCATGGTCGCCACGAACGCCGGCGGCATCCGCATGATTCGATACGGCGACATGCGGTCCCAGGTCCTCGGGCTCGAAGCGGTGCTCCCGTCCGGTGACGTGGTCACTCGGTGGCGGCCGCTGCGCAAAGACAACGTCGGATACCATCTGCCCGGACTGATCGCGGGCAGCGAAGGCACACTCGCCGTCGTCACCCGGGTGCTCCTGCGGCTTGTCCAGCGCACCTACCGGACTGCGGTCGCGCTGGTCGGCGCCGCAGACGTCGACGCGGCACGGCGCGTGCTGGTCGCCGTCCAACGGTTCGGCCACACTGTTGAGGCCGCCGAGATCATGACCCGAACCGGAGTCGATCTTGTAGCCGGCACCGGTGTCCGGACGCAGATCGACGCCGGTGCGACGCTGCTCCTGGAGATCGTCGGAGGAGTCGAGGAACTGTCCGAATCACTCGCGAGGGCGGGCGACGACGTGCTCGACGCCGTCGTCGACGCCGGACCGGCGAGCGACCTGTGGCGAGTGCGCGAATCGCACACCGAGACCATCGCGCGTTCGTCGACCACAGCTCCGGTGAAACTCGACGTCTCGGTGCCGATGGGCGATGTGCATCAACTCATCAGCAGGGTCGACGAATTCGCCGGACGATCGGGAGTCCGGGCGGTCCAGTTCGGTCACATCGGCGACGGCAACATCCACGTCAATCTGCTCGACGTCCCTGCTGGGAATCGTCAGACTGCTGCCGACTGCGTGTTGGGGATCGTCGTTGAGCTCGGCGGCAGCATCAGCGCCGAACACGGTATCGGCCGCGCGAAGGCGGCCTCGATCGGCCTCGGCCGCGACGCCGTCGACATCGCCGCGATGCGGGCGATCAAGGGCGCCCTCGATCCGCGGGACACGATGAACCCCGGGGTGATCTTCGGCGGATAGGAGGTTTGTCGTACCCGTCCGATAATGTCTCGGCATGACTTACCCGAATCCGTACTTTCAGCCGCCGGTCGCTCCTCCGGGGCCGCCGACTGTCGCCATCCGACGGAGCGTGCTTCTGCTCTTGTCCATTGTCGTGGTCGCCGGAACCGCGGCAGGCGCAGGTCTGATCGGATACTCGATCGGCAAGGGCCGCTCCGACGAGACGGTCGTCGCTGCGACGACATCGACGCACACGAACTCCGACTCCAGTCCGTCGACGGAGGAGTCGACGGTTCCGTCGGCCGATCGAAAGCAGATGGGTGAGGCGGCCACAAACGGTTCCGCGGGCGTCACACTGAATCGCGTCATGTCGCCGGCAACGATCGACTTCTACGACTCGGACTTCGTCGCGAAAAAGCCCCGCGCTGGCACTCGATTCGTTCTCGTCGCTCTGAAAGTCGCCAACAATGGTCAGAAGCCGATGAGTCCGCTCTACGTGATCGACGCGCGACTGACTGATGACCGCGGGCGCGAATTCTCGGTTGTCGAAGACAACGGGTTGATGCGCGAGAACTTCAGTAGAAACCTCTCCGACGAGCTTCCCGATGACCTGCAGCCGGGTCTGAGTGCCGAGGTCTACTACGCATTCGAAGTTCCGCTTGAGGCCGACATCGTCGCATTCGGATTCCGTGACGACGCCGCTGAATACGATGCACCCTGGACCGAGTACACGGTCGCGATTCGCTGACGCAGGAGGGTATTGGGTTTCGGGTCGAACCCGGTTAGCCTGTGACGACGGGTTACGGACAACTGGGGAGCTGTGATGAATGACCTGGCACTCGATCACCAAGCGATCATCGTCGGCGCCGGATTCGGCGGCATCGGGGCCGGGATCGAACTGAAGCGGCAGGGGATCTCCGATCTGGCGATCCTCGAGCGTGAAGACGACCTCGGCGGGACCTGGCACGTGAATCACTACCCGGGACTGGCAGTCGACATCGCCTCGGTCACCTACTCGTATTCATTCGAACCGAATCCGAACTGGACCAGGCTGTTTGCGCCCGGCGCTGAACTCAAGAAGTACGCCGAGCACGTCGCCGACACCTACGATCTCCGCCGGCACATGGAGTTCGGTGTCACCGTCGAACGGGCCGAGTGGGACGACGCCGGGTTCTGGACGGTTCACACCACGGACGGTGCCAGCCGAACAGCGCAGTTCCTGGTGACGGCCACCGGATTCCTGTCACAGCCGTACACCCCTGACTTCCCCGGCATCGAGTCGTTCGCAGGCGACGTCATCCACACGACCGCATGGCAGGACGGCTACGACTTCGCGGGCAGACGTGCCGCGGTGATCGGAACCGGCGCCACCGCGGTCCAGTTGATCCCTGAGATCGCGAAGTCGGCTCGTCACTTGACGGTGTTCCAGCGAACCCCGATCTGGGTGGTGCCGAAAGTCGACTTCCCGATCCCGGCTCCGATCCGTCGACTCTTCGGCGCAGTGCCGGCGACGCAGAGGGCGGCCCGAGCGATCAACACGTCGATGCTCGAGTTGCTGATGGTCGTCGGCGTGCTCCATTACCGCCAGGCCAAGCCTGGAAATCGGCTCGCTGCTCTGCTCGCCAAAGCGCACATGCGTGCGCAGGTGCGTGACGCGAACACCCGCCGACAGCTCACCCCCGCCTACGACTTCGGGTGCAAACGCCCGACGTTCAGCAACACGTACTTCCCGGTGTTCAACCAACCGGACGTCGACCTCGAGACGTCGTCGATCGTCCGAGTGGAGGCCGACGGGATCGTCGTCGAGGGCGAGAAGAAGATCCCGGTCGACACGCTGGTCCTCGCGACGGGCTTCAACCTGTGGGACGTGAACTTCCCCGCCTTCCAGGTGATCGGGCGAGACGGTCGGGACCTCGGGAAGTGGTGGCGCGACGGCCGGTTCCAGGCGTACGAAGGTGTGGCCGTCCCGAAGTTCCCCAATTTCCTCACCTTGAACAGCCCGTACTCCTACAGCGGCCTCTCGTACTTCACGACCATCGAGGGCCAGATGCGACACATCGCCCGACTGTTCGGGGAGCTGCGGAAGCGCGGCGCGGACCGTTTCGAGGTCACCGAGCAGGCGAACTCCGCCTACCTCGACAAGTCGACCGAAAGACTCGGCGACTCGGTGTTCTACGCAGGCGACTGCGCGTCGTCGAGGAGTTACTACTTCAACCAACACGGCGAAGCGACCCTGCTCCGCCCCCAGGCGACGCTGTCGACCCTGCGCGAGATGGAGAACTTCCCGCTCGACGACTACACGTACGCCTGACTACGGCGTGCCGTCGCTCAGCGACCGAAACGTTGGCGGTAGTCGTCTGCGACGGCGTCGGCGCGCTGGATCTGGACTGCGTCGACAAGCGAGGCGTCCAACCCGTTGTTGATGAGGAGATGACGGCGGTAGACGCGGATCAGCGCGATCTGGAAGTACACGAACGGGATCAGGATCAGGAGCATCATTCCGCCGCGAAGCAGGAGCGGGCCGGGGATGAACCAGAATCCGACGAGCAGTGGAATCAGAGGGATCAGCCCGCGGACGATGTACCGGCGCACGTGGCCGGGCCCGGTGAGATCGTTGCGCACCCACTCGCGCATCGAGGTGGGCAGCGGGCGTCCCAGCAGGTAACCGATCTTCTGCAGCAGTCCAGGACGTGTCGCGCTCATAGGGGAATCATCCCATGTCGCGAACTTCGTCCAGCAACTCGGGACCGTTGTTCGACACCCGGTTGACCAGCGGTGACACCTGCCGGATCGCGATCCGCTCCACGAGTTCGAGCGCGGGCGGCGCCAACAGGGCCGGGTCGGCGGGGGAGTCGGGGTCGAGCCACGCGTCCCAATACTCGATCGGCATGATCAGCGGCATCCGATGGTGCACGTCGGTCAACGGGCCCACGGCGTCCGTCGTGACGATGGTGGTGCTGGACACCCACGCGGAGTCGTCTCCGGCGGCCCGTGCCTCGGCAGGCCGCCACGCCGCCCACAGACCGCCCATGAACAGTCGGGTGTTGTCGTCGGGCGACATGAAGTAGGGGACCTTCGTCGGCTTGCCGTTCGCGCCGACCGGCCCCGCTTTCCACTCGTACCAGCCGTCCATCGGGACCAGGCAGCGCTTGCCCTTGAGGGAGTTGCGGAACGCGGGCTTCTCCGAGAGCGACTCGGCGCGCGCGTTGAACAACAGCGGCCCCTTGCCCAACTCCTTCGTCCACGACGGCACCAGGCCCCACCGCATCGCCCGGACCCGTCGAGCCGGGTCGTCGTCGGGACTTCCGTGTTCGTGGCGGTCGACGACCGTCATCACCGTGGTCGTCGGGGCGACGTTGTAGTTCGCCGGAGCGAAGGATTCGGGGACCACCTCGTTCCGCGCGTCGAGTTCCGCCGCCAACTTCGCCGGATCGGTTGTCACCGCATAGCGTCCGCACATGCCGTCCATGCTGGCACGGAACAAGTAGCGGTCGCGAGGCGTTGCACATCCCGCAGCCGTCGAAATCACGACGGAGAACGACCAGGAGGTGAGGGACCCGGTGACGACAGCGACCGTGACAGCCCTGGAACCGAAGATGTTGATCGGGTGGCCGGTAGACTCGTCCGAACAAGCGTCGAGTGAAGGGAACCCCGTGGCTGAAGAGAGCGAGCGCGACCAGACGCAGGCCGAGCTCACCGAGCGGTTCGAACGTGACGCGCTTCCGCTGCTCGATCAGTTGTACGGCGGCGCCCTGCGGATGACCCGTAATCCGGCCGATGCCGAGGATCTCGTGCAGGAGACGTTCGTGAAGGCGTTCTCCGCGTTCGCGTCGTTCCGCGAAGGCACGAACTTGAAGGCGTGGATGTACCGCATCCTCACCAACACGTACATCAACTCGTATCGGAAGAAGCAGCGGCAGCCCGCGCAGTACCCGACCGAGGAGATCACCGACTGGCAACTCGCCGCCACGGCCGAGCACACGTCGACGGGACTTCGCTCCGCGGAGATCGAGGCGCTAGACGCCCTTCCCGATCAGGAGATCAAAGACGCCCTGGCCCAACTGCCCGAGGACTTCCGGATGGCCGTGTACTACGCGGACGTGGAGGGCCTGCCCTACAAGGAGATCGCCGAGATCATGGACACTCCCATCGGAACCGTGATGTCCCGACTCCACCGTGGTCGTCGCCAGCTGCGCGACCTTCTCGCCGACGTCGCGCACGAGCGTGGCATCGGCCGCACCGACGAGGTAGTCCGATGAACGCAGGCATTTCCGATCGTGACGAGCAGTTCGAGAACCTCGACTGCTCCGCCGTCGTCGCAGACATCTGGCTGCTGTTGGACAACGAGTGCGACGCAGGGGCGCGGGAGCGCTTGCAGGGGCATTTGGACGGCTGCCCGTCGTGCTTCGAGCATTTCGGCGTGCAGCGTCAGCTGAAGGCGCTCGTCAGCCGCAAATGTGGCGGCGACTCCGCTCCCGAAGGTCTCCGCGAACGCCTCCGGATGGAGATCCGCACGTCGGTGACCATCCGGCAGACTCCCGGATAACGATCCAGACAGCGAACGGCCCGGTCCTCGATGAGGGCCGGGCCGTTTCCGCGTGGTGACGCGTGAGCTGAAATCGCTCAGGCGTTGGGACGCTTGCCGTGGTTGGCTGCGTTCTTCTTGCGGCTGCGCTTCTTACGTCCGCGCTTACCCATGACGGACCTCCTTCTCCTGATTCACGTGCGTCGGCCATTGTTTCACGTCCACAGCCCGGTGTGTTAATCGTGCGCACTCGCGACGTACGATCGGACCATGCCTGAAGACGTCGTCGCTGAAATCGTCGCCACCGTGCTCGAAGTCTCCGTGGACGCGGGAGCCGAAGTCGCGACCGGCGACACCCTGGTGCTCCTCGAGTCGATGAAGATGGAGATCCCGGTCGTGGCCGAGGACCCGGGGACCATCGACTCGGTGCAGGTCAAGGTCGGTGACGTGATCCAGGCAGGCGACGTCATCGCCTCCTACCGCGACTGACCCGTCCCCGTGGCGACTCTCACCGAACTGCTCGCCGAGCACACGACGCTGTCCGACGAGGCCGCCGCACATCTGCAGCGCCTGGTCGCCGAATGGCAGTTGCTCGCCGACCTCTCCTTCGCCGACTACCTGTTGGCCGTCCGCGGCGACGAAGGCGAATTCGTGTACGTCGCGCAGGTGCGACCCAACACGGCGTCGACGGTGTTCCAGCACGACGAGGTCGGACACCCGGTGGAGGACACCGAGAGCGCACAGGGCGCCAACCCGCTGATCCATCCGGCGTTCGCGACCGGCCGCATCATGCAGGAGGGCCTCGCCACCCGCTACGGGAACCTTCTCGTGACCCGGGTGGCGATTCCGGTGACGTTCGAGGGCCGGGTCATCGCGGTTCTCGGCAGGGCGGTCGAGGCGTCCGAGACGCGCCCGCCGTCGCCCCTGGAGGCTGCTTACCGCGACGCTGCGCAGGCACTTTGCGAGATGGTCGTGGAGGGGACGTTCCCACTCGACGAGGCCAACACGATGGGCCTGTCGACACCGCGCGCCGGAGACGGCTTCGTCCGGCTCGGGCCCGCGGGTGTCGTCGAGTACGCCAGTCCGAATGCGCTGTCGGCGGTCCACCGCATGGGGTGGACGACGGATCTGTCCGGAGTGGTCCTGGCTGACCTGTTTCGACGGCTTCTCAACGACCCGTTCGAGTCGACCGACGCCGCGGCGATGCTCGCGATGGCCGCGGGCGCCGCGGACGACTCCGACGTCCCTGTCCGCGGACTCCGCATGGAGTTCGACGCACGGCGGGCCACGGTCCTGGTCCGGGCCGTGCCCCTCCGGTCACGCGGTCGTTCGCAGGGCGCCGTGCTGCTGATCCGCGACGTCACCGAGGTGAAACGGCGTGACCTGGCGTTGATCAGCAAGGACGCGACGATCCGCGAGATCCACCATCGCGTCAAGAACAACCTCCAGTCGGTGTCGGCGCTGCTGCGCCTGCAAGCGCGTCGCTCAAACAATCCAGAGACGTCCAAGGCGCTCGAAGAAGCCGTGCGCCGGGTCGGGTCGATCGCTCTCGTGCACGAGATGCTGTCGGGCAGCGTCGACGAAGAAGTGGACGTCGACGCGATCGTCGACAGGGTCGGCACGTCGATCGTCGATGTCGCGCTACCGGACGGCGGTGGGTCGCGCGTCGTCGTGACGCGAGTGAGCCGCTTGGGCGTCCTCGCGGCCGACCTGGCGATGCCCCTCGTCATGGTGCTCACCGAAGTGTTGCAGAACTCGATCGAACACGGTTTCGCGACGGGACAGAAGGGCGCGCGGATCGTGATCGACGCGGAGCGTGACGTGCGGTCGTTGGCCGTGCACATCACCGACAACGGTCAGGGGCTGCCGGACGGCTTCGACCTCGAGAAGTCCGACCGCCTCGGACTGCAGATCGTGCGGACTCTCGTCTCGAACGACCTCGGCGGACAGATCCGAATCGGTCCGTCGCCGGACGGAACGGGCACACGTGTCGACCTGACCATCCCCTTGCACTGACACGCCCCCGCAATGACAAAGACCCCGACCGGAGAATCCGGTCGGGGTCTTCTTCGACGTGCTGCAGGTCAGACGGCGCTGCGGGCGCGGGTGCGCGCGTTGCGGCGCTTGAGCGCGCGACGCTCGTCTTCGCTCATGCCACCCCAGACGCCTGCGTCCTGGCCGGTCTCAAGTGCCCAGGACAGGCAGTCGGCGGTCACCGGGCAGCGCTGGCAGACGAGCTTCGCGTCTGCAACCTGAGCAATGGCCGGTCCGCTGGTGCCGACCGGGAAGAACAGCTCGGGATCCTCATCGCGACAGATGGCCTTGTGACGCCAATCCATGACAAAACTCCTTCAAAAATGCATCGCTGTGCGCAGGGCACACGAAATCACGTCAGTTCGTATTGTGTGGGCTGCAACGAGGAATCCTCCTCGATGTCTGAGCGGGGCGGCGCGCAGAACTGGGGGCCGGTCGTTGCGGTCACTATCTGTTGTACTACTGTGCACCGACGTTTGGCTATAGGTCGCCAGCGAATGCCGGATACGTCACAAGGGGTTGGCATCGTGGCCAACGTATGTCTACCGGCGGGTAACTAGTGGGTTACGAGCCAAGCGGAGGCGCCACCACGTCGAGCACATGCCGACGGTGACCGAAGTCGAGTGAGGTGTATTCACCCAGGTAGTCGCCGTCCATCTGGACATCGGCCGGCTTGTCGCTGCGGAATCGGACCCACTCGACGTCGTCGTCGCGGAACACGTGCTTGGCGGTCGGTTCCACACCGCGGAGAAGTTTGGAACCCAGCACGATGTTGCGGGGGACTGACACGGATGTTGCTGCGAAGATGCCCAACCCGTGTTCGAAGTCGGTGCCGGGGTTCGTCCGGATGGCGCGGGTGCCCAGGTACGTCCAGGGCCCGGTGTTGCTGACGAAACCGAACCGCACCCCCTCGACCGGTTCATGGTCGGGAACTTCGACCGTGAACGACGGAGGTGTCACCGAGGGACGGAAGAACGAGCCGACAGTGGTCCGCAGATAGCGGCCGGCCGTCGCGCGCCGACCCTTGTGCCGCAGTTCTTCCATCCGCCGCACGACGATCGCGTCCATGCCCATTCCCGCGTTGAACAGGAACCAGCGGTTGAGTGTGTGGCCGAGGCTGATCGGCCTGCGGGCACCGGAGTCGAGAAGGGTCATCAACTGTGCGGTCGCGGCCAGCGGGTCCCGGCTGACTCCGAGGGCCCGCGCGAAGACGTTCGCGCTGCCGCCGGGGACCACGCCGAGCGCGGGCAGCGACGCGGAGTCAGGAGTGTCGGCGTCCGGCGCGCCCAGGATGCCGTTGGCGACCTCGTTGACCGAACCGTCGCCGCCGTGCACCACCACGGCGTCGTAGCCCTCGCGGACGGCCATCGCGCCCAGCTCGCCCGCGTGGCCTCGGTGCGTGGTGCGTTCGACGTCGACGCTGAACCGGGAGTCGAGCGTGTTCGCCAGCGCATCGCGACCCTCAGCGGTGGTGAAGGTCGCATACGGGTTGGTGATCAGCATGACACGCACGGCTCCACACGATATCGGCTGCGGGGCCGGTGTCCCAATCGGCGGGAGTCCGACCTACTCTTGAGTATGTGAGCAGTACCGATCCCACGCCCGAGTCCGCCGTCGTTCCGTCGACGCTGCGCTGGGCCGGATGGGCCATCGCAGCAGAGGGTCTCCTCGGCCTCATCGTCGCCGTGGTCTACGTGGTCCGCGAAGCCACCGGCCACCACGAGGAGTCGATCAGCGGGTACGGCACCGCTGTGTGGTTCACCGTGATCGGCGGCGCCGTGATGGCGGGCGGGATCGGCTTGAGCCTCGGCAAGCGGTGGGGTCGCGCGATCGGTGTGATGGCGCAGATCCTTCTGCTCCCCGTCGCGTACGCCCTGCTGACGAGCAGTAACCTGCCATCAATCGGCGCTCCCGTCGGAATAGTCGCGCTCGGTGTGCTCGGCCTGCTGTTCTCGCCGCCGTCGTTGCAGTGGCTCAACGCCGAATCGCTGCCGCCGGACGCCGAGGAGTAGAGGCCCGATGTGGGCCGTGCCACGCGATGCCCCTTGTGTAACCGGGTGAACGTATGGTTGGGGCCATGACGCGCACTCTCGCCATCGCGAACCAGAAGGGCGGCGTGGCGAAGACCACGACCACAGCGTCGGTCGGGGCAGCGCTCGCCGACCAGGACGTCTCGGTCCTCGTCGTCGATCTCGACCCCCAGGGCTGCCTCACCTTCTCCCTCGGACACGACCCGGATCAGATCTCGAAGTCGGTCCACGACGTGCTGATCGGCGCCGAGGACATCGCAGACGTCCTCCTCGACACCGACGACGGCGTGACCCTGCTGCCCGCGACGATCGACCTCGCGGGTGCGGAAGCGCTGCTCCTGATGCGTCCGGGCCGTGAGTACGCACTCAAGCGAGCGCTCGCCGAAGTGGCGCAGGACTATGACGTGATCCTCGTCGACTGCCCGCCGTCGCTCGGCGTCCTGACTCTCAACGGACTCACCGCGGCCGACGAAGTCGTGGTTCCTCTGCAGTGCGAGACCCTCGCTCACCGCGGAGTGGGGCAGCTCCTGCGCACCGTCACCGAGGTGCAGCAGATCACCAACCCGAACCTGACGATGCTCGGGACCGTGGCGACACTGTTCGACGCGCGAACCACACACAGCCGTGACGTCTTGGCCGACGTGTCGGACCGGTACGACATGCCGGTCCTGAACCCGCCGATCCCGCGCACTGTGCGTTTCGCGGAGGCCTCGGCGTCCGGTGCGTCGGTAATGCGCGGACGCAAGAACAAGGGCGCCACCGCATACCGCGAGCTCGCCGACAATCTGCGGGCATACTGGAACGGCGCGGACATCGCGACGTACGAGATCAGCGAATAGCCGCTACGAGAGGGCGGCGATGACCGGGCCGCGCTGTTCGACCACCCACCGTCCGAGGACTCGGACGGCGACGGGATGCGTGCCGTCTGTGTCGTAGCCGCCGCGGTCGACCCTGATCGTCCGGACTTCGCGGCCGTCCGACAGTTGGCGGACGCTGATCCGCCCGGGCATGGGGAGCAACAGCTCGCCCGCCATCACCGATCCCGGGCCGACCGTGCCCGGGATCTGGTACATCGGGACGGTCGACGTGCCGTCGAGGACAACGGTGCCCGTTCCCGTCCAGACGGTGATCACGCCGGAGTCGACGATGGGAGCGGTCGACGTGGGCAATGCGACGTCACCGGCGACGGAGTGCGCCGACACGGGTTCGGCCTGCGGCGAGTACACGCGGATCCGGGGGCCGGACGGCCGTGTCGCCTCCCCGGTGTCGTCCACGCCGCCGTCGTATACGGCGAACGCCTGGTTGCTGCCGCCGATGATCGCGGGCGCCGGGCCGTGCGACGTGGACGTCAGCATCGTGGTGCCCCACTGGATGATCCGCTCATCGGAGTCCTGATCGGTGCCGATGACGGTCAACCGGTAGCCGAGGTCGCCGTCGCAGCGTTCGACGATGCCGACACGGCTTCCTCCGGGCACCGCGGAGTAGAGGTGACAGTTGGTCCGGCCGGGGGTCTTGCCAGGGTTCACGAGCGCCGATCGGCCGTACTCGATGCCGCGGACGAGATTGGTCCCCCACGTCTCCAGGCGAGTGCCGCCTGCCGAGACGACGTAGTCGCCGTCGTACGAGAGTGTGACGTCGTCATCGGCGTCACTGGTGCGGCTGCCGGACCGAAGGCCGGTGTCGCCGCGGAGACCGGTCACCTCGCTGCACCCGCGACTGTTCCGATAGACGGCGAGAACCTTGTCCGCGCCGCCCGGCCATGCCGCGAGCGCCGCGCACAGGTCGTCGGCGCGGCTGTACGACCAGCGGGACGCTCCGGTTGCGGGATCGTGTGCGGTGACGGTCCCGCCGTCGGCGGTGATCACCGATGCGGCTGTCAGCTGCGGGATCTTCGTCGCGGCCGACCGCGCCGTCCACACGGGTGTCAGGGCACGGGGACTCTCCTCGGCGGCCGCCGGAGTGGGCGGCGCCGTCGCAGCGGTCTGCAGGTCGGTCTGCCGGGCGTCACTCATCGCCCACACCACCAGAGCGCCCACGACGACCAGGACGACGATCACCGCCGTCACGATCAGGTCGACGCGGGTCCGGCGCTCCGGCGGATGAGAATTCCCCATGCTGGAGACAGTACGGAAACAGTCAGTCCGACGCGCCGTCGGACGGCGCCGAGGCCGCGGCGTCACCGGCGGGCTTGCCACCCGAACGGCGACGACGTCGGCGGGGGCGGCGCGGCTTGTCGTCGGTCGCCGACTCCTGCGCCGGTGCGGCGTCGTCGGAATCGGCGGGCGCCTGCGTGTCGGCAGACGACTCCGATGAGCTTGCGGACTCGCCGCCACGGGTGCGTCGACGGGTGCGGGTGCGCTCACGCTTCGGGCGGTCGGCCCGAGCCTCGCGACGTTCCTCCGACGTCTGGCGGGCGCCCTCGACGCGACCGTCGGCGTTCTCCGGGATCGACAGTTCTTCACGGAGGTGATCGGACGTCGAGTACGTCTCAACCGGCTCGGGGATGCCGAGTCCGAGGGCCTTGTTGATCAGTTCCCACCGGTGGATTTCGTCCCAATCGACGAGGGTCACCGCGATGCCGGTGCGGCCGGCGCGACCGGTGCGACCGATGCGGTGCACGTAGGTCTTGTCGTCTTCGGGGCACTGGTAGTTGATCACGTGAGTCACGTCGTCGATGTCGATGCCGCGGGCGGCGACGTCGGTGGCGACGAGCACGTCGACGGTACCGTCTCGGAACTTGCCGAGCGACTTCTCGCGGGCCACCTGGCCGAGGTCGCCGTGCACCGCGCCGACCTTGAAGCCGCGCTCGGCGAGATCATCGGCCACCTTCTGCGCGGTTCGCTTGGTACGGGTGAAGATCATCGTGGCGCCGCGGCCGTCGGCCTGCAGAATGCGGGCGACGAGCTCGGCCTTGTCGAGAGCATGTGCGCGGTACACGTACTGCTTGGTGCGCTCGTGGACGGCGGAGTCGTTCGCCTGCTCGGCGCGGATGTGCGTCGGGCGGTTCAGGAACGTGCGCGCCAGCGTCACGATCGGGCCCGGCATGGTCGCCGAGAACAGCATCGTCTGGCGGTCGGCGGGCAGCGCGCCCATGATTCGTTCGATGTCCGGGAGGAATCCGAGGTCGAGCATCTCGTCGGCCTCGTCGAGGACGAGGATGCCGACCTTTCCGAGGATCAGGTGGCCCTGCTGTGCGAGGTCGAGGAGACGGCCGGGCGTGCCGACGACGACGTCGACTCCGCCCTGCAGCTCCGCGATCTGCTGCTCGTACGGGCGGCCGCCGTAGATCGAGGTGATCTTCAACGGGCGAACGGCGCCGTCCGAGAGGGTCACGTCGACGCCCTTCGACGCCGTGACGAGATCCTCGGTCACCTGGACGCACAGTTCGCGCGTCGGGACGATGATCAGAGCGCGCGGAGTGGTGTCGAGGGCGCGCAGCCCGGACGCCTCGGCGGTCACCAGGCGGTGCAGCAGGGGGACGCCGAAGCCGTAGGTCTTGCCCATGCCGGTGCGGGCCTGACCGATGAGGTCGGAGCCTGCGATCGCGAGCGGGAGGGTGAGCTCCTGGATGGCGAAGGTGCGTTCTTTGCCGTCGGCGGCGAGTGCTGCGACGATGGCGCCGTCCACGCCCAATTCGGTGAAGGTCGGGGCCTGGTGATCCTCGTCGACGATCGTCGTCTGGATCGAGTCGTCCACGCTGGTGTCGGTTGTCATGTGCGGTTGTATGCCTCTCGTGTGCTGTGCACGCACACATCGGCTTCGCGGGGTCCTGCGGGGCAGGCCCTCGGCGTGGCATCTGCGGTGCGCGCTCAAGGTGTGACGCGGTCGTCTGGTCCGGCGGCGCCCGTTGAACTCGGCACCAGAGCGGCGGGATTCTTCCCCACGTCTGGCCCGAGTGTACCGCCTTGCATACTGTTGCTCCCATGTCGAACACGTCGAACGCCATCGTCAAGCTCTACGAAGTCCTCCTCGCAGGCGAGTTCGCCGCGTGTTACCGGCTGATCGACGAGTCGGCGATGGCGCCGACGACCTCCGACCGAGTCGCGATCGCCCGCATGATCGCGGCCGAGATGGGCCACTTCGAGGAACTCTCCGCAGAGTTGGTCAAAGCAGGCGGTGATCCCGACGACGCGGTCGCACGACACGCCAAGGTCTTCGATGAGTATCACCGAGTCACCATGCCGAGCTCGTGGCTGGAAGCCCTGGTCAAGGTGTACATCGGCGATGGTCTCGCCGCGGACTTCTACGCCGAGCTCGCTCACGCGATGCCTGCCGAGACGCAGACCGTGATGAAGGCCGTCATGGAGAGCACGGGTTCGTCGGAGTTCGCGGTCACTCAGGTGCGTGCGGCGATCGCCGCCGATCCCGCTCTGCGGTCGCCGTTGACCCTGTGGGCACGGCGCCTGCTCGGTGAGGCGATCACTCACATGCAGTGGGTTCTCGCCGAAGAGGACGAGATGATGGATCTCCTCTTCGCCAGTGACGCGACACTCGCCACCGCGGCCACGTTCTTCGATGCGATCGCCGAACGGCACGGGCAGCGGATGGCCGATCTGAATCTCGCGTAGAGTCGGTCGCCATGAGCGTTGAGGTGAAGATCGGCATCGACAACAACCCCCGTGAGCTGGCTGTGAACGCCACTGCGGCCATCGACGACGTGCAGGCCAAGGTGGCTGCGGCCCTCGACGGCACGGACGCAGTTCTGGAACTCGTCGATGAGAAGGGCTCGCAGGTCCTCGTCCCGTCGTCGAAGATCGCCTACGTGGAGATCGGCAGCGCCGAGACACGCCGGGTCGGCTTCGGCGCCTGACCCCGTCCCCTGACACCAAGAGACCGCCGGGTGCGCCCGGCGGTCTCTTCTCGTGTGTGGGACGTCCGAGTCAGCCGCGGCCCATCTCCTGCATCGGAACTCCCGACAGGCCGCTCCACAGAAGCGCCACGGTGGTCTCCACCGCAGCCGACTTGTCGATGGGGCGATTCGCCTCCACCCAGTAGCGGGCGTTCACCTGGCTTGCGCCGACCAGCCCCGCGGCGAGCATCCGGGACCGGTGCGGGTCGAGACCGGAGTCTTGCATGACGAGTCCGTAGACGGCGTCGACGCACGCGTCTGTTGCACCCTCGACCCGGCGGATCACTGCCGGGTCCATCGCGTCGGAGGCGAAGATCAAGCGGTAGCCGGAGTTGTCGTCGTCGATGAAGTCGAAGAAGGCCTTGACTGCGGCCTGCACGCGCTGACGGTTGTCCGTGGTCGTCAGGAGCGCACTGTTCACGTCGGCGACGAGCTTCTCCGCGTGCGAGTCGACGACTGCGATGTACATGTCGAGCTTCGACGGGAAGTGCTGGTAGAGGACGGGCTTGCTGACGCCTGCGTGGACGGCGATCTCGTCCATGCCGGCTGAGTGGTATCCGCGCTCGACGAAGATCTCGCTTGCGGCGTCCATCAACTGGCGACGACGGGCACTGCGCGGGAGGCGGGTGCCTCCGCGGGTCGGCGCAGCAGAGCCTGCCGCGGCGACGGGTGATTTGGCTGTCGACATTACTGAAGAGTACTCGGTGCTCGTCCGGTTGCCGCAGAGACCGGGGCGACACCGCGCGGGGGTGGATATCGGGGAGTGGGCGGTACCTGTGAGAAAGTTGAGGCGTGACCGGTAGAGGAGACCCTGGGGTGTCGCGCCCCCGACGCCCGCGGCCTGATCAGCCGCTGCGTGCGCGGTGGGACCCGACAGCCGACGACGACTCGGCAGACGACGCCGAGTCGACCAATCCGTTCGCCCGGTTCGTGCGCACCTACGGGTGGCGCGCGTACGCGATCCCGGTGCTCGCGGTCTTGACGATCGCATTGCTCGTGGTGACGATCCGGGGCGGCGACTCCAAGGGCGACGGCGCCGCGGAACCGGACCCGGACGCGCGGAACACCAAGGTCAGTGAAGAGACCCACGCGATCGGTGCGCCGACCGGCGACATCCAGGTGGACGCTCTGCCTGCGGGCGCACTGCCCGACGGGCCGCCGTTCACCACCAAGGGCACCACCGAGTTCCGCCTCGTCCGCGGAACCGGCCCTCGCCTGGGCACCGGGGGACAGGTCTACACCTACTCGGTCGAGGTCGAGAAGGGCATCGACCCGACGCAGTACAGCGGCGACCGATCGTTCGCGAAGATCGTCGACGCGACACTCGCGACCAACCGCAGTTGGATCGGAGACGGAAAGGTGTCGTTCCGCCGAGTCGACTCCGGCGAACCGGACCTGCGGATCTCGCTCGCGTCCACGAAGACGGCACGTGAGTTGTGCGGCTACCAGATCAAACTCGAGACGTCCTGCTATTACCCGCCGGACAACCGCGTGGTGCTGAACGAAGCACGATGGGTTCGCGGAGCCACGGCATTCGCGGGAGACGACATCGCGTACCGCCAGTACCTCGTCAATCACGAGGTCGGCCACGGCATCGGATACGAGCACCACAAGCCGTGCCCCAAGAACGGTGAACTCGCGCCGATCATGATGCAGCAGACGTTCGGTACGGCGAACAGCGACATCATGGCGCTCGACCCGGACATGAAAGCGGACCGGTCCCTCGTCTGCCGACCGAATCCGTGGCCGTTCCCGACCAACGGGGAATGAGCCTTCCCCCGCTCGTCGCGCCGAGCGCTGAACTCTCCCGCGACGAGGTGGCCCGCTACAGCAGGCACCTGATCATTCCCGACGTCGGTGTCACCGGACAGCGCCGACTCAAGAACGCACGTGTCCTCGTGCTCGGCGCAGGCGGCCTCGGTTCGCCGACGTTGCTCTACCTCGCAGCCGCGGGAGTCGGAACGATCGGGATCATCGACTTCGACACCGTCGACGAGTCGAACCTGCAGCGTCAGGTGATCCACGGTGTCGCCGACCTCGGACGGCCCAAGACGCACAGTGCGCGCGACTCGATCGCGGCGGTGAACCCGCTCGTCGACGTCGTCGTCCACGATCAGCGTCTGGAAGCGGCGGACGCCGTGGAGTTGTTCGCGGACTATGACGTGATCGTCGACGGCGCCGACAACTTCGCCACCCGCTACCTGTGCAACGACGCCGCTGTTCTCGCGCGAAAGCCGGTCGTGTGGGGATCGATCTTCCGGTTCGACGGGCAGGTGTCGGTCTTCTGGCAGAACGCGCCGGATGGGCGCGGGCGCAATCTGCGGGATCTGTATCCGCAGGCCCCGCCGCCGGGTTCGGTGCCGTCGTGCGCCGAGGGCGGAGTGCTGGGCGTCCTGTGTGCGTCGATCGGTTCGATCATGGCGACCGAGACCGTGAAGTTGATCTGCGGTCTCGGTGACTCGCTGCTCGGCAGGCTGATGGTCTACGACGCGTTGGCGATGACGTACCGGACCGTCCGTCTGGAACGAGACCCGGCGGGCGCTCAGATCACCGAGCTCATCGACTATGACGATTTCTGCGGCGTGGTCTCGGACGACGCCGCCGCCGCTGCGGTCGGCGCCACCTGGACGGCCCGTGAGCTGCGCGACGCGCTGGACGGCCCTGCTGCGCCCGCCGTCATCGACGTTCGTGAACCCGTCGAGTTCGAGATCAACAGGATCGACGGCGCGACGCTGATCCCGCTGGACGACGTCCTGTCCGGACGTGCGTTGGGAGACATCCCGCACGACCGCCGAATAGTCCTCTACTGCAAGACCGGTGTCCGTTCGGCGCAGGCACTCGCCGCGCTGCGCCGTGAAGGCTTCGCCGACGCCGTCCACTTGGGCGGCGGAATAGCGTCCTGGGCGGCGACTGTCGATCCGACCATGCCCGTCTACTGATCTGACTGTTTCGAAGCACTGGTCGCGCGACGGTGCACGGGGCACGATGGAGGCAGAGGAAAGGGATTCGATCATGTGCCGCAACATCAAGCCGTTGTTCAATTTCGAGCCGACCGTCACCGACGACGAGGTGCGGGCAGCGAGCCTGCAGTTCGTGCGCAAGGTGTCCGGCTACAACGCGCCGAGTCAGGCCAACGCAGAAGCGTTCGAGCGGGCCGTCGACGAGATCGCGGGGATCACGCGGCGCCTCATGGATGAACTGACGACGGCCGCGCCCCCGAAGGACCGTGATGTCGAGGCCGCCAAGGCTCGCGAGCGCGCAGCCAAGAGGTATGCGACACAAGCGAGCTGACGTCTACGTGTTTCACGGTGTCGCTGCGCGATAACCACTCAATGCGTGGGTAGTCTGGCGACGTGACCACCATCGTCGAACCGCCCGCGCAGGTTCTGACCACGTTCGGACTGACCGCGCACCCGCCGATCGCGATGGAAGGTGTCGGCTGGCGGGTCGGCGAAGTGGTCTTGACGTTGGTTCCCGACCGCGCGCGTGCAGCATGGTCTGCGACGGCGCGCGAGAACCTGTACGTGGAGGGCATGCGCATCGCGCGCCCGATGCGGGCGTCCGACGGACGTTACGTGGTGTCGGGGTGGCGAGCGGACACGTACGTCGCAGGCTCGCCCGAGCCGAGACACGACGAGGTCCTGGCCGTCGCGGATCGCCTTCACGCGGCGACAGCGAAGCTCGAGCGGCCGCGTTTCCTCCTTCAGCCGCCCGCACCGCCGTTCACCGACGTCGACGTGTTCATCGCCGCCGACCGCGCCGCATGGGAGGACACTCCGCTCCGTTCGGCGAGAGCTGCGGGAATGCCGGAGCCCGAGTCGGAGGACGGCCGTCGAAGCCTGTCCGAACTGAAGACTCTCGCAGGCTTCCGTCGCCCCGTCGACCTGCCGTCCCAGTTGGTGCACGGCGACCTGTTCGGCACCGTTCTGTTCGCGGGAGCGGCGGCCCCCGCCATCACCGACATCGTTCCGTACTGGCGTCCGGCGTCGTGGGCGTCCGCGGTGATCGTCGTGGACGCCCTCGCCTGGGGCGGAGCCGAGGACGAACTCGTCGAACGCTGGTCGGACAACCGCGAGTGGTCGCAGATGATGCTTCGGGCCACCATGTTCCGTCTCGCCGTCCACGCGATGCACCCGCGTTCGACGTCCGGCGCTCTGCCCGGCCTGCTCCGGGTCGTCGACCTCGTCCGAATGATGGTGTAGCCCACTCCTCCTGCCCGTTGAGCAGGCGGACTCCTCCTGCTCGCTGAGCGAGCCCGCTTCTCCTGCCCGTTGAGCGAGCGAAGCGAGTCGAAACGTCTTGTCGGCTACAGCCGAGCCGACTTCATCACGACCCGATCGTCGACGATCGGGACGCCTTCGGCGCGGAGCTTCTCGAGTTGGCGGGATCGGAGACCGGAGGCGGGACGGCCAGACGCGGGGACCACTCGATGCCAGGGCAGATCCGCCGAGTCGGTCCGCATGATCCAGCCGACGATCCGGGGGCTGGCGAGTCCGACCTCTGAGGACAGGTCGCCGTACGTCCGCACACTGCCGGGCGGTATGGCGGCGACGAGCGCCCGGACCGCCTCGACTTGATCCTCGGTGACCGGGGCCACAGTCAGATCTGCGCGATCAGGTCACGGACGAGTCGAGCTGTCACATCGGGCGCGAGGAACGGGACCATGTGCTCGGTGTCGACGTGATGGACTGTCACCGAACTGCCGCGTTCCTCCGCACACGCGGTCAAGAAGTCCGGGCGCACGAACGCCGGTTGAACACGATCGGCGACCACGACATGAGTGGGCAGGTCGGCCGGAGGAAGGGTAAAGGGTCGCGCCATCTCACTCCATGCGACCGCGGCGCCGGGGGCCGACACGCGCCAGGCCGTTCCGGAATCGGTCGGTGCCAGGTGCTCGGCGATCTCGGCATCGAGCATGTGTGGCGGGACGTTCTCCCATCCCTCCATCCGCTTGGCCGCGGCGGCCGCGGCGGCGTCGGGATAACCCCAGTGTGCGAGGGACGACTCCGCGTACTCGCGGGCCGTCGCGGGGTCGAGGCCCTGGGCCGGATCGAGCAGGACCAACCCGGAGACCACATCCGGCCGGGCGTGGGCCAGCCGGATGGCCACGGCGCCACCGTACGAATGCGCTACGACCACAGCGCGCCGACCTGCGGGTACATGGGCGTCGATCACTTCTGACAGCGCCGCCACCTGGTCGGCGATCGCCCACGGCGGCTCCCACGAACTGGAGCCGTGGCCGAGCAGGTCCGGCGCGATCATCCGGACCTCGGGCAGATGGTCCGCAGCGAGGAACTGCCATCGTTTTCCGTGCCCGGTGAGCCCGTGCAGTGCGACGACGATCGGCGCGTCCGGTTCGTCCGAACCGATCAGGTGGGTGTGCATCGTCTGATGTCCGGTGGAGGCGTCGACCATGGGAGCCAGTCTACGGACGCGAACCCCGCGCAGAACTGTCGCAGGGCCGTGGTTCCATGTGTGCATGGCCCGCTCCGAGACTCGACTCATCGTCGCCGCCGCGTCGACGAACGTGGAGTTGCGAACCTGGCCCGACCATGTCGCTCCGGTGCTGCACGGGCCGCACGTCGCCGATCCGGCGAGGCCGTGGCACCCGTACCGCGTCCACGGGGGACCGGGCACCGGAAAGACGGCGCTCATCGTGGACGCCGCGGTGAATCGACTGATGGACCGGTCGATCGACCCGGAGTCGGTGCTGGTGTTGGCGGCAAATCGGCGGGCGGCCACAGCGCTCCGAGACGAGATCACCAGACGGGTCCTGTCCGCAGGCGGCCGCCTCGGCGGCGCACTGCGCGAACCACTGGTGCGCACTGTCCACTCGTACGCCTTCGCGGTCCTGCGTCTGCAGGCGCAGGCGCACGGGAATCCGCCGCCTCGACTGGTGACCGGATCGGAGCAGGACGTCGTCCTGCGCGAATTGCTTGCGGGCGACGTCGAGGACGGTGCGCACTACTGGCCTGCGTCGTTGCGTCCGGCGCTGACCACAGACGGGTTCGCGCAGGCGCTGCGAGACCTGTTGATGCGCGCTGCCGAACGTGGGCTCGGACCCGAAGATCTTGCTGAACTCGGGCAGCGATTCAACCGTCCGGAGTGGGTCGCGGCAGGCTACGCGTATCGCCAGTACGAGGAAGGGATGCTCCTGCGGGGCGCCGTAGGGCTCGACGCGCCCCTCGCGAGTGCAACCGCCGTCGACGCCGCCGAGCTCATCGGTTCGGCACTGTCGGCATTCGCGACAGACGACGGACTGCTCTCCGCACAACGACAGCGCATCCGCCATCTCCTCGTCGACGACGCTCAACATCTCGATCCGCAGGCCGCCAGGCTCGTGGAGGCGGTCGGCACCGGGTCGGACTCCACAGTGGTCGCGGCCGACACCGACCAGTCGGTGTTCGGATTCCGCGGCGCCAGCCCACGATTCGCCGACGATCTCGCAGGCGACGGTCTTCGCGACGTGATGCTCGACGTCGACCATCGGAGCAGTCCTCAAGTCAACGCCGTCAGCCGGGTGCTCGCTTCGCGCCTGCCCGGAGCACGTCCCCATCCGTTCCCCGTGGCAGGTGACGCAGCTGGTTCCGGACATGCGAGTGTGCGGGTGTTCTCGTCGACCGCGAAGGAGGCGACAGCCGTCGCCGATGCGCTGCGTCGAGCGCACCTGTTCGACGGGGTGGCATGGTCCGACATGGCGGTCATCGTCCGCTCCGTGCCTCGTGCGCTGCCCGCCCTGCGCCGCGCGTTCTCGTCGGCGGGAGTCCCGATGGCGACACCGACGAGTGATGTGCCGATCCATCGGCAGCGGGCCGTTGAGGCGTTCACTCTCGCGCTCCGTCTGGCGTCCGGTGGAACGATCGAGTCGGATGAGGTGATCGCCCTGCTGACCGGTCCGGTCGGCTCGGCCGACCCGGCTCAATTGCGTCGACTACGGCGCGGAGTCCGACGGATCGACGACAAGGCCGGAATCGATCGCGACTCGTTGACGTCCCTCGCGCTCGCCCTCGGCGTGGACGGCGCCGCCGACGACTACCTCGACGGCATGTCCGATTTCGAGGCGATGTCGCTGAAGCAGGTCATCAAAGTCGTGGGCGCCGCCAGGCGCGCGGCGGCGGCAGGCGTCGGAGTCGAAGAGACCCTGTGGCGAGCGTGGCAGGCCAGCGGGCTGGAGCGGCGCTGGAGAGCGCGGTCGTTGCGCGGCGGACGCACTGGCGACCAGGCCGACCGCGACCTCGACGCCATGCTGTCCATGTTCGAGGCGGCAGGCGCGTTCACCGACAATCTGCCGTCGGCATCGCTCACCGAATTCGTCGACTATCTCGCTCAACTGCAGATCCCGCGAGAGTCTCGGGTGGCGGTGGCCGCGTCCGACACCGTCGCCGTGCTGTCGGCGCACGCGGCGTCCGGTCGTGAATGGGAGGTCGTCGCGGTCCCCGGGGTGCTCGACGGCCTGTGGCCGTCGCTGCGCAGCCGCGGCAGCATCCTGCACACGCCGGCATTGCTCGACCTCCTCGACGGTGTGGACGCCGACGCACTCGACTCCATCTCGCGCGGATCAGTGATGCTCGCCGACGAACGCAGACTCCTGCTGGTCGCGTGCTCTCGTGCGCGGTCGAGACTGCTCGTGACGGCCGTCGAGGACGGTACAGGCGATGCGTCGCCGTCCCGGTTCATCCCGGAGATCGCCGACGCGCTCGGCGGGTACGGAAACGATTCGACCGACGAAGGCGCACCCGACGAGGTACCGCTCGATCCGGGCGTCTCTCGAGTGTTGTCACTCCCGTCGCTGGTCGCAGATCTGCGAGCGGCCGTCGTCGCGGGAACAGAACAGGTACTCGCAGGCATCGCCGACGGCCCCGATGAGCGGACGTCGGCCGCGGCGACGCTGATCGCTCGACTTGCCCAAGCCGGAGTTCCCGGCGCCGATCCGGCCGAATGGTTCGGGCTCGTCGGGCCGAGCACCGATGAGCCGCTGTGGACTCCGGACCGCGGGGCGCGGTCGCTGTCGCCGTCGAATGTGGAAGCCCTCAGCAGGTGCTCCCTCCGCTGGATGATGGAACGTCACGGCGGACGCGACGGTGACGCCGAACAAGCCGTCACCGGAACCCTCGTCCACACCCTGGTGCAGGCCGTCGCGGGCCGGATGGACCCGGCAGATGTGACCGCAGCGCTTCACGAGGTGTGGGGGCGGGTGAGTTCACCCGCCGAGTGGTACTCCGCTCGGGAGCTCGAACGCGCCGAGGCCATGCTGACGCATTTCCGCGACTGGCTCCGGATCTCGCGCGGTGAACTCACCGAGGCGGGCGTGGAGGTGGAACTGAGCGCCGACCTGCCGCAGGACTCGCCGGACGCCATGCCCGTCCGGCTGGTCGGCCGGATCGACCGCCTGGAGACCGACGACGCGGGACGCCCGGTGATCGTCGACGTGAAGACCGGCAAGACCGTGATCAGCGTGGCCGACGCGGGTCAGCATCCCCAGCTCGCCGCATACCAGTTGGCGCTGCTGCTGGGTGGAGTCGACGGGGTGCCCGCCACCCAACCGGGCGGCGGACGCCTCGTCTACGTGAACTCGGCGAACAAGAAGACGGGCGCTGCCGAACGACTGCAGGAGCCGCTGACACCGGAACAGGTGACCGAATGGCTCGACGTGGTACGCGACGCCGCGAAGTCGAGCGTCGGGCCGATTTTCACCGCGACGCCGAACCCGGGATGCGGGCACTGCTCGCTGACGGCGGCCTGCCCGGCGAAGCTCCGTGGAAAGGCGGTGATCGATGACTGATTCTCGACTGCGCTCGAATAGCGGGAAGATCGGTGCGCGGTCGCTCGCCGCGGCGCTCGGTCTGCCGCCACCCACCGACGAACAGGTCGAGGTGATCGAGGCTCCGATGGAGCCGATGCTCGTCGTCGCGGGCGCGGGCGCCGGCAAGACCGAGACCATGGCGTCCCGCGTGGTGTGGCTTGTCGCGAACCAGCTCGTCGGGCCTGATGAGATCCTCGGTCTCACGTTCACACGCAAAGCGGCGAGCGAACTGGCCGCCCGCATCCGGCGCAGGTTGTCGATGCTCGCGGGCAACCCGGCCCTTCTCGAATGGGATCCGAGCGGTGTGCTCGCGGCGCGTCTGCGCAGCGCCGACACCGAGGTCAGCACCTATCACGCGTACGCGGGAAGGCTGATCGCCGACTACGGACTCCTCCTTCCGGTGGAACCGACGTCGACGCTCCTCAGCGAGACCGAACTGTGGCAACTGGCGTTCTCTGTCGTCGCGTCGTGGCCCGGTGAGCTGACCACGGCGAAAGTGCCGTCGTCGGTGACCGAGGCGGTCTTGCGGCTGTACTCGGAGATCGCCGAACATCTCGTCGACATCACCGACCTACAGGCGTCCGGGCAAGACCTGTACACCCTTGTCGACACTCTCCCCAAAGGTCCTGGCCAACGCGCCGAGCCCAGTCAGAAACTGCGCGGCTACCAGGCTGTCATCGATGAACGCCGAGAGTTGATTCCGCTGGTCATCGCTTTGCGCGAGGCGATGACGGCGCAGGGCGCGCTCGATTTCGGCAGTCAGATGTCGCTCGCCGCACGTCTTGTCGCAACCCATCCCGAGGTGGTCGCAGCGGAACGTTCGGGCATCCGTGCCGTGCTGCTCGACGAGTACCAGGACACCGGCCACTCGCAACGGATTCTGCTGTCGAAACTGTTCGGAGGCGTGCAGCCGACGGGAACACCGTCGATCGCGGTGACCGCCGTGGGCGACCCGATCCAGTCGATCTACGGGTGGCGTGGCGCGTCCGCGGCCAATCTGCCGCGGTTCGCGCTCGACTTCCCTCGCAACGACGGCACGGGAGCACACCGTCGTGAACTGCTGACCAGCTGGCGCAACTGTGACGCCGCGCTGTACTTGGCGAATCGAACGTCCGACGAACTCCGGCGCAGGGGTGTTCCGGTGAGCACGCTGCGTGCTCGTCCGGACGCGCCCGAGGGAACGGTCCGCCTCGCACTCACCGACACCGTCGTCGACGAACGCGTGTGGATCGCCGACCGCATCGAGGACTACTACCGGTCGGCCGAACGGGACTCGGTCTCGCCGCCGACCACCGCGATCCTGGTCCGGCGGAACGAGGACTCGGCGCCGCTCGCCGCGGAGCTCGAACGTCGTGGGATCCCCGCCGAAGTGGTCGGCATCGGCGGGCTGCTGCACGTCCCGGAGATCACCGACATCGTCGCGACGCTTCGTCTGATGGCCGATCCGATGGCGGGCACCGCGGCCATGCGACTGCTGACCGGCGCCCGCTGGCAGCTCGGAGCAGCGGACCTCGCCGCGCTGTGGCGACGCGCCAGGGAACTCGCTGCAGGCACTGGAGCGCCCACGACCGGCGCCGTCACGACGCCCGACGCACTGGGCGACGCTCTCGACGCGGCGCTGCCGGGTGAGGCCGTCGACTCGGCGGGGTTGTGCGACGCGCTCGCCGACCCGGGGCCCGAAGGGCGCTACAGTGCGGCGGGCTACGAGCGGATCGTCACGTTCGGCAAGATGCTCGAAGGCCTCCGTCGTCGCATCGGACAGCCGCTGCCCGAACTCGTCGCCGACGTCGAACAGACGACGGGAGTGGCCGTCGAAGCGCAGATCCGGGCCCGTCGCATGCGCGGACGTGTGACCGGTCGGGAGCATCTCGACGCGTTCGCCGACTACGTCACGCACTACTCCGAGCGTTCCGGCGCGACACTTCCCGGGCTGCTCGCGTTCCTCGACACCGCGGAAGTCGTGGAGAAGGGATTGGAAGCGGGTCGGGTCGAGGTGGCCGAGGAACGCGTCCAGATCCTCACGGTGCACGCAGCGAAGGGACTGGAGTGGGACGTGGTGGCGATGCCGCACGTCGCCGAGAGGATCTGGCCGAGCGGAAAGGCCGAGACCACGTGGCTGGGCTCGGCCCGGGAACTGCCCGCGTCGTTGCGCGGCGACCTCGCCGACCGGATCGGTGGGGAGGGCTACCCGCCGATCGACCTCGCCGGTCTAGCCGACCGGAAAGAGCTCGAAGCGGCCATCGACGAACACAAGGAAGCCGTCGCCGACCGCAGGCTCGACGAAGACCGTCGCCTGCTCTACGTGGCGCTGACCAGGGCGAAGCGCACCTTGTTGGTGTCAGCGCATCACTGGTCGGAGACCGGGGACAAGCCGCGTGGCGGATCCCCGTTCTTCGTCGAACTGGCCGAACTCGTCGCCAGTGCCGCGGCCGGGGAGGTCGAGGGAGTGGACGCGACTGCATTCAGCGTCGACGTCGAAGCGCCCGCACCCGACCCGGACGTCAAGAACCCGCTGACCGCGCAGCAGGTGTCGGTGAGTTGGCCGGTCGACCGCCTCGGGGAACGGCGGGCGCCGATGGCGGCGGCCGCCGACTTGGTCGCCGCGGCCCGCGCAGCACAGGGACTGTTCACCGTCGACGACGCCGACACCGACGATCCCGACGTCCTCGCGTGGCGCGCCGAGGTGGAGGTTCTCCTCGACGAGCATTCACGTGACCATGATCCGGTCGTCGACATCGAACTGCCTGGGCACCTGTCGGTGAGCCAGCTCGTGGAACTCGAGACAGACGAGCAGGCGTTCGCAGCCAGACTCCGGCGTCCCGTTCCGTTCCGGCCCAATCCGCTCGCACGACGGGGAACCGCCTTTCACGCATGGGTGGAACGACGCTTCGGAGCCACGCGGCTGCTCGACATGGACGAACTCCCCGGAGCCTCCGATGCGGCGACAGGCGACGTCACCGACGACGAACTCGCGGTTCTGCGGGCCGCGTTCCTCGCGTCGTCGTGGGCCGACCGCACCCCGGTCGAGGTCGAGGTCGGCTTCGAGACCGTCATCGGTGAGACCGTCGTCCGCGGACGGATGGATGCGGTGTTCCGTGACGGCAACGACTGGCTGGTCGTCGACTGGAAGACGGGGTCGGTCCCCGAACCCGCCAAACGCGGATCGCTGTTCGTCCAGCTCGCCGCCTACCGAGTCGCGTGGGCGCAGCTCATGGACGTCGACATCAACCGCGTGCGTGCGGCGTTCCACTACGTGCGCCACGATGTGACGCTCGAACCGGACGACCTTCCAGACGCCGACGGACTTGCGGACATGCTGCGCACGCCGGGCAACAGTCAGTAGTAGCCTGACGCCTGTGCGTAAACGACTGCGCCGCCGGAAGGGCGGCCTCGTGGACGAGCCCGACTACGCGCTCGTCGGCGTCGTCCGGATCCCCGAGATCGAGAAGAGTCCGGCGCGTGCGATCGGGCGGCGAGTCCTCTGGGCGCTGATCGCGCTGTTCGTCTGCTCGATCGTCGTCTACCTGGACCGGGACGGGTATCGCGACGTCAAGGAGTCGCCACTCAGTTACCTCGACGCCCTCTACTATTCGGCCGTCACCCTGTCGACCACGGGATACGGCGATGTCACGCCGGTCACCGAGTCGGCACGACTGATCAACGTCGTCTTCATCACGCCGCTGCGCGTCCTCTTCCTGATCGTGCTGATCGGCACCACCCTCGAGGTGCTGACCGAGCGGTCGCGGCAGGCCATCAAGATCCAGAACTGGAGAAACCGCGTGCGTAACCACACCATCGTCGTCGGCTACGGCACCAAGGGCCGCACGGCCGTCGACGCGGTCATCGCCGACGGCGGCAAGCCCGCCGACATCGTCGTCGTCGACAACGATCACGGTGCACTCGAAGCCGCCGCGACGCACGGTCTGGTCACCGTCCGCGGCGACGCCACGAAGTCGGATGTCCTGCGCCTCGCCGGAGTTCAGTACGCGTCGGCCATCGTCATCGCGGCCAACCGCGACGACACCGCTGTCCTCGCGACGCTCACCGCACGCGAGATCAATCCGCGCGCCAAGATCGTCGCGTCGATCCGCGAGGCCGAGAACACGCACCTCATGCGGCAGTCGGGAGCGAACTCCGTCGTCGTGTCGTCGGAGACCGCCGGCCGACTCCTCGGCATCGCGACCATCACGCCGTCGGTCGTCGAAGTCGTCGAAGATCTCCTCAGCCCGGAGGAGGGATACGCGATCGCCGAACGCGAAGTGGAGCCGTCCGAGACCGGAGGCTCGCCCGCACACACGAAAGACCTGGTCCTCGGCGTGGTGCGGGAAGGCAAGCTGTACCGGGTCGGTGAGCCCGAAGTGGAGGAGATCGAAGTGGGCGACCGTCTGCTGTACGTCCGTCAGGGTGGACCGGCCTGATGGCCTCATTCGAGTTCCATGAGCCGCCGATGCTCGCCCGCGGCGACTTCGATCGCGGCGACGAGATCCGCAAGAGCCCCGAGGGGCTCGTCGCGGGCTGGGCAGACGCACGGGTTCTCCACATCGATCACAAGGGCCGCTACCCCGTGACCGACGACGGCGCCCTCGCGTGGACCGCGTCCACCGGGGTCGAGCCGCCGCCGGACGCCGTGTTCGTGGGTGTCGTGGACAGTCATCGGTGGGCGATCCGCGTCGACGAGGTCGCAGGCCGATCGGCCGATGCCCGCACCGGTGCTCATCTGCTGTCGCACGACGAGGCGGGGATGCTCGCGACCGCGGTCGGCATGCTCAACTGGCATCGTGCGGCCCGCTTCTCCCCGGTCGACGGAAAGCCGGTGACCACGGCGAACGGCGGCTGGATTCTTCGAACCGACGCGGGCGACGAGTTTCCGCGCACCGATCCCGCCGTCATCATGGTGATCCACGACGGCGCCGACCGGGTGCTGCTCGGGCGTCAAGCGGTGTGGCCGGACAAATGGTTCTCGACCCTCGCAGGCTTTGTCGAGCCGGGGGAGTCGCTCGAACAGTGTGTGCAACGCGAAGTGGCCGAAGAGGCGGGCATCAGCGTCACCGCCCCTCGCTATCTGGGGTCGCAGCCGTGGCCGTTTCCGCGTTCGTTGATGCTGGGCTTCGAAGCGGTCGCCGACCCGTCTGAACCGCTGGTGTTCCACGACGGCGAACTCGCCGACGCGCAGTGGTTCCACCGCGACGACGTGCTCGCCGCGCTCGAACGTCGCGCTGACTGGGGCGTTGACGATCCCGACGTCCGGCTCATGCTGCCTGCGTCGATCTCGATAGCGCGGAGCCTGATCGAGGCCTGGGCCCACGCGCCACGGTAGATTCGTCTCCATGACCGACGTCGCGAACCCCTCTCTCACGCTGTACACGACCACCTGGTGCCCGTTCTGCAACAGGCTGAAGGCAGGCCTGGACCGGAACAACGTCGAGTACACCGAGATCGACATCGAGGCGAACCCCGACGCCGCCGAATTCGTCGGCAGCGTCAACAACGGCAACCACGTCGTCCCGACAGCGCTCTACGGCGACGGCTCGACGGCAACCAACCCCGCCGTCGGCGAGGTCATGTCCAAGCTCGGCCTGCTCTGACGCATACTCCCGCTCGACGATCGGCGGGCCGGCCAATCTGTCGGACCCTCGTGAGATCGTGTCTGCGTGGTGATGACGACGTTTGAGACGGGTGCGCTCGCGGGCCTCGACCCCGAGCAGCTGGAAGCGGTGACGGCCCCGCGGGGCCCGGTGTGTGTGCTCGCAGGTGCGGGCACAGGCAAGACTCGGACCATCACTCGTCGTATTGCGCACCTCATCGAGTCCGGACAGGTCAACCCGAGCCAGGTGCTGGCCGTCACCTTCACTGCGCGAGCCGCAGCGGAGATGCGCGAACGGCTCGCGGGACTGGGAGTGTCGGGGCCAGGTGGCAACGTCGTCGCGCAGACGTTCCACGCTGCGGCTCTGCGACAACTGCGGTACTTCTGGCCGAGCGTCATGGGATCGACCCAGTGGGAACTGCTCGACCACAAGTTCCGGCTGGTGGCGCGGGTGGCCCGCGACGCGGGACTCGACTCCGCCGACCGCGATCTCATGCGAGATCTGGCGTCGGAGATCGAGTGGGCCAAATCGTCGGACATCGGTCCGGCCGCCTACGTCCAGGCCGCCAAGACCGGCCACCGCGACCTCCCGACCGACCCGCGGACTGTCGCACAGATATTCGCGGCGTACGAGGACACGAAGGCGTCGTACGACGGCGTCCGTCTCCTCGACTTCGAGGATCTGATCATCTTCACCACCGCGATCCTGCAGTCCGAGCCGTCGATCGCCGACGAGTTCCGCTCCCGGTACCGGAGCTTCGTCGTGGACGAATACCAGGACGTCACCCCGATCCAGCAGAACCTGCTCGACGCGTGGCTCGGCGACCGCGACGACCTCACCGTCGTCGGTGACGCGAACCAGACCATCTACAGTTTCACCGGCGCAACCCCCGACCACCTGCTGAACTTCACTCGGCGGTTCCCCGACGCCACGCTCGTCCGGTTGCAACGGGATTACCGGTCGACGCCCGAGGTCGTCGAGCTCGCGAACAATGTGATCGGCAAGGCCAGCGGTCGCATCGCCGGGACCAGGCTCCGGCTTGTCGGGCAGCGTGACTCCGGTCCTGCGCCGGTGTTCTCCGAGAACGAGGACGAGGCGACCGAGGTCGGAACCGTCGTCGGTCAGGTGAAGAAGCTCCTGCGGGCCGGAGTGCCCGCCACCGAGATCGCGATCCTGTATCGCGTGAACGCACAGTCCGAGCAGTACGAGGAAGAACTGTCCGCCGCTGGCATCGACTACCAGGTTCGCGGCGGCCAGGGCTTCTTCTCACGACCGGAGATCGTCGCGGGAATGCGCCGGCTCGTGGCCCTCGCCGAAGGCGCGCCGCCGCCGATGCCGGTGATCGACGCGGTTCGGCGTGCGCTCTCCGCAGTCGGCCTCACCGACACCGAGCCCGCGGGCGCCAATGCGAAGGCCCGCTGGCAGCAGTTGCTGCGACTCGTCGAACTCGCTGAGACCGTCGTCGCCGAACAGCCGGCCGCCGACTTCGCCGCCGTCGTCCGGGAACTCGACATGCGGTCGAAGAATCGGCACGCACCGACGATCGACGGCGTCACCCTCTCGTCGATGCACGCTGCCAAGGGCCTCGAATGGGACGCAGTGTTCCTCACCGGACTCCACGAGGGGTCGGTCCCGCTGGGACGTGCGACCGGCACCCAGGACGAGGTGGAGGAGGAGCGCAGGCTCTTCTACGTCGGTGTCACCCGAGCCCGCGAGCACCTACACCTGTCGTGGAGCCTGTCCCGGGGCGACGGTCGGCGGGCCACCCGCAAGCGATCACGCTTCCTCGATGGAGTTCTGCCCGTGCCCGTCGACATGCGCGACGAGCCTCGGCAGGAACCCGACAAGGACGTGTTCCGCAGTCTGCGCGCCTGGCGGAAAGACTTCGCCGACCGCAACGACATCATGCCCGCGAACGTCCTCAGCGAGGCGATGCTCCGGACCATCGCGATCGAGCTCCCCGTTGACGTCTCCGAACTCCTCGCCATCCGCGGCTTCGGCTCCGAACGGGTCGACGTCATCGGACAGGAAGTCCTCGACGCCGTCGACAGGGGTCTCGGCGGGGCATAACCGCAGGTAGAAAATAGGTTGTGCGTATCGGTAGGCGGCACCTAGAGTAGTGCGAGTAAGTGACACGCCTATCTCGGCGTGTGGTGGAGACCTGGAACGGAAGGGAGTCGATCAACGTGATTGCAGTGCATTGGCGTTTGGCAGAAGCAGCAGCGCCAACAGGAGCTGTGGCGCGAGCGCGCCGGCGATTCCCCGTGACCCGTCCAGGCTGTCGACAGCCGTTCCGACAAGGCTAGTTCGAGTACTAGCTCGGAATTCTCGAGGCCACGGCGAATCGCGAAACGCGAACCGTGGCCTTTCTCGACAACTGAGGTCGAGTCGGCCGGGGTTCATCCGAAACACCCGTTCGTCTTCCGATGAGAAAGCCCGACTTCATGAGTATTTCCACCCTTCCACCCACTATCGACACCACCAGGCGAAGAGCTGTTGAGCTCCCGTGCCAGAGCGGCGACGCCGACCTCTGGTTCGCCGATCAGCCGAGTCTCCTCGAAGAGGCCAAGACCCTGTGCGGGTCCTGCCCACTCCAGGCTCAGTGCCTCGAACTCGCCCTCGAGCGCGCAGAGCCGTGGGGCGTCTGGGGAGGCGAGATCTTCGACGGGGGCGTCGTGATCGCCCGCAAGCGTCCCCGCGGGCGCCCGCGCAAGAACGCGGTCGCCTGAGCCGCATGACCGAATGGCGACTGATACAACGGGACGAGCTGCGAACCGCGGTGGGGCGGGTGGTATCGGTTTGAGAGCCCTCCGCAGCGTGCGAGCCGATAGGCGAGCCCGCGAGGACTGCCGAACAAACCGATACCACCCGCCCCACCGCACTACGCGTTCAGCGGAACGCCGGAGAAGATCAGGCGATACCGGGAACCCACTCCGCCATGATCTCCCGATACGGGGCTTCGGCGTTGAGCTGTGCGGCGATGCCGACACAGCCGATGAGGACGCGGAACACCATCACGTATTCGCGAGGGACGTTGAGATTGCGGGACGTCTTGTACACGTCGCCCGACAGGTCGGTCGCCTTGCCTGCGGCCCGCTGCAGCCACTTGCGGGTGAAGTGGAATGTGTCGTTGTACAGCGGATCGACGTAGGGCTGGAGATACTTGGCGAGATCGTCCGGCGTGACGCGGTCGGCGTGTGACGCGCGGATGAAGTCCGCTTCGACCATCAGGTCGCGGAGTTCGTCGTACTTCTTGTCGCGTGCCAGAGCGAGGATCGGGCCGGTCTTGGGCGGAAGCCCTCCGGGGTAGTGGCCGATCGCGCCGAAGTCGAGGACGCCGAAACGGCCGTCGTCCAGAACGAAGAAGTTGCCCGGGTGAGGGTCGCCGTGGAGCAGTCCGACACGAGACGGGGAACTGACCTCGAAAGTGGTCATCTTGGTCGCGGCGGCGTTGCGTTCTTCTTGAGTTCCGTCGGCGATGATCTGTGACAGGCGTCGGCCTTCCACCCATTCGGAGACGATCACTTTGGGCGCGCTGGCGACCACCTTGGGGATCACGAAGTCGGGGTCGCCGTCGAATGCCTTGGCGAATGCTCGCTGGTTGTCGGCTTCGCCGATGTAATCGAGCTCGTCTTCGGTCCGGTCGATCAGCTCGTCGAACATGCCTTTGACGTCGGTGCCGGGTGAGAGCTTCTGGATGAGGCCCGACATGCGGCTGAGCGTCTTGAGGTCTGCTTTGAGTGCGTGATCGGCGCCCGGGTACTGGACTTTGACGGCGACGGTGCGGCCGTCTTTCCACACGCCTTTGTGGACCTGTCCGATGCTGGCTGACGCGGCGGGCTCGTCGTCGAATTCGAGGAAGCGTTCCCGCCACCGGGTGCCGAGCTGTTGGTCGAGGACTTTGTGCACGGTCTTCGCCGGCATCGGCGGTGCTTCGGCTTGGAGTTTGGTGAGCGCTTCGCGGAACGGCTCGCCGAACTCGTCGGGGATGGCGGCCTCCATGATGGAGAGGGCCTGCCCGACTTTCATGGCTCCGCCCTTGAGCTCGCCGAGGACGGCGAACAGCTGTTCAGCGGTCTTGTTCATGAGCTCGGCGTTCACTTCGTCTTTGCTCTTGCCGGTCATGCGTTTGCCGAGTCCGCCGACGGCGCGGCCTGCCATGCCGAGCGGCAGTGCAGCAAGTTTCGCGTTGCGTCGGCCTTGGCCGCGGGTGATCTCGCTCATGGTGTCCTTTCCCCTCTGTCGAGGATAGTGGACAGCCCGTGGCTAGGG
>NZ_BAOP01000003.1 GCF_000344135.1 Gordonia malaquae NBRC 108250 | reverse complement strand
TGCTACCCGGGAACATTCCTCATGATATAAATCACCTACGACAAAAACGTACGTTCGAATGCGTGGCATCCTGTCTTGTCTAAAGACATCAGTGATAGTCCTGCATCAGGACATCGGTGACACTTCGACGATCAGTCGATGGTTGCGAATGAACCGATTGACCCGCGTGTGCGCCTGGCGATCTCCCGCTGGACGACGCTCCCCGTCGTTGTGACCGGCCGGGAGCGTGTATGAAGGCTCATCTCCCTGTGCCCCGCGCGAGGAGTGCAGCCCGCGTGTTCTAGACCTCTGTCAGGCGGCGGAGGAACTGAATGGTGCGTTCTTCGGTGGGGTTGTCGATCACATCAGAAGGGGGACCTTGCTCGGCGATGACACCTTGATCGACGAAGAGAACCTGATCTGCCACCTTCCGCGCGAATGCGATCTCATGGGTGACGACGACCATCGTCCACCCCTGCGAGGCGAGGTCTTTGATCACCGCGAGGACACCGCCGACGAGTTCGGGGTCGAGGGCGGATGTCGGCTCGTCGAGCAGCAGAACCTTCGGCTTCATGGCGAGTGCACGAACGATGCCGACCCGTTGCTGCTGACCGCCGGACAGTTGGCTGGGGTAGGAGTCGAGCCGATCGCCGAGACCAACGCTGTCAAGGAGCGCACGTGCATCAGCGGTGGCCTCGGCGACCGGCCGCTTCTGCACGATGACGGGGCCTTCGATGACGTTCTCCATCACGGTCTTGTGTGGGAACAGATTGTGGTTCTGGAACACGAAACCCGACTGTGCACGGTATTCGGCGATGGCCTCGCGTTGGGGTCGAGTCGAGAAGTCGATCGTCGAGTCCGCCACGCGGATCACACCCGCATCGGGCAGATCGAGTGCGTTCAAGGATCTGAGCAGGGTCGTCTTTCCAGAACCGGATGGGCCGATCACTGCGGTGACAGTGCCCTCGTCGACGGTGAAGTCGATGCCTCGGAGCACGTCGAGGTCGCCGAACGCCTTGTGCAGTCCTTGGACGGAGATCAGTTCGGTCATGATGCGATGAACCTTCCGAGACGAAGCTCCAGTCGACCCTGAAGCATGGACAACACCAAGCACACCACCCAGTAGTAGACGGCGGCGGTGACGTAGAGGGGGAGGAACTCGAATGTCGGTGCGGCCGCGATCTGGGCGGTGCGGAACAGTTCGGTCACCAGGATGACCGAAGCGAGTGACGTGTCCTTGACCAGGGAGATGAGCGTGTTGGACAGCCCGGGAACTGCGATGCGTGCCGCCTGCGGCAGGATGATCCGCCGCATCGTCGTCGCGTAGTTCATGCCGATCGTCTGCGCGGCCTCGGTCTGGCCGCTCGGCACCGAGATGATTGCGGCGCGGATGATCTCGGCGGCGTAACCACCCACGTTCAGCGAGAACGCCACGATCGCCGCCGGGAACGGCTCGACTTTGATGCCTATCTCGGGCAGCGCATAGAAGATGATGAACAATTGGACCAGCAGCGGAGTGCCGCGAATGATCGAGATGTAGACCCGAGCGAGCCACGCCACGCCGCGCTTCTCCGAGAGGCGAGCCAATGCGACGACAAGTGCGATCACCAGACCGATCACAAAGCTGATCGCCGCGAGGGGGATCGTCGTGGTGACGGTCGCCTTCGCCATCGGCCACAGGTTCGAGCGGACGAGGTCCCACGTCGACTGAGGCTCGACCGGCTTCGCAGCGCTTCCGCTCGCGTCGGTCTTCAGATAGCGCTGCGATATCTCAGTCAGGGTCCCGTCGGCCTGCAGGGCCTCGATCGCCTTGTTGATGTCTGCGGTGAGGGGACTCCCACGCGGTGCGGCGAATGCGGATTCGCTTCGCTCACCGGTCTTGGCGGCGATCTTCACAGACGTGTCGCCGGTCTCGGCCAGGTAGGCGTACACCGACAGGCTGTCGTTGACGGTGGCGTCCACCCGACCCTGCCTCAGCAGTGTGATGGCCTGCGCGAAACCTTCGACAGTTTCGACCCTGGCACCGGCTTCGGTGGCGACGTCGGTCCAATTGCTCGTGGCAGACTGGGCCGACGTTCGACCCTTGAGATCGTCGAGGGACGTGATCGACGAGTCGTCCGCGCGTGTCACGATGACTCCTTCGCCGATCGCATACGGGATCGACATCGAGTACTTCGCCTCGCGTTCGGGCGTGATCGTGACCTGGTTCGCCACGACGTCGAATCTGTCGGCACCCAACGCAGCGAACAGGGAATCCCATGGCGCTTCGACGAATTCAGCGCGCTTGCCCATCTTCGCGGCGACGGCTTTCGCCACATCGACGTCGTAACCGGTCAGTTCGCCGGTCGCCGGATCGTGGAAGCTGAACGGCGAGTAGGTGCCCTCGGTGCCGAATCGGATGACGTCGGAATCTCCGGAGTCCGCGCTCGACGAACACGCAGTCAGCAGACCGAGTGCCGCCATGAGCACGACGAGAAGCGGAACGATCGCCCGCACACGAGAAGTCATGATGACAAGTAAACGCGCTCGCCATCGGAGCGGGACGGTTTGGGCCCACACCGGTCGTGGAACACTGGAGGGATGACTGACGCGACTGACCAGAGGAATCCGCGCGCGACCGTCATCACCGTCTCTGACCGGTGCGCCGCGGGTGAAGCCGTCGACGTCTCGGGTCCGCTGGCGCAGCAGATGCTCGTAGAGGCGGGCTGGGATGTGGACGTCGTGGTGGTTCCCGACGAACGCGAACGCATCACCTGGGCGATCATGGGTGCGGTGGAAGAGAAGTCCCGGCTTGTCATCACCACCGGCGGCACCGGTGTGGGGCCACGCGATGTGACTCCCGAAGCGACGGCGTCTCTGTTGAATCCCGAGGTGCCCGGCATCGCTGAGACGATCCGGTCCGTCGGCGTCGCAGTGCTGCCTCAAGCAATGCTGTCGAGGGGTCGTTCGGGCATCGTCGACGGTGCACTCGTGGTGAATCTCGCGGGATCGACGGGCGCGGTCAAGGACGGTGTTCCGGTGATCCTGCAGGTCGCTTCACACGTGGTGTCGCAAGTGGACGGGGGTGACCATGATCGTCTTCGCACGAATCAGTGACATCCCGCTCGACGTGGCCGAGCACCTCGACGCCGTCGCAGAGCGGTCGGCGGGTGCGACGGCACTGTTCGTCGGAACCGTGCGCGACCACGACCCCGATGCGACAGGCCGCGTGGAACGCCTCGAGTACAGCGCTCACCCCGACGCGCCGACGATACTCATGTCGATCGTCGACGGACTGGACACTCCGGCCGTCCGGATAGCGATCAGTCACCGCGTCGGCGATCTCGCGGTGGGCGACGTCGCGATCGTGTGCGCGGTCTCGGCCGCACACCGAGGTGATGTGTACGCGGTGAACCGCGACGTGGTCGAACGTGTGAAGGCCGAACTGCCCGTCTGGAAGAAGCAGGTGGAGACCGACGGAACGTCGTCGTGGATCGGCCTGGGCGGTCTCGTATGACGCAGCCGTTGGTCGACCGATACGGGCGCGTGCACCGCGACCTGCGGATATCGCTGACCGACAAGTGCAATCTCCGCTGCACCTACTGCATGCCCGCGGACGGAGTTCCGTGGATCGCGAAGCAGAACCTGTTGACCACGGACGAGATCGAACGCGTCGCGGTGGTGTTCGCCCACCTCGGAGTCGAGGAGGTCCGCCTGACCGGCGGCGAACCGCTCCTGCGGCCCGACGTCGTCGACGTGGTGCGGCGGCTGGCCAACGTCCCGACGTCCGACGGCACGCTGCTGCGGGTGTCGATGACCACAAACGGGATACGCCTCGCCGGAGTGATGTCCGACCTCGCCGACGCAGGCCTGGAGCGTGTCAACATCAGCCTCGACACGTTGCGCCCCGCTCGTTTCCGGGAACTGACCAGGCGCGATCGGTTCGACGACGTGATCATGGGCATCCGCGCCGCACAGGAGTCGGGTCTGCGCCCGCTGAAGGTCAACACGGTCGCCATGCACGGAGTCAACGACGACGAGTTCGTCGACTTGCTCCGGTTCGCGATCGACCACGACGCCGAACTCCGCTTCATCGAGCAGATGCCGCTCGACGCCGGGCACACCTGGTCCCGAGCAAAGATGGTCAGTGGCGCCGAAATCGTGGATCGACTCTCGGAGTCATTCGACTTGACGGAGCTGCCCGGCCGCGGCGCAGACCCGGCAGCCCTGTACTCCGTCGACGGCGGTCCACGCACAGTCGGGGTCATCGCATCGGTCACCGCACCGTTCTGCGGCGCGTGCGACCGGGTCCGCATCACCGCCGACGGCCAACTACGGAACTGCCTGTTCGCCCGCGACGAGTCCGACGTCCTCGGGCTCCTCCGGTCCGGTGGGTCGGACGCCGACCTGGCCGCAATGATCCGCAGGTCCATCGCCGGGAAGGCGTCGGGCCACGGAATCAGCGACGTGGACTTCCTTCAGCCGGATCGGCCCATGTCGGCGATCGGCGGCTGACAGCCGGTCGGCAGTCAGACCGTCAGCCGCCCGCGAACGGAGGCAGGACGTCGACGGTCGCGGTGTCGGGTACGACGGCGTCATCGGGCAGTCGGACTCCGTCGACCATGAGCGAGCATCGGGCCAGAACCGCGGGGAACTCCACGCCGTTGGCGGCGGCGAGCGCCTGGCGGAGGTCGCCGAGCGTCATCGAGCCGTCCACCTGCTGCTCCCGCCGCCCGGCTGCCTCGGCGGCGCCTGCGAAGAGCCGAACTCTCATGCGCGAGCCTCGATGAGAGCCGAGACGGCTGCCTGTGCGTCGGTCACGGTGCTTCCGCGCGCGACGGCGAGACCGACGAGGAACGTGCTGATCGGCCCCGCCGGACGAGCGACGCCGTGCGCCACCTCGCGCGTCAGGTCGAGGAGCTCGCGCACCGGAACATCGACGTCGCCGAGGCCGAGCTCACGGCTCAGGTCCGCGATCCAGGCGTCGAGATTCGGTGGCTGTGTGTCAGTCATGGGTTGTCCCTTCGTTCGAAGCCGATAGTCCGCCACATCTGCCCAGGTGTCCAGGTCGGCGGCGGCACCCGTGCGATCGTGGACGGTCCGGAGGTTCAGGCCGTTGACGAGCTGTCGCATCGACGCACCGTGTGCATCGCCGATCCTGGTGAGGGACGACCGCAGCGCCGCTGTCCGGTAACGGCCCGCGAGCCATTGGGCGCGTCCGGTCGCGTCGACGAGGATCACGCCGTCGTCGTCGCCGATCGGCTCATCGGCGAGACGCCGGACGATCTCTACGGCGCGCGGCAAGTCACAGGCCAGCAACCAGACGTCATCGCAGTCGACGGTCTGCACCGCTGCGGCGATGCCCGCCACCGGTCCGCCGAACGGAGGATCCTCGCGGACAACGGTCACCCCGGGCCGGACGAGCGTGTCGGGGCCGACGGCTATCACCTGCGGGCAGTCCGCGACCGCCGCGAACACGTGGTCGACGAGCCTGGCGCCGTCGACCACGATCGATGCCTTGTCGGCGCCGTCCAATCGGGTGGCGCGTCCGCCGCCGAGCACGATGGCGGCGGTCATCGGTCCCAGTCGCCGCTCTTGCCGCCGGTTTTGCGGATGAGGCGGATCCGCTCGATCTCCACGGACTTGTCAAGGCCCTTCACCATGTCGACGACGGCGAGACCCGCCACAGACACGGCGGTCAATGCCTCCATCTCGACGCCGGTGCGGTCCGCTGTGCGCACCGTCGCAGTGATCTCGACGCCTTCGTCGGTCACCTCGAGGTCGACGACGGCGCCGTGGACGCCGATCACATGAGCGAGGGGCAGGAGGTCTGCTGTCTTCTTGGCCGCAGCGATGCCGGCGATCCTGGCGACGGCCAGGACGTCGCCCTTCGGCGTCGAACCGTCGCGGAGGGCGGCGACTATCGCAGCAGAGCAGCGGACGAGACCCGTCGCGGTCGCACTGCGTACCGTCGGCTGCTTCTCGGTCACGTCCACCATGCGGGCCTGACCGGCCGCGTCGAGGTGAGTGAATCGCTGTCCCTGCGTCATGTCAACACCATCACTTCCACCGATGCGCCTTCGCCGACCCGCTCGACGTCGGCGGGAACGATCGCGAGCGCCTGTGCGACCGCCAAAGAACTCACCAGATGCGAGCCGCTGCCGCCGGACGTCGCCGGGCGGACCGTCGTGTCGTCCAACACCACCGGCAGGACCTGGGTTCGTCCAGGCGGAGTGCGCCAGCCGACAGCGGCACGCCTGGTGACGCGCGGGCGGTCGACATCCGATCTGCCTGCCAGGGCCAGCAGCGCCGGCCGCACGAACATCTCGAACGACACCGCGACGCTCACCGGGTTGCCGGGCAGACAGAAGTAGAGGGCGCCGTCGTCGCCGACGCCGAACCCCTGGGGTTTGCCCGGCTGCATCGACACGGGCCCGAACTCGATGCTCCCGGTGCGGTCGAGTACGGCCTTGACCACGTCGAACGCCCCGACGCTCGCACCGCCCGACAGCACCACGACGTCGACGTCGAGTCCGTCGAGCACGGTGACCAGTGCGGCTTTGTCGTCGGCCACGGTGTGAACGGCGACGACCTCGGCGCCCGCGGAGGCGACAGCGGCCGCCAACAGCACCGAATTCGACTCCGGAATCTGTCCGCGCACCGGCCGGGCCGACGGTGCGATCAATTCTGATCCGGTCGACACGACTGCGACACGGGGCGATCGGTGGACGTCGACCGTGTCGTGGCCGGCAGAAGCCGCCGACGAGAGCTGCCACGGACCGAGAACGGTCCCGGCGGCCACAGTCACCGATCCGGCTTCAGCGTCCTCACCCGCCCGTCGAATATGCGCACCGGGTCGGGGCGCTGTGGTGACGGTGATCCGGTCCGGCGCGTCAGCGCGGACTTCGGTGCCCAGATCGGTGTGCTCGAGCGGAATCACCGCGTCGGCGTCGGTGGGGACGGGTGCACCGGTCATGATGCGGGCCGCCTGCCCCGGCCCGAGCGCCGGATCGAGTGATGACCCGGCCGGGACATCCGCGACGACCCGCAGCTCGGCGCCGACCGTCGCGTCCGCGCCGTGTACGGCGTATCCGTCCATGCCGGAATTGTCGAACAGGGGCACCGGCCAGCGTGAACGGATGTCGGAGGCGAGCACTCGTCCCCGAGCCCGGTCGAGCGGGATAGTCTCGACGGGCAGCGGTGCCGCGGTGCCGAGTATGCGGGCGCGATGCTCGTCCACGGTTCTCACAGGGATCCTGTCCTTTCGGCCCATGCGGCGTAGCCGCCGTCGAGAAGGGCGATGTCGGCGGTCGGGTTGACAGCCCTCAACGCGGCGGCGGCGACCCGAGCCCGAGGTCCCCGCTGGCAGTAGACGACTGTCACGTCACCGATGTCGACGGCGGCGGCGTCGGCGAGCAGCGTGTTGAGGGGGATCGGCACCGCGCCGGGGATCGCTCCGGCAGCGACCTCGTCGGGTTCGCGGACGTCGAGGAGCACGGTCTCACTGCGGACCGTGTCGTCGAGGAGCCCGAGCGCCGCGGCATCAACCCGCCGGATGTCGGCGACATCGGTGCGTGGCGCGATCGGGACCTCGTCCATTCGGGCGGTGAGACCGTCGAGCACGAGCATCCTCCCCAGGATCGAGTCGCCGATCCCGACGATCAGCTTCACCGCCTCCGCTGCGAGAATCGACCCGAGCTGGCCGCACAGTGCTCCGAGAACCCCCGCCTCGGCGCAGTCCGGGACATCGCCTGCCGGCGGCGGAACCGGGAACACGTCCCGCAGCGTGACACCGGGACCGACAGGTGGTGACGACCAGAACACCGTCGCCTGCGCATCGAATCCCAGCACCGAACCCCACACGAGTGGCAGCCCGAGATCTGCGCACGTGTCGGCCACCGAGTATCGGGTGTCGAAGTTGTCGGTGCCGTCGATGACGAGGTGGTAATCGGCGAGAACCGCGGAGGCGTTTGCCGCGGTCAGACGCTCGCGGTGCTCCACGACGCGTGTATGCGGTGACATGGAACGGATGCGGGCCGCGGCGACGGACGTCTTGCGCGCTCCGACGTCGTCGACGCCGAACAGGATCTGGCGCTGCAGATTCGACTCCTCGACGGTGTCGTCGTCGACGACACCGATGGTTCCGACCCCGGCCGAGGCGAGATAGGTCAGTACCGGCGATCCGAGGCCGCCCGCGCCGAGGACACACACCCGCGCGGCCGAGAGACGACGTTGGCCCACGTCTCCGATCGAGGCCAGCCGAATCTGCCGGGCGGCCCGCGTGTACTCGTCCGACGGCAGGGACGGTGCGGGGTCCACCAGCGGAGGCAGAGGCATGGAACAACACTATCGTCTGCTGAAATCCCGGCGAGACGTGCCGCATTCGCGGGCTCATGCATGGAATAGATCCGTATTCGCGGTGTTAGAGTCGCACGATGACTGTCTTTCGGATCGGCCGAGCGGCAGAGCTCCTCGGCATCAGCGACGACACCCTCCGGCGCTGGATCGACGCGGGCCGCATCGAATCCCGTACCGACCAGGCGGGTCGCGCGGTCGTCGACGGTGCCGACCTCGCCACGCTTCTCACTGCAGAGTCCCGCGATCCGGGTGATCCGATCGATCGGGGATCAAGCGCCCGAAACAGGTTCGTCGGCATCGTCACCGGCGTGCTGAGCGACACCGTCATGTCACAGGTGGAACTGCGCTGTGGACCCCACCGGGTGGTGTCGTTGATGTCGACCGAGGCCGTCCGGGAGCTCGGCCTCGAAGTCGGCTCACTCGCGACCGCCACCGTGAAGGCCACGACGGTCATCGTCGAGACCTCGTCCGCGGCAGGGGAGACCACCCGATGAAACGAATGTCCGCCCTGTCGGTCGCCGTTCTCGCGGCGTTCGGTCTCATCGTCGCCGGATGTGGAAACGATGAATCCGGAACTCGACTGACGATCTTCGCCGCAGCTTCACTGCAAGGCTCGTTCGACGAGCTCGCCGAGGCGTTCACCGGCGCGCATCCCGACATCGACGTTGCGCCGATCGTCTACGACGGTTCACAGGCGCTCGCCCAGCAGATCGTCGAAGGGGCTGACGTCGACGTGATCGCGTTCGCCAGTCAGAACAGCCTCGGCCCGGTCGTCGAGGCGAAGAAGTCCGACGCGGGTCAGGTGTTCGCGACGAACACCCTGCAGATCGCTGTCGCGCCGGGCAACCCTAAGCGCATCACCGGGCTCACCGACCTGACGAAGAACGGCGTCTCGACGGTGCTGTGCGCTCCCCAGGTGCCGTGCGGATCGGCGTCGCAGACTCTCCTGAAGGACGCCGGTGTGACCGTCACCCCGGTCAGCGAGGAGACGAGTGTCACCGCAGTCCTCACTCGTGTACGGAACGGCGAAGCCGACGCGGGCCTGGTGTACACGACCGATGTCACGGGGGCGAAGGGCGCCGTCGTCGGTGTCACCCCGGCAAACGCCGACGTCGCGATCAACCGGTATCCGATCGCCGTCGCCACCGACGCGAAGCTCCCCGAGGAAGCTCGGTGGTTCGTCGACTTCGTGCGCAGCGCTGCCGGTCAAGCGATCCTGCGGAAGCACGGTTTCGGCGCGCCGTGAGGCTGCCCCGCGTCCTGTACGTCCCGGCCGCGTTGGGTCTCGCCTTCTTGATCCTGCCGATCGTCGGCCTGGTCTCGCGCGTGCAATGGTCGACTCTCGGCGACGACCTGTTCTCGCACGCGTCGATGACCGCACTGCGGCTGTCGCTGGTGACGGCCGCAGCAGCGACGGTGGTGTGCATCGTCCTGGGGCTGCCGATGGCCGTGGTCATGGCGCGCGCCGCGCGCCGGACGGCGTCGCTGCTCCGGACCCTCGTTCTGATTCCGCTCGTACTGCCGCCGATGGTCGGCGGCCTCGCGTTGCTGTCCCTGCTCGGGCGATCCGGTCTGATCGGGGAGCCGGTCTTCACCTGGAGCGGCCATAGTCTGCCGTACACGACCGCGGCCGTCGTCGTGGCACAGTCGTTCGTCGCTCTCCCGTTCTTCGTGATCACCGTCGAGGGAGCACTCCGCACATCGGGCGTGAGTCACGAACAGATCGCCGCCACACTGGGGGCCGGGCGGTGGCGCGTGTTGTCGCAGATCACCGTTCCATTGGTGGTTCCAGGGCTCGTCGCAGGCACGGTCCTGGCGTTCGCGAGGGCGCTCGGTGAGTTCGGTGCGACTGCGCTGTTCGCGGGGAATGCACCAGGCGTCACACGGACTATGCCGCTCGCGATATACACCGCCTTCAATGGGGTCGGAGTCACTGCGGACTCGGCAGTCGCACTGTCGCTGCTGTTGTTGGTGAGCGCCGCGATCGTGGTGTGCGGCCTGCGATCGTGGCGCGAGGACGCGGTCCGATGACCGGCGCGCTCGCGGCGGAGATCGTGGTGGACAGAGGACCGTTCCCCGTGTCGGCGTCTTTCGAGATCGAACCCGGCGGATGTCTGGCGATCCTCGGGCCGAACGGGGCAGGCAAGTCGACGATCCTCGCCGCACTTGCGGGCCTCGCTCCACTCGCATCGGGGACGATCACGCTGAACGGCCGGACCCTCGATGGTCCCGGTCGTCGACGGGTGCCACCCGAGGGCCGGGGAGTGGCGCTTCTCGATCAGCGGTCCCGGCTGTTTCCACACCTCACCGTGGAGAAGAACCTGTCGTTCGGTCCGCGGGCGCTCGGCCTGCCGCGATCCCAGGTGCGGACTGTCGTCGACGAATGGCTCGGTCGGCTCGGGCTCGCCGACCGAGCTCGGGCCAAACCCCACGAGCTGTCCGGCGGTCAACAACAGCGCGTCGCGATCGCGCGGGCGTTCGCGTCGCAACCGAGCGTGATCCTGCTCGACGAACCGTTCGCCTCCCTCGACGCCGAGAGTGGACCGATCGTCCGGCGCGTGCTGGCCGACGAACTCGCGCGGACCGGGACCACCGCCGTCCTGGTGACACACCATCTCGCGGACGCGTGGCAATGGGCCGATGAGTGTCTTGTCCTCGACCGCGGTCGGGTAGTGGAGCAGGGCCCTCCGGACCGGCTGACGATGCGTCCGCGCCGTGAGTTCACGGCACTGCTCGCCGGTTTCGGTGTCCTGCGCGGCCGCTGGAGTGGATCGACGCTGGACGTGGGTGGCGTGGAGCTCCCGGGTGAACCGGACGGAGTGGTCGCCGGGCAGGCTGCGGTCGGGATCGTCGCCCCCCGAGATGTCGCCGTCTCCGCACCGCGTGGCTGCGCCGGCGTGCTTGCGGCAGCGGTGACAGGTGTGTCCGTGCAGGCCGGAGTGGTGCGCCTCGACTCCAGTGCCGGCATCACCGCAGAGCTTTCCGTCGACGCGGCGCGAGCGTTGGGAGGTGGCCGCCTGCCGTCCCTCGGCGACAGTTTCGACTTCGCTCCGCACGGTCTTCGGGTGGTACCGGCAGACGAATGGCAGTCACCGGACGTACTGTCGAAGCGTGGGACGGATTACCGCTCGGTGGCCGATCACCAAGATGTCGGTGGCACAGAGCAACAGCACTCGGGTCGACGTGCTCGCGGTCGAGGAACCGCTTGAGCTGAGGGTCGGCGGGTCGCCGCTGGTCGTGACCATGCGGACGCCGGGCAACGACGTCGATCTCGCCGCGGGATTCCTCGTCTCCGAAGGGATCGTCCGACGTCGCGATCAGTTCGTCGGTGCCATCGCATGCGGGGGACCCGGCACCGGAGGCGGCCAGAACACCTACAACGTGCTCGACGTGACGCTCGCCGCCGACGCGGAGTTGCCGAGCAGGGAGCACGCACGATCGTTCTCGATGACAAGTGCGTGCGGCGTGTGCGGGAAAGCGAGCATCGACGCGGTCTCGACTGTGTCGAGCTTCGACGTCGCGGCCGACGATGTCGAGGTGTCCGCAGACGACCTGTCGAGACTTCCCGACGCCCTGCGCGCCGAGCAGACAGTCTTCGCCAAGACCGGCGGACTGCACGCCGCAGCGTTGTTCGACGCCGACAGCGGTGAGCTCCTCGTGCTCCGTGAAGACGTCGGGCGACACAATGCGGTCGACAAGGTCGTCGGCTGGGCGCTCCGCGAGAACCTGCTGCCACTGCGGCGGACTGTGCTCGCGGTGTCCGGGCGCGCAAGCTTTGCACTCGTCCAGAAAGCTGTCATGGCCGGGATCCCGATGCTGGCGGCGGTGTCAGCGCCGTCGTCGCTCGCCGTCGAACTCGCCCGCGACTCCGGAGTGACCCTCGTCGGCTTCCTCCGAGGCCGCACCATGAACGTGTACACCCACCCCCGGCGGGTCGCGAACCCGATCGCCGTCAGCGAAGGAGCAGTGTCATGACCGACTCGATGCACGGACAGAAGCACGTCCCGGGGCTGCTCGCCGACATCCCGCGCCAGGGTGGGTTCGGTCCGTCGACCACCAAGCCGTGGTCGAGTTCTCCCTACCACCACCCGGCGGCGGCGTGGGGCGCCGCACGGTCGGTCTCCAAGGTCCTGATCTCCGAACGTGAACTGTTCGCGGGCACCAAGGCGATGCTGGAGATGAACCATCCGGTCCGCGGGTTCGACTGCCCCGGGTGCGCGTGGCCGGACTCGAATCACGGCGTGAAGCTGGACATCTGCGAGAACGGCATCAAGCACGTCACCTGGGAGATGACCCACAAGCGCGCCGACGCCGACTTCTTCGCCCGGCACACGGTCGCCGAACTCTCCCAGTGGACCGACTTCGACCTCGAAGACGTCGGCAGGCTGACCGAGCCCCTCGTCTACGACGCGTCGAGCGACCGATACGTCCCCATCAGCTGGGACGATGCGTTCACCATGGTCGGCGAGGAACTGCGCGGCCTCGACAGTCCGAACGAGGCGGCCTTCTACACGTCCGGCCGACTCAGCAACGAGGCCACCTTCCTGTACCAGCTCTGGGTTCGGGAGTTCGGCACCAACAACCTGCCGGACTGCTCCAACATGTGCCACGAAGCCTCCGGTCGTGCACTGACGGCGTCGATCGCGACCGGCAAAGGCACCGCGTCACTCGACGATTGGGACGCATGCGATCTGCTGCTCGTGCTGGGCGTCAACGCGGCGTCGAACGCACCGCGGATGCTGACGTCGCTGGCCCATGCGGTCAAGCGCGGCGCACAGGTGGTCCACATCAACCCGATGAAGGAAGTCGCGTCGACCAGGACGATCGTTCCGCACGAGGTGCTGGAGATGGCGATGTTCAAGTCGACTGACACCGGCACCATGGATGTGCAGGTGCGGCCGGGAGGTGACCTCGCGCTCATCCGCGGCGTCGCGAAGGCGGTGTTCGAAGCCGAAGACGCGGCCCCCGGCAGAGGTGCGCTCGATCACGAGTTCCTGGACAGGTTCACCCACGGGGTGGACGAGTACCGGGCCATCGTCGACGCGGCGACGTGGGACGACCTGACCGCGCAGGCCGGGGTGAGCGAAAGCGACATCCGGACGTTGGCGAAGCTGTACCTCGCGTCGCCGCGCACCATCATCTCGTGGTGCCTCGGCGTCACCCAGCACGAACACGGCGTCGACACGGTCCGCGAGTTCACCAACCTTCTGCTGTTGCGCGGGAACATCGGCCGGGAGGGGACGGGACCGTCGCCCGTCCGCGGGCACAGCAACGTGCAGGGCAACCGGACATGCGGAATCGACCACCGGCCGAAGGAGGCGTTCCTTGAAGCGCTCGACGCGGAGTTCGGGATCACGTCGCCGCGCGAGCATGGGCTCGACACGGTGAAGACCGTCGCCGGAATGAACGACGGGACGGTGAAGGTGTTCGTCGCACTCGGTGGAAACTTCGTCCTCGCCGCACCCGACACCAAGTTCACCGCACAGGGGCTGACCCGATGTGAACTCACCGTGCAGGTCAGCACCAAGCTGAACCGAAGTCATCTCGTCCACGGACGCAAAGCGCTGATTCTTCCGTGCCTGGGTCGTACCGAAGTGGACGTGCAGGCGAGCGGACCCCAGGGGGTCTCGTGTGAGGACGCGATGAGCAACGTCCAACTCTCCGCGGGCAAACGCAAGCCCGCGTCACCGCACCTCAAGTCGGAGCCTGCGATTCTCGCCGGAATGGCTCGAGCGACCCTGCCGACGAGCGCAACGCGGTGGGAGGCGATGGTCGACGACTACGACCTGATCCGAGACTCGATGTCGCGGGTCCTTCCCGGGTTCGAGGGATTCAACGACTTGGTTCGACGCCCGCTCGGCTTCCGGATCCCGCAAGCGGCGCGGGAACGGATCTTCCGAACTCCGAGCGGTCGCGCCGAGTTCAGTCACGCGCCGACTCCTGATGTGATCCCGGCGTCGTCCGACGTCCTGGTCCTGCAGACCATGCGGTCGCACGATCAGTGGAACACCACGATCTATTCGAGCGACGACAGGTACCGCGGAATCAAGAATCTCCGCGAACTGGTGTTCATGAATCGCTCCGACATGGACGACAGGGGACTGTCCGAAGGCTCATTCGTCGACATCGTCGCGACGTCGAAGGACGGTTCTCAGCGTGCCCTGAGCCGGTATCGAGCCGTGGGATACGACCTGCCACGAGGTGCGGCCGCCGGATACATGCCCGAGATGAACGCGTTGATCGGCGCGGCGGACTACAGCGTCCAGAGTGACCAGCCACTGATGAAGAACGTCCAGGTCCGAGTCACCGCGTCGGCGTGAGGGCCACGCCGGCCGCGGCGACTGCGATCCCCGCCGCGAGCCACAGCAACGGTGCATGTCCGACTCCGACCACGCGTCCGCCGAGGAACGCGCCCAGTGCGATCGACGCGTTGAAGACTCCGGCGTAGAGGCCCGTCACCTGCTCGACCCGGTCCGGCGCGGCCGTTGTCATCCAGAGCTGTCCGGTCACCGAGACGCCTCCGTAGGCGACGCCCCACAGCACGAGGCCGACCATCGCAGCGGCGGGCGCAGTGCCGAGAGTCGCAAGCACGACGACGGCGACGGCGATGCCGACACCGAGCGTCGCCATGCATGATCGGGGCGACTTGGACGCCACGGCGCCTGCGACGAAATTGCCGATGAGCCCTCCGACGCCGTACACGAGCAGCGCGACCGTCACGCCGACCGCGCTGAAGCCGGAGCGATCTTCAAGCAACGGCCGAACGTACGTGTAGGCCGCGAAGTGTGCGGTCACGACCAGTGCGACGGTGATCGCGCCGACCATCACGGACGGACGCAGCAACCGCAGCCGAACGCCGCCGGTCGGCGACTCGACCTCGGGTGGACGACGCATCTCGGGCATGACCCGCAGGGCGACCGCGCCGACGCCGACAGTGGCGACGCCGAGACCGATGAAGGCGGCACGCCACCCGAACACACTCCCGACGAGGGTTCCCAACGGCACGCCGAGCACCGAAGCGGCGGCCACCCCGCCGATGACGATCGACACGGCGAGCGGACCGCGTCGTCCGGGAACCAGTCGCGCCGCCAGTGCCGACGCCATGCCCCACACTGTCGCCATGCCGAGCCCCACCAGCAGGCGCGACACCAGCAGGACGGGCAGACTGTCCGCGACGCCCGTCATGACGTCGCCGACACCGAGCATGACGAGTGCCGCGGCCAGCACCATCCGCCGGTCTAATGCCCCGAGAAGGTGCGGCACCACGGGCGCGACGACGGCGGCGACGAGTCCGGTGACAGTCACCGCGAGCCCGATCGCGGCGGATGAGGTCGCGAGGTCGGACGACATGGGAGTGAGCACCCCGATGGGGAGCATCTCGGCAGTCACCACCAGAAATGTCCCGGCGGCGATCACCGCGACGGAGGCCCAACTGCGTCGTGGTGTCGTTGCCGGTGGGGTAGCGGGCGGAAGAACAGGTGAGATGCATTCGGTCACTCCGTTGATTCCACCCGCGGATCGCACGCGGATCAACGGCGACTCTCTCACCGATCGATCACTTAGAGTGATTGATATGACCTCTCGTCAGCCGACGATGCACCAGGTGAACGTGCAGCAGATCGAGTGCCTGATCACGCTCGCCGACGAGCTCCACTTCGGTCGCACCGCTGAGCGGCTGGGCTACTCACAGTCGCGTGTGAGCCAGTTGATCGCTCAACTCGAGCATCGGGTCGGGGCTCGACTCGTCGAACGGACAAGCAGGCGGGTGGCTCTCACTCGAATCGGGGAGCAGTTCGTCGACGAGGTGACACCCGCGTACGCGGGGCTGTTGACCACATTCCAGCGTGCCCGCGACCGAGCGATGCGCGGAGCTCTCGAGGAGCTCCGGATCGGGTTCAGTGGAATGGTGTACGAGCAGGTGACGGCGGCGTTTCTCGAACTCCGCACGACCCACGGAGTGCGAGTGCACAGCGTTGATCTGCCGCTCGGGTCACCGTTCACCGCGCTGCTCGCCGGTGACGTGGACGGAGCGATCGTCGAGCTTCCCTCCGAGGACGATCGACTCGTCGTCGGATTCGAGTTTCCGGCGCAGGACCGGTTGGTGGCCGTCGGGCGCGGACACGCCTTCGCGGATCGAGACGAGATCGACGTCGAAGAACTGGCGTGTCTGGACATGCTGCACCGTGACGGCGACGCGCCCGAGCACTGGAAGATGGTGCACACCCCGATCGTCACACCCGACGGGCTTCCGATCGTGTCGACGACCGGTGTGACAAGCATGCAACAGGGGCTCGTGCTGGCCGCGACCGGCGACCACGCGATGCTCGTCTGCCGGGCGTACATCGAGTACAACCAGAGGTCGGACGTCCGGTTCATTCCGGTGCGCGGGCTGGAGGGGACGAGCCGTCTTGGACTCCTGTGGCGGGCGGATGCTGCGGCGCCCCAACTCGCGGCGCTGGCCGAGCTGCTCGCGACCACAGTGCGCTGACTGGTCTTTCCCCTTCCACCATAACCTGTGTAAGTGGGCTTGCCGCAAGGCCCAGGGGCGGGTGCACAATGGTCCACTCACCGACGAGAGGACTCTGTGACCAGCACTGTTTTCCGACTGTCCACCGCCGCCAAGGCCGCCCCCGGCCTCATCGACGCCGACATCGCTCACCTGACGAGGGTCGCCGCCCGGATCGTGGAGCAGACCGCCCGAACAACCGACGACTTGGCTGCGGCGCGCCGTGTCACCGACCTGCGCGGCGGCGCCGGTGTGGAACGGGACCTGGAGATCCGCAGGCTCGAGACCCGGCTGAGGACGTTGTCGCGGCTCGGCGCCGACGTGGTGCTCGGGCGCATCGACCCGCTCGACGGCGAACCCGTCTACATCGGCCGGATCGGCCTGAGTGACACGGACGGCACGACACTCCTGCTCGACTGGCGCACACCCGACGCCGCGCCCTTCTTTGCCGCAACCCTCGCAGATCCTCGAGGACTCGCCAATCGGCGCCACTATCGATGGGCGTCCGGCGCGATCGTCGACTACTGGGACGAGAGATTCACCGGCGACGACACCGCATCCGCGGCGCTCGACGCTCAGTCTGCGTTCATCGCGAGCCTCGGTGCGAGCCGGTCATCCACGATGCAATCCGTTCTCGGCACCATCGCAGCCGACCAGGACGCGGCGATCCGAGCATCGTCGCGCGGAGTGCTCCTCGTGGACGGCGGGCCCGGCACCGGAAAGACTGTCGTCGCGCTTCACCGCGCCGCCTACCTGCTGTACTCCGATCCCCGCATGCAGGGCGGCCGGGGGCGGATCCTGATCGTCGGACCGCACCGCCCGTACCTCGCGTACATCTCCGACGTGTTGCCGAGCCTCGGCGAGGAAGGCGTCGCCGCGTGCACACTCGCCGAGACCGTCGACGGCGGTGATCGATTTCCCGTCGAGACCGATCCAGGCGTCGCCGCGCTCAAAGGAACGGTCGCAATGGTCGCTGCGATCGAACCCGCCGTGACGTTCTACGAAGAGCCGCCACGCGACGGAACCGACATCGACACCGACTACGGCGACTTCTGGCTGAGCCCCGCCGACTGGGCCGAAGCGATCGCCGCCGTTCCCCCGGGAACCCCGCACAACGAGGCCCGCGGAGACCTCTGGGCAGCCGTGCTCGACATCCTCATCGACACGATCGACGATGACCTCGATCCGACCGTTGTACGGGCCGAGCTGTCCCGGAACTCGGATCTGCATCGTGCGATCAGCCGTGTGTGGCCGCTCATCGAACCCGAGGATCTGGTGTCGGATCTGTGGAGCGTGCCGGCCTACCTGCGCAGATGCTCACCCGGACTCACACCGAGTGAGGTCGACCTTCTGCAACGCGAGAACCCGACGGCCTGGACGGTCTCCGATGTCCCGTTGCTCGACACCGCGGCCCGCCGCCTCGGCGACTCGGGCGCCGCTCGCCGAGCGGCTGCAGCGAGATCAGAGAGCGCTGAACGCCGACGGGTGATGGACAGCGTCGTCGACGACCTCATCGACGCGGCTGACGACGCAGGGAGTCTGGTGACCATGCTCCGCGCGGAGGACATCGCGGGGGCGATCGTCGACGACGCCGACCTGTACCGCGCCGAACCGGATGCGTTGGCCGGGCCGTTTGCGCACATCGTCGTCGACGAGGCGCAGGAACTGTCCGACGCCCAATGGCAGATGCTGATCGCCCGGTGTCCCTCGGGCAGCATGACGATCGTCGGGGACCGCGCGCAGGCACGTGACGGATTCACCGAATCGTGGGCGGACCGCCTCCAACGCGTCGGACTTACTCGTGCCGCGTTGGGTGAGATCACGACGCGCACCTTGACAGTCAACTATCGGACTCCCGAGGAGATCATGGCGGTCGCCGGACCGGCGATCACGGCCGCCCTGCCCGACGCGAGTGTTCCGTCAGCCGTCCGGACGTCGGGAGAACCGGTCAGATTCGGCGCCGCGGCAGATCTGGACACCATCGTCACGGCGTGGCTCGCCGACGACAACGGCACGGTGTGTGTCATCGGCGCAAGCACCGCCGTCGTCGACCCGCGCGTCCGAACGTTGACACCGGTCACCGCGAAGGGACTCGAATTCGACCTCGTCGTCCTCGTGCGTCCTGAGCAGTTCGGCGACGAGATCGCAGGCGCCGTCGACAGGTATGTCGCCATGACGCGCTCGACCCGCGAACTGGTCGTCCTTCGATAGGGTCCACTCATGGAATTCACGACGATCAGGCACGACCTCGAGGACGGCGTCCTCACTGTTCATCTGAGCCGCCCGGACAACCTGAACGCGTTCACCGTCGAGATGGCGAACGAACTCGAGTACACGTTCACGTCGGTGAACACCGACGACTCGGTGCGTGCGGTGATCGTGACCGGCGACGGTCGGGCGTTCTGCGCGGGCATGGACCTGGCGAGCGACGGAAACGTGTTCGGTCTCGACGAGTCGGCCACGCCGATGCTCGAGGACATGGTCGACCTCGACGATCCGTCGCTTGAGCAGATCCGGGACACCGGCGGTCGCGTGACCCTCGCGATTCACGCCTGCCGAAAGCCCGTCATCGCGGCGATCAACGGCGCCGCCGTGGGGATCGGTGCGACGATGACGCTCCCCATGGACGCGCGACTGGTGTCGACGAAGGGCCGCATCGGGTTCGTGTTCGGCAGGCTCGGCATCGTGCCGGAAGCGTGTTCGACATGGTTTCTGCCGCGCATCGTGGGGATGCCCGCGGCGCTCGACCTCGTGTATCGCGCGGACATCCTCGATGCGACGGCGGCTAAGGACGTCGGACTGGTGCAGAGTGTGCACGAACCCGATGACCTGCTTCCCCAAGCGCGAGCCCTCGCCGATGCGTGGACCAAGGGGCGTTCGCCGGTGTCGGTCGCGTTCATTCGCCAGATGATGCTCCGCAATTCCGCGGCACCGGACCCGGTGGACGCGCACCGCGTGGATTCCCTCGCGATGTTCTACACGAGCATCGCGGACGGCGGCGAGGGCGTTCGCGCGTTCGTGGAGAAGCGCTCGCCCGCCTTCACGTCACGCGCGTCGCAGATGCCGCCGTTCTACGCCGAATGGACCGGCGACGACGCGACGTCGCACACCTGACCGGGGTCTTCTCCGGTCGGCCGAGCCGTGGGTACCCTCGATTGATGATGACATCTCGGATCCTCGTAGCCGTGGCGGTGCTCATCGGACTGGGGGCGGCGCTGCCGGCGACGGCAGCGGCCGCACCGGCCGCGAAGGTCCTGGGCGTCCGGCTCGCGCCGGACACTGCCGGATTGACGCCGCAGCTCGCGATCGCCTACACCGTCGCACGATCGGACGCCCAGCGGGCCGGGGTCGGGATGCACATCACGTCCGGCAAGCGTTCGTGGGCCGAGCAGACCCGGATGTGGCGCGACGGCGTCCGCCGCTACGGCAGCGCCGCAGAAGCGAGCCGGTGGGTGCTTCCGCCGTCGCGATCAACACACGTGACTGGTCACGCGATCGATGTGGGGGCGCGTCGGGGAGCGGCGTGGCTCGAACGGTACGGGTTCCGGTACGGACTGTGCCGAACGTTCGACAACGAGTGGTGGCATTTTGAGCTCACCACCATGCCGGGAGCGCGGTGCGGACCTCGCGTTCCGGACGCGAGTCGACGCTGACGGGGCTGCGAGTGGCCCATTCGAGCGACAACGCGAGGTAGGCGATTCACTCGCTGATGCGGCACGATGTAACCGTGTCCGAGAACGTGGTTTCCGAAGAAGTGACGCCGGATCAGAGCCTCGTCGACAACGTCGACGCCGCTTCTGCCGGTGACCGGTCAGGGGGGAATGTCAGTGAGGTCGTCCAGGTGAGCACTCCTGTCGAGACCACGGATGACGGCCGTGCATACCTGACGTACGAGCAGTTCGGGCGACGCTTCTTCGAGGTGGCGGTGACAGAAGCGCGCATCGGAGCCGCGTTCACCGCGATCGCCGGAGAAGAGTTCCAGGTGGGCCCGATCGCCGCGGGCCCCGGCGGTGTGGTGAAAGTCCAAGCCAACGTGAAGATCGACGAGCCGGAGATCACGCGACAGGTGGCCGACACGATCACCTTCACCGTGAAGCTCCCGCTCTCCATCGGACTGGTCATCGATCTGAAGGTCGACCGCATCCGGTACGACGTCGACGGTCTGGTCACGTTGCCGCTTGCCGTCCGGTGCGCCGAACCACTGCAACTGCGCATCGAGGTGGAGACGCCACACCCGCGAGATGTGTTCGTCGATGTCGCGTCGCACAACATCCGCGGATCGATCATCCGCTATCTGGCGCAGGTCGACGACGAGATCCGGCGTGTGATCGCGCGCTTCGTCGCCGACGAAGTCGACAAGCCCGAGGTTCAGAAGGCGCGACTCATCGACGTCGACGTCGAACTCGGCCGAGCATTCGAAGGGATGGCATAGGAATGGCAGATCAGGGCACGTACGTCGAGGCGAACCAGCCGTACGAGCGCGACACCCGCTACATCGAGACCCGCATCACCCGGGACGGTGCCGACGGGTACCCGGTCGAGGCCGGTCGCTACCGTCTTGTCGTCTCGTACGCCTGCCCGTGGGCGAATCGCACGATCATCGTCCGCCGTCTCCTCGGCCTGGAGGATGCGATCAGCATGGGCGTGTGTGGACCGACGCACGACAGTCGGTCGTGGACGTTCGACCTCGATCCGGGACACCTTGATCCGGTGCTGCAGATCCCGCGGCTGCAGGACGCCTACTTCGCCCGTGTCCCCGGCTACGAGAAGGGCATCACGGTGCCCGCGATCGTCGACGTTCCGTCAGGAGCTGTCGTCACGAACAACTTTCCGCAGATCACCATCGACTTCTCGCTCGAGTGGTCCGACTTCCACCGGGCGGGAGCGCCGGACCTGTACCCCGAGGATCTCCGGGTCGAGATCGACGACGTGAACAAGCTCGTGTACCGCGACGTCAACAACGGCGTCTACCGGTGCGGCTTCGCGGGTTCGCAGGAGTCGTATGACGCCGCCTACGATCAGCTGTTCTCCCGGCTGGACTGGCTCAGCGATCGGCTGAAGATTCAGCGCTACCTCGTCGGCGACACCATCACCGAGGCCGACGTCCGTCTCTTCACCACGCTCGCCCGGTTCGATCCGGTGTACCACGGCCATTTCAAATGCAACCGCGAGAAGCTGTCGGAGATGCCGGTGCTGTGGGCCTACGCGCGAGACCTGTTCCAGACACCGGGCTTCGGCGACTCGACGAACTTCGACCACATCAAGTCGCACTACTACGAGGTGCATCGCGACATCAATCCCTCCGGCATCGTGCCGAAGGGCCCCGATCTCGCGAACTGGGCCGAGCCGCACGGTCGCGAAGCGCTCGGCGGTTCGCCCTTCGGCCGCGGCACCGCTCCGGCCCCGCTGGTCTAGCCGCTTCAACTGCCTAACGCGGCGTTCGACGACAAACGCTGCGCTCCTCGACGCAAACCGACGCTTCAACGACAAACGCGGCCTTCCTGAAGGCCGCGTTTGTCAGCGAGGGTCGCGGTGGCCTGAACGCGCGCGCTTCGTGATCGGCTCAAAGGCGCTTTGACAAGAGGGAACGTGCGAATGTGCGCCTGCTCTGGCACCTGCCGTCGTCCTAGCGTCCTTTGAGGAAGCGCTCCACGAAAGGAGCTGACATGTCACACAGAAAGCCGGCCCACACCGCCGCGACCTTCAGCGACAAACGCGGCCTTCAGGAAGGCCGCGTTTGTCAATGAAGCGTCGATCTGTGTCGAGAAGTGCAGCGTTCGTCAGTGAATGCCGCGACGGCGTCAGACGAGCGCTTCGTCCTTCACAGCGACGTCGTCTTCCTTGTGGAGCTTCTTGACGGCTGGGATGGCTAGGGTGATGGCGACGCCGACGAACGCTGCGATCGCACCGATCAGGAAGCACCACTTGAACGCGTCGTTCGTCGGGACCTCCTTGACGCCCAGCGTGAACGTCGAACTCGTCAGGACCACGGCCATCACGGCGGACGACAGGGTGGTGCCGATGGAGCGCATGAGCCCGTTGAGGCCGACGGCCGCGCCCATCTCGGACATCGGGACGGCGCCCATGATCAGGGTCGGCATGGCGGCGTAGCCGATGCCGACACCCGCCGAGCCGATCACGGAGGCGACCGCCAGCTGCCACGGCGCGTCCATCAGGAAGTATGCGCAGAGGTAGCCGACGCCGAGGACGGTCGCGCCGACCGCAAGCGTCACCTTGGCGCCGAACTTGTTCATCATCGACGCCGACACCGGCGCGAACACCAGCATCATCAGGCCGCCGGGAGCCATCCACAGGCCGGCATGCAGGATCGACTGCCCCATGCCGCCCGCGGCTTCGGGGAGTTCCATCAGCATCGGCATCACAACTGCTTGGGCCATCATGCCGAAGCCGACTGCGATCGCGGCCAGGTTCGTCAGGAGCACGGCCGGTCGGGCGGTGGTCCGCAGGTCGACGAGCGGATTGGACTGACGCAGTTCAAAAGCGCCCCAGACGAGCAGGACAGCGATGCCGCCGAGCAGGAATGCGAGGGTCTTGCCCGAGCCCCATCCCCAGTCGTTGCCCTTCGAGACGGCGACGAGCGCGCTCGAGAGACCGATCGTCAGGCCGATCGCCCCGATGCCGTCGAAGCGGCCGCCGATGGCGTCGTCGATGTGCGGGACGACGAACTGGACGAGGAGCGCAACGACCACGGCGAGGCCCGCGGCGACCCAGAACAGGGCGTGCCAGTCGAGGTCCTGCGCGATCCACGCCGACAGCGGGAGTCCGATCGCTCCGCCGACGCCGAGCGTCGCGCTCATCGCCGACACCGCCACAGCGGTGAGTCGCGGGGGAGTGACCTCACGCATCAGGCTGATGCCGACGGGGACGAAGCCCATGGCGAGGCCCTGCACGGCGCGTCCGGCGATCATCGGGACCAACGAGGTCGACAACGCGCAGATCAGTGAGCCGACGATCAGGAGGATCGCACTCGCGAGGAGCACTCGCTGCTTGCCGAACATGTCGCCGAGGCGGCCAGCGATCGGCATCGCGACGGCTGCCGCCAGCAGCGTCGCCGTGATGATCCATGAGGCGTTGCCGATGCTTGTGCTCAGCAAAGTCGGAAGTTCGGGCTGGATCGGGATGATCAGCGTCTGCATGAGTGACGCCACGAGCCCGCCGAAGCAGAGCACTGCGACGACGACGAGTGCCGAGCGGGTCTGCTCCGGCGACTCGTCAGGTGCGGTGTCGAGTGACATGGGTGTCCTTCTCCGTGGATCTGAGGGATACATCGATTAGACTATGCATGGTACATATGCATGATGCACGTTCAAAATCGGGCATGTGGCATACTCGGCTGCGACATTCGTGGAGAACGAGGTGGAGATGGCCGACGAGGGGGCATGCGTGTTGTCGGAGGATGACGACTCGATCTGGTCGTTGCCGGTGTACCGCGGCCTTGTGGAGGAACTCCTGCGCATGCGCAAGCGGAGGTCCGACGAGCACAACGGCGCGATTCTGGACGGCTCCGCGTTCAGCATTCTCTGGCAGCTGAACGAGGGGCCTGGGCGTACGCTCCGCGAACTGACTGATGCGCTCGAGCTCGAACAGTCGACGGTGAACCGCCAGGTGAACGCCGCGATCAAACGCGGCTACGTCGAACGGTACGAGGTCGAAGGTCAGGTCAGTCGATTGCATCGGCCCACAGAGGAAGGGCGCCGGGCGTTCGAGCACGACGGTCTCCTCCGCGCGCAGCGACTCGACCGAGTGTTCTCCGACCTCGCACCGGGCACACCGGAGGGTCTGCTCGCTCAGCTGAAGGCGTTCAACGACGCCTACGACCGCAGGCTGGCGTCCGACGGCTGATGCTCGCGCGCCATCACCTCGGCTGCGGCGGTCGCTGACGTCGCTGCCGATTCCACGGTGTCGCCGACGCCCATCGCCCATCGAGCGCCGGCACCCGCCGTCCACTCGACGAGTACGACGTTGAGGGTTTGGCCGTCGACGGTCGCGGTCCTGATGTGCCGTTCGACGACGCTGACGGATCTGCCGTCGGCGTCGGTGGCCCGCGCGTAGGTCGCGAGAAACAGCGTCCACAGCTCGGAGGCGGTCACCTCCGCGCCCGACCCGTCGGTATGCCGCTGCACGGCGGCGGCGAAATCGATCTCGAGGCGACGAGGCAGGGTCAGACCTGCGGCCGACTCGATGAGATATCCGATCCCGCCCTTGCCGGACTGCGAGTTCACGCGGATCACCGCGTCGTATGAGCGGCCGATGTCCGCGGGGTCGATGGGCAGATACGGCACTGCCCACGGTGCGTCGGATTCGGCCACGCCTCGTCGGGCGGCGTCGCGACTGTGCGCCACGAAACCCTTTCGGATCGCGTCCTGGTGGGTGCCGCTGAACGCCGTGTGCACCAGGTCGCCGACGTACGGGTGGCGCGGATGGATCTCGATGCCGTTCGCGCGCTCGACCACGCGCCGGATGCGGTCGATGTCGGAGAAGTCGATCATCGGGTCCACGCCTTGTGCGTGCAGGTTGAGGGCCAGGGTGGCTATGTCGACGTTGCCGGTCCGTTCGCCGTTGCCGAAGATGCAGCCCTCCACCCGTTGGGCGCCCGCCAGCACCGCGAGTTCGGCGCATGCGACGCCGGTGCCACGGTCGTTGTGCGGATGCACAGACAGGATCACCGACTCGCGACGGCCCAGGTTGTGGTGCATGTATTCGATCTGGTCGGCGTACACGTTCGGCGTGGCGATCTCGACGGTCGCCGGGAGATTCAGAATCACGGGCCGGTCGGGACTCGCATCCCACAGCGTGGTCATCGTGTCGCAGATGTCGAGCACCACGTCGGGTTCGGTCACGTTGAACACTTCGGGGGAGAACTCGAAGCGGACGTTGTCGGCGTCGCCGGCGAACTCCAGCACGTCCTCGCCGCCGCTCGTGATCAGCCGCTTCAGGTCGTCCACGTCGCGCTGCAGGACCACATCGCGCCACACCGGTGCGGTGGCGGTGTACATGTGGATCACGACGTCTGTCGTGATGCCGGCGACGGACTGCATCGTCCGCTCGATCAGATCGCGGCGTGCAGGTGTGAAGACGACGATCGTCACGTCGTCGGGAATCAGTCGCCGGTCGGCGAGCAGCCGGACGAAGTCGAAGTCGGTGGCCGACGCAGACGGGTATCCGACCTCGATCTCCTTGTAGCCGATGGAGACCATCAACTCGAAGAACTCCCGCTTGCGCGCCGGATCCATCGGTTCGGGCAGTGCTTGATTGCCGTCGCGGAGATCGACCGGAACCCACAGGGGCGCCTCGGTGATGCGATTCGACGGCCAGATCCGGTCGACGAGAGGAACGTCGACGCGGGCGAAGACGTCGCGATAACGGTGGGACGGCATGGGGGACGGTTGCTGGCGATTCATTGTGTGAGCTTTCTTCCTCGAGACCCTCAGACCGGCGAGTGCATCCCACGGAGAGTCGCCGGTCTGGGATCAGGACTCGCCGTGGCAGAGAAGGAGGAGAAGGCTCGAACGCATGGCTAGAATGTAGCAGAAGTTGTCAGACAAGTAGAGGTGCTTTTGTGACGCAAAGGGTGACGAGAACGCCGTTGGCCGACCAGGCGGCCGCGCTTCTCCTGGATCGAGTCCGTGGTGGGGAGTGGGCACTCGGAGCGAAACTCCCTGGTGAAAACACTCTCGCGGGTCAACTGGGAGTCGGGCGATCCACGGTCCGAGAGGCGATCAGGCAACTGGCCGGCCGAGGTGTCCTCATCAGCAGGCAGGGCTCCGGAGTGTTTGTTGCGGCACTCGACGCTGCCGAGGACCGAGCTGAGGTCATGCGCCGCGCGTCGATCGTCGCGGTGATCGAAGCGCGTGTCGCGATCGAGGCGGAGGCGGCCGCGCTCGCAGCGGAACGCCGTACTCCGGCGCAGATGAGGGAGATCCGCAGAGCCCTTGCTGCGCGCGCCGTCGCCGTTCACGACGCTGCCGCGCATGTCGACGCCGATCTGGCATTCCACCGTGCCGTCGTCGTGGCAGCCGGGAACCCCGTCTTGACCGACTTGTACGACCTGTCGACGCCCCGCATGAGGGAGGCGATGATCGACATGCTGGCGATGGTGGGCCGCTTCGGCTCGGACGCCGACCATGCCGCGCACTCCGACCTCGCCGACGCCGTCGCCGACCGTCGGGGCCACGACGCCGCCCGCGCCAGCCGAGACCACCTGACCGCCTTGAAGGAGGCCCTGTCATGACCTCAGCAGTCCCCGACACGAAGGCAGACGACGTTCTCGTGCTCTCCCAGGTCACGTTCCGCCGGGACGGCAGGGAGATCCTGCACGGCATCGACCTGACGGTCCGTGCGGGGGAGCATTGGGCGCTGCTCGGTCCGAACGGTGCGGGCAAGACCACGATCGTCGGGTTCTGCGCAGCGCAGACCCACCCGACGACCGGGACTGTCGATGTCCTCGGCAAGCGCCTGGGTCGCGTCGACATGCAGGAACTCCGCCGACACATCGGCCACGTGAACCCGCGTCATTCGTTGCGTTCGCCGTTGAGTGTCGTCGACGTGGTGCTCACGGGGATCACCGGAACCATCGACACGCCGATGCGATGGACGCCCACCGCCGAGCAGATCGACCACGCTCACGCGCTGATCGATGACGTCGGACTCGGTGATCGGCGCACGAGCACGTGGCCGACGATGTCGCAGGGCGAACGCGGCAGAGCGCTGGTGGCGCGTGCGCTCGCAAGCGATCCGGAGCTGCTGCTGCTGGATGAGCCCACGACCGGGCTGGACGTCGCCGCGCGCGAACAACTGCTCGAGACGATCGACGGATTGGCTGTCACAGCGCCGAACGTCGCGTCGATCCTGGTGACCCATCATCTGGAGGAGCTGCCCGAGTCGACGAGCCATGCGCTGGTGATCGCGCACGGCGCTCAGGTGGCCTCCGGCAGCGTGAACGACGTCGTGACCAGTGAGATCATCAGCCGGGCGTTCGAGCATCCGATCACGGTCGGCCACGACGCAGGCCGCTGGTCCGCGCGTGCAGTCAGGGCTCGAGAAGCACCTTGATCGCGGTTCGCTGATCCATCGCACGGTAACCTTCGGCCGCCTGCTCCAGCGGAAGCGTCAGGTCGAACACCTTGCCCGGATCGATGGTGCGTCGTGCGATGCGGTCCAGCAGGTCGGGCAGGAAACGGCGGACCGGAGCCGGGCCGCCGTGCAGATGAACAGTGGAGTAGAACAGTTTGTCTCCGGGCAGCTCCACGCCGTGGGAGACGCCGACGTAGCCGACGTGGCCGCCGGGTCGGGTCGATCGGATCGCCTGCATCATCGACTCCTGCGTGCCGACCGCCTCGATCACCGAGTGCGCACCGAGCCCGTTGGTGAGTTCCTTGATCGCCGAGACTCCGTCGCGCCCTCGCTCGGCGACGATGTCTGTCGCGCCGAACTGGCGAGCGAGCTCCTGACGATCGGCGTGGCGGCTCATGGCGATGATCCGCTCCGCGCCGAGCTCCCGCGCTGCGAGCACACCGAGCAGGCCGACGGCGCCGTCGCCGACCACGGCCACGGTCGAACCTGGTCTCACGCCGGCCGCCACTGCCGCGAACCATCCGGTGCCCAGCACGTCGGACGCTGCGAGATACGCGGGGATGAGGTCGGTGTCCGGGGCCTCGGCGGTGGCCACGAGCGTGCCGTCGGCGAGCGGGATCCGCGCGTACTCGGACTGTGTCCCGATGCCGCCCATACCGTGGACCTGCACGCACCTGGACTGATAGCCGGCCTGACAGATCTCGCACGTGTTGTCCGACGCCATGAAGGAGCCGACCACGAAGTCGCCCGGTTTCACCGTGGTGACCGCCGAGCCGACCTCTTCGACGTAGCCGACGTACTCGTGGCCCATCGGTGCGTCGTGCACGTCGTTGGCGCCGCGATACGGCCACAGGTCTGAACCGCAGATGCAGGTCGCCGCGACTTTGATGATCGCGTCCGTCGGTTCGACGATCACCGGATCGGGTCGGTCGACGACGGACACCTGGCCGGGGGCATTCATGATCACTCCGCGCATGGACTCCAGCCTAGTGACATCGCGGGCTTGCCGCCCGCGGGAATAGATTGCCCGCGGGCGAGGTTGCACCAACTCGGACCATGAGGAGAGTGCAGGCGTGAGACGCGGGAGTTCGACGATGTTCGCCTCCCTCTCCGTACCCAATTTCCGGACCTATGTCAGCGGAGCGTTCGTGTCGAACATCGGGACGTGGGTCCAGCGCGTCGCGCAGGACTGGCTGGTCCTTCAACTCTCGAACGGCTCGGCGGTCGCTGTCGGCATCACGACTGCGCTGCAGTTCCTGCCGGCTCTGCTGCTGTCGCCCGTCGGAGGTCTCCTCGCCGACCGCTTCGACAAGCGCAGGCTGCTCATGGCCACCCAGTCGTGGATGGCGGTCTCCGCCCTGATCCTGGGGGCGCTCGCCGTCGCCGGGGACGCGACCACCGTGCACGTGTACGTGTTGGCGTTCGTGTTCGGCATCGGCTCTGCGCTCGACGTCCCGGCGCGGCAGGCGTTCGTCTCCGAGATGGTAGGCGCGGACCGGCTCACCAACGCGATCGGCCTCAACAGTTCCGCGTTCAACGCGGCGCGCCTCATCGGACCGGGGATCGCCGGACTCGTCATCGCAGCCTTCGGCAGCGGGTGGGCGATCCTCACCAACGGCGTCAGCTACATCGCGTTCCTGCTGGCGCTTGTGGTCCTCGATGAATCGAAACTTGTCCGAAGTGAACCCATTCCACGAGCGAAAGGCCAGGTCCGGGAGGGCTTCAGATACGTCGCCCGACGTGCCGACCTGCTGATCGCGTTGGGGGTCGGTTTTGCGGTCGGCACCTTCGGCATGAACTTTCAGATGACCAACGCCCTGATGGTCCGCAACGAGTTCGGGCTTGGAGCCCAGACCTATGGAGTGCTCGGTTCCGTCCTCGGCATCGGATCGCTGCTCGGCGCGTTGCTCGCGGCCCGTCGGAAGGCCGCGCCGAGTCTGAAGTTCGTCGTGATCTCGTCGCTGGTGTTCGCGCTGCTCATCGGACTGTCGGGGGCTGCGCCCACGTACCTCCTGTACGCGATCAGCCTGCCGCTCGTCGGCTTGTCCGCATTGATCACGCTCACGTCCACCAACATGTACGTGCAGACGAGCGTCGACCCGCAGGTCCGGGGTCGGGTGATGGCCCTCTACATAACGGTCCTGATGGGCGGTACGCCGATCGGTTCGCCACTCCTCGGGCTCCTCGCTGAATGGCTCGGCCCCCGTGCGCCCCTGATCGGCGGCGCGTTGGTCCAGGCGAGCATGATCGTCGCCGTCGTCGTTCTGGTTCGGCGGTTCGGCCCGGCGGCGAGAGCCGATCAGACGCCGACGACGCCGGAGGAGATCCACTCCGCGGACAGCGCGGCGGGATAGCCGAGTTCGTGGAGCAGTGCGCGCGTGTGCTGTCCGAGAGCGGGCACGTCGCCCATCGCGAGTTCGACGTCGCCGAAGCCCATCGGAGGCAGCAGCGCTTGGACCGCCCCGACGGGAGTGCCGATCGTGCGCCAGCGGTCGCGTTCGGCGAGCTGCGGATGATTCACCAGCCCGGCGACATCATTGACGACGGCTGACGGAACGCCCGCGGCCTCGAGCCGCGCCGCGAGGTCGGCTCCCGCGAAGCGGATGGTCTCGGCAGCCACCGCGGAATCGCACTCCACTCGGTGGGCCACGCGGTCGGTGTTGGTGACGAAGCGGGGATCATCAGCGACGTCGGGACGGCCGAACACGCCGTTCATCAACGTCTGCCATCCGCGATCGTTCTGCACCCCGATCAGGAGTCGACCGTCCGCCGTCGGGAACGAGTCGTACGGGACGATCGCCGCGTGCCCCAGCCCGTGCCGCTGCGTCTGTCGTCCGGTGTGCATCTGGATGTACATCGGGTGCCCGATCCACTCGGCCGTCGCGTCGAACATCGAGACGTCGACGACACCGCCTCGGCCGGTTCTGGATCGCCGGAACAAGGCGGCGAGAATCGACTGCGCGAGGTAGAGACCCGCCGCGATGTCGGATGCGGGCACCCCGGTCTTCGCGGGTTCGGCAGGACTGCCGGTCAGCGACACCAGTCCGGTCTCGGCTTGGATGAGCAGGTCGTACGCCTTCCGGTCGCGGTACGGACCTGATGTGCCGTATCCGCTGATGCTCGCGGTGATCAGGGCGGGATCGGCAGTCGCGAGCTCGGCGGGGTCGAGGCCGAGCCGCGCCGCCGCTCCCGGCGCCGAGTTCTGAACGAAGACATCGGCGCGGGCGACGAGTTCCCGGGCGATCGCCAGACCCGCGTCCGACTTGAGGTCGACGGCGATCGACTCCTTGCCTCGATTGAGCCACACGAAGTGACTCGCCAGGCCGTCGACAGCCGTGTCGTAGTTGCGTGCGAAGTCGCCCTCACCGACACGTTCGATCTTGATCACGCGGGCGCCCAGGTCGGCGAGATGACGCGTCGCGAGGGGAGCGGCGACCGCTTGCTCCAGCGAGACCACGGTGATGCCCTCGAGTGGGAGTTCCGACATGCCGCCCACGTTAACGGTTCCTGCGGGTTCGCCGGGTCGAGGACGCCTTCGGTAGCCTGCTCCGGGTGAGCAACACTGTGCCCGTCGAGTCCGTGAACGCCCGAATCGCCCGTGAGCTCGGCGTAGCCGAGGGGCGCGTGGCCGCCGCCGTCGCGTTGTTGGACGATGGTTCGACCGTTCCCTTCATCGCCCGCTACCGCAAGGAAGTGACCGGGAGCCTGGACGACGCGCAGCTCCGACTGCTCGACGAACGTCTCCGTTACCTGCGTGAACTGGATGAACGGCGCTCTGCCGTCATAGCCTCGATCGAGGAGCAGGGCAAGATGACCGACGTGCTTCGAGCACAACTGCTCGCCGCCGACACGAAGGCGCGTGTCGAGGACATCTATCTGCCCTACAAGCAGAAGCGCCGGACCAAGGCGCAGATCGCCCGTGAGGCGGGGCTCGAACCGCTCGCCGACGCACTGCTGGCCGATCCTTCGCTCATTCCGGATGAGGCGGCCGCGGCGTACCTCACCGACGACGTCGCCGATGTCGCGGCAGCACTCGACGGTGCGCGGCACATCCTCATCGAGCGAGCGTCCGAGGACGCCGAACTCGTCGGCGCCGTCCGCACGCGATTCTGGTCGGAGGGCCGCCTGCGAACCGAGGTCCGCACGGGTGCAGAAGCGACCCCCGCCGCGCAGAAGTTCCGCGACTACTTCGACTTCTCCGAATCACTCGACGACATGCCGTCGCACCGAGTGCTCGCCATGCTGCGCGGTGAGAAGGAGGAGGCGCTGTCGTTGACGTTCGACGGCGGCGAGGACGAGGCCTACCAGGCCCTCGTCGCACAGACACTCGGCGTCGACCTCTCGACGCCCGGCGGAGCCACCACCTGGCTTGCGGGCACCGTGCGGTGGGCGTGGCGCACCAAGCTGATGATCACCGCGACCATCGAAGCCCGCATGCGGCTGCGACAGCGCGCAGAGGAGGAGGCCGTTGCGGTCTTCGCGACCAATCTGAAGGACCTGCTGCTCGCCGCGCCCGCGGGCACCCGCGCAACACTCGGCCTCGACCCGGGCTTCCGCACCGGAGTCAAGGTCGCCGTCGTCGACGCCACCGGCAAGGTCGTGGACACCACGGCGGTGTTTCCGCACCAGCCGCAGAAACAGTGGGACCGAGCGAAGGCCGAACTCGCGGCGCTCGTCCTCCGGCACGACGTCGAACTGATCGCCATCGGCAACGGCACCGCGTCGCGCGAGACCGACGCCCTCGCCGCCGAACTCATCGCCGAGATCACCGCGGGCGGCGGCAAGGCGCCCGCGAAAGCCGTGGTCAGCGAGGCAGGCGCGTCGGTGTACTCGGCGTCGGAGTATGCGTCGCAGGAACTGCCACAGCTGGATGTCTCGATTCGAGGGGCTGTCTCGATCGCTCGGCGCCTGCAGGACCCGCTCGCCGAACTGGTGAAGATCGATCCCAAATCCATCGGCGTCGGTCAGTACCAGCACGATGTCGCACCGGCCACGCTCGCTCGGAGCCTGGACGCTGTCGTCGAAGACGCGGTGAACGCGGTCGGAGTCGACCTGAACACCGCCTCGGCGCCGCTCCTCGCGCGGGTGTCGGGTGTCACGCCGGGTCTGGCGACCGCGATCGTCGCCCATCGTGATCAGGTGGGTGCATTCGCGAGCCGGAAGTCGCTGCTCGACGTTCCGCGCCTCGGGCCGAAGGCGTTCGAGCAGTGCGCAGGCTTCCTTCGCATCCGCGGCGGCGTCGATCCGCTCGACGCGTCCGGCGTGCACCCGGAGTCGTACCCGGTGGTCCACAAGATCCTCGACGGGGCCGGTCGTCCGCTCGACGAGATCATCGGCGACACCCGCACGCTGCGCGCCCTCAAGCCGGAGTCGTTCGCCGACGAGCGGTTCGGCGTCCCGACCGTCACCGACATCATCGCGGAACTGGAGAAGCCCGGTCGTGACCCGCGCCCGGCCTTCGAGACCGCGACGTTCGCCAGCGGAGTGGAGAAGGTGTCGGATCTGCGGCCCGGCATGGTCCTGGAGGGTGTCGTCACCAACGTCGCCGCATTCGGTGCGTTCATCGACGTCGGCGTTCACCAGGACGGCCTGGTCCACGTGTCGGCGATGTCGGACAAGTTCGTCTCCGATCCGCACGATGTGGTCCGGTCCGGCCAGGTGGTCCGTGTGAAGGTCATGGAGGTCGACGTCGATCGGCAGCGCATCGGGCTGTCGTTGCGTCTCAACGACGAGCCGGGCGACAAGGGAGCCCGAGCTGACGGCCGCGGAGGCCGGCCACGCGGTGAGCAGAACAATCCCGGGGCCGGTCGCGGCGGACAGAATCGTGGTCAGCGGAACGGCGGCGCTCAGAAGGGCGGAGGTCAGCGGAACGGCGGTCAGCGCGGCGGCGGTCAGCGTGATGCGAGCGGTTCGATGGCACAGGCACTGCGGGACGCGGGATTCGGTCGCTGAGGGACGGATTGTCGGACCCCGGCGGTAGTGTCCGGACCATGAAGAACTCTCTCCTCAACATCACGTTCAACACAACGGACGCACTCGGTCTCGCGCAGTGGTGGGCGAGCGCGTTCGACGGTCGAATCGTCGACGAGAACGACGGCTGGTTCGTCTTCGTCTCGCTCGGCGAGGGCCGTCCGGGCCTTGCGTTCCAGAAGGTGGACGCCCCGGCAGGCGGAAATCGTCTGCACCTCGACTTCGGGGTCGACGACATGGCCGCTGCTGTCGCCGGACTCGTGTCGGCGGGCGCGACTGTCGTCGGGGAGCGGTCGATGCCCGGCTTCACCTGGACCACCCTCGCCGACCCGGAGGGCAACGAGTTCTGCGTCGCCGAACACGGCTGACGCTCTGAGGCCGGGCTGTCGAAATTCGGTTGGTCGGCGGATACGTCGGCTACTAGCCTGGAGCAGCTATGAGTAATTCAGTCGTACGCTCGGTGAAAGAGCGCGATCGGACGTTTGCGAACATTCTGCTGAACACGGCGATCGCCAATGTGACCACGAGCTTCCTGTGGTTCGCGTTGACGTTCTGGATGTACCTCGAGACCCGCAACGTGATCGCCACCGGTGTGATCGGCGGCGGGTACATGTTGATCATCGCGATGGCGAGCATCGGGTTCGGCACGATCGTGGATCGTTTCCGAAAGCTGATCGTGATGCGCGTGTCGGCGCTGTTCACTTTGGTGATGTTTCTGCTCGCCGGGCTCGCGTACGTGGCGATGCCCGACTCGACGGATGTGTCACTCACCTCGCCGTGGCTGTGGGTCTTCGCGATTCTCGTGCTGGTCGGCGCGGTGATCGAGAACATGAGATCGGTGGCGTTGTCGACGACGGTCACCATCCTCGTCGACGCCGACCGCCGCGATAAGGCGAACGGCTGGGTCGGGACTGTTCAGGGCCTCTCGTTCATGGTGACCAGTGTGTTCTCGGGTCTGGCAGTCGGTTTCCTCGGCATGGGACCGACGGTCGTCATCTCGATCGTGTTCGTCGCGGTCGGGTATGTCCATCTGCTGTTCCTGACGATGCCCGAGGAGGAGCACGTCGTCGCCTCCGACGCTGCCGGTGCGTACGATCTGCGCGGCTCTCTGCGCGCGGTGCACGCTGTCCCGGGCCTTTTCGCGTTGATCATCTTCTCGACGTTCAACAACTTCGTGGGCGGTGTCCACATGGCGTTGTTCGATCCGTACGGACTCGAACTCTTCTCCGTGCAGATGTGGGGTGTGGTGTTCGCGATCAGCGCCACCGGGTTCATGGTCGGCGGCGCACTCATCGGACGCTTCGGTCTTGGCGCCAACCCGATGCGGACGATGCTGATCGCCGTCATGATCACCGGAGTGATCGGCGCGGCCATCTCGTTCCGGGCGTCTCCAGTTCTCTGCATCATCGCCGCCTGGTTCTTCATGGCGACGATGCCCGCAGTCGAGGCGGCCGAACAGACGGTGATCCAGCGGGTGGTCCCGTTGCAGCAGCAGGGACGCGTGTTCGGGTTCGCAGGCGCCTTCGAGGCCGCGGCCGCCCCGGTGACGGCGTTCCTGATCGCACCGATCGCCGAAGCCGTCGTGATCCCGTGGGCCGAGGGCGACGGCGCCGCCGCCCTCGCGCCGTTGCTCGGCACCGGGCCGGGGCGAGGCATCGCCCTGGTCTTCCTGATCGCAGGCGCGATCACGGTCCTCGCCGCGGCGATCGCCTTCGCGACACCCGTGTATCGGAGCGTGTCAGCCGAATACGCGTCGACGACCGACGACGCCGCGGAGGAGACCGGCGACCCGGCCCACGTGTGACGTCTACAGTTCGTCGGTGTCGACGACGCGTCGACGGACGGACAAGAGCGTCACGTCTGGTCGGGAAGCGCCGTGACGTTCGAGGGTGTCCAGAACATCGGTCAGGTGTGCGATGTCGGAGTTGACGACGGCGACTCCGACACCGGCTCGGCGGTGAAGGTCGAGATGATCCGTCTCGGCGACCGAGACGGAGTATTTGCGGCGGATCTCGGCGATGATCGGCCGGACGACTGAACGCTTCTCCTTGAGGGAGTGCACGTCACCGAGAAGGAAATCGAATTCAAGAGTACCGATCCACATAGAAGCGCCGACTCTACCTGATACGGACACCGATCGGATAGAGGCTGTCGGCGAGCGACTTCTTCCGCCTGACGTTCTCCTGCACCGCCTCCGGCGTGTACCCGCCTGCGGTGGGGCGCGCCGGAGTCTGCAGGTCGACGCCACCGGACACCACGGTCCATGCCGACCCTGCATCGACCAAAGCCTGATGCTTGGTGGCGTAGTAGTCCGTGCTCGCCGAGATCGCGACCCCCGAATCGCCCGCCGCGGCGGCGATCATGTGCGGGTGGTACCTCGTCGACAGCCAGGTGCCGCGGTTGACGGGCAGCCCGTCGCGCCACAGGTTCCGGAACGGGATCACCGCCGCGCCCTCGAGACGATCGGCGAGCATCGTCGGGATGGTGTAGTCGTGGCCCGGGATGCACTCGACGACGGTCACGTCTCGGCCCGGCACCTCCCAGGCGTCCAGGGTGGCCCGGATGAACGACGCGAGGGCATCGGTTCCCGTCCGCCCGTCCCAGGAGAACGTGTCCGTGAGATCGCTCTGAGCGCACAGCACGACGCCGGCGCCGGCCGGTGTGCGAGGACGAGTGAGTATGGGGGAGAGCCAGGCGTCGTCTCCCGTCCGCGACAGGCCGGGGGCGCCGGCGAGCAGCGTCTCGGTCGGTGCGTCACGGACGTCGAGGACGTCGAAGCGGGAGGCGGCGGCGAGCATCGCGGCACCCGCAGCTCCATCGATCGCCGGAGTGAAACCGGCGCCCGTCGCAACGGTCCGCGCCCCGGTCTTCTCAGCGACGGCGGCCATCGCGGACAGGAGGGCTCCGTGATGCGGCCACACGGCGTTGACGAATCCGCCGCCCACCAGATGGATCGTTCCCGCCCGGAGCAGCATGTCGATCCCGGCGTCGTTGCGGGGTGACGCGCCGAGCCTGCTCGCAGTGTCGGCGACCCACTCCCACGGCGCGTCGGGATCGACGTCGTGGGCGTCCGGGGACAGCGCGTGATGAACCAGCTCCCACAGTGTGTCGACGAACACCGCGCGTCGATTGGCGTGTCGGAGCAGCAGCGATGCTTGACCGGGACGAGGTGAGTCGACGACGACCCGCGCCATCGGCCTGCGGACGGCGATGTGCCGCAGCCAGGCCTCGGTGATCAACTCGTCGCCGAAGTTCGGGAAGCCTGCCGTGGTGACCAGGTAGATCAGGTCTGCCGAATCGACACGTGAGCGCACCTTGAAGCGCACCGACCGGGTTCGCTGGGCGACCTCGGTGACGGAGGGAAGCGCCATCGTGTCAGTTCTCGCGGTCGCCGAGAAGCGTCGCGACGTGATCGGGAACGAACTTCGAGAGCGAGCGCGGCGGACGGTGATAATTGCCGGTGGCGATCGGCTTCTTCGGCAGCTTCACGCGTTCGGTCTCGATGTGCGTGAACGGAATCGTCGACAGCAGGTGCGAGATCATGTTGATTCGCGCGTTCTTCTTGTGGTCCGACTCGACGACGAACCAAGGGCTGGTCAACGTGTCGGTGTGGACCATCATCTCGTCTTTGGCGCGAGAGTAGTCCTCCCACCGGTACACCGACTCGAGGTCCATCGGGCTGAGTTTCCACTGGCGGACCGGGTCGTCACGGCGTGCGCGGAATCGACGCAACTGCTCGTCGTCGGACACCGAGAACCAATACTTCCGCAGCAGGATTCCGTCGTCGATCAGCATCTGCTCGAAGATCGGCGTCTGTCGCAGGAAACGGGTGTGCTCCTCCGGTGTGCAGAAGCCCATGACCTTCTCGACACCTGCCCGGTTGTACCAGGAGCGGTCGAGCAGGACGATCTCACCTTTGGTGGGGAGCTTCTCGACATATCGCTGGTAGTACCACTGACCACGCTCGCGGTCGGTCGGGGCGGGCAGTGCCTCGACGCGGCAGATGCGAGGGCTGAGGTACTCGGTGATGCGCTTGATTGCGCCGCCCTTGCCTGCGGCGTCTCGGCCTTCGAAGATCACGACGACACGCGCACCGGTAGCTCGCACCCACTCCTGCAGCGCGACGAGCTCTGTCTGCAGCCGGAACAGTTCGGCTTCGTACACGTCCTTGGGGAGTTTGGTTTCCGCGGCAGGTGCCGGATTCTTCGCCATGCGGACGATCTTAGAGGTCGGCTGCGCTCAGTTGCCCGCAGTCGCCGGTGCCGCGGTGAGTCGAAGTCCGATCGTCGGGTTCTTGACGTTCGTCAGTCGCAGTTCGTCACCGTCCACCACCGCTGTGACCTCGCCGTCGAGTGCCGCGGTCACCGCCTGCTCGACGTCCATCACCTCCGGTGGGCACATCTTGCGGGTCGTCGCGATCGGGCCGAAGGTGACCTTCTGCTCGCTCCCGGAGCCGACGACCGTCGCGTCGCCGTGCATCTGGTTGCAGCCCGCGAAACCGGTGAACGATCCGTCGGCGCCGATCCGCACGGTCGGCTTGACCCTCTCGATGACCGCCGAGCTCTCGACGGCTTCGTTCCGGACCAACGCCTTGACCGTCCACGTGGTCCCCGCGACGGCACGCGTCACGCGTTCGTTGAGGGTGAGAGTGACATCGTCGCCCTTCAACGTCAGGGTTCGACCGTCCAGTCGCCACGTGACCGGGGACTCGAACAGGGTGTTGATCCAGCCGTCGACCTTGTCGCGTGGTGGTGGGCAGGCCATCATCGTGCCGACGAGGCCGCTGACGGTGATCGTGCCGCCGTCGAACGCGGCTGTTCCGCCGTGGCCGTTGCACCCGCCGTTCACGCTGATCTGGCCCTTGGCGCCGAACGACACGGTGAGTGGTCCGTTGCCCGGCACCACCTGGTTCGTGGCGTCGTCCGACACGTAGGTCTTGCCGTCGAGTGCCGCAGGGTCCGGGGTCCAGGACGCGGAGGACGAGGTGTCCGAACCGCACGAAGTGATCCCGAGCGCCGCCGCGCCGACGGCTGCGATCAGAGGGATGAGCCGGGTCCAGCGGATGGGGCCGCGGTCGTGTCGGTGTTCCATGAGGGCAACGGTAGTGCAGCCGCAGCGGCCGATCATGCGCCGCGCCGCGTACGGTAGATCACGATCGGACACCACCATCACGTGAGGAACAGGTAGCTAGTGGGTAAGTTCTCGAACGCCATGTGGCGCCTGCTCGGCGCTCAGGCGTCGCGCAACCAGTCGCAGTCCATCTCGTTGATCGAGAAGTCGCACGAGCACGAGTCGTGGGCTCAGGAGCTCAAGGACGATGAATTCGCAGGTGAGGCGGCAGAGCTCGAGATCGAGACCGTCGACGGCCGGGTCAAGTTCCTCGCACTGATTCGGGAGGCGGGTTCCCGTGCGGTGTCGATGACGCCGTTCGACGTCCAGCTGCAGGGCGCCCTTCGGATGCTCGACGGCGACGTCGTCGAGATGGCGACCGGTGAGGGCAAGACGCTCGCCGGAGCGATCGCCGCGATCGGTTACGCCCTCGAAGGCAAACACGTTCACGTCGTCTCGGTGAACGACTACCTCGCCGGCCGCGACGCCGAATGGATGCGCCCTCTCTACGACCTCTTCGGCGTGACCGTCGGCGCGATCTCCGAGCATTCGACCCGCGACGAGCGACGAGCCGCCTACGAATGCGACGTCACATACGCGTCGGTCAACGAGATCGGCTTCGACGTCCTCCGCGATCAGCTGGCACTGCACGAGGACGAACTCGTCGCGCCGGTCCCCGAAGTCGTCCTCGTCGACGAAGCCGATTCGGTGCTCGTCGACGAAGCCCTCGTTCCCCTGATCTTGGCCGGCTCGACAGAGGCCGAGACGCCCAACAGTGCGATCCACGAAGTCGTCTCGCACCTCAAGAGCAAGCATTACGACGTCGACACCGACGGCCGCAACGTCTCGCTGACCGAGGAAGGCGCCAGGTTCGTCGAGGACACGCTCGGCGGCATCGACATCTACGGCGACGACCACGTCGGCACGACTCTCGTGCACGTCAACGTCGCGCTCTACGCCTACTACCTGCTCGAACGCGACGTCCACTACATCGTGCGGGACGGCGGCGTCCACTTGATCAACGCGTCGCGCGGCCGTGTGGCCCGTCTCCAGCGTTGGCCCGACGGCGTTCAGGCGGCCGTCGAGTACAAGGAGGGGCTCAAGCCGACCGCGGCAGGCGAGGTCATCGACACGATCACCGTCCAGGCGTTGATGAGCCGCTACCCGCGGGTTGCGGGCATGACCGGAACGGCAATCGCCGCAGGCGAGCAGCTCCGCCAGTTCTACAACCTGGGCGTGTCGCAGATCCCGTCGAACATGCCCAACGTCCGTGAAGACGAACCGGACCGGGTCTACGACAACAAGGCCAACAAGATGGAGGCCGTCGTCGAGTACGTGCAGACCGTTCATGAGACCGGACAGCCGGTCCTGATCGGCACGCACGACGTCGCGCAGTCCGAAGAGCTCGCGTACTTCCTGGAGCGTGCCGGTGTCACATCGGTGGTGCTGAATGCGAAGAACGACCCGGAGGAGGCCGCGATCATCGCCGAGGCCGGCCGCAAGAGCGCTGTCACCGTCTCGACGCAGATGGCTGGCCGCGGCACCGACATCCGACTCGGCGGATCGGACGGCGACGACGAGGCACGCGACGAGGTCGTCGAGCTCGGCGGCCTGTGCGTGGTCGGAACCGGGCGATACGACACCGAACGCCTGGACAATCAGCTCCGCGGCCGTGCCGGTCGCCAGGGCGACCCGGGCCGGTCGGTGTTCTTCTCCAGCCTCGAGGACCCGCTCGTCACCAAGAACCACACACACCTGCGGGAGTCGCAGCCGATCGACAGCGACGGTTCGATGGGACCTCGCGGTGTGGAGATCGTCCAGCAGGCCCAGCGGATCGCCGAAGGCGCGATGCTGCAGTTGCACGCCAACACGTGGAACTTCAACGCTCAGGTCAACGAGCAGCGCAATTCGATCGTGCGTCGCCGCATGTCGATTCTCAAGACCGACCAGGCGCTCACCGACCTGAAGGACCTCGAGACCGAGCGCTACGAGGAACTGTCGGAGACGATCGGCGACGACGTCCTCGAAGACGTGGCCCGACAGATCGTGCTGTTCCACCTCGACCGCGCGTGGGCCGACCATCTGGCGTATGTCGCGGACGTGCAGGCCAGCATCCACCTCCGTGCGCTCGGCCAGCAGAGTCCGCTCGAGGAGTTCCACAAGTTGATCTTCGCCGAGTTCACCAAACTCGTCGACGAGGCGATGGAGGCGGCACGCGAGACGTTCACGACCGCGACGATCACCGAAGACGGCATCGACTTCGACGACGCCGACATGCACCGTTCGACGATGACCTGGACCTACCTGGTCCACGAGAACCACTTCGCATCCGCCGGCGCCCAGGCCGTCCAGGGGATCGTGGGCATCTTCCGGTGACCGAGGAGCCGTCGCCGCGGGTCGCGCCGGAGAAGAGCGACGCGATCTGGACGGTGCCGAATGCGCTGAGTGTGCTGCGCTTGGCGTTGATCCCGGTGTTCATCTGGCTCCTCATGGTGGAGGAGTCGGCAGGCTGGGCGTTCGTGGTGCTGTTCGTGTCCGGTCTGACCGACTGGCTCGACGGCAAACTCGCGCGGTGGCTGGGGCAGTCGTCGAAGCTCGGCGCTCTTCTCGATCCTGCGGCCGACCGCCTGTACGTCATCGTCATCCCGATCTGCTTCGGTCTCCGCGAGTTCGTTCCGTGGTGGCTGATCGCGGTGATCGTCGGCCGAGACGTCCTGCTGTTCGCGACGGCGCCGTTGCTGGCCTCTCGTGGCGTGCGTGCCCTTCCGACCCTGTACGTCGGGAAGGCCGCCACATTCGCTCTGATGAGTTCGTTCCCCTGGCTGTTGGCCGGCCAGATCGACGGTCTTGTCGGGACGATCACCTACCCGTTCGGGTGGGCTTTCCTGCTGTGGGGCGTCGGCCTGTACGTGTGGACGCTCGTCCTGTACTGGATTCAGACGATCGACGTCATCCGCAGGATGCCGTCGGTTCGGGCCTGAATCTGCGCCCTCCGCCATGACGGCGGCACCGCAGACGATAGAGTTCTGTTCCGTCACGTCGGGGGAGTGCTCCTGGCGTAGTCCGTCCGAACCAGAGAGGCAGTTGTCGTGAGCGACACGAAGATCCCCGAGAATCTCAAGTACACCGCCGAGCACGAGTGGATCTCGAAGGTGGGCGACAAGACCGTCCGCGTCGGCATCACCGACTTCGCGCAGGATGCGCTGGGCGACGTCGTGTTCGTTCAGCTCCCCGACGCCGACAGCGCGGTCGAGACCGGCGAGTCGTTCGCCGAGGTCGAGTCGACCAAGAGCGTCTCCGACATCTACGGACCCATCGACGGAACCGTCTCGGCGGCCAACGACGCACTCGACGGCGCCCCGGAACTCGTCAACTCGTCGCCCTACGACGACGGCTGGCTGGTCGAGATCACCGTCGGCGACGACGTCGACCTCGATGCGCTGCTCGACGATCTGCTCGACGCTGCCGGTTACGCCGCAGTCATCGGCGGCTGAGCGGCCCAATCTGAACGATTGGCTAACGATCCGTCACGTCAGCGTCGACGAACCCTCACCGACCCGGTGGGGACGGATATGATTGCCAGTGTTCGTTCGTTCCCGCCCGACCCCGGGTGGTGAGTGAACAAAAACGGTAGGTTCGGATGTGACCATCCGGATCTTCCGGCTAGCAGCCGTTTCAACGTCGAAACGCGATCTGTTGCACACGAATAGGCGAGCGGTGGCACAGTCCGGGAACCCCGGACGACGCGATCGCAGTGGTTAAGGAGATGTGGTGACCGGTAACGACAACGGTTTTGAGGCGCCTGTGGAGACGACTTCGGTCTTCCGCGAGGAGTTCATCAAGGAGATCGATGCTCCCGCGACGACGGGCGAGCCCGCCGACACCGGTGTGGAGCGTCTCTCGCCCGGCACCGCGCTGCTGGTGGTCAAGCGTGGCCCCAACGCGGGCTCGCGTTTCCTGCTCGACCAGGCGGCGACGTCGTCGGGCCGTCATCCCGACAGTGACATCTTCCTGGACGACGTCACGGTCAGCCGTCGCCACGCGGAGTTCCGTCGTGACGGCGACGACTTCCAGGTGGTCGACGTGGGCAGCCTGAACGGCACGTACGTCAATCGCGAGCCGGTCGACACCGCGACCCTGGCCAACGGCGACGAGGTCCAGATCGGCAAGTTCCGTCTGGTGTTCCTCGCAGGACCCCGCGCAGGGGAAGCGTGAGCGCTTCCGCCGCACGTTCGGACGCCGGCGGCGAACGGACGATGTCGATCGGGTCGGTCCTGGCGATCCTCAGTGAGGATTTCCCGGACGTCACGATCTCGAAGATCCGCTTCCTCGAAGCGGAGGGGCTCGTCACCCCGGAGCGCGCCCCGTCGGGGTACCGTCGCTTCAGCGATGCGGACTGCGAACGGCTGCGGTTCGTCCTGACCGCACAGCGCGACCGCTACCTGCCGCTCAAGGTGATCCGCGAGCAGCTCGACGCCATCGACGGCCAGACGTCCGAGGCGGCGGGCGGTGCTCGCCTGCTGACCTCGGCCCGCACGGCCGTCGCACCCGCCACCGACTTCGCGTCGCGCGGTGGGCGCGTGGACCGTGAATCGCTCATCGAGCGGACCGGTGTCGACTCGGCGTTCATCGCCGAGCTGATGCGCAACGGTCTGCTGTCGTCGGGCCCCGGCGGATTCTTCGACGAGGACGCGGTGCGTCTGGTGGAGGCCGCCGCGGCGCTCGCGAACTTCGGCGTGGAGACACGCCACCTTCGCGCGTTCAAGGTGAGTGCCGACCGCGAGGCCGGACTTGTCGCGCAGATCGCCGGGCCCATTGCCAAGGGCAAGGGGACCGGTGCCCGCGACCGTGCCGAAGAGCTCGTGCGAGAAATGGCGGCGCTGTCCGTCACGCTCCACACTCAGCTCGTCAAGGCCGCGGTCCGCACCGCGCTCGACTGACACGTCACGTCATTGTGAGGAGGCCCGAGACATGGGCGAGATGCGCATCGTGGGGATCCGAGTGGAGCCCCCACAGAATCAGCCGGTTCTCCTGCTTCGTGAGGTGACCGGTCCGCGGTACCTGCCGATCTGGATCGGGCAGAGCGAAGCCGCGTCGATCGCACTGGAGCAACGCGGCGTGGAACCGCCCCGTCCACTCACGCACGACTTGATCGTCTCGCTCGTGGAGTCGTTCGGCCGCGAGCTGGTCCAGGTCCGGATCGTCGACATGCAAGAAGGCACGTTCTATGCGGAGATGGTCTTCGACGGCGACGTCGTGGTCCAGGCGCGACCGTCGGACGCGATCGCGGTGGCCATGCGGGTTCAGGCGCCGATCGTCGCGTCTGACGACGTCCTCGACGACGCAGGACTGTTGATCCCCGATGAGGACGATTCGGCCGCTGCCGCGGAGGAGTCGGACTCGAGTGACGAAGCTGTCGAGGCGTTCCGGGAGTTCCTCGATCAGGTGTCGCCGGAGGACTTTCTCGGACCCGAATCCGACTCCTAGTGTCGCGTGTTGAAAGTTCCTTAATGGTTGGCGGCACCCCGCTGCACACCTGGCAGCGTTGTCGTCGGTCGCGATACCTACCGGTATCCCTCCCTCCTCCGCCTTGCCAGCTGCACAGCGGAGCACCACCAACCGTCTAGGAACTTTCAACACACGACACTAGGCGTGTCCGCGAGCCGATGCAGTCGCCTCTCTAGTCACACGAGTAACATCAGCCTCATTGGTAACGGAATCGTCACAGCTGAACCTAAAGTTGAGGTTTACGGTGTGTTGCGTTGATTGCGGTCGCGAAGCGCCATAGTTTCATTCCCAGCACCGAAGCAGTTCGCTTCGGGATTCACGCAGACTGCGTGCGGGAGTACCCTTGTCAGAGGGGCTCGCGTTCGCAGTCCTGTTCACGAGGGAGTGTCACCGTGGGCGATATGCCGTCCGATAGTCGGCCCGACGCCGTCACCGAGCCCGTCCAGGGTGGTCTCGACGACATCGCGCCGGGTCTGTTCCCCAACGACGTCGTTCCCGACGAACTCGTCGGTTACCGTGTTCCGACGGCGTGCCAGATCGCCGGCATCACCTACCGCCAGCTCGACTACTGGGCTCGTACGCAACTCGTCGTCCCGTCCATCCGCGGTGCGGGCGGCTCGGGCACCCAACGTCTCTACTCCTTCAAGGACATCCTGGTCCTGAAGATCGTGAAGCGTCTTCTCGACACGGGCATCTCGCTGCAGAACATCCGTGTGGCCGTTGATCACCTCCGCCAGCGTGGCGTCGAGGATCTGGCTCGGATCACCCTGTTCTCCGACGGCACCACCGTCTACGAGTGCACGTCGGCCGAAGAAGTCGTCGACCTCCTCCAGGGCGGACAGGGCGTGTTCGGCATCGCAGTGTCCGGTGCGATGCGCGAGTTGACCGGCACGATCTCCGACTTCCCGGCGGAGCGGGCCGACGGCGGCTTCAGCGAGGAGTCTCCGGAGGATGAACTCGCCGCACGCCGCAAGAACCGGACCGCGAAGACCGGCTAGCAGCGCAGCGCCACAAAAGTCACGCGGCGGTCTTGGTTGAACCAGGACCTCGCGTGATTTTTCTGGCTTTCTTCTGCTACCGAATCCGGCCCTCGGCGCGGGCCCGCCGTCGGATCTCGACGCCCTGCGGGCTGAAATAGGCCCGCGTCCGCCGGTTCATCAGCAGATAGCAGTAGAAGCCGAACAGCACGATCGGCGTGGCGAGCGCGATCGCGAGGACGACGATGGCGACAGTGGCATCCATGGTTGCCCCTTTCAGGTGGTGGAGACGCCGAAGAGCATGACGCCGCCTACGAGAACGGCGACAGCGACGACGATCGCGAAGACGACGGCCGCGATGTTGAGCCACAGCATCACGCAGAAGTAGAGGTACGCGCCGCGCGAGCCGCGCAGCATGGCGATTCCCAATGGCAGGTTGATGCCCACGATGATCACCATCACGATGTCGGCGCCGATGATGATCGCTCGCGCGGTGTCGAGGTTCTGGACGGTGATGTCCGCCTGGTTGTCGAGTTCGACCCACCATGAGATCAGGGTGGCGTCGTTCACGAACATCAACGGCAGTATCGCGACCAGGCTCACGATGGAGCCGATGACGATCAGCCACCCGTAGAACGTCACCTGCCAAGGGCGGACGAGAGCGGCGTGTTCGGCTGCGCCGGTCTGCCGCGGGTGCGGGTTGTACATCGGGCGAGGGGGAGCGGTCTGCCAGGTCGGCGGCGCATAGGCGGGCGGTGGAGCCGCCTGCGGCGGACCGTACTGCGGACGGGGTCTCGGTGGCGGTGGTGGCAGGGGTCCGGTCGACATTCGGTTCAGAGTAGGTGCGCCCGTCTTCCGCCGATAGAATGCGAACGAACGAACAGCGAATGTGACCAGTCCCGCCGTGCACGATCGCGGATCTGTCCGCGCACCTTGGTATCCTGTGCGTGCGCCGCTACGCCGCGGGAGAGCGTCGTCCGATCACCTCGGACGGCCGCCGAAGGAGCAACACCTCTCCGTCAAACTCTCAGGCACCCGGGACCGTGGCAACTGCCGGCGTCTCTGGAAAGTGACGGGTCCGCTCGTCCGCCCACGGTGAAAGGCCGCGGTCACCCGCAGCCGAATCTCTCAGGCGTCGCTCGCGACACGACAGAGGGGGAGGACCGGTGTCCGAGCGTGCTGTTCGGACCGAAGAAGATAGGTCCCCTCGTGTCGGACACGTCCCTGCCGAACTCGGCTCCCGCTTCGCCGTTCTCCCAGCGCCACCTCGGACCCGATTCGGCCGAGCTCGCGACGATCCTCGACGTCCTCGGCGTCTCGTCGCTCGACGAACTGGCCGCCGACGTCGTGCCCGCGACGATCGCCGACGGTGTCGATGAGAACGGTGTTCCCACCGGGCTCGATGCACTGCCGGCTCCGCTGAGCGAGGCGGCCGCGACAGCGGCGATGCGTGAACTGGCGAGCCGGAACGTCGTCGCACGCTCGATGATCGGCCTCGGCTACTACGACACGCACACACCCGCGGTCATCAAGCGCAACATCTTGGAGAACCCGGCCTGGTACACGGCGTACACGCCGTACCAGCCGGAGATCAGCCAGGGTCGACTCGAAGCGCTCCTCAACTTCCAGACGATGGTCGCGGACCTGACAGGCATGGAGGTCGCCAACGCCTCGATGCTCGACGAAGGGACCGCGGCGGCCGAAGCGATGACTTTGCTGCGTCGTGCAGGCAAGTCGAAGTCGCCGCGACTGGTGGTCGACGCGGACCTGTTCCCGCAGACGCGCGCGGTGATCGAGACCCGCGCCGAGCCGCTCGGCATCGAGGTGATCGAGGCTCGGCTCGACCCGACGGCGACCGACGCGGGCCTGCCCGACGGCGACTTCTTCGGCGTCATCTTCCAGACTCCGGGTGCATCGGGTCGGATCGTCGACGCCGGCCCGGTGATCGCCGCAGCACACGAGCGCGGCGCCCTCGTGGCCGCCGGAGTCGACCTCCTCGCCGCCACACTCATCACCGCGCCGGGCGAACTCGGCGCCGACGCGTGCTTCGGCACCACTCAGCGTTTCGGCGTCCCGATGGGCTTCGGCGGTCCGCACGCCGGATACCTCGCTGTGCCGACCAAGGTCACCCGTCAGCTCCCCGGTCGCCTCGTCGGCGTGTCGAAGGACGCCGACGGAAACATCGCCTACCGCCTCGCACTGCAGACCCGCGAACAGCACATCCGCCGCGAGAAGGCCACCAGCAACATCTGCACCGCGCAGGTGCTCCTGGCGATCATGGCGGCGATGTACGCGTCGTACCACGGCCCCGCAGGACTCAAGGCCATCGCTCAGCGTGTCCACGGACATGCCGCCGACCTGGCCGACCGGCTGACCGGAGCGGGCCACACCGTTGAGCACGCATCGTTCTTCGACACCGTCCAGGTGCTCGTCGAAGGGCGCGCCGCGGACATCGTCACGGCCGCCAAGGCTCGTGGGATCAACCTGAGACTGGTCGACGCGGATCGAGTCGGCATCGCCTGCGACGAGACGACGACCGCCGCCGACATCACGGCCGTGCTCGACGCATTCGGCGCCACAGCATCGGCCCCGGCGACGTTCGCCGAGGCGATCGAGACCCGGACCAGCGGATATCTCGAGCACATCGCGTTCCACGCCTACCGCACCGAGACCGCCATGCTCCGGTACCTGCGCGAGCTGTCGGACAAGGACATCGCGCTCGACCGCAGCATGATCCCCCTCGGCTCGTGCACCATGAAGCTCAACGCCGCCACCGAGATGGAACCCGTCACGTGGCCGGAGATCGGTGGACTGCATCCGTTCGCCCCGCTCGGCGACTCCGAAGGCATCCGCGAGCTCATCACGACCCTCGAGGACTGGCTCGTCGCGGTGACCGGGTACGACCGCGTCAGCCTGCAGCCGAACGCGGGATCGCAGGGTGAGTACGCAGGTCTCCTCGCCATCCGCAACTACCATCGTTCGCGTGGCGACGACGCCCGCGACGTGTGCCTTATCCCGTCGAGCGCCCACGGCACCAACGCGGCCTCCGCCGTCATGGCAGGCATGCGTGTTGTTGTGGTCGCCAGCCGCGACACCGGCGACGTCGACATCGACGACCTGCGCGCCAAGATCGAGAAGCACCGCGACGAACTCGCCGCGATCATGATCACATACCCCTCGACGCACGGCGTTTTCGAACACGAGGTGACCGACATCTGCAACGCGGTCCACGAAGCAGGCGGTCAGGTGTACGTCGACGGTGCGAACCTCAACGCGATGGTCGGTCTCGCCCGCCCCGGTCAGTTCGGCGGCGACGTCTCGCACCTGAACCTCCACAAGACGTTCTGCATCCCGCACGGTGGTGGCGGACCGGGCGTCGGACCGGTTGCGGTCCGTGAGCATCTTGCGCCGTTCCTTCCCGGACACCCGCTGGCGTCGGAGCTCCCCGAGACCGGCGTGACGATCTCTGCGGCCCCGTACGGCTCGGCGTCGATCCTGCCGATCACCTACGCGTACATCGCCATGATGGGCGCCGAAGGGCTGCGTGCGGCGTCGTTGACAGCCATCGCGTCGGCGAATTACATCGCGCGTCGACTCAGCGACTACTACCCGATCCTCTACACCGGCGAGAACGGTTGGGTGGCGCACGAGTGCATTCTCGATCTCCGCGACATCTCGAAGGAGTCCGGCGTGAGCGTCGACGACGTCGCCAAGCGCCTCGCCGACTACGGATTCCATGCTCCGACGATGAGTTTCCCCGTCGCGGGCACACTGATGGTCGAGCCGACCGAGAGTGAGAACCTCGCCGAGATCGACGCGTTCATCGACGCGATGATCAAGATCCGCGGTGAGATCGACAAGGTGGCCGACGGCACGTGGGCGGTGGACGACAATCCGCTCGCGGGCGCACCGCACACCGCCGAAAGCCTGGTCAACGAGTGGAACCACGGCTACGACCGGATGACGGCCGTGTACCCGAACGGACTCCCGTCGTCGGGTGCACGTCCGAAGGTGTGGCCGTCCGTCCGCCGCATCGACGGCGCATTCGGCGACCGCAACCTCGTCTGCAGCTGCCCGCCTCTCGACGCTTTCGCCGAGTAGTCGCGCTGGGCGGTGGGCCTAGGCGGCCGCGGGATCGCGGAGCGCGATCCCGCGGGCCGCGAGCAGGGGAGCGACGTCGTCGAGCAAGACCCTGATGAGGCTCGATGCGTCGGGCCCGCGCAGCGTGACCCCGTCGGCGACGTGTGCGGCGGACACGTCGTTGAGCAGATTCGCGAGGGTCGTCGCCGTGCCCGGATGGACGATCGTTCCGGTGCGTGCACCCGCGGTCCAGCCGGGGTGCTGTGCGGCGTACTCCGCGTAGGCGTGTGAGACGGTGTCGGCGACGTGCACGTCGAGGTCCACGAACACCGGCCGTTCGGACCGCGAGGTCGCGTGAGCGGCCTCACCGAGGCTTCCAGTCCGGATCCGGGTGACGGGCGTGTCGTCGGCCGGCGTGAGCTCGATCCATTCGGCGTCGTCGGCTTGGACGGCGATGCGGAGCGTGGTCGTCATGAGTTGTTCTCCTGTTCGAGACGGCGGAAACGGCTGCGGTGGAAGACGAGCGGATCACTGTCCGGACATGTGAAGTGCCCGCGGACCTCGAGAAGCGCGATCACGTGATCGCCCGCGGGCAGGATGCTGTGCACGTGAGTGTGGAAGCCTGCGGTGGCGCCGTCGATCTGGACGGCTCCGGTGTCGGCGGCAGCCCAGTCGATTCCGTCGAACCGTTCGGACGCCGGTCGTCGAAGCAGGTCGGCCACCTGATGTTGCTCGTGGGAGAGCACACTCACGCCCCAGTGCTCGGCGCCGCTGAGCACGGGAAGGGTCGTCGAGGTCCGGGCGATGTTCACCGACACGAGCGGTGGATCGAGTGACACCGACGTGAACGACGACGCGACGATGCCCGCGGGGCCGTCGGGCCCGAGTGCGGCGACGACGACGAGGCCGGAGGGGAACTGGGCGAACACACGGCGCAGTTCGGCTGGGTCACTGCTGACGGGAGATGCGAGCATGGCTGTCATGATGTCCTGACTCCTACGGTTGAGCGGGTGTCGGTCCCGCTCAGCGGGCGGCCGGAACAAAAGGTGTCCCGGAAGTCGTGATCGATCGGCTGAGTCGGTCGTCGAAAAGTCCCCGTCTGGTCAACTCGGGCACCACTCCTTCGCCGAACCAGTAGAGCTCCTCGAGGTGCGGATAGCCGGACAGGACGAACTCGTCGACACCGACGGCGGCGTACTCGGCGATCAAGTCGGCGACTTCCGAGTGGGACCCGACGAGCGCGGTGCCTGCGCCACCACGAACCAGGCCGACTCCGGACCACAGATTCGGCACGATCTCGAGGGCACGCGGATCCTGCCACGAGCCGTCGGCTCGGTTCTGCTCGTGCAGTGCACGCATGGACGCCTGGCCGGTCGACTCACTCCGACCGAGTCCTTCTTGGATGTGCGCGATCGTGTCGGCGTCGAGAGCCTCGAGGAGCCGTCCGGCTTCGGCCCACGCGGCCTCCGACGTGTCACGCGTGATGACGTGGAGGCGCACACCGAAGGTCACGGTCCGGCCCTGCTGGGCCGCGAGGCCACGGATCCAGTCGATCTTCGTCGCGACAGCGGCGGGAGGTTCGCCCCACGTCAGGTACACGTCACTGTGATGTGCGGCGACCGTGCCGGCTTCCGGAGACGATCCGCCGAAGTAGATCGGCGGCACCGGATCGGGAAGAGTCGCGAGCGTCGCCTCCTCGACGGTGATGTGCTCGCCGCGGTGAGTGACGGTCTCCCCGGCCCACAATCGTCGGACGACGCTCAAGAACTCATCGGAACGGGCATAGCGTGCCGCTTTGTCGAGATGGTCACCGTACGCGCGTTGCTCGGCGGACTCGCCTCCGGTGACGACGTTCAACAGCAGACGGCCGGGCGCGTGCTTGGTGAAGGTCGCCGCCATCTGGGCGGCGAGCGTCGGACTGACCAGGCCCGGGCGGAAAGCGACGAGGAAGCCCAGGCGCTCGGTCTCTCGAGCGACCATCGCGGTGGTCAGCCAGGCGTCCTCGCACCATGCGCCCGCAGGCGTGAGCGCGGCCGTGAATCCGAAGTCCTCGGCGGCTCTGGCGATCGACGACAGATAGCCGATGGACGCATCGCGATCGCCGCGAGCGATTCCGGCCGGTTGCCCGTGACCCCCGCCGACGATGAAGCGCGAGTCGCCGTACGTCGGCAGAAACCAGTGGAGCTTGAGGGACATCAGTCGTGACTTCCTTGTCTGTTTCTAGAGCGTCTGTTTCTAAAGCGTTCCGTGGCTCGGCGGGAGCTTCCTGTCCAGCGCCCATCGGCCTAGGTGCTGGACCTTCCAGCGTTCCGGGTCGTGGAGAGTGTGAGTTCGTGCATCACGCCAGAAGCGCGACACGTTGGCCTGCGAACCTGCCGCGCGAGTGCCGCCGAAGTCGAACAGGTCCGCGCCCGCGCGGCGCGCTGCTCGTCCCGCGCTGACCTTCGCCGCCGCGGTCGCGAGCGCCGCGGCGCCGATCGTCTCGCGAGTCGGGTCGGCGTCGGCGTCGTCGATACTGCGGGCCGCGACGTCGAGGAGGGCCTCTGCTGCGCGCACGTCGAGCTCGAGGTCTCCGGCCTGGGCGAGCAGCAGTGGGTCGTCGCCCGCCCTGTCGACGCCTGCCTCGAACCATGGGCGAGCGCTGCTGACCACGCTCGGCGCCGCGTCGAGAGCACCTCGCGCGATGCCGACGTCGATCGCGGCGTGCAGGAGTTGGGCGCGTGTCCCGTAGGTGCTCGGCGTAGCGAGCAGGCGAGTGAAGTCCACCAGGTGACCGCTGTCGACCGGGACATCGTTCAGCACCACGGTGCCGCTCGCGGTGGTGCGCTGACCGAACCCGTCCCAGTCGTCGACGATCTCGACACCGTCGGAGTCGGCTGGAACGAACGCGATCACGCTGCCGCTGTCCGGACCGTTCGCCCGCACGGCGAGGACGTCGGCGAACAGCGCACCGGTGCTGTAATGCTTCGTCCCGGTGAGCCGCAGGCCGTCCGCGGTCCGGTGCAGGGCCGTGGAGTCGTCGAGAGCGGTCCGACCGCCGCGCTCGGTCTGCGCGTTCGCGACCCGTCCGCCGTTCACGACCCGAGGGAACAGGTGCTCCTTGAGCGTGTCCGGCCCGACTCGGCGGACGGCGTCGACGAACACGAAGTGGCTTTGTGGGATCTGAGCGACGTTCGGATCGGCGGCGGCGATCGTTGCCACCACTGACGCCAGTGTTGAAGCGCCGAGCCCCGGGCCGCCGAACTCGGTCGGCACCGTGATGGACAGGAGCCCGGACGCCGACAGTGCAGTGACCTCGTCGAACGGGAGCTGCCTGGTGGCGTCACGGGCACTCGCACCCGCCGCGACGGCGGGTGCGAGTGCACGAGCCGCGTCGAGCGCGGCGTCGTGATCGGTGATTCGCAGTGTCACAGCGTCAGCTGTAGAGCGAGAACTGCGGTGCGCGGTGGTTCAGTGTCCAGTCGCCGACCTCGCGTGCCTTGTACGCCACCGGATCGTGGACGGTGTGCGTGCGGAGGTTCCGCCAGTGCCGATCGAAGCCGTAGTCGGTGGTGGTCGCACGAGCGCCCTGAATCTCGAACAGTCGGGACGCCGCGTCCAACGAGACCTTGGTGGTCACGTACTTCGCCTCGGCGATCGCGACTGCGGCCACGGCGCGTTGCTCGTCCGTGAGCGCTTCACCGATGTCGAGCGCGTGCTGCAGGGCGTCGCCTGCACGGTCGGCGAGCAGGACGGCTGCGGTGATCTCCGCGCGGAGCTCTCCGACGAGCTCCAAGATGTAGGGGTCGTCGGTGGCGGCCTCCAGGCCGGACGTCTCCCACGCGCTTGCGTTGAGTCGAGTCCAGTCGAGGGCCTCGTCCAAGGCTCCTTCAGCGGTGCCGATGTAGAAGTTCACGAAGGCGAGCTGCCAGTGCGGAGTCACAAGCTGCTGGAACGCGGTGAACGTCGGTGGGGAGTCGGGGTCGCCGAGGATCTCGTCACGCGAGATCGGCGTGTTCACGAACTCGACACCGCCCGAGTCGGTGAGGCGCTGGCCGATGTTGTCCCAGTCGCCGAGCGGCGTGAAACCCTCCTTGCCTGCGGGCAGTGAGAGGAAGACCAGGGCGTCGCCGAATGTGGCGGTCACCGACAGCTGATCACCGACGCCGGCGCCGGAGGCGAACGTGCGGCGGCCGTTGAGCCGGAAGCCGTCTTCGTCGCGCGTCAGCACCAGGCCGCTCCCGCCGCGTGGGTTCTGGACGCCGCCCCAGAACAGCTTCTCCTGCGCGTTCCGGCGGGACAACGCCTCCGCCTGCTCCGGGGTGCCGAAGAGGTGGGCGATCCGCTGCTGTGCGTAGTGATAGCCGAGGAGGTGGGCGATCGAGGTGTCGCCGCGCGCGATACGGCGAGTGATCTGCTGCGTCTGCGCATAGTTCAGGCCGGACCCGCCGAGTTCGACGGGTTCGCCCACCTGCAGCAGGTCGTGACTGCGGAGGAGCTCGATCTCGGCGGTCGGTGCGGCGTTGGCGCGATCGCGCTCCGCGGCAGTGGCGCGGAGCTCTGCGGCTACCAGGTCGGCGCGGTGGAGGGCCTCGTCGAAGGCACTGGTGGTGGTGGTGTCGGGGGACAGTGAGGTGGTCATGGTGTGGGATTCCTTGTCAGGTGAGGTGTGGGGTGTCAGGCGGTCAGGACGCCGTTGCGGGCGAGTTCGGACTCGAGCCGTCCGCTGGAGGTGAGGTCCGCTTCGAGCTCCCGGACCAGGGGAAGGATGTGGGTGCCGAAGTACTCGACGTCCTCCAGGTAGTGCAGGAATCCGAGGAGGAAGAGGTTCACACCGCGTGTCTTGTAGGCGACGATGCGCTCGGCGATCTGCTCGGGAGTGCCGACCAGACCTGTGCGGAACCCGTCGTTGTACTGGACGAGGTCGGCGAACTCGGAGTCCTGCCACATGCCCTTGCCGTCCGCCGTCGAGTTGCCTGCCTGTTTGACTGCGGAGCCGAAGCCTTCGACGGCCTGTCGGTCGGCTTTGTCGACGATCTCGCGGAGCACGTCGCGTGCCTCCGCTTCGGTGTCACGGCCGATGAGGAAGCCGTTGAGCCCGAATTTGACGGTTCGACCGTGCAGGGCGGCTTCGGTGTTCACGTCGACGACCTGCTCGGTCAACCCGTCGAAGTCCTTGCCGTTGCTGAAGTACCAGTCGGACACCCGGCCGGCGAGTGCACGTGCGGCCGTCGAGTTGCCGCCCTGGAATATCTCCGGGTGCGGGCGACCGGGGAGGTCGACGGGCTTGGGCTTCAGGTCGAAGTCGTGGAGCCGATAGAAGTCGCCCTTGAGCTCGGCGTGATCGTCGGTCCAGATCCGTCGCAGGTAGGTGATGAACTCCTCGGTCCGGCGGTAGCGTTCATCGTGCTCGAGCCACGGTTCGCCGAGCTTGGTGAACTCGTCTTTGAACCATCCGGACACCACGTTCACGGCGGCTCGCCCGCCGGACAGGTGGTCGGCGGTGGTGAGGAACTTGGCCAGGACTCCGGGCTGCCACAGCCCGGGGTGCACGGCGGCGATCACCTTGAGTCTTTCGGTTGCCAGCAGCAGGGCGAGTGAGAAGCTCGTCGATTCGTGCTGGTAGGCGGCACCGTACGACGCGATGTATCGGACTTGCGACAGTGCGTAATCGAAGCCGTTGTTCTCTGCGAGGACGGCGAGCTTGCGGTTGTAGTCGTAACTCCAGTCGGTGCGTTGCTCGATCGTGGAGACGACGAGGCCGCCGCTCACATTCGGCACCCAGTACGCGAATTGGAGTGGAGCTGATGCGGCGTCGAGCCGCTCGGAAACGATGTCGGACATGACAGTGGTGGTTCTCCTCGTGAAGTGGACGTCAGGACGCATGGTCAGCGACATCGGTTCCGGGAGAGTTCGACAGCGGTCATGACAACGATGGTGCGCCGCCGTCGACGGTCCGTCGACGGATCGGCCCGCGATGAATTCAACTGTCGGGATCGGGTGCAGGGCACGTGAATTGGACTCACCGAGCACACAACGACGAGTACCGTTCTGGGCATGTCGAAAGTGCGCGTACACAACCTGAACATCTCGTTGGACGGCTTCAGCGCCGGCGGAACCGTCACCGTCGACGAACCGATCGGGCACGCCCGGGACCTCTTCAGCCGCTTCGACGGCCGTGTCATCGAGGGCGTCCACACCGTGGACGATCCGATCACCGCCGATCGTGCGTTCTACAGTCTCTGGGGACAGGGAATCGGCGTGGAGATCATGGGCCGCAAGAAGTTCGGGCCGCAGAGCGGACCGTGGACCGACGACGAGTGGATCGGCTGGTGGGGCGCCGAACCGCCGTTCAAGACGCCCGTCATCGTGCTGACCCACCACGAACGCGAGACACTGACCTTTGAGAACGGCACGAGCTTCCACTTCGTCGACGCAGCCCCGGAAGAGGCGATCGCGCAGGCTCGGGAACTCGCCGACGGCGGCGACATCCGGCTGGGCGGGGGACCGTCGTCGATCCGTCAGTTCTTGGACGCCGACCTCGTCGACTTCGTGCACCTGGTGACCGTGCCGATCGTCCTCGGTTCAGGCGTGTCCGTCTTCGACGGTGGGCGCGACGTCCACGACCGTTTCGACATCGAATCGGTCACCACCGCGAGCGGACTCACACACCAGTTCTGGAATCGTCGCCGCTGATCAGCGATGAATCAGCGTTCCGCGACTCAGGGAGCGGCGGCGGGGAGGACGATCTTGTTGATGGCGACGGCCGCGGCGGGTTCGGGCGCGGGGAGCGCGTCGACCACGGGACCGAATGGAACAGTGGCAGTCGGGGCGGGGAGTGGACCGGTACCGCGGAAGCCCATGCCGGTCAGGATCTTCATCTGTGGAGGTTTCCGGGCGAATGTGAAGAACTCCGAGATCGCATCACCGGCGTATGCGGGCACCATGTCGCCCGCCAGTTTGACGACGGGGTAGTCCGCGACCGGAGTCGCTCCGGTCGGTGCGACGACGGCGACCTTGGCGGTCTTGTCGTCGACAGTCGACGCGAACACGCTCTGCTCTGTCGCCGGAACAGCCCGGACCTTGGCATTCGCCGGGTCCGTGGCCGCTCCGATCGCCGTCACCGCAGCCGCGGTCGAGCCGTCACCGATCTTCGGGGGCGCGGACATCAACTGTTCCACGGCGCGCTTCACAGCGGGGGATTCGGCCTGAGCGGCGGTGAGCGATCCCTTCTGGTCGGCGACGGCGGCGGCGACGCCCTGCGCGCCGAGCGCAGAGGCGTCCGACTGCGGTCCGTTCGGCATCGCCATGCGCAGCGACCCCCACTCGCGATGTCCGTAGGCAGCGAGGGAATTGGCCTGAGTCAGTCCCGGCAGGTCCTTCCACGCGATGCGTCCGTTGATCGCTTTCGCCAGTTCACGTTCGATCACGAGTCGGACAGGGGACGAGACGAGCGATGCAGGCGGACCCTGCAGGATCGACTCGTTCTTCGTCTGCAGGGCGGCGGCCCACACGGACGACTCCGGAACCCACGCGCCCGGGTAGGGGCCGAACGACCGTGTGTCCCACTTCTTCGCGGTGAGGCCTTCCAGCGTCGCGCGCGCGTCGGCCGGGCGAACCTGCACGGTCACGCACTTGTCCCGCACGATTGGATTGGTGCTGTTGAAGTTCTGTGCGATGCGCTGCAGCCCCGGGGCGATCGCGGGATCGGCGACGACGGGAACTGTCGCCTTTCCGTCGACGCATGCCGAGGCGTCGGTCGACGCGGTCTGCTCGATATCGTCGCCGAGCCTCGACCACGCAGTGATGACGCCCGCGATCAGGATCACCACCAGTGCTCCGGCGACGATCGGTCGTGCGATGAACTGACGATTCTTCTCGCCTGTCGAGTGCTTCGACAACGCGTGTCCCTCCTGTGCGCTCGGCCCACCCCCGAGCCCGTCCACTGTCTACTTCGGTTGAACTGAAAACGCCGGGCCACGAGGCGTTCCCACCACGTGGCCCGGCGCCTACACCATCAGGTGTATCAGGCGTTCGCGGCCTTGTACTCGCGGCGCGCCCGATGCAGGATCGGTTCGGTGTAGCCGCTCGGCTGAGCAGCGCCTTCGAGGATCAGCGACTTCGCAGCGTTGAATGCGATGTTCGAGTCGAAATCGGCTGCGAGCGGACGGTACTCCGGATCGCTTGCGTTCTGGCGGTCGACGACCGGCGCCATGCGCTTGAGCGCGGCGACGACGTCGTCTTCGGTCACGATGCCGTGACGCAGCCAGTTGGCGAGCAACTGGCTCGAGATGCGCAGCGTGGCGCGGTCCTCCATGAGTGCCACGTCGTGGATGTCCGGAACCTTGGAACAACCGACACCGTGATCGATCCAGCGGACGACGTAACCGAGGATCGACTGCGCGTTGTTGTCGAGCTCCTCACGCTTCTCCTCGTCGGTCCAGTTCGGGTTCGCCGAGAGCGGGATCGTGAGAATGTCGTCGACCGACGCGGGATCGCGCTTGGCGATCTCGTCCTGGCGTTCGAAGACGTCGACCTCGTGGTAGTGCAGCGCGTGCAGCGTCGCAGCGGTCGGCGACGGAACCCATGCGGTGTTCGCGCCGGCCTTCGGGTGACCGATCTTCTGCTCGAGCATGTCGGCCATCAGGTCGGGCATGGCCCACATGCCCTTGCCAATCTGCGCCTTGTGCTCGAGACCCGCGGCGAGGCCCGTGTCGACGTTGGAGTCCTCGTACGCGTTGAACCAGGTCTGGCCCTTGATCTCGGCCTTGCGGACAAACGGACCCGCCTCCATCGAGGTGTGGATCTCGTCGCCGGTGCGGTCGAGGAAGCCGGTGTTGATGAACACGACACGCTCGGACGCGGCCTTGATCGACGCCTTCAGGTTCACCGACGTGCGGCGCTCCTCATCCATGATGCCGACCTTGAGGGTGTTGCGCTCCAGGCCCAGGACGTCCTCGACGCGGCCGAACAACTCGGCGGTGAAGGCGACCTCGTCGGGACCGTGCATCTTCGGCTTCACGATGTAGATCGATCCGGTGCGCGAGTTCTGCAGGCCCTCGGCGGACATGCCGTGGATGCCGATCGCGGAGGTGACGAGGGCGTCGATGATGCCTTCGGGGACCTCGTTGCCGTCGGCGTCGAGGATGGCCGGGTTCGTCATCAGGTGACCGACGTTGCGGACGAACAGCAGGCTGCGGCCGTGCAGTTCCAGGGTCGAGCCGTCCGGAGCCGTGTAGGTCCGGTTGGGGTTCAGCGTGCGGGTGAACGTCTTGCCGCCCTTGCTGACCTCTTCGGCGAGGTCGCCCTTGTTGAGGCCGAGCCAGTTGGTGTAGCCGAGCACCTTGTCGTCGGCGTCGACCGCGGCGACCGAGTCCTCGAAGTCCATGATCGTGGTGACGGCCGACTCGACGGCGACGTCCTTGACCCCGGCGGAGTCCGTGGAGCCGATCGGCGACGACGCGTCGATCTGGATCTCCAGGTGCAGACCGTTGTGACGGACCAGGATCCCGGTCGGCGCAGCGGGTTCGCCGGTGTAGCCGACGAATGCAGTCGGATCGGCGAACGTCGTGGTCTGTCCGTCACCGAACGCTGCGACGACGGAGTCGCCCGACACGGTGTACGAGGTGACGTCGGCGTGGCTGCACTGTTCGAGCGGCACTGCCTTGTCGAGGAACGCCTTCGCGAATGCGATCACCTTGTCGCCGCGGACCTTGTTGTACGACGTGCCCTTCTCCGCACCGTCAGCCTCGGAGATGGCGTCGGTGCCGTAGAGCGCGTCGTACAGCGATCCCCAGCGCGCGTTGGACGCGTTGAGGGCGAAGCGGGCGTTGAGGATCGGGACCACGAGCTGAGGGCCGGGGACCGAGGTGATCTCGGTGTCGACGCCTTCGGTGGTGATCTCGAAGTCGGCGGGAACCGGCACGAGGTAACCGATCTCGGTGAGGAACGCCTTGTACTCGTCGAAGTCGAGAGTCTGGTGATCGCGGTGCCAGGCGTCGATCTTGGCCTGGAGGTCGTCGCGGACCGCGAGGAGTTCGCGGTTGCGTGGTGCGAGGTCGTTGATCACCGCGGCGGCGCCGGTCCAGAAGGCGTCGGCGTCTACACCGGTACCCGGGAGAGCCTTGTTGTTGACGAAGTCATAGAGGACCTCAGCGACCTGCAAGCCGTTGACGGTGACACGATCAGACATGACGACCTTTCTGGTGGGCGTTCGCGAATTCGCCGGCGCGAGATCATCCGGCACAGATATTCTACCGGCCCGGTTGCTCCACCGGACTGGGCCCCCGACACCACTTGCGCAGGTCGTCGCATCTGGCGATCACCGATTCTCGGAGGACTGCGCCGCGTTCGGCGACCGCTGTCTGCTCGGCCGCGTACTGCGCGCGACCCTCTGCGGTCTCGATCGGGACGGGCTCGTACGGCCTGCCGGTCATGTCGAGAACACCGGTGAGGTCGTAGGGGCTGGCCCTCATGTCGAGTTCTCGCGCCTTGAGCGCCAACTCGAAGCAGTCGCCGAGCAGGTCCGAACCGATCAGCGGAGACAGGCGCAGGCAGTACCGGTACAGGTCCATCGTGGCGTGCAAGCACCCCGGCTGCTCATTGGCAACGGCATCGGCCCTGGTCAGGTAGGTGGCGTTGCGTGGGCGCGCGGGATCGGTGAAGAAGCGGAACGCGTCGAAATGTGTGCACCGGAGCCCACTCCGTTCGACGACGGCATCCGTCTCGACAGCGCCGAGGCGCAACGGATGTGGGTGCCGATTGGCGTCGGAGCGGTACACCATCGCCCATTCGTGGAGCCCGAAACACCCGAATCTCGGAGCCCGTCCCGCTGTCGCCTGCGTGATCGCCAGCGTCGCGTCGAGCAGGTCGATGCGGGACTCGAGGTGCTCCTGAGAGACGGTTGCAGTGCCGTCATCGTCGACGATGTAGCCGCGTAGACCGGTGTACCGACGTGCTCTTTCGAGTGACACACCGAACCCCGGGTGCCATCGTGTGACTTGTGCCGGACGCGCCGCGTAGTACGTGAACAGAAAATCGACAACGGGATGGGCCACTCCCGCGCTGCGCTCGGCGAAATACGGTCCGACCAGCGCATTCATTCTGTCTCGGTGCGTGGCGGCCCGTGCTGACCATTCTGAATGCGTCAGGAGTCGATCGTGGCCGGACATCAGATTCGGTGTGTGGAGTCCCGCACCGCACCGACGAACGCCTCGGCGAGATCAGCGAGGGCGACCATGCCGACGACCGCGCCCGAGGCGTCGACCACGGCGGCGAGATGCGCGCTGACACGCTGCAGCGCGGTCGCGGCCTCGTCGAGAGGCAGCGTTGCCGCCAACGTCGGCAACGGGCGGATCTTGTCGACGGCGACAAGGGAGTCGGAGTCGACGTTGACGTCGAAGACGTCGTCGAGCACATCCTTGAGATGCAAGTAGCCGATGTACGAGCCGTCGAGGCCCCGAACGGGGAAACGCGAGTAGCCCGTCTCACGGACCGCGTCCTCGAGTGCGCTCAGGCGTGGGCCCAGCCCGCCGGTCGCCGGATCCGGCAGCACCCGAACGCTGTGGACGTCGGTCAACGGGATCATCACCTCGCTGACCGTCCGCTGGACGGTCTCGAGGGCCCGAGTGAGTCGATCGTGTTCACCGGCGTCGAGCAGCCCGGACTCACGTGACTCGCCGATCATCTGCGCCAGCTCGGTCTCGGTCACGGTCGAGGCCAGCTCGTCCTTGGGCTCCACGCGCATCAACCGGAGAACGCCGTTGGCGAGTGCGTTGAACACCCAGATGAACGGTTTTGCGATCCGCAGGAACCACAGATGCACCGGCACCAGCAGCATCGCGGCGCTCTCCGGGCCCGCGAGTGCGATGTTCTTCGGCACCATCTCGCCGACCAGGATGTGCAGGACGACAACGATCGCGAGTGCGATCGCGAACGCGATCGGGTGCAGGAGGCCATCCGGGATGCGCATGAGCCCGAGCGGCTTCTCGATGAGGTGGGCGATCGCCGGTTCGGCGATCCGACCCAGCAGGATCGAGCAGATCGTGATGCCCAATTGGCATCCCGCCAACATCAGCGAGAGATTCTCCGACGCTGTGATCACGGTGCGGGCCCGCTTCTTGCCGGACTCCTCCAAGGCGATGAGTCGGTCTCGTCGGGCTGCGATCAGCGAGAACTCTGCACCGACGAAGAAGGCGTTCGCCGCCAGCAGGAGTACCGCGAGGACGATTCCCCAGATGTCACCCATGAGCGTCTCCCGTCGTCTCATTGTCGACGATGGTCAACCACACCTGGTCCACGCGCCGGGCGTCCATCCGGACGACAGTCGCACGCCATCGTTGCGGAGGCTCACCGCGGTCGGTGTCCGACGTCGATTTGCGAACCGGCAAGTCGACGACGTCGCCCACTTCGGGGATCCGCCGCAGGACGAACATCACCAATCCGCCGAGAGTCTCGTATGCGCCATCGGGAGCGCGGTACCCGACGGCGTCCTGCACTTCGTCCAGTCGCAGCAGACCGGCGCACCGGAAGCCGTTTCCGACACGGGCGACCTCGGACTCCTCGTCGTCGTGCTCGTCGGTCACATTGCCGAGGATCTCTTCGATGATGTCCTCAGATGTCACGATGCCTGCCGTCCCGCCGTACTCGTCGACGACGACACACACTTCGAGGCCGTCGGCGGAGATGCGGTCCATGAGTGCGTCACCGTCGAGACTGTCGGGCACGCGGGTGACCGGTCGTGCGATGGACCGCAGGGGAGTGGTCGAGTGCTCACGAGCGGGGACGGTGAACGCCTGCTTGATGTGGACCACGCCGATCAGATTGTCCAGGTCGCCGTCGGGCGCCACCAGGAAGCGGGAGTGACCGGTGCTCGAGGACGCCTCGATCAGATCGTGTACGGAGTCGCCGGGCTCGAGACTCTCCACGCGGACACGGGGTGTCATCAGGTCCTCGGCGGACAGATCGCCGAACCGCAGTGATCGGTCGACGAGAGCCGCGGTGTCGGCGTCCATTTCACCGTGCAGGGCCGAATTGCGGACCAGGACCGACAGTTCCGCGGCCGAACGGGCCGACTGCAGCTCCTCGGTCGGTTCCACACCCAGACGTCGGACGAGCCTGTTCGCTGTCCCGTTCAACCCGTTGATGGCGTGTTTGAACATCGTTGCGAATGCACTCATCGGCCCTGCGGTGGCGCGGGCGACGGCGAGCGGTTTGGCGATGGCCAGGTTCTTGGGGACCAACTCGCCCAAGACCATCGACAACGACGTCGCGATCACCAGGGCCAGAGCCAACGAGACACCCGCCTGCCACGACTCGGGGATCTTGACGGCGTCCAGAATCGGGTTGAAGATGCGGGCGAGCACCGGCTCAGCGATATAACCGGTGATCAGAGTGGTGATGGTGATGCCGAGCTGGGCGGCCGAGAGCTGAAATGACAGCTCCCGGTGTGCCCGATCGACTGATCGGGCGCGTCGGTCACCTCGACGGGCGAGGTCGTCGGAGATCGTCGATCGTTCGAGTGCGGTGAGCGAGAACTCTCCGGCGACGAAGAGTGCGGTGCCGAGGGTGAGCGCCACGAAGCCGATGAGGCTCGCGACGATGATCACTATGTCCACGTGGGCGGGTCACCAACCCCCGGGCAGCGGTCTGCCCTCGGCGAATCCGGCGGCCGACTGAACCCCGAGCACCACCTTCTCGTGCATCTCTTGGAGGGTCGTCGCGCCGGTGTACGTCGCGGTCGACCGGACGCCGGAGCAGATGTGGTCGATGAGATCCTCGACGCTCGGATGCTCCGGATCGATCCGGATGCGCGACGACGAGATGCCTTCTTCGAAGAGGCCCTTACGAGCTTGGTCGTAGGCGTTGTCGGTGGCCGATCGTGCGGCGACCGCTCGTTTGGAGGCCATGCCGAAACTGACCTTGTACTCGCCGCTCGTATCGGTGTGGAGGTCTCCCGGCGATTCGTATGTGCCGGCGAACCACGATCCGACCATGGCGTTGGACGCACCGGCGGCGACGGCGAGTGCCACATCGCGCGGATGCCGGATCCCGCCGTCGGCCCACACGTGCGCGCCGCGTTCCCGGGCGGCGGCGGCGCATTCGGCGACGGCGGAGAACTGCGGGCGTCCGACACCGGTCATCATGCGCGTGGTGCACATGGCGCCGGGACCGACGCCCACCTTGACGATCGTCGCGCCCGCGTCGATCAGGTCGAGTGCACCGCGTTCGGAGACCACATTGCCTGCGGCGATCGGGACGCCGAGATCGGCGCCCGCAACGGCGGCCAGCGCAGTGAGCATCTTCTCCTGATGCCCGTGCGCCGTGTCGACGACGATGACGTCCGCACCGGCCTCGACTAGTCCGCGAGCCTTGCCGACGACGTCGCCGTTGATGCCGACCGCAGCGGCCACGCGGAGGCGACCCTGCGCGTCGACGTTCGGGCGGTAGATGCCTGCCCGCAGCGCGCCGGTGCGAGTCAGCACGCCGACCAGTGCTCCGTCGTCGTCCACGAGGACGGCCAGTTCGGCGTTCGCGTCGGTCAGGGTGTCGAACACCGTCCGCGGATCGGTGCCGGCGGGAAGCACGACGGGGATCGGTGTCATCGCCGAGCGCAGGTCGGTGAACATGTCGATGTCGTGGCCGGTCACGTTGCGAGCCACCAGGCCGACCGGCCGTCCGTCGTCGACGACGACCGCGGCGCCGTGCGCTCGCTTGGGGATCAACGACTGGGCCTGCGCCATCAGATCGTTCGGCGACATCACCACGGGTGTGTCGGCGACGAGGTCACGGCTCTTGACGAATCCGATCGTCTGCGCAGCAGCGTCGAGCGGCACGTCCTGGGGGAGGACGACCAGGCCGCCGCGGCGTGCGACGGTCTCGGCCATCCGCTTGCCGGCGATCGCGGTCATGTTCGCGACCACCAGCGGGATCGTGGTTCCGGTCCCGTCGGTCGACGCGAGGTCGACGTCGAACCGCGAGGTGGCGGCCGATCGGTTCGGGACGATGAACAGATCGTCGTAGGTGAGGTCGTGGTCGGGTTCGTGCCCGTCCAGGAATCGCACGCGCGGACCTTTCTCCTTGTTGAGGGATGCCAGAGCTGAGGGATGTCAGAAGTGGGTGATGAGCCGGTTGAGTTCGGTGAGCCAGGGGATCGCGACGGCGAGGGTCGGCACCACCAGAATCGCTGCGGCCAGCGTGTACGCGGTGGCGGACACCAACGGGACCGGCCGCACATAGCCGAGGCGTCGCACTCTGGTCAGCGTGGTCGGCCCGCCCACCGCCATCGCGCCGCGCGGTGCGGTCGCGTCGGCACAGGCCACGAGCGCACGGCCGACGGTCGTCGGGGCAGTCGCGCGGGCGGCTTGGTCGTCGGCGAGTGCTTCGGCGAGGAGTTCCACCGATCCGAGCGCCGACTGCGATCGGACGAATCGGGGGAAGGCCTCGTGCAGTGCGATGAACGCCTCCAGGACGAGATCGTGACGTGCGCGAAGGTGAGCGCGTTCGTGTTCGATGACGGCGGTCAGCTCATCGTCGGTGAGGCGGTCGAGAACTCCCTCGCTGACCACGATGCGGCTGCGCAGCCCCGGCAGACAGTAGGCGAGTGGGGTCGGGACGTCGAGCACGCGGACGTCCCGGTCGGTGCCGCGACGCTTGTCCACGCAATCGACGAGGTCGACCAGATTCCGATGGATGGTTCGGCGTGCACGCGTGCGGATGCCGACGCGCACGACGGTGAACATCAGTCGCGCGCCGACCAGCAGGGTCAGCGCGAACACCACGACGTAGAGCGTCCACAGGAACCATCCGAGCCGACCGATCTCGTCGAGCGGGTTGGTGGTCGGAGCTCCGTCGTGGCCGGGAGTGAGGAGATTCGCGGCGATCGCGAGTCCGGTGGAGAACGCGGAGAGAACGGCGGCGAGCGCAACAGACTGCCAGAGCGCCATCGCGGCTCGTGGTGCGTAGAGCGGCCAGGTCGCTCGGGACAGAGCCTGGGGGATCGGTCCGACAAAAGCGATCGTGAGGAAGCCGAACAGCAGCGCGGTCATCGGCCTTCCTCGAATCGTGCGGTCGAGCCGAGGCTCGACTGATGGTTGTCGACGATGTCGACTCTAGTGTTTCAGGCCGCGCGACGACTCGAGTTCGTCGAGAGCCTCGCGGAGGGCGGCGACTTCGTCGGCGTCCACTTGGCCGACGAACGAGACGAGTGCGGCATGTCGGGAGCCCGGTGCTTCGGCGCCCTTGAGCGCGTCGACCATCAGGCTGGCGACGAGGTTTTCACGTGGGCGCGTCGCTGCGTACCGGTGCGCACGGTCGTCGCGGATCTGCGTGACCAGTTCCTTCTTGGTGAGGCGCTGCAGCACTGTCATCACGGTCGTGTAGGCGAGGGCCCGCGAGCTGGACAGCTCTGCGTGAACCTGACGAACCGTCTGTGGGGTCGGCGACGCCCACAGAGTGTCCATCACGGCACGTTCCAACTCTCCCAGTCCGTTCATCTTCTTCATCTTACGTCGGCTCCTCTCGTTGATCGCTCCCCGCCCGGTCGAATGTGTTAACGCGAGGGCGCTGCAATTAGTTCCCTCGCCGGTTCTCCGTGGCGCGCTTGACAATGTAAGTAAGGCTAGCCTACATTCAATCTCAGCGATCGCGTGAGTGTCCTGAGGGCTGCAGAGACCCCCGATCCGCGGCGACGGCCCCCGGGCTCCGATGAGGAGCTCCGGGGGCCGTTGACTTTGCCGCCCAGCACGCTGGCACGCTGAGGTCATGACTGAAGACTATGAAGCTCTTGTGAAGACGGCCACCGGACTCGACGCGCTTCTCGGATTCGAGATCGCGGAAGCGACGGGCGAGGGTCTGCGAGGCACTCTCTCTGTGCGTTCCGACCATCATCAGCCGTTTGGAATCGTCCACGGCGGAACGTACTGTGCGCTCGCCGAGACCGCTGCGAGCGTGAGCGCGTTCTGCTGGCTGCAGGAGAGCGGGATCGGCGGCCATGCCGTCGGCGTCAACAATTCGACTGATTTTCTGCGGTCCGTTTCCGAGGGGGTCATCAGTGTCGTGGCAACCCCCGTGCACCGTGGAAAGCGTCAGCAGCTGTGGCTCATCGACATGACCGATGACCAGGGAAGATTGCTTGCGCAGTCGAAGGTTCGCATGCAGAATCTCTGACATCGCCCCCTCCGTCGCCGTCCTCTGTTCAACCGACAGGGGTCGGCGTCGGTGCATGACGCGGTCCGTTTCCACCTGAGAAGAACCTGTTACGGTCAGACGGCACTGATCAACGGAGCTCATGCGAAGGGGAGTCGTGTCAAAGCTTGAGAGCACTACAAAGAGATCGCAGCGCGACTGGGTCGTCTTCTCGATCACGGCCGCGTTCTCGATCGCATTCGTCGTCTGGGGGTTCGTCGACAAGGACAGCCTTTCGACGATTTCCGCCAACGCCAAGAACGGCGTGATCACCAACCTCGGATGGCTCTTCGTCATCGCCTCGACGGGGTTCGTGATCTTCGTCATCTGGTTGGCGATGAGCAGGTTCGGCCGCATTCCACTGGGCGGTGACGACGACCAGCCCGAGTTCCGCACGAGCTCGTGGATCGCGATGATGTTCAGCGCCGGCATGGGTATCGGCCTCATGTTCTTCGGCGTCGCCGAGCCGCTGACGTATTACGTCTCGCCGCCGCCGGGAACGGTCGACCCAGAGACTGTTGAAGCGTTCAAGACGGCGATGGGCACCACGATGTTCCACTGGGGACTCCACCCGTGGGCCATCTACGCGGTCGTCGGCCTCGCCATCGGCTACGGCATGTACCGCAAGGGACGTTCACAGCTGCTGTCCGCCGCATTCACATCGCTGTTCGGCGACCGCGCCAACGGCATCGGCGGCAAGATCATCGACATCCTCGCGATCTTCGCGACCCTGTTCGGGTCGGCGGCGTCGCTCGGCCTCGGCGCGCTGCAGATCGGCGACGGTCTGAAGTTCGCGGGCTGGGTCGGCACGGTCGGCACACCGATCCTGGTGATCATCATCGCGGTGCTGACGTTCTGCTTCATCCTGTCCGCCGTGTCCGGCGTGGCGCGCGGCATCCAGTGGCTGTCGAACATCAACATGGTTCTCGCCCTGGCGCTCGCGGTGTTCGTGTTCGTCGCCGGGCCGACGCTGCTGATCCTGAACCTGCTGCCGTCCGCGCTCGGCGACTACGCGCAGGACTTCGTCCAGATGAGCACACGCACCAACGCCGACGGCGACGCACAACTCGCCGAGTGGCTGTCGTCGTGGACGATCTTCTACTGGGCCTGGTGGATCTCGTGGACGCCCTTCGTCGGACTGTTCATCGCGCGCATCAGCCGCGGCCGGACCATCCGGCAGTTCGTCAGCGGTGTGCTGTTCGTCCCGATGCTCGTCAGCCTGGTCTGGTTCGCGATCTTCGGCGGCGCGGCGATCAACCGGCAGCACGAAGTAGGCGACTTGGCCTCCGACGGCAAGGTCGACTCCACGGGCGCGTTGTTCTCCCTGCTCGACACGATGCCGTGGGCGGGGATCACCACTGTCGTCGTGATGATGCTCGTTGCGATCTTCTTCGTGTCGGGCGCCGACGCCGCGTCCATCGTGATGGGGTCGCTGTCGGAGCGCGGTGTGCACGAACCGCAGAAGTCGACGGTCATCTTCTGGGGTGCCCTGACGGGTGCTGTTGCCGCCATCATGCTGGTGGTCGGCGACGGCGGCGCCACGGCGCTCACCGGCCTGCAGAACATCACCATCGTGGCGTCGGTTCCGTTCGTCATAGTCATGATCGTGCTGTGTGTCGCGCTGTACAAGGACCTGAGCAGCGACCGGATCGTCGCAGTGAGTGATCGAAGCACATTGCTCGTCGAGCGCGCCGTCGCCATCGGTGAAGACAGCTACGGCGACAACTTCGATCTGGTGACCCGCTACAGCGAGACCGGAACAGACCCGGTGAAGCACATGGAAGGCGTCGACACGGAGACCGACGTCGAAAATGATGCCGACCACGCGGACGACAGTTCCGTGAAGCCGGACCCGTCCACCTAGGCCGCAGGTCCCCGAACGACAAACGCTCCTGTCAGATCCTGGCAGGAGCGTTTGTCGTTCGGTCGAGGCGTCAGCCTGCGGAGGAGTTGCGTTCTTCGAGGTCCTTCTTCGCCTTGGCACGTTCGTCGTCGGCGAGCCGGAGACGCTCGAGGTACGACAACTCGGTGAGGGCGTGTCGTGCGTACACCTGCTGCTCGGTGACGGCGAGCTGCGTGCGGCCGCGGGTGCTGAACGCGAAGAACCAGTTCACGAAGGTGTTCACGCGGTTGCGGAAGCCGACGATGTAGATCAGGTGCAGGAACAGCCAGCCGAGCCACGCGATGTAGCCCTCGGTCTCGAACTTCTTGCTGGTCCCGGGGATCGGCACCTGCATGACGGCGCTGAACCGCGAGATCGTCGCCATCGAGCCCTTGTCGAAGTAGCTGAACGGCTTCCGCTCCTGCGGAGTGTGCCCCTTGAGGGACGCGCGGATGGCGTCGGCGGCGTATCGTCCGCCCTGGATGGCGCCCTGTGCGACGCCGGGGACACCCTCGACGGCCATCATGTCGCCGACCACGAAAACGTTGGAGTGGCCGGGGATCGTCAGGTCCGGTCCGACCTTCACGCGGCCTGCGCGGTCGAGTTCGGTGTCCGACTGATCGGCGAGGATCTTGCCGATCGAGCTCGCCTGCACGCCTGCTGACCAGACCTTGCACTGGCTGGCGATCGTGGCGATCTGACCGTCCGGGTACTTCACCGTCAGGCTGTCGTCGTCGATGTCGGTGACCATCGCACCGAGCCGAACGTCCACGCCGATCTTCTCGAGGCGAGCCTTCGCCTTCTGACCGAGCTTCTCGCCGAACGGCGGGAGAACAGCGGGGGCGGCGTCGAGCAGGATCACCTTCGCCTTGGTCGGATCGATGTTCCGGAAGGCGCCCTTGAGCGTCTTGTCGCTCATCTCGGCGATCTGGCCGGCCATCTCGACGCCCGTCGGGCCGGCGCCGACGACGACGAACGTCATCAGCATCTCCTGCTCTGCGGGATCGTCGGACAGCTCGGCCTGCTCGAACGCGCCGAGGATGCGACCGCGGAGCTCAAGGGCGTTGTCGATCGTCTTCATGCCGGGCGCGAACTCGGCGAAGTGATCGTTTCCGAAGTACGACTGGTCGGCGCCGGCGGCGATGATCAGATCGTCGTACGGGGTCTCGGTGGTGCGCTCGAGCAGCTGCGATCGGACCACCTGCTTCGCCAGGTCGATGTCGAAGACCTCGCCGAGGATCACGCTTGCGTTGCGCTGGTCGCGGAGGATCACACGCGTCGCCGGAGCGATCTCGCCTTCGGCGATGATGCCTGTCGCGACCTGATACAGCATCGGCTGGAACAGGTGGTGGGTTGTCTTCGCGATCAGGGTCACGTCGACGTCGGCCTTCTTGAGGCGCTGCGCCGCGAACAGACCGCCGAAGCCCGATCCGATGATGACGACCCGTCGGCGTCGCATCGGGTCGGTGGCAATGGTGTTGCTCATCGGTGTCTTCTCCAGTGTCGTCTTGGGTTAGTCGTCGGCTTGTGGCCCGAGGAGTCCAACGGTAGTCGTTGGCCGGATGCGGGGCATCTCAGGCTGTGCGATTCGACTCGTCGTGCGATCCGGCCGCGGTGATGCCGCTGTGTCGGCCACGCGTTCGCAGCCACTGTTCGCGCAGTATCTCGTATTCGACGTCGCCGTCGGGGAGACCGGGGGACAGTTGCTCCGACGACAGTGAACCGGCCGACAGTCGCATGCCGAGTTTGCTCATCACCCGCTGCGAGGCGGCGTGGTCGGTGTGGGTGCTGGCGAAGATCCGATCGGTGTCCGACGTCAGGAAGCTCACTGCGATCAACGCCGTGGCAGCTTCCGCAGCGAGCCCTCCACCCCAGAATCGGCGGTGCAGCCGATAACTGAGTTCGAGCTCCCGGATCCCGGTGTGGCGGGGCACCCGCAACTGCGCCCAGCCGATGAACTCTCCGCCGCGCCGCGCAGTCAACGTCCACAGCCCGGTGCCGTGGGTGCGGAACTGTGCTTCGGAACGCGGGATCACCCAGTCCTCCACCGAGCTGCGCGTCGACGGCTCACCGCCGCTCACGAACCGCATCACCTCGGGATCGGCGTCGAGTTCGAGGAGCCGGTCGGCATCGGCGTGCGACACCGGTCGTAGTCGTAGACGCTCCGAGTCGATTGCCATCTACAGCAGTCTATCGATGCGCGTGGAGTTCGTGTCGGATGGCAGCGATATGGTCAGTCGCGTGTCGGACATACAGAACTCGTCGAACTCGCCTCGGCCCCACAGCGTCGAGATCGCCCTCCGCTGGGGCGATCAGGATTCGCTCGGTCACATCAACAACGTGCAGATCGCGCGGCTTTTCGAAGAGGCGCGCGTCCGCACGATGAGCTCGTGGTTCGGCGGTGCCCGCAGCGGGTACGCGGGAGTGATCGCGCGCCAGGAGATCGAGTTCGCGTCGATCCTGCACTACTCCGACGAGCCGGTCAGAGTCGACGTGTGGGTGCCCCGGATCGGCACCACCTCGTTCGACTTCGGATGCGCCCTGTACGGGGCCGACGGAGCACTCGCCGCTCTGGCGGAGACGACGCTGGCCGGACTCGACCTCCGGACCGGGCACAAGATGGTGATGCCCGAGAACGTCGTCGCGGTGCTGCAGGCGAACAGCGGAGACCCGGTTCCGCTACGTCGCCGTCGCTGAGCGATAGCCCTACACACTGTGCGACAGGGGGAGATGACGTGCTGACAGTGCATCGTGCCGAACGCGCCGACACGCTGGTCGGGGTGCTCGCCGACGTGCTGGCGACACCGTCCGCCGACCCGATGCGGCCCGAGATCGTCGCCGTACCCGAGCGTGGCGTCGAACGCTGGCTCCGGCAACAGTTGTCGCTGCGGCTGGGGATAGCCGCCAACATCGACTTCGACTCACCGTCGGCGCTTCTGCGCACGGTGACCGTCTCAGCGTCCGCCGACCCGGAGGCGGCCGAGCGCTGGTACACGGACCGGCTCCGGTGGCCGGTGCTGCGCGTTCTCGACGCCAACGTCGACGACCCGCGGCTCAGTGTGATCGCAGCGCACCTCGGGATGACCGGAGACGACGCCACTCGAAAACTCCTTCGACGCGGCAGACGGTTCTCGACCGCGGCGACGATCGCCGGACTGTTCGGTGCGTACGGCTGGCAACGGCCGACGATGATCGCCGACTGGGCACTCGGCCGCGACACCGATGGGGCAGGCAACCCCCTCGCCGAACACCTCACCTGGCAACCGTGGTTCTGGCGGCTCGTCCGCGAGGAGATCGATCATCCCCACCCGGCGGAGGACATCGACGCCCTCGCAGCACGTCTTCGTGACGAACCCGGCGTAGTCGATCTGCCCGAACGGCTCGCGCTGTTCGGTCCGACCCGCATTCCGCAGACCATGCACGTGGTTCTCGACGCACTGAGTGCGGAACGCGACGTGGCGTTGTACCTCCCGCACTCGTCTGATGCGCTGTGGCGGCGGATCTCCGCCGAACCACCACGGTCGCGACGCAGGCGTGCGGACCGACGGGTGAACGCGCCGGACCACCCACTCCTCGCTGCATTGTCGCGTGACGTGCAAGAACTGCAGGAGGTGCTGACACCGTCGATCGGTGTGGACGTCCACCATCCGCAGCCGGAGGCGGCGGCTCCGATCACGGTGCTCGAAGCCCTCCAAGACGGACTTCGGCGCGACGCCCTCGAACCGGCGCCGGGAGTGCGCGCCGACACCTCCCTGGAGGTCCACGCCTGCCATGGACCGGAACGTCAAGTGGAAGTTCTGCGGGACCGGCTCCTCCGTCTCTTCGACGACGATCCGACTCTCGAACCACGCGACGTCCTCATCATGTGCCCGGACGTCGAAGCGTTCGCACCGCTGATACGCGGCGCATTCGGCCAATCCGGCCTGCATCATCCCGCGTACACACTGCGGGTTCGGCTCGCGGATCGTGGTCTGCGCGAATCGAATGCCGTCCTCGACGTCGTGGCACGGGTCCTCGATCTCGCGGCAGGCCGGATGCGGGCGGGAGAACTCCTCGATCTCGCATCGTCGACGCCGGTTCGGACACGGTTCGGCTTCACCGACGACGACGTCGACACTCTCGCCGGATGGATCCACCGATCCGGAATCCGATGGGGGGTCGACTCCGCGCAGCGCGGCCGGTTCGGGCTCGGCGGATTCCCCCAGGGCACGGTCGCGTCCGGGCTCGACCGCATGCTTCTCGGCGTGGTGGCAGAAGAGTCGGAGAACGAGTGGCTGGCCACCGCACTCCCGCTCGCGGGCGTGGATTCGACCGACACCGACCTCGTCGGCCGGTTCGCCGAATTCGCCGACCGCCTGACGACGCTCATCGACGCGGTCGGGCGCCCCCACACGGCAGGCGAATGGGCCGACATCCTCAACGGCGCCGTCGACGGCCTGACCGACGTCGCCGACGACGACGAGTGGCAACGCGCGCAAGCAGTCGGAATGATCTCGGACGCGCTGAGTTCGGCCGACGATCTGCGGCTGGAACTCGCCGACCTTCGGGATCTGATGGCCGGACTACTGGTGGCGCGCCCGACACGTTCCAATTTCTGCACGGGTGAACTGACCGTCTGCACGATGGTGCCGATGCGGTCCGTTCCGCATCGCGCGATCGTCGTCCTCGGGTTGGACACGGGCGCGTATCCGCGTCCGTCGTCAGTCGACGGAGACGATGTGCTCGCCGTCGCGCCCCTCGTCGGCGAACGCGACCGACGAGACGAAGACCGTCAGGCGTTCCTGGACGCCGTCGGCGCCGCCGGACAACATCTGCTCGTGTTCTACACGGGCGCCGATCCGCTCACCGGAACCGTGCTGCCGCCTGCGGTTGTGGTCAGCGAACTGATCGACGCCGCGAATGTCATCGTCGGGCACTCCGACGGGCCGTCGCCGATCGTGCATCGGCACACTCTGCACGCGTTCGACACGCGGAACTTCGTCGCGGCCGACGGTGCTGCGCCGTTCAGCTACGACTCGTCGCTGCTCGCGGGAGCTCGAGCGTTGAGCGACATCGACCGTTCCGGTGCGCCCGCTCCCGCGTTGCCCCGGCTGGCCGACGCACGCCTCGGCGAACTCGAACTCGGTGACGTCGACCTCGATGATCTGATCACTTTCCTGTGCGCGCCGGTTGAAGGGTTCGCGCGACAGCGGCTCGGCGTCGGACTGCCGGAGAGTGCCGACGGGCATCCAGATCAGTTGGCGGTGTCACTCGACGGCCTCGAACAGTGGAGTGTCGGCAATCGGTACCTGCAGGCGTTGCTCGACGGCCGCGATCCGGCGGCCGCAGCGGGTGCGGAACTGCGGCGAGGGTCCCTTCCGCCGTTCACGTTCGGCGCCGACACGTTCGGCCCGATCCGTGGGAAGGCTCAAGCGATATCCATTGCTGCCGACGGTTACCGCACGGATTCGGCCGACGCGGTCGACGTCCGAGTCGATCTGCCCGGCGGCCGTCGCCTGTACGGGACTGTCGGCGACGTGTTCGGCGACCGTCTCGTGCCTGTGAGTTATTCCCGCCTCGGCGCCAAGCATCGGGTCGGGGCTTGGATACGACTGCTGGCCATGGCCGCGGGCTCCAGCCGACGCGTTCCGCAGGCCGTCGTGGTCGGCGGAGCAGGCGGCCACACGCCGTCGGCCAAGGTCAGTCGCCTGTCCGCACCGGACGACGCGCTCGAGATACTCACGCTCCTCGTCGCTCTGCGGGATGCAGGCCTTCGAGCGCCGATCGGCCTCACGCTCGATGCAGCGGCGTCGGCGGCTTCCGAGTTCAACCGTCGCGGTCGTGCGCCGCAGGCCATGCAGCGAGCGAAGTTCACCTACGAGAAGTCGTTCGGCGACAAGAACCGCTACGCGGGTCTGGTGTTCCGAGGCGACCCCGACGCGTCGGTCGAGTTCGATGAACTGTGCCTTGCAGTTCCATCGCTCGACACGCTCGGCGACGTGGAGCACCTCCTGCCCGGTGATCAGTCGACGCCGATGTATCTGCGGCTGGCATGTGCTCTGTTCTCGCCGCTGCTGAGCAACGAGGAGGACCGATGAACACCCTCGACACCCGAGGTTTCGACCTCCGCGATCCGCTGCCGACCGGGACCGTCGTCCTCGAGGCGAGTGCGGGCACCGGCAAGACGTACGCCATCGTGTCGCTCGCGGTCCGCTACGTCGCCGAAGGCGTCCCGGTGTCTCGACTGCTGATGGCGACGTTCTCGAATGCGGCGTCTGCGGAGCTTCGCGACCGGACCAGATCACGGCTGCGCGAGTGCCTCGCCGCCGTCGATCAGGGGGTCACCGGCGACGACGTCCTCGTCGAATGGCTCCTCGACGGCACGGACGACACGATCGCGGTACGTCGCGCGCGGCTGGTCTCGGCGCTGTCGGACTTCGACGCAGCCACGATGGCCACCACTCACACATTCTGCAATCGGATGCTCGCCGCGCTCGGTTTCCTCGGCGAACGTGAACAGCAGTACCCGATCGTCGAGAACGTCGACGAGATCGTCGCGGAAGTGGCGCGCGACGCCTACATCGCACGATTCGCCGGCGACTCGTCCGATGCCCCGGCCTTCGACGAGACTCTGGAGATCGCGAAGGAGGCCGTCCGCAATCCCACCGCGACCCTCGCGCCGTTCCGGCCCGGCGAACGCGACGACGACTCCGACCTGCGGGTGGCAATGGCGACACACGTGCGCCGTCAGACCGAGATCCGGAAGCGGTTGGCGCGACTGCGGACGTACGACGACCTGCAGAACACGCTGTACGACATCGTGACCGATCCGGCCATCGGCGACAGAGCCTGTGACCGCATCCGCGATCAGTTCTCTGTCGTTCTCATCGACGAGTTCCAGGACACCGACCCGCAGCAGTGGGAGATCGTCCGCCGCTGCTTCCACGACCACCTCCCGCTGGTCCTCGTCGGTGACCCGAAACAGTCGATCTACGCATTCCGTGGCGCCGAAGTGCTCAGTTACCTCCACGCCGTGCAGGCGGCGGGGGACCGGCGGATCCTGAACGTCAACCGCCGTTCGGATCAGAACGTCGTGGAAGGGCTCAGCGTGCTGTTCGACGGCGCCGCTTTCGGGCATCCCGACATCGTGTACCGCCCGGTCACCGCCTATCACTCCGGATCGCGGATCCACGGTGCGCCCGCGGTGCGCATCCGACGTTTCGACAAGAACGACTTCACCGTCCACACGCAGGACGGCACCACCCCGAAGGTGGCCCAGGTCAGGGAGAGGGTGATCGACGATGTCGCGGGCGACATCGCGGCGCTGCTGAAGTCGTCGGTCACGATCGACGTCGACGGGCTGACCCGGCCCGTGGAGTCCGGCGACATCGCGGTGCTCCTACGCGCGAACCGGACGATCGAGCCACTGCAGCGAGCTCTCGCCGACCGCGGTGTCGCATCTGTCGTGACGTCCGGGACGTCGGTCTTCACCACCGATGCGGCCCGCCACTGGTGGCACGTTCTCACCGCGATAGACCAGCCGTCTCGGCAGCCGAGGGTCCGGCTCGCCGCGTTGACGCCCCTGGTCGGGCTCACGGCGGAGACTCTGGAGACACAGGGCGAGACCGGCATCGGCACCCTTGCGGCGCAGTTCGCCGAACTCGGGCGCGTTTTCGTCGACGGTGGATTCGCCGCGATGTCGGCTCGACTTCTGGACGAGTTCACCACCGCGGAACGGCTCCTCGGCTCGGCACGCGGCGAGCGACTGTTCACCGATGTGCGCCAGATGGCCGATGTCTGCAACCGGTACGCCGCCGACAGCGGGAGTGGACTGACCTCGCTCGTCGACTGGCTGGGCGAACAGATCGCCGACAGTTCCCAGTGGTCCGGCCGATCAGATGCGACCCGCAGACTCGACCGGGACACCGCCGCCGTTCAGATCATGACCGTCCACGCCAGCAAAGGTCTCGAATTCCCGATCGTCTACGTGCCGTTCGGCTGGGACGGGGCGTCCCGCGTCAACCCGGCGACGTTCGTGTTCCACGACGACGGCGACACCCGGTGCCTCGACGTGGCGGGCAAGGGCGCGCCGGGCTACGGCAGGCGCGACGCGCTCGCGCGGTCGGAGTCGGCAGGCGAAGACCTGCGGCTGATGTACGTCGCCGCGACTCGAGCACGGTCGATGGTGGTGCTCTGGTGGGCGCCGAGCACCACCACGGCACGTGGTGCGCTGCACCGACTCCTGTTCACCGGACAGCACAGGCGGGCAGCGGTTCGGTCCGGCGAGGTCGCCACGATCCCGGACATGGTGCCCATCCCGGCCGACGACATGGACTGCGCCGGGGTCCTGCGTGAGGCGGCGTCGTTGAGCCCGGCGATCAGCGTTGAACACGCGGGTGGACGCGACGGAATCCGGGTCCCCCGTGCGGTGACCGGGAGCGGTCCCGCGCCGCGTCTCACGGTGTCGCGGTTCACCCGTCGGGTGGACGACGCCTGGCGTCGCACGTCGTACTCCGCGATCGTCGCCGCTGCACACGCGGCGGCGCACGCTGAGCACACGGCGGTGTCGGTGATCGGGACCGGCAGCGAGCCCGACGACGTCGACCGCCGCGACGAACCCGTCGACGCCCCCGATCCGACACTCGGCGACCAGACAGTGACGGCCGGGATCGCGTCGCCGATGAACGGTCTGCCGTTCGGCGCGGGGTTCGGAACCCTGGTGCACGAGGTGCTCGAACACGTCGACACGTCTGCCGACGACATCACGGTGCACGTCCGACAGCTCACCGAGGAGGGGGCTGCTCGGCGCGGTGTCGACATCGACGTCGATGTGCTCGCGACAGCGCTCGTCGGTGTGCTGACCACACCGCTGGGCTTCGGAGACCTGTGGTCTGTCGCGCCTCGCGATCGGCTCGCCGAACTGGATTTCGAACTCCCCCTGTCTGCGGTGGGAGGCGGCTTCGGGCTCGATCAGGTCGGTGATCTGCTCGCCGAGCATCTGCCCGGGGACGACCCGCTCGCCCCGTACGCAGATCTCGTCCGTGCGGTGTCCGACGACCGGTTCCGCGGCTTCCTGACCGGCAGCATCGACTCAGTGCTGCGCACTCCGGACGGACGCTTCGTGGTCGTCGACTACAAGACGAACCGACTGAGGCCGGGCGAACTCGCCGTTGAGGATTTCGGTCGTGAGGCGATGGCGGCCGAGATGATGACGGCCCACTATCCGCTGCAGGCGTTGCTGTACTCGGTCGCGTTGCATCGGTACCTGTTGTGGCGACTGCCCGGTTATCACCCGGAGCAGCACCTCGGGCCGGTTCAATACCACTTCGTGCGCGGCATGGCGGGCCCGACGACACCGCCCGGGTGCGGCGTGTTCGAGTGGCGGATGCCGGTGGATCTGGTCACATCGATGAGCGACCTGCTCGCCGGGAAGGGAGTGAACCGATGATCGTCACCTCCGAGACCGGTGTCCTGGCGCCGTTCAATCAGGCGGGTGTGCTGCACGCGTCGGACGTCCACGTGGCCCGCAGAGTGGCCGCGCTCGCCGGCGGCACGACCGACGACGACGTGCTCCTGGCGACCGCCCTGGCCGTTCGTGCTGTCCGCACTGGTTCGACCTGTGTGCAACTCGATCGCATCGCAGAGAATTCGGTCGAGCACACCGTTGACGGCGAGCCCGTCGAACTGCCGTGGCCGCCTGTCGAGCGGTTGACCGCCGCGCTTGCGACGTCGCCCCTGGTGGTGGGCGCATCGTCGGGACCGCTGACCCCGTTGGCGTTGGCCGAATCAGCCGACGGGCCACTTCTGTACCTGCGCAAGTACTTCCGCCAGGAGCAGAGCATCCGCACCATCCTCGACGATCGCGCCGCGACTCGACCGGACGTGGACGTCGACGTGCTCACCCGAGCGTTGGACGAGGCGTTCACCTCCGACGACTCGGGGCTGTACGACCGGCAGCGCGCCGCTGCGGCACTCGCCGCGACCAGTTGGACGACGGTCCTCGCGGGAGGCCCCGGGACCGGCAAGACGTACACGGTCGCGCGGATCCTCGCGGTCATGGAGACCGTTCTCGGTCCGGACATCCGCATCGGCCTGTGCGCGCCGACCGGTCGGGCCGCAGCGCAGCTGCAGTCGGCGATCGGCGAATACAGCCGGACCCGGCGTCGGCTCACCAGTGATCCGGCGGCGGTGACCGTTCACCGGCTGCTGGGCTCGCGGCCGGACGGGACGTTCGTACGGGGTTCGGGGAACCGACTGCCGTTCGACGTCGTGGTCGTCGACGAGACCTCGATGTTGCCGGTGACGATGATGTGCCGACTCCTCGAATCCCTGCGCGGTGACACCCGACTGATCCTCGTCGGAGACCCGCACCAATTGGTGTCGGTCGAGGCGGGCGCGGTGCTCGCCGACCTGGTGGAACGAGACCCGGCCGACGTCGCATCGGTCGAGAAGTCCTCGGCCTTCGGTGCGGCCGCCGGCATCGACGACGCCGACTTCACCGATGCCGAACAGGCGGCACTCGGCGGAGGTGTCATCACGCTGCGTCGCGGGCACAGGTACGGCGACCGGATCGGTGAGGTCGCCGAAGCGGTCAACGCAGGCGACGCCGACAGGGTGCTGGAGCTCATCGGGTCGCCGGGCGACGACAACCCCGTGACGCTTGTCGACCCCGATGATTTGGCCGGAGTCAGAGGATCGGTTGTCGCCTGGGCTCGCAGCCTCCGCGAGGCCGCCGGGTCGGGCGACGCCAGGCTCGCGGTAGAGGCGCTCCGCGGACATCGGGTGCTGTGTGCACATCGGGCCGGCCGCTTCGGAGTCGCCGGATGGTCCCGACGGATCACCGGATGGACGACGGACGATCTGGGAGGCGCGACGACGCACGGTGGAGCGTGGTACGCGGGTGAGCCGCTGCTCGTGACAGCCAATGATCGTGCGCAAGACGTCTACAACGGTGATTCCGGCGTGGTGATCGCCGACGGGGACTCGTTGGTGGCGGTGTTCGAACGCGGCGACTCCATCAAACGCCTGCATCCGAGCCAGCTCGCCGACGTGGTGCCGGTGTACGCGATGACCATCCACCGTAGCCAGGGTAGTCAGTTCACCGAGGTCACCGTCGTGCTGCCGCCTGCGGGCGCGGAACTCCTGACCCGCGAACTCCTGTACACGGCGATCACCCGTGCCGAGAGCAGAGTCAGGATCGTCGGGACCGCCGACGCACTCCGCGCAGCCGTGGGTCGGCGCGTCGCTCGAGCCAGTGGTCTCCGGACCCGCGCCGTGGAGCGTCCTGCTCCTTGAACCCGGTCAGCCGAGGTCGGCTCCGCCGGGGACGAGGTCGCGGCGCAGGTACGACTCCCACGCGAGGAACTGACGTTGTTGATCACGGGGCAGCGAGGCGAAGCCCTTCATCGACGCGCTGCGCGCCATCTCCGTGCGGTGCGAGGTGATCGCGCGGATCTTGGCGCCGATGTGCGCCTGGAGGTCGAGGGTCACCGACACCTGCTCGTCAGGTGTGCCGATGAGTGGAAGGTGAGACGCTTCGGGCAGATGCGGGCTCACTTCGTCGACGACGCTGACCGGAATCGTCGCGAAGTACAGTGATTTCACCTGCCACGGGTCGCCGGTCTCCGGTCGGTAGTGGACGAGATTCGCGGCGTCGGCGGCAGCGCAGACGAGTCGGTTGACGTGAATGTGGTCGCGGTGGCCGTAGATGCCGAACGCGTCGTACGTGACGATGACGTCCGGTCTGACACGTCGGATGTGGTCGACGAGCACGCCGACCTCCTCGTCGAACGGAACGTCGATGATCGACGGCGCGTCGGGTGCCGACTCGGGGACGAAGCTGTCGGCGTACCCGAGTGCGATCGGTGGCCGGGGGAGGCCGAGTTCTCTGGCGGCGTCACAGAGTTCACTGTGCCGGACCGTCCCGGGAGCCCACGTACAGGTGATGAGGTCGGCGTCGCCGCCGCGGGCGATGTGGGCGGCGATGGTCCCGCCTGTCCACAACGATTCGTCGTCGGGGTGGGCGTGGACGAACAAGGCGCTCGGTATGCCGGACACGTGCTCCACAGTACGCGTCGAGGGTCAGTAAACTGTTCTGTGCCGATCAGCCGATGCCCTCCGACCGAGGGTACGAAAGGAGTACTGCCTTGACGTCACAGGTTCACGAGTTCCAGGCGGAGGCCCGCCAACTGCTCGACCTGATGGTCCATTCGATCTATTCGAACAAGGACAGCTTTCTGCGAGAGTTGGTGTCGAACGCGTCGGATGCTCTCGACAAGCTGCGACTCGCCGGGTTGACCGACAAGGATCTCGACGCCGACATCTCCGACCTGCACATTCGGCTGATCCCAGACGCCGAAGCGCGCACTCTCACGATCACCGACAACGGCATCGGCATGTCGCGCGACGAAGTGATCGACCTCATCGGCACCGTCGCGAAGTCGGGGACCGCGGAACTGCGTCGCAAGCTCGCCGAGTCTGACAAGTCGACGACCGAGGACCTCATCGGCCAGTTCGGCGTCGGCTTCTACTCGACGTTCATGGTGGCCGATGAGGTGACCCTCGTCACCCGCAAGGCCGGCGAGAGCGTCGGCACCAAGTGGACGTCGACCGGTGACGGCACGTACACCATCGACGACGTCGCCGACGCTCCGCAGGGCACGACCATCACGCTCGCCCTCAGTGACGTCGACGACGAGAACGCCGTCCACGACTACACAGACCGTTACGTGCTGCGGGGACTGGTGAAGAAGTACTCGGACTTCATCGCGTGGCCGATCCGCATGCTCGGTGAGACGCCGGAGCCCGCCGAGGGTGACGAGCCTGCGACTCCCGCGGAGCCCGTCGACGAGACGCTGAACTCGCAGAAGGCCCTCTGGTCGAAGTCGAAGGACGAGGTGAGCCAGGAGGAGTACGCCGACTTCTACCGCCACATCTCGCACGCGTGGGACGCGCCGCTGGAGACCATCTCACTGCACGCCGAGGGCACGTTCGAGTACCAGGCGCTGTTGTTCATCCCGACGCAGGCACCGTTCGACCTGTTCATGCGGGAACGCAGCAGCGGAATCCACCTGTACGTGAAGCGTGTCTTCATCATGGACGACGCGACCGACCTCATGCCGGAGTACCTTCGCTGGGTGCAGGGCGTGGTGGACGCGGCGGACCTCTCGCTCAACGTGTCCCGCGAGATCCTGCAGCAGGACCGACAGATCCGCGCGATCCGTCGTCGCCTCGTGAAGAAGGTCATCTCGACGATCCAGGAGATCGCCGACAAGCGACCCGACGACTACCGCACGTTCTGGGAGAACTTCGGTCGAGTGTTCAAGGAGGGCCTGATCAACGACGCGGACAACGCGCAGGCCATCCTCAAGGCGTCGATGTTCGCGTCCACCCACAGCGACACGGAGCCGACCCGACTGGCCGACTACGTGACGCGGATGGCCGACGACCAGGACGTCATCTACTACATGACCGGCGAGTCGCGTGCGCAGATCGTCGGAAGCCCGCACCTGGAGGCGTTTGCCGCCAAGGGCATCGAGGTGCTCCTGCTGTCGGATCCGGTCGACGAGGTGTGGGTCGGGAACGTTCCCGACTTCGACGGCAAGAAGTTCGTGTCGATCGCGAAGGGTGTCGTCGACCTGGACGGAGATGAGGACGCCGCCGACACCGAGCGCGACGAGGCGTTCGCGCCGCTGCTCACGTGGCTGGGCGAGACCTTGTCGGACGACGTCTCGGAGGTTCGTCTGACGTCGCGCCTCACCGATTCCGCCGCGTGCCTGGTGGGCGACGAGTTCTCGATGACCCCGCAGTTGGAGAAGCTGTACCGGGCGTCGGGGCAGCCGGTTCCGCACAGCAAGCGGATCCTGGAACTCAATCCGAGCCACGCGGTCGTGACGCGTCTGAAGGAGAAGTTCGGGTCGGCCGACGACGATCACACAGCGCTGGCGCCCGCCGCGTCGCTGGTGTTCGCCAGTGCCGTCCTCGCCGAGGGCGGTGAGCTCACCGATCCCGCCGCCGTCGCGAAGTTGATCGCACAGCAGGTCGCCGACTCGCTCGCCTGATGTCGATCATCACGCGGGCCGCGATCTGGATCGGATCCTGGCCCTGGCTGCCGCCGTATCTCCCGAAGATCGTCAAGGTCGACGGGTGGATCCAGCGGATCAGCCGGGGTCGGATCGACCTGCTGTGGATTGCGAGTCTGCCGAGCGTGACGTTCACCGTCGTGGGCCGCAAGAGCGGCGAGCCGCGGACGACGACGGTGCTCGCCGCGCCCGACGGCGACGACTGGATCGTCGCCGGGTCGTACTTCGGTGGCCCGAAGAGTCCGGCGTGGGTGTTCAACATGCGTGCCGCCGCAAGCGGAACACTGCGCGTCAAGGGTGTCGATGTGCCGATGACGGCCACCGAGCTGTCGGGAGAGGACCGCGCCCGGGCGTGGGACTGTCTGCTCGGCGTCTGGCCGAACTTCACTCTCTACGAACAGCGGACCGACCGCACGATTCCCCTCTTCCGGCTCTCGCCGAGCTAGTCGGCGAGTTCGACGAAGTCCTCGGCGTACCCGAGGACGAGGATCGGCGAGTCGGTCACGGCGTCGCGGACCTCGTCCCACGCGGGGGAGTCCGCGGCGCCGTACAGGTGCTGCACGTCGGCGATCAGCGCTGTCGGGTCGGGAGATGCGGCTGCCGTCCGGTGGAACGCGAGCGTCGACGCTCCGACACCGATCAACGCGTAGCCGTGCTGGTCGTGCATTCGACGCGCGACCGTATGGCTTGCGAACGGCGACCAGTCGCCCTCGAAGTATCCGTTCGGGATGCTCGCGAGAAGGTCTGCCGGCGTGGGGACCTGCGCGCGTTGGACGACGTGCGTCGTCTCGAACAGTCGTTCCGGCTGGCGGTTCAACCCCGCGAGGGCGTCGACCACCGTGGTGTCAGTCGGGTCGGCTGCGAGCGATTCCCACGGCTCGGCTCGTCCGGGATCGTGCAGGACATGCAGAGCCGTTCGGATGACGGCTGCTTCGTAGGAGTACAGAGCCGTGGGCGAGTCGTCGTCCGGGTACTCGACGTCACCGTCGAGGTCGTGCCGATTTCGAGCATGTCCGCTTGTGTAGAGGCACTGCGGGAGATTGTCGAGCGTGAGCAGGTCGACGCCCCGCCGTCCTGCTCGTTACGACAGCCTCATCGAACTCACGCCTGATGCGTCGATTCCCGCTAATTGTCTGACAATTAGCGGGAATCAGCGCATCAGGCGTGAATAGAGAACTGGTGCGGGAAGGGACCTATTCGCCCTTGAACTGCGGGGGACGCTTCTCGAAGACCGAGGCGATGGCTTCGCCGAGGTCGTTGCTGGGGAGGAAAGCGGCGTTCCACGTCGCGACGTAGCGCAGGCTCTCGTCGACGCGGGAGCGGCGTGAGTGGTCCAGCACGTTCATCGTGCCCTGGACGACGAGCGGCGGAAGTGCCGCGATCTCGGCGCCCTTCGCGCGTGCGGCGTCGAGCAGTGACTCGGGGGTGTCGAAGACGTCGGTGACGAGACCGATCTTCTCCGCGCGTGCCGCGTCGATGTCCTTGCCGGTCAGGGCAAGGTCGCGGGTGTGGCCGTCGCCGATGATCAGGGGGAGGCGCGCGAGCGATCCCATGTCGGCGACGATCGCGACGCGCACCTCGCGGACGCTGAACTTGGCGTCGGCGCTGGCGATGCGGATGTCCGCGGCGGTGATCAGGTCGACGCCGCCGCCGATGCACCAGCCCTGGACCGCGGCGATGACGGGCTTGCGGCAGTCGGCCACCGCGTTGATGCCCGCCTGCATGCGGCCGATCATGTTGTGGAAGTCGGTACGGGCCTTGGCCGCCTTGCCGTCGCCGCCGAGCACCGGACCGAAGTCGCCGGCCATCGCCGGAAGGTCGAGGCCGAACGAGAAGTTCTTGCCCGAGCCGGTCAGGACCACCGCGCGGACGTCGGGGTCGGTGTCGATGCCCTGGAACAGGGGAACGAGCTCGGCCCAGAAGTCCGGGCCCATCGCGTTGCCCTTGGTGGGACCGATCAAGGTCACCTCGGCGACGTGGTCGGCGACAGTCACGTCGAACGCCTTGTACTGGTCGCTGTCGCGGTATTCGGGGATGCTCATCTCGCTCATTTCTCGAATGTTACTCGCCGGTAGATTTAGTCGCGGGTCAGGCGGGGGAGAAGTCGGATCGTGTCCTCATTCGTCCAGCCGGGCGGTTCGAGGATCTGCGCCCACGCCTTCGGAATCGCCGCCAGATAGTTGTGGCCGTGGCCGTCGGGGACGTCCACCGACACGGCCATATCCGCAGCGACCTGCAGGAACGTCAAGATCGGGAACCACGTCGTCGAATCGAGCACGTCCGGGCCGCGCTGCTCACGAAGCCAGTCCGGTTCGTCGAACAGCAGATCCGGAGACCACCAGGAGATCGGATCGGAGGGATGCTGGAGGTAGACGATGCGTCCCTTGGTCCACGGCTGGCCCGCCGGGCGGTCGAGGTCGGCGGGGTCCATGATGAACCGGACCTGATCACCGTTGTCGAAGATCGGCAGGTACTCCGGGGAGCCCGAGTCGCGGCCGTTCGTCGTGTCTCGCCACAGTGTGTTGCTGAACGTCGGGCCGGTCAGCAGAGCGCCGTCGGTGCGTGCGGACATCGTCGGGATCGAACCGAACGGGGCCTCCGCGGCGAACGAGCCGAGGCTCTCGCCGAAGACGACGATCTTCGGCCGCGTCGCCTCGGGGATGTCCCGGACACGTCGGTCGACGGCTTCGAAGAGGGCTCGACCGGCCTGGCGTGCGCGCTCCTGATCGACGATGAACGACAGCCAACTCGGCAGAGTGGAGTACTGCATGCCGACGATCGCGGTGTCGCCGTTGTACATGTACTCGATGGAGTCGGGGTTGGCTCGATTGATCCACCCGGTGCCGGTGGTCGACGCGACCGCGATCACCTTGCGGGTGAGACCGCCCGCTCGAACCAGCTCATCGGCGGCCAGAGTCGCGGCTTCGGCAATGGTGGGCGCCGATTCGAGACCTGCGTACACGCGGATCGGTTCGAGTGCGGGCTTGTGGTTGAACTCGCCGATCTCCTCCTTGGTCGGCCCGGTCGAGACGAACGCTCGGCCCTGTCGGCCGAGGCTCTCCCAGCTCACCAGCGATTCGGGACTGCCGGATTTCAAGGGGGACGACGGAGGTGACGAGTCCGGAGTCGATTCGTCGTTCACGGCGGCGAACGTCTCGTTCAGCGCCTTCATGCCGTAGTTGGTCACCACGCCGTTCACGACGAAGATACTGACCAAGATGACTACGAGTGCCGCGACGGCTCCCGAGATGCGTGGAGGGATGTGGGCTGTCAGCTTTCGGGCGATGAACCGAACGAGAGCGCCCCAGGCCTGACCGACACCGACGAGGATCGCGAACACGATGACGGCGATGATCGCGATCTGCGGATACGACGTCCACGTGAGGTGATCGACTCCCATCAGGTCGCGGAGTTCGTCCTGCCATCGGTGGAACCAGTACAACGCGACCACCGTGCCGACGGAGGCGACGACGCCGAGTCCGATCCACCAGATCCGGCTCGGGCGAGGCCACGCCTCTTGTCGAGAGACGAGGTACCGCGCGAACCATGCGAAGAAGGCTCCGAGCCCGTACCCGATGGCCGCCGCGCCTGCGGCGACCACTCCCTGGAACAACGGGCCGCGAGGCAACAGCGACGGCGTCGTCGACAGCCAGAGGAACAGCGTCGCGAGGACGGCTCCGGTGTACGACAGGCGGCTCACGTAGTCGCTCGTCCAGGTCGCGACTCGGCTGCGCGCACCGGATGCGGGGGACGGCTCAGCGGCCTCCGTCTCAGAAGCGGTGTCGAGCGGGTCGGTCGGCTCCGGAGCATCCGTTCCGGCTGCGTCGTCAGTGACCACGCCGCCTCCTTCGTATTCGAGAGATTCACGATGAAGATACCTGCAGCGTACGACGCGTGAGCACACGACACCCGAGGTTGATCGCCGGTTGTGCAACGATTAGCGCCGTGAGCATTTCGACTGATCCTCTCCGCACGTCCGACGTCGTCCTCGGGATTCCCGTCTCCGACATGGCGGCATCGTCCGACGCGTATCGAATACTGCTCGGCGAGCCGTTCGACGCGGGAGTCTGGACATTCGGAAACGGCCGCGTGGAGTTGCTGCCCGGAGATGCCGAGGCGGCCGTCGACTTCGCTGTCGCGGATCTGCACGAGAGTGTCAGACTGCTCGGCCGACGTGGACTCGCCGCGGTTCTTCGCGACGAGACGTCGTACGAACTCGAAGGCGTGGAGCCGGTGGGGATCACCGTCCGCAACGGTCGCGGCGACGGCCCGCGTGTGGACCACGTCGTGATGTATCACCACGATGTGGACGCCGCGGTTGCGCTCTACGCGGGCAGGCTCGGGATGGACTTGCGGCTGGACCGTCAGATCGCCGAAGGCGTCGCCCAGCTGTTCTTCCGGACCTCGTCGGTGATCGTCGAAGTCGTGGCGGGACCGTCGATGGCCGACCGCGACCGATTCGGGGGAGTCGCATGGCTCGTCGACGACATCGACGCCGAACAACACCGCCTCGTCGACGCCGGACTCGACGTCAGTGAAGTCCGGATCGGGCGCAAACCGGGCACCCGCGTCTGCACACTTCGCGATCGCGCGTTCGGGACGCCGACCCTGCTGATCGAACAGACGCCCAAGCCATGACTCCGATGTTCCCGTTGGGCTCGGTGCTGCTGCCGGGAGAGACTCTGCCGTTACGCATCTTCGAGCCGCGCTACGCGGCGATGTTCGACGACCTGCTCGCAGGTGACCGCACATTCGGCGTCGTGCTGATCGAGCGGGGGTCGGAGGTCGGAGGCGGCGACGAGCGGGGAACCGTGGGGACCCTCGCACGCGTTGACACTTGGGCTCAAACGGGCCCGGGACGCTATTCGCTGAACTGCGCGGGTATCGAGCGAATCGTCGTCGACGAGTGGCTGCCGGACGACCCGTATCCGCGCGCGGCGACCCGACGGCTCCCGGACGAGACCGGCGGTGAACCCGACTGGGATTCACTGACGGGTGGCCGTGCGCAACTCCAGTTGTTGTGCGGTCAGGGCGGCCGCCTCGATCCACAACTGCGGTGGATCGCCTCTCAACTCGCCGAACCCGTCGACTACAGCGGACCCGACCGTGAAGAGGCGTCGTGGCGTGCGGCGTCCGACCTTCCGCTCGGAGCGGCCGACCGTCATCGGGCGTTGTCCGCGCCGGATCCGGCGGCACGCGTCGACGTGTTGATCTCGGCGGTCGACGACCTGATCGCCGCGCTCCGATTCCGACTGCAACCATGATCGGTGGTGCCCGTATGAGCCTTGCGCGTCTCGACGCGACCGATCGACTGGCGGGCGTGGACCTCGCACGCGGTCTCGCCGTCATCGGCATGTTCGCCGTCCACCTGACGACGTTGCCGGACCTCGAATGGAGTTCGCCGTCGACGTGGGCAGGGGCGGCGACGGGGCGGTCGTCGATCCTCTTCGCCATGCTGGCCGGTGTGTCGATCACCCTGGTCGGTGATCCGTCTCGTGACCGCGGTGCCGGGTCGGCCGGCCCGAACAGAATGCTGGCCGCCCGCGCGGCGATCATCTGGGCCGCCGGTGTCCTGCTTCTGTTCCTCGGGTTGCCGGTCGAGGTGATCCTGCCCGCATACGGTGTGCTCTTTCTGATCGGCATCGGACTCCAACATCTTCGGACGTCCCTCCTGTGGGCCACGGCCGTCGGGCTCGGTGTGGTCGCGCCGTTCCTGCTCACCGCGATCGACGCTGTGCCGTGGCCGGCCGACGGCGACACGGCAATCGCCGGAGGCCGTCTGATCGGTTGGTACTTCCCCTTTGTGTTGTGGGCGGGCTTCCTGGCGGCGGGCATGGCCGCAGGTCGAGCGCTCACTCGCCGCCGGACCGGCGACGCAGCGCTGCTCGTCGGGGTCGGCGCACTGTTCGTGCTGCTCGGCGACGGTGTCGTCGGGGGGATCGCCGCCGACCACGGCATCGCCGAGATGAGCTCGGCACCGCACTCGTCGGGCGTCGGCGAAGCACTCGGATCGGGAGGTTTCGCTCTGGTCGTCATCGGCCTGTGCACACTCGTGGTGGCGACACCGCTGCGCGCCGCGAGCCTCCCGCTCCGCGCCGTCGGCTCGATGCCGCTGACGGCGTACACCGCACACCTCCTGATCTGGTGGGTCTGGATCGCGATCCGACCGGTGGACGACATCACCGAGTTCCGGGCGCTGCACCCGTTCTGGCCGATCACCGTCGGCGTGATCATCGGGTGCACGGCGTGGGCGGCGACCATCGGTCGTGGACCTCTGGAGAGCCTGGTGTTCAAGCTCTCGCTCGTGGTGGCGCGTCCGCTCGTGCCTACGACACGACCGGCAGATCGGGACTAGTCTCGACGGCGTGAGCAACCTCGACGCAGAACCTGGCGAGATCGACTGTTCCGGCCGTCCGACCACCGGAGTGGACGTCGTGACACCGCGAAAGGTTCCCCTCGGCGGGATCCGCGCCATGATCGTCAATCGAACGCTGCCGACCCGTGACCGCTCGATGATCGGCGCCTGGTGTTTCGCGGACCACTACGGACCGGATCCGGTGTCCGACAGCGGCGGTATGCGCGTCTACCCGCATCCGCACACCGGACTGCAGACCGTCAGCTGGCTCTTCGAGGGCGAGATCGAACACCGCGACAGCGCCGGAGTCCACGCGATGGTGCTACCCGGCGAGATCAACCTCATGTCGGCGGGCCACGGGATCAGTCACTCGGAGATGTCGACCGACGCGACAACGGTCCTGCACGGTGTTCAGCTCTGGGTGGCCCTGCCCGACGCAGTTCGCGACGATCCGCACGGTTTCCAGCATCACGCGCCGGAGTCGGCGCCTCTCGGCGACGCCGGGAGCGTGCGGGTCTTCATCGGCGAGCTCGTCGGGACGTCGTCGCCGATCGTCACCGCGACGCCGCTGCTCGGCGCGGAGATCCTACTCGAGCCGCACACCGAGGTCGTGCTGCCGGTCCGGTCCGACTTCGAACACGGGTTTCTCCTCGACACTGAGCAGTTGGTGGTCGACGATGTCGACCTCGCCCACGGTGACCTCGCCTACGTCGGTCCAGGAGTGTCCACGATCCGGCTGGCGAACCCGTCGGACACCGTCGCCCGGGTGATCCTCCTCGGTGGCACTCCGTTCGGCGAGGACATCATCATGTGGTGGAACTTCGTCGGCCGGACCCACGAAGAGATCGTCGAGTACCGCGAGGAATGGGAGAGCGCCGCAACGCGTTTCGGCACAGTGGACGGGTGGACGCCGGATGACCGGATTCCCGCGCCACCACTCCCGACTAGTCGGCTCAAGCCGAGGAAGAGGTAATCGGAATGACTGACAGCACCGAGCAGATCACCGTCGCTCGCAACGACGCCCAGGGGCGCTACGACATCAGCGTGGACGGTGAACTCGCAGGCTTCACCGAGTTCGTCGACCGGGGCGAGCAGCGGATCTTTCCGCACACCGAACTGGACGAGAAGTTTTCCGGTCGCGGCCTGAGCTCGATTCTGGTTCGTGACGCCCTCGCAGACACACGAGCCGCCGGACTGCGTGTGGTGCCGGTGTGCCCGCTCGTTGCGCGATACGTCTCCAAGCACGACGAACTCTCCGACATCGTCGACCGCCCGACGCCGGAGATCCTCGAGTTCCTCCGCAGTCGCTGAGCGCTTTCTGTCGGGGAGGGCACGCTTCGACACGACGCCTCGGCTATCGCCTCGGAGTCGGCTCAACGAGCAGGGGAATGTGCGGCGACCGCCGAACCTACGGCCGCGGGTGGACGTTGTAGCGGCTCATGATGGAAACGCGGTTGAAGGCGTTGATCGCGACTGCAGCCCAGGTGACAGCTGAGATCTGGGCTGCGTCGAGGATGTCGGCTGCGCGCTCGTACGCGCAGTCGGCGTCGTCGACGGACGGCAGTTCGGTCGTCGATTCGGCCAGTTCGAGTGCTGCTCGCTGTTGGTCGGTGTACAGCGCAGGAGCTTCACGCCACGCCGGCAGCACGGCGATCTGTTGTTCGGTGACCCCTGCGGCCACAGCGTCGGCGTGGTGCAGGCTCAGGCAGAACGCACAACCGTTGATCTGCGAGCACCGCAGATTGACGAGTTCGACGACGGTCCGGTCCAGGCCGGCGTCGGCTGCGGCCTGTTTGGCGGCGGCAGACACCGCCACCAGTTGTTTGTAGATGGCCGGGGTCTGTTTATCGATGGACACGCGCGGAGTCGGCATGACACAACGTATACATGAGCACCGAACCTCAGCAGCTGCACAGGCTCACCCGCAAGACCGATCGGGGCGGTGATCGTGCGCTCCTCGACGAGGTGCTCGACGAGGCCATGGTGGGCATGTTGTCGACCGTCGTCGACGGCTGGCCCTGGTCCGTGCCGCTGCTGTTCGCTCGAATCGGCGACGACGTGATCGTCCACGGATCGACCGGAGCCGGGATGCTCCGACACGTCGCCGCGGGCGCGGCAGTCACCCTCACCGCGTTTGTGGTCGACGGTCTTGTCGTCTCCGACACCCTCTTCGACCATTCGGCGAACTATCGTGCCGTCGTCGTTCGCGGTGTGCTCCAGCCGGTGGACGATCCGGCGACGGCGCTGACCGCGCTCAGCGATCGGATCGTTCCCGGCCGCTCGGCGGAGACCACTGCGATCCTGCCGAAAGAGTTGGCCGCCACGATCGCCCTCAGGTTGCCGGTCGAAGACGGCAAATGGATCGCGAACGCGCGCACCGGTGGTCCGGGTGTCGAGACCGACGACTGGACGGGTGTGATTCCGATGCGGACGGTCTACGACTCGCCGATCACGTACACCGGTCGCGACGCGGACGTGCCTGCGTCGGTCAGTCAGTTGGCGCGATAGCGGAACACCTTGGTCCCCACGAAGCACGGGCTCGGGTTGATCATCGCAACGCTGAGAATCCGCCGCGAGACGTCGTAATCGATGCCCTCGGATTCGTAACTTCCACGACAGACGCTCCGCTTGGGGATGGTGAACTCCGGTTCCACGGTGCCGTCGACCGACGCCGCCCCGACGGGAGCGGACAGGTGGACGGAGACGACGCGGTTCACGGGTTCGTCCACGGCGCACAGCAGACGGTCGTCGGTCATGAAGTCGCAGCTCTGCACGTTGGTCAGCGGGGTGTCGAGCCGGATCTCGCTGAGGATCGGCATTGTCGAGCCTGCAGGCCGACCCTTGGGGTTGGCGAACACGATGAATCGCTGCTCGGTGAACCACTCGCCGCTCACCAGGTACGCGCCGGTCGGGTCGACGGTGACGAACGAGTTGTTCGCCATCTCGCCGGGCTCGAGCGGGTGGTAGTACTTGGTCATCACTCCGTGCGGGCTGGTGATCGTGTACAGCTTGCGGCTCGCACGGAGGTTCTCGTAGTCGTCGTAGGTGTATCCGGCGTGGATGTCCTGGTCGCCGATGTGCTGCCAGCCTGCCTGCCATAGGTCGGGCCGGATCGACAGGGTGCCCCTCGGATGCAGCAGCCCGATCCGGTCGGTTGCGAGCCCCTCGTTGTACAGAAGGGTGAAGTGGTCGCTCACCGACTTGCTGCGCCAGGTGTCCGCGTGCGCGGGAGCAGACGACAACGCCGCCGCTGCCAGACCTCCGACGATGAGAGCGATGGAGAATCTGTACAAGCGGCGGCGTCTGTTCACGCCTAGGACGCTAGTCGGTCGAGGCCGTGTCCGGAGTCTTCTCGACCGCAGTCGTCTCGGATCGGCCGAGATCGGCGAGCATCGACGCGACGTCGATGCCCGTCGTGCTGCGAATGACTTCCAGCGTGCTGGCAACACCCGCGCCTGCGCTGCGGGTCAGCGGGCTCACCGAATCGCCGACCAGTGTGATGTTCGAGTCGGCGAGCGGCTCTGCTGCGGCACGGACGATGTCGGGGAGCTTGTTCATGACGAGCTCCAACTGGCCGACCTTGTCGAGCTTGCCGAGTGCGTCGGCACGCTTCTCCAGAGCTTCGGCTTCGGCCTCACCGGTGATCCGAATGCCTGCGGCTTTCGCTTCGGCTTCCGCGGTGATCTCGGCCTTGCGTGCCTCCGCCCGCTGCTGTGCGGCGTACAGCTCGGCCTCTGCCGGGCGTCGCACCTCGGCGTCGAGCTGAGTGTCGCGCAGACGAGCGGCCTGCTCGGCGACCTCGTTGTCCTTCTCCACCTGGATGCGACGACGCTCCGCCTCGACGAGCGGACGCACGGCGTCGGCCTCGGCCGCAGCGCGGTCGGTCGCCTGACGGGCGGCTTCACGTTGGATGTCCAGCTCACGCTGCTGCTCGATGATCGCCTGCTCGTTGGCGATACGGCTCTGCTCAGCGACACGATGCGCCTCGGCGCGCGACTGGGCGGCGATCGCCGACTGATCGGACCGCTCCTTGGCGGCGAGATCGCTGAAGTACTGGCCGTCCGAGTCCTGGACGTCGTTGATCGAGAAGCTGTCGAGCACCAGACCCTGGTTGCCGAGGATCTCTTTGATCGACTGCGCGACTTGATCGACGAGCTGCTGGCGGTCGACGAGAATGCTCTTGGCCGTCATGGTGCCGACGATCGAACGCAGTTCACCCGACAGCTGCTCGGTGACGAGAGCGTTGACGCGATTGAGGTCGTCGCCGAAGCGGGGACCGGCCTTGAGGATGTCCTCGGGCGTGTCGCCGACCTTCACGACGGCCACACCACGCACCTTCAGTTCGATGCCGTCGTTGGCTGGCGTCGACGTGTCGAGGTCGGCCTTGATCGAGGACAGTTGGACGCGGGTCGCACGCTGAACCACGGGCAGCACGAATGTGCCGGTGCCGCGGTACACCTTGCCCTGATGCCCCTTGCCGGTACCGGTGACGATGAACGCCTCCTCGGCGCCCGGCACGCGGTACCGGGACAGAAGGAGCAGAACGACGAGCACGAGCAGTACCACCACGGCTGCGACAGCCCAGATGACAGTGGTCATGGGTGTATCAATTCCCTTCTGGATGAACGTCGCCGAAGGTTATCGGCGACACGGTGAAGATCTCTCGACCGTCGGCCTTCTCGAGGACGACGGCCTGGGCATTGTGGGGGAGCGGATCGTCGGATCGGACGGTGATCTGCCGCGATCCGAGAGGCGTCGCCACTTCGGCGGTGCCGAGACGGCCGTCCGACACGGGTTCGACGATCCGGACCGTCGAACCGATCAGGTCGAACGAGGGGAGTTCCTCCTCGGAGCCGACGAGGTAACCGAGGATCACGATCGCGACGACGCTGAGCGCCACTCCGGTGCCGATTCCGGCTGCGAGCGCCACGAGAGTGGAGGTGTCGCTGAACGTCATCAGGCCGCCTGCGAGGAGCCCGAATCCGGTGAGGAACGGCGTTGCGACCGACAGGAGCCCCGCTCCAGAGTCTCCGACGTGCACGTCGAACTGGGCGAACTCGAACCCGATCAGCGAGAGCAATGTGAGCACCAAGCCGACGAGACCTATTGCGAGTAAGACGATTCCGAGCACGGCACCCCAATCCGCTACGTGTTTCGTGTGCCTTCATTCTCGCACATCGGACGTTCGGCACCGTCTGCCCGAACGACTCGGTTGACATCGGCAACCGTGCCATTGACAAGTGGCACGGTGGGTGGTGTCATCGAGAAATGGTTGAACACACCGTGCCCGCTCCGCGGGTTCCCGCAACGGCGGCGACTCGAACCCGACTGAACGCGTTGATCACTCGAGTCGGCGTCGGCTCCGTGACCGGATGCATCGGTACGAGCAGAGCCGGTGTCGCCGTGTCCCGGGGTCTGATCGCCGGGCTCATGGGCGCCGCCGGCCGGATGCCGCGGGGCGCGTCCGTGGTTCAGGTCCGCGATGGCGACGTGGTGGGAGAGTGGGTGTATGGACCGGGCGTCGACCGGCGCAGTGAGTCCGCAGTCCTCTACCTGCACGGCAGCGCCTACATGATGTGCTCGCCCGGCACGCACCGAAGCTTCGTCGCGCGACTCTCCGGAGTGGTCGGCCTGCCGTGCTTCGTCCCCGACTACCGGCTCGCGCCCGAACATCGGTTCCCGGCTGCGGCCGACGACGTCGACGCCGCGTGGCAGTGGATGCTCGACCGCGGATACGAACCGCAGAACCTGATCGTTGCGGGCGATTCCGCGGGCGGGCATCTGACGGGAGCGTTTGTGCTCAACCGTGCGGCGGACGGTGAACCGGGTCCTGCTGCCGCGGTCCTGCTCTCACCGGTCGTCGACCTGACGTTCGGACTGTCCGCCCAACAGGAGCGCCGTCGCCGCGACCCGATGATCACTGCCGCCGCGGCCCGCCGCCTCGTCGACCTGTACACACGAGACGCCGATCTGACCGACCGCAGACTCGAACTCGACTACCGGGCCGCAGCAGACGCTCCGCCGATGCTCGTGCAGGCGGGTGGCGCAGAGATGCTCTCCGCCGACTCCCGCCACTTCGTGGCCCAGGTCAACGCACGCGGAGGTCAGGCTCAATTGGAGGTCTGGCCTGGCCAGATGCACGTCTTCCAGGCTTTGCCACGTCTGACGCCCGACGCCGACGCCGCCCTGCTCCGGATCCGCGACTTCGTCGTCGCCGCACTCAGCGCGCCAAACGCCACACCTGCCACCACCACCGAAGGAGTCGCCTGATGTTCGGCATCGACTCAGTGCTGTCCACTTTCGTCCGCAACAGACGCAGCCACAACGCGAAAGCTGTCGTCACCGGCGCGGGAAGTGGAATCGGCCGTGCATTCGCGCTCGAACTCGCCAACCGCGGTGGCCACGTGGTGTGTGCGGACATCGACGGTTCACGCGCGGACGACACAGTCCGTGAGATCACTCGGAGCGGCGGCCGTGCCGTCGCCGCAGTGTGTGACGTGGCGATCCGCGACGACGTGACGAAACTCGCCGACCTCGCGGTCCGGGAGTTCGACGGGCCGCCGACGCTTGTCATCAATAATGCCGGCGTCGGCATCGGAGGCAAGGCAGTCGGCGCGATCGGCATGGACGACTGGAATTGGGCCCTCGGCATCAACCTGTGGGGCGTCATCCACGGGTGCGAGACGTTCGCGCCGATGCTCCGCACCACCGGCCACGGCGGAATCATCAACGTCGCGTCGGCCGCCGGATTCGCCGCGGCGCCTGCCATGGGGCCGTACAACGTGGGCAAGGCTGGAGTCATGTCCCTGTCGGAGACCCTCTCCGCCGAGATGAGCGGCAGCGGTGTCAACGTGACGGTCCTGTGCCCGACGTTCGTGAAGACCAACGTCGCCCGCGACGGCCGGATCACCGAAGCCGGGCAGGGCCTGGCCGGGCGCCTCATGGAACTCACCGGCATGTCGCCGGCCGGCGTCGCGGCATCGACCCTCGACGCGAACGACCTCGGACGCCTCTATGTCGTCCCGCAGTTCGACGCCAACGTCATCTGGCACCTGAAACGTCATACTCCCAGCGTCTACACCTGGGGCGCAGGTCTTCTGGGACGGGTCGCGCCCCTGGAGACCGACGCCGCCGAACCCGCCGACCACCGATAAGACTAAGGACACATCATGGCCATGGACCTCGATCGCATGCTTGCGATGATCAAGAACCGTCAGTGGGCGCTCGCCGACATCGACTGGGACGCGCCGGGCGCGGAACTCATCGAGCCGGAACTCCACGCCAAGCTCAAGCCGTTCCTCTCCGACCTCATGTGGATCGAGAACGTCGGCGCCCGCGGATTCGCGGCGATGGCGAAGAAGGCCCCGACCCCGACTTTGAAGTCGATCTACGAGCACTTCCACGCCGAGGAGCAGAAGCACGCGAACGCGGAGCTCGCCCTGATGCGTCGGTGGGGAATGCTCGAGAACGACGAGATCCCGTCGCCGAACGTCAATGTGCAGCTCATCATCAACTGGCTGGACAAGTACTCGGACGGAATGTCGCTGTCGTTCCTCGGCACCGTGATTCCGATGCTGGAGGTGGCGCTCGACGGTGCGCTCATCAAGTTCATCACCGATGAGGTCAAGGATCCGGTGGCCCAGGAGGTGTTCCGTCACATCAACTCGGACGAGTCCCGTCACCTCGCCGTCGACTACGAGGTAATGGAGATCCTCGGCCACGCCGATCTTCGCAAGCGCACCGCCGACTTCGTCGGCGGTTGGGTCAAGCCGTCGCTCATGGTCGGCTTCCTCAGCTACATGCCGCTGCTGAACAAGATGCGCGACAACATCGTGGCGATGGGCGTCGACGAGGAGAAGCTCTACGGTGCGATGCGGAAATACCGTGCCGTCGGCGAGCGTTCCGAGTACGTCCGCCGGCTCCCGATGTTCCAGGTCGTCGCCATGCACGGCAGCTGGGTGATCGACCGGAAGAACGTTCCGTACCACCTCGTCGCCGACTCGCTGGTCAAGGTGACGTCGTACATCCCGTTCGACCTCGTGCACCGCACACCGTCGTGGTCGCAGGAACTCACCTACGAGCCGGCCGCCTGAGGACTACAGACACATGACCATTGCAGTTGCAGTAATCGGCGCCGGGTTCGCGGGCATCGGCGCCACCATCCGCCTCAAGCAGAAGGGCATCGACGACGTCGTCGTCTTCGAGCGGGGTGACCGTGTCGGGGGCACCTGGCGGGACAACACGTACCCGGGCGCCGCATGCGACATCCCATCACGGCTGTACTCGTACAGCTTTGCGCAGAATCCCGAGTGGTCGCACACGTATTCGGGCAGTGCGGAGATCCTCGACTACATCGACTCGATGGTCGCCGACTTCGACGTCGCGCGGCACATCAAGTTCGGTCACGAGGTGACCGGGCTCGAATACAACGAGAAGACCGGCGAGTGGACGATCCGGTTCGCGGGACGTCGTCGTGCGGTTCGAGCGCGTTCGGTGATCATGGCCGCCGGTCCGCTCGCGAATCCGTCACTGCCGGACATCAAGGGTCTGGACGACTACGAAGGGCACGTCGTGCACAGCGCACGATGGGATCACGACTACGATTTCGCGGGCAAGAAGGTCGCGGTGGTCGGGACCGGCGCCAGTGCCGTCCAGATCGTGCCCCACCTCGTGAAGCAGGCCGGCTCGGTCAAGGTGTTCCAACGCACCGCGGGCTGGGTTCTTCCGCGCGTCGACGTCGAGACCGGCGAGTTCGCCAAGTCGATCTACCGTCACGTTCCCGGCGCTCAGAGCCTCGCACGGTCGGCCTGGTACTGGGGACACGAGTCGATGGCTCTCGGTCTGGTCTGGGACAGTCCGATCACCCGCGTCGTCGAAGCGGTCAGCCGTCTCAACCTGCGCCTGACAGTCAAGGATCCGTGGCTGCGTCGTCAGCTGACACCCGACTTCTCGGCCGGCTGCAAACGACTGCTGATGACAAGCGACTACTACCCGGCACTGCAGAAGGACAACTGCAAGCTCGTGACCTGGCCGATCGCCCGGATCGCACCCAAGGGTATCCGCACCGTCGAGGGCATCGAGCATCAGTTCGACTGCATCGTCTTCGCAACCGGGTTCGAGGTCGGAAAGCAGGGCACACCGTTCCCCGTCACGGGCATCGGAGGGCGAGTCCTCGCCGACGAGTGGTCGGGCGGTGCTTACGCGTACCGCAGCGTCGCCGTGTCGGGCTACCCCAACCTGTACGTGACGTTCGGACCGAACTCCGGCCCCGGACACAACTCCGCGCTGGTCTACATGGAGGCGCAGATCGACTATCTCACCGAGTCGATCGGTCTGGTCGAGGCGAACGGGTGGAAGGCACTCGACGTTCGCGCCGACGTGCAGGCGGAGTACAACGAGGACATCCAACGTCGGCTTCGATCGACGACGTGGAACTCGGGCTGCCAGAGCTGGTATCTCACCGACGACGGCTTCAACGCGACGATGTTCCCCGGCTTCGCGACCCAGTACGCGAATCAACTCCGTGAAGTCGACCTGCAGGACTACCGAATCCTGGTGCACACCGACGCGGCGGCTGTCGCGACTCCGGTGATGTCCGGGTAGGTTCGTGCGATGACCGAGTACCGGATCGACGACCTCGCGCGGGCATCCGGCACCACCACGCGCAACATTCGCGGTTACCAGGAGCGTGGGCTGCTGCCCGCGCCCCTGCGCCGGGGGCGTGTGGCGATCTACACCGAGCGCCATCTTGCGAATCTGCGGGCCATCAATCGGTTGTTGGGCAACGGCTTCACGCTCAAGCACATCGGGACGTTTCTCACCAACCCCCGTGCAATGGTCGCCGAGGCGCTCGATCTGCCGGATCTGCTGGATCTCCGGTGGGCGCAACGGCGGCCCGACGAGATCACGCATGACGAGTTGGAACGCGTGCTCGGCCCGGTCGACGCCGAGACTCTCGACGCACTCGTCGACGCGCGGATCGTCACACGCGTCGACGGGTCGTCGCGGGTCCGTGCCGTCGATGACCACATCCTGAAGAACCTCGGGCGACTCGTCGAGCGCGGGATGGAACTGCGCACCCTGATCGGAGTTCACCGCGAGTTCACCGATCGTCTCGCCGACGCCGTTCGAGTGCTGATGTCGGGCGCGCGCGACGAGATCGTTCGGCGGGAGGGCGTCGGCTGGCTGCCCACTACGTCCGACGAGGTGGAGTGGGTGACGGATCTCCTCGCGACCATGCGTTCCTCGGCGACGGCGAACGCCTACGCCGCCCTCGATCGAGCTCTCGACGATGCGCGCGAACAGGAGATCAAGGAATACCTCGCGGAGGCCTTGCTTGGTGATTGAGCCGTTGACGAGGCGCAGCCGAGGAGGCGAGTCGAAATCGCCGCCACCCGGGCTGGGGCCCCACACCTACTCGTCGAACATCGTGATCGACGGCAGCGGAGCGTCGTCCGGGACGGCACCGCGCTGGCCACGCTGTGAAAGCATGTGCAGCTGATCGAAGTCACCGCGGGCAAGCGCGACTCGTTTGGACCTTCCCCACCCTTGGACCTGCTTCTCGCGCGCGAACGCCTCGGCGACCGTCGGGAACTCCGCCACGTACACGAGGCGGACGGGGAGACGTCGACTCGTGTACGCGGCACCCTCGCCCGCGCGGTGCTGTCGGAGACGTTCAAACATATTGCGAGTGCTCCCGACATAGAACGATCCGTCAGCGCATTCCAGCATGTACAGATACCCGGCCATTCCGACAGCATCCACCGCCTGCTTGGATCTGACTAGCACGTTATCCACAGGCACGTCCACCGACTCAGCGCACGTCACCAGATTTCGACACGGACTCCGCTCCGCTCCGTCCGGCTCAATCACCAAGCCGCACCGAGGAGTGCCCACCAGGTGGAGGCGGTCACAGGGTCGCGAACCGCTGCAGCACCTGGAACGCCACCGCCACGACGAGAGCGTTGTAGAAGAAGCTCCACACGCTGTGCACGACGACGGCAGACCGCATTCGCCGGGTGCGGACTTCGACGTCGGACGTCGCGAACGTGGTGCCAAGCGTGAACGCGAAGTAGATGAACTCCGGGTATCCCGGCTCACGCGGCGGGACGTCGTCGTCATCGGGACCACGATCCTCGGGGAACGACAGCGCAGGCGCAGCTGATTCGCTGTAGCGGCTCATGTAGATGTGCATGAACGCGACGTGCAGAAGCAGCCAGGACAGCACAATTCCGGTCACTCCGAGCAAAGCCGCCGATCCTGCGCTGTCCGCGTACTTCTCCGCGTACGACTGCCCGAGAAGAGCGACGACGGCGGCGTTCACTCCGGCCAGGCTGGTCGCCAACGGAACGATCCACGACAACCGGCTGAGGAGTCCGGTGCGGGGGTCCGACGTCCCCCGTCGGACCCGGCGCCGAATGACCACGCCGGTGCACAGCAGATACACCGCGGCCGCGATCTCCCACGCGAGCAGTGCGTAGAAATTCGCGGCGAACAGGCTGTACAGCGCCAGGACGACCACGATGAGGTCCGCTGCGGTGGCGACACCTGCCGCCACGTCGTCCCGGTCGATCATCGAACGCCGTCGGCGGTGACGAAGTCGTCCCAGTTGGTCGACAGGTAGTCCAGGAACAACGGTCCGACTGATTCGGCCACGAAATGTGAAGCCGGTTGCGGATGGGTGGCGGCGAAGTCGGGGTCGCCGACCACGCGCCTCGGGAAGTCGTGATGAAGGATGCCCGCGGTGCCTGCGAGCACGAAGTCGACGCCCCGCTCAAGGCATTCGCGGACCTGCGCCGCGGTCAAGATCTTGCCTGCCACCCCGAGGCGGACGTCGCCGCGGGGGAGTTCGGTGAAGAGGTCGAGCAGTGGTCGATCGCCGGGCTCTTCACCGTGCGGCATCTTGAACGCGTCCCACATCGACATGTCGAGATAGTCGATGGCGCCGTCGGCCATCACCTGTGCGGCGAGTTCCCGAGCCTCGTCGAGCACGATCCCGTATCGCTCGGGGGATAGACGCAGACCGAGCTGGAAGTCGGGGCCCGTGGCGGCTCGGATGGCGGCGACCGTCTCGTGAACCACCCGGAAGCGGTTGTCGGCGCTGCCGCCGTATCGGTCGGTGCGCGTGTTGCTTCGTCCGTCGAGGAACTGCGCGATCAGGTATCCGTGAGCACCGTGGATCTCAACACCGTCGAAGCCGGCCTGCTCGGCGCGGCGCGCAGCGGTCGCGAAGTCGTCGACCATCTGCTCGACGCCCTCGGTGGTGAGTGCGGTGGCACCGTACTTCGCGTCGTCCCACGGAGCGACGAGATCGTCGGACAGGGCACGGTCACCGCGACGACCGCCATGCTGGAGCTGAAGCGACGACACCGAACCCGCCGCGCGGAGACCGTCGGCGAGGCGTGTCAGCCCTGCGAGGTGCGTGTCGTCAGAGACGCCCAGTTGGCCCGGAAACGAATGGCCTGCGCTGCTGACAAACGCCGCGCACGTCATGACCAGACCGAAGCCTCCTTCGGCACGCCGAGTGAGCCAGGTGTGTTCGTCGTCGCTCAAAACGCCGTCGGACCCGCTTTGCAGGTTGGTCAGCGGGGCGAGTGCGACTCGGTTTCGCCATGTCGGGCCATGGCTGAACGTGATCGGTGCGGACGAGGCTGACATCGGACTCCTTCACGGGGGATCTACGCCGAGGTTATCGGCCTGTCGCGGTGCAGGCGTGCCGGGCATGGCGAATATCGACATCGCTAGAATGAATAGCGAAGCGGGAGACGGACAATCACTCCGCCGAGCGCCCCGAATCGCCGGGTCATACCGGCCGATCGAAAGAAAACCGTCCCACCAGACGACCCGAACTGCTGTACACAGCAAGCAGTGCAGGTCAGTGGCCGATCGCTGTGTGTGCTGCCTCGCAATTCCCGGGACCGCGCGCACTGGGTCACGTTCGGCGGGACAATGTCAGCGATAGCAACGAGTTCCACAAGAACGACGACGATCAGAAGAGGCTGCAACCATGACCTCCCAGAAGCAGACGATCATCTATACGCTCACCGACGAGGCGCCTCGCCTCGCCACCGCAGCGTTCCTGCCGATCATCCGCACCTTCGCCGAGCCCGCCGGGATCGACGTCCAGACGAGCGACATCTCGGTGGCCGCCCGCATTCTCGCGGCGTTCCCCGAGCGGCTGACCGAGGACCAGCGAGTCCCCGACAACCTCGCCGAACTGGGTCGACTGACCCAGGACCCGGACACCAACATCATCAAGCTCCCCAACATCAGCGCGTCGGTCCCGCAGCTCAACGCCGCGATCGCCGAGCTGCGTGAGCACGGCTACGATCTGCCCGACTACCCGCAGGATCCCAAGACTCCCGAAGAGGTCGAGATCCGCGACCGGTACTCGGCGTGTCTGGGCAGCGCCGTGAACCCGGTGCTGCGCGAAGGCAACTCGGACCGCCGCGCGCCGAAGGCCGTCAAGGAATACGCTCGCAAGAACCCGCACAGCATGGGCAAGTGGTCGATGGCATCGCAGTCGCACGTCGCACACATGCACCACGGCGATTTCTACGCCGGCGAGAAGTCGATGATCATGGATCACGCATGCGAAGCCCGCATGGAGGTCGTGACCCCCGACGGCGAGACGCACTTGATGAAGACGGTTCCGCTCGACAAGGGCGACGTCATCGACAGCATGTTCATGAGCAAGAAGGCGCTCCTGGAGTTCTACGAGGAGCAGCTCAACGACGCCAAGGAGACCGGCGTCATGTTCTCGCTCCACGTCAAGGCGACGATGATGAAGGTCTCGCACCCGATCGTCTTCGGCCACTGCGTCAAGGTGTTCTACAAGGACGCCTTCGCCAAGCACGGCGACCTCTTCGACGAACTGGGCGTGAACGTCAACAACGGCATGGTCGATCTGTACGACAAGATCGAGAGCCTCCCGGCGTCGAAGCGCGAAGAGATCGTCGAGGATCTGCACCGCTGCCACGAGCACCGTCCCGAGCTGGCGATGGTCGACTCGGCACGCGGCATCTCGAACTTCCACTCGCCCAGCGACGTCATCGTCGACGCGTCGATGCCCGCGATGATCCGCATCGGCGGCAAGATGTACGGCGCCGACGGCCGCAAGAAGGACACGAAGGCAGTGATGCCCGAGTCGACCTTCGCCCGGATCTACCAGGAGATCATCAACTTCTGCAAGACCAACGGCGCGTTCGACCCCACCACCATGGGCACCGTGCCGAACGTCGGCCTGATGGCGCAGAAGGCCGAGGAATACGGCTCGCACGACAAGACCTTCGAGATTCCGGAGGGTGGCGTCGCCAACATCGTCGACGCGTCGACCGGTGAGGTTCTGCTGTCGCAGAACGTGGAGCAGGGCGACATCTGGCGCATGTGCATCGTCAAGGACGCGCCGATCCAGGATTGGGTGAAGCTCGCCGTCGACCGTTCGCGTGCATCGGGAATGCCGGCAGTGTTCTGGCTCGACCCGTACCGCCCGCACGAGAACAACCTGATCACGCTGGTCAAGAAGTACCTGGCCGATCATGACACCGAGGGTCTGGACATCCAGATCATGTCGCAGGTCCGCGCGATGCGTTACACCCTCGAGCGTGCGATGCGCGGTCTGGACACCATCTCGGTGACCGGCAACATCCTCCGCGACTACCTCACGGACCTGTTCCCGATCCTCGAGCTCGGCACCAGCGCCAAGATGCTGTCGATCGTCCCGCTGATGGCGGGCGGCGGCCTCTACGAGACCGGTGCGGGCGGCTCGGCGCCGAAGCACGTCAAGCAGCTCGTCGAAGAGAACCACCTTCGCTGGGACTCGCTCGGTGAGTTCCTCGCCCTCGCGGCGAGCCTCGACGACCTCGGTCGCAAGAACGACAACCCGAAGGCCGCGATCCTCGGCACCACGCTCGACGCCGCGACCAGCAAGCTGCTCGACAACCGGAAGTCGCCGTCGCGGACGACAGGCGAGCTCGACAACCGGGGCAGCCAGTTCTACCTCGCGCTGTACTGGGCCCAGGAACTGGCCGCTCAGACCGAGGACGCCGAGTTGGCGGCCACGTTCGCAGGGCTCGCCGAGACGCTCGCGGCTCAGGAGGCCACGATTGTCGCCGAGCTCGGCGAAGTGCAGGGCAACGCCGTCGAACTCGGCGGCTACTACCAGGCCGATCTCGAGAAGCTGGACGCCGCGATGCGTCCGAGTGCGACGCTCAACGCCGCCCTCGCCGCAGCTCAAGGCTGATCGACGGCGAAGTGACATCAGCGGGTCCACCCTTCACAGGGTGGGCCCGCTGTTTCTGTTCGGTGCCTACGCGACCTCGTCGATGACGAGCGCGGTCCGTTTCGGGATCGCGATTGCGGTCACGAAGGCGAGAAGGCACACGCCGACGCAGATGACCGTGGTGGTGGTGTAGGCGGCCACGGTGGGGACGTGGTGCCCGGCGACGGCCACCGTGGACGCCGTCAGGACCATGCCGACGACCGCGGTGGCGGCAGCTGTGCCGACCGAACGCATGAGGGCGTTGACGCCGTTGGCCTCACCGGTCTGACTGACCGGCACCACCTGCATGATGAGAGCGGGCATCGCCGAGTAGGCGATGCCGAGACCGGCGCCGACGAGGCTGCTCGAGCCGATGATCCACCACCAGGCGATGGCCCACGGACCGAGGAGCATCACCAGGAACACGATGTACCCTGCGCCGATCACGAGTCCACCCGTCGCGAGCGACACCCGGGCGCCCCGTCGACGTGTGAGCCAGGCACTCACATACGAGAAACCGAACATCACGAGTCCGGTCGGCATCAGGATGAGACTCGCCAGCACCATGCTCATGCCAAGGCCCGCCGGTGCTCCTTCCGGCGCCATGAGGATCTGGATCGGCGCCATCTGCATTGCGTAGAACGCGAAGCCGGTCGCGACGGATGCGATGTTGGTGAGCAGAATCGGTCTACTGGTGAGAGTGTCGAGATCGATCAGGGGATTGGCGACCCGGCGCTCATATCTCCACCAGAGCACAGCTGCGACAGCGAACGCGACGAACCCGGTCACGGTGATCGGGCTCGTCCAACCCCACGCGGCTCCCTTGGACACCGGGAGCAGGATGAAGGTCAGTGCGGCGGCGAGGCCGAGTGCGCCGACGGCGTCGAAGCGGCCGCCTGCGATCGACGGACTCTCCGGAACGTAGACGAGGATCGCGAGCGCACAGGCCAGGGCCGTCGCCGCACTGATCCAGAAGAGTGCGTGCCAGCTGATGTGCTGAGCGATGATCGCGGAGAACGGCAGACCCAACGCGCCTCCGACTCCCAGGGATGCGCTCATCGTGCCGACGGACGACGCGAGACGCGCGGGAGGGACGATGTCGCGCATGATGCTGATGCCGACCGCGATGGTGCCGATTCCGATGCCCTGCAGACCGCGGCCGATCAGGAACGGAATGAGGCTCGTCGACACCGCGCAGACCACGGAGCCGAGGGTCACGGCGAGCATGTTGCCGACGAGGACGCGCCGCTTGCCGAACATGTCGCCGAGACGACCTGCGATCGGGGTTCCGACCGCCCCGACCAGCAGGGTGATCGTCAGCGCCCACGACGAATTGTTGTCCGAGGTGTGGATCAGCGCGGGGAGGCTCGGGATCAGCGGGACGATGATCGTCTGCATCAGTGCGACCACGATGCCCGCTGCGCAGAGGACGACAACCGCGAGCCGCGGATGTGGCTGCGTCATAGGAGACCGTCGATCCATCGGTACATGTCGTCCCACGCGGCGGACGCCATCGCCGTCGGAGCTCCGGTGAAGGCATGGGGCGCGTCGGGATACACGTTCAGGGTCACGTCCGATCGAGCGGCCGTCAGGCGTGCCGCCAGCACCAGGCTGTGCTCGAGCACGACGTCGTCGGCGCCGACGGTCAGCAGAGCGGGCGGGAGTCCACGGAGATCGGCGAACACGGGGGAGATGTCGGGGTGGCTCCGGTCGTCGACGTGTCCGACGTACGCCTCGATGAAGTACTCGTCGTCGATCGCGCGACCCATCGGTGTTCGGCCGCTGATGTCGTAGGTGCCGAAGGTCAGGACGGCGCCGCGATACTCGCCGGACAGATCGTGGTTTCGGAGACGCAACAGTGTGGTGAGTGCCAGCGTCGCTCCTGCCGACGCGCCGCCGATGATCAAGCGGTCCGTTCCGAACTCTGCTCCCGCATGGTCGATCAGCCACCGTGCGACCGTCTCGCAGTCGTCGCCTGCCGCGGGCCATGGATGCTCTGGCGCGAGTCGGTAATCGGGCGCGACGACGGTGACGTCGAGCGATTCGGCGAGGTCCCGGTGACGTGGATCGTTGCGCACGGCCGAGCCGAGGTAGAAGCCGCCTCCGTGGAGCGCGAGGTAGACCCCGCGGCTCAGACCTGACGACGGTTCCAGGATTCGGACCGGAACACCGTCGATGGTCGAGGTGCGGGCCGCCGGGTCCGCCACGGATGGCCGTGCGGCGATCTGAGCACGCATGGCGCGGAGTCCGTCGAGGTCGGCCGGACCGCGGGCTCCGTTCGTGGTCGCGTGGTGGGCGCGCGATTCCGCGGCGAACGCGTCCAATCGCGGGTCGGCGAGATCGGCCAGACGCAGCCGCATCACAGACCGTGCCGGTCGAGGAACTCTTCGATGGACGCCGCGAACACCTGATTGTCGTCGCCGGCCACCATGTGGCCCGCCGCGGCGACATCGGCCACATCGGCGTGGGGGATCAGCTGTTTCATCGACGCGATACCCGCGTCGCTCACGACGTCGGACTTGCCGCCCCGCACGATGAGCGTCGGGACATCGACCCTCGTGGCGGCTGCCCGGAGGCGGGTGGGGTCGGTGACGGTCCGGGCTTCATCCCCGTCACCGAGGATGAACGCGGGGTCCCAATGCCAGTACCAGCGTCCGTCGTCACGCTGCCGGACGTTCTTGCGCAGACCGTCGAGATTCCGCGTGCGAGCCCGGCCGGGGGTGTACGCGGCGATCGCGTCGGCGACGTCGTCCAAGGTGTCGAAGCCGTCGATGTGACCGCTCATGAACGCCTTGATGCGGTCGATGCCTGCGGGTTCCACGTCGACCACGACATCGACCATGACAAGCGCCGACACTGATCCGGGCTGTTCACCCGTCACGCAGAGGCTGGTGATGCCTCCGAGCGATGCCCCGATCAACACGGGAGGCGCGTCGAGGGTCAGCAAGACCCCGCGAAGATCGGTGACGAATCCGCCGATGCCGTAACCGTCGTGCGCCCACGAACTGTCACCGTGACCGCGCAGATCGAACGTGTAGACGTCCCGGCCGCGGACGGCGAGGGCGTCGGCGCTGCGATCCCACGAGTGGCGGGTCTGGCCGCCGCCGTGGAGCAGGACGATGGGTGAGCCCGTTGTCGACGCGGTGCGGCGGCGGTCTCCGACGAGGTGCATTCCGTCGACGTCGACGGTGATGGTCTCGATGTTGATATCGGTCACGTGAGGCTCCTTACAGGCGACTATACGAACGTATAGGAGAAGGTGTTTCGAGTCGAAACTGGGCCGACTATGCCCGTTGTAGTCCGATTGAATGAATATTCTTCGAACTGTTATGAGTCAGAACGGCTCCCAACCAGCAAACCTTGGCTAGTCTCGTCAAGCGGAGTCGGTGGGATCGAAGAACATCCACCGGCCTCGACCGGAGATCGACTCGACGAAGATCGAAAGGACATCATGCGAGACATCATGCGACGGACGGCGGGGGTCGCCGCAGCGTTGGCGCTCACCGCGGCAGTGGTGGCGGGTTGCAGTGACGACAAGTCGGACGACGGAGCCGACTCGTCGACTGCGGTCGCTTCGACAAGCGCCGACGGGTCGACGAGCTCGAGTGATTCGACAGGCGCCGACAAGGCGAAGGACGTGGAGCTGACCGCCGCCGACGGCACCAAGGTCACGCTGACCGGACCGATCGCCGCGAAGTACTCGGCCGCGACGGACAAGCAGCGCACCGACCTCGGCAAGCCGAAGGCCGGTGACGACGACTACGCGGGCACGAGCGACAGCGGTGTCGTGTTCCAGCAGTTCGACGGCGGCGTCATCACAGCGAAGAACGCGGATGCCGGCACGCCCGCATTCATCACGTGGGGCAAGATCCGCGACGCCTGGAACGTCGAACGCGACGCGTCGGGCAAGCCGTCCGACGACGGAGAGTCCGGTTCCGATGGACCTCTTGGCGCCGCGACGAGCGACGAGACCGAGGAGGGCACCGTCAAGAAGTCGACCTTCGAGAACGGCACCATCACCTGGGACTCGAAGACCAACAAGGTCGAGGTCACGGTCAAGGGCGCCGTCGTTCCCGCAAAGTAGGACCTTCTGCAGGTCCCGACACGAGGCAGCCGAGCTCGAGCAACTGCTCGAGCTCGGCTGCCGTCGTCGGTCAGACGGACGCTTCGATCTCGGCCGCCAGTGAGATGAGGCGGGGTTCGCCGTTGCGGGGTCCGACGATCTGCACGGACACCGGAAGTCCGTCGGTTCCAAGTCCTGCAGGCACGGTGGCTGCGGGATGGCCGGTCACGTTCCACACAGCCGTGTACGCGATCGACGGGCGTGACGAGATCAATGCACGAACGGGCCCCGCGCCACTCAGCACACCGGCAGGCCGCGGCCGATCGGCGACAGTCGGGGTGAGAAGCACATCGACGTCGTCGAACATCCGGTCCGCCTGGCCCGCGATTCTCTCTCCGCGCCGGATCGCGCTCTCCCGCACCGCCGTGGTGACCCAGGACCCGAGCCGGTAGACCGACCGAGTCCGCTGTTCGAGAGCGCTGTAGTCCTCGACGGCCTGTGCCTCGCTCCGGATGCCTGCGAAGAACTGAGGGACAAACGCCGCCGTCGGGTCGGAGTGTTTCGGGTGATACTCGACCACTGTGTGGCCTGCCGATCGAAGCAGTTCGCTGATGCGGTGGACCGCCGCCACGTTGTCGGGATGCGGGTGCAACCCAGGAGTGCCGGACGCGATCGACCATCCGATGCGCAGCCGCGGGCCCCTCTCCAGAGAGCCGACGAGTGAACCGATCGGTTCGGTCGTGAACAGATCGGTGGGCGTCGATCCGGAGATCACGTCGTAGATCAGCGCAGAGTCGCGCACCGTCCTGGTCAGCGGTCCGATCGTGCCCAGGGCCCACCACAGGTGCGGGTACGGCGCGGGGCTCACCCGCCCGCGCTGCGGCTTCAGCCCGAACAGGCCGCACCGGTCGGACGGGATGCGAATGGAGCCGCCTCCGTCGCCGCCGATGCCCGCCGGCACCATGCCGGACGCCACCGCGGCGGCGGTGCCGCCACTCGACCCGCCCGGTGTGCGTGAAGGGTCGACCGGATTGCGAGTGATCCCGCCCGAAGCGGATTCGGTGAACGGCCATGCCCCGAACTCAGGCATCCGGGTCTTGCCGATGATGATCGCGCCCGCCTTCCGCAGCAATGCCACGATGTGCGAATCGGCAGATGCCGGGGTCCTGTTGGCCGATGTGCCGAAAGTCGTGACACAGCCGGCGACGTCGTTCTCCTCCTTGATCGCGATCGGCACGCCATGCAACGGTCCGTGCTCACTGTCAGGGAGTGCGTCGAGTGTCCGCGCAGCGGCGAGTGCTTCGTCGGCGAGAACCACGGCGAATGCGTTGAGCGAATCATCGAGGTCGTCGATCCGCTGCAGCGACGCGCGGATGCCGTCCACCGTCGTCGCCGATCCCGACGTGATTCGCTCGCGCCAGTCGTGGGCGTCGAGCTCGTGCCAGGGGCGGTCAGACGTCATGCGGGCCATGCTAACCGGGTTGTCACCGGAGGGTCGACGGGTCGGTGTTCGCGCCGCACACGATCACCGCCACGGTCTCGGACCGTGCGGGAACGTACGCGCCGCCGCGCAACGCGGCGAGTGCTGCCGCAGCACCGTACTCCGCCGGGATCCGGTACTCGTCCCACAGCGCTCGACGAGTATCGACGATGTCGTCGTCGGTCACGAGCACGCTGATCGGGTCGGTGGCTTGAGCAACCTGAAATCCGACGTCGCCGATCCGGCGGGCGCCGAGCGAGTCGGCCGCCACGCCCGACACCGAGACGTCCACGGGATGCCCGGAGTCGAGAGCGTCGTGCAGGGTCGGAATCAGTTCTGGTTCGACGGCGACCACTCGTACGCCGTGATCGTGAACGGCAGCGGCGATGCCCGCGAACAGGCCTCCGCCGCCCACGGCGACGACGATAGTGTCGACGTCTGGCACGTCGTCGACGATCTCGAGACCGATCACGCCCGCGCCTGCGGCGATGTCGGGCTGGTCGTATGCGTGGGAGAACAGCGCACCGGTCTCGGCGACATGACTCTGGGACGCGGCGTAGGCCTCGGAGTACTCGGTGCCGACCTGCCGCACGTCCGCGCCGAACGCCCGGAGCCGATCCACCTTCACCCGGGGTGCGGTCTCGGGGACGAACACAGTGGCGGGCACGCCCAGCACCGAGGCCGCGTACGCATTGGCGAGGCCCGCGTTTCCGCCTGACGCCGCGACGATTCCGGTCGCGGCGTCGAGGAGTCCGTTCTCCCGGGCGCGCAGTTGACGATTGAAGGCGCCCCTGGTTTTGAACACTCCGCAGCGCTGCAGGAACTCGGCCTTGAACCAGATGTCGGCGCCGGACTCGTGGGCGTCCGCGCGTAGAATGGGTGTGCGTCTCACATAGTCGCCGGTTCGACGGCGGGCGGCGCGGACATCGTCTGCAGTGATCACGGTCCCGACATTAGTGTCCACGATCGGAGGCCGTCGTATCCGCGGACGTCCTGGGGATCCTGTTCGACCAATCGGTGTCGATCGACGAGCGCAGCCGCGGTCTTCTCGTCGACTCGGACCTCGTTCGGTCGACTCAATGAGGTGAGTCGACTGGCGATGTTGACCGTCGGACCGAACACGTCGCCGACCCTTCGTAAGACGGTGCCCGTCGCCAGCCCCGCGCGGACCGGCGGCCTGTCGGCGGGCCACAGGGCGAGCAGTTCTGCTGCGATCGCGACTCCGGCGGTCGGTTCGGCCGTGGTGAAGAGGACTGCGTCGCCGATCAGTTTCACCACGCGACCGTCGTGTGCGCCGACCGCGTCCGTCGCCACGGACTCGAACAGCTCGAGGAGTCCGGCGAGGTCCGACTCCGTGGCGTGCCTCGACAATGATGTGTAACCAGAGATGTCGGCGAATCCGACCGTCACATCGACGTCGGCGGTCCCCGACCGCTCGTAGCGGGCGACCGTCCGCGCCACATAGGCGGCCAACTGTCGGCGCCAGACGTACGAGTGCATGCTCTCGATAAGCGGGACGAGGTCGTCGGCGAGAAGCCGGACGAGCGCGTCCTTTCCATCGGGATCGTCGTTCACCGCCGACAGTGCCACGCGAAACAGCTCGTTCCCCTCGCTTTCGGCGAGCTGAGAGAACACCTGACCGGTCTGCCGAGCGAGAGCGGTCATGGTCGCGGGGCTGACCACTCCGAGATCGAGTGCGTGTTTCACACGTTTCATCGCGGCGAGATCGTTGTCGGTCAGGGTGATCGCGTCGTCGTCGGTGATGGGGAACCCCATCGATCGCCAGAGTCGGCGACTGTAGTCGGCGTCGATTCCGGTGCGCTCGGCGAGATCGTTCGGACTGAGCGTTCGGTCCCCGCCGAGCAGGATCGACTCGATGGCTTCGGCGAGGGCGCGGGTGTCGGCGTCGTCGTGATCGGTGTCCACGATCGAAACGGTATGTCGATAAATGGTCCCGGTGTGCGGATTTCGAGCCGATCCGCCCGTGAATGTTGACACTGCTCACTTATCGTTCCTAGGACATTCCACAGCAGGACGGCCGCGTCGCAGTCGTCACCGGCGGCAACGGGGGCCTCGGGCTCGCAACGGCGACCGCCCTGGCGAGCAAAGGGGCACATGTCGTCATCGGCGCTCGAAACATCGACAAGGCGAACGGCGCCACGACGGCGATTCTCGCGCAGACCCCGAGCGCATCGATCGAGATCGTGCCGCTCGACCTCTCATCGCAGGAATCCGTGCGGGCTGCGGCAGCCCGCGTCCTCGACCAGCATGATCGCATCGACCTGCTGATCAACAACCCGGGCGTCATGGCGACGCCCGAGGGCCGAACCGTCGATGGTTTCGAGACGCAGCTCGGAACCAATCACCTCGGCCACTGGACCTGGACAGCCGACCTCCTGCCCGCGGTGCTTGCCGCCGACTCCGGTCGCGTGGTGACCGTGACCAGCGTCGCGCGCCACCAAGGCCGAAATCTCGACCCAGCCGATCCGTTCCTCGCCGGCACGTACAACGCGTGGCGCGCGTACGGGAACTCCAAACTCGCCAATCTGCACTTCGCGATCGGCCTCAACAGGCTGTTCGTCGAGGCGGGCGCTCGCGCGAAGGCGCTGTCGGGCCATCCCGGTTGGACCGATTCCGACTTGCAGACGACAACTCATCAGGCAGGTGGAGGCGGCGTCTTCGGCGCACTCGGCGGCTACACGGCGCGGTTCTTCGGGATGTCGGTCCCACGCGGGGCCCTCAGCCAACTTCGCGCGGCGACTGATCCCGCGGCGGTCGGCGGGACGCTCTACGGTCCGACCTTTGCCGGCTTCGGGTCACCCGTCCGACGCCCGATGATCCGTCCGGGCACCGACGAAGGGATCCGGCGGCTGTGGGCGGTGTCGGAGGAACTGACGGGCGTGCCGATGGCCGTCGCCCACGCGCGATGACCTCGCCGATTGTTCTCATCGCCCCGGCGATGGCGATCGGGTCCGGCTTCTACAGACCAGTGACAGAGGCGTTCGCGACCCACGGATGGGATGCGCGCGCACTCGGCCGTCGAGGGTTCGAGCGTGATCAGCCGCGGGCCGGACGTGCAGCGGACTGGAGTTATGACGACGAGATAGGCGACATCGAGGCAGCCGTTGCGGTGGTCCGAAGGGAGAACCCCGACCGCCCGGTCATCCTGCTCGGCCACAGTCTCGGCGCACAATTGGCGGCGGGCCACGAGCTGACCCGGACTCCCGTGGAGGGCGTGGTGACCGTCGGCGGCGCCTATCCGTTCTACCGGCACTTCCCGCACGGCGGTCTGCTGATCGCGTTCATGGCCGGCGTGATCGTCCCGGTCGCCACTGCATTGTTCGGGCACCTCCCGAAGCCCGCCTTCGGGGGACCCGGCGCGCGGACGCTGATGCGTGAATGGTCACGGATGGTCCTCACCGGCACACCTCCGTTCGACGTGCCGAGGCAGATCGACACCCCGGCGCTGGTCATCAGCCTCGACCACGATCGACTGTCGCCGACGACCGCCGTCGACGATCTCGCCGGTCGCCTGTTCACACCGACAGCCGTCACACGATGGCACTACCGCGACCAGGACGTACCCGACGGTGCGTCGAACGATCACATCAACTGGGTCCGCTCACCGCAGCACGTCGTCGACCGCATCGTCGACTGGTGGGCACAACATGAGGAACGCCGATGAACTCGAACACCGTGAAAGACCTCGGAAGCAAACTGATGAACCGCGGTCACCGACTGATCCTGGCGGTCAGCGGCGGCCGACTGCTGTCGACCCCGTTCGGCATGCCGACCGTGGAACTCCACACGGTCGGACGGAAGTCCGGCCTCCCTCGATCATGTTTCCTCACCAGCCCCGTTCACGACGCCGAACGGATCGTCCTGGTGGCATCGAAGGGCGGCGACGATCGCCATCCCGACTGGTATCGGAATCTGCAGGCGACGCCCGACGCCGGGATCGTCATCAACGGCGTGACCCGCCCCGTGACTGCTCGGACCGCCACCCCGGACGAGAAGGCGCGGCTCTGGCCGCAGATCGTGGCCGCGTACGGCGGCTACGCGTCGTACCAGAAGCGCACCTCCCGCGACATCCCGGTGGTCATCTGCGAGACTCGCTGATCGTTTCGTTCGCCGATCCGCGCCAGTGGCGGATCTCGAGTGCGATTCCGATGTTGAGCGCATTCTCGCCGAGTGGGCGGGGGAGGAGTTCGTCCGCTCGCTTGATCCGGCGGAGCAGCGTGTTTCGGTGAGTGAACAACGTCTGGGCAGCGCGCGACGCGTTGCACTCGGCGCGAAGGTACTCCCGCACCGCTGCTCGAACATCCGGATGGCTGTTCTCGAGCGGACCGAGGGTGTGCGAGACGAACCGGTCGGCGCGGTCCGGCGATGCGGTTGCCAGCAGGACGCCTTCCACGTCGTCGAAGGTCGCGACGGCGTGGTCGGTGTCCATCCGGGCCATCATCCGCTGAGTGCTCACGGCGTCGAGGTGCGACGTCCGGAAGCCGTCGATGCCCGTACCTGTCGAGCCGATCGCGACGTGCCGCCGGTTGCCGATGGCCAGAGCTGACTCGACGTCGTGGAGTCGGTCGCGGTTGACGGATGCGAACCACGCCCACACTGCTCCGGGACTCGCCACCACGCGCACGGTCCGAGTGGCACCCAGATGAGCAGCGAGAGTGTCGGCGGTGTGTTCGAGTTCGGACAGCCGAGGCGACGGTGCTGTCGTCCACACGACGATCGCGGTGTGCGGCTGCTCGAATCGATATCCCAGCAACCGTTCGGCCGCAGGCACGTCCACGGCGCCGCCGTCGACGATCAACGACACCGCGTCGAGTCGTGCGGTGTCTCGGCCTCGTACGACGTGTTCACGCTCGACGGCGATCTGCGCGGTCAGCGCCTCGATCGTCGCGTCGACGAACGTTCCGATGAGCTCGGCGGACACGTCGAGCATGTCCCGTAGGTCGTCCGTGTCGGACGTGAGGCCGAACGCGATCTTCATCCATCGACGCCACGCGACGTTCTGGCCCAATCGGTACGCCTCGCCGCTGGCGTCGGTGTGCCCGCGCGCGACCATCAGGCGCGCGGTCTCCTGGATGTTGTCGATGAACGGCGGAACGGGCACACCGGGAGCGTCGACGTTGGCCGTCGCCCAGCGAGTGAGCATGGCGTGGGTGTTGCGGACTGTCAGGGCACGCAGCGCGGGGTCGTCGGCTACCGGTCGCGTGTCGGGCGCCTGGAACGCGGCCTCATCGATCTCGTCGAACCAATCGGGCGGTGCGTCGATCACCGCCTGCGCGGCTCGACGGATCAAGTCTTTCACAGCAGGCGTGCACTCGGAGGAGTCCATTGCCCGAGACTATCCGCTGCAGAGTGCACTCACATGAAGGTGCTCTGGTGCGAATGCACCTACCGATGTGAACGAGGAGTGAAGACCATGAGAAGCACATCACAGCGCGACGCCGCGGGAGGCCCTCATGACCACACGACTGTCCACCGACACCTCGACGACCTCGCAGGCGCCTGTTCGACTTCCTGACGGTCCGCGCTTCAGTCCTCGCGCGCAGATCCGGTTCGTCACCGACCGGCCGCGATCGTTGGCCGAACTCGCCGAGCGTTACGGGCCGACGTTCACCATGCCCCTGCTGAGCTTCGGGCGGACCGTCGTGATCACCGAGCCCACGATGTTCGACGAACTGTTCCACGTCCCGTCCGACGTCGCGGGCGGGATCGAACCGAGTCTCGACGTCATGTTCGGATCCGGGTCGATCTTCGGCAAACAGACCTCCGAACACCGCCGGGACCGGAAACTGCTCACCCCACCACCCCACCGTTCCACGGTCGCAGCCTTCGGGACTTCGAGTCGATCGCGGAGGAGGAGACCCGCAAGGAGATCGCCACCTGGCCGATCGGGAAGCAGTTTCCGACGCACCCGTCGACGATGAGCATCACACTGAACATCATTCTGCGGGCGGTGTTCGGGGCCGAGGGCGCCGAGTTCGATGAACTCCGGGAACTCATGCCCAGGTGGATCAGATTCGGTGCGACGATCTTCGCAATCCGTCCGCTGCAGTGGGATTGGGGTCCGTTGAGCCCGTGGCGCCGTCACCTCGCCATGCGGAAGCATTTCGATGAGATTCTGGAGCGGCTCATCCGCCGGGCTGAATCCGACCCGGAGTTCGACACCAGGACCGACGTCCTGTCGCTCCTGCTCCGAGCCCGGTACGACGACGGATCGGCGATGACACACGAGGAGATCGGTGATGAGCTCGTGACGCTTCTCGCCGCCGGTCACGAGACGACTGCCACGTCGCTCGCGTGGGCGTTCGAACGGTTGAGCCGCAATCCTCACGTTCTGCAGAGGCTCGTCGCTGAGATCGAGGGCGGCGGGTCGTCCTATCTGCAGGCCACCATTCACGAGGTGATGCGCTCGCGCACCGTGATCGACGGGACCGTGCGAACGGTGCGCGCCGATCGAATGGCGCTCGGCGAGTGGGTGATCCCGCACGGTATGAACGTGTACGTTGCGGCGTCTGTCGCGCACAATGATCCGCGAAACTTTCCGCGACCCGACGAGTTCATGCCCGAACGTTTTCTCGGCCGCATGCCCGACACCTATGCGTGGGTGCCCTTCGGCGGCGGAAATCGGCGCTGTATCGGGGCGTCGTTCGCAAACATGGAGATGGCGGTGATCCTGCGAACCGTGTTGAGCGAGTTCCGTGTGCTGCCGACCACCGAACGGGCAGAACGGGTGGTGTTCCGCGGGCTGCCGTTCACACCGGGCCGCGGCGGCCGGGTGACGGTGGTCCGATGAGCCATGTGATCACCCAATCGTGCTGCAACGACGCCGGGTGCGTCGCTGCGTGTCCGGTGAACTGCATTCATCCCACACCCGACGAACCGGCCTTCGCGACCGCCGACATGTTGTACGTCGACCCGGCCACCTGCATCGACTGCGGCGCGTGCGTTCCGGAGTGCCCGGTGGATGCGATCGTTCATACTGACGCTCTCCGCCCGAATCAGCAGGTGTTCGTCGACATCAACGCCGCGTACTACCGCGATCACGATGTGCGGGACGGACTCGTCCCGTTCCGACCCGCGCCGCCGACTCGTGTCCATTCGCCGGCCCGAGTCGCCGTCGTGGGCGCGGGACCTGCGGGGTTGTACGCGGCCGCAGAGCTGCTCACCGAGCCGAACGTGTACGTCGACGTCATCGAGCGATTGCCGACGCCACTGGGCTTGATCCGCGCCGGTGTCGCGCCCGATCACCCGACTACCAAGAAAGTCGGCGACGTTCTCGACTCGACCACGTCGTCACCGCGATTCCGGTACCTGCTCGGGATCGATGTCGGCGTGCACGTGACTCCCGACGACCTCTCGTCGTCGTACGACGCGGTCGTGTTCGCGCACGGCGCGCCGGTGTCGAAGACGGTCGGAGTCCCCGGCGAGGACCGTGCCGGATACATCGGTTCCGGTGACTTCGTCGCCTGGTACAACGGTCATCCCGACGCCGCAGGTCTCGCCGTCGATCTGTCCGCTGACCGCGCGGTGGTGATCGGCAACGGGAACGTCGCGCTCGACGTCGCACGCGTTCTCCTCGCCGACCCCGACGCGCTCGCGACCACCGACATAGCCGATCACGCGCTCGATGCCCTCCGGACGAGCACCGTGCGAGAAGTCGTCATCCTCGGACGACGCGGCCCGGCGCAAGCCGCGTTCACCGTCGGCGAGGTCGCCGCATTGGTCGACCTTCCGGCAGACATCGTCGTCGGCGATCCAGTCGGCGACGAGTCGGACGCCGACAACTCGGCGGTCGCGCTCTTGCGCACCCTCGTCGACACTCGAACACGCAACCACGACCGCCGCCTCGTGTTCCGTTTCGACACGACTCCCCGGGCCGTCCTGGGTGATCGGTCGGTGACCGGCCTCGAAGTGGACCACGACGGATCCGCGGACGTGATCGAGACCGGACTCATCATCGGAGCGGTCGGTTTCCGGGGTGCCCCGCTGGACGGACTCCCATTCGACTCGGGGGCCGGAACAGTTCCCCATCGGGACGGCCGCGTGGTCGACGCAGAATCGGGCGAGACAATCGCCGGGCAGTACGTCGCGGGGTGGATCAAGCGTGGTGCGCGTGGCGAAATCGGCGCCAATCGGCGATGCGCCGAAGAGACGGCGCGATCGGTGATCGACGACTTGGCGACGCGCACCGATCGACGCGTGGGCAACGATGTCGTCGCCCTGGCCGAACGCAATGGCGCGTGTGTCATCGACGCTGACGGCTGGCGTCGCATCGACGCCCTTCCGCACTGCGGGCAGTGCGGAAGGGCGTCCGCGCATCAAGATCGCCGACGTCTCGGACCTCTTGGCCGTCGGCGCCGAAGTGGCACTCCGGTGAGATCACTCATTCGTCCTGGTCGGGGATCACACGACGCTCACAACGGGACACGCCGGGCGCCCGATCCTGTCTGGGCCAATTCGTCGTCCGGATTGAGCAGACCGCACGCCTTCATCGACAAGCAGCCGCAGCCGATGCATCCGGTGAGCTCCTTCTCGAGCTTCTCGATGCCGAGCCTGCGCTGTTCGAGTGTGGTCTTCCATCGGCGTGAGGCGCGTTGCCAGTCCTCGTGGCTCGGCCTCGTGTCGAGCGGGACCTCGGCGAAGGCGTCCTGTACATCGGACAGCGGGATGCCGAGACGCTTCGCCACGGACACCAGCGCTACTCGCCGCAGCATGTGGCGCGGGTAGCGGCGCTGGTTGCCTGCCGTTCGTTGTGACGCGATCAGATCGAGTGACTCGTAGTAGTGGAGTGCGGACACTGCGACGCCGGTACGGCGACTCATCTCGCCGACGGTGAGGAGTTCGTCCGGCTCGTGGTGCGTGACGCCCGTGTGGTCCATGTCTCCACTGTAGCCGTTGACCTCAAGTGCACTTGAAGTCATAGCGTGGCGAACGCACCTCTTCGAAAGGACGTCGACATGACCGACTACACGCTGCCCGAACTCCCGTACGACTACGACGCACTCGCGCCGCACATCTCCGGCAAGATCATGGAACTGCATCACTCCAAGCACCACGCGAATTACGTGGCCGGACTGAACACCACTCTCGAGAAGTTGGCCGAGGCACGTGACTCGGGGAACTTCGGTGCGATCGTCGGTCTGGAGAAGACTCTCGCGTTCAACCTCGGCGGTCACATCAACCACTCCATCTTCTGGAAGAACCTCTCGCCGGACGGCGGTGACAAGCCGAGCGCACTTCGAGCAGACGGCACTCACCATTCAGGGGTCGGGTTGGGCGATCCTCGCGTGGGACACGCTCGGCGGCAAACTGCACATCGTTCAGCTGTACGACCAGCAGAGCAACATCCCGGCCACGCTTGTCCCGATCATTCAGCTCGACATGTGGGAGCACGCCTTCTACCTCGACTACCTGAACGTGAAGAGTGACTACGTCAAGGCGTTCTGGAACATCGCGAACTGGGCCGACGCGCAAGAGCGGTTCGACGCGGCGATCACGCCCGGACGTCTGGTCTTCTGAACCGATGGGGTCGGACACGAACCTGTACGACGCATTCGCGACGTATGGCAGCGGAGTCGGTCTGGTGACCGTCCGAGACGGAGGCGACGACGCGTTCTTCGTCGCCGCATCCGTGCTGACGGCGTCGGTGGATCCGTTCGCGCTGGCCGTCTCGGTCGGGGCGACGCGGCCCGGACTCGCCGCTATCAGCAAGGGTGGGCCATGGACGTTATCCGTGCTCGCTGCAGATCATCTGGAACTGGTCCGTCGCCTCACGGCGAAGACCACGCACGCCGAACGCCTTGCCGCGTTGCGCGCTGCCGGGGCCGAACGGTCACCGGACGGGACCCTGCGTCTGGCGGACGCACTCGCCACCTTCTCGTGCGTGACGGCGTCGACGACGCCCGTGAACGACCAGGTCCTCGTTGTCGGCAGTGTGGTCCGAGGTGTGCTGGGGGCGGGCCACGCGCCTCTTCTGCGGTGGGACCACGAGTTTCACACGGTCGCTGGCGGCGCCGAACGGAAGCTGTCGGCCTAGCCGATCACGCCTAGCAGATCACCGCGGTCGGAGGCCGTCGGCGACCAATGATGCGAACAGCGCGAGGAGTTCGTCCACGTCGTGCCGATAGCGTCCGACGTGCCAACTCAGGCTCAGGACCCCGTTGACCGCCGCCCACAGCAGGGTGGCGGTCAAGTCGGGGTCGAGATCGGCTCGGGCGGTGCCGTCGGCGACTCCATCGCGGATCGCGTCCGCAAGTTTGCCGTTCTGCTCGTCGGTGAGATCGGCGATGCGCTCCAACGCTTCCGGGACGTCCGGCGGCGATGCCAGCAGACGGAACTGGTGCGGTCGCTCGGCAGCGAAGGCGGCATACGCCGCAGCCGCGCCCATCACACGCTCCTCAGCCGTTCCCGGACGGGCGTAAGCGGCGTCCATGTACTCGCGGTTCGCGGCGAGTGCTCGTTCGGCGACCGCGAGCAGAAGGGCGTCACGCGTACCGACGCGGTTGTAGATGGTCTGCAGCGCGACGTCCGCCCGATCGGACACCGCGGGCAGGGTCACTGCGTCGAGTCCTCCGTCGTCGAGGAGGGCCTCGGCGGCGTCGATGATCGCTTCACGCGTCGCCGTGCGTTTGCGCATCTGGCGGGACGGGGACTTCTCGTCGGGCACCGGGCCTCCTCTCGACGACTGCATTCTGTCACGCGACCCGAACTGTCAGTCGTGCCGGGAGCTGATCCAGCCGGTTTCGCTCGCAAGCGCCGCCGCATCGGGAATCGTGTTGCCGCGGAAGCCGATTCGATCAACGATCGGTCGGATCAAGCCGGGAATCCGCGCGAACAGCGAGTTGCTCTTCGGTGCGACGATCAACGGCTTCCGTCGTTCGATGCCGTCGACGATCGTGGCCACCACCTCGTCCAACGGAATCATCTTCCAGAGTCCGGACGTGTTGCCGCCCCAGAGGCGCCGACCTGCGGGGTCGGCGTGGACGTCGTCCATCATCGGGGTCTCGAAGAACGTCGGATGTGCACTGCCGACGTCCACGCCGTGGTGGCGGAGTTCGAGTCGGGTGGCGTCGGCCAATGCCCAGACTCCGGCCTTGCTCGCCACGTACGGACCGTTGAGCGGTGAGTGGGACGAACGCTGCCATCGATCCGACGCCGGCATTGGCGATGACGACGTCGATTCGGCCGAAGTGCTCGGCCGCCTCATCGACGGCCGCCTGGATGCTCGTCATGTCCCGGACGTCGACGGTCCAGGCCCGCGCCACGGAGTCGGAGCCGAACGATGTCGCCTGATCCCGGACCGCCTCTGCGTGGAGGTCGAGGAGAGCGAGATTGGCTCCGCGCGAGCGGAGTTCGGTGGCGAGTGCGGCGCCGAGACCGCCGGTGGATCCAGTGAGGACGACAGTGCGTCCGCTGAGTTCGTATCGAGTAATCAGAAGTTCCGATCGGCGTCAGGCGAGGGGGACGGTACGGGTGAGGAAGTCGAGCTGTTCGGTCACGTTGCGCTCGAACCAGTCGCCGACGTAGATGTCGAAGTGGCCGGCGTCGTACAGCTTGATCTCGGCGTTCGGCGCCTTGGCGACGTGCTTCTGCGTAGGTTTCGGGGGAGCGACGGTGTCGCGTTCGCAGATCACCACGTGCAGCGGGCACGTGACGTCCTTCGCCTTGCGTCCGGGGAACTCGCGGGGGATCTGCAGGGCGATGCGAGCGGCCACGTCCTTCGGGTAGCTCGCTCCCTCCGGAATGAGGGCTTGCACGCCTGCGGCGGCGTCGGGCGAGGTCATGAGCGCGGTCGAGCCGGGTGCTCCGTACGTCGGGATCATGACCGGACCCTTGCCCAGGCGAGAGGCGATCACATCGCGGACTGCCCGCGCGGTGACCTTTGCGCTGACGAGTGGCGACATCGTGAGGCCTGAGGCGAGACCGTCGGTGAAGGGGCACTGTGCCATTGCCGCCACGATCCGCTTGTCGTCGGCGGCTGTCACGATCGTGTGACCGCTGCTGAACGACGTGCCCCACACGACTACGCGGTCGGGGTCGATCTCCGGGAGGCTGCGGGCGTAGGAGACGGCGGCTTTCCAGTCGGCGCGTTGGCTGGCGACGTCGAGCAGTTGGCGCGGCTCGCCGCCGCTCGCGCCGAAGTATCGGTAGTCGAAGACGAGGCAGGCGTAGCTGGCTGCAGAGAAACGGTCAGCGAATGCGTCGAGCCGCTCCTCGCGGACGCCGCCCAGGCCGTGGGCCATCACAATGATCGGTCCCGGGGCGGCCGGCGAGTACCCCGCGGGTAGGTAGAGCCATGCCGCGCACTGGGCGTCGCCGGATGCGAAAGTGACGTCGGTGCGGGGTGCCGGTGTCTGGTCAGGGGGCATTCAGGTCTCCTCCAGGAGCGTTGGTTAGACCAGAATATAGATTGAGAACTAAAATTGGAAGACCATCTAAAAATTGGATCAGCTCGAACTGTTGAGCCTGTCTGCATCCCAGGTGATCCTGTGGTTCTGATCGGTCGCCCACGCCTCGATCCCGGGTGTGAGGAGCAACTGTTCGACAACCGCTGCGCTCGCTCCGATGTATGTCGATCGGTGGCACCAGCTCCCGACCGTGCCTGGCTGGTGGAGGTGAATGTCGGCGGTTGTCCATGACGTGTCCGGCGCGATGGAGAGGAGGTCATCGGCAGTCCGGCCTCGCGGTGTGCGCTCAGATGCGATCATTGCCTGATCTTACGGAGGAAGAGTGTGCGGCGAAGCGGTCAAACACGCGAAAACCTGTGCGGCCAGCGGATATTCGGCGCTTGCGGTGTGATCGCGGCGTACACTGAGATTCCCGAGACGTCAGGAGAACATGATGACCACACCATCGCGTTCAGCGGTTTTCCGTAGTGCTGCAGTCGTGGTCGCGGTCACCGCCACCGTGGCCGTCGGCGGAGTCGCGGGCCAAGCGTCTGCCGACGTCAAGCCGGGCGCCTACACATCCACGACGCTGTCTGGCGGTGCCGTTCTGCTCAAACGTGACGGTCGCGTGCAAGGTCACGACCTCGTCTTGATCGGCCGCTACCGGATCCACCCGATGGGCCGCGGCAGCTACTACGTCGACTTCTTTCCGGGCCATCGTGTGATCATGAATCCCGACGGGCGCGGAGGCTACCGCGGACCGGCATACCTCGGCGGCGCGGTCATCGGATCGTTCCTCCTCACCCCGAAGCGATGACCGACGCCCGGGTGTGGAACCGGTAGCCACCAAGCGCCGCAGGCAACCGGCGCCGCCGTCGGTGGTGTTCGAGGATCTGACCTCCCCGAACCGGCAGCCCGCCAGGCAGTGGCTGACGCTGTTCGATGACGAGGTCGAGCCGACCATGATCGAATCTGAACGACCCCTGCGTGTGGTCTGGTCGTCACTGTGGACCAGGCGACCTGACCTACAGGTCGCGTTCGACTTGATCGACGTCGACGGCGAAACCGATCTGCGATGGACGTTGCTCGCGGAGAGTCCCGTTCCCGATTCTCAACTCCGACACGTCTGCCAACGCATCGGAACGCTCATCAACGCGAACCTTCGGTACACCTACGGGCAGTAGTCTCTCCTGCGGTTGAGGCGAGCATGGCCTTCCCCCTGCTGCTTCGACTCGCCCAACGAGCGGGGGGTCCGTCGTCCGACTGTTTGAGTTGCTCGAGAACGGTGCTACTGTTTCCTTTATGGAAACAGTAGGGGAGCGTCCGACCGCGACGACGCACGACGAATGATCCAGTGGGCGCTCGAGTCGGAGAAGTCGACTCGCAACCCGCCGCTGCCGTGGGTGTTCTTCGTCGTCCAGGCGACGCTCCTCACCGTGGCGTGTTGGGCTCAGGTCCTTCCTCACGACATCGGAAAGGCCGTGACCGTCGTCTGCCTGGTCGGCGTCGTCGGCGTCGGGATTCGGAGGGTGTATGGGAGGCCCGGTTACGGCTACGTGCGGCCGGACGCGCGGCAGTCAGCACCCTATGTCGTTGCGATGTGTGTTCTGGCCGGAACCCCCGCAGCTCTCGCAATCGGGCTCGAGCGGCCGTGGCTGTGGCTTGTCGCGGGCGCGCTCGCTGGTGCGACGACTCTTGACATGGGCCGCCGGTACCGCGCGAGGTTCGGCCATGCATGAGCCGAGGTTCGATCCTGTTATCCACGCGCCGGCCCGCCTCCGGATCTGCGCGATCGCCGCTGCCTCGTCCTACGTCGAGTTCGGCGAACTGCAGACGCGGTTGGACCTGTCGAAGTCGGCCCTCAGCAAGCAGGTCGCCCAGCTGACAGAAGCCGGGTACCTCAGTGAGGAGTACGTGACGCGAGCAGGGCGTTCGCGGCTACGACTCGCTCTGACTGAGGACGGGCTCCAGGCCTACCGCGATCACGTCCGGGCACTCAAAGACATCATCGAGTCTTCGGCGCCTGTTGAGGAGCTTGAACGACCGGAGGTGTCGAGGTCTGACGCCGGGTCGGGCGTCGAGTAGATCTGCGGCTGCGACCGATCCGCGTCGCGGCAACCGCTGGACAGGAGATGGAAGAGATGTCGACATCAACCGGGACGCTCTCGTTCGCAGCAGTCGCACTTGGCGGCGCGATCCTCGCGTCGTCTCTGACCGACGGAGTCGCGTCCGCAGCACCCGAAGCGAATCAAGCCGCCGGGCAATTGACCTTCGCCATCCCGGCGATCGGCGGAGTGGAGATCGGACCCGGCGGAGTCCCCGGCGGGTCGTTTCAACAGACTCGAGTGACCGCCCGACCACAGGGCGAGGCTTCTGTCGTGTTCGTCGCGACCGGACTGGCGCCGTGGTTCTACCAGTACGCCTACCGGTATGTCTCGGTGGCGTGGCACAACCTATCCACCGGCGCGACGGGAACTGTCGCATTGCGGCACTGGCGGCGACCGAGCTTTCCAGTGACCGGTTACCCGGCCACACTGCCGACTGTGGCGACGGCCCGCACCGGTGCAGGTCTGGTGGTGGCGGCAGTGACCGTGGTGCGTGAGCAGTACAAGGGGAGTTCGCCCAGCAGCATCATTCCCGGCCTCAATGCATTGATCGTTCCGTGAGTGTCAGGAGCAGAGGATGATGATCACCTTCGCGCAGAGTCGTGCACCGGCCGGCGTTCTGGTGTCGGCCGTGACGGCGGTGCTACTCGTCGGATGCGGGCCGAACGTTGAACCGACGTCGGCATCGACCCTCAAATCGTCACCGAGCACGCAAGCGCCGCAACCTCATCCGTCGTCCGCTCGGCCGTCCGTCCTCGTTCCGGACACCGCTACGGAGGCTGCCGACACCGCGACCACCACGCCACCGTCCGAGCCGACGGAGGCCAGTCCGGTCGACCCGAATGAACCGTCCGCCGCCGGAACATACTGCGGCGACGGTTACAACCAGCTCGCCGTGTGGTCATTCGGCCCGGAATGCGCCACGGCGATGGCCGTTTCGGCTGCTCTCGGGGCGAAGCGCGAAGCGGGAGATCGCGGCGTCACCTACGTGTCGGCGGCGGGGCAGAGGTGGGTGTGCGGCGAGAGCGGAACCGGCGTTCCATACCTCGAATGCTCAAGCAACGTCGGAGCGGTCCGTCTGACGTCGTAACTGCTGGGCGAATAGACAGAAGTATCTCGTCCCAGCGACTTCGCAGATTCCAAATGTTTGCCCAGGTAGCGTGCTGGCGTATGGCCGTTGCGTACCCCACAGGATCAGTACTCATCTTTCGGACCGACTATTCGGACAGTGACGCGGAGTGGCGGCAATTGATCGATGTCGTCACGGAGCTCACGAGAGGCGAATCGGACTTCACGTTCGTCGATGACCGCGCATTCGAGGGTGCAGATCGGGGTTTCCTGGCCCGACTGGCCAAGGACTCAGGCGGTGACTACAACGACTTCGCGTACGTTGCAGACTGTCGCACTCTGTCGTCTCCGGAATACCCGATCCTCGTAGTCGACCTGCTCGCGGGCGAAGACAGCGCGGAACTCGCAGAACTTCGAGTGATCCCTCGGATGCTCTCATCGGTCGTCGACAATCTCCTCATCGCGAATCTCGACCCGGAAGACTTCATTGACGCATCGGACGACGACGGGGTGCTGCGCGGAATCTGATCTCGGTCCGCTGTCCACGGTCGATATTGCGTCTCGTAGACCGACGGTCGCTACCCAGCAGTGAGTTCGGCCGCCAGCGCGAGCACACGGGCGGTGATGTCATCGCGCACGAGCCTCATCCGTTCGATGCCGTCTATCCCGCGCTCGGACGGTTCGTCGGTGTCCCAGTTGATCAGCGTGACCCCGGCGGGGGCATCGACAACGGCTTCGCGGCCGAGGGTGATCACGAGGTCGGCGCGGGCGAGCAACTCGGGGTCGATGGGTTTCGGAGTCTCGCCGGTGATGTCGATGCCGACTTCGGCGAGGCTCTCGGCAGACAGCCCGTTGACAGTGGTCCCGGGCTTGGTTCCTGCTGAGTGCACCTCGACGACCTCGCCGGCTGCCTTGCGCATCAGGCCGGCAGCCATTTGGGACTTGCCGCCGTTCTTCACGCATACGAACAGCACGCTCGGTGTTGCCGCGATGTCGGCAACGGAGGGGGAGTCGGCCATCAGTTCACGCTCCTAGTCGGGTCGGCGCCGGCGGCGGCCGTGGGGGATGTCGGGGCAGAAGGAAAGCGCTTGCGGAGAGCAAGTGAGACGTAGACGAGGCCGACCAGCACCGGGACCTCGATCAACGGGCCGACCACTCCCGCGAGTGCCTGCCCGGAGGTGGCGCCGTAGGTGGCGATCGCGACGGCGATGGCGAGCTCGAAGTTGTTGCCTGCCGCGGTGAACGCGAGTGTTGTCGTCCGTTCGTATCCCAAGCCCATGGCTGCGCCGAGCACATATCCGCCTCCCCACATGACCGCGAAGTAGACGAGCAAGGGGAGTGCGATGCGAATGACGTCCCACGGGCGGCTGGTGATCTGTTCACCCTGAAGCGCGAACAGGATGACGATGGTGAACAGGAGACCGTACAGCGCCCACGGCCCGACCTTTGGAAGGAGGCGGTCTTCGTACCAGTCGCGGCCTTTGGTCTTCTCGCCGATCCGGCGTGACAGGTACCCGGCGAGCAGTGGGATGCCGAGGAAGATCAGCACGGACTTCGCGATCTGCCACGGCGAGGTGCTGATGGTCGTCTGTTCGAGGCCGAGCCAGCCGGGCAGAACCGAGAGGTAGAACCAGCCCAGGACGGCGAACATCACCACCTGGAACATCGAGTTGAGGGCCACGAGGACGGCTGCGGCCTCACGATCGCCGCAGGCGAGGTCGTTCCAGATGATCACCATGGCGATGCATCGGGCAAGGCCGACGATGATCAGCCCGGTGCGGTATTCGGGCAGGTCGGGGAGCATCAGCCAGGCGAGGGCGAACATCAGTGCTGGACCCAGCGCCCAGTTCAGGAGCAGTGACCCCAGAAGCAGTTTTCGGTCACCGGTGACGGTGTCGAGGCGGTCGTAGCGCACCTTCGCCAGAACCGGGTACATCATGATCAACAGGCCCAGGGCGATGGGGAGGGAGACGCCGTCGACCTGGATCTTCTCCAACGCTGTGTTCAGTCCGGGGATCATCCGGCCCAGAAACAGTCCGGCGACCATGGCGACGCCGATCCACACGGGCAGGAACCGGTCGAGTGTCGACAATCTGCCGACGACTTGTTGGCGCTCCGAGGTGCTCACTGTTGGGCCTTCGTCTCGATCGCGGGAGCAAGCTCGCCTGTTCGCAGGACCTCGGCGAGCGACGACAGAACCTCTGGAACGACGCGGTAGTACACCCACGATGCTCGGCGCTCGGAGTCGAGTAGCCCTGCAGTCTTGAGGACCTTGAGGTGATGGGAGATCGTCGGTTGGGAGATGTCGACGGCCGGGGAGATGTCGCAGACGCACGCCTCCCCGTTCGAGTGACTCGCTATCAGGCTCAACAGGCGTAGTCGAACCGGGTCGCCGAGGGCCCGGAACATAAGCGCGAGGTCAACGGACTGCGGTTCCGACAGCGGCTCCCGCACCAATGGCGAACACCGCACTGACGCATCCGTCGATCCAATCGATATCGACATTCATCGATATTGACAGTTGTCGATATCCAGGTCAAGTTGGCCCGCACAGCCCGTCAGCCGCTCAACGAACGGTCGACCACGCGCTGCGGGTCAGCCCAGTTCGACGGTCCGACTTGCAGCATCGACGACCTCGGGATCGTGAGTCGCAACGACTGTGATGCAGCCGGAGTCGACAGTGATCGCGCGGAGGAGTTCCGTGATCCGGCCGGCTTGGCTACGGTCGACCGCGGCAGTTGGTTCATCCACGAGCAGAAGTCGAGGGCGATGAACGAGGGCGCGGGCGATCGCGACCCTCTGGCGCTGGCCGCCGGACAGTTCGTCGGGACGCCGGTTCGCATGATCGGACAACTCGACCGCATCGAGAAGCTCCGCAGCCCGTGCGCGCGCGGCGCGTGGCCGCTCACCCGCGATCGACGCCATTGCGACCACCTGATCGATCACCCGAAGGCCAGGGAAGAGGTTTCCACTCTGGAACACGTAGCCGATCATCGTGCGTCGCACACGGCTGCGCTCGCGGTCGGACTGCCCGGTCACGTCGATCCCGTCGAGTTCCATGCGGCCGCTGATTGGGCGACGCAGTGCCCCGCATACGCCGAGCAGAGTGGACTTGCCTGAGCCGGACGGACCGACGATGGCAGTCATCGTTGCTGGAGCGAAGGTGGCCGAGAAACTGTCGAGGACGGTGAGCTTTTCTCCGGCGGTCTCGTAGTCGACGCGCACTTCTGTCAGGTGCAGGCTCATCGGAAGGCTCCCAGCATGGTCAGCGGATCGGCGGAAGCGACCCAACGCAGAGTCACGGCCGAACCGACGAGTGATGCGCCGATGACGGCGAGGGTGGTGATCGTGAGGGACCCGAGCGGTAGATCGAAAGGCACGGCGTCCCCCAGCAGGATTCCGAGACCGTAGGCGGCGACCGATCCCGCAATCGTCGAGGCGGTGACGATGATCGCGGCCTGAGCCAGGGTCGACCCGACCAGTGACCATCGGGAGACGCCGAGGGCGCGCTGCAACGCGTACAGACCTTGGCGTTGGAGCACCCACACGGCGAAGAATGCGGCCACGATGAGCGGGGCGATCACGTACAGGAACGCGAGGATCGAGTTCATCGTCAGTCGCTCCCCGGAGTATCCGGGCGCGGCCTCCAGCATGACGTCGGTGCCCGACAGCGTTGTACCGCCGAGATTGTTCGGCGCATCTCCGCCGAGGATCAGTATCGCCGCGGCGGTTCCTTGCTGACGATCTGTGAGGTCAGTGGTCCCGTAACGAATGGCGCGCCATGTGTCGAGCGACGTGTAGACGGCAGGCACGTGGCCGAACGACCGGTCGTCTACAGCTCCGACGACGCGGAGTCGGACGTCGCTGTCGTCTACGGACACCAGGTCGCCGACCGCAAGGCCCTCCTCAAGCAGATCCGCTGTGATCACAACCTCGTCGGGACCGGCGGTCAGCGCCGAACCCTGTTCCGCCCCCGGATTCACGGAGCTGCTCGGATCGATTCCGAATACAGCCATGTCGACCGCGATCCCGGATTCGTTGGTGCCGTGCGTCATGCTGACGCCCAGAGGCGTCGCGTCGACGTCGGCGGATGATGTCCACGCCCGTACGTCCTTCTCGCTGACCACGCTCCGGTTGAAGTCGGTCGCGCCGTCAGAGAATGCGATCGCCTGGGCGTTCAATGCGCGTAGCGCCGACACGGTGTCGTTCCCGAGGCCGAGTGTGAACCCGGAAACCATGCCGACCAGTGCCGCGACCAACGCGATCACCAGTCCCATCATGGCGAAGCGGCCCCACGCCGCTCGTAGCTCCCGCACTGCTATGAACATGAACGCACCTCCTTCGAGACACCGTGTCTCCAGGAGAACGTACAGCAGCGCGACAGGGTGTCGCAAAAGTGTGTTCAGCTCATGCTGATGAGCGCTTCCGTCGACGCGCACGCGAAGTCGATCACGCGATCGGCAGGTTCCTCGGGGGAGATTCTCTGCATCATCGAGTCGACGAGGGCCTGCACGGCTTCCTCAAGGAGGTCCGGGTCTGCGGGTTCGAGGTCGATGACGGCCGTATGAAGCACGGCGGCGATCTGCTTGTGAAGTGCAGTGATCCGTTCGCGTGCCGACTCCGACAGCGCGTAGCCGGCAAGGGACTGCTGCAGTGCGTGTTCGCCCTCGGCCGCCTGGGTCAGGTTGCTTCGAACGTAGGCGATCACCGCTTCTTGGGGACTGGCCGCGGCGTCGACCTCCTCGGCCACTCTTGCCGCCCACTCGGCGAAGCCGCGAGCCAACACGAGATCGACCAGGTCATCAATGGACGACACATACCGGTAGATGCTGTTTCGGGCGATCCCGGCCTCCGCGGCGACCGCAGAAGCCGTCAGTCTGCTCCCGGTCTCGCCGAGCAGGATTCGCTGCGCGCCGTCCATCAACGAGGACAGGACCGCCTCCCGGTGCTCAACGACAGTTCCCGTGCTGATCTTCGGCACTTGAGTCAACTCCCATCGGTCGTGAGTGTATGAAGTCTACTGTTCGAGCCGAAGTCGACATGACCACACGCACGGCGTGGTATTGGTCGGTATGGCCAAAACGCTCGTGAATGTCGACAACTTCGTACACGCAGAGAATGCGCGCATGTTCCAGGATCTCCAGCGAGATGCTGGAGGGGTCAACACTTTCCTTCACAACCGGCGACCGGTTGAGATCGACAAACAGACAGTCATACGGCTGAATCGGGACACGCTCTATAGCTTTGCGATCGTCGATATTTCGCGTGGCGCATCGTTCACGATCCCAGAACACGGGGATCGATACCTGTCGGCCATGGTGGTCAATGAGGCTCACCACATCAATCGGACCTATCATTCACCGGGCTCATACGAACTTTCCGTCGGCGAATTCGGGTCCCAGTACGTCGCTCTCGCGGTCCGGATTCTCGCCGACCCGTCGGATCCATCCGACATCGCGGAGGTCGGCGCCATTCAAGACATGCTTGGATTGACCAGCAATTCGGCCGTGCCGTTCGAGACTCCGGAGTACGACGCGGCGACATTCGACGACACGCGCGACGCTTTGCTCGCGCTGGCGAGCAATCTCACGGGATACGACCGAATGTTCGGCTCTGTGGAGCAGACCGATCCGGTGCGCCACCTGATCGGGACCGCAGCCGGCTGGGGTGGGCTACCCACCACGGAGGCCTGCTACGTCGGCGGGGCAGTGCCGCAGCCCGACGGCAGATACGAGATGACCGTCGAGGATGTTCCGGTGGACGGGTTCTGGTCCATCTCGGTCTATAACTCATCAGGGTATTTCGAACCGAACGATGCCGACTCATACACGATCAACAGCGTCACCGCTGAGAAAGATGACGACGGCACTGTGACGGTGCGGTTCGGACAGTATCCGGCCGGGACGCCGAATGTCATCGTGACTCCGAACGACTGGAACTACCTCGTTCGGCTTTACCGCCCGCGTGCGGAGATTCTGGATGGAACGTGGTCGTTTCCGGTGCCTACCGCAGTTCCGGCGGGCTGACGGACCTCGGGGAAACATTGCTGCCAGTCCGGTAGTGTGACCTTCTGGTGTGCCGGGAAGTCTGGTCGGCGTCGACGTTTGTCGTACCGACCAGAGGAGATCGATGCCCCACACCGACAATCACCTGACGCGCCGCGTGTTTCGCCGTGGCCCTGTCGCCGAGACACGCAGAGTTGTTGAACTTCTTCGCCGAGAAGCGGTCGGTGGATTCCTGCTGGTCGGCGCCGCGATCACCGCGATCGTCATGGCGAACAGCCCGGCTGCCGATCTCTATCAAAGGTTCCGCGACACCCGGATCGGCTACGAGCCCTGGCATCTCGAGCTGACCGTCGGACAATGGGCATCCGACGGGCTGCTGGCGATCTTCTTCTTCCTCGTCGGCCTGGAGTTGAAGCGCGAACTGGTCGCCGGACAGCTCCGATCAGCCCGCGCCGCGATCGTTCCGGTGTTCGCCGCAGTCGGCGGCGTGATCGCGCCTGCCGTCCTGTATTTGGCCATCAACTGGGGTCACGAAGGCGTCGACGGGTGGGCGATTCCGACCGCGACCGACATCGCCTTCGCGGTCGCGGTGCTCGCAGTCGTCGGACGAGGCCTCCCCGCCTCTCTTCGGCTGTTCCTGCTGACCCTGGCTGTGGTCGACGATCTGATCGCGATCGCGATCATCGCCGTCGTGTACACCGAGAAGGTCAACTTGACGCCGCTGCTGGCGGCCACCGTTCCGGTCGCGGTGTTCGGCATTCTCGCTCACCGGTACGCGGACTGGTTCGCGCTGCGGCGCTGGGCGGCTTGGGCGGTGTTGCTTCCACTCGGCGTCGTCGCCTGGGCGCTGGTGCACGCCTCTGGAATCCACGCCACGATCGCCGGTGTCGCGCTCGGGTTCATGATTCCGGTTCGCCGCGGCGGATCCGGTCTCGCCGAGCAGTTCGAGCATCGCTTTCGTCCGATCTCGGCCGGGTTCGCAGTACCCGCCTTCGCCTTCCTGTCTGCCGGCGTGGCGGTCGGCGGCCTGACAGGTCTGGGGGAGGTGTTCACCGACCCGGTAGCGCTAGGCATTCTGATCGGACTCGTGATCGGCAAACCGGTCGGGATCCTAGCCGCGACGTGGCTGACGGTGCGCTTCACGCGCAGCGCACTGGATCCGTCCGTGCGCTGGGCCGACCTCACGTGCGTCGGCGTCCTCGCCGGCATCGGATTCACCGTGTCGCTTCTCGTCACCGAGTTGAGCCTCACCGCCGATTCGACGACCTTGGAGCACGGCAAGACGGCCGTCGTGATTGCATCAGCACTGGCAGCGGTATTGGCGGGTGCGGTGCTGGCGCTTCGAAACCGCCGAGGCAAACAAGCGGCCGCAACGCGCTCCATACTGCCTTGACGTGCGGAAACGGGACTGGTCGCCACCCTGGCATCGGGTGGCGACCAGTCCAGCGGCCTACCAGAAATTAGCGTTCAGCAGCAGTTCGCCGCGGGAGTGCAGCATGCCGCGGACGTAGATTCGGCGACGGGGACCGCGGCAGCGACCGGCTTGCCGTTGAAGGTCTCAGCGTCGGCCAACACGGTGTAGACCTCCCAGCGCTCAGCGTCGGGAGCAGTGACCCACACTTTGTCCTGGGTGGCAAAGCAGCAGGTTGCTCCGATCTCCTCTTCGGTGAACAGCTTCTCTTCGGTGAATCGGGCGATCTCGGCGTGCACCTTCTCGCTGGAGTCGACCTCTACGCCGAGGTGATTGATGCTGCCGCCGTGGCCGGGGTTCTCCAGCAGCACCAGCTTCAGTGCCGGCTCGACAACGGCGAAATTGGCGTAGCCCGGCTTGGTCTTAGCCGGGCCGACGCCGAACAGCTTGGTGTAGAAGGCGATCGACTGGTCGAGATCGTCGACGTTGAGGGCGAGTTGCACGCGTGACATGAGGTCCTCCAAGGATTCGACATACATCAAAAGTGTTGCGACTCAAGTTCTAGGCCAGAGTTTGACATATGTCAACGGATGGGTAGGTTGGGGTCATGCCCAAGACGCTCCCCGTGGTCGACATCAGTGCTCCGATCTGCTGTGCGCCGATCTCCGCGGGTCCAATGGAGGCTGATGCGGCTCTTGAGCTGGCTCTCCGGCTGAAGGCGCTGGCCGATCCGGCGCGAATTCAGCTGGTCTCCATCCTCATGGGCGCCCGACCAGGTGCGATCAGCACCAGTGATCTCGCCGAGGCGCTCGCGCTCTCGGCGGGTACGGTGAGCCACCACCTCGGTCAACTCAAGAAGGCAGGCCTTGTCAGCTCCGAGCGTCGAGGTGTGAACGTCCTGCATCGAGCCGAACCGGACTCGCTGGAAGCACTGAGGGGAGTGCTCGACACCTGCTGTTAGCTGGGGTGATCGGCATCGCGATTTCGCTAGCCGGACGACCTGCACTATTGCCCGGCGCCGTGTGTGAGTCACAAACCTCATCGGCACCGACAAACCGCTCGCCGGTAAGGTCCGCGGCGGGCTGCAGACTGACCGCACCGTAAGTCGTCGGTGGTGCCCGAACATGGCCCGCAGCTGGAGTGTAGTCGGGGATAGGTGGGCCAGATGGAAGCGCTTTTACGCTGCATGATGGGCAGGTTCCGCGGGTATGGGTGGACAGGGTCGGCGAGACCGCGCTGGAAGCGTCCGCAATTCAGTTCAGCAAGAGATCGACAACTCTCGTTTCAGCCGGCCCGGCCGCGCCCAGGACTCATCGATGCGTTGTACCGATGGTCCGGCAGCGCGTTGGCTTGATGGTCCGCGGCGCTGAACACTTCGGTTAGTAGTTCATGGAGATGGAGGCCTCGGAGGCTGTAGACGCTGCGCCGTCCATCTTTGCTTGATTGGACGAGTCCTGCGAGCTTGAGTTTGGCGAGGTGCTGGGAGACCGCAGGCCGCGCGGTTTGCAGGTCCTCGGCCAGGGTGGCTACGTCGTATTCGCGTCGTCCGAGGAGCCAGAGTATCCGCATCCGCGTGGGGTCGGCGAGCATTCGGAGGAGGACTGAGGCGGCGTCGATGACGTCGTCGGACGGTCCTTGTGCACCCCAACCTCTAACTTCATCGTGTGCATACATGTGCACCAGTCTGTCATAGTGAACCTGTTCCGATCGAGCCCGATCGGCGTGGCGGGTCAGGAGGCGGCAGGGCATATGACGAGATCGTTGTTTGAGGTGCGTGACTACCGGCATCTGTTTGGTGCGCAGGTGGTGGCGTTGGCGGGCAATGGGCTGACGACCGTCGCGTTGGGACTGTTGGCGTTCAAGGTCGCCGGTGCGAATGCGGCGGCGGTACTGGGGACGGCATTGGCCATCAAGATGGTGGTGTACGTGCTGGTGGCGCCGGTCGCGGGTGCCTACGCGGGACGGTTCAATCGGCGCGGCCTGCTTGTGAGTCTGGATGTTGTGCGTGCCGCCGTGGTGGTGGCGCTGCCGTTTGCTGATCAGGTGTGGCATGTGTACGTGCTGGTGGCGTTGATGCAGTCGGCGTCGGCCGCGTTCACTCCGACGTTTCAGGCGGCGTTGCCTGATGTTCTGCCCGATGTGGAGCAGTACACTCGCGCTCTGTCGTATTCGCAGCTCGCCTCGACGATGGAGACTTTGTCGAGTCCGTTGCTGGCGGCGCTGTTGATCAGTGTGATCGACTTCCACTGGCTGTTCGCTGGAACGGCGGCGGGGTTCCTCGGGTCGGCGGCGCTGGTGGTGTCCAGTCGGGTTCCCAATGCTGTGGTTGTCGGTGGCTATCGGGTTCGTGATCGCGTGGTGTCGGGGGCGCGGGTGTTCCTTGCGACCCCGCGACTACGTGGGTTGATGGGCCTGAATCTGGCAGTCGCCGGGGCAGGAGCGATCGTGATGGTCAATACGGTCAATCTCGTACAGGACACGCTAGGTCGACCGGCTGCTGATGTTGCGTGGCTATTGTCCGCCAACGGGCTCGGAGTGTTGGTGATCGCATTCGCCGTGCCAATGCTGTCCGCTCGATTCGGTGACCGTGCAGTGATGCTCACCGGTGGCGGCGTGCTGTTTCTCGCTGCGGCCTCCGCGGGGGGATTTACATTCACCAGCGCCGACCAGTGGCAGTGGCCCGCGCTGCTGGTGCTGTGGGCGGCTATTGGAGTCGGCAGTGGCGCGATCTTGACACCGACGGGCAACGTGCTGCGCCGGTCGAGCGCACCGCACGATCGGCCCGCGGTGTTCGCCGCGCAGTTCTCCCTGTCGCACGCCTGCTGGCTCCTTGCGTATCCGATCGCCGGCTGGGGCGCGACCGTGGCTGGCTACTCGGTGACGTGGATGGTGTTGGCAGGACTGGCCGGGACTGGCGCGTGTGTAGCGCTGTGGTGCTGGCCCGCGCGGGAGCCGGAGGCGCTCGAGCACGTGCATCCGGCCGATATCACCGACCTCGATCACGTTCGCGGCACTGCGGCGACCGCGGTCGGATACGTGCACACCCACACGTTCGTGATCGACGAATTGCATCGACAATGGCCGCATAGGTGCCGTTCAGCGGCGTGACCGGCGAGCGATCCTCGACAGAGGCAAATGAAAGGTGTCGACGTTTGCTCGGGTCACGGGGTGCGCCGCACGGCGTTGGCCGCGTAAGTCCGATACTGGCGTTCGACGGTGTAGTCGGGGAGCGCCTCGGCGATGAGGTCGGCCAGTGCATCGCCTTCGTGAAGCCACCCGGCGACGTCGAATCCGCGACGCCACGTGTGCTGGTCGTCGCTCGGCGCGTCGGCGAAGTTCGCCGTCCACGCGTCGAGCCACGTGCGCAGCCGGACGACGACGGAGTCGGGAAACCCGAAGTTCGCGGGTGTCAGCAGTTCGGTGCTCGCGGGTGGGGACGGGCGCGGAGGGTTGCTCGACCATAGTCCCCACGGCGCACCGTAGTCGGGGCTCAGTGAGACTGCTTTCCTGGCGGTGGTCAGCCGTTCGATGTCTGATCGGTGGTGGACCACTTCGTGGACGATGTGCGCGGCGAGCCATGACAACTCGCGGATCGCAGGAGTGGGGTAGTTGTACCGCAGTGTCCGCGCCCAGTCCTGGGTGCTCAGACGGTTCCAGGTGGCTGCGAGCCGTCGGGCTGCCTCTGAGATCTCGGCCGTAGTCTGGAAGTACGAGAGGTTGGCGTACTCGCCGCGTCGGACGCGATCGTCCGCACCCATGGTGACGACTGCCGGTGACTCTTCCCGTAGTGCGTGCAACGTGCGCTCTCGAGTGACGATGAGTACGTCACGGAGGTGGCCGGCGTATTCGAGCGCCGACCACGAACCGTCCGGAGTGGGTGCCGTCTGGCGTCGATACCGGAGCGTGCGGACTGTGTCGGCGACTTCGTGCACGAGTGTGGACGACGCGTCGTCGTTGCTCAGGGTCCGGTAGTCGTACCCGCAGTCGGAGCAGGTGGGGTCCATGAATCCAACGTACGCTCACCGGTCAGTACTGGATACCTTGCGTATCACTCTGATGCGTATTGCTGTCCTTCGACGGGCATCAACTTGAGAGAATAGGGCGATGCAGGTTGAGATTCTGTACTTCGAAGCGTGCCCGAATTGGGAGGAGACCCTATCGCGGGTACGGGAGGCTGCGGCAATCGTAGGGTGTGAGATCGACATACGCTGTCGGCCGATCTCGTCGGATGCGGAGGCGTCCGCGTCGTTGTTGGCTGGCTCGTCGACGGTTCTGGTTGACGGAAGCGACGCTTTTGACGACGCGGTTCAGGTTGACGAACTTGCGTGTCGTGTTTATCGCACCGATTCAGGCTTCGCGGGGTCACCGACGGTCGAGCATCTGGTGTCGGTGTTGCGGGCCCGCAGAGGTCCTGACTAGAACCCTTGGGGCACTTCGCGCCTGGGTCGGCATGTCCGATCACCGTGATCGGAACTCAGGAGCGTGTCGAACGTCGGTTGGCTCGAGGGTTCTCTGCGAAGTATACGGCTAGGTGTTGCTTCGGCGTTCGATGAGGACGACGTCTCGCCAGTGGCCGTTGTGTTGGCCGATGCGTTCTCGTGTTCCGACGGTGCGGAATCCGTGGGCGTGGTGCAGTGCGAGGCTGGCGTGGTTCTCGGGGAAGATTCCTGTTTCGATGGTCCACACTCCTGCGGTTTCGGTGGAGTCGATGAGCGCTTGTAGGAGGGCGGTGCCGACGCCCTTGCCGGAGTGGTTGGGGTCGACGTACACACTGTGTTCGATGACGCCGGTGTAGACGCACAGGCTCGATGCCGGTGATGCGGCGATCCATCCGGTGACGTTGCCGTTGGGGTCCAGGGCTACGAATCGGTGGTCGGGTAGGTGATCGCGGTCGAAGTCGGGCCAGGTTGGGGCGGCGGTCGCGAACGTTGCGTTGCCGGTGTCGATGCCGGCTTGGTAGATCGCGAGGACTTGGGGTCCGTGTTCGGGCTCCATTGGTGCGATGACCGCGCGTGTTGTGTTGGGCTCGGTGGGGTTGCTGCTGGTGGTCACTGGTTTGGGTTCAGTTCGCTGCGCTGGGCGTGCAGGCGGTGCTCGTGTACCCAGTTGTGGGCGGCGATTTGGACGGCGTCCCATGGTGATCCCAGGGGTGGGGTGTAGGACAGGTCGAGTTCGCTGAGCGCTTCGACGGTCATGCCGTGGTGCAGGGCTGTGGCGTAGGTGTCGATCCGTTTGGCGATTTCGGCGGTGCGGTGGCCGATGAGTTGGGCTCCGAGCAGTGTGCCTGTCTTCTGGTCTGCGGTGATGCGGATGTTGATCGGGGTGGCGCCTGGGTAGTAGGCCTTGTGGTCGTCGGGTGTCGAGGTGGTCGATACCGGTGTCCAGCCGCGGTCGGCTGTGAGGGCTTCGGCTTCTTTGAGGCCGGTGCGGGCGGCGACGAGGTCGAAGATCTTGACGACTTGGGTTCCGAGGGAGCCGGTGTAGCGGGCGCTGCCGCCGAGAGCGTTTTCGCCAGCGACGCGGCCCTGCTTGTGTGCGGTTGTTCCGAGTGGGAGCCAGGTGATGCCGAGTTGGCGGTGGTGGGTGTGGACGGCGTCGCCGGCGGCGAAGACGTCCGGCAGATTGGTGCGCATCCGTTCGTCGACTGCGATGGTGTTCTTGATTCCGAGGTTGGCACCGGCGGCGGCGGCGAGGTCAGTGTCGGGGCGCACGCCGACCACGACGAGCACGAGGTCGGCGGTGAGGTGATCAGTGTGGCCGTCGCTCGCGGTGGTGACAGTCAGGTCGCCGTTGTCGGCGCGGTCGATGGCGGTGACCAGGGTGTTGGTGCGCACGTCGACTCGGTTGCGGACCAGTTCGTCGTGGACGAGGGCGCCGAGTTCTGGTTCGACGGTGGGGAGGACTTCGGGGAGGGCTTCGATCTGGGTGACGGCTAGGCCTCGGGTGGTGAGCCCTTCAGCCATCTCCAGGCCTATGTAGCCGGCGCCGATGATGATCGCGGTCTTCGGGTCGGTGGTGGTCAGGGTGTTCATGACGGCGAAGGTGTCGCCCATCGAGTGCAGGAGGTGAACGCCGTCGTCAGGGCCTAGTTGGTCGAGGCCGGTGATCGGTGGCCGCACTGAGACCGCGCCGGTCCCGACGATGAGTGCGTCATAGTCGAGGTCTCGCGAGACACCGTCGGGCCCGGTGACGGTGAGGCGGTGCCCGGCGGTGTCGATCGCGGTGGCCCGGGTGTCGGTATGAACGGTCATGCCGGTGGCGGCGAGGTCGGCGGCGGTGCGGTGGGCGAGGTTGCTCCAGTGCGTGACTTCGCCGGAGACGTAGTACGGGATGCCGCAGATGGAGAAGTTCGGGTAGGCGTCGGCGACGACGACGGTGACCTCGCTGGTTGGGTCGAGCTCGCGAGCCCGCAGAGCGGCGGAGATTCCGGCGTCTGATCCGCCGATAGCGATGATCTTGCGTGCAGGCATGAGTGTCGGTTCCTTCCGAAGGGACACGGGGTATGTGAGGTAGAGCAGGACACCGCGCTGCTGGGAGAAGTCGCGGGAGCGTGCGAGCAGGCCGATCAGCGTCGGTCAGGTAGTGGCAGGTAGTAGCTCGACGAGGAGGTTACGGACGCGGTAATTGAGGTCGTCGCGGATCAGACGAACGGTCTCGATGGGGTGGTTGTCGGGGTCGGCGACTTGCCAGTCCAGGTACCGCTTGCCCGGGTAGATCGGGCAGGCGTCGCCGCAGCCCATGGAGATCACGACGTCCGCGGCCGCGACCACATCGTCGGTGAGCGGCTTGGGGAACTCGGCGGCGAGATCAAGGCCGATCTCTGCCATGGCTCGCTCGACGATCGGGTTGATGTCCGCCGCGGGTAGAGACCCGGCTGAACGTACGTGCACTCGTCCTGCCGCGTGGTGGGTCAGGAGCGCGGCGGCCATCTGTGAGCGGCCAGCGTTGTGGACGCAGATGAACAGCACTTCGGGCACAGTCGTGGTGGTTGCGCCGGTGGACTGCGCGAGGGCGGCGAGGCGTTCTGCGGCGAACCTGCCTGTCAGGGTCACCAGGTGAGTGTGGATGCGGGAGGTGCGCCGCAGTGCGGTGTAGGACTCGAATACGACCCGTTCGACGGTCTGTTCGGACACGATCCCGCGGTACTGGGCGGCGAGCCTCTCCGCGGTTCGCGATAGCAGGGCTTGGGGCATCAGCAGATCTGGTGTCCCGGCTGATTCGGTCGTGGCGTCGGCGTTCATCAGGCTTCTCCCGGTTCGTAGATCCCGACCCGTTCCGGCGTTAGCGCGCGGTGAGTTCGGCTGCCAGCGCGGTGACGCGGGCGGCGATGTCGTCGCGGACCAGGCGCATCCGTTCGATCCCGTCGATTCCGCGCTCGGACGGTTCGTCGGTGTCCCAGTTGATCAGCGTCACCCCGGCGGGGGCATCGACCACGGCTTCGCGGCCGAGGGTGACCACCAGGTCGACGCGGGCGAGCAACTCGGGATCGATAGGTTTGGGAGTCTCGCCGGTGATGTCGATGCCAACTTCGGCCAGACTCTCGGCAGACAGCCCGTTGACCGCGGTGCCGGGTTTGGTTCCGGCCGAGTGCACCTCGACGGCCTCGCCGACCGCCTTGCCCATCAGTCCGGCGGCCATCTGAGACTTGCCGCCGTTCTTCACACACACGAACAGCACACTCGGTGCGGCCGCGTTCTCGGTGATCGTCAGGTCGTCGGGCATCAGTTCATGCTCCTAGAAGAGTCCGCGGAAGCGGAGGTAGAGGACGGGGTGAGGGGGAAGCGTTTGCGTAGGGCAAGGGAGACATAGACCAGGCCGACCAACACAGGGACCTCGATCAACGGACCGACCACGCCGGCGAGGGCTTGTCCGGAGGTCGCGCCGTAGGTGGCGATCGCGACGGCGATGGCGAGTTCGAAGTTGTTGCCTGCCGCGGTGAACGCAAGCGTGGTGGTGCGTTCGTAGCCCAGGCCCATGACCGCGCCCAGGAGGTAGCCGCCGCCCCACATCACCGCGAAGTAGACCAACAGTGGCACGGCGATCCGGACGACGTCCCAGGGACGGGAGGTGATCTGTTCGCCCTGCAGGGCGAAGAGGATGACGATCGTGAACAGCAGTCCGTAGAGTGCCCACGGCCCGACCTTGGGCAGGAACGTCGCTTCGTACCAGTCGCGGCCCTTGGTCTTCTCGCCGATCCGGCGTGACAGATACCCGGCGAGCAGCGGAATGCCGAGGAAGATCAGCACCGACTTGGCGATCTGCCACGGCGAGGTGCTGATGGTCGTCTGTTCCAGGCCCAGCCAGCCCGGCAGGATCGAGAGGTAGAACCAGCCCAGGACGGCGAACATGATCACTTGGAACACTGAGTTCAGTGCGACGAGGACGGCGGCGGCCTCACGATCGCCGCAGGCGAGGTCGTTCCAGATGATCACCATGGCGATGCACCGTGCGAGGCCGACGATGATCAGGCCGGTGCGGTACTCGGGCAGGTCGGGCAAGAAGATCCAGGCGAGGGCGAACATCAGCGCTGGGCCGAGCACCCAGTTCAGCAGCAGCGATCCCAGCAGTAGTTTGCGATCGCCGGTGACGGTGTCGAGGCGGTCGTAGCGCACCTTGGCCAGGACCGGGTACATCATGATCAACAGGCCCAAGGCGATAGGCAGTGAAACGCCGTCGACCTGGATCTTCTCCAACGCGGTGTTCAGACCGGGGATCATCCGGCCCAGCAGCAGGCCGGCGACCATGGCGACGCCGATCCACACGGGCAGGAACCGGTCCAGAGTCGAGAGCTTGCCGACGACCGGCTGATGCCCGGCCGTCGGGGTGGGGCTGGTCACGAGTGAACCTCCATCGAGGTGGCGAGCTCGCCGGACTGCAGGATCCCGGCGAGCGAGGACAGAACATCGGGGATAACGCGGTAGTACACCCACGACGCGCGGCGCTCAGACTCGAGCAGACCGGCGTTCTTGAGGACCTTCAGGTGATGGGAGATCGTCGGTTGCGAAACGTCGACGGCCGGGGAGATGTCACACACGCACGCCTCTCCGCCCTCGTGGCTGGCGATCAAGCTGAACAGTCGCAACCGGATCGGGTCGGCGAGTGCTTTGAACACCACAGCAAGATCAACCGACTGCCGTTCCGTGAGGGGCTCACGCACCAACGGTGAGCACCGCACGGTGACATCGGTCAACGGAATCGAGTTCGACATACATCGATATTGACAGATATCGATACTGGTTGCAAGGGTGCATGCAGTCCACGTTCGAAACGGGACTGGTCGCCACCCGGATATCGGGTGGCGACCAGCCTGGCGCCCAAAGAGAAGGCCGCGTTCAGCAGCAGTTCGCCGCGGGAGTGCAGCATGCCGCGGACGTAGATTCGCCGACGGGGACCGCGGCAGCGAGCGGCTCGCCGTTGAAGGTCTCAGCGTCGGCCAGCACGGTGTAGACCTCCCAGCGCTCGGCGTCGGGAGCGGTGACCCACACCTTGTCCTGAGTGGCAAAGCAGCAGGTTGCTCCGATCTCCTCTTCGGTGAACAGCTTCTCTTCGGTGAATCGGGCGATCTCGGCGTGCACCTTCTCACTGGAATCGACCTCAACGCCGAGGTGATTGATGCTGCCGCCCTGGCCGGGATTCTCCAGCAGCACCAACTTCAGTGCGGGCTCAGTGACGGCGAAGTTGGCGTAGCCCGGCTTGACCTTCGCCGGGCCGACGCCGAACAGCTTGGTGTAGAAGGCGATCGACTGGTCGAGATCGTCGACGTTGAGGGCGAGTTGCACGCGTGACATGAGATCCTCCAAGGATTCGACATACATCAAAAGTGTTGCGACTCAAGTTCTAGACCAGAGTTTGACATATGTCAACGGATGGGTAGGTTGGGGTCATGCCCAAGACGCTCCCTGTGGTCGACATCAGTGCTCCGATCTGCTGTGCACCGATCTCCGCAGGTCCAATGGAAGCGGATGCGGCCCTAGAGCTGGCTCTCCGGCTCAAGGCGCTGGCCGATCCGGCGCGAATTCAGCTGGTCTCCATCCTCATGGGCGCCCGACCAGGTGCGATCAGCACCAGTGATCTCGCCGAGGCGCTCGCACTCTCGGCGGGTACGGTGAGCCACCACCTCGGTCAACTCAAAAAGGCGGGCCTAGTCAGCTCCGAGCGTCGAGGCGTGAACGTCCTGCATCGCGCCGAACCGGACTCGCTGGAAGCACTGAGAGGAGTGCTCGACACCTGCTGTTAGCCGGGGTGATCGGCATCGCGCCGCACGGCGTTAGCTGCGTAAGTCCGATACTGGCGTTCGACGGTGTAGTCGGGGAGCGACTCGGCGATGAGGTCGGCCAGTGTATCGCCTTCGTGAAGCCAGCCGGCGACGTCGAATCCGCGACGCCACGTGTGCTGGTCGTCGCTCGGTGCGTCGGCGAAGTTCGCCGTCCACGCGTCGAGCCACGTACGCAGCCGGACGACGACGGAGTCGGGAAACCCGAAGTTCGCGGGTGTCAGCAGTTCGGATCTCTCTTTTCTGGGCGAGTCGGGGAAACTCGAGCTATGCAAGTTGAGGTCCTGTATGTCGATGGATGCAAGTCTGTCGCCGTCAGTACTACGAGCGCACCGGACGTGAACTCTCCGACGAGAACGTCTGGGTCCACGAACGACTCCGCGAGATCGCCTCGCTCGATGCCATCATCGCCCGACTCGCTGCCGAAGGTGACCAGGCATCGGCCGATCGCGAGTCGGCGGTGGCCGGGGCCGGCACCTCTGATCGGCGACCGCTGCTGCAGATCCAGACTCGAGGGCTGCACGAGATCGCACTCGGGAAAGCCGAGAACCCAGGTGATGGGGCATGACGCCACCGACTGATCAGGCGATCGCCGCGCTCAACGCCCACGCACGGCAGCGCTCCGCCGACGTCCGGACTCGGATTGAGAAGGCCCTCACCGCGATGCGGAGATCGGGGGCCACAATCAACATCAACGCCGTCGCTGTACGTGCCGGCGTCACCCGCAAGACGATTTACAACCATCCGGACCTATGGGAGAAGATCCGCGCCCACACCACCATCGCCCCGCCACCCGAGGCTGCAGCCACCGACAGCTCCATCGTGTCGGCGCTTCGGGCTCAGTTGACGGCCAACGATGCCGAACTCCATCGTCTCCGCGCAGAACTTCGCGCCAAGGATGTGCTGATCGCCACACTCTACGGCCGGCTAGACACGGCGGACGAGTGACGACAGACCGCCGACGATTCTCGGGTAACCGGCGCACGTCCCGTCCCACGGTTCGAGAACGTCATTGCGCACATCGCGCCCAACCGTAGGGCCATCGGCTGATCCGTCTGTTCGCCAGCCTAGTCAGCAGGATCGAGGAGGTCGTCGATGACGGCATCCAGTCGTCGCCGAATGTGCTGGGGCGGTCCCACCACGGAGTCGACGAGGATCTCGGCTTGAGCAACGGCATAGATTCGACTGCCGATCCGCCAGGTGGCCGCAAACGCGGCGTCAGTGTCCACCTAGCCACCCACCAGAGTAACGGCGGCCGCGATGAGCGTGCCTCGGAAGCGGCAGGGATCGTCGGCGATGACCTGCGCCGGTGCTCGATCATCCAGGCGCGGATTGCGTCCCTGAAACCAGGCTTGGATCAACGATGGGGTAGCGCCGAGCTGGTGTTGCAGGGCCGCCACCGTGTAGGCCACCTTCAAACGGGCTCGGACGTGGTCCGGGACTGCGGCCGCGCGTGTGATGTAGTCGCTGACCGCAGCGGTGCTGGGCGCCGGCCAGATACGCAACCAAACGCGCACCGAGCAGCGTGCGCAGTTGGTCGACCAGTGTCGCGTCGTCGAAGGCGTCCAGATGCGCTGTCACACGATCGTGGACGGCGGCAACCGAGAGTCGGACCGATTCCATGGATGCCATCGTCGCCACACACAAGCCGCCTGATTCGCCGCCGTTTTCGGAGGCTCCGCTGGTCAGTGCCCGATCTAGTCAAACGCAAACTGACCAAGCCGCCCACCTGGCAGCTCCCACCAGACCCCCAGACTGCGATGCGTGGCGGCACCCCTTGCATCACAGCCGATGGCAGGTATATGTTCATCAGAACATCATACCCCCATGGGGTATCAACTGGAGAGGTGGAAAGACATGTCGTCGAGCGAGTATCAGGTAGCAGGCATGACGTGCGGGCATTGCGAGGCCTCGGTGCGCAAGGAAGTCGCAGCCGTAGAGGGTGTTCAGGACGCTCAGGTGAGCGCGCAGACCGGCAGGCTCGTGGTCACCTCCGTCGGCCTCGTCGACGAGGCCGCGGTGGTCGACGCAGTCACAGCGGCCGGCTATTCGGCAGTGCGGATTTGATGGACGCCAGCTCGCTTCCTGCTGTCGGCGTGACGTTCGCGGTTTAGCGAACTTTTACACCTTCAGCTCTGTGCGGCCGCCGAGCAAATCGCTATCGGCCGACAACGGAGAGAACGGCGATGCACCACACCGGTGCGTCGCGTTCGGTGAGATCAGAGTGGATAGGAGACCACATGCGCAAGCCTCTCATGACGGCCGTCTCGGCGGGAATACTCGTCGGAGTACTGGTTCTGGCCGGTTGCAGTGCCGGCGAAAGCCAGGACCACCAAGGCTATGACGGTGGCAGCACGGCCAGCAGTGTCGGCGCAATGAGCGATTCGCCGATGGACCACCCGATGGACGGCGGGCCGGCACCTGCCGGCATCAAGGCGGCCTCGGCACCCAAGTTTCCGGTCGGCAGCCAGGTCATGCTGACCGCAGACCACATGGCAGGCATGTACGGTGCGCGGGCCACAATCGTCGGCGCCTTCGACACGTGCGCCTACTCGGTGAACTTCACCCCGACCACCGGCGGCCAGCCGGTCAAGGATCACAAGTGGGTAGTCCAACAGGAGATCAAGAACGCAGGAGATCGACGTCTGGCCGATGGCACCGAAGTCACCCTCGAGGCCGATCACATGACGGGCATGAAGGGGGCGAAGGCAACAATCGCCAGCTCCACCGACCAGACCGTCTACATGGTCGATTACGAGGCGGACGGCATGACGATGACCAACCATAAGTGGGTCGTCGAGAGCGAAATTCAACCGATGCCCTGAGCGGGGTGTTGGTGACGACTTCAGCAGTCACCAACCCAGCTGGGGAATGACGATGAGGAAGGCAGCAGGATGACTAACCCCCACGCGCACCACCACCACCGAGATGTCGGCGGCGCCCCCATACACGGCATCGACCGCCATGACGCGGCAGTGCCTGAGAGCCACAATGCTGTCGCTGACCCCACGCACGGCGGGCACAGCGAGCACGGCCGAGGTCACAACGACCACGCCGACCATCATGGTGAGCATGGCGCCCCCGGCGGGCATAGCGGGCACCTGGACCACGACGGTGAGCACGGGGACCACAGTGGGCACGGGCACCCCGGCGGGCAGCATGGGAACCACAGCGGTCACGGTGACCACGTCGGGGAGTTTCGCCGACTGTTCTGGATCAACCTCATCATCGCGGTTCCGGTGGTCGCCTTCTCACCGATGTTCGCGATGTTGGTCGGCTACTCGGTCCCTGGGTGGGCCGAATGGATCGCGCCCGCGCTCGGCACCGTGATGTACCTCTGGGGCGGCTGGCCGTTCCTGGCCGGTGCCCTGAGCGAGCTGCGGACGCGGAAACCCGGGATGATGCTTCTGATCGCACTAGCGATCACGGTGGCGTTCTTTGCGTCCTGGGCGGCGACGCTGGGACTTGTCAGTCATCAACTGGAGTTCTGGTGGGAATTGGCGCTGCTGATCGTCATCATGCTGCTGGGCCACTGGATCGAGATGCGGTCGCTGGCTCAGACCACCTCGGCTCTGGACTCCCTGGCCGCGCTTCTGCCCGATCAAGCAGAACGTGTCCGAGACGGGCAAATCATGGCCGTGGCCCCCGCTGATCTGGAGGTCGGCGACATCGTCGTCATTCGCCCCGGCGGGAGCATCCCGGCCGACGGTCGGATCGTCGAGGGGCGTGCGGCGATGGACGAATCGATGGTCACCGGTGAGTCCCAGACGGTCACCCGTAGTGATGGCGACAGCGTGACCGCGGGGACCGTCGCTTCCGATTCAGGACTACGAATCGTGATCACCGCCACCGGCGACGAGACGACTCTCGCCGGGATCCAACGGCTTGTCGCCGATGCTCAGAACTCGTCGTCTCGTGCTCAACGACTCGCCGACACCGCGGCCGGATGGCTGTTCTGGTTTGCGCTCGGAGCCGCGGCGATCACCGCGATTGTGTGGACGGCGATCGGCTTGCCCGATGAAGCGGTGGTTCGCACGATCACCGTCTTGGTGATCGCGTGCCCGCACGCTCTGGGCCTGGCGATTCCGCTCGTCGTCTCGATCGCGACCGAGCGTGCGGCTCGGGGCGGCGTACTCGTCAAAGACCGACTTGCGTTGGAGAGCATGCGGACGGTCGACAGCGTCCTGTTCGACAAGACCGGCACGCTCACCCGGGGCGAACCCACTGTCACGGACGTCTTTGCCGTCGACGACGTCGACCAGGATCAGTTGCTGGCGTTGGCGGCGGCCGCCGAGTCCGACAGCGAGCATCCCCTCGCACGCGCGATCGTCGGTGCCGCCGATCGCCACCGCCTCAGAGTCCCGACCAGCAGCGATTTCTCCTCATCGCCCGCAGTAGGGGTCACCGCGACGATCGAGGGAACGACAGTGCGGGTCGGGGGCCCGCACCTGCTCGCCGAAGAACACCTCGACGAACTGCCGGTTGCTGATCGCTGGCGTGCGGACGGGGCGATCATCTTGCATGTCATTCAAGACCGGCGACTGATCGGAGCGTTGAAACTCGCCGACGAGATCCGCAGCGAGTCACGCGAGGCTGTCGATGCGCTTCATGCGCAGGGTGTCGAGGTCGTGATGATCACCGGTGACGCTGAAGCTGTCGCGAATGCCGTTGCTCATGAACTCGGCATCGACCGTGTCTTCGCCGGTGTCCGTCCCGAAGACAAGGCCGCCAAGGTAGCTCAACTGCAGGACGAAGGTCGCAGGGTGGCGATGGTCGGAGACGGGGTGAACGATGCTCCCGCGCTCGCCCAGGCCGATATCGGCCTGGCGATCGGCGCAGGCACTGATGTCGCTATCGCCTCGGCCGGTGTCATCCTGGCCAGCGACGATCCTCGCTCCGTGCTCTCGGTTATCGAACTGTCGCGAGCGGCGTACCGCAAGATGAAACAGAACCTGTGGTGGGCGGCCGGTTATAACCTGATCTCCGTCCCGCTTGCGGCCGGAGTGCTCGCACCCATCGGATTTGTCATGCCGATGTCGGTGGGTGCGATCCTCATGTCGGTGTCGACCATCGTCGTGGCCCTGAACGCACAACTGCTGCGCAGACTCGACCTGCATCCAGGATCAACGACGCGCGCAGTCTTGGACCGCTGGCCGGGTTAATCCGCAGCCAGGCCGCCGTCAGCGCCGGAGCATCGATCACTCTCACCATTTACTAAGCCGGTTAGTACTACGCTTCTTAGTAGATGGAGGTGGTTGTGGAACCCAGACAAATTCCCGAGGACCGGTACCGGATCGCAGAGAGGATGCCGGACTGCGCGCGTGGCCGTCGGCGACGCGTGCAGGCGCTCGTCGGCGCGATGCTCATCGGTGCCACGGTGCTGACCGCGTGCGGTACAGGCACTGATGCCGTGTCTGCGGTGCGCGCCAATCAGTTCGTCTCCCCTGACGGCAAGACGGTCATCGATTACGCGCCAGCCAAGCGGCGCGCGATCGGCGCGGTCGAGGGTGAGGACTTGTTCGACCGGGGAACTGTCCGGCTCGCCGATTACCGCGGTGACGTTGTTGTGGTGAACGTGTGGGCTTCGTGGTGCCCACCGTGCCGTACCGAGTTTCAGGCACTGGAGAACGTCTACCGCGACACCCGCGCCCGTGGGGTGCAGTTCGTGGGGATCAACTTTCGTGATTCGCGCTCGACCGCGCAGGATTTCACCACCGACCGCAAGGTGCCCTATCGGTCGATCTTCGACTACGGCGGCGCCACCCTCGCCGCACTCGGAGTCCCCGTGGGCGTTGTCCCGACCACTCTGATCCTCGACCGACAGCACCGCCCGGCGAAGCTGTTCCTGCGAGCGATCACCGAGGCCGAATTGCGTGCCGCCGTTTTGACGGTGGCCGAGGAGAAGGCGGCACCGAAGTGAGTCAGTTGTATTTGGCGGATCTGGGAACGACGTTCGCGGCCACGGTCACCAGTGGTCCGCTGCTGCTGGGCCTGGGTGTCGCGGCGCTGGTCGGGATCATTTCGTTCGCCTCGCCGTGCGTGGTGCCCCTGGTACCGGGCTACCTGTCGTATCTGGCGGGGCTGGTCGGCGCCGAAGCTCCCGCCGTCCATGTCGGTGAGGGCCCCAAGTCCGGCCGGTGGCGGGTGGTTGCCGCGGCAGGGCTGTTCGTCCTCGGCTTCACGCTCGTCTACGTCCTGGCCACGGTGGCGCTGTTCGGTATGACCTCGATCTTCCTCGATCAGGCCCGCCTGGCAGTGATGCAACGCATCGGCGGGGTCGTGACCATCGTGATGGGCTTGGTGTTCGTCGGCGTGGTTCCGTTCTTCCGGCGCGAACGTCGCATGACGCCTCACCGCCGCACGGGTATGGTCGGCGCGCCACTGCTGGGGGCCGTATTCGCCATCGGGTGGATACCGTGCAGCAGTGCCACCCTCGGTGCCGTCATCGGGCTAGCGATCAGCACGAACGGCGACGCGCCGTTCCGCGGCGCGCTGATGGTCGTCGCGTACTGCTTCGGCCTCGGCGTCCCGTTCGTGGTCCTGGCGTTCTCATCGGCATGGGCTGTCCGCAGCCTTGGCTTCCTCCGCCGCCACGCCCGCACCATTCAGATCGTCGGGGGCGTCCTGTTGGTCGGTGTCGGCGTGATGTTGGTGACGGGCTTGTGGAATGTATTCGTGGACTGGGTTCGAATGGCGCTGGTCAACGACGTCGTCCTGCCCGTGTGACCGGGCGACCAACAAGCCTGGCCCCGGGCTGACGGTGCGCGTCGGCGTGCGGACTCTCGATCGCGATCGATGCCACGGGCCGGCGAGCACCGGTCGGTTCCTGGGAGGGTCAGGCAGGGCAGGCGGCCAGGACCACGGTGGCCAGACCGGCGAGGAATAGCAGAACTGGGAACATCGCGGCGGCTGTCGGGGCAGCGTAAGACGAACTACGCGACGGTCGCGTGCCGGGAGCGGCGGAACGGCCTAGTCGATGCAACCGCAGTTCGACGCAGTCACGAGCGATCCCTAGAGCGCCCGCCGGCGCGGTCGGGTGAACGTGCGTGATCGCGCGGACGACGGCATCATCGCCGTGCTCATGCGCGGCGTGTGCGTCGGCGTCGAACTCGACCAGGGCGCGCACGATGGGACTCGCCTGCCGAGTCAGTGGTAGCCAGGGCACCGCGTGGGAGAGACAGTCGGCGACGCGGACGAACAGATGATGGTGACCATGCACGTGCGCCTGTTCGTGAGCCATCACCGCCGACAACGCCTCCGGGTCCAGTCGCTGCCTCAGCCCTTCGCTGGCCACGATCAGGCCCCGGGTCCGTCCGGGCGTGCTGTACGCCATGGGTGTGCTCGTCGGCAGCCACAGCGGGGACCGGGCGCCCGTCGGGTTCAGCAATCGCGCCAACAGTGCGTGGTGCGCCCCGATCTCGAGGTCACGGCGACGGGCGGTCTGCCAGAACGCCGCAGCCCGCCACCCGGACACGGCCAGGACGAGTGCGAACACGCCTGGCCCGGCGACCAACTCGATGGTGCGGCTGACCGCACTGTCGAGACCGTTCAGGCAGGTCTGCAGCGCCCCACCCACGACGCTCGCATGGCCGGGAACGGCGACGATGGCCACCGAGCTCGCAGCGGCGACGAACACGCCAGCGGTCAGCGCGGCCCACACCCGCAGCAGGGTCCTGGCCGTGAGTCGATCACGCGCGATCAGGACGTCGAGGACCCGGTCACCGACCAGAGTCGCAGCCAGCGCACTCACGCCCAACAATGCTGCCGTGACCACCGTGTCAGTCCCTTTCCCGCAGGCCCTGAGCGATTGCTGCACTTTCCTCGTCGGAGGCGTGCCGCACGAAATGCAGCAGCGCCCCAGACGGGTCGCCGGCGTCGGCCAGCACCGCACGCAAGGCATCGCTGACGGTCTGCTCACGCGACTTGAGCGAGTGATACCAATACGCCCGGCCTCGCCGGTCGCGTCCCAGCCAGCCCTTCTGATACAGGTTGTCCATCACCGTCATCACCGTCGTGTACGCAGGTTCGCGCTCCGCGTCCAGCCCTTCGAGCACATCGCGGACGCGCTTGTCCGCGTCATCGCGCCAGAAGACCTCCATGATGCGCGCCTCCAGCTCGCCCAGACCGTGCATCGCACACCTTTCCCTCACCCCACCGCACTGACTGCGGCAAACGGCGCGGTCAGCCCGCGACCGCGCATCGCCGTTCGCCCTGCAGCCGTCGCTGAAGGGCCCAACCCAACAATGCCACGGACACCACAGCCAGGATCGGCTGCAACGGCGCCCAGACAGTCAAGGCTCCACTGACACCGACGACCGCGACCACCACCTTGTTGCACACTGGGCATCCGACAGCCAACGCCGAACCGACCGTCGCCCAGAGCTTCTTCTCCATCCGCGGCGCCGTCCGGGCTTGAATGTAGGTGGCCGCGATCAGGCCGCCCAACACTGCGGTCGCCAGCCAGATCGGGTAGTTCCACCACAGGGTCGGCGTCATGCGTGAATACCACGGCGTGTCAATCAGCCCGGACGGAATACCGACGGCCAATCCGATCGCGGTGGCGGTGACTGCTGCCACCACCCAGCGCACCAGGGACCACTCACGCAGCATGGCCACTCCTTCTTGTCTTGGTCAGCATCTGTGTCTCAGCCCGCCGAGTCGGTCCCGTCCGCCGGGTCGGCAGTCGTCGAAGCACGGCGAAAGTGCGCGGTGAATACCAGTCGCCGCAGCAGCGCTCGCGCGACGAGCGCCACGATCGCCGCTCCTATTGCCGCCCACACCCAATGCCAGGTCGGCGGCCAGTCGAGGCGGTGCGCATGTGGGCGCCCTCGCACGTCAACGGTCTCGGCATAAACCATGATCATTGCACCGCTGAGGACTGCTGCGAGAACGCCGACCGCCACGGCGAGTTGATGACTGACCCTTGTTCGCGTCACTGCCAACCCCTCTCCATCTACTAAGAGACATAGTAGGTCAGGGTCGGCGGTCGCGCACCTGCCCCCGAGCCAGCACCGACACGTCCGGAGGCGTCACAGTCGGCGGCGGCGATGCCTCGGTGGCGATGGTGACGCCGCGGGCCTGCAGCCACGGCAGCGGATCGATCGCCGTCCCGGCGGGGTCGGCGACCTCGAAGTGCACGTGCGGCCCGCTTGAGACCCCGCGGCTGCCGACAGTGCCGACCTGCTGACTCATTCGCACACGGTCGCCGACGTTGACCGAGTTCTGATCGTTGTGACCATAGGTCGTGACAGTACCGTCCGCGTGGCGGATGCGGATCCACAGGCCGAACCCCTCCGCGGGCCCTGAGTTGATGACCTCGCCGTCCTCGACCGCCAGGATGGGCGCTCCCAGGCGGTTGCCGATGTCGATGCCCTGATGACCGCGACCGTCACCGAACGTGGAGGTCAAGACCCCGCCGGGGGTGGGGGTGGCCGCAGTCTGCCCGGGAGCGGGGCGGGCGTCGTCCGGGGCCGGCCGATCGGAGGATCCCCCGTGCGAAATCGACGGGTCGTGCGGCGCGACGGCGGCAGCGAGTGTCGCCAGTAGGCGCCTGACAGGGACCGCGTCGAGGATCAATGGCGCCTGCCCACCGAAGGCAGTCCCGGCGGCCGCGAAGCACCCCAGAGCTCCGACCCGATCGCCTGCGGCGGGGTCGGTCTCGGCAGAGACGGTCAGACATGAAGTCACGGTGGCCATCGGGGCCAGCAGCTTCACCAGTCCGTCAGGTCCGGCCACGGCCCGCACGCTGTCTTTGACGATGGCCGCCAGCTCGACCACAACGTGACCGTCAACACCGTTGGCGGTCTCAGCCACGGCGGGCGCTGGACTCAGCGTCCCCGCCGCAACAGCCGCGGCCAGGCCAAGAGCGACAGGGGCCGTGCCCACCCAGTGCCGCACCCGAGGCGTGAGCGTTGCCGATGATCGCGAGGAGGTGAGTCCGACGAGGGGATCTCTAGTCATGGACGTCACTATGACACTTGCACACCACTGGCACCACCAGTAACAAACTGGACATTCGACCAGACGGAGAATGCATGTGTGACCCGCCTTCAATCACAGAACATGAAGGTCAGCGCGGTCGACGGGCCGACGTCAGCGCGGGCCGCAACGCCGTCAATGTCACCGCAACGATCTACTAATCGCCTTAGTAGATCGTTGCCGGAGTGAGATCTATTCGTGATCGTCTCGCAGGAGTTCTGATCAGGCCAGCGCACTGCCTGCTCGCCATTGTTCCCAGGGCACGCCCCAGTCGCCGTTCTGCCAAACCTCCAGCGGCGCCCCGCCGGTGTTGCGGACCTCGACGACGTCGCCCGGGATCGAGAAATGGTAGAACCAGCGGGCGTTGGCGCCATTGAGGTTGAGGCAGCCGTGCGAGAGATTCGTGTTTCCCTGCGCCCAGACGGTCTCGTCCAGTTGATGCAGGTAGACACCGTCGGTGCTGATCCTCGTGGCGTAGGCGATGGTTTGCTTGTAGCCAAGCCTGGAGTTGATCGGCAGACCGTAGGTCGACGAGTCCATGACGACCGGATTCGCCTTATCCAGCACCGTATAGATGCCACGCTGAGTCCAGAAGCTGATCTCGGTGCCCCCGACGACCTCAGTGCCACCCATCCCCATCGAGGTCGGCATCGTGCGGACGAGGTTGCCGTTCTCGTACACCTTGACCTGCTTGGTGCGATCGTCGGCGATCGCTACGTGCGAGTCACCGATCGTGAAAGTCGCCTCGACATCTTCTTGACCGTAGAGGCCGCCGCCGAGGTCGACGCCGTAGATCCGCGCCTCGACGGTGACCTCGGTGCCAGGACGGTAGTACTCGCGCGGCCGCCAGTGGGCGTTCTGGTCGTCGAGCCAGTACCAGGAGCCCTCGACTCCGGGCGTGGTGCGGACCGACAGTCGCCGCTCGGCTGCGGCGCGGTCGCCGATCGGCTCGTCGAAGTGAGCAACGATGACAATTCCGACGCCGTAGGTCCCTCCGGTCGACAGCGGCGTGCCGCCGGTCGTCTGCAGGGTGACGCCGGCCTGATTGTCGGGGGTGAGCGTGGTGAACGACCCGGTGCGCGAGGCGCCCTGTCCGCCGCCGCGAGCCGTGGCGGTCACGGTGTAGTTCCGGCCGTAGCCGAGCGGTTCACCGACCTTCCAGGAGGTGCGGTCCGGTGTCATAATGCCGACTACGGGCCGCCCCTCCTCGTTGACGAGCGTCACCTCCTCGAGGGTGCCGCCCCGAACGGTGGCCGTGACCGGGGCGAGGGGATCGACTCCGCTCGCGCCGTCGTCGGGGGTGAGCTCGATCGACGGCGCGGCCGACGCAATCGATGGATCGGCCACCGGATCCTGGGATGGCTGCGAACACCCTGCGATGATCAGGACGGCAGCAAGAAGGAGGGCGACGGGACCGCCTCTAGGGATTTTGACCATGAGATACGACCTCTCGTGTGCACAGAACGCGACCGCGAGGGGCGAAACCACCCCATCTACTAAGCAGCTTAGTAGATGGGGTGGTCGAGGTGTCGCAGTCGGCCCGCGGTGTACCGGTCTAGGCGCCGCAGGGCTGGTGGGTCTACGCGTATCGGAGCGTGGTCATCATGCCGGTCTCCATGTGATAGATGTTGTGGCAGTGCAGAGCCCAGGCGCCCGGGTTGTCGGCGTCGAGGTCGACGTTGACGCGGCCCATCGGACGGATCAGCACCGTATCCTTGCGCAAACCCGAGCGGTCGGGCAGTGACCAGGTGTGGCCGTGGATGTGCATCGGATGCACCATCATCGTCGAGTTCGTGATCTGCATTCGCAGCCGCTGGCCGGGCCGGACAGTCAGCGGTGTGTCCTCGCCGTACTTCTTGCCGTTGATCCCCCAGGCATACGGCGACATCTGCCCGTTCAAAGTGACTTTGAGTGTGGTGTCGGGATCGCGGTCGGGCAATCGTGCCGATTCCGCCGCGGCCAGGTCATCGGCGCCAAGAAGTACTGGGCCCTCGAGTTCGCGCGGGCGGATGGTGCTCGGCGGGGCCTGTCCCGAAGCTGTCCGCAGGAACGCCAAGGCTTGGCCACTCTTGCCTTCGGCTGCCGCGACAAGCGGGAACACACCATCTCCGGCGGTGATGGTCACGTCGTAGCGCTCGCCCATCGCGACGTACAGGGCTCCGGTCTGCTTGTCGTTGACCCGATGGCCGTCACTGTGCGTCACCGTCATCGTGTGGTCGGCGAGTGCGACCTTGAAGACCGTGTCCGATGCCGCGTTGATCAGTCGCACCCGGACTCGTTGACCCGGTCGGCAGCGGAACTCGGTCGGCGCCTCCGGAACCCTGCCGTTGATGAGATAGTGCGGGTAGGCGACGTCTCCGGCGTCACCCAGCGACGAGTTGCCGTGGTTCATTCCCGGCATCGACGAGTGATCCATCCCGCCCATGCCCGACTTCAACGGTCCGGACTCGGCCTGAAAGTCGGCCAGAATCTGATCGGGGCTCTTCCCGACCCCGTCCGTCCAGTCGTCGAGGACGACGATCCATTCCGCGTCGTAGTCGCCCGCATCGGCCGGATCATCGATGATGATCGGCGCGTACAGACCCCGATCGAGCTGTGCCCCGACGTGGGGGTGGAAGAAGTGCGTCCCAGCATCGGGGGCCGTGAAGGCGTACACGAACCGGTTTCCGGGTGCGATCGCCTGCTGCGTGACGTCTGGGACTCCGTCGGCTTCGTTGCGAAGTCGGATGCCGTGCCAGTGAACGGTCGTCGGCGCAGGAAGTTGATTGTCGACGTTGACTCGCAGGAAGTCGCCCGCCGTGGCGCGAACCACTCGCCCGGGAACCTCGTCGCCGTAGGCCCAGGTGTTCGCGATAATGCCCGCACCGAGATCGACAGCCACCGGTCGGGCCGTCAAAGACGCCTCCACCACCTTCTGCCCCGGCTTCGGCGACGCCTGCAACGGCGGTCCCGGCAACGGCGACGACTCAGGGCGTTGAGGGCGGTCCGGGCTGCACGCGCCGAGTACGCCGACCCCCAGCGCCGCCAACCCTCCGATGAGCACCGATCGCCTCGAAACCTCAACCATCCTGATCAGCCTTTCTGGTCCGCGCTGAATCCGCGAGCATGTATCGCGGACGTCCACTCCCATAGTCGTCTCCGACGCGCCGGGTAGCGACTCTCGCGGACGATCTTGAGGAAACCTTGAATCGATGCTGACGATACGAATGTGGCCGATCACCGTCACCGACATTGGAGCACGCACAACGGCATGTCCTGGCTCACCGTTCAACGAGAAGTATCACCAACCCCACAGGCCTGACCACTGCGCCGACTCGTCGGCTCTCACCAGTTTGGAGGCCCCTGGGGGTCGTCGCGAATCAGCCGAACCATCCGCGTGTAGTCCACGTCAGAGATCTCCCCGCACGCCAAACGCTGGCCGAGGACAGACTCGGGGTCCAGCACCGAAGAGGCACGTATCGACGAACGGATCGCCAGAGTGATTCCGACGGCGATCAACGCCCAGACTGCGATCAGTACGAGCAGCATCCAACCGTGTCCGAAACTGCCCATGTGGCCGCCGTTAGAGAACATCATCGCTACACCTCACTCACCGTCGATCCAACAGTACGCCGCCGACCGTGGCAGACCGAGTCTCGCCTGCACCGACCGGGGCACAGGCCGACAACTTCAGGCATTCGGCCATCACGGCCCAACGATGCCTTCCCCATGTCACACCGCCCTGGACTGAACAGCATTGGATAGAGCCCCGTGGGGTGGTGGACTTCGGATCGGGCGTGGGGCCCACGCGTTCTGATCAACGAGTCGTTGTGAACGCTATGCGAGCTGGGCTTGCTCGTCCAGTAGTGCGGCGGCTTTCGCCTTCTCGGCGAGGACCGCGCGGAGCTCGTCCATGGACACCTCGGACATGTAGCGGCGGGTGACTTGCCATTCGTCGTGGGCGTCGATCACCACCGCTGTCGCCAGCCGGAGGAACGCGTCCGGGTTAGGAAAGATCTCCACGACGTCGGCGCGGCGTTTGATCTCCTTGTTCAGCCGCTCGATCGGATTGTTCGACCAAATCTTCTGCCAATGGGATTTCGGGAACGGCAAGAACGCGAGCACGTCGGTTTGGCTTCTCGCATCATCGCCGCCACCTTCGGCATCGGTGCCTGGAAACTGTCCGCGACCTGATCCCATTGCGCCGCAACGTCTTCGCGGTCAGTGTGCGCGAAGATCGTCCGCACCCCGGCAGTCACGACCGGCTGCTGCTTGGCCGGCACCACCCCATGCAGATTCCGCATGAAATGCACCCGGCACCGCTGCCACGCCGCGCCCACGAACTGTTGTGCCACAGCAGCTTTCAAACCTGAATGGGCGTCAGAGATCACCAGGTGCACCCCGTGCAGACCACGGGCTTTCAGACTCGTGAGGAAGTCCTTCCAGAACTCGAAGGACTCACTCTCGCCGACCGCGGTACCGAGCACCTCGCGAGTCCCGGTCGCCGACACCCCGGTCGCCACCACCAACGCTTGGGAGACCACGTGGGCGCCGACGCGGACCTTGCAGAACGTGGCATCACAGAACACATACGGAAACTCGGCATGAGTCAGCGAACGGCCGCGGAATTCGGCGATCTCGGCGTCTAGACCTGCACAGATCGCCGGACGCCTCGCTTTTCCAGACGCCGGAGTCCACGCCCATGGCGCGCACCAGATCGTCGACGCTGCGGGTGGAGATGCCCTGAACGTAGGCCTCCATGATCACCGCGTACAAGGCTTTGTCGATCCGGCGTCGTCGCTCCAACAGGACCGGGAAGAACGACCCGGCGCGCAGTTTGGGGATCTTCACCTGCACATCACCGGCGGGGGTCGAGATCGTCTTGGGTCGGTGGCCGTTGCGGACGGTGGTGCGGTCTGCGGAGCGCTCGTAGCGGCCGGCGCCGATCTTGGTGGTCGCCTCGGCCTCGATCAGGGCCTGCAGGCCGGCCCGCAGGATCTCCGGGAGCACCCCGACCAGGGCGAGTTCATCAGAGCGCAGTGAGGCGATTTCGGTCAGTTGGTCGAGCAGGGCAGAATGGTCGTGGGTCATCGCGTGAATGCCTTTCAGTTGAGTCACTTGCCGGTAACTCACTGATCATCACGCGATGGCCCGCCCAACCGGCGACACCGACCCCGTGCGGCGTGTCCACCACCGTCACCGAGCCACCAAACCCCACCACTCCAGGGGACTCACCCCGACGCCCCGTAAGCCCTATCGACGGGTACACCCGACTGGAGGGGTGTCACCCACGATCTAAACCGTTATGTGATTCACAGTCGGATACGCTGTGGCCAAGTTACAGATAAAGCACTCGGACTGCTTCGGCTAGTGCTTGCTCCCAGTCGACGACGTGGTGGAGCATGATGAACGAGACGACCATGTCGAACTGGCCGTCGGCGAATGGTAAAGCAGTTGCGTATGCAACCCGGGTGTGCGCGCGGTCACCGAAGGCGCGGAGGCGGTCTTGAGCGGCTGTGACCATTCGGGGGTCGAAGTCGGTGACGGTAATGGTTGTCGTCTGCGGTTCTGGGCTTGCCGCCAGAATGTGGGCCGCCATAGCGCCACCGCCGCCGCCAATCTCGAGGAGGGCGCCGTTGGGCTGGACTCCTTGTAGAGCCCAAGGGAGCACCCACCGACTGGTCGCGGTCTCCCATGGTGCGCTTCGGCAGAACAGTGCTTCGACTTGTGACATCGACGGCATCGCGGATTGCTCCTTCGGGGTGCGGGTGAGGTGGGAGCTTCGATTCCACCGTGCCTGGACGCTATCATCGTCGTATGACGATGAATAGATGTTCGGTGATGGTGGGGACGGAGCTCGATCCTGCGGTCGCGTTGTTTCGGAGTTTGTCTGACGGGACCCGGCTAGCGATCGCGGCTCGATTGGCCCGCAGTGGTGAGGCTCGAGTGGCTGATCTGATGGCTGAGTTGGGTCTTGCTCAGTCGACAGTGTCCGCGCATGTTGCGTGCCTGCGGGACTGCGGATTGGTGGTGGGTCGGCCAGAGGGCAGGCAGGTGTTCTACCGTCTGGCGCGGCCGGAGCTTCTCGACCTGCTGGCGGCGGCTGAGACGGTGCTTGCTGCGACGGGCAGTGCCGTAGTGCTGTGTCCCAACTATGGGTTGGACAGTGCCTGCGATGGTGAGGCCACTGCCGGCGCGGTCGTTGAGGAGATCCGCGGTGTGGGGGGTGATCGACGATGAGTGATGCATGTGGATGTGGGCACGACGAGATCGGGGAGGATGAGCAGGCGCCTGGACATTGGTGGAACGTCCGAGAACTTCAGGCAGCTGCGGTTGCCGGATTGTTGTTGGTGGCCGCCTATCTCACTGGCTGGGCAGATGGTCCGAGGACGATCAGTACGACCCTGGAGTGGGGTGCTCTGCTAGTAGGCGCGGCGACGTTTGTCCCGTCGACACTGCGGCGGCTGGCATCGGGGAAGATCGGCGTTGGAACGCTGATGACGATCGCTGCGGTGGGTGCGGTGATTCTCGGTGAGGTCGGGGAAGCGGCGATGCTCGCGGTGTTGTTCTCGATTAGCGAGGGCCTTGAGGAGTACGCCGTTGGTCGTACTCGTCGGGGCCTGCGGGCGTTGTTGGATCTGGTCCCAGATTCGGCGATGGTGTTGAGGGCGGGCGTCCCGACAGCGGTGTCGCCGTCAGTTCTTCGTGTCGGGGATCAGATCCTGATCAAGCCGGGTGAGCGTATCGCCACTGATGGGCGCATAAGCGAGGGGCGATCGTCGCTGGATGTATCGGCGATTACTGGCGAATCGGTGCCGATTGAAGCGAATCCTGGGGACGTCGTGTTCGCGGGATCGATCAACGGCACTGGTGTGTTGGCCGTTGATGTCAGCGCTACTGCGGAGAACAATTCGCTGGCGAAGATTGTGCAGATTGTCGAGGCGGAGCAGTCTCGAAAAGGCGATGCGCAGCGGTTAGCTGACCGGATTGCTAAGCCGCTGGTTCCGGCAATCATGCTCATGGCCGCTGTGATCGCGGGTATCGGCGCAGTGTTTGGCGACCCGGCGACGTGGGTGGAACGAGCTCTTGTGGTGCTGGTGGCAGCCTCACCCTGTGCGCTGGCAATCTCGGTTCCGGTGACAGTGGTTGCTGCTATCGGCGCCGCCAGCAAGATTGGTGTGCTGGTCAAAGGTGGTGCGGCGTTGGAGTCTCTCGGCCGGGTCCGGATCGTGGCTGTTGACAAGACGGGAACGCTCACCGCGAACAAGCCGGTTGTTGTCGGTGTTGCTGTTGGCGGTCAGGCGAACGAGGTCGCGGGAGAACCCGGTGTGACCGGCGACGTTGGGCATTCGATTGAGCAGGCGCGAGTGCTCGCGGTTGCCGCGGCGCTGGAAGCTCACAGTGAACATCCTCTGGCTCGTGCGATCCTTGCAGCTGACGGTGGGGTGAGTAGGGCTGCGACTGATGTACAGGCGGTGCCAGGAGCGGGTCTGACCGGTCTGGTCGAGGGTCGCCCCGCTCGGCTTGGGCGGCCGGGTTGGATCGATGCGGGTGCTCTGGCCGACCGGGTCGCGGCCTTTCAAGCTGATGGTGCAACCGCGGTTCTCGTCGAGGAAGACCAACGTCTCCTCGGAGTCGTCGCGGTACGTGATGAGCTTCGCCCCGAAGCACGGGAGGTCATCACGCACATGCACGATTCTGGAAATGCCGTGGTGATGCTCACCGGTGACAATGCCGCGACGGCGACTGCTCTTGCACAGATCGCCGGGATCGACGATGTCCATGCGGATCTGCGTCCAGAAGACAAGGCACGAATCGTGTCCACGCTGCGCGGCGACGGATTCATCGCAATGGTCGGTGACGGGGTCAACGATGCTCCCGCACTGGCCACAGCTGACTTGGGAATCGCCATGGGCGCGATGGGTTCTGATGTCGCGATTGAAACCGCGGACGTGGCACTGATGGGCGAGGACCTGCGGGTGCTGCCTCAAGCGCTCGATCATGCTCGTCGGGCGCGGACCATCATGCTGCAAAATGTGGGGCTGTCCCTTGGTCTGATCGCCGTTCTCATCCCGCTCGCACTGTTCGGGTTGCTCGGGTTGGCCGCGGTGGTCGCTGTCCACGAACTCGGTGAGATCGTCGTCATCGCCAACGGCGTCCGTGCTGGGCGGGTCAAGAACCGCCTGACGATGGCCGATACCGCTGGAGCATCGGTAGCAGTCGGGGCGAACCGATGACCCCGTCTGGTCCGGCGGTGTCAGGCGGTAGGTCGGGATATGCCCGCCGCCTGGGGATGCTGCTGCTGGCCCTGACCTTCGTCATCGTTGACGTGGCCGTCAAGGCATGGGCAGTCGATGCACTTGACGGCACCCGAATAGAGGCCGGGCCGGTGGACCTGCAGTTAGCGTTCAATTCGGGCGCGGCCTTCTCCTTTGCCGCCACCGCTCCGGGGTGGGTACTGCTGGTCATTCCCGCCGCGGTCACGTGTGGAGTCGCGGTCCTCGGTTGGCGTACCGCAGACTCCCACGGACTGCTCTGGCGCGTCGCGATTGCCGCCGTCCTGGGCGGAGCGATCGCTAACATCATCGACCGCATACCGGACGGAAAAGTCACAGACTACCTACACACCGGCTGGTGGCCCACGTTCAATCTCGCCGACACGTTCATCGTCCTAGGCGCCCTCACCCTCGTCGTGTGCATCATTGTCGACCCACACGAATCACCATCGCAGAACGAGGGGCAGGTACCGGCTGAGGACCAGTGAGCTGGTGCGATGTTGTGCTGTCTCCGGACCGTGATGGTCCGGCCGACGTCACCGCAGTCGTCGACCGGCATACCGAGCCCACGTTTCGCCGGAGCGTTCAGCGTGAAGGAACGCAACCTGATGGCTGTAGCCCAATGCGTCGGCGACGACGGACGGAGGGCACTCGAGCACGAGGTCGTCGAGTGCGCTGTTGCGGGCACCGAGGTTGCTCATGCCGATCAGGCGCAGGCGATGCATGATCGTGTCGGGATGGAGATGATCTCCGGCATGCGTGCCGGGAAACAACCAGGGATTGCCGTGTCCACTGGTGCGTAGATTCGTGCGATGGGCGAGCACGTCGCGGACGAGTTGAGCGAACGGTTTGGGCACGTCGACGGGGTGCTTGCCGAAAGTGATCGCCATCGGATTGCCGTCGATGATCGATGATGTCTGCAGTCGGACAATGCTTTTCAGCGGCTGCGCATACAGCAGAATCAGGACCCCAGCGACTCTGTAAGGGAGAGTCTCACTGTCACCAGTGAGCAGTTCGCTGATCCAGGCGATCCGCTGGGCTTGAGTCAAGGATGGTGTCGTCTTCGGAGCCCGGTGGCCGAGCTGCACGGCGGTATTGAGTCTGTCTTGTTTGCAGATGACCAGGAACGTTCGGATCGTGTATCGCGTTGTCGGACCTGTTGCGATCCACTGGTCGACGTCGTGTTGCGTGCAGGTCTCGATCGTGCGTCCGTAGGTGGACCTCAGCCAGCTCAGGAACTTGACGGTCTCGGTGATCTCTTGTTTGGCCGATCGCACCGATGGCTGGGTATCGCCGCCGGCATCGGCGATTGCGCGAATCCGCCGCAGATGGTGCCACGTCGCGAAGTGGCGAGCGGGCCGGGCGACCTCGGTCGGCAGGTCGATCAGCTTGTCATCGATCCATTGTTCGAAGCGTGGCAGCCACCGGTCTCGGGGAGGCAGTAGGCCGTGGTATTCCATCAATGTCCGCAGATGTTCTGCTGCCCGACTGGGTAGGGTGCCTAAGCCTTCGTGCGTGGCGGCGATGGCGCCGGTTCCTAGCCCCTTGAGCAGTTCCTGGACTTTCGGTGACCGCTTCCAGATCATCGTCGACTCGGGTCGCTTAGCGACGCATAGCGCGTCGACGAGGCCGCTGAGGATTGGGTCGGACGGCGGCCCGCCCATGATCTCGTGTAGGTCGTCCCGGACGGCGCAGCGAGCGCATATCGTCCCGCGGTGGTGACCGGACTCCTCGCCGCAGCGGCTGCATCGAAAGTCGTCGACGATACCTGCGCACGGCCCGCACACCGGGGTGCCGTCGGGCAGGGGTGGTCCAGGTAGAAGTCGTTCGACGCCGCATACCGGGCATGTTCCGTGAGTGTGGATCGCGGTGAACCAGCAGGTGAAGCAGATTCGGCCTTCGGGCCAGTGTGCCTGCGTCCGGGTGGTCGATCTGCCGCACCGGTCGCAGACCCACGCTCCACTCGCCTGTCGCGGTCGGCCGCGTACTGGCCGATAGGGGACTAGGCCGTCAGGTTCCATCCTGTCTTCACCTCATTGCGTGGTGCTACTCGTCGAGGATGTTCGCGCGCCGCGGACGCACAGCGCGGTCCAGCCGCATGACGTTCGGGCCGGCATTGGCTGCTCGGTGGTGCTCGCGAGCATTGACGGCGGTGACTGTGAGAAGCGCGTCGGGGCCGCACCCGAAGATGTCACACAACGCCGACATCAACTGCAGCGACACCCGCTCAGGTCGCTGGTTGACCAGCCGATACACCTGGGGACGGGACAACGTGATGTCGCGTTCGGCGAGCAAGGGGATCAAGTCCGTGGTCGTGTTCATTCCGCGCGCAGCCATCAATTCCGCCAGCCGCCACGTGTAATCGACCTTGCGTTTCATTCGGGAGTGCCCTTCGTCGTGCTGTCCAACGCTTCTCTCACGGTCCGGTCCAACACCGATCTCAATGTTGACCGACGAAATTCGTCAGATGTGAACTGATAGATTCCCGTCGTCGAGGCGTGTTCGTGCCCCATCTGGTCCTGCACGAACCTGGGATCCCAGCCATCCTCGAGTAAATGCGTGGCGTACGACCGCCGAAACGAATGCAGATCGACGCCGTCGGGGATACCCAGATCAACACAGTAGCGGCGTACACGACGAAGAAGAGTCGACCCCACCACCAGCCCACCTCGTTCGCTGGAGAACAGATCAAGACTGTCGGGATCACCTCGGCCGTTGGCGATCCAGTCCTCGATGATCGGAGGTGTCCACCGCCACACAGTCAACACCGACCGGGGTTTCGGCGGTGATCCGCGGAACGCCTTGCCGTAGCGGACCTTGCACACGCCGAACTTCCCGAACTCGCGAGCGTGGGGATTGCGGGCGAAGTCCACCAATTGCAGGTGCGTGAGCTCGTTAAACCGCAAGCCGTAGGCGTAGGCGACCTTCATCATCGCGGCGTCCCGGTAGGCCGCCTGCCAGCCCTTCCTGCTGGTCGTACCGATCCGAGCTACCTCATCGTCGGCGTACTCGAACAAGGCTTGAAGCTCGTCCTTGGTGTACGGGCGCTTGCTCGCCCGCCCGTCGTACTCCTGGACGTGGCTCGCGGTGTTCCAGGCGGAAAAAACCTGGGCCGGGTACGCGTCGAAGAGCTGCTCACAGACGCGGTCCCACCCGTAGTCAGGGTTGCTGATGTAGGAACAGAATGCCCGCAGTGTGCCGTGGTAGCCGCGCAACGTCGAGTGCATCACATGACGAACCGACCGAAGATCGGCGGAAAACTCCTCAACCATCGCCGGTGTCCAGTTCCACGGCTCCTCGTTCGAATGCTCGATGAACCTCTGCACGCAGCCCACTCGCCGATCGATTGTCGAGAACTGCAAGTTCCTGGACAGCTGCTGGTTCCGCCACCCGTCGAGCATCAGCTCGACGACACGCTCCTCCGGCCGCAGAAGTGGCACAGATTCAACCAGATGTACTCGGCCAACCTCATCGATTCGCATCGGAACCTCCACCAGAAACGGTTTCATCTGATGATTCAATGATGCATCCAATGAGACGGCAGGTCAATACCTGCAGGTCAAATGACGACGAAATCGATCGAGACCAGGCTACTGCCCACGCGACTCATGGGGCCTCGCCGGAAGGCGGCTGGCCTAACCGGTACGTATCCGCTGGTCCCGACGCCATAGACTGAACGAAGCGCCCGGGCATGGGGGAGCCGCAGTGATTCAGCTGTTGCAATACGCAGGGTTCAAGTTGACATAATGTATCTTATCGGCACGAACCGTGACGTGCGGTCTAATTGGGCTCAACTGTTGTTGTCGTCTAGTCGTCCGCCAGTTGCGAGGTCTGCTGGGCGACGCTTCGAGCTATAGCTGGCTATGTGTCGCGCGTTGTCGCCTTAGTCGGCGGGCGCGCCTTGTGGACTGGCTCGCTCGGCATGTTGGTGACGGCTGGATGCGGTGTCGGCTTTCAACGTCGGAGGTGGTCTTTCGAATCCATCCATCCGGCATGTAAGAACGGCATCCTAATTACGTCACTGTGACGTAATTAGGCTTTGCGAATCCCCCTAGCCGGCCGTGGTCTCGCGGGCTCGCCGGGAGTGTTCGCTTATGCCGAGTCCGTAGATACGCGGACTCGATCACCTCGGCGGCCGAGTGGTCGACGTCGTGTCCCTCGAGATACCGGTCGATGTCGGCGTAACTGACGCCCAGAGCCTGTTCGTCGGGAAGAGCTGGGCGATCGTCCTCGAGATCTGCAGTCGGCACTCTTGTCCAGGTGCTCTCCGGCGCTCCGAGATGTCGAAGCAGCTCTCCACCCTGGCTTTTGGTCAGCCCGGCAAGTGGATTGAGGTCGCTGCCGCCGTCGCCGTATTTGGTGAAGAATCCCGTGACCGCCTCGGCGGCGTGATCTGTGCCCACGACGAGGAGGTTCCGCTGGCCGGAGGTGGCGTACTGAGCGACCATCCTCTGCCGCGCCTTGATGTTGCCACGGACGAAGTCGCTGAGCTGATTGACCCCGAGCGCGGCCGCAGTAGCCTCCGCGGAGGCGTCGACTGCTGGTTTGATGTCGACGACGAGCGATTCTGTCGGCGCGATGAACTCGAGCGCGATGTCGACGTCGGACTGATCCGATTGACGTCCGTACGGCAACTGCACGCCGATGAACGTCGCGTCAGCGGCCTCGTCGGCAAGGCGGTCCACCGCCAGTTGGCTCAGCCGTCCGGCGAGTGTGCTGTCCTGCCCGCCGCTGATTCCCAGCACGAATCCGCGGGCCGGACTGCTCCGCAAATAGTCGATTAGGAATGACGTGCGTCGTTCGATCTCCTCCGCCGGGTCAATCGTCGCTGCGACGTGCAGTTCGCGCCGGATCTCCTCGTTCAGTCCACTCATCACTCAACCTGTCATCGTCGGCCGACAGCGGCCAAAATCAGTTCGAGCCCGGTCTCGATAGTCGCAGCCAGAATGTCCGGCGGGTCACCTGTGAAATGACGATGCTGCGAACGAACCTCTCCCCTGTCGTAGAGCCCGAACCATACCGTGCCTGGAGGGACTTCTTCTTGTGTCTCGGGTCCCCCCTCGCCGGTCACGGCGAGGGCGAAGTCGGCGCCCATCAGTTCGGCGACCGCCGAGGCCATTGCCTGCGCGGCGGCTTCGCTGACCACCGACCCTTCGGGCACTGCGAGAAGCCGATGTTTGACCTCATTTCGATACGCGATCACGCCCCCGCAATACCATTCGCCGGACGCTGTCGCCCGCCCCAAGTGGCCGGCGAGATTGCCCGCAGTGAGCGACTCGGCGGTGGCGACCGTGAAGCTGGTGCGCCCGGCAGCCGCGGCCAGCTCTTCGCACAAGTCGCGCACCTTCTCGTCAGTCGGTATGCGGTCCTCGGGATCGGCCACCATGTTCACCCCTGTCATCAACGAGTCGACTAATCATGTCCGAATACCCTCCTTCGAGATTGCGAAACCTGCAGTCACCACCGGCGTTCTCGTCTCGTCGCGCTTCAGGTGGTGCGCAGGCGAGACGCCTGGCGATCCGCCAAGGGGCAAGCGGTCGCCAGGCGTCTCGGAGACAAGAGAACAACTGATCCGGTGATACTCGATAGGCACCTCCATCCTGTGATGAACAGTGCGGGGCCCTTCCGCGGCAGGCGTGAGGATGCGACTCAGCTGTGGAGTTCGATACCAATCCCCCGGCGCTCGACTTGGCGCCAAGTTACCGGGAACTCGTCCAATCCGTCGTCGCGATCGACCTCGATTTGCTGGTCAGACCAGTCGATCAGGTCGGATTCGAACGCTGCAAGCATGATGAACCTCCTGCATCGAACGGGTTGTCAGGGGTGCCATGTCATCCCGCGGAAGCGGCGATGGCCTGCTGCTCGCTGGAATGCTCGACAGCGATTCTGCGTGGCTTGGCCTTCTCCGCGATCGGGATCGAAACGGTCAAGACGCCGTTGTTGTACTGCGCGCTGATCGCCGCGGAGTCGATGCCGTCGCCGAGGGTGACTTGTCGGCGGTACGTCCCGGCGAACCGCTCGCTCGCCAGCCATTTCACACCGTCGTCCGACGCCAGAGAGCGTCGTGCAGAGAGCGAGAGAACGCCGTTGTCGACGCTGACATCAATGGATCCGGGATCGACGCCGGGAAGATCCGCAGTGAGGAGGTAATGATCCTCGACTTTGCACAAGTCCATCGGCATGAATCGCGGAGTTCGCACGGTTCCGCTCTGCTGTCCGGTCAGAAGGCCTCGAGTCAGGGCGTCGAGGTCGTTGAAAGGGTCGAATCCAAGCACAGCAATACACCTCCAATCGTTCGGCATCGGCCCTGGTGGCCGATGATCTTCATCACTGTGCAAAGCCGAGATTAGCACTCTCGCATAGAGAGTGCCAGAACTTTTCATCTGGCCTCGAGGCTGTCAGGCCGACGACGGATCGAGGTCGAACGCCGCCGCCATGCCCGATTTGCAACGGGCCTACAGAACAACCTCAACAGCTCGCGGCGCCGCTGATCCGACGGTCGACGGCCCGGCCGCGGAGAACATCACTCGATCCTCACGAACTGCGGCACCGAGTCCAAGGAGCGTCACGATCGCCGGGGCGAGATCGTCGTCGTCCGGATGAGGAGGTGTCACCTCGCCGAGAAGCGGTAGCGGGAACATTCCGATATCGGTGAGCGTCGAGTCTGCCCAGACGCTCGCAGGCCACGGGGCATCGTTGGTGACATATGTCGACAGGCCGTGGACGACGACCAGATCCGCATGATCGGCGTCGTGGTGCAGGTCGTGGCCGTCGAACGAGGCCGACCACCACGGCATGGCGTCGAGCGGTGCGACGCCTGCGGGTCCGGCGTAGCCGAGCGTGGTCATCGTGACCGGCGACTCGAACAGCAGGAACCCCGATCCGCCTGCCGCAGTGAGGTCGGTGGCGGCTGCCGGGGTCGCCAGTCCCCGACCGAGAGCGCCGGCTGCCGCGTCGCTCAGCCATGTCGGCGGCGATTCCCGAAGGGCTGATTGCGCGGCCGTCACCATCACCTCGATCTGTCCGACGCCCGGACCGTCGAGACCCGGCAGTGTTGCCAGAATCCGTTCGTATCCGACCATCAGTTCGTCGCGAAGACGACTCGTCTGCGTCGAGTTCCATGTGTGCTGTGCTCCCCCGAGATTTGTCATGGCGTGAAGATATGCCCGATCCCGAGCATTGGCCACCACGAATTCCACAGGCCCACCCAGGCGCTCATTGACGCTCGTGTAAAGCTAAAGGGGACGACCCTGCCGGACGAAAGGACTGCTTGTGACCGACCGCTCTCATGTCGACTATCGGGTGGAGGACGGCATCGCGTTCGTCACTCTCGATCGCCCAGGCCGCCTGAACGCATTCGACGACCAGATGGAACAGGAACTCGTCGAGGTCTTCGATCGGTCAGACGCCGACGACGACGTGAAAGTCGTGATTCTGACCGGCGCGGGACGAGCCTTCTGCGCAGGTGCGGATCTCGTCGCCGCAGATGATCCTCGTGACTCGTTCCGCGACTGGCGGTCGGCCACCGACATCCCTGACGGACTGATCTTCGACTCCCCGGGCGACGGGCTCCCGCTCCGCCGGGACGGAGGAGGTCGCGTGGTGATGCGGATCTTCGAATCGATCAAGCCGATCATCTCCGCGATCAACGGTCACGCGGTCGGTGTCGGGTCAACGATGACGCTTCCGACTGATATCCGAATCGCCTCGGACACAGCGAAGTTCGCGTTCCCGTTCACCAGGCGAGCGTTTGTGCCGGAGTCCTGTTCGTCGTGGTTCCTTCCACGCGTCGTCGGTCCCCAGCAGGCGCTCGAGTGGATGCTTACCGGCCGAACGTTCGATGCCGCGGAGGCGCTGGCCGGAGGCCTCGTCCGCAGCGTTCACCCCGCAGATGAGGTCCTCGACGTGGCGAGGCGTCTCGCCCGGGAGATCGCCGACAACACCTCAGCTGTGTCGGTCAGTCTGAGTCGCGCGATGCTCTGGCGGATGATGACCGCTGCTCATCCGATGCAGGCGCACCAACTGGAGACGCTTGCATTCAACATCCGCGGTGTGAGTGAGGATGCTCAGGAGGGCATCGAGGCGTTCCTGGAGAAACGAACCCCGGAGTTCCGAGACGCGGTGTCCGATGCTGGGATCGACCGGATTCTACGCGGGTGGGAACAGCCGGAGTTTGTTCCGCCGAACTAAGTACTGTGCCCGTCAGTCGATGTCGCGATCGAAGACGATCCGCACCGAGACTGGGTCGCTCTCCATCGCCTGGAAGGTGGCGGCGGTGACCCCGGCCAGCGCCGGATGCGGTGCGAAGGTCCGTGCTCGGGCGCGGACGTCGTCATCGTGCACGACCGTTGCGGTACCGGTACGCCACTCGTCGCCTTGGCGGATCCGGACGCTCGGATCGGCGAGGACGTTCAGAGCCCAGCCCGAACGCGTTCCGTGCTGGCTGATCACCCAGGCGCCCTCATCGTCGAACACCGCCGACACCGGCACCACCCGGGTCTCGCCGCTCTTGCGGCCGGTGGTCTCGAGGTGCGTCGCCAGCCGCCCGCCGAAGCCGAGTCGTTGAGCGAATGCCACCGTCGGGTTCATCAGCCGCCTGCCGACGGCACGCTCGAATCGGAACTTTCGCAGCGCTTTGGTATCCGCGGACGCTGCTCCCCCGCGCCGGCTGCGGAAGGCGTCGAGGCCGTTGTGCCGCACTGCGCCGACCGCGGTGCGCCAGATCGCGCGCTGCGGATCGGGTTCGTTCCCGTCGCCCATCCGGCGCAGTTGGTCAGCGTGCCACTGCAGGTCGAGCGCACCTTCGATGGTCTTCGCCTGACTCGCAGCCGTCCGCACGCTGCTGGGAAGAGGGAGCTGCACGGTTCGTGACGGCAGCACGTCGGCGATTCCGTCGATGATTCGGCGTGCCGCGTCCGGGGTGATTGTCGTGGGACGACCTAGACCGACGAGGTCACAATGACCGCCGTCGACAGCGTCGGCCATCGCCTCCCGCGACCGAAATCCGCCGGTCACTGCTATAGGAATGTCTCCCGCCAGTTCACGAACTGTGTCGGCGTATTCGAGGAAGTACGCTTCGCGGGCTCGGGTCTGGTCCGACTGGACGGGCCGTCCCATCATGGCGGGAGACTCGTAACTACCACCGCTGATCTCGATCATGTCGATCTGTTCGTTCGTGATCAGGGAGATAACGGCTCTCGAGTCGTCCTCGGTGAATCCGCCGCGCTGGAAGTCTGCCGAGTTCAGCTTCACACCGACGCCGAAGTCGGGCCGGACGCCCGAGCGAATGGCGCGAATGATCTCAAGGAGGAAGCGTGCTCGGGTCTCGACGCTGCCGCCCCACTCGTCGGTGCGCCGATTGCTCAGTGGCGACAGGAACTGCGAGACCAGGTATCCGTGTGCTCCGTGGATCTGCACACCGTCGAATCCAGCCGTTTCGGCGACCCGCGCAGCCGTCGCGAACCGTTCGATCAGGTCCACGATCTCGTCCCCGGTGAGCGCGCGTGGCGTGGGGATGCCGGGCAGATTCATGCCGATCGCCGACGGCGCCACTGTGTACGACGCTCCGAGGAGCGGGTTCGCCTGTCGGCCGGGATGATTCACCTGCATCCACACGCGTGAACCTCCGCGCTTCGCCGCGTCAGCCCATCGCGCGAACTCGGCGAGACGACTCTCGTCTTCGATGACGACGTTGCCCGGCTCTCCGAGCTGGCGCCGGTCGACCATGACGTTGCCGGTCACCACAAGACCGAAGCCGCCGTCGGCCCACCGGGAGTAGAGCCGGACCAGTCGGTCGTCGGGTGACCCGTCGCCGTCGGCGAGTCCTTCACTGAGCGCTGATTTCATCAGCCTGTTGGCGAGCGTCTGCCCGGACGGCAAGGTGAGCGGTGCAGTGATGGCGGCTGTGTCGAGGTCGGTCATCGAAGGAGTCCTCACGGGGTCGGGTGCCGAACGAACTATATCGATCGGTCTACTTCGCCCACACTAGGAGACCGATTGGTATATTTCAAGGGCGGAATGAGAGGGAGTCAGATGAGTGTGAAGGATCGGCTGCTGGAGGCGACGGCATCGCTGATGCGCTGTCACGGCGTGGCCGGCACATCGCTGTCGGACATTCTGTCGACGAGCGGGGTTGCTCGCCGGTCGATCTACCTCAACTTTCCGGATGGAAAGTCGGAGCTCGTCACCGAAGCGACACGTGCGTCCGGCGCGATCATCACCCAGACGATTGAGGGGATTCTCGACTCGCCCGATCCCATCAGTGCATTCAGTGACATGTGGGTGGAGGTCCTCACTTCCACCGAATTCGACGCGGGGTGTCCGGTGGTCGCCGCAGCACTGGGCCGCGCCGACGCGCCGTCGGCCGCCGACTTGGCGGGCGACATCTTCGATCAGTGGCACGAGCTCGTCCGTGATCGAATGGTCGACGACGGAATCGACACGGACACCGCGAAGTCCTTGGCGATCACCATCGTCTCCGCCATCGAAGGCGCGGTGATCGCCTCGCAGGCGCAACATTCGACCCGCCCGTTGACCGAGGTTGCAATCAGGCTGCGCGAACTCGTCGCTCTGCACCTTTCGGCCGTCCCGGCCCTCGACTGACCTCGGTCATCGCAGACACGCCCTAGGCGTGTGCGAGCACCTGGATCGCCAACACGGCGACACCGATCCCGACAAGAATCAGCATCGCGGCGGCCCGCTGCTGCCAGCTGATCGCCGCGCTGCGTACCGAGAGCCACACGATCAACGCGAGCTCGGCGACGTAGATGCCGCCCGCTACGAGCAGTGCGGTCTCGATCTCGATGGCGTCCCACGCCGCTGCCAGGATGAGAAGTGCGGGCAGCACCAGCGAGCTCAGAGCGCCGAGTGTGGTCCGAGCGATCACGCCGAGCGTGCGGACGTCCGGGAAGTGCTTGTGCACCGCGAGATGAGCGATGACGTCCGACGCGAATGCTGCCGACGTGACCCCGAGGACTCCGAGCATCAGCGTCGCGAACGACTGGCCCGGCGTTCGATGATGGACGTCCCCCGTGTACAGAGCGACAACAATGGCGAGGCCGGTGAATGCGACGTACACCCGCTCCTTGAGGTATCCGACCTTTTCAGAGTCGGTGATCTCCTCCGATGAGGGTGTCTTCGTCATGTCCCGAAGACTAGTCGGCGAGCCATCGGCGGTAGCGGCGAAGCGCGAACGACTGCAGTACGGTCTCGACGACGAGCGCGACCTTCGGATCGGCGCCCGGCTTCGGGGAGTGACCCTTTCCGAGTCGTCGCAGCTGGCGGCGGACACGCGTCATGCTTGCGGCAGACGCCACGGCCTTGTCGCTCATGCGCACCGGAGCCACCTCGACGGCCTCGTCGGCGTTGTGTCGCCACTGATTCGGCAGCTCCGGGTTCATCGCGAGTGCCGTGCCCATGCCGACTATGTCGACTCCCCCGGCAAGAACTTCCTCGGCGACGGACCGTCGGACGACGCCGCCGGTCAACATGAGGGGCAGCGGGCTGCTTGCGGCGAGCTCTTCGGCGAGGCTGAGGAAGTACGCCTCGCGCGATCGGCTGCGCTCGTCACCTGCCTGGCCGGTCATCGCCGGTGCTTCGTAACTGCCGCCGGACAGCTCAACGACGTCCACCCCCAGCGGTGCGAGCATTCCGATCACGGTTGCGGCGTCGTCGGCGTCGAATCCGCCGCGTTGGAAATCGGCCGAGTTCAGTTTCACTGCGACCGCAAAGGTTGGCGACACGCGGGCGCGCACCGCCCGAACGATGTCGAGAAGGAGGCGGGCCCTGTTCTCCAGCGGTCCACCCCAGTCGTCGTCGCGCCGGTTCGACAGCGGCGAGAGGAACTGTGACAGCAAGTAGCCGTGTGCGGCGTGAACCTCGACTCCGTCGAAGCCTGCCTCCTCGGCGCGTGCAGCAGTGTCGGCGAAACGAGTCACGGTCTGGTGGATCTGCTCTTCCGTCATGGCCACGGGCTGGGCGAAGCGCTTGGTGTTCTTGCCCAGTTCGACTCGGACGGCTGACGGGCCCCACGCTACGCCCGGCATGTCGGCGCGGACCTGGCGTCCTGGGTGATTGATCTGCATCCACACCTGCGAGTCGCCCGACTTGGCGGCACTCGCCCACTCGCGGAACGGCTCGATCGGCGAATCGTTGTTCAGGACGACGCCCGCCGGGCCAGTGAGCGCCTCGGCGTGCACCATCACGTTGCCCGTGATGAGCAGTCCGGCGCCGCCCTCGCTCCAGCGGCGGTAGAGGCGGAGCAGCGACTCGTCGGGAAGCTGTCCAAAGACGGCCATGTTCTCCTCCATGGCGGCCTTGGCGAGGCGATTCGGGATCAGCGCGCCACTCGGCAGCCTGAACGGTGTGAAGACGGGAGAATCGGCTGTCGCTGGCATCGTGCTTCCTTCTACGGTATGTTGACGGTGTACACATCACGCTAGAGAGGGAAGTTAGCGGTGTCAACATCGACCAAGAGTGCGTACCATCACGGCGACCTGCGTGCGTCGCTGCTGGAGGCGGCAATGGGCCTGCTCGAGGCGGGCGAGCCCTTCTCGCTGCGCGCGATCGCTCGCGAGGCGGGCGTTTCGCCGACGGCTCCGTACCGCCACTTCACGGACCGGGATGCTCTCGAATCCGCTCTCGCCGCGCAGGGGCTGCGCGACCTGAAGGCAGACCTGCTCAATGGCCGCTCGATGCTGACCCAACCCACGGATCTCGCCGACTTCGCGGTCGCCTATGTCGAGTTCGGTCTACGCCGACCGGAACTGTTCCGGCTGATGTTCAACAACGCGTGCGACGAGGGCAACGCCGATCGAGTGCAGGCGGCCGAAGACATCCGAGAGCTCCTCCGCATCGGCATGGCGACGGTCTACCCCGATTCGGACGCGGAGAACCTCGCGACCGGCGGCTGGGCCCTCGCTCACGGCCTCGCGTATCTGTTCCTCGACGGGAAGCTGCCCGCCGAGTCCAACGAGGAGATCGCCGAGCGAGTTCATGCCGCGTTCTCTGCAGTCCTCGCCGTCCACTGACGAACCTGGAGTCACCATGCGCATTCTCAACGTTGTCACCAACATCGCCCACTACGACGATCCGACACATCCGACCGGCCTCTGGCTGTCCAAACTCACGCACGCGTGGGACGTGTTCGAGGAAGCGGGTTTTGAGCAGGTGATCGTCAGTCCGGCCGGTGGTCATTCGCCGCTCGAACCGCGGTCGCTCAAGTTTCCGAACTACGACAAGAGCGCCAAGGCGTGGCACCGTGACCCGGCTCGAATGGCGCTGTTGGACGACACGCGCAGTCCCGATCAGATCGATCCGGCCGACTTTGACGCGATCTTCTACACCGGCGGTCACGCGGTGATGTACGACTTCCCGGGCAGCGAAGGGCTGCAGCGGATCAGCCGAGAGATCTACGAGAACGGCGGGGTCGTCGCCTCGGTGTGCCACGGCTACTGCGGACTGCTCGACATCACCCTGTCGAACGGCACGAACCTCGTCGACGGCAAGCGCGTCACCGGGTTCGCCTGGCAGGAGGAGAAGCTGGCCCGGGTCGACAAACTCGTGCCCTACAACGCCGAAGACGAGATGAAGGCTCGCGGCGCACTGTACGAGAAGGGGCGGATTCCGTTCATGTCGTACGCGATCGCTGACGGCAACCTCGTCACCGGGCAGAACCCGGGATCGGCGAAGGCGACTGCCAAGCTCATCGTCGAGACTCTTTAGGGCGTGGCGCCCGCGATGCGAAGCGCGATGTCGCTGTAGCGTCGCGACAGTTCTTCGGCGTCGGAGACCCGCTTGGTCGGGAACCAGCGGCTGACGTCGATGGCGAGCGAGGTGATCGCGAGGGTCGCCGTCGACACGTCGTCGACGTGGAACACATCGGCGTCGACTCCGGCTTGAAGTATCGAGTCGAAGAGGGCTGTCGTCGAGCGCCTGATGTCGGCGATCACGGCGAGATGCTCGGGTTCGAGTGACCGCAGTTCGTGTTGAATGACGCTGGAGATCGCGGTGCGTTGCGCGTGCCAGAGGACAAATGCTTGCGTCACTGCGGATAGACGTTCCGACGGCGGCAATGCTGGATCGTCGGCGTCTGTAGCCGTCTGCAGTACCCGCCAATGCCCCTCGAGTGCGATGGCGAAGAGCAGTGACTCCTTGGTCTTGTAGTGCGGATACACGGCACCGGGGCTCAGGTCGAGGCTCGCGGCGATCTCGCGTGTGGTTGCGACGCCGTAGCCGCGTGCTGCGAACACGTCTCCGGCCGCTGTGCGGATGCGGGCTGCGGCCTTCGATGTTCCGAGATGCTCGGCCAGTTCGGCCTCCGTCATGTTCGACACGTGGATATCCTTCCTTGGTCCTTGACACTCGGGCAACTGTGCTGAAGTATGCGTATGAATAGAAACTATACGAACGCATAGTTTTCTGTCTCCTGTACGCGACATCTCCGATCGGAACTCTCATGGCGCACGCACTGTCTCGACGTGATCTGGACTTCCTCCTGTACGAATGGCTCGACGTCGAGTCGTTGACAGCGCATGGCAGATTCTCCGAACATTCCAGGGACACGTTCGACGCTGTTCTCGACCTGACCGCCGATCTCGCTGAGAAGCACTTCATCCCCCACAACCGGGACGCCGACGCAAACGAGCCGCACATGTTGCCGGACGGGACAGTCGAGACGATCCCGGCGGTCAAGGCCGCCCTCGACGCCTACGGCGAGTCGGGTCTGATCACCGGAACCTTCGATGAGTCGATCGGTGGCATGCAACTGCCCACGACGGTCGCCCGCGCATCCATGGCCTGGCTGCAGGCGTCCAACGCGGGAACGTCGTCCTATGCGCTTCTGACCACCGCGAACGCCGCGTTGCTCGCCGAATACGGGACCGGCGACCAGGTCGAGACCTTTGTGAAGCCCATGCTCGAGGGTCGCTGGTTCGGCACCATGTGCCTGTCGGAGCCGCAAGCCGGATCGTCGCTCGCCGATGTCGCGACGCGTGCAGAGAAGCAGGACGACGGCACATACCGCGTCACTGGATCGAAGATGTGGATCTCCGGAGGAGACCAGAACCTCTCCGAGAACATCGTCCACCTCGTGCTCGCGAAGACGCCTGGCGGCGAACCCGGCGTCAAGAGCATCTCGCTGTTCATCGTTCCGAAGTTCCTCCCCGACGGCGACGGGATCGGCGAACGCAACGACATCACGCTGACTGGACTCAACCACAAGATGGGCAACCGCGGCACCACGAACGCAGCCCTCGCGATCGGTGACGGCACGCATCTGCCGGGCGGCCGTGCGGGCGCGGTCGGCTACCTCGTCGGGGAGGAGCACAAGGGCCTCTCGTACATGTTCCACATGATGAACGAGGCTCGCATCGGCGTCGGATTCCTCGCCACCGCCCTCGGTTACGTCGGCTATCTGAAGGCGGTCGAGTACGCTGCGGGCCGCACGCAGGGTCGGCCGCTCGGGGCGAAAGATCCGTCGGCGCCGCCGGTTGCGATCATCGAGCATCCGGACGTCCGGCGGATGCTCCTCGCGCAGAAGGCGTACGTCGAAGGCGGACTCGCCCTCGGCCTCTACAGCTCCAGAATCGTCGACGACCTCGCAGTCGAGACCGATCCGGAGAAGGCCGCAGACCTCGGCCTGCTGCTCGACGTCCTGACGCCGATCGCGAAGAGTTGGCCGTCGCAGTGGTGTCTCAAAGCCAACGACCTGGCGATTCAGGTGCACGGCGGATACGGGTACACCCGTGATTACGACGTGGAACAGCACTACCGGGACAATCGACTCAACCCGATTCACGAGGGAACCCACGGTGTGCAGGCGCTCGACCTGCTCGGCCGCAAGGTGATCATGCGCGGCGGCCGGGGCCTCGCCCTTCTCACCGAACGGATCGCGGCCACCGTCGCCGCAGGGCGTGAGGCGGACGGCGACGCGAGCGAATACGCGGACCAGTTGGACACCGCATGGACCCGCATCGTCAGTGTCACCGATGCACTGTGGGCCGACGCCGATCCAGTTTCCGCCTTGGCCAATGCGAGCGTCTACTTGGAGGCCTTCGGTCATGGTGTCGTCGCGTGGCTGTGGCTCGAGCAGTTCCTCGCGGCCGACGGACAGGTCGGCGACTTCTACGACGGCAAGCGCATGGCGACGCGGTACTTCTTCGCTCACGAACTGCCCCAGACCGGCCCGTGGATCGACCTGCTCGCATCGCGTGACACCACCACCACCGACATGAACCCCGCGTGGTTCTGACCCCACCCGACCTTCCCGAGGAGCTGATCAGATGAGTGTTCTTGATTCCTTCCGCCTCGACGACCGCGTCGTCATCGTCACCGGTGCGTCGTCCGGCCTCGGCGTCGCGTTTGCGCAGGCGGCTGCTGAAGCAGGGGCCGACGTTGTGCTCGCCGCCCGCCGGGTCGACAAGCTGGTCGCCACCGCAGAGCTGGTCGAGAAGACCGGTCGCAAGGCGCTCGCCGTGCAGACCGACGTCTCCGACCCCGACTCCTGCAGCGCGATGGTCGAGGCCGCGGTGGCCGAGTTCGGCAAGGTCGACGTGCTGGTGAACAATGCCGGCGTCGGAAGCGCGTACCCGGCCACCCGCGAGACTCCCGAACAGTTCCGTTCGGTGATCGACGTGAACCTCAACGGGTCGTACTGGGCTGCTCAGGCTTGTGGTCGGGTCATGCGGCCGGGAAGCTCGGTCATCAACATCGCGAGCATTCTCGGCATCACCACGGCCGGTCTCCCCCAAGCCGCGTACAGCGCGAGCAAGGCCGGTGTCATCGGTTTGACCCGTGACCTCGCGCAGCAGTGGGGTGCGCGGAAGGGCATCCGCGTCAACGGGATCGCGCCAGGCTTCTTCGCCACCGAGATGACCGATGAATACGACCCGGGGTACATCGAATCACTGCTGCCCCGCGTGATCCTCGGCCGCATGGGCGATCTGGCGGAGATCGCGGCGACCATGGTCTGGCTGGCGTCCCCCGCCGGTGGCTACGTCACCGGACAGACGATCACTGTCGACGGCGGGGTGACCATCACCTAGCTCGACAGTGGTGGCGACTGGCTGGGTCTGGTCACGCGCGTCGCGATTGGTCACACTGGTCGGGTGGACTACCGAACTCAGGACGCCTGGAGAACTGTTCAGCGGCACCTTCCCGAGGACTATCGGCTCACATCGGAGACGGAGCCGGCCGAGGAGTGGTGGGAGCACAGCGGTCACCGCATCCATCTCGACGCCTACCGAAATCCGGATGCGCCGGTGAAGGTGATCCTGCTGCACGGCGTCGGGACGAACGGCCGCCAGATGTCACTCATCCTCGGGCGGCCGCTCGCGTCCCGCGGCTACGAGACAGTGGCGATCGACATGCCGGGTTATGGCGTCACCGACGTCGCCGAAGACTCGCTCGTCACGTATGACGACTGGGTCCGGATCGGATCGGCGCTGGTTGAGAAGGAACGAGACGGTCGGCCCATCGTGCTGTACGGTCTGTCCGCTGGCGGCATGGAGACGTTCCACGTGGCGTCGACGAACCGGAGCGTCGCGGGGATCGTCGGCATGACGTTCCTCGACCAGTCGTCGGCGAAGGTGCGTCGCGACACGGCGTTCGACCCGGTGACAGGCGCCGTGGGCGGGCCCGTCATGAAACTCTTGGCCCGTACCCCCGCCCGGCGGGCACGAGTCCCGATGCGCTGGGTGAGCAAGATGCGGGCCCTGGTCAACTCGCCTGCCGCGAAGAAGGACTGCTACCGCGACCGCACATCCGCGGGCAACTCGGTGTCGGTGGCGTTCCTCGACTCGTACCTCAACTACCGTGCGCCCGAATCGCCGGAGCAGTTCGACGTCTGCCCGATTCTGCTGACCCAGCCGGCTGCCGACAGATGGACGCCGCTGGCGCTGTCGACGCCGTTCTTGAATCGCGTCTCGCGGGTGCCGGTGGACATCGTGATGCTGGAGAACGCCGGACACTATCCGCTGGAGCAGCCTGGCCTGGATCAGATGGTCGACGCCATCGACAGGTTCTGCCAGGCTCGACTCGCCGAGTTCAGATGATCCCGCCGAGGTCCACCTGGCGGCGCGCGTTGGCGATCGCGGTGACTGTGCAATGTCCGACGACGCCGTGCCTGTCGAACATCGTCGCTGTGCCCACCGACAGCCCGGCGCTGCTGGTCTGACTGTCGGCGCGGAGACCCACGCTGCCGCCGATCGGGAGCCTGACCAGCGCCAGCGTGGCGTCGGTGTTGATGAAGCCGGCGCCCTCCGTACCCCAGTGGCACACGAGGCTGGTCGTCTCTGACATCGTCACCGCACGTTGGAACGGCGTCATGTCTTCTCCCGCGACGAGAGGCGGGAACGTCTGCCACGCAGATTTGCGTCCGGCGTTCTGGTGCATTCGGTAGTCGCGTGACCAACCGTTGTGTCCGCTGGTGATCAGCGGCGGACCGACGACGTCCGCACCTTCCGGCGGAGTCGGGAGCGGTTCGGCGGACTGCCACAACTCCCCCGGCGGTTCGTCACTCGGCACGACGAACACCGATGTCGCGCGCGCTCGCACTTCGCCGTCCTGCACTACTGCGGCGTCGACCACGGACATCCGCGGGCCCCGCCTGACCACCGAGGATCGCGTCGTGAATCCGTCGGACCGGACCGGTTTCACAAGGTCGACGGTGAACCGCAGGGGCGACAATCCGGAGTCGGCCATCTCGGCTTCGACGGCCCGCGCGAGGGCGCCGCAGACCGCGTATCCGCCGACCTGGGTGGCCGACCATGGACTGATCGCGAGCGGCTCCGCGTGCAAGGACGTGTCGTCTCGGACCGTGAAGAAGGCCATCCGTGGTCAGTCCAGATCCAGGCGCATGCAAGCGCGTGGCCATCGGTCGAGGCCGTGGTCGGCCTCCGCTGCGCGAATTGCGCGCAGTCCCGGTGTTTCGCGGGCGATCGGCAGGAACTCGAAGCCGAGGCGTCGGTAGTACGGCCCGTTCCATGGGACGGAGACGAATGTCGTCAAGGTGACCGCGGACGAGCCGCTCGTCCGGGCATCGTCGATCACCGTCTTGATAAGCGCCGCGCCGATCCCGGAGCGCCCGTGGGCGGGGCGCACCGACACCTGCTCGAGATGGGCCACTCCGTCGACCTCGGCGGCGCAGGCGTAGCCGATCGGCTGATCGTCCGCGTCGACCGCCACCCACAGACGACCGTTCGCAAGAAACGGTTCGAGTTCCTCAATCGTCATCGGTTCGTCGAACGCGACCGGCGCCATGTCGATCTCCGCGAAGAGCACACCCGCTGCCCGTTCGATCTCTCCGATCGTCGACAGTTCTGATGAACGCGCGAGGCGGATCGTCATCGATCCGCTCGCTGATAGGCCGTGACCACTGCGGCGCCGCCCAGCCCGATGTTGTGCTGGAGTGCTGCGGTCACGCCGTCTACCTGGCGTTTGTCAGCGTCACCGCGAAGCTGCCATGTGAGTTCGGAGCACTGGGCGAGACCGGTTGCGCCGAGGGGGTGGCCCTTCGAGATGAGGCCGCCGGACGGGTTCACGACCCACTTGCCGCCGTAGGTTGTCGCGCCGCCGTCGATCAGCCGCGGCGCGTCGCCTTCGGCGCACAGTCCGAGAGCCTCGTATAACAGCAGTTCGTTCGCTGAGAAGCAATCGTGCAGCTCGATCACCTGGAACTCGTCCGGGCCGAGGCCGGACTGGTCGTACACGCGTCGTGCCGCTTGCACGTTCATGTCGTACCCGATGAGATTCTTCGCCGATCCGTCGAAGGTGCTCGCGAAGTCCGTCGTCATCGACTGTCCGACGATCTCGACCGCTCGCCCAGCGAGGCCGTGCTTGTCGACGAACGCTTCGGACGCGAGCACAACGGCGCCGGAACCGTCCGACGTCGGCGAACACTGCAGCTTCGTCAGCGGCTCATAGATCGAGCGCGACGCGAGGACTTCGTCGAGGGTGTACTCGGCCTGGAACTGCGAGTACGGGTTGTTCACCGAGTGCCGGTGGTTCTTGACGCCGATCTTCGCGAAGTGCTCGGCGGTACTGCCGTGCTGCTGCATGTGCTCGCGGCCGGCGACGCCGAACATCCACGGCGCGGGCGGCATCGCGAACTCGGCGATCTTCCCGAGGGCGGTCATGTGCTGTGCGAGGGGGTTCTCGCGGTCGTCGAACGTTGCTCCAAGGGAGCCCGGCTGCATCTTTTCGAATCCCAAGGCCAGGGTGCAGTCGGCGAGCCCACCGCGGATCATTTGAGCCGCCATGAACAACGCAGTCGACCCCGTCGAACAGTTGTTGTTGACGTTGACGATCGGTATGCCGGTCAGGCCGAGTTCGTACGCGGCACGCTGACCAGCGGTCGACTCACCGAAGACGTAGCCGACGTAGGCCTGCTCGATGTCGGTGTAGTCGACGCCGGCGTCTTCCAGAGCTGCCGTTCCTGCTTCTCGAGCCATGTCGGGGTAATCCCACACCGAGCCGTCGTCGTTCCGACGTCGCCCGGGCTTCTCGAACTTGGTCATCCCGACACCTATGACGAAGACCCTGTCGCCTGCCATTCTTGTTCCTCTTCCGTCTCCGATTTCTGTAACCGGTTCTACCGCACGACGTGCCGAGGGTGTTTGATTTTGCCCGTTCGGCTTTCGTCGAGGCGATCTCAGCGGTCCGCGTAATCGAACAAACGTTTTTGTCAGAGGTGATCTATATCATTTAGCTAGTTTCCGGTTGACGCCGGGGGCGAAGGTTCTTTGACAAGTCGATAGCGCGCTGCAGTCAGGCGAACCCGTTACAGACTGCTCGTTCCTCGGGTGAGAGTGCGAGCCAAGGGAGACTCGCAGCGGCATTGGCCGGGCTGGTGACCCGGCACTTCGTGACAGCCGACGGGCACCACCCGCTTGTGGGTGGGTGGTGCTGTCGGAGGTCGCTGCCGAACCGCTGGTGGTTCACGCTTGTTGCCACCCCTTTGGTTTTAGGAGGTTTGTCATGTTCATGTCTATTGTGCGCGAGCTCACCGACAGAATCGTCGACGAACTCGCACCACCCACCGCCACCGAGACCGACTCCGGGCAGTCGACCAGGTTGGCCTGCCGTCTGGCGTCGGCGAGCAAGGTCGGCGCCGACGACGCCGACATTCTGTCGGCGATCGTGGAAGTCGCCCGGGCCCGCAATGTTCTCGACGCGGCCCAAGCACAACTGGTTCGCACCGCGGAGCGGGCGGGGATCCCGTTCCGCAAACACCTCCGGTCAGCGAAGATGCTGCTGACCGAGATCGGTGTCCCACCCGCCGTGGCGGATCGAACTGTTCGCAATGGTCACCACGCCGAGCGGTTCGCCAACGTCGGACGCGGGATGCGCGACGGGTCGATGTCCGCGGAAATCGCCGATGCGATCGGAGTCGGTGTTGCGACCGTTGCGAAGCGGGTTCCGCTCGACCCCGACGAGCAGCAACGGTTGGCCCGCAAGCTCGCGTTGAACACCACGCCGGCCGAGGTGAAGGCCGCGGCGAAGCGGGAGGCGATCGCGTTGGCCGCGGACTCGGATGATCCGGATCTGATTCCGGCGTCGGAGAATCCGGAACTCAACGAGATGTCCCTGTATCTGAACGACGAAGGACGCGTCGAGGCCACCATGGATCTCGACGTCGTGACCGGTGAAGAGTTGAACGCGGCTCTAGATCCGCTGTGCAGGCCGGTGCCGTTGCCGGACGGCACGGCTGATCCGCGGTCCGCGAGGCAGCGCAGGGCTGATGCGCTCGGGCAGATCATCCGGACGTACCTGTCCGGATCGGACAGGCCTACCAGCGGCGGTGTCCTACCGCACGCGAGCATCGTGATCCCGGCCTCCGGGGTGCCTGGTGATGGGGTCGCCAGGCTCGGGTTCACCGGGCCCGTCTCTCCGGCGACGGTCGCGTTGAGTCTGTGCACTTCGGCGGTCACCAGGATCACCGTCGACGGAGGAGGCGTCCCGCTGGATGTGGGGCGGGAGCAGCGGTTGATGACACCCGGTATTCGGAAGGCCCTCGCTGCGAGGGACTGCGGATGCGCATTCCCCGGCTGCGGACGACCAGTGACCTGGACTGACGCCCATCACTGCACGCCCTGGTCAGAAGGAGGCGCGACCAGCCTGGGCAACGGAGTGCTGTTGTGCCGGATGCACCACACACTGATCCACCAGAGCGGGTGGGAGGTGTTCATCGGCCACGACGGCCACCCCTGGTTCCTCGAACCGGCCGACCCGGCACGGCCCGATCGACCGCGGATCCCGATCAGGTCCCACGCGAGGAGAATCCTCACCTCTAGTGCCTACGCGGCGTGAGATGGCCGGGCGGTCACCAGAGGGCGCTCACGCGGGACGCTGCCTCCACCAGTGCACGACCGAGGTCGGTGCGTTCGGCGGCAGGCACCGCCGATCTCAGAACACCGAGTTGCAACTCGTAATCGGTCGAACCGCGCTGTGCAACCGGCGCAGCGAGATAACTGAGTGGCAGCGGGCTGCGCGTGTTGAGATCGTCCAAGCGATATGCGCGCGAACTCAACTCGGAGAGCTGTCGCGTCGCCGATCGACGGACGGCGGGGTCGATCAACATCGGCCCGACCGCCCCGAGGAGATCCGCGAGCGATTCGACAAGGGACGCGTCGCTGGACGCGGGACGATACGCCGCATAGCCGAGCGCCCGCACGACGTCGAGCACACCGTGACGACGGTCCGGGTCAGCGCCATGCGCTCCGGCCCACGCCGCTTGCTCGTCCTCCCCGCGCATCGCCATCACGGCTGCACCCGCGGGATAGCCGACGGTCAACGACTGTCCGAGACCGAGTCCGGGAACCGGGCGAGTCTGCGAGTGGACCTTGCCGACGACCGTCATCCGGTCGGCAGTGAATCTGCTGAGGGTGGTGCCGCAGCCGGTCTCGGCGGCGAGTTCCTCCATGACAGCGATGACGTCGGGAGTGACCATCGACGACTCCCCCGGCCCGCTGCGCGACAGTCCGGCAACCGCGGCGCCAACACGGTAGCCGCGCGACGAGTCGCGGACCACCCATCCCGCGCTGTCGAGTTCGGCAAGGATCGCAGACATCGTGGGTCGGGTGATGCCTAGGGTGTCGGCGATCTGAGCGATCGTGCGAGGCTCGTCGGTCTCGCTGAGCAGTTGGATCGTCTCGACCACACGACGAGTGGGTGGTGAACCGGCCATGTGCGGCGCGTCCCCTCTTGTTTCGAACGGTTGATGCGGCTACGGTGTGCCGGATATTCACACCGTATTGATCGAATATTCGATTAGCAAGGGGTCAAAGGAACATGCTCGAGAAGTTTCAGATGGACGGGCGCGTGGCGATCGTGACCGGGGCCGGACGTGGAATCGGCGCGGCGATCGCGCTCGGATTCGCCGAGGCGGGCGCCGATGTCGTCATCTCCGCGCGCACCGACTCCGACCTCGCGGACGTGGCGTCGCAGATCACCGCCATTGGACGTCGTGCAGTGAGCGTCCCACTCGATCTGGCGTCCGCGGATCCGGCAGCTCTGGTCACGGCCGCAACGGAGAACTTCGGCAGGCTCGACGTGATCGTCAACAACGTCGGCGGCGCGATGCCCAAACCGTTCATGAACACATCGGTCGACGACCTGGTGGGAGCGTTCTCCTTCAACGTCGGCACAGCACACGCACTCTGCCTCGCTGCTGTGCCCGAAATGCTGAAGAACGACGACGGCGGATCCATCATCAACGTGTCGTCATCGATCGGACGGTTCGCCGGCCGCGGCTATTTGGCGTACGGAACCGCCAAGGCCGCAGTGGCCCACTACACGCGGCTCGCGGCGGAAGACCTCGCCCCGCGCATTCGAGTGAACGCGATCGCACCCGGGTCGATCCTCACGCCCGCGCTCGGCTACGTCGCACAGAACGACGACATGCGGACCGCCATCGAGCAGAAGACACCGCTGCGCCGGATCGGTGAACCCGACGAGATCGCCGCTACCGCGGTCTACCTCGCCAGCGACGCCGGCCGATATATGACGGGCAAGATCGTCGAGGTGGACGGCGGTCTCGGCGCCCCGAACTTCGCACTGCCGATCCCCGACCTGTGACACTCGCCGACAACCCGCCACACCACTCCCCGATGAAAGGCTCTCCCGATGACCACTCCCGACACGATCCGCGAGATCGAAGAACTTAAGTACCGCTATCTGCGAGCCGTCGACACCCGCGACTGGGACGCCCTCGCGGAGACGCTCACCGACGACGTGGTGACCGACTACGGCACTCAGATGGGCGGAAAGAAGCTCGCGTTCACGAGCCGCGATGCGGTGCTCGACTACTTCCGCGGCGCGATGAAGGGCACGTTGATCACCGAGCACCGTGTGGACCACCCCGTGATCCGCGTCGACGGCGACACCGCAACCGGATCCTGGTACCTGCAGGACCGAGTGATCGTCCCCGACTACGACCGGATGATCATCGGAGCCGCCTTCTATCGCGACGAGTACCGGCGCACCGACGGCGGCTGGAAGATCTCCTCGACAGGCTACGACCGAACCTACGAGGCCGTCGGGATCCTGTCGGCAGGCGGATGGCACATCACACCGGGACCGGCGGTCAACTGAGTCGTCACCACGGGGTACGGTCGGCCGATGGGTACGAACAAGGACGGTACGTTCAGCGCTGAGTTCGTCGACGAACTGGACGAACTTCTTCGCTGGCGCCGCGACGTCCGTCGGTTTCGGCCCGATCCGCTCGCCGACGGCGTCCTCGATGAGATCCTCGCATCCGCGGAACTCTCCCCGTCGGTCGGCAACAGTCAACCCTGGCGATGGGTCCAGGTCGTGTCCGACGCTCCCCGCGCGGCGGTCAAGGCGAACTTCGAGCGGTGCAACGCCGAAGCCCTGGACGGCTATCGGGGCGAGAAGGCGAAGATGTACACGGGTCTCAAGCTCGCCGGACTCGACGACGCACCCGTCCACCTCGCGGTCTTCTGTGTCCCCGAACCGGATCAGGGCGCAGGCCTCGGACGACGAACGATGCCACAAACGCTCGAGTACTCCGTGGTCACGGCGATCTCCACCCTGTGGTTGGCCGCCCGCGCTCGGGGTGTGGGTGTCGGCTGGGTGTCGATCGTGGAACCAGACGCAGTCGCCCGGGCGTTGGACGTCCCGGGCGACTGGATTCTTGTCGGATATCTGTGTGTGGGCTATCCGGAGACGCTGGAGCAGACACCGGAGCTGGAACGGCTCGGGTGGCAGGCTCGCACTTCCCCGGAAGTCCGCTACGAGGTGCGCTGAAGCGCGATCTCGGTGATCAGGTCGTCTACCAGCGGCCACTCGCCGAATCCCGATGCGGGATTGAGGTGCCCCGCGTCTCCGAGGTCGACGAGCCTGCTGCCCCACACTTCGGCCAATCCGGCGCTGGTTCGCATACGTGCCAGCGGGTCGTTTCGACTGGCAGCCAGGACCGACGGGAACGGGAGCCTGGAACGCGGAATCGGCGCCCACCCCTCGGCGGCCAACTCGGCGGGCCGCGGGTGCGGTGCGGGCCAGACGACGTCGAAGTCGGGCGGCGTCGCCAGCACGGCACCGATCACCGAGGCTGTCGACGTACCGTGAGTCCGTGCCCAGTGAACCGTGGCGAGCACACCTGCGCTGTGGGCGAGCAGGATGACCGAACCGTTGACGTCGGCGACTGCGTCTTCGATGAGCGCGGTGCGGGCGTGCAGGTCGTGCCACCGGTCCGTCGGCGGGAATCCGACGGTGACGGTTCCGGGTGTCCGGGCCGCGTACAACTCCTGCCAGTGCGCCGGTGCATCGCCGCGGAGGCCGGGGACGATCACCACCGTCGGCGCGCTCATCGGTCGACTCGTGTCGACAGCGCCTGCAGCTTCGCTAGGCCACGCGGGTGCAGACGTCGTCCGATGTACATCGCGGCGGCTGCCGGGAGGTAGACCAACGGCGCGATCGCGAGGGCGTCGGCAAGCGACATGTGGTCGGCGAGCACGCCGATGATGAACGGCGCCGCGGCGAGGCCGAGGAGATTGTTCGCCAAGGTCAGCGTTCCCATGGCTGACGCTTGAACCGACTTGTGGGTCAGCGACGCGACCATCGCGGCCGTGGTGCCGGAACAACCTGCCGAGAAGAACGCGCCGACCGCCATCAGCGTCAATTGGAGTCCGCCGGTCGGAAGCTGGAACGCGATCATCAACGAGACGAATGCGAACGAGCAGAATCCGATGCCTGCGGTCCATTTGCGGGTGGGGTCCTGTCGACTGACGCGGTCGGCGATGACGCCGCACACGATCATGCCGGTGCCGACGAGGAGGACGAAGAACGCTGCTGCGCCGCCCGCCTTGTCGACGGTCATCGTGTACTCCTCTTTGAAGAACGTCGGCAGCCACGTCAGCATCACGGCGGCCATGAACATCTGGAGGCCACTCCCGAGATAGGCACAGATGACAGCCGGATTGGTGAACAGACTCGACAGCGGAGCTCTGGCACCCTTGGGCGTTTCGACCTTCGCGGGCGTGGCGGGGGCGTCGTCGACGGTCTGATGCCGGCGGACCCTCGTCTCGGTGACGATCACCTTGAACGCTGCGACGAGGAGCAGGCCGAGCACAGCCATCGCGCCGATCGACCAGCGCCATCCGAAGTGGACGGCGACGACACCGCCGACGGCGGTCCCGATCATGGTCCCGAACGATCCGCCGGCCATGAACGCCGCGGACAGGGCCGCATGAACACGTGGAGCGAACAGGCTCAGCACCAAGGCGATGCCGACACTGCCGTATGCGGCCTCGCCGACACCGACGAAGAAGCGAGCTATCAGGAGCTGTTCGTAGCTCTGCGCGAACGCACACGCCAGTGTGGCGATCGACCACAGGATCGCCATGACCACCAGGCTGCGGACCCTGCCCCACCGGTCGGCGAGAATCGAGATCGGCAGTGTGAGCAGTCCGACCATCAGAGCGACGACCGAGATCAGCGAACCGAGCTGTCCCTTGTCGAGGGCCAGCTCCTCCCCGAGCGGCACGAAGACCGCGGCGAGCACCTGCCGGGACATGTAGTCCGACAGCAGCAGAGCGAATGCGAGTCCGAACACGATCCACGGGTAGATCCGCCTGCGGGACGAGGTGCGTCCCACAGGCAGATCAACCGTGGCCGGTGCATCGAGCGCCGCGCGAGGCGTCATGAGGGCCATTGTCGTCTCAATCCTTACGCGTGCTGGGTGAAACCGAGCTGACCGGGCTGACGATTCGGCGCGTAGCCGAGCTTGGCGAGCGTCTCGTCGACCGAGTCGTACTGCTCACCGATGCGGTAGATGTCGCGGGCTTCCTTGCCGGTGGCGACTTCGCGGCCGAGCTCGTTGCTGATGCGGACGAGTTGGCGGACCTGCTCGACCGACGTGATCTTCTCGCCCTTGTGGCGCCAGATGGTGTCCTCGTTGCCGCAGCGGGTGTGCAGACCCATCGCGATGGCCAGGGTGTTGACCGGGAGCACCGACCGCATCAGCGTCTCGAGGGTCAGCATCGCGCCGTCCGGGACGCGCTGCATGAAGTTGGTGATGTTGTACGGGTTGGGGCCGTCGAAGCCGCCGCCGATGCCGACCCAGGTCAGGTTGAGCGGGCCCATGTACTTGCCGCGACGGATCAAGCGCTCCACGGTCTCCAACTGCGGGATGCTCGAGAGCTGGAAGTGCGGCTGGATGCCGTTGGCGGTGAGACGACGCAGGTGCTCTTCAACCCATGCGGGGCCGGCCGGCACGGTCATCTCTCGGTACGTGTCGTACAGCTCGGGGCGCTGCATCGAGGTGCCGGCGATGTCGTCCTCGGTCATCAGCTCCATGATGTTCATCTGGCTGGTGTTGATGGCGATGGTGACCTGATCGGGCTTCGGGTCGAGCTCGGCCAGCATGTGGCGGGTATCGTCGGACAGCCATTTCGCGTCGGCGCCCTCCCCTTCGGGTGCGAACGAGATCGAGCCGCCGACCTGCAGGATCATGTCCGGCACGGCCTCACGCAGACCGGCGAGGAGCTCGTTGAACTTGGAGAGCCGCTTGCTGCCCTTTCCGTCGAGTTCGCGGACGTGGATGTGCAGCACGGTGGCGCCTGCCTCGTAGCAGTCGACGGCCTGCTGGACGTGCTGGTCGATGCTGAGTGGCAGGTCCTCCGGGAAGTCGTCGACCTCCCACTCCGGGCCGTACGGTGCGACGGTGATGACTTGCTTCTCCTGGGTCTCCGGGAAGAACGAGTCGTCGTGGAAGTACATGGTGATCTCCTTGTGTGATTGATAGGTTCCCCGAGCGGAGTCGAGGGGTGGTCTGTGAGCGCAGTCGAGGGGTCAGTACGGCCGGTCGCCGACGATGCCTGCGCGCTCCATACGGCGGACGGCAGGCCAGTAGTCCTGGACGGCGTAGTGCTGGGTGCAGCGGTTGTCCCAGATGGCGAAGCTGTTCGGCGTCCATCGCCAGCGCACCTGGAACTCGGGTACGGACGCCTGGCGGACCAGGTAATTCAGCAGCTCGGACGCACCGGGCGCGTAGTCGTAGCCGAACCGGACGTTGTCGGGGGTGTGGAAGTTCGTCAGGTGGGTGGCGAACGCGTTGACGAACAGGATCTTCTCGCCGGTGTCCGGGTGGGTGCGGACCACGGGGTGCTCGGCGTCGGGGTACAACGCGTGCAGACCCGCGCGCTTCTCGGCAGGCATCGCGGCGCCGAAGCTGGCTTCGATGGAATGCCGAGCGGTCAGGCCCTCGATGCGAGTCTTGACGTCGGCCGGAAGCGCGTTGTAGGCGGCGACCATGTCCACCCAGATGGTGTCGCCTCCGACCGCGGGTCCTTCGACGCACCGCAGAATCGAGCCGAACGGCGGGCACTCGCGCCAGGTGGCGTCGCAGTGGAAGGCGTTCTCATAGTGTTCGGCCGGGCTGTCGAGGTCCTTGTAGATCTGGACGAGTCCCGGGTGGTCGGGATCGGACGAGGCGACCGGGTGGTCCTCCAACTCGCCGAAGCGGCGGGCCAGTGCGACGTGGTCGGCGCGGCTGATCGGCTGGTCGCGGACGAAGAGGACTTTGTGCTCGGTGAGCAGTCCGCGGAGTTGGGCGAACAGTTCGTCGTCGTGGGCGACTGCGGCCAGGTCGACGTCGAACAGTTCGGCTCCGAGGTGAGCGGTGAGGCGTTCGGCCCGGATCGCGGTGCGCGGTGCGTCGTGCATGAGTGTCATGGCGGTGTCTCCTCCGTGCGGTCAGATGGTGAGGATGGACGAGCCGGTGAGGGCGCCGGACTCGAGTTCGGTGTGGGCCCGCGACGCTTCGGCGAGCGGGTAGCTCTGGTTGACCTGGACCGTGATTCGGCCCGCGGCGATGTGCCCGAACAGTTCGCCCGCGAGTTCGGCACGCTCTTCCGGGTCGGCGATGTAGTCGGCCAGACCTGGGCGGGTCACGAACAGGGAGCCCTTGATGGCGAGCTGCATCGGGTCGATCGGCGGGACCGGGCCCGACGAGGTGCCGAAGCAGACGAGGAGCCCACGCTTGGCGAGGCAGTCGAGCGAGGTCTCGTAGGTGGCCTTGCCGATGCTGTCGAGGACCACCGGGACGCCCTTGCCGCCGGTGATCTCGCGGACCCGGGCGGCGGTGTCTTCATCGCGGTAGTAGACGATGTGGTCGACGCCGGCCGCGACGGCGACGGCGGCCTTCTGCGGGGTGGAGACGGTGCCGATCACTGTGAGGCCGAGAATCTTGGCCCACTGGGCGACGATGAGTCCGACTCCGCCCGCGGCCGCGTGCAGGAGGATGGTGTCACCCTCGCGGTACTGGGTGATGCGGCGCATCAGGTACGAGGCGGTGAGGCCGCGCATGGTGCAGGCCGCGGCGGTCTCGAACGAGATCTCGTCCGGCAGCGCGATCAGGTGGCAGGCCGGAAGCACGAAGTGGGTGCTGTACGCGCCGAGCGGGCTGCCGGTGTAGGTGTAGGTGACCCGGTCGCCGACGGCGAAGTCGGAGACGCCCTCGCCGACCGCCTCGACCACGCCGGACGCTTCGACGCCCATGCCGTTGGGCAGTGGGACCGGGTAGAGGCCGGTGCGGTAGTACGTGTCGGCGAAGTTGAGGCCGATCGCGTGGTGGCGGACGCGGACCTCGCCTGCGCCCGGTTCGCCGACGACGACGTCTTCGAGCTGGAGGACGTCGGGTCCGCCGACCTTGTGGAAGCGAATCGCCTGTGCCATGTGAATCGTGATCCTCTCAGTGGCCCGGGGGCCTCGCCGTGATGTGATGCGAACGACACTATGGGCCGCAAACTCGATAAACTGTTCCTGGCGGGACGCGGAACTATTCACATCGGGACACTGTCGTGATTGCAGTCACTATCGTCGAAAGGAGTGATGTGAAACCACTGGCTCGGTACGCCTCGCTGGCGAACTACGTCGATCTGGCGCGGTCGCTCGGAGTCGACCCGTTCGGAATGCTCCGATCGGTTGGGCTCGATCCTGGCGGAATCAGCTTGCAGGACAGGTGGATTCCCGCGGAGGCCGTCGTCGAACTGCTCGAAGCGACGGCGGCACAGGCGCAGCGCGACGACATCGGCCTGCGGCTCGCCGAACTCCGCAGGCTGTCACACCTCGGGCCGTTGAGCCTTGTGCTCCGCGAAGAGTCGAGCATGCGGAACGCGCTGACACTTCTGATTCGTCACGAGCGGATGTACAACGAGGCGTTGCACACCAGCCTGTCGGAGGCCGAGGGTGTCGCCACTGTGCGGATCGAGATCGATCTGGGCGTTCCGGCTCCGGACCGGCAGTCCATTGACCTCGGTGTCGGTGTGCTCTACTCGCTGATGAGGGAGTTGTCTCCTGCGACGTGGCGTCCGCTGTCGGTGTCGTTCACCCACTCGCCTCCGGTCGACCAGGCGATGGCGACGCGTATGTTCTCCGGCCTCGCACGATACGACCGTGACTTCGACGGAGTCACGTTCCACGCGTCCGACCTGGACACGAGGATCGGCGCGTCGGATCCGCAGCTGCTCGAGTACACACGCCGGATGCTTGCCGACACGAGTGCCGAGAATGCGCCCACGGTCGCCAAACGAACCCGTCAGCTTGTCGAGATGCTCTTGCCGACCGGACGGTGTTCGGTCGATCAGGTGGCGCGGAGTCTTGGTGTCGACCGTCGCACCGTCCACCGCCGATTGAGTGCGGAGGGGACGACGTTCAGCGCCGTCGTCGGCGACACCAGGGCGGCCCTCGCCGGCCATCTGGTGGCCGGTCGCCGCTACTCGCTGACCGAGATCGCCTCGATTCTCGGGTTCGCGAGCCCGTCGAACTTCTCGCGGTGGTTTCGCGCGCGGTTCGACTGCACCCCACGTGAGTGGCGGGCTGCGCGGTCTGACGGCAGGTGACTGCGATACTCGATTGATGGGTCCGCCGGTCACGGTGTGCCGCTCGTGATCGGAGGGATTCCGCATGGTCTACGTCGAGTCGGGTGAACGTCGTCGGCAGGTGATCGACGCTGCGCGTGTCGCGTTGATGCGTGAGGGGGTCGGTCGTGTGTCGATGCGGGTGGTGGCTGCGGAGGCGGGGATTCCGCTCGGCACCCTCCAGTACGTCTTCCCCACCAAGCTCGGTCTCCTCGAGGCTGTGATCGATGATCTCGTCGATGAGATCGCACGTGTTCTTCGGGCATCCGGATCGGTCGAATCAGGGTTGGAGAACTCGATTCGCGAGGGCGTCAGGACGTTCTGGTCGAGGCTTGTCGTCGAGCATGCGGATCTCCAGCTTCTGCAGTACGAACTGGTCACTCACGCTTTGAGAACGCCCGGGCTGCAAGAACTTCCGCGCCGCCAATACGACTCGTACGTCGATGCGGTCACCTCGTGGTTCACCGCGGCCGCGGACCGGTCGGGAGAAACGGCGGCGCTCGAGTTCAGTCAGCTCGCACGTCTTCTTGTCGGCGGAATCGACGGGCTGCTCTTGCAGAGTGTCGTGAATCCGGACAACGCCCGCTCAGAACGAGACCTCGAACGCGTCATCGACATGGTCGTCGCCGTCGCGGGCATCTCTGCCTGATCCACGGCTCTTGATCTTTGGTGTGATCTGCCTTACGCTCCTCGCACAGTCATACGACTGACTGAGTTCGTGACTAGCGCTGAGGAGAGCGGCATGGAGAACGTCGATGTGATCGTGGTCGGGGCCGGACTGGCGGGGCTGAGCGCTGCGCGCTCCCTTGTGGCGGACGGCAAGAGCGTTGTGGTGCTGGAGGCGCGCGACCGTGTCGCCGGTCGAAACCACGGCGGATTCCTCTCGAACGGTGTCCCAGTGGAACTCGGCGGTCAGTGGGTCGGCGCGACGCAGGATGTGGTCCTCGACCTCATCGACGAACTCGGTCTCGAGACCTTCCCCACCTACGACGACGGCGAGGCGATCACGTACGTCGACGGTCAGCGGCTGCGGTACTCGGACGAGACGTTCGGTCTGCCGGTCGAGGTGGCGGTCGAAGTCGGGCGGATCTGGGAGCAGATCGAGATCCTGGCGTCGACTGTCGACCTCGTACAGCCATGGGCCTCTCCGGACGCAGAGACTCTCGACCGGCAGACGCTCGACGGGTGGCTCACCGGAATCTCCGACGACTCAATCGCGATCCGGATGTTCCGCACCCTGGTGCCGGCCATCTTCTCCGCCGAGACTCCCGAGTTGTCGCTTCTCCACTTCCTGTTCTATGTGAAGTCGGGCACCAGCCTCGAGATCCTCGCCGCCACCACGGGCGGCGCGCAGGAGCACCGCGTGGTCGGCGGCACACATCTCATCTCCGAGCGCATGGCCGCCGAACTGGGTGAGCGCGTTCGCTTGAACACTGTGGTGCGTGACATCGCGCAGGACGACGACGGCGTGGTCGTCACGTTTGAGGGCGGACAGGTGTCCGGGTCGCATGTCGTCGTCGCAGTGCCGACCACACTGGCCTCACGCTTCCGGTACTCGCCGCCGCTGCCGTCCGCGCGCGACGCCCTCACGCAGCAGATGCCTGCGGGATCGGTGATCAAGTACCACGTCGCGTACAACACCCCGTTCTGGCGTGAAGACGGTCTGAGCGGGTTCGTCCTCGGGTTGGACAGTGCGTTCGGAGTGGTCCTGGACAACTCGCCGAACGACGCCTCCTGCGGCGTCCTTGTCGGATTCATCGAAGGCGCGCACGCCCGCACGGCCGCCGAGCAGACCGCCGACGAGCGTCGGGCTGCCGTGATCGCGCAGTTGGTCGAGTACTTCGGACCGCAGGCCTCTGAGCCGATCGAGGTGATCGAACAGGATTGGATGGCCGAGGAGTTCACCCGCGGGTGCTACGGCGGTCGGCTCGGTGCGGGCGTGTGGACCCAGTACGGCCGGGCGCTGGCGGCACCGGTCGGCCGCATCCACTGGGCGGGCGCCGAGACGTCGGATGTCTGGAACGGATACATGGACGGCGCGATCAGGTCCGGTCGCCGCGCTGCGGCCGAGATCCGCGATTCGGGACGCGCGGACGCATGAGTGGCCTCCCGGATCGCGTGGATGTCGTGGTCGTCGGCGCAGGCATGTCGGGACTCGTCGCCGCGCGTGATCTGACGCGCGCCGGCCTCGACGTCTGCGTCGTCGAGGCAGCGGATCGACCCGGCGGACGCGCCTACGGTGTCACGTCGGGCCTCGGCTCCCGGCTCGACCTCGGCGGGCAGTGGGTCGGGGCCGGGCACGAGCGGCTGCTCGCGTTGACCGACGAACTCGGCGGAACGGTCTACCCGATGGAGACTCCGCGCGTTCCACGCATCGTCGACTGCGGTCGCCGGGTTCGGCCGTACTCCCCCGCCGTGCTCATCGGGGTCGCGAGTATCGCCGCGCTCGAACTGATGTCGCGGACCCGCGTGCCTCACAAGTGGAGCGGCCTCACACTCGACCGACTGATCTCACGTGTCCCCGGTGCACGGACCCGCAGACTGCTCTCGTTGGTGGCGGGCGTGTCGTCGACGGCCGAACTCGACAAAGTCACTCTGGGTGCGCTCGCGACCACAGTGGGCGTGATGGGTGGCGCCGTGGGAATGCTCTCGTCACAGGGTGGCGCACAGGAGTCCCTGATCGTTGAAGGAGCAGGTCACCTGGTCGATCGCATGGCCGACGACCTCGGCGCGCGAGTGGTGCTCGGTGTGAGGGCCACCGCGGTGCGACGGGGCGATGAGGGAGTCGACGTATCGACCTCGGCGGGGCGGATAGCAGCCGATCATGTGGTGATCGCGGTGCCGCCGCCGGTGGCGAAGCGCATCGCCCATCACCCGCCACTGCCAGACGGCCGAACGAACGCGGAGCGGTCGATGCGCATGGGGTCGGTGTACAAAGCCGTCGCGGTCTACCCGAGGCCGTTCTGGCGAAAGGACGGTCCCGCGGAGACCTTGGCGATGGGCGACATCGGAATCGGCGTCTTCGATTCGTCTGCCCCCGGCGGGGCAGGTCACCTCACCGTGCTTGTCGGAGGATCGGACGCTCGGACGTTCGACGATCTCGGCCCGCAGGAACGCCGGGCTCGCATTCTCGACGTCCTCGGAGACCTGTTCGGAGACGACGCCCGCACTCCTGCCGACTGGCACGACAAGGTGTGGCATCTGGACGCCTTCGTCGAGGGCGGATACGTCGCGATGCCGCTGCCTGAAACCGTCGGCGCAGACCTCCCCGCATATTCGACGGCGTCCGGTCGGGTCCATTGGGCGGGAACCGAGACGTCCGACGATCACCCCGGCTATCTGGAGGGGGCGATCTGCGCAGGCCGGCGTGCGGCTGCCGAGATCACCGACCTCAGACCGTGACGAATCCCTTCTTGACCATCCAGTCGCGTGCGACGTCGGCGGGTTCCCGTCCGTCGACGTCCACCTGGCGGTTGAGTTCGCTCATCTCCTCGGACGTCAACGCGTCCATCACCGGCTTGGTGACCCTCGCGATAGACGGGTGAGCCTCGGCAGTCTCCGACCGCATCGTGACCGCCGCGTTGTAGTGCGGGAAGAAGTGGCGGTCGTCCTCGAGAAGCGCCAGATTCAGCGCCTTGATGCGGCCATCCGTCGTGAACACCTCGCCGAACGCACAGTTGCCGTTCGCAGTGGCCTGATAGATGATCCCCGTCTGCAGGATCTGCGTCTGCGCAGCCGACACCGGGAACTCATACGCTTTGGCCATCCCGGGGAAACCGTCTTGACGGCTCCTGAACTCGGTCTCCAGACATGTGCTGGCCGAACCCGGATCACGCTTGACCAGGTCCGCGTACTGCGAGAGCGTCCGAACTCCCAGCGAGGCGAGATTCTTCTGATTGACCGCGAGCGCGTACGTGTTGTCCAGCGGCGCGGGGTTCACCCATACGACGTCGTTCTGCTTGAGGTCCGCATCGCGAACCGCGTCGAACTGTGCGGTCGGGTCGGCGATCGGCTTCTCGTTGCCGAGATAGTTGATCCATCCGGTTCCCGTGTACTCGATCGCGAGGTCGACCTGTCCGGCCACCATCGCGTCGCGGGACGAGTTCGATCCTTGGATGTTCGTCAGATCCCGGACGTCCGCGCCCGCCGCGGCCACCGCGAACTCCAGGATGTAACCGAGCGTCACCTGTTCGGTGAAATCCTTCGAGCCGACGGTGATCTTGGCGCCGACCAGGTCGGGTTGTTCGGTGATCGACCCCGGCTTCACCGGCAAGGGAAGCGCACCACCCGATTCGAGGCCGCACGCGGCTCCAGCGGCGACCACGACGGTCGCGACGGTCGCGGCGACCGCGATGCGCAGTGAACGTCTTCTCATCGGAGTCCCTTCGGTCCCAGGTACCGTTCGGCGAGTGCGCCGCACCAGTCGACGATCAGAGCGAGACTCACCGCGAGCACGGCCCCCAGGACGAGCGTCACGTTGTCCCGGAGTTTGTAGCCGGTGTCGATCAGGATGCCGAGACCACCCGCGTCGACGAGGAAGCATAGGGTCGCCGTGCCCACTGCGAGGACGAGGGAGGTCCGCAGTCCCGCGAGGATGAACGGCACGGCCAGCGGCAATTCCACGGTCAGCAGGATCCGGACCTCCGACATTCCTTGGCCGCGCGCGGCGTCTATCAACGCGCGATCGACCTCGTTGAGGCCGAGGATGCTGTTCCGCAACACCGGCAGCAGTGAGTAGAACGCGACCGGCAGCACACCGATCCAGAAGCCCGTGGTCGCCGTCCACAGGAAGAAGAGCACCAGCAGACCGATGGCGGGCGCCGCCTGCCCGATGTTCGCGATGCCGACGAACAACGGCGCCAGCCAGCGGAAGCGGTTCCGGGTGACGAGGACGGCGAGCGGAACGGACACGGCCAGCACGATCGCCGTGATCGCCACGGTCAGCGCGAGGTGCTCGCCGATCAACTGGGCGATGTACGAGGTGTTGATCGTCGCCTTCTGCGTGTCGGTCAAGTCTCTGCTCAACGCCCACGTGAGGACGCCGCCCGCGAGAACTGCCACCACGAGCGGTTGCGCCCAGAGTTGGATGGTCGTCGAGCGCGCGACCTTCGTCTCGGTGGTCATCGGCCCGGGCCGTCGGTCGCCGCAGGAGTCTCGACGGGATTCGCGACGAGCCCGGCTTCGGCGATCGGCGGATCGCCGCGGTGCTCGTCACGCATCGACCTGATCGCGTCGATCAGCGTCTCGATCGTGACCACTCCTGCGTACCGGCCACGAGTGCCCGTGACCACTGTCGACGCGTTCCGTTCGGCCAGGATCGCCTCCAACGCGTCCTGGAGAGTCGAAGAGGTGGTGACCATCTCCCCGAGCGGGAGCCCGACGTTCCGGAGCGACGTCGCTCCCGCGAGGTGAGCGCGGTCCGTCCACCGGACGGGACGATCCCGGTTGTCCAGGATCACGCCCCAATCGTCGATGCGTGCAGCGAAGTCGGACACAGGTTCGTCTTCTCTGGCAGTCGGACGGTCTTCGATGTCGACGTCACGGACCCGTTTGAGATTCAACTGCTGGAGTGAGGCACCCTGCCCGACGAAGCCCGCGACCGTGTCGTTGGCGGGATTGGCGAGGATGGCCTCGGGTGTGTCGTACTGGAGGATTCGGGACTGTTCGCCGAGGACGGCGATGCGATCACCGAGTTTCACCGCTTCACTGAAGTCGTGGGTCACGAAGACGATGGTCTTGCGCAGTTCCTCTTGAAGCTGCATGAGTTCGTCTTGGAGCAGGCCGCGGGTGATGGGATCAACCGCGCCGAACGGTTCGTCCATCAGGAGGACCGGCGGGTCGGCCGCCAGCGCGCGAGCCACGCCGACCCGCTGCTGCTGCCCTCCGGACAGCTGACGGGGATAGCGATGTGCGAATTGGTCGGCGTCGAGTCCGACCATGTCGAGGAGTTCGGCGACGCGATCGGCGATCCGCTGTTTGTCCCACTTCAGCAGTTTCGGGACCACCGCGATGTTCTGGGCGACAGTCATGTGCGGGAACAGTCCACCCTGCTGGATGGCGTACCCGATGCTCTGCCGGAGCTTGTTCGCGTCGAGCGACAACGCGTCGCGTCCACCGATGGTGATCCGGCCGGACGTCGGTTCTATCAGCCGGTTGATCATTCTCATTGTGGTCGTCTTCCCACTGCCGGACGGCCCGACGAACACCACGATCTCACCGGCGGGAATCGTCATCGACACGTCCGCGACCGCCGGCGTCTTCTGGCCGGAATACGTCTTCGAGACATGATCGAGAACGATCTCCACGCCGGAGACGTCACCGGATCTCGATTCTGGACTCTCGGTCATCGGATTCCCTTCGAGGTGGTGAGCCGGCCGATCAGAACGTAGATCCCATCGAGGATCAGCGCGAGGATCACGATCAGGACCGTGCCGGTGAGTGCTTGTGGGATCGCTGTCGGGCTGCCCACTCGGGACAGTCCGGAGAAGATCAGGTTTCCTAGACCGGGGCCCTTGGCGTAGGCCGCGATCGCGAGGATTCCCATCGCCATCTGAGTGCTGACGCGCATGCCGGTCAAGATCGAAGGCCATGCGAGAACCAGCTCGACTCGGGTGAGGACACGGAGCCGACTCATGCCGATGCCGCGTGCCGCGTCTGTCACGGCGGGGTCGACGGCGCCGAGACCGACGATCGTGTTCCGCACGATCGGCAACAGCGAGTACATGGTCAGCGCGATGACAGTTGGAGGAACTCCCAGACCGAGAATCGGGATCAGCAGGCCCAGGAGTGCAAAGGACGGAATCGTGAGAATGGTGCTCGACAAAGCGGTGGCGATCGCTGACCCGGCCGGGCTCCGATACACGGCGATTCCGACCAGGACCCCGATGACCGTCGCGAGAAGAAGGCATTGAATCACGGCACTGACGTGCAGGTACGAATCGACGGCCAGTTGTGACCGCCGGTGGCTGATGAAATTCCAGATATCGTTCAGTGGATTTCTCCTCTAATCGATATCGACCGTAGCCCAATTCGCACAGTCAATCGTTCGTTCATACGATTATCGACGATCCCAGGACGCGGCTTTAGGGCCCTGGCCAGGGCTTCTCCGGATGGAAAGTCAGCCGCGCGCTTCGCCGAGTCGCCAGTACCCGGAGAAGAGAATCCGCTCGCGCCCGACTCCTCGATCCTCGACGAGGTGTCGCCGCATGCGGCGAATCGCAGACCGTTCTCCGCACAGCCACACCAGACCCACATCAGATGGGACAGACGCTGCGCGGAGCGCTTCGTCGAGCGCCGCGCCCGGGACTCGCGAACCGCGGACGATCCACTCGATCGACGTCGCCGAATCGACGGCCACTCGGTCCGACGCCGTGCCGACCTCGATCAGAACCCGAGTCGGCGACGACGGTGTCGTCTCGAGGATCCGCGCGATCGCCGGGAGCGCCGTCTCGTCGCCGACAAGCAGGCGCGACACCGGCGAGACAGCGGACGAGTACATCGCAGTGCTCTCCCGGATCCCGACAGCGGTCCCGATTCGGGCTCGACGAGCGAACCGTGTGCCGGGGCCTTGATCGCCGTGCACGACCACGTCGACGTCGACCTCGCACATCTGGGGGCGGTGTGCTCTCACGGTGTACCACCGCAGGTCGGGCCGGACGTCGTCGTCCATCGCACTGACCGCGGCCCGGATGTTCGGGCCGTCGTCGAGGGACGGCAGCATCAGCGGCTGATCCGCCGTGGTCGGCATGAGGAGCCCGATGTACTCGTCGGGGCCGGACGGAACAAAGCCGGCGAGTTCGGGCGCCCTCAGCGTCAGGCGTCTCATCCGCGGCGTCAGGTCGGCCACCGCGCCCACCGTCGCCGCATACACTCGACCGTCAGCCACGCCGCCGACCGCCCGCCAGCAGAAGCCAGAGGAAGAACACGCCGCCGATGACCACGGTGACCGCGCCGACGGGAATCGGTCCGGGCAGTGAGTACTGGGCGATGAGGTCGGACACCGCGAGGATGGTCGCCCCGGTCAACGCCGACACGACGAGACTCCGTGTCCGGGCGAGCGCGTACGCGATGTGCGGGGACACCAGCGCGACGAAGGCGATCGGGCCGGCGACGGCCACGGCGACCGCGACCAGCAGTGTGGCCACACCGATCAGCACCCACCGAAGACCGACGGTCCGGACGCCCAGCGTGACCGAGACGCTCTCCCCCAGCGCCGACAGCCGCGACGCAGCCGAGGTGACCATGAGAATCGGGGCTGCGATGACGAGCGCGATCAGCATCGGCCACAGATGGTCCCAACCGCGACCTTGCAGCGATCCGATGAGCCAGGCCTGCGCGGTGGTCGCACTGGCCACGAACACCTGCGTGAGGATGTAGTCGACGATCGCCGTCGCCATCGCGGCGATCGCGATTCCGGACAGGATCAGCTGGACGCCCTGCAATCCGGATCGTGCACTGATCAGCAGGATCAGAGCAGCTGCGACGACCGCGCCTATCGCCGCTCCGACAGCGGCTTGAGTCAGCGAACCACCGAGCACCAGGATCACCACGACGGCGCCGACCGAGGCGCCGTGACTCACGCCGAGCATGTCGGGCCCGGCGAGCGGGTTGCACGTCGTCGATTGAAACAGCGAACCCGAGACGGCTAGTGCCGCGCCGACGGTGATCGCCACGAGGGCACGCGGCAGTCGTCGGGTGAGGACGAAGAAGTCGGTGAGTCGGTTCGGCGGATCACCGAGCAGGGTGTCGATCAGCGCGGCCGGACTGACCCGGTATTCACCCAACAGGAGCGACGCCACCAAGACGACTGCCAGCAGACCCACCAGGGCCGCCGTGGTGATCGCGGTGCGCTTGCTGTATCGCATCGACCAGGTGCCATACCGCGACCGAATGACCCGATCGTCGGATGTGAGGGCGTGGTCGGTGACGGTGTGTGAGGAGATCACGACAGACCAGCCTTTCGTCGACCGTTGACGAAGAAGATGAGCATCGGGCCGCCGATGAGCGCCATCACAACACCGACCTGCACCTCGCCGCCTCTGCCGATGACCCGCCCGACCACGTCAGCCACCAGCAACAGCGTCGGCGCGGCGAGCATCGACAACGGCAGCAAGAGCCGGTGATCAGGGCCGATCACCGGACGCAACAGATGGGGCACCACCAGTCCGACGAACGCGATCGGGCCGGCGAGTGCCGTGGCCGTGCCTGCCAGCAGAGTCACCGCCACGAGGGCAAGGACCCTGACTCGTGCGGGCCGGGCGCCCAGCGACCGCGCGGTGTCGTCACCGAGGGCCAACGCGTTCAACGACGACGCTGATGCGAGAGCGAGAACTGCACCGGCGACCACAAATCCGAGCAGCGGAAGCGCCTCCTCGACCGGTCGTGCGGTCAACGATCCGACTCGCCAGAATCGGTACACGTCCAGAACCGACTCGTCGGTCAGGACGAGGGTCTGAGTGACCCCGGACAACACTGCGGCGAATGCGACGCCCGCGAGTGTCAGGCGCACGGGTGAGCCTGCGACGACTCGGCTCGACGAGAATGCCAGGATCACGATGGACGCAGCCGCTGCCCCGGCCAGCGCCAGCCAGACCGATCCGACGGCGCCGAGCGAACCGAACACCGTGAGGCCCACGACGACGCCGAACGACGCGCCTGCGTTCACACCGAGGACGCCGGGGTCGGCGAGCGGGTTGCGCGTGACAGCCTGCATCAGGACGCCCGCCAGTCCGAGTGCGACTCCGCAGATCAGAGCGTTGACGGTTCGGTTGACGCGAAGTGTGCCGACGATGTTCACGACGTTCTGGTCGCCGGTGCCGAGGAGAGCCTGGACGACGTCCCCGATGGGTGTGAAGCGTGCGCCGACGGCGAGACTCAACACGACGGCGACAACGAGCAGGGCCACGCACGCAGGGATCGCGATCCAGTTTCGCCGGCGAGCGCCGGCGGACAGATCGTCGTCCGGTCGCTTCACGGCCGTTGAAGAGGGCATGTTTGGGAAGTGTAGCCAACCCTACTATTGTCCTTGAACATGCAACTATCTCAGCGTCCCTCCCCACGCAGTCGACGCGGACTCGTAGCCGCAGTCGTCGGCGCCTTCGCAGTGATCGCCCTCGTCGTCTCCGGGTGCGGCTCGTCCGATGACGGCGCATCCGGCGGCGGCGACCCGTACACCGTCAAGCACGCCATGGGCGAGACGACGCTCGAGGGAGTCCCCCAGCGCATCGTGGTGCTCGACTCGCCGCACCTCGACGCGCTCATCGCACTCGGCATCACGCCGGTCGGCGCCCCGGAGATCGGTGCGGGCCGCGGTTTTCCCGGCTACCTCGCCGACAAGCTGACCGATGTAGCTGCCGTCGGCTACATCGCGGAACCGAACGTCGACGCGATCGCCAACCTCGCCCCCGATCTGATCATCGGATCCAAGGTGCGGCACGAGGCGCTGTACAAGGAACTCTCGGCCATCGCGCCGACGGTCTTCTCCGCCGACACCGGCACCAACTGGCACGAGCAGGCCGAACTGACCGCCGCAGCGGTCAACCAGTCGGCCAAGATGACCGAACTCCTCGCAGGTGTCGACGAGCGCGCGGCCGAAGTCGGAACGAAGGTCGGCGCCAAGGGCAAGAGCGTCTCGATCGTGCGCTTCCGCACCGACAACTTCCGCCTCTACGGACCCGGAACGTTCTCCGGATCGGTCCTGTCCACGATGGGTTTCACCTTCGGTGACCGCCAGTGGAACGAGTACTCGATGGCTGAATTGAGCCCCGAGCTGTACGAGCAGATCAACGGCGACGTCGTGTTCTACACGAGCCCCGGCGGCGATCCGGCGGCGACGACTCAGGCGTCGGTGACCAAGCTGTGGTCCGGCCTGCCTGCGGTCAAGGCGAACAAGGCGTTCAGTGTCGACGACGACACCTGGATGGTCGGCATCGGCGTCATCGGTGCGGGTCTGGTCACCGACCAGGTCGAGAAGCTGCTGGCCTGAGCAGATTCATGAAGCACGACGACGCTGTGTTGACCGCCACGGGCCTGTCCATCTCCTACGACGGCCGCGCGGTGGTGCACAGCGTCGACGTCGCGCTCACCGAGGGCGCCTTCACGGTGATCCTCGGGCCGAACGCATCCGGGAAGTCGACAGTGCTGCGCTCGCTAGCCCGGGTTCACAAGCGTGACGACGGCGACATCGTCTTCGACGGCAAGAGCCTCGACGCATACGGTTCCAAGGAGCTGGCCCGGCGACTCGGTCTGCTTCCGCAGGATGCGGTGTCGCCGGAGGGCATGCGCGTCGCCGATCTGATCTCCCGGGGAAGGCATCCTCACCACTCGGCAGTGCAACGGTGGACCACCGAGGACGACGAGGCCACGCGAGCCGCGATGGCCGCGACCGGGACCACTGCGTTGGCCCAACGATTCGTCGACCAGTTGTCCGGCGGGCAGCGGCAACGCGTCTGGGTCGCGTTGCTCCTGGCTCAACAGACCGATGTGATGCTCCTCGACGAACCGACGACATTCCTCGACATCGCGTACCAGTTCGAGCTGCTCGACCTGCTCCGCGACCTGAACCGCGGGGGCAAGACGGTCGTCGCAGTCCTGCACGACCTGAATCAGGCGGCGCGGTATGCCGATCAGTTGATCTTGATGAAGGACGGCGAGGTCGTGGCGACCGGTTCGCCGTCGGAACTGTTGACCGCAGAGCGCGTGCACGACGTGTTCGGGATCGAGGCGGTCGTCGTCGACGATCCGGTGACCGGCACCCCGATGGTCGTTCGACGCTAGGTCGCGGGACTTGCGAGGCTGAGCGCGAGACGGGTGCATGTGGCGGCGAGGTCGTCGATCGACACGTCGCGTTCGACGATCCACGCCTCGATGAGACGATTCACTCCCCCGACCACGAACCGCGCCGCGGGTCGGAGTTCGGCGTCGTCGACAGCCCTCCCATCGGGCTCGCCCGCGATCTCGACGAAGTGTGCGAGCACGATGTCGGCGACCAGGTCGAGCGTCTCGTTCCTCCGGTGCTCGAGGCCGGGGACGCTCGACACGTCCGTTGTCATGATCCGGAACGCCTCGGGGTCGTCGGCGACCGCGCGCAGGAACGCGGTGAGCGCTGCGTGCAGTCGTCTGCCGATCGAGCCGCCCGTCTCGGAGCTCGATTGCAACATGGTGGCGACCATCTGTTCCCGGACGCCGTCGGCGATCGCGACGAGGTACGCGTCCCGATTGTCGAAGTTCTCGTAGAAGTAGCGGGCGGCCAGTTCGGCGTCCCGGCACACCCCGCGGATGCTGATGTCGCCGATTCCCGCTCGGCCCCAGGTGGTCCGGCCGACGGTGAGCAGGCGTGTTCGGCGTTCGTTCCGCCGGTCGTCGGCGGTCACGCCCGCGTAATCGCGCACTGCTGCTGGTCGAGTCATTGACAGCAGAGTCTAGTCGCTCTAGATTCGGCACACAGGTGTTATCCAATACCTCGGTGAACCGGAAGGCACGACGTTGACGAGTCAGATCCCCCGACGGCATCCCACGACGCCCGCCGCGGTCCCGCCGGGCGTCGCGGCGTTTGCTCGTCTCCTCCGGATCAGTGCGCCCGACGAAGCTCAGTTCCGCCGCTACGGCGAAGCACTGAACGAAGGCGATCCCCTCATGGACGACCTCGTCGACTGGATGGTCGCCGTGGGCGTCAAGACGATCCGTCCGAAGTTCGAGCTCGCACTCGAGCGCGGCATCGCTCACGTCGACGACGCACCACAAGAGTTGCGCGACTTCTTCGCCGTCGTCGAGGGCACACCGTCGTGGGTCGACCACGATGCGCTCCGCACTGCGGGGCTGGCGATGAACTCGAGCGGTGTCGACGGCCTCTATATCGCGCGGGACGTCTCCCTCGTCGGCGGCTACACGTTCTCCGGATTCAATCAGACTCTGCTGCGCACGGGAGCTCTCGAGAAGGGCTCGAACACCCGGTTCGCCGAGACCTCGCAGTGGGCGATCGATGTGATCAGCGCGGGTGGCCTCGACCGTTTCGGCGCGGGCTACCGGTCGACTCTACGAGTCCGATTGATTCACTCGCTCGTCCGACGCCACGTCGTCGCAATGGAGGATTGGGACTCCGACCTGTACGGCCTTCCGATCAATCAGACCGACATGGCAGCCACCATCGTCGGTTCTCTTGTGGCGCCCGCGCTGGGCGGCCTCGGCATCGGCCTCTTCCACACGCCGGCCGAGTACGCGGCGATCGCTCATCTGACCAGGTATGTCGGCTGGTTGATGGGCATCTCCGACGAGTTCCTGCCGACCGACTTCTCCGGCGCCGTGCGACTCCTCCATCACACCTCCGCGGCACTCGCCGTTCCGGACGGCACCTCGAAGCAACTCGCCAGGCCGATGGCTGACGATCCGCTGACCTGGAACTATCCGCGCATGCAGGCGGCCAGGAGGCGGATCGCTCGATCTCAGCACCTGTCGATCAGCACGTTCTTCCTCGGGCGTGGTGCGATGCGCACTCTCGGCCTCCCCACGAACACCCTGCCGTGGTACCCGCTTGTGAAGATCCCGGTGAACCTCGTCGAGTCCGCCCTCCGCCTTCTGCCGGGTGGGCGAGAGCGCTCCGCAGCCCGGGGCGTGCGTGCGCAACAACGGTTTCTGTCGGTGATGGAAGCCGCACCGGTCACGATCGGGGCGACAACTCACCTCGCTTCACATGCGGCCTGACCTGCACTGACGGGCCGTCTCTTCGACGATCCGGCATGTCTGATTTTTAGTTAGCTGTTGGAAACTAATAGAGTCGCGGGTGTTCCGACACATCCAGGAGTCCGCATTGACCGACATCACAAGTCACGACGTCGCGACCATGTACCAACACCTCACCAGGGTGAACCGCACATTGCGCGCCCACGGTGCCAGCGCCGGGCTGTCGGCGGGCACTGCGAGCAGCCTCTGGACGATCCTCAACAACGCGCCGATCCGAGTCACCACGCTCGCCGAACGTGAGTCGGTGGCTGTGCCCACGATGTCGAAGATCGTCACGTCCCTCGTCGACCGCGGCTACGTCGCCAAGGTGAAAGACCCGGACGATGCGCGCGTGATCCTGTTGGAACCCACCGACGCGGGCCGTGAGGTGATCACCGAGATGCGGTTCGTCCGCACACGTGCACTCGCCGACGCACTCACACGCCTGTCCCCCATCGAACGAGCCACCGTCGACGACGGTCTGCGTCTGCTCGCCGACGCAATCGCCGCCGACTCCGAGGAGAACCGCGCATGACCGCACCCGCATCCGCCGTCACCGCTGACGAACCCGATCCGCACTACAAATGGATCGCACTCTCGAACACCACCCTCGGGATGCTGATCGCCACCATCAACAGCTCGATCGTTCTGATCGCCCTGCCCGACATCTTCAAGGGCATCAAGCTGAACCCGCTCGAGCCCGCCAACACCAGTTACCTGCTCTGGATGATGATGGGCTTCCTCGTCGTCACGGCTGTCCTGGTCGTCAGCTTCGGCAGGCTGGGCGACATGTTCGGGCGTGCCCGCATGTACAACATGGGCTTCGCCGTGTTCACGGTCTCGTCCATCTTCCTGGCGATCACCTGGTTCGACGGACCGGCCGCGGCCATCTGGCTGATCGCCTGGCGCGTGATCCAAGGCATCGGCGGCGCGTTTCTGATGGCCAACTCGTCGGCCATCCTGACCGACGCGTTCCCCGCGCACCAGCGAGGGCTCGCGATGGGCATCAACGGCGTCGCAGCCATCGCGGGTTCGTTCCTCGGTCTGTTGATCGGCGGAGTGCTGGCGCCGATCCAGTGGCACTACATCTTCCTGGTCTCGGTTCCGTTCGGCGTCGTGGGCACCGTCTGGGCGTACCTCAAGCTCCGCGACACCGGGGTCCGGACCACCGCACGCATGGACTGGTGGGGCAACGTGACCTTCGCCGTCGGTCTCATCGCGATTCTCATCGCCATCACCTACGGCATCCAGCCCTACGGCGACTCCGACATGGGCTGGACCAACCCCTGGGTGCTCACGGGCCTCATCGGCGGCCTTGCGGTCCTCGTGCTCTTCCTCTGGATCGAGACCCGTGTCGACAGTCCGCTGTTCGACCTCAGCCTCTTCAAGAGCCGGTCGTTCAGCGCAGGCAACGCCGCCAACCTGATGGCCTCGATCGGACGCGGCGGACTGCAGTTCATCCTGATCATCTGGCTCCAGGGAATCTGGCTCCCCCAACACGGCTACGACTATTCGCAGACACCGCTGTGGGCCGGTATCTACATGGTCCCGATGACGATCGGCTTCCTGCTCGTGGCTCCCGTGTCCGGTGCACTGTCCGATCGCCTCGGGACGAAGTGGTTCACCACGCTCGGCATGCTGATCACCGCGGGGACCTTCGTTGCGCTGATCGCGTTGCCTGTCGATTTCTCGTACGTGTGGTTTGCGATCATCCTGTTGATCAACGGTGTCGGCATGGGGCTGTTCGCCTCCCCCAACCGCGCCGAGGTCATGAATTCGCTGCCCGCCAACGCGCGCGGGTCGGGTGCCGGCATGATGACGACGTTCCAGAACGCGGCCATGGTCCTGTCGATCGGTGTGTTCTTCTCGCTGATGATCGCCGGACTGAGCGCACATCTGCCTGACGCGATGTACTCGGGACTCACCGAGAACGGGCTTCCGGCGAGTCAGGCGACGGACATCGCGAACCTTCCGACAGTCGGTGTGCTGTTCGCCGCATTCCTCGGCTACAACCCGATCAAAGAACTGCTCGGAAGCACGGGCGGTCACGTGCCGGGTGTCGATGTCGATCACCTGACCGGCCTGGACTTCTTCCCGCATCTCATCTCCGACCCGTTCTCGGACGGTCTGAGTGCAGCGTTCACCTTCGCACTCGTCTGCTGCGTGCTGGGAGCAGTGTTCTCGCTGTTCACTGATTCGAAGCCGGCGGCACCCGACGACGTGCCCCTCGCGGAGCGACACCACGAATCGGTCGGCGAGGAACTCGCCGCAACCGCGAGTGTCGCGAGCGGCGAGGCCCCCTCCGAACTAGTGGACTGACGCCGGCTGCGCGGGTCAGTCGGTGGTCACGTACTGGGCGAGGTGCTGCCCGGTGAGCGTCGTCGCGTCAGCGACCAGATCCGCGGGAGTGCCCTCGAAGACCACGGTGCCACCGTCCTGTCCCGCGCCAGGGCCGATGTCGATGATCCAGTCGGCGTGCGCCATGACCGCCTGATGATGCTCGATCACGATCACCGACTTGCCCGCGTCGACGAGTCGGTCGAGCAGGCCCAAGAGCTGCGCCACGTCGGCAAGGTGAAGGCCGGTCGTCGGTTCGTCCAGCACGTAGGTCGACGCCTTCTCAGCCATAGCGGTTGCGAGTTTGATGCGCTGGCGCTCGCCGCCGGACAGCGTGGTCAGCGGCTGGCCGAGGGTCAGGTAACCGAGTCCGACGTCGGTCAGCCGCACGAGGATCTTGTGCGCGGCCGGCGTACGGGCTTCTCCGTCCGCGAAGTACTCGAGCGCCTCGTCGACCGACATGGCGAGCACCTCGCTGATGTCGCGGCCCCCGAGGCGGTACTCCAGGACGTCGGAGTTGAAACGTTTGCCCTCACAGTCGTCGCAGGGCGTGGCCACGCCGGCCATGGTGGCCAGGTCGGTGTAGATGACGCCCGCGCCCTTGCAGGTCGGGCAGGCGCCCTCCGAGTTCGCACTGAACAGGGCGGGCTTGACCCCGTTGGCCTTGGCGAACGCCTTGCGGACAGGTTCGAGGAGGCCCGTGTAGGTTGCGGGGTTGCTCCGCCGGGAGCCTCGGATCGCGGTCTGGTCGATGGTGACGACATCGGCGTCCGACGGCATCGACCCGTGGATCAGTGAGCTCTTTCCGGAACCCGCGACACCGGTGACCACGACGAGCACACCGAGCGGCACGTCGACGTCGACCTGGCGAAGATTGTTGGTCGAGGCACCCCGGATCTGGATGTGTCCGGCCGGTGCACGGAATCCGGATTTGAGAGAACTTCGGTACCCGAGATGCCTGCCGGTCAGAGTATCGCTCAAGGTCAGGCCTTCGACGCTGCCTTCGAAACAGATCTCACCGCCGTTCGAGCCGGCTCGGGGGCCGATGTCGACGACGTGATCGGCGATCATGATGGTCTCCGGCTTGTGCTCCACCACCAGAACGGTGTTCCCCTTGTCGCGCAGGCGAAGCAGGAGGGTGTTCATCCGCGCGATGTCGTGCGGGTGCAACCCGATGGTCGGCTCGTCGAAGATGTACGTGACGTCTGTCAGTGCCGACCCGAGGTGGCGGATCATCTTGGTGCGCTGGGCCTCACCTCCGGACAGGGTGCCCGTCGGGCGTTCCAGTGCGAGATAGCCGAGCCCGATCTCGACGAACGAGGAGAGGGTCGCACCGAGTTTGTCCAGCAGCGGCGCCACTGTCGGATCGTCGAGGCCGGCCACCCACGTCGCCAGATCGGAGATCTGCATGCGGCACGCGTCGGCGATGCTGATCCCCGCGATGCGCGAGTTGCGGGCATGCTCGGCGAGGCGAGTGCCGTCGCACTCGGGGCAGGTGTCGGCGGTGACCGCCCGCTCGATGAACGCCCGAACATGCGGCTGCACCGAGTCGATGTCTTTCGAGAGCATCGACTTCGTGATCCTCGGGATCAGGCCCTCATAGGTGATGTTGATGCCGTCGACCTTGATCTTGACGGCCTCCTTGTACAGCAGATCGTCGAGCTCACGCTTGGTGAACGATTTGATCGGCTTGTCGGCGTCGAAGAAGCCGGAACCGCCGTACACCCGCCCGTACCAGCCGTCCGAACTGAACCCCGGAATGGTGATGGCGCCTTCGTTGAGCGACTTCTCCCCGTCGTAGATCTGCGTCAGGTCGATGTCGGAGACAGTGCCCATTCCTTCGCATCGAGGACACATGCCGCCGAGTCGTTCGAAAGTCGCCTTGGACGCCTTCTTGTCGCCCACCTTGATGGCGCCGCTGCCGCTGACAGTCGGGACATTGAACGAGAAGGCGTTGGCCGACGCGACGCGTGGTTCGCCGAGGCGACTGAACAGGATGCGGAGCATCGCATTCGCGTCGGTGATCGTGCCGACGGTCGATCGAGGGTTGCCGCCGATTCGTTCCTGGTCGACGATGATCGCCGTGGTGATCCCGTCGAGGAGGTCGACGTCTGGGCGAGCGAGGCTCGGCATGAAGCCCTGCACAAACGAGCTGTACGTCTCGTTGATCAGTCGCTGCGACTCCGCCGCCACAGTCCCGAACACGAGTGAGCTCTTGCCGGAGCCCGACACGCCGGTGAACACCGTCAGACGGCGCTTCGGCAGCACCACCGAGACCTCTTTGAGGTTGTTCACTCGGGAGCCGTGCACCCGGATCTGGTCGTGCGAGTCTGCGGGAGGAGCGATGTCAGCCATGCGCACTATTGTGACCGATGGGACGAACCGCTGTCCTGGCGCCGAGCGTCAGCTGTCGACGAGCAGTCCCTGAACGGCGTTTCTCACAGCTGTACGCGTGGCCGAGTCGCCCGTCGGATTGATTCCGATGGCAACGGTCATCGGGGAACTGTTCACAACCGCGATCATGATGTCGTCACCGATGATTCCGGGTCTGCCGGTCACCGGAATGGTACTGGTCAACAGGCTGACCGCGGTCTTCGACTTCTCCAACCGATTCGGCTCGACGACTGTGCCCGTAGGCCCGGTTGTGGTGACGGAGCTGTATCCGGGGCCGACGGCGAGGCATTCGAGGATCTTGCGCGCGACTCCGTCAGTGTTGGTGCTGAAGTCGGATGGAAGCGTACCGACCGCGATTTGAGCGATCCATGTTCCCACCGTCCGCTTGTAGACCCCTTCGGCGTCGGTGACGAACGGGAAAGTCGAGGAACCGGAGTCGGCGGTCCAGCCAGTGGGCGGCATCGCCGATGCCGGGATCTCGATCCTTCCCGACTCGATTCGCGAGGTGCCGACGGTGCTCGTCGCCCGGCCGTCGACGCACTGGGTGGGCACTCCGGCCACCACCGCCGGGTCAGTCGGTCGCGATGACGTGGATGTCGTGGATGTCGTGGTTGTCGTCGAACTGCTGCTGGACGCGGTGTCTGTCGAGGAGTCCGAGTCACGGTTGATCAACCAGACCATCAGCGCCGCGACAAGAATCGTGACGGCGAGGACGGCGACGACGATCATGATCGTCTTCTTGTTGTTGCTGTCTCCGGCCTGCTGGCCGGGACCCGAGAACGCAGGTTGCGCGTACTGCGGCGTGTACTGCGGCTGCCCGTACGGTTGTCCCGACTGGTAGCCGGACGACTGCGCCTGCTGGTAAGGATTCTGCGGGTAGGCGGCCTGCTGAGTGTAGGGCCGCGTGTACGGCTGCTGTGGAGCGGACTGCGGTGATGGCGTCTGTGGCGGCACAGGTGCAGGCTTCGCCAGGTTCGGCTGCTGCGGCGGCTGTGCCGGAACGCCGACCGACCCCGGGTTGATCATCGTCGGCTGGTACCCGCCAGGGGTCGCTGCACCGGAGTTGAGTGCGGCTCGCAGGTCGCGAGCGAAGTCCATGCAGGTCGGGTAACGATTGACCGCCTGCTTGTCCATCCCCCGCGCGAGCACTGCGTCGACGCTCGGCGGCAGGTCGGCACGGATCGACCTGGCGTGCGGGATCGGGTTGTGCAGGTGCGCGTTGATGATCTCGGTCGGCTTGCGCTCCGGGTACGGCGCACGCCCGGTGAGGAGTCGGAATGCGGTACACGCCAGGGAGTACTGGTCGGCACGTCCGTTGAGGTCGCCGCCTCGGAGCTGTTCGGGCGAGGTGTATTGGATCGACCCCACGGTGAGGTCTGCGGCAGTGAGCGCGGTCTCGTTGCCGACGGTCCGCGCGATGCCGAAATCGGTGAGGTACACCTTGCGGTGCGTCGCCTGGGTGCTGTCGATGAGGATGTTCGCCGGCTTCACGTCCCGGTGCAGCAGGCCCTTGCCGTGTGCGTAGTCCAGCGCGTCCGCCACTGCAGTGATCACTTCCGCGGCGTCAGACGGACTGAACGGACCATTCTGCTTCATCAGCTCGTTGGCGTCCGCGCCGGGGATGTACTTCATCGTGATCCACAGCTGACCGCGATCCTCACCTCGGTCGTAGACGCTCACGATGCTCGGGTGGTCGAGCGCCGACGCGAGGTCGGCCTCCCGGATGAACCGGGCACGGTACGTCGGATCCGCAGTCAACTCGCTGGGCAGAAGTTTCAATGCGTCTTGACGAGGCAATCGGGGGTGCTGCGCGAGGTACACCTCGCCCATTCCTCCGGCTCCGAGCGAGCGCACGATTCGGTAACCGGCGAACAGCTGACCTGGACTCAACATGAGGACAGCCTAGTGTCGCGTGTTGGAAGTTCCTAGACGGGTTGGTGGTGCTCCGCTGTGCAGCTGGCAAGGCGGAGGAGGGAGGGATACCGGCAGGTATCGCGACCGACGACAACGCTGCCAGGTGTGCAGCGGGGTGCCGCCAACCATTAAGGAACTTCCAACACGCGACACCAGTGCCACCGGGCGATGGTTCTATGCCGACGCCGTGCCGCGTCGGAACAACCGCGCGTCGATCGGATCGATCACACGGTCGAGGCGGTTCACGATCGCAGGCGCCGTCAGAGACGTTGCCGCCCCGAGGAGCAGCCCTGCGACGACGTCCGATGTCCAGTGCATGCCCAAGTAGACGCGAGAGACGGCTGACGCGACTGCGACGACTGCGGCCATCGACAGCATCGTCGCCCGAAGGTTTGCCGATGCCGCCGGCGCAGCGAGCACCGCGAGACCGACCACCAGCGCCGTGGCGCCGGTGACGTGTCCGGACGGGAACGACTGGGCCGCCTCGTGGGTCTCGACCTGAACGGCGAACGGAGGCCGACGACGATCAACGAGCAGTTTCAGGAGTTCGGCGACTCCAGCCGCCCCGCACACTCCCGTCAGGAGTGCAGCCGCCCGCCGAACAGAGCGGTCGCGGTACATGAACACCACGGAGATGGTGACGGCGAAGACGACCGTCGTCACCGGACTGAGCATCGTCGAGATCGCCTTCGCCGTGTCGATGAGCCAGTCGGTCCGGTGGCCCGCGACGAACCGGGTGACGAGTCGATCGTTGCGGAGTGGGCCGCCGAGAACGGCGACAGCGGCGATGAGGACCAGGAGTGCGCCGGTCGCGGCTGCCGCCCACCGAAGGGGCCGTCGCGTCGTGGTGTCAGTCGAGTGCATCACTCCAGCATCGACCACCGGTCCTGAGAGAGTGCTGTGGTCCTCGCTCGGGTCGGGCGAACACCCTTCGCGCGCAGTCCGGAACAGTTAGCGTGGTCGTCACTACTACAGGCCGTCGGGTGCCTGTCTCGACGAGAGGTCATATTGGACCGCATCAACACGGTCGCCGGAGCCGTCGGCGCCGATCAGCTGGGTAGGGTGCTCGCCCACGAGCACGTCTTCGCCGTCCAGGAGGACTTCCGGCTGAACTATCTCCGCGACTGGGACGAGACCGCTGAGATCGATCGTGCGGTCGAGACGCTGACCCGAGTGAAGCAGTCCGGAATCGACACGATCATGGACGTGTCGGTTCTCGGCATCGGTCGAGACATCGAGCGGGTCGCGAAGGTGGCCGAACGGGTCGACCTGAACATCGTCGCGGCGACCGGGGTGTTCACGTTCAACGACCTGCCCTTCCAACTGCACTACACGGGGCCGGGACTGGGATTCGACGTCGACGACCCGCTGGACGAGATGCTCACCAGAGACATCACCGAGGGGATCGGGACCACGTCGATCAAGGCGGGTTTTCTCGTCTGCGTGCTGGAGTCCGAGGGGCTCACGCCAGGTGTGGAGCGGGTGATGCGGTCGGTGGGGCGCGTCGCGGCCGCCACGGGCATCGGAGTGGTGGTTCACACCAATCCGCACACGCAGTCGGGTCTGGTCGCACAGCGCGTACTCGCCGAGGAGGGCGTCGATCTGACGCGGGTGATGCTGGCGCACAGCGGCGACTCGACCGATGTCGACTATTTGATGCGGATCGCCGACGCCGGCTCGATCATCGGCATGGATCGTTTCGGTCTTGATCTGCTGCTCCCCTACGGCGACCGTCTGGCGACCCTGCTGACGATGCTCGAACACGGGTACGCCGACCGGATGGTGTTGTCGCAGGACGCGTTCTGCGTCAGCGACTGGTTCGACGCCACGGCGATGACGCACGTCGGCGATTGGGACTTCTTCCAGGTCACCGGTCGAGTGATTCCGGATCTGCGAGCGAGCGGAGTCGCCGAGACCGCCATCGAATCGATGCTCGTCGACGTGCCCGCCCGCCTGCTGTCACCAGGAGTTCATGCGGATCTTGTTGATCTTCATCCCGAAAAGACTGGACTCAGTCCAGAAAACAGGGCATGATCGAGGCATGGTCACGAACGAGCACACAGCAGCCATCCGGGCTGCCGGACTCCGTGTGACCCGCCCGCGTCTGGCCGTGATGGAAGCGGTCGACGCACACCCTCACTCCGACACGGAAACGATCCTCGCCGCCGTGCGAGACACGCTGGACGGCGTGTCTCGACAGGCCGTTTACGACGTCCTCCGCGCCTTGACCGATGTGGGACTCGTTCGCCGCATCCAGCCCTCAGGTCACGTCTCGCTGTACGAGACGCGAATCGCCGACAACCACCACCATCTCGTCTGCCGCGTGTGCGGCACAGTGCACGACGTCGACTGCGCCGTCGGTGAGGCGCCCTGCCTCGCCGCATCGGACGATCACGGCTTCCACATCGACGAGGCGGAGGTCATCTACTGGGGCGTCTGCGCTGACTGCGTCGCCGCCTCGGATGCGCCCGAGTAGCGCACCCGCTTCCAGACTCTCCCCAACTTCAGCCCGTTCCACCGAAAGGAATCCCAGTGTCCGATCAAGCAGCGCCCGAGCAGGAAGTCCCCGTCGTCACCGGTTGCCCGATGCACGAAGGACGCATGCAGCCGCCGACTGCAGGCGGCGGCAACCGCGACTGGTGGCCCAATGAGCTCAACCTGAAGGTCCTGTCCGAGAACCCCGCCGAGGGCGACCCGAACGGAGCGGGATTCGACTACGCCGCCGCGTTCGACACCCTGGATCTGGCCGAGGTGAAGGCCGACATCACCGCGGTCCTGCGCGACTCGAAGTCGTGGTGGCCCGCCGACTACGGCCACTATGGACCGTTCTTCATCCGCATGGCATGGCACGCCGCGGGCACCTACCGCGTCACAGACGGCCGCGGCGGTGCAGGCCACGGCATGCAGCGCTTCGCGCCGCTGAACAGCTGGCCGGACAATGCGAGCCTGGACAAGGCGCGTCGTCTGCTGTGGCCGGTCAAGAAGAAGCACGGTGCAGCTCTCTCCTGGGCCGACCTGATCGTGCTCGCAGGCAACGTGGCACTCGAGGACATGGGCTTCGACACATTCGGCTTCGCGGGTGGACGCCCCGACAAGTGGGAACCGGAAGAGGTCTACTGGGGCCCTGAACGCGGATGGCTCGACGACGAGCGTTACACCGGCGAACGTGATCTGGAGAACCCGCTCGCAGCCGTCCAGATGGGCCTCATCTACGTCAATCCCGAAGGCCCCAACGGCAACCCCGACCCGCTGCTCGCGGCGAAGGACATCCGCGAGACCTTCGCCCGCATGGCGATGAACGACGAGGAGACCGTCGCCCTCATCGCCGGTGGCCACACGTTCGGCAAGACTCACGGTGCGGGCCCCGCAGACAACGTCGGCCCGGAGCCCGAAGCTGCTCCGCTCGAGCAGATGGGCCTCGGATGGAAGAGCACGTACGAGTCGGGCAAGGGCGGCGACGCCATCACCTCCGGTCTGGAGGGCGCATGGAACAGCACCCCGACCACCTGGGACAACAACTTCTTCTGGACCCTGTTCGCGTACGACTGGGAGCTGACCAAGAGCCCTGCAGGCGCACAGCAGTGGGTGCCGGCGGGCGGCGCGAGCGCAAACAGCGTTCCCGACGCACATGACCCCGAGAAGCGCCACCAGCCGGTCATGCTGACCACCGACCTCGCCCTGCGTGAGGACCCGATCTACGGCCCGATCTCACGTCGCTTCCTCGACAACCCTCGCGAGTTCGCCGACGCGTTCGCTCGTGCATGGTTCAAGCTCACGCACCGCGACATGGGACCGCTCGCCCGCTACCGCGGCGCCGAGGTGCCCTCCGAGAAGCTGATCTGGCAGGACGTCGTCGACGCTCCGGCCGGAGCGCCGATCACCGACGCGGACGTCGCCGATCTGAAAGCACGGATTCTCGCCACCGGGCTGTCGGTCTCGCAGCTCGTCTCCACCGCGTGGGCGTCCGCCGCATCGTTCCGCGGCAGCGACTACCGGGGCGGCGCGAACGGCGCCCGCGTTCGACTGGAGCCGCAGCGCAGCTGGTCGGTGAACGATCCGCAGGCGCTGTCGGAGGTGTTGCCGGTCCTCGAGACCGTCGCCGAGGAGTTCAACGCGTCGTCGTCGACGACTGTCTCCGTGGCAGACGTGATCGTGCTCGGCGGCGCTGCAGCCATCGAGAAGGCGGCCGCCGCCGCCGGTCACGACGTGACCGTGCCGTTCGCAGGCGGTCGCGGAGATGCGACCCAGGAGCAGACCGACGTCGCATCGTTCACCGAGATGGAGCCCCGCTGGGACGGCTTCCGCAACTACGTAGCCGACGGTGTCGACACGCCTGCGGAGTACCTCCTGCTCGACCGCGCGTACCTGCTGCAGCTGACGCCGCCCCAGCTGGCGGTCCTCGTCGGCGGACTGCGTGTGCTCGGCGCGAACCACGGCGACTCGTCGCTCGGTGTGCTCACCGACCGTCCGGGAGTGCTGTCGAACGACTTCTTCGTCAACATCCTCGACATGGACGTGTCGTGGACGGACCAGGGCGACGGCACGTTCGTCGGCACCGATGCGTCCGGTGAGCAGAAGTGGACGGGCAGTCGTGCCGACCTCGTGTTCGGCGCCAACTCGCAGCTGCGCGGCGTCGCCGAGGTCTACGGCGCCGACGATGCGGGCCGCAAGTTCGTCGACGATTTCGTCGCCGCGTGGAATCACGTGATCAACGCAGATCGCTTCGACCTGCGCTGACGCTTGCCACATGCCGGGCCGGGTCCTTCATGGGCCCGGCCCGGCTGTGATTGTGGCGCGCGCTACATTGGCGGAATGAAACTCGGATTGCAGCTCGGATACTGGGGCGCACAGCCCCCGCACAATCACGCCGAACTCGTGGCGGCCGCCGAAGAGCACGATTTCGACGCGGTGTTCACCGCCGAGGCGTGGGGGTCGGACGCCTACACTCCCCTGTCCTGGTGGGGCAGTTCCACGGAGCGGGTCCGCCTCGGCACGTCGGTGATTCAGCTGTCCGCTCGCACACCCACCGCGTGTGCGATGGCCGCTCAGACGCTGGACCACCTCTCCGGAGGGCGTCACATCGTCGGGCTCGGCGTGTCCGGTCCGCAGGTTGTCGAAGGGTGGTACGGCCAGAAGTTTCCGAAGCCGCTCGCGCGGACCCGCGAGTACATCGACATCATGCGCCAGGTCTGGGCTCGTGAAGCGCCGGTGACCAGCGACGGACCGCACTATCGACTTCCGTTGGCGGGCGAGGGAACCACCGGACTCGGTAAGCCGCTCAAGTCGATCGTGCATCCCCTTCGCAAGGACATCCCGATCTTCCTCGGAGCCGAAGGGCCCAAGAACATCGCGCTGACTGCAGAGATCGCCGACGGCTGGCTGCCGCTGTTCTACACACCCCGCCTCGCCGATCAGTACAACGAGTGGCTGGACGAAGGCTTCAACCGTCCCGGCGCGCGCAACACCCGCGAGACGTTCGAGATCTGTGCGACTGCGCAGATCGTGGTGACCGACGACCCGGCGGCCGCGTACGCCGGCATCAAGCCGTTCCTCGCGCTCTACATGGGCGGCATGGGCAGCGAGGACACGAACTTCCACGCCGAGGTGTACCGCCGCATGGGTTACGGCGACGTCGTCGACGAGGTGACCGAACTCTTCCGCTCCGGCCGCAAGGCCGAAGCCGCAGCGATCATTCCCAACGAAGCGGTCGACGATTCGGCCATCATCGGCGACGAGGCGCACGTCCAGAAGGAGATCAAGCGCTGGGAGGCCGCGGGCGTGACAACGATGCTCGTCTCCCCCGGATCGCCTGCCGAAGTGGAACGACTGGCGGCTCTCGTCGCCGAGTGACTTCTCTCGCGTCTGGTGTGCGCCGGGTTACCCACAAGGTGAACACAAAGTGAACACGCCGGTAATGAAAGTTGACGTGGGCTTTCTCGTTGGTTACATTTGTGTGGACTGAAGACGACGGAGGAGGACTCCACCATGCGCAACAACCGCACCAGTCCCACTATCGGCTCGACGATTCGCGTTTACGGACGCCGCATCAACCGGGCGATGAACATGAGCCACGCTGATCGCACGAACCTGCAGCTGTCCAACTCGCCGGTCTCGGTGCTCGGACCCACGCAGCGCCGCCGCTGACTCGCCTCAACACCCGCGAAGGGCCACGACCTCACCCGAGGTCGTGGCCCTTTTCGTTCTTCCCGAGGGTTACGACGGTCGCGGAATACCGCTTGTCAGGTGCCAGAAACCGCAGCGACACTCGTAACAACGCAGAGACGGACGCGCACGTGATGCGCGGCTGATGGCGAGAATCGCGCCCATCACCGCGGGATAGTCGTCGTACGCGATCTTCTCAGGCGTCGGGCAGGTGAACGTGACAGTCGGGACCTCGCGACGGCGTCGACGCGGACGGGCGTGCGCGGCCGCCGTCCTGTCCTCCATCCGCTGGTAGTACTCGCGAAGCTCGTCGTCGTCGAAGAGCGGCATCACAGCTCACTCCTCGTCGTACCGAGGGAGGACGCGGTACACGGTCATCTCCTTCGGCACACCCTTCGCACGGAATCGACGGCGCTTGACCACATACTTGTCAGCGTCGACGGCGGCGAGTGTCGCGTCACTGATGAACACCTCGCTCGCCCCGGCCGCATCGCACACGCGGGCCGCGATGTTGACGTCGACGCCGAGAAAGTCGTCGCCGACCGCGCGCGGCGCGCCGGTGTGCAAGCCTGCTCGCAATGCCGGACGATGCCCTGCGACGGTGATCGCGTTGACGGCTTCACCGCACTCGTAGGCAGCGGAGATCGCCTGTTCGGCGTCGACGAACACGGCCATCGTTCCGTCGCCGAGCGTTTTGACGACCTGTCCGCCCCGCCGTCGGATCACGCGCGCACACGCTTCGTTGACCTGGCCGATGAGGTCGAGCACGTGATCGTCGCCCGCGCGGAGCGCCCAGGTGGAGAAGCTGACGATGTCGGTGAAGAGAATCGTCGCGGGCACAGGTGCGCTGTCGGGTGCAGGTCTGCGGCGTTCGACGATGTTCTGCCACACGGCTACCGATGCCAGCCCGAGCTCGCGTACCGCGCTCGGTCGGTCGGCGTTCGCGTCGCCGATCATCCGCGCGACTCGATCGGACGTCCGGTCGGTCTTCGGTGCGATCGTCTCCCCCGGCGCGAGGCTGCGTGCGAATCGAGCGGCCTTCAGTGCCGCCTCGCTCGAATCCGTGCGGGTCAGAAACTTGTTCGCCCGGTTCAACGACGACCACGAGGTGTCCTCTGGACTCGGCTCCGGGCGCGGTGGTGTCACGTACGAGATTCTACGGTGGGCAGATCGTCCGTGTCGTCGGTGCGTGCCGCATCACGACGGTTGGCGACGATGCTCGACAACGCGGACGCCCCGATGAAGGCGACTCCGATCAGTCCGGTGACCAGTTCTGGCACCTCGAGGTGGATGCTGACCAGCATGATCACCGCGAGAGCGCCGATCGCCCAGTGTGCACCGTGCTCGAGGTAGCGGTACTCCGCCAATGTTCCCGCCCGCACCAGGTACACGGTGATGGACCTCACGAACATCGCGCCGATGAATCCGAGTCCGAGCGCGATGAGGATCGGATCCGAGGTGATCGCGAACGCGCCGATCACACCGTCGAACGAGAACGACGCGTCGAGGACCTCGAGGTAGAGGAACAGGAAGAACCCCGCCTTGCCGACCGCCTTGACCACCTCGGTGGCGCCGGCGCGGCCCTCGTCCGGATCGCCCTGGCCGACCAGTCCCGTGAGCCCGTTGACGAGCAGGTATGTGAACAGGCCGAGCACCCCTGCGGTGAGCACACCGACGAGGTGATCAGATTCTGCGAACTGTGCCGCGATGACCAGCGCTCCGAGGGCCAGGATCGTCGATGCGTTCGGCAGTCTTCCGACCTTCGTCAGCGGGTCCTCGATCGGCGAGAGCCAGGTGATCCCGGAGTCGTCGAACAGGAAGTCGAGAAACAGCATGAGCAGGAACATTCCGCCGAACGCCGCGATCTGTGGGTGAGCGTCGGTCAGGAGTGTCTCGTAGCTCGCGGACCCGTCTGGGAAGTGTGATGCTCCGTCCGCGGGAGGATTGAGCGCAAGATCCATCGCGTCGACCGGGTTGAGCCCGGACGTCGCCCACACGATGGCGAGCGGGAACACCAGACGCATGCCGAACACCGCGATGAGGACACCGACGGTCAGGAAGATCCGCTGCCAGATCGGGCTCATCCGTTCGAGGACGGTGGCGTTGATGACGGCGTTGTCGAACGACAGCGAGATCTCGAGGATGCCGAGAATGGCGGCCACGGCGACCCCGGCCCAGCCTCCGTAGAGGAAGGCCACGATCAGCGCGACGACGGTGACGGCGATCGACGCCCCGAAGATTCGGAAGGTGGTCATCGGAGCCTTTCTGCCTCGTCAGCCATCCGAACAAGCTCGTCGGCCATCGAGGTCAACGACGCCTGGTCGGCGTTCTCGGCGAGCGCGGTACGGATGTCTTCGGCGGCGCATCGGAGTTCGAACAGTCGATCGCCGAGAGCTTCGGCCTCGGCCGCCGACAGGATGAGGGCGTCGCCGGGAATAGCCGTGCCCTCCAGGAGTGTTCTCTGTTCGTAAGCGCGTTGACGGCACGATCGTTTGCAGTATTTCCGCCGTCGACCAGTCTCGGAGTCGACCATCTGCCGACCGCACCACGCGCAGGCGTACGGCCGCTTGTGAGTCGACGTCTCTGACACGCTTGCCTACGTTACCGGCCCAGACGGCCCGGTCCGCGCATCACTCGCGCGGGACGCGTAGAATGGCCGGACCACTGTCTTTTGAGAGGACCCATGAATGGCTGATCGAGTACTGCGCGGTAGCCGGCTCGGAGCGGTGAGCTACGAGACCGACCGCGACCACGACCTCGCGCCGCGGCGGATCGTCCAGTACCGCACCGACAATGGTGAGATCTTCGACATCCCGTTCGCCGACGACGCCGAGATCCCGTCGAAGTGGCCGTGCAAGAACGGCATGGAGGGCACCATCCTCGAAGGCGCCGAGCCGGAGGAGAAGAAGGGCAAGCCGCCACGCACCCACTGGGACATGCTGCTGGAGCGCCGCTCTGAAGAGGAACTGGAAGTTCTGCTCGCCGAGCGTCTCGACCTGCTCAAGCAGCGTCGCCGCGGCGGCACCGCATAACACCGCGAAACAAAGAGTGAGGCCCCGTCGAAAGACGGGGCCTCACTCATCTGTCTGGTCGCTCAGCGACGGAATCGAGCGGTGCGGCCTTCGATGCCCCAGCGGGCGACCTTCAGGAACGACTCGGCGATCACGCCGCCGTCCATCTTCGACTCGCCGATGGCGCGTTCGGTGAACGTGATGGGGACTTCGCGGATCACGAACCCGGCCTGCATGGTGCGCCAGGCGAGATCGATCTGGAAGCAGTAGCCCGCGGAATCGACCTGGTCGAGCCCGATCTTCTCGAGGACCTCACGACGGAACGCCCGGTAACCGGCGGTGATGTCCTTGATCTTGGATCCGAGTGCCAGACGCGCGTAGGTGTTCGCGCCCTTCGACAGCACCTCGCGCCGCTTCGGCCAGTTGACCAATGCACCGCCGGGGACGTAACGCGAGCCGATGACTAGGTCGGCGCCTGCGTTGATCTCGTCGAACAGCCGGTGCAGCTGCTCGGGAGCGTGACTGCCGTCGGCGTCCATTTCGACGATCACGCGGTAATCGCGGTCCAGGCCCCACGCGAAACCCGCGAGGTAGGCCTTGCCGAGGCCGTCCTTCGCCGTGCGGTGCATCACGTGGACACGGCCCGCAGCGTCGTCCGCTGCAAGCTGATCGGCGACGTCACCGGTCCCGTCGGGACTCGAGTCGTCGACCACCAGCACGTGGACGTCGGACATCGCGTCGAGCAGGCGTCCGACGATCAGGGGCAGATTCTCACGTTCGTTGAATGTGGGAATGACGACGAGCGCCCCCGCGCCCCGCTGTCCGATCACTTCCTGACCGCTACCGCTCATCGTGCTCCTTCATCCCTCCGGCCGGTCGGCGTCGACCGGCGAACACATCGAGGTTAGTCGCTCGCATCAGTGCGTACAAAAAACCGACCACCAAGATCAGCAGTATCGCGCGTTCCGGCCAGGCCCCGAGTCGGACCGCAACGGTGCGTCCGTCGCGCAGTTCCAGCGGACTCTGCAACAGGGCGGGCTCGAAGAGCTCACTCTGGTCGATGATCGTTCCGTCGGACCGGATCAGGGCGCTGAGTCCACTGGTCGAGACGACGGCGACGTCGCGGCCGGTCTCAACGGCGCGGATGCGCGACATCGCGAGCTGCTGGCTGCTCATCTCTGTGAGCCCGAACGTCGCATTGTTGGTCGGTACGTACAGGAGTTGTGCGCCGTCGTCGATCGCTTGACGTGGGGAACGGTCGAACGCGACCTCCCAGCACGTCGAGACGCCGAGACGAACTGGCCCCTCAGACGTCTGAGCGGTGAGGATCGCGGGTCCGGTGCCCGGACGGAAGTCGCCTGCACGATCGGCGTACGACGAGAAGTGCCGGAAGAATCCCCGCCACGGGAGGTACTCGCCGAAGGGCTGGATGATGTGCTTGTCGTAGCGGCCAGACGGATCGGAGTCGGCGACCCTGTCGGTGACCCCCCACAGCAGGACTGAGTTGGACGGCCGACCGTCGTCGTTCGGCACGAGGGTGCCGAGCACGATCGGCACACCGGCGGAGGTCGCCGCTGAGCGAATCAACTCGGCGGCGTCCGGGTTCAGCGACGGTGGGATGTCGGATGCGTTCTCCGGCCACAGCACGATGTCGGGTTGAGGGCGGCTGCCGTCTCGAACCTGGCGGGCGAGTTCCATCGTCTGTTCAACGTGGTTGTCGAGCACTGCACGACGTTGTTCGTTGAAGTCGAGGCCGAGTCGCGGAACGTTGCCCTGAACGGCGGCGACCTCGATCGACCCCGTTGCATGCGTTCCGGGTGCACCGACCAAGCTCATCACCGCGCCCGCGATCAACGAGGCTACGACCACCGCGGCACCCGCGGCCGGGCGCAGACGCCCGCCGCTCGCCCGCTTAAGATCGATAAGAGCAAGGGCGCAAGCACCGACGCCGGCTCCGACGATCGCGACCAGGAACGAGAGCCCCGGTGCTCCGACGAGAGACGTCAACGGAAGAAGCAGGCCGGTCGTCTGACTGAATGCCGCTCGTCCCCACGGGAATCCACCGAACGGGAACGACGAACGGATCGCTTCGACTCCGACCCAGGCGACGGCGAACCATACAGGCGCGCATTGCAGGCGCATGGTGAGCGTTGCCACAGCGCCGAACGCGGCCAGATAGAGGGCCATCACCACCGCCAGAGCAAGCCATGGCAGCGGGCCGACGTACTCCCCGATCCACGGCAGGAGCGGCACGAAGAACGCGACGCCGAACACGAACCCCGACAGAGCGCCGACTCGAATCCTGGGGCGCCCGACACGCAGGACTGCGTAGAGCACTGCTAGCGACAGCGGAGCAAGGAACCAGAGGTCACGCGGCGGAAATGCGGCGTACATCAGCCCGCCGGACGCGGCCGACGCTAGAAGTCGCCACGCCCAGCCGGGAAGCCTCACGCAGTCGGCCGCTCGTAAATGGTGACGCCGGCAGCGACCGTCCGGACGCATTCGGGCAGTCGCGCACCGGGTGCGACGTCCGGGAGAGCCGGAACGCGTGATCTGGGATCGGTCGACCAGCGCTGGACACCGGCATGGGAGGCGGCGACGACGAGTTCGTCGACGTCCCAGACCGCGTAGTGTGCGGGGGCGCCCGGCACGAGTGTGCCGGTGAGCCCGTCGTTGACACCTCCGGCGCGCCATCCGCCACGCGTGCAGGCGGCGAACGCTGCACGCGGCGAGATCGCGTTGGTAGGCGTGTGGTGATGCGCGGCGGCACGAATGGTCGCCCACGGGTCGATGTCGCAGACCGGGGCGTCACTGGAGAACGCGAGGGCCACACCGGCTTTGGCGAGTCCGGCGAAGTTGTTGAGCGTCGGAGCCCGATCGCCGAGCCGCTTGATGTACAGGGCGTCGTCCCCGCCCCATTCGTCGTCGAACAGCGGCTGCATACTCGCCACCACACCGCATCGTGCGAACACCTCCGCCTGCTCCGCGGTGACCATCTCGGCATGTTCGAGACGGTGGGCACATCGTGCGAGCGCGGGAGTGCCGAGTTCGTCGGCGACGAGGGTCATTGCGGCCGCAACAGCCGCGACGGCTCCGTCGCCGATCACATGGAACCCGGCCTGCACACCTGCGAGGGTGGTGGCGCGCAGATGGTTGGCGATGGTCTCCTCGTCGAGGTAGCTCACCCCGAACTCACCCGGTGCATCGCTGTACTCCGCGCTCAGCCACGCGGTGCGCGACCCGAGAGCGCCGTCGACGAACAGGTCTCCGCCGATGCCGTCGGCACCCATCGCGGAGACGACTGCGCGCGCCTCCTCCAGCGTGCTGACCGGCTGGCCCCAGTATCGGCGCACCGTGACGCCGTGGTCGAGGTCGGCGAGCGAGCGGAAGTCGTCGACCCCGCTGATATCGGGGCCGCCGTTCTCGTGAACGGCGACGACACCGCGTGACGCCGCGTGGTCGAGTGCCTTGATCTGTGCATCGTGGCGAGCTTCGGGAGTGATGAGCGCCCGTGCCGCAGCACGGACACGATGGTGGGCGTCTGCGACGAGCGGTCCCTGCGCGTCGAAACCGGTGGCGGCCTCGATGCCGTGAACGAGCTCCCGCAGTGCGGTAGAGGCCGCTGCCGAATGCTCATCGACACGCGCCAGGTAGACCGGGCGTCCACCGGCCACGCGATCGATGTCGTCGGTGGTGGGCGGCATGTCGTCGTCGGGTCGGTCTCCCGACCAGGTGGACGCGTCCCATCCGAGACCCCACACGATCGCCTGATCGGAGTCGGCGACGTGCGCGGCGAGCCGATCGAGGCAGTCTGTTCGGCTCGTCGCGTCGGTCAGGTCGAGGCCGGTAAGTCGAAGCCCCATGTCGGTCAGATGAACGTGCGAGTCGACGAACGCCGGTGCGACGAAGTGACCGTCGAGGTCGACCACCTCCGCGTCCGGATGCAGCGCCCGACCCACATCGTCGGTCCCGACCCAGACGACGACTCCGTCAGTGATCGCGAGTGCAGTGGCATCGGGGACGGCCGGCGAGGAATAGACCATTCCACCGACCAGAAGCTGTGTGGTCACACCCTCGATTGTGTCAAAGGCCCGGCGAGCGTGCCGTCAGGGTTGGGTGACCGGCGACTGCGGCAGCCGGGGCAGGTCGATGTAGACGCTTCCGTCCGGGTTGCGGGGCGTGATGTCAACCACGTCGGACGTCTGGTCGACGACGTCTCCCTCGACGGTTCCGTCCACGTAACGACGGCCCATGCCACCGGGGACCCCGGCGACGACGAACGACGCGCGTCGGACGAGGCTCCGCTCAACGGCAGGCGCGAGCATGCGACGGACCGGCGGTGTCATCAACACGAGTCCGACAATGGTCGACACCACACCCGGAAGGATCGTGAACAACGCGGCACCGGCGAACAACGCAGCGTCGGACGCGGGTTCCCCGTCTGTCGGCTCGCGACGGGAGGCTCGTCGAAGATCTGCGGTGAGCCCGCGAGCGCGACGGCCCAGGACAGCGAAGCCGACCGCCGCAGCGCCCAGGGTGATGAGCAACGCCCACCCGAAGCCGAGGAAGTAGGTCAACGCTGCGAACGCCGCGATCTCCACGACGACGTAGCCCGCGAGTAGAAGCCTGATCATGTCCGTGTCTCTCTGTCGTGTCACGTGCGCTTGTCTGTAGCTACAACGCTTGCGTCCACAAAAGAGTTCCCTTCGACTCGCTCCGCTCGCTCACGACAAGCCCTTCGACTGGCTTCGCTCGCTCACGACAAGCCCGCGCTAGCTCTCGGTGCGCTCCTCGATGTCGCCCTCGGCGTCGAGGTACACGCGACGAAGCTCGTCGAGGAGTTCGGCGGGAGGCTCGTGCCACATGTCGCGCTCCACGGCTTCGAGGAGCCGCTCGGAGATCCCGTGCAGTGCCCACGGGTTGGACTGCTGCAGGAACTCGCGGTTGGTCTTGTCCAGAACGTACTGCTCGGTGAGCTGTTCGTACATCCAATCGGCGACGACGTCGGTCGTGGCGTCGTACCCGAACAGGTAGTCGACCGTCGCCGCCATCTCGAACGCGCCCTTGTAGCCGTGCCGCCGCATGGCCGACAACCAGCGCGGGTTCACCACGCGAGCCCGGAACACCCGTGAGGTCTCCTCGTGCAGCGTGCGAGTGCGCACCGCGTCGGGGCGGGTCGAGTCACCGATGTACGCCTCCGGGTTCGATCCGGTGAGCGATCGGACGGTGGCGATCATCCCTCCGTGGAACTGGAAGTAGTCGTCGGAGTCGGCGATGTCGTGCTCTCGGGTGTCGGTGTTCTTCGCGGCGACGGCGATCCTGCGGTACGCCGCACGCATGTCGTCGACCGCGGCGACACCGTCGAGTTCGCGGCCGTACGCGTAGCCGCCCCACTCGGTGTAGACGGCCGCGAGGTCGTCATCGGTCCGCCACTGCTTCGAATCGATCAACTGCAGGAGTCCAGCCCCGTACGTGCCCGGACGAGAGCCGAACACGCGGGTCGTCGCGCGTCGCGCGTCGCCGTGCTCGGCGAGCGCCGCCCGAGCATGGGCGGCCACGAAGTTGTCGGAGTCCGGCTCGTCGGCGTCGGCGGCGAGGCGCACGGCGTCGTCGAGCATGGTGACCACATGTGAGAAGGCGTCGCGGAAGAACCCGGAGATGCGGATCGTCACATCGATGCGCGGGCGGCCCAGCTCAGCGAGCGGGACCAGTTCGACACCCGTGATGCGGCGGGACATCTCATCCCACACGGGTGCCACACCGAGGAGCGCGAGGATCTCGCCGACGTCGTCGCCCGAGGTCCGCATCGCGCTGGTTCCCCAGACCGACAGTCCCACTGACGCCGGATACTCGCCGTGATCGGCGAGGTACCGTTCGACGAGCGAGTCGGCCATCGCGCGGCCGGTCTCGAAAGCCAACTGCGACGGGACCGCTTTGGGGTCGACGGAGTAGAAGTTGCGACCCGTCGGGAGCACGTTGATCAGACCGCGAAGCGGGGAGCCGCTCGGCCCGGCCTCGATGAAACCGCCGTCGAGCGCGTGAAGCACCTGGTCGATCTCGCGACTCGTCTGACGCAGCCGTGGAACCACCTCGGTGGCGGCGAACGTGAGGATCTCCCCCACCTCGTCCGGATGATCGGCCGTCGCAGCAGCGACGGCCTCCGTCGACCAGTCGTCGTCGGCGCATGTCGACACGAGGTCGCGAGCGATCTGCTCCACACGATCGACGTCGCCGCGCGACGAGTCGTTCTCGACCAGACCGAGTGCTTCGCGCAGGCCCGGCAGGCTCTGCGAACCGCCCCACAGCTGACGGGCCCGGAGCATGGCGAGGACCAGGTCCACTTCGGTCTCGGCGTCCGGCGCCTGGCCGAGCACGTGGAGACCGTCGCGGATCGCGGCATCCTTGATCTCGCACAGCCATCCGTCGACGTGCAGGAGCATGTCGTCGAACACGTCCTCCTCCGGCCGTTCCGCGAGGCCCAGGTCGGCGTCCATCTTCGCTGCGGTCAAGAGGGTCCAGATCTGCTGTCGGATGGCTGGCAGCTTGCCCGGATCGAGTGCCGAGATGTTCGCGTGCTCGTCGAGAAGCTGCTCGAGGCGGGAGATGTCGCCGTACGACTCGGCCCGGGCCATCGGCGGAATCAGGTGGTCGACGAGGACAGCGTGCGCTCGACGCTTGGCCTGCGTGCCCTCGCCGGGGTCGTTGACCAGGAATGGGTAGATCAGCGGAAGATCGCCCAGCGCAGCATCGGTGCCGCAGTCCGCCGACATCCCGAGGGTCTTACCGGGCAGCCACTCCAGGTTTCCGTGTTTGCCGACGTGGACGACGGCGTCGGCTCCGAAACCCCACCCGTCGGTGTCGGCCCGCGATGCGAGCCAGCGGTAACTCGCCAGGTAGTGGTGACTCGGCGGCAGATCCGGATCGTGGTAGATCGCGACGGGGTTCTCGCCGAAGCCGCGGGGCGGCTGAACCAGGAGCACGATGTTCCCGAACGTCATGGCGGCGATCACGATGTCGCCGTCCGGATTCGCCGACCGGTCGACGAAGAGCTCGCCGGGTGGCGGTCCCCAATGCTCGATGACCGCTCCGCGGAGACCGTCGGGCAGCGTCTGGAACCAGCGGGTGTAGTCGGCCGCGCCCACCCGGATCGGATTGGCCGCCAGTGCCTCCTCCGTGAGCCAGTCGGCGTCCTGGCCTCCGGCGTCGATCAGTGCGTGCATCAGTGCATCGGGATCGTCGGCATCCGGGGTCGCGCCGAGGCCCGGCACGTCGCCGGCGACCTGGTAACCGGCGTCGCCGAGCGCCCTCAGCAGATGAACGAGGCTGCGCGGGGTGTCGAGGCCGACGGCGTTGCCGATTCGTGCATGCTTCGTCGGGTAGGCCGACAACAGCAGCGCGATGCGGCGCTCCGTCGCGGGGAGGTGACGCAGCCGAGCGTGCCGGACGGCGATTCCTGCGACGCGCGCGCAGCGCTCGACGTCGGGCGCGTAGAACGGCAGACCGTTGTCGTCGAACTCCTTGAACGAGAACGGCACGGTGATGATCCGGCCGTCGAACTCGGGTACCGCGACCTGGCTAGCGACGTCGAGCGGCGACACCCCGTCGTCCTGTGACTCCCAATCGTCACGCGACGATGTGAGGCACAGCCCCTGCAGGATCGGAATGTCCAGAGCCGCAAGACGTTCGACGTTCCATGCTTCGTCGTCTCCGCCTGCGCCCGCCGTGGCCGGCGTGATGCCGCCTGCCGCGAGCACAGTCACGATCAACGCGTCGAAGGTGCCGAGATGTGCGATCAGTTCGTCGTCGGCGGCACGCAGCGAAGCGCAGAACACCGCTTCTGCTTGCCCGCCGTGGTTCTCGATCGCGGTGCACAGGGTGTCGACGTACTCGGTGTTTCCAGCGAGATGCTGGGCGCGGTAGTACAGGACGCCGACGCGCATCTCGACTGCGCTCGATGAGCCGGAAGACTCGCTCGATGAGCCGGAAGACTCGCTCGATCGGCCGGAAGAGTCGATTGATCGGCCGGACGGGGTGCGTTCCAGGATTCCCCAGGCGGGAGTCTCGACGGGAGGAGCGAAGCCGAGGCCGGTGAGCAGCACGGTGTCGGACAGGAAGTCGTGCACGGCGGCGAGGTTCGCGTGACCGCCTGCGACGAAGTAGCTGTGGGCCTGAGCGGCGACGCCTGTCGGAACCGTCGACATGGCCATCAGGTCCGGGTCGGGATTGAGTTCACCGGACAGGACGATCACCGGAACCTGCTGGGCCAAGACGGCGTCCAGCCCCTCTTCCCACGCCCGTCGACCACCCAGGATTCGGACGACGACGAGATCGGCGCCGTCGATGAGGGCGGGGATCTCGTCGAGCAGGATGCGGCTCGGGTTCGCCACCCGGTAGTCGGCGCCGCAGGTGGCGGCGGTGCGCAGATCGGTGTCGGACGTGGACAGCAGCGTGATCACGGCGTACTCCTCGCCGGGAATACGCGCCCGGCATCGTGGGGACGGCCGAGGCTTCTCGGCCTGACGACGTGGGTCTGGCTCGGACCGGCCAATGAACACCGGATCCTCACAGTGGCGCGACCGCGCCGGTTTCACACCGGCTTCCACATCGAGTTCGCCGCCAATCGTAGCCAGCCCGGCGACAACTAGGCTGAACGGGTGAGCATTCCCGCAGACCGCTGCCCCGGTGTCTTCCGGACCCACCAGGCCGCCGACGGCGCGTTGGCCCGGATTCGGGTGCCGGGCGGCGTGATCGCGTCCGAAGCTCTCGACGCCCTCGCGCTGGCGGCTGACGAGTTCGGAGACGGCACCATCGAACTGACGGTCCGCGGAAACCTCCAGGTCAGGGGGATTGCAGAGAACGATGTCGCGGCGTTCGCGGAGGCCGTGATCGCGGCGGGCCTCGCGTCGGACTCGGCCCATGACAGGGTCCGCAACGTGATCGTCTCTCCGTTCAGCGGCAGGGTCGGCGGGCTCGCCGACCTGCGGCCTTTCGCGGATGCTCTCGTCGACACACTGGTGGCCGCTGACTGGTCGGCGGTCCTGTCGGGCCGGTTCTGGTTCGGCTTGGACGACGGACGCGGTGACGTCCTCGCCAGGACGACGGACGTCGCGGGTGTCGCGGTCGACTCGGACCACGCCGTCGTCGTGATCGGCGGCTCACACGTCATCGGACCGGTACCGCTGCGCGATCTTCCCGATCAGATGGTCGCGGCCGCTCGGGCGTTCCTCGACGTCGCCGAGGGTGCGTGGCGGATCTCCGACCTCGACGAGGACCGTCGTACCACGTTGTTCTCCGCCCTCGGGGCATCGGCCGAGGGGCCGCTGCCGGTGCCACGTCATCCCGAACCCCGTGTCGGATGGTTCGACCAGACCGACGGCCGCGTGATGCTCGGTGCAGTTGTGCCGTTCGGCAACCTCAGCGCCGAACAAGCGCGATACGCGGCCGCGATCGGAGTGCATGTGTCGATCACGACCGAACGCGAGATCTTGATCGGTGACCTCGACGAAGCGGTCGCCGAAACCGTCGTCCGAGTGCTGGCTCCCCTGGGTTTCATCTTCGACTCCCGCTCCCCCTGGACCACGCTCACCGCGTGCACAGGATCACCCGGCTGTGCGAAGTCGGCCGCCGATGTCCGGACTGCCTTGCGCGATCACGTCGCGGACCTCGACCCGGACGCTGATGCACCGCCGCACGGACACTGGATTGGATGTGATCGCGGCTGCGGATCTCCGGCTCGGAGCCATGTCCGCGTCCTCGCATCCGCCGACGGCACCCTTCGACGTGTCGACTAGCTCCTCCGGTCGCGCCCGGTCGTTTGTCGAGTCCTGACGTTGTCGAGCGCAGTCGAGACTGTGTCGACGAATCGAACCTGAACTGTGTCGGGTCAGAACGGGGGCGTCTCGACTGCGCTCGACGGGCCGGCTGGTCGTTCCCGTGTGCGGCGGTTGTAGGCCCGCATCCGCATGCGGTACCGGTGTTTGGCGGCGGTGCGCGCCCGCGGGCGCCCGGGGTCTGACTCGGTGGTCGGCCGCGAGGTTGTCGGGGCGTCGTGGTGGACGCACGGGAGGAGCCCGAGTTCGGGCAGCAGCCAGTGGTTCAATGCCCGCGACCGGACGGTGATGCCTTCCGGGGTGGTGGTCTCGGTCCAGATAACTCCGTTGGCGTCGACGATCTGATCGTCCAACCAGCCGTCGACGAACGTCTTCAGACCGTGGTGGAACCGGCACTTCGGATTGAGGTTGCACGGACACGTCGGACCACCCGCGGCCGGGTCGTCGTGGTTGTACTCGGCGACATGATCCAGATCGCACCGGTAGGCGGGCATATCGCACCCCGGATGGGTGCACCTGCCGTGCACCGCCCGCACGAGGGCATCGCACGCCGCGGTCGGCCGATACCCGTTGCTCGGCTGTGACGCCCCGCCGAGCAGGTCGGTGACGTCGAGGTCACGGACCACGGTATCGGTGTCGGCGGCGATGTCGCGGGCATGCTCGGCGGTAATCGGCCCGAACCCGTCGAGGTAGGCGGGGATATCGGACTCCCCGGTCAGCGACTCCCGCCGAGCCACCACATGCAGTACGACGGTCGCCAGACGCGCCGCGACATCGACGCCCGCCCGGGACGGGCAGTCGTCGCCCGCGCACTGGCAGGCGAAGACCTTGCCGGTGAGCAGCGCGATCACCGCGTCCGAACGCCGCACAGCCTTGCCACGCGGATCATCCGGGCACACGCCCGCGATGATTGCATCGATCGAGTCCTGCGCCAGACGAACGTCCTCGACCGTTCCGGTCACCCGCAGATCGGCCAGAGTCCCGTCGACCGGCTCCACCACGACCTTCTTCCGCGGCTTGGCGGCCTCACGAGCCGCCTGGGCGGCGTCGGCATCGTGTTCGGCGACAACAGCAGCGACGATCTCGGTCACCCGCGGACCAGTCAGATTCCCGGCGCCACGGAGCCGGTCGGCGGCCTCTGCGTCGATCACCGCGAGGACATCGGTGTCGATGACCGCAGCGGTCTGATCGAGAGCCAGACGGAACTGCTTGGGCGTGAGGAGACCCCCACGCAGCAGTACGCCGATCGCCGGGACACGTTCCATGCACGAGACAGCCTCATCGACGAACTTCTCCCCAGTGTGCTGACGAACCCCACGCACAGTCGCGTACGACGCGGCGACCTGACACAGCGGGTCATACAGATTGGTGAACGCACCCGCCTCCTCGCAGACCTGGGCGAGACGACGCTGATACACGCGGTAAATCGCCTCGTACTGATCCCACAAGACCATGCCCTGGAACAGATCCGACCGGGCAGCGAACAACATCAATGCCGCATCAGTGGCATCGGACCCTTCAGCAAGGTCCGGCATCACCATCCGAAAGACGAACATCCCGCCTTCGACGGTGAGCGTCGCCCCGGCCTGATCGGCGAGTGTGGTGCTCACATCAACCCCCTGATTCGAACGTACATTCGATTATAATCTGACATTTCGGTGCGGTCAATAGACTTTCTGACCGAATCTGCGACTGCTGTGCCACTGCTCTCGCGGTGAACGTCGCCCGAATAAGGGGATGGTGTCGACCTTCAGGTGGGTTGAGGCTTGAAGATGGGCGCGTGGACGATTCCGAACTCATGGCGATCGGCGCCTTCGCTCGACGAACCGGCCTGACCGCGAGCGCATTGCGCTTCTACGCAGACGCCGGCCTGCTTGTCCCCGCGAGGACAGATCCCTCCTCTGGATACCGCTTCTACGCGCTCGAGCAGGTGGATCGCGCACAACTGGTCCGCCGCCTCCGGGACGTCGACATGCCGCTGTCGGCCGTCGCCGACGTACTCGACGCCGGGCCGGAGCACGCGGCGCGGCTCGTCGACGACCACATCGACCACGTTGTGAATGCCGCTCGCGCAGCGGCCGCGCATGCCGAGGAGATCAAAGCCGATCTCGGCCACCATGTCCGACAGACCTCATCGATGGCGCTCACCGTCAACGGGCCGGTGACCGCTGCGGCGATCGATCAGGTACTCACGGCCGCCGCGAGCGGCGGGCTTCTCCGGGCCCTCGCCGGCGTACGGTTCGATGCCGAGTCCACCGGAGTCACCATCACCGCGACGGATCGATATCGACTGGCGACAAGAACGCTGCCCACGCTGGACCCGACGGCTGTCGAATGGTCCGTCACCGTCGACGGCGATGACCTCCGGCTGTGCCTGGCCGACCTCCGCCGGTCTCCTCGGGCGCACATCGAAGTAGGACTGCGCGACATGCGCATCACGTCGAACGGCGGAATCGACCGTCGATGCCGCCTGATCGACGAACCGTTTCCCGATCATCGCGCCATGCTGGACGCACTCCCCGCCGTCACCACTCGGGTCGCCGTCGGCACGTCGGCGATCCGTCGCGCTCTGGAAACGACGTCGGCAGACGTCGTCGCGGTACGGGTCGGCCGGGCCGGTGTCGAGTTGGGCGGATCGGGGAACACCACGACGATCGACGCGACCGTCGACGGCGACCCGACCGACGTCTGGTTCGAACTGAGAACTCTGTACCCGGCCGTGAGCTCGGCGATCGGAGCCGACGTGCTGATCGATCTTCGCGGCCCGGACATGCCTGCCACCATCCGATCCGCGGACGGCGGTGACCTGACCGCCCTCGTGATGCCCACGCGGCCGCCCGTCGACGGCTCAACCCGTCCCCACTGACAGGACCTCCGATGACAACTCCCGAAACAGACCGCACGATGGCCGCGATGTCCGACGCAGTGATGCGTGGACGCACCGGAGACGTCGCCGGTGCACGCACCGATCTCCTGACCGTCTGGGCTGCGACCGGTCCCGGCGGCGACGCACTCCACAGGTGCACCCTCGCGCACTATCTCGCCGACTTGTACACCGATCCCGCGCAATCACTCGTGTGGAACGTTCGGGCGCTCGACGCGGCGGACGCCCTGACCGACGAACGAGTCGCCGAACACGCGAACGGTGTCACGGTCGCGGGTTTCTACCCCTCGCTCCACCTCAATCTGGCCGACGACTTCCGGCGTCTGGGCTCGTTCGACGCCGCCCGCGAACACCTGGCGGCGGCGCGCGCAGCGTCGCCTGAACTCGGATCAGACGGGTACGGTCGAATGATTCGGCAGGCGATCGACGAGGTCGGCACGGCCGTGGACGCAGGTGACACCGCGCCCCGCGCCTCGGCGCCAGGGCCGACCTGATTCCGCCGCACGCAACCCGTGTACCCACGGCAGTGGCCGTGTGCGGGCACTCAGTAGTGTCGAACGCACTATGACCGACTACATCCGAGACGGCGCGGAGATCTATCGCCAGTCATTCGCAACGATCCGCGCGGAGTCGGATCTGGCCCGCTTCCCCGCGGACCTCGAACCAGTTGTCGTACGCATGATCCATGCGTCGGGACAGATAGACCTCGCAGCTGACGTGGCCTTCTCCCCCGGTGTTGTCGCCGCCGCACGCGGCGCACTCGAAGCAGGCGGACCGATCCTGTGCGACACGAACATGGTCGCGTCCGGCGTCACCCGCCTCCGACTGCCTGCCGACAACGATGTGCGTTGCCACCTGCGTGAACCCGGAATCTCTGACATCGCGGAACGGATCGGGAACACTCGCACGGCGGCGGCGCTCGAGTTCTGGCGCGACGACCTCGAGCGGTCTGTCGTGGCGATCGGGAACGCGCCCACTGCCCTGTTCGCGCTGCTCGACCTGATCGACGACGGTTGGCCGCGACCGGCGGCGATCATCGGTGCACCGGTCGGATTCATCGGGGCCGCCGAATCGTGCGCAGCGCTCGCCGCCCGCGCGGATCTCGAGTTCATCACCGTGACCGGCCGACGCGGCGGGTCGGCGATCACCGCGGCCGCTCTCAACGCACTCGCGAGCCCCGTCGAATGAAGGGCAGTCGAATGAACGGCAAGCTGTGGGGTGTCGGACTCGGTCCCGGCGACTCCGAACTCGTGACGGTCAAGGCCGCGCGAGTCATCGGCGATGCGGACGTCATCGCGTTCCACTGTGCGCGGCACGGGAACTCGATCGCGCTCTCGGTAGCTCAGCCGTATTTGCGCGAAGGCCAGATCCACGAGCGTCTCATGTACCCGCTCACCGTCGAGACCACCGATCATCCCGGCGGATACGCCGGTGCGATGGCCGACTTCTACACCGAGAGCGCGGCGCGTCTGGCCGCGCACCTCGACGCCGGGCGGACCGTCGTGGTTCTCGCCGAGGGTGATCCGCTGTTCTTCAGTTCGTACATGCACATGCACAAACGGCTCGTCGACCGATTCGACGCCGAGATCATTCCGGGCGTCACGTCGGTGAGTGCGGCGTCGGCGGCGGTCGGAATCCCGCTTGTGGAGGGCGAGGAGACGCTCACCGTGCTCCCCGGTACCGCGGAACCGGGTGAACTGATCGCGCACATGCGGTCGGGCAAGGCGCTGGCGATCATGAAGTTGGGTCGCACCTTCGTGAAGGTCCGTGATGCTCTCGAGTCGGCAGGCAGGCTCGACGAGGCATGGTATGTCGAGCGTGCGTCGACCGATCGACAGCGAGTCGAGCGTGTGGTCGACGTCGATCCCGAGTCCGTCCCGTACTTCTCGCTCATCGTCGTTCCGGGTGGACGCAACAACCCCTACGCGGGACAGTCGGATGCGTCTGCGGGTGAAGTCGTCGTGGTGGGACTCGGCCCGGGGCCCGTCGAACAGACCACACCGCAGGTCGCCGCAGAGATCGCCGCAGCCACCGACCTGGTCGGGTACACGACGTACCTCCGAAGGGTCACTCCTCGGCCGGGTCAGCGGGTGCACGCCAGCGACAACCGGGTGGAGGCCGAAAGGGCCGAGTTCGCCCTCGACCTCGCCGCCCGCGGCGCGCGCGTGGTCGTCGTGTCGTCCGGTGACCCGGGCGTGTTCGCGATGGCCTCGGCGGTCAGCGAAGTGGCTGCCGAGCCCCGGTGGCACGACGTCGCGGTGCGTGTGGTGCCGGGAGTGAGCGCCGCTCACGCGGTCGCCGCCGCCGCCGGCGCTCCACTCGGTCACGACTTCGCAATCATCTCGTTGTCGAACCTTCTCAAACCGGACGCCGTCATCGAGAACCGTCTGCGTCACGCGATCGCCGCCGATCTCGCCGTCGCGATCTACAACCCGGCGTCGTCGAAGCGGACCGAGCAGATAGTCCGTTTGAAAGAACTGCTGACGGAGTTGGTTCCGGCCGATCGGGTGATCATTCAGGGGCGCGACGTCGGCGGACCGGGCGAGAAGGTCACCGTCACCACCGCTGCCGGTTTCGAGCCTGCCACCGTCGACATGCGGACGTTGGTGATCGTCGGTTCCTCAACCACGACGGCGGTGCCCCGATCAGCCGGCGACCTGGTCTTCACACCGCGTCACTACAGCTGAGCCTGCAGCCACACCACGGCCTCGTCGACTGTCGAGACGCACTGGATGCCGTCAGATTCCGCTGGGCGATCGACCACGATCACCGGCAGTCCGAGTTCGCGGGCGGCGGCCAGCTTCGCTGAGGTCAATGATCCGCCGCTGTTCTTCGTGACCACGACCTCGATCCGATGCCGACGCATCAGGTCGAGTTCGCCGTCCAGCGTGTACGGGCCGCGCGAGCGCAGCACCTCGTGGTGTGGCGGCAGAGTGCGCTCGGGTGGATCGACGACCCGGATCAGAAACCACGAGTCCGCGACGTCGGCGAACGCCGACACGTCTTGACGTCCGGTGGTGAGGAAGACGCGGCGCCCGCCCACGGCAGCGGCGGCGGCACCGATTGTCGGGACCCGCGTCCAGACGTCGCCCGGCCCTTCGACCCATTCGGGTCGGGTGAGTCGAAGGTGGGGCACCCCCTCGTCGGCAGCGGCCGCATGCGCATTGGGCGTGATCCGCGCCGCGAACGGGTGCGTCGCGTCGACCACGGCACGGACGCCGTTGTCCCGCATGAACTCCGCGAGGCCACGCCGTCCGCCGAAGCCGCCGATGCGCACGGCGCCGACGGGCAGTCGCGGCGATGCGACACGTCCTGCGAGTGAACTCACGACGTCGACACCGTTGTCCACGAGGGTCTTCGCGAGAGCCCGAGCCTCACCGGTTCCGCCGAGGATCAGAACGTCAGCCATCGGTGCGCAGTTTGGTCATGCGGGCCTGCGAATACAGGTAACTGTCGACGAGGTCTGGATGGGCGGCGCCGTCGAGCGCACGTCCGACGAAGATCACCGCCGTCTTGGTGATGCCGGCCGCTGCGAGCGCCGCAGGGAGCTCGGCGAGCGGTGCACGGACCACGAGCTGATCGCTGCGCGAGGCGAAGGCGACAGTAGCCGTCGGACAGTCCGAACCATAACTGTCCGCGAGAGCCTCCACGATCTGCTCGGTGCGGTGAGCCGCCAGGTGGAGGGCGAGCGTGACGCCGCTGCGTCCGAGGGCCGCCAAGTCCTCGCCCGGGGGCATGTCGGTCGACAGGGTCGAGACTCGCGTGATCAAAAGGCTCTGACCGACGCCGGGCACGGTCAACTCGGCGTCGATAGCGGCCGCTGCTGCTGCGAACGCAGGCACACCCGGCACGAGTTCGTACGGGATGTCGAGCGCGCGGAGACGGCTCAGTTGTTCGGTCATCGCCGAGTACAGGGAGAGATCACCCGAATGCAGACGTGCGACATCGTGTCCCGCGGCATGGGCCTTCGCGATCTCCGCGACGATGCGGTCCAAAGGCATCCTCGCCGTGTCGATCGTGACAGCACCGGCGGGCAGACGCTCGAGCAGTTCCGCAGGAACGAGGGAACCAGCGTAGAGGCAGGTCCGGCACTCGGCCAGGCGCTGCGCACCGCGAACGGTGATGAGGTCGGCAGCGCCGGGGCCTGCGCCGATGAAGTAGACGGTCACGAGAGTCCGGCTCCTGATTCCTTGACGGCCGTCCACTGGACGATGGGGAGTGCGGGGCGCCATGCGGTCGACCGCCCCAGCGGAGCGGCCCGTTCGACGCTCACTCTGATCAGGTCGCCACCGCGTGCACCGGCCGCCTCCACGAGGAGTCGTTCGGTCTCGATGGTGACGGCGTTGGCTACGATGCGGCCGCCGACGCACAGCGCCGACCAAGCGGCGTCGAGGACGTCAGCAGTCATTCCGCCGCCGATGAACACGGCATCAGGCGTGGGGGCGCCGTCGAGTGATGCGGGGGCTGCACCTCGCATCTCGTAACGGTCTCCGACTCCGTGCCTGCATGCGTTCGCCGTGGCGACGGCGGCCCGGTCGGTGTCCGACTCGAACGCGACGACTCGCCCCGTACGCAGCTGGCGCAGCCATTCGATGCCGATACTCCCCGACCCCGCGCCGACGTCCCACAGGAGGCGTCCCTCCGCGGGCGCGAGAGCACTGACCGTGAGGGCACGGATCGGTTGTTTCGTGAGCTGTCCGTCGTTCGCGAAGTGGCTGTCGGGCAGTCCCGGCGCCCGGGAGACGGCCGGTCCGACACAATCCACGGCGACGACGTTGAGAGCGGGCGCACCGTCGTTCCAGACGTCGGCGCGGCCGGTGACGACGTGTTCGGCGGCTCCGCCGAGATCGCCGAGGACCGTCATCTCGGAGGAGCCGAAGCCGAGAGACCTGAGCAGTTCGGCGACCTGTGCAGGCGTGGACCCGTCACGAGAGAGGACAAGAAGACGTGCGCCGTCCGTGAAGTTCAGCGCGAGCGTCTCGACCGGCGCCGTCACCAGACTGACGACCATCGTCGATGCGAGATCCCAGCCGAGTCTGGCGGCGGCGAGTGACACGCTCGACGGCGACGAATGCACGGTCACCCTGTCGGGCCCCACAAGCCGTACGAGCGACGCCCCGACGCCGTGGAACATCGGATCGCCGCTGGCAAGGACGTGGACGACGTCGGCGCCGCCGATCGTTGCGGCCAGCGAGGCGAGATGCTCGGACATCGGACTGCGCCACGGGGTCCGGACCGCGGTTAGATCGGCCGGCAGCAGGTCGAGCTGACGAGCCGAGCCGTATACGTCGGTGGCCGCCTCCAACGAACGCCGAGCAGTCGACGACAACGACTCCCACCCGTCGGCGCCCATGCCGACGACCACGAAGCGTCCGGTCACCGCGGCATCCGCCGCCAGATCGCGCGAGGCACGAAGCGCGTGGCGAAGCCCACGAGACTCAGACGGCGTGGAATCCACACTTCGCGGCGTCCCTTGCGGTACGCGACTGCCACCGCGTCGGCCACGTCGTCCGGCGTCAACGACATGGGTGCCGGTTTGACGCCGGACTCCATCAGATCCTTGGTCATGGCGCCGACGACAAACCCTGGACGGGCGAGGAGCACTCGCACACCGCTCCCGTGCAGGGCGTCGGACAGTCCACTAGCGAACCCGTCGAGGCCCGCCTTGGTGGAGCCGTACACGTAGTTGCCTTTGCGGACCCGCACGCCGGCGATCGACGAGTAGACGATGATCGTCCCGGACTTCTGTCGGCGAAGTGCCACGGCCAACGGTGTGATGACACTGATCTGTGCGTAGTAGTCGGTGTGAGCGATCTGCAGTGCGTGTTCGACGTCCCTCTCGGCGCGCGCCGCGTCGCCGAGAATGCCGAATGCGATGATCGCCGCCTCGATCGGCCCGTGATCTGTGACGATCCGTTCGACGAGTGCGGAATGGCCGGAAACGTCATCGGCGTCGAACTCGATCGTGTGCACGTCGTCGGCACCCGCCGCCAGCAGGATTCGACTCTCGACGGTCAGGTCGTCGGGGCGTCTGGCCGCGAGGACCACACGTTTGCCGGAGGCGAGCCGGGCAGCGGTGGCGACGCCGATCTCACTGCGTCCGCCGAAGAGCACAATGGTTCCCACCCCTGCAGTATTCCAGCGTGTCCACTCCGGGCGACGGCCGGGCGGCGTCTGACCGGCTCAGGAAGCAGGAGGATGAGCCACTAGTCTCGATCTATGCCCCGTACTCTCGCCGATCTGAGTCCCGCAGCCGATGAACTGTTGGCGGAGTACCAACTCGCCAGCCTTGCCACGACCCGTGCGGACGGCACTCCACACGTGTGCGCGGTCGGCTTCACCATCGACCGCGACGCGGGCGTCGCGCGGGTCATCACGTCCGACGGCAACCAGAAGGTCAAGAACGCTGAACGCGGCCGGTACGCGGCACTCACCCACGTCGACGGTGCGCGGTGGCTCACGCTCGAAGGACCCGCGCGAGTGCTCCGCGACTCGGCGTCGGTACGCGACGCGGAGGACCGATACGAAGCGCGCTACCGCAAGCCGCGCGCCAATCCCCGACGCGTGGTCATCGAGGTCACGGTGACCCGAGTGATGGGTGCGGCGCCGATGTTCGCAGGAGACTAGGCTAGAAGTCCCACTCCAGGGCTTTGGCGAGGCGGCCGACGCTCGCGTCGATCCCGAGCTCCTCGACGAGGGCTCGCAATCCGTCTGCATCGTCAGGTTGCGTGGGAAGGCGATCGTCGGGCCTGCTCTCCACGGTGTCGGCGTCGGTTCGGACAGCGACCACGGTGCGCGCCGCACGCAGATAGTCCTTCGAGTCCTGGATCGAATTGCGAGCCCGCGCCGCCATCGTCGACTCCGGCTGGTAGGCGGCCGCTTCAAGAGCGTCGAGGTCGCCGAACGCGGTGATGAGCTTCGCGGCGGTCTTCTCCCCGATTCCCGGAACGCCTGGCAGCCCGTCCGACGGGTCACCACGCAGAATCGACATCTCAGCGTATGCGGTGCCCGCGCGTTCGGTCGGCACCGCATACTTCGCGGCGACCTCGATCGGTCCCATCAACTCAGCATTGCGCAATCCGCGTCCGACGTAGAGGACACGCACCGGGACCGGATCGTCGGCCACCACCTGCAAGAGATCACGGTCCCCGCTGACGACGAGGACGGCGTCCTCGGCCTCTGCGAAGGCGAGCGTTCCGATCACGTCGTCGGCTTCACACCCGACCGCTCCCGACGTCGTGATGCCCGCACACCGGAGGACGTTCATGATCATGTCGACCTGTGGCGTCAACGTGTCGGGTACTTCCTCGACATCCGGCGTGTCCCCGGATCCGACCGTCGCGACTCGATGTTCCTTGTACGAGGGAATCAGATCAGTGCGGAACGACGGGCGCCAATCGAGGTCGAGGCACACGACGAGCCTGTCGGGGCGATGATCGGTGACCAGGGCGGCGATCGTGTCGACGAACCCGCGCACGGCGTTGACCGGTCTCCCGTCCGGCGATGTCATCTTCTCCGGGAGGGCGAAGAAGGAACGAAACCACAGGCTGGCGCCATCGAGCAGCATCACTGATCCGGTCATGGAAGACACTGTTCCACACTCCGGGGACATCGGACCGACCGAACGCGCCACCGGGTGGGCCCGCGTAGCCTGGCGGGCATGGCTGACACCGCAGACCGATTCCCCTCGGACGTGTACCGGCAGCGCTTGCAGCGCGCCGCGGAACTCACCGCACAAGCGGGCGTCGACGCGTTGATCGTGGGCACCGGGCCCGACTTCCGCTACCTCACCGGATCGACCGCCGACACATTCGAACGCCTCACCGCGCTCGTCGTCCCCGCAGGTGGCGATCCGCGCGTGGTCACCGCGAAGCTCGAACTCGCCGCGCTCCGGGAGTCCGCCATCGGCGACCTCGAGCTGTCGGTCACGGACTGGGTCGACGGCCAGGATCCGTACCGGCTCGCGATGGACGGCCTTCGGAACGACGCACGGATCGCGGTGTCCGACTCACTGCCCGCCCTGCATCTGATTCCGCTCGCAGCGCGCACCTCGACCCCGCCGGAGCTCGCCACCGACATCCTCCGCGAACTGCGGATGATCAAGGACGACGCCGAACTCGACGCGCTTCGTCGCGCAGGTGCCGCGATCGACCGGGTCCACGCTCGAATGGGCGAGTTCCTACGGCCCGGCCGGACCGAAGCCGCCGTCGCCGCCGACATCGACGCGGCGATCAGAGCTGAGGGCCACACCGGAGCGGAGTTCATCATCGTCGGGTCAGGGCCGAACGGCGCCGACCCGCACCACGAGCAGTCCGACCGCGTGATCAGCGTCGACGACATCGTCGTCATCGACATCGGGGGACCCGTGTCACCGGGTTACAACTCCGATTCGACGCGTACCTACTGCTTCGCTCCCCCACGACGGGACATCACCGACGCGTATGCCGTTCTGGAACGGGCGCAGGCGGCGGCCGTCGCCGCGGTCCGCCCCGGAGTCACTGCCGAGAGCATCGACGCCGCCGCCCGGCAGGTCCTCGTCGACGCAGGCCTCGGGGACCGCTTCATCCACCGGACGGGACACGGCATCGGCCTGTCCGTGCACGAGGAGCCCTACATCGTCGAAGGCAACACCGACGTCCTCCGCGAAGGCATGGCGTTCAGCGTGGAGCCGGGCGTGTATGTGACCGGCGACTGGGGTGCACGCATCGAAGACATCGTGATCGTGACCGCCGACGGCTGCGAACCGGTCAACACCCGACCACACGGACTCGTCCAGCTGAGCTGATCTCACGGTCCGCGTCGCGAACGCGAATCGGCCCGAACCCATGCCGGGGTTCGGGCCGATTCGTATGTCACCGGTCAATTGACGGGACGGGACACCTCATACGTTCCGTCGGAGTCCTTGACGGTGACGGTCACGTGCTTGTTCTCGCCGTTGACCTTCACCGAGCAGGTGAACGTGGTGCCCGACTCGACCTTCTGACCGTCCGGGCAGCTGACGTCCTTGACGTCGGAGATCCCGTAGCCGTCGGGTTCAGGCTGCGTGAGGATCTTCTGGACACCGTCCTGAACGGCACTCTGTGAGAGTCCTCCCTGGGCCCACTTCGGCCAGACGAACGCGGTGAGCAGCACGATCGCCGCCACCACGACCAGGCCGCCCACGATGGCGGCGATGAGCTTGCCCTTGCCGCCCTTCGCGCCGGGTGCTGCCGGGTTCGGCGCATTCGGATCCAGTGTCGCGTTCAGGTCCACACCGCCGGGGTATGCGGGCGCTCCGTATTGCGGCTGGCCTGTCGCGCCGTATGCGGGAGCACCGTATTGGGGCGCACCGCCCTGGGGCTGCGCAGACGCGCCGTACTGAGGCTGACCGAATCCCGGCTGCGCGGGTGCGGCCTGCTGCGGCGCCTGTCCCGGTGCGCCGTACTGCGGAGCGGCCGGAGCCCCGTACTGCGGCTGTGCCGGGTTGCCGTACTGAGGAGCCTGACCGTAGCCGGGGGCCTGTCCGTACGCCGGCTGCTGACCGTACTGGGCCTGACCGTATTGGGGCTGGCCTGCGGAAGGCGGCTGGAAACCCGGAGCCGGCGCCGCGGGTGCACCGGGCGCCGTGTACTGCGTCGTCTGTGCGTTCTGCTGCGGCAGAGGCTGGTTGATCTCAGTCGCGGGCAACGGCTTGTTGAGCTCGGTCGGCTGAGCCGGCGCAGGGGTCACCGGAAGCTGCGAGATCGTCGTCGCATCTGCATTGTCGTCGTTCGTCGACAGGTCGGGACGCTCGACGATCGACGTCGCGTCGTTGTTCGCGTCGGGCCCAGGCGCGTTCGCGCCCGCGTCGGTCGGCTCGTTACCAGTGGTCATCGCAGACCTCTCCTCGTCGATGGGGAATGCCCGTTTCTCTATCGGGTGTCAGGCTACCCCAGTGCACACTCGACGCCGGGGACGAACGGCGGTGTCGCGCAGGTCAGCTGAGCTCCGACGCGACCACTCCGCGGCGAACTCCGGCAACCGCTCGTTTCGCGGCGCCCGCGAGCGGATCGGCGGGATCCACACCGAGCCGGATCTGTTCCAGCAGGTCGATGACCTGGCGGTTCCACCGCACGAAGTCGCCCGGCGACAACAGATTCCCCTGAGAACCGGCCGCGCCCAACGCTTCGCGCAACGATCGGCCCGACGCCCACGCCGACACGGCAGCGCAGAATCCGGTATCCGGTTCACGCGTTTGAACGACTCCGTGTCGGTCCTGGACCCGATTGGTCGCCTCCCACACCTGAATCGTCCCGGTGAGTGCGTCCCGCATCGCTGGATTGCCGGGCATCGAGTCGACACCGGCTCCGTACGACTCGCGTCTGGAGACGAACAGCACCGACGACACGACGGCAGCGAGGTCCGACGGCGAGAGTCCGTTCCACACGCCGGCTCGGATGCACTCGGCGACGAGCAGGTCACTCTCACTGTAGATGCGACGTAGCACGGCGCCGGTGGGCGTCACGCGTAGCGACCCCGCTCCGTCGTCCTCGAGGTAGTCCAGTTCGACGAGCACACCGACGACGGCGTCGAAATCGGTCTCCAGTTGCGACGTCCGCTCGTGGACGGCCTTCTCCAGCGCCGCGACTTCGCGCTGCACGCGGGCGCGTCGCTCCGACATCCGGTACAGCTCGTCCAGTCCGGACGCCTTGTGCATCGGATGTGTTCGCAGTCTGCGCCGGAGTTCGTCGAGTTCGTAGTCGGGCTCGGCGGCCTTCTTCTTGACCTTGCCGCGGGGCCGCTCGATCCCGGACTTCTGCAGCGCCGCCGTGATCTCGCGTCGGGCGTGGCGTGAGCGAGTGTCGGCGTTCTTCGAAATACGAATACCGCCGAGGACAACCGGCGGGTTCACGAAGTCGTCGGTCCCGACTCGACCGACCCACCCGTCTTCAGAGAGGACGAGCGGCTTCGGGTCGGCCCCCTTCCACGCGCTTTCGAGGACCACGGCGAGGCCCTTGTGCCGGCCGGTCTCGACCGAGATCACCTGACCGCGCGTCAACGCCGACAGATCCTCGGCGATCGCGTGCGCACCGTCGACACGGCGCACGAACTTCTGGGCGCGTTCTTTTCGACGGATGTCCTCACGAAGACCCACGTACTCGGTGAACCGTTCCGGGTCGATGCCGCTGCGTCCCGCCGCAGCGTCGATCTCGTTGTTGAGCTTGCGAAGCGTCCGATCGGCGTTGTCCAACTGACGCGCCTGGCCCACCACCGACCTGTCGGTCTGAAACTGAGCGAACGACTGACGCAGGAGAGCCCGTGAGCCGTCCACGCCGAGGCGGTCGATCAGATTCATCGCCATGTTGTATTCGGGTGCGAACGAGCTCCGCAGGGGGAAGGTCCGGGCGCCCGCCAGTCCGGCGACCCGTTCGGGCTGCACCTCGGGTGTCCAGATCACCACCGCATGTCCCTCGACGTCGATGCCGCGTCGGCCTGCTCGTCCGGTCAGCTGGGTGTACTCCCCTGGTGTCAGGTCGACATGCGATTCGCCGTTGTATTTCACCAGGCGTTCGAGGACAACACTGCGGGCCGGCATGTTGATGCCGAGTGCAAGCGTCTCAGTTGCGAACACCACCTTGATCAGGCCGAGGGAGAAGAGCTCCTCGACTGCCTGCCGGAATGTCGGGAGCATCCCTGCGTGGTGCGCGGCGAATCCCCGTCTCAGCGCCCACCGCCAGTCGTCGACGCCGAGCACATCGGAGTCGCCGGGCGCGAGTTCGGCGAGATGTGCGTCGACCACCGCATCGACCTTCGCCACCTCGTCGGGTTCGAGCAGGTGCAGGTCGGAACGCAGGCACTGCGCAAGAGCGCCTTCACAACCGGCTCTGGAGAAGATGAAGTCGATCGCTGGAAGCAGACCCTCTGCCTCGAGATTCGCGATCATGCGGGGCCGGTTCACTCCCCCGGTCCGGTTGCCGCGCCGCCTGCGTTCCCGAGACAGGCGATCCTCGTACCCGCCGACCGCGTCCGGGCTGAGCATGCGGTGCTTGATGTACCGCGACAGTTCGGAGTTGACCTGCCGCTTCCCCTTCTCGGTGCCGCGCCCGCGCCTGTCGAAGAGTTCGAACATCCGGTTCCCGACAAGCATGTGCTGGTGCAGAGGCACCGGGCGATGCTCGTCGACGATCACGGCGGTGTCGCCGCGGACTGTGGTGATCCAATCGCCGAACTCCTCGGCGTTGCTGACCGTCGCCGACAAGCTCACCACGCGGACACTCTGGTCGAGCCCGAGGATCACCTCCTCCCACACCGCACCGCGGAACCGGTCAGCGAGGAAGTGGACCTCGTCCATCACGACGTGGGAGAGGCCGACGAGCGCAGCAGAGTCCGCGTAGATCATGTTGCGCAACACTTCGGTCGTCATCACGACCACCGGGGCCGACGAGTTGATCGAGTTGTCGCCGGTCAGCAGACCGACGTTCTCACCGCCGTGCACCTCGACGAGATCGTGGTACTTCTGGTTGCTCAGCGCCTTGATCGGTGTGGTGTAGAAACACTTGCCGCCCTCGGCGAGCGCCAAGTGGACGGCGAACTCTCCGACGATCGTCTTGCCTGCTCCGGTGGGAGCACAGACGAGAACTCCACGGCCTTCTTCGAGGGACTGGCACGCCCGACGCTGGAAGTCGTCGATCCCGAAGTCGAGTCGGGATGTGAAAGCGGTCAGTTCTGGTCCGGAGGCCGGTGCGTCTGTGCTCATCCCCTACAGGATCTCATCGAACGCCGAATCTGTGCGAACGGAATTCCGGCTCCGCGTGGCGCCGATCGGACCCGACGACGCCACCTGCGTCGGAGCGGGCACCGCGGTTGTCGTCGCGCGGTCACTCGCGAGGTCGAGCGGAGACGCCTCGTCGTCGGACAGGTCGGCCCAGTCCGGGTTCCGCCTCGCCTTGCGCTTGTCGTGGATGCGCGCGATCTGGATCGCGAACTCGAGCAGCACCGTGAGCGCGCACGCCAGCGCAAGCATCGTGAACGGGTCCTGACCCGGCGTCACGATGGCGGCGAAGACGAACATCGTGAAGATCAGACCGCGGCGCCACGCTTTGAGCCGCTTGTAACTGACGATCCCCACCATGTTCAACGCGACGATCAACAGGGGCAGTTCAAAACTGATGCCGAAGATGATCAGCAGGTGCAGCATGAAGCTGAAGTACTGATCGCCGGACAGCGCCGTCACCTGGACGTCTTGTCCGACGGTGAGGAGGAACTCGAACGCCTTCGCGACGACGATGTAGGCGAGCACTGCGCCTGCGACGAACAGGACCGCGGCGGCGGAGACGAAGCTGACCGCGTACTTGCGTTCGTTGGCATGCAGGCCGGGGGTGATGAAACGCCACAGTTGGTAGAACCAGATCGGACAGGCGATGACGATTCCCGCGGTCAGCGCCACCTGCAGCCGAAGCATGAACTGGTCGAACGGACCGGTTGCGAGAAGGCGGCACGATCCGTCCGGAGTGAGCGTCGCACGGACCGACGGGTCGAGCTCGCAATACGGGCCGCGAAGCAGCTCTCCGAGCGACTCGATCGGCCCGGGGCCGTGCGTGTACCAGATGAATCCAAAAACGGTCGTCAGCACGATCGCAGCGAGCGACAGCAGCAGCCGGTAGCGGAGCTCATACAAGTGCTCGGCCAGCGGCATCGAGCCGTTCGGATTGGTCTTACTGCGCCGCTTGCGCGGATCGAGTCGACGGAGGTTGATTCCCACGCGAGTGACAGATGGCGGCTAGGCCGACTTCTTCTTCTCGACGTCGACGTTGACCTCGACGGCCGGGTCGACCGCGGGAAGCTCACGCGGAGCATCCTCGGCAGCCTTCTTGTCGGATCCGTCGTTGGCCATCTCGGCCATCTCGGACTTGAAGATGCGCATCGAACGACCGAGTCCACGTGCGGCCTCGGGCAGCTTCTTCGAGCCGAAGAGCACAACGAGAACCACCAGAACGATTGCCCAGTGCCACCAGGAAAGGGCGCCCATGACCAAAACCTCCACACGAGTAACAGATGTCGTCTCCGACTCTACCCGGCGCGCGAGATTTCGCCCGATCTGTGTCACGCGGTGAGGGTGTCGCGCCCCTGCACGCCGCTCGATCGGCGAACGCCGACCAGCCACGCGGACCCGACCGTGACCAGAACGGACACACTCTGCGACCCGAGCACCGGCCACAGATCGTCGAGGAACTCCGCCGTCCGGGTTCGTTCGACCATGCCTTGATCGTTGAACGTGGTGCGCCACACGGCCTCGGACATCGCGATCGCAACGATGAACCCGACGACCGCGCCAGCCGGCACCGATCGAATGGCTGCTCGACGCCTACCGCCCCACGCGACGAACATCAATGCGTATCCGGCCGCGACCAGACTCCCCGGCGTCTCGTCCTGGAACAGCGAGCTCATCCGGTCGTCGGCAATCGCGGTCACCTCGGGGACAAGCGTCAGAACGGCGCCGAAGGCCGCCACCGCTGTCCATACGCGAGACGCATCGCCGACAGTTGGTGCGGTCAGCGACACGCCCAGCGCGCACACCGCGGCGAGAGCGAATGCCGCACCCGTCACTGGAGTCCGCCACGAGTCGGCGATGACGTCGCGACTGCCGGCGGTGGGCGCCATGAGTGCGACAACCGACGCCAGCCACCAACCTGCACTGAACGCTGCGGCACGGACTCGATCAGATGGCGACATGTGGTCGATTCTGCCCGGTGCGGGCGTATCGAGTCGTTCAGTCAGTATCGGGCCCGAGCCGCTACCGCGGTGGTCTGCACTGCCGCGGCCACCTCGTCGGCTTCACCTTCGAGAAGCCGCACCCGACCGCCGAAGCTGCGGAGGAAGCGTTCGAGCCACTGGGCCGAGCCGTAATGGAGGACTGCGACGATCGGGCCGTCCGGTTCACCGTTCAGTTCGGTCTCGGCCTCCGCGGCGTAGTACTCCAACAACCAGAGTGCATCGGCGTCGATCTCGACCCGTACGGTCGGCAGATCACCGGTCAACGACGACGTCCCACCGATCGGTTCGAGGTCGGCACGTTTCGGAGGGTTGGCTGCCTCGTCGAGTTGTTCCGCCGAGTACACACGGTCGAAGCGGAACAGGCGGACTCCACCGGAGGTTCTGCACCACGCCTCGAGGTAACTCTGCCCGTCGATCGCCTGGATCATGATCGGATCGACGACCCGATCAGACACTTCGTCGCGGCTCGGCGTGTAGTAGCGGATCGCGAGCGCCCGACCGGCGGCCACTGCGGACCGGATCGTCTTATGGACGGGATCGTCGGCGATCTGTCCGGCAACGTCGGCTGCGGCGAACGGACGCAGCGTCTCGCCGACCGCGGCTTCGATCTTGGCCATCGCACGGCGGACCGCGTCCGCGTCGACCGCCCCCGCGTCGAGGAGCATACGCAGGGCGATGAGCAGCACGTTCGCTTCGGCGCCGGTCAGCCGCAGCGGGCGGTCCATGCCTGCGGTGAAACCGACATGCACCCATCCGCTGGAGAACTCGATGTCGATCAGGTCGTCCGGCATGTAGCCGGGCAGACCGCACACGAACAACTGCTCGAGGTCCTTGGTGAGCTGACGTTCGGTGAGACCGAGATCGGCAGCGGCGACCGACAGCTTGATGCCGGGACGCGCCAGGAAGTACGGAACCATCGCCAGCAGGCGGGACAGTCGGGTGGGTGCTGCGGCATTCATCGGGTCACCTCCATGTCGACGAGCCGATCGAGCTCGGCGATCACCTCGGCGCGCAGGTCAGCGGGTTCGAGGACGACGGCGTCGGCGCCCGCGTCGAGCACGGCCCGAATCACGGCGGACGGCGAACGGAGTTCGATCTGGACGACGTCGCCTTCGTCGCCGGACAGCGAATGAGGAGTCGTGGTGGTCGCGAGCCGGCGGAGGGCGTGCCCGCGGTCGGCGGCGAGCCAGATCGACGCCGTCACGCCGGAGGCGCCGTTCGCGCCCGAGACGGCAGACTCGACGAGTGCGTTCAGGTCGACGTCCGTCGGCACGTGCACCGATCCCCGATCGGATGCAGTCGCAACGTTCTCCACCCGGGACAGCCGAAACGTTCGCGTGGCGTCACGGTCGAGGTCGTGACCGACGACGTACCAGCGTCCACGATTGCCGACCACACCCCACGGCTCCAGTCTGCGCTCAGCCCGCCCCTTCGCGGTCCGGTGCGTGAAGGTGACCGACTGCCGCGCCTCGATCGCGCTCAGCAGACCACGAATTGTCGCCTCCGACCCCATCGACTTGGTCGCTCCACCAGACATGACGGCAAGTTCGTCCGGCGACGCCACCTCGACCCCTGCAGCGCGTAGCTTCAGCACCGCGGTCTGCGACACGACACTGACGTCCGGATCGCGCCACACCGCTGCGGCGGCCGCCACTGCGGCCGCTTCGTCCGCCTCCAAGGACACCGCGGGCAGCGCGTAGTCGGCGGGCTTGATGCGGTAGCCGTCTTCCGCTGACAACGGGTTGCGGCCCGTCTCCACCGGGATCCCCATCTCACGGAGCTCGTTCTTGTCGCGTTCGAGCATCCGCTTGAAGGTGTCGTCGGTCTTGTCGGGCGCGTCCTTGTACCCGATCACGTTCTTCCGCAGATAGTCGGCGGTCACGTACTGACGTGCCGACATCAAGCAGATGACGAGGTTGAGCAGGCGCTCATTCTTTCCGGTGGCCACGCGGCCATCGTAGAGGCTAGAGCGACGAGATGAGTCGATCGACGCGCTCGTCCACATTTCGGAACGGATCCTTGCACAGAACTGTGCGCTGAGCCTGGTCGTTCAGCTTGAGGTGCACCCAGTCCACGGTGAAGTCGCGTTGCGCCTTGGTCGCCGCCGCGATGAAGTCGCCACGAAGCTTCGCTCGCGTGGTCTGCGGCGGCGTCGTGACGGCGGCGTCGATCTCCTCATCGGTGACCACCCGCGCCGCGAGGCCTTTGCGCTGCAGGAGATCGAACACGCCGCGACCCCGGCGGATGTCGTGATATGCGAGGTCCAGTTGCGCGATCTTCGGATCGCCGAGGTCCATCGAGTACCGGTCCTGATAGCGACGGAACAGTTTCTGCTTGATCACCCAGTCGATCTCGGTGTCGACTCCGCTGAAATCGCCCGACTCGACGGCGTCGAGCGTGCGCCCCCACAGGTCGACCACCCTGTCCATCACCGGATCGGGTGTGCGGTTTGCGAGATGGGCCACCGCTCGTGCGTGGTATTCGCGCTGGATCGAAAGTGCCGTCGCCGTCCGTCCGCCCGCCAGGCGAACCTCGCGACGACCGGTGGTGTCGTGACTGATGTCGCGGATCGCCCGGATCGGGTTGTCCAGCGCGAAGTCGTGGAAGGAGATGCCCGACTCGATCATCTCCAACACCAATAGAGCGGAGCCGACCTTCAGCATCGTGGTCGTCTCGGACATGTTGGAGTCGCCGACGATCACGTGCATCCGTCGGTACTTCTCCGCGTCGGCGTGCGGCTCGTCACGCGTGTTGATGATGGGACGCGAGCGGGTGGTCGCGGATGAGACGCCCTCCCAGATGTGGTCTGCGCGCTGAGAGAGGCAGAGCCGGGTCTCCTGGCCGACCGACTGGACCTTTCCGGCGCCACAGATCAACTGGCGCGTGACGAGGAACGGCAACAACACATCCGACACCCGGCCGAACTCGCCCATCCTGTTGACGAGGTAGTTCTCGTGGCAACCGTACGAATTTCCTGCCGAGTCGGTGTTGTTCTTGAACAGATAGATGTCACCACCGATCCCCTCGTCGGCCAGCCTCTGCTCGGCGTCGATGATCAGCTCCTCGAGGATCCGCTCGCCCGAGCGGTCATGGGCGATGAGTTGCGCCACCGAATCGCATTCGGCCGTCGCGTACTCGGGATGCGACCCGACATCGAGGTACAGACGTGCGCCGTTCTCGAGGAACACGTTCGACGACCGACCCCACGCGACGACACGTCGGAACAGGTACCGGGCGACTTCGTCCGGGCTCAGTCGACGCTGCCCTTCGAAGGTGCAGGTGACACCGAACTCGGTCTCGATGCCCATGATGCGGCGTTCCACGTCAGTCCTCTCGAAGCAGTGCTGTCACCCGGTCGTCGGTGAGACGTCGGAACGCTCTCCGCGGTCGGGTTCGGTCGAGGACGGCGGCCTCGATGTCGTCGGCGGTCAACGGCGCCGCCTCCGCGCCCTCGGCATCCGCATTCACCGGTGCGAGCGCCAGAGCGGACACTCGCAACGCCTCGGCGAGGGTCATGTCGGGCCGGTACGAGTCCTTCATCGCGGCGATCACCGGTTCGGTGGATCCGCCCATGACCAGGAACGACCGTTCGTCCACGATCGAGCCGTCGTATCCGATGCGGTACAACTGCGACGGTGTGGTGCTCCCGACGCGACCCACTTCGGCGACGCACAACTCGACCTCGAACGGCTTCGCCTGTTCGGTGAAGACCGTGCCGAGAGTGTTCGCGTACGCGCTCGCGAGGGACAATCCGGTCACGTCGGCTCGGTCGTAGGAGTACCCGCGGAGATCAGCCAGCTGAATTCCGGCTTTGCGAAGGCTCTCGAACTCGTTGTACTTGCCGACCGCCGCGAACCCGATCCGGTCGTAGATCTCACTGATCTTCCGAAGGGTGTTGGACGGATTGTGCGCGACGAACAGCACTCCGTCGGCATACGTCACCGCGATGACACTGCGCCCGCGCGCGATGCCCTTTCGCGCGAGCTCCGAACGATCACGCATGATCTGTTCGGCGCTCGCATAGTACGGAAACGTCATGCGTTCTCCTCCCGCTCGACGCGTCGGTCGATGACGGCTTGCGCGGCGGCCGCGATCTCCGACTCCTCGACGGCGAGAGCGCCGTCGTCGTCGATGCGCACGGCCGTCGGGAAGATCCGTCGGACGAGGTCCGGTCCGCCGGTGGCGGAGTCGTCGTCGGCCGCATCGTACAGAGCCTCGACTGCTGCCGAGAGCGCCTCGGCAGCGGTCAGGTCCGACCGGTACGACTTCTTGAGAGATGATCGCGCGAACACCGAGCCCGATCCGATCGCCTCGTAGCCGCCGCGTTCCTCGTGCCGCGAGCCGGCGACGTCGAACGAGAAGATCCGTCCCCGTCGTTGGTCGTCGTCGGCCGGTTCGTAGCCGACGAGCAGCGGAATCGCCGCGAGTCCCTGAAGGGCGGCGCCGAGGTTGCCCCGCACCATCGAGGCCAGGCGTGACGCCTTGCCGTCGAGAGTGAGCCGAACGCCCTCGATCTTCTCGTAGTGCTCGAGTTCAACCGCGAACAGCCGCACCATCTCGATGGCGATGCCGGCCGTGCCCGCGATGCCCGCCGCAGAATACTCGTCGGTGACGTACACCTTCTCGACGTCGCGCGTGGCGATCAGGTTCCCCATCGTCGCGCGCCGATCACCGGCGAGGATCACGCCGCCTCGGTAGGCGATCGCCACAATCGTGGTGCCGTGCGGCACCTGTTCAACGTTGATCGGCGCACCCCCGAAAGCGGTTGCGCCGGGCAATCGATCAGGGGCGGTGACCCGCAAGAACTCGGTGAACGACGAGATGTCGTGTGTTGAGCGGCCGCCGCGATCGGCGATCACTGCCCGCCCTTCTGGACGTAGGCCTTCACGAAGTCTTCGGCGTTCTCCTCGAGGACGTCGTCGATCTCGTCCAGCAGATCGTCGGTCTCCTCGGTGAGCTTCTCGCGGCGTTCCTGACCGGCGGCTCCGCCACCGATCACGTCGTCGTCACCTGCGCCGCCACCGCGGTTGGTCTGCTCCTGCGCCATCTTCGCCTCCTGGAAAGGATCGTCGTGTGATCAACCCTACCGGTGCCGCACCGGGCCCGAGGCCGCGAACCGCCGGTTTCAGCCCGCAGTGAGCTCCTCGACCAAAGCGGCTGCCGACGTCGCGGACTCCAACAGTTCACCAACATGCTTTCTGGTGCCGCGCAACGGTTCCGGCATCGGTATGCGGACCAGGTTGTCCGATCCGACGTCGAAGATCACCGAGTCCCAGCTCGCGGCCGCGATGTCGGCGCCGAATCGGCGGACCGACTCCCCGCGGAAGTAGGCCCTGGTCGACTCGGGTGCGTTCGCGACCGCGGCGAGCACCTGCTCTTCGGTCACGAGACGCTTCATCGAGCCCCGGGCCACCAGTCGGTTGTACAGCCCCTTGTCGAGCCGGACGTCCGAGTACTGCAGATCGATGAGCTGCAGGCGTGACGCCGACCAGGACAGTCCTTCACGCTGCCGGAATCCCTCCAGCAGGCGGAGCTTCGCAGGCCAGTCGAGGATGTCTGCGCATTCCATGGGGTCGCGTTCGAGCTTGTCGAGCACGTCGGCCCAGGTCTCGATCACGTGCGCGGCGCGCTCGTCGCCGGAGTCCCGGTCGTGATGGAACGCCGTCACGCGTGCGAGGTACTCGCGTTGCAGTGCCAGACCGGTCATCTCACGACCGTCGGCGAGAGCCACCGTCGCTCGCAGTGAGGGGTCGTGGCTGATCTGGTGCACGGCGTCCACCGGCCAGGCGAGCGCCAGGTCGGACAGGTCGACGCCCGCCTCGATCAAGTCGAGGACGAGGGAGGTGGTGCCGACCTTGAGGTACGTCGCGGTCTCGGCGAGATTAGCGTCGCCGATGATGACGTGCAGGCGACGGTACTTGTCAGGGTCGGCGTGCGGTTCGTCCCGCGTGTTGATGATGCCGCGCTTGAGAGTCGTCTCCAGCCCGACTTCCACCTCGATGTAGTCGGCCCGCTGCGACAGCTGATAACCGGGCTCCTCCCCCCGCTGCCCGATCCCGACACGACCCGAACCGGTGATCACCTGACGTGACGCGAAGAAGGGCATCAACCCGGTGATGACGGCTTCGAACGGGGTGTCCCGTCGCATGAGGTAATTCTCGTGGGTGCCGTACGACGCGCCCTTGCCGTCGATGTTGTTCTTGTACAGCTGCAGGCGAGGAGCGCCCGGGACGCTGGCGACGAAACGCGCGGCCTCCTCCATCACTCGCTCCCCCGCCTTGTCCCAGATCACGGCGTCGAGCGGATCGGTGACCTCGGGCGCCGAGTACTCCGGGTGCGCATGGTCGACGTAGAGCCGCGCACCGTTGGTGAGGATCATATTCGCCGCGCCGATCTCATCGGCGTCGATGATCGGCGCGGGCCCCGAATGGCGCCCGAGGTCGAACCCGCGGGCGTCGCGCATTGGCGACTCCTCCTCGTAGTCCCACCTCGTCCGACGGTCACGCCGCGGGACCGATGCGGCCGCCGCATACGCGAGAACGGCCTGCGTCGAGGTCATGATCGGGTTCGCCGAGGGGTCTCCGGGCGCCGAGATGCCGTACTCGACCTCCGTGCCGATGATGCGCTCCATGAGTTCAGCGTAACGGTCAGCGTCGACGCAGCCGCAGGCGCGAGTACACCAGCCCGATGAGCAGTGCGGCCATCAGTGCGAGCACACCGTAGGAGATCATCATGTGCGTTGCGGTCGGCTCCCACAGCGGATACTTCATGCTCTCGGTCTGAGTCGTCTTCACTTGCGCCGCATCGGGATTGATCTTCGGGATGTCGACAGCCTGAGCGGCGGCCGTGTAACCCCAGTAGGCCGGGAAGATCCACCCGAGTTGAGCGGCGCCGGCCGCAGTGATCGGGAACAGTCCGCCGCAGAACACGAGTTGCACCATCACGACGATGACCAACGGCGGCATCGTCTGTTCGTTCGACTTCACCATCGACGAGATCGCGAGACCGACGAGTGTGCTGACACACGCGAGTGCGGTGATCGCCGCGAACAGCGCGACCGGCGGCGGAAGGAACACGCCGCCTTCCTCCGGAACCCCCTTGAGGGCGAAGCAGATGCCCAGCATGATCGCGCTCTGCACCGCAGTGAGCAGGAAGAACACGACTACCTTGGCCACGAGGTAGGCACCGGGACGGAGGCCGACCGCACGCTCCCGCTCGAAGATGGGGCGTTCGCCGACGAGATCTCGGACCGTCAGCGCGGCACCCATGAAGGCGGCACCGATCACCAGGACGACAAGAAGCTGGACCGCTTCCACCGAGACCTTCGGCAGTTCGCCCGGCCCCGGCAGACCTACCTCGGCCTTGCCGAAGCCGAGGTCGCCCGGGATCACCTTCGTCAGCAGACCGAGAACGATCGGCAACAGCAGCAAGAACACGAGATAGCCGCGGTCGGCGAGGATCAAGCGGAGCTGCCTGCGGAACACCGTGCTCGCCTGTCGCCCACCGGAGGCCTGCGGCACCGTGATCGGCGGCCCGCTCGGCGGCGCCGCGGGCGGTTTCGACGTGTGCGGATGCCGCTGTCGGTAACGCGCCCACGCGGCGTCGGGCTGATCGGCGGTGAACGCGAAGATCTCCGCCCAATCGGTGGTGCCGAGCTCTGCTCCGACCTCCTTCGGAGCACCGCAGTAGGCGGTCTTGCCACCTGGTGCGAGAAGGAGCACCTGGTCGCACAGGCTCAAGTACGTCAGTGAGTGGGTGACCACAAGCACCACACGACCGGCGTCGGCGAGTCGGCGCAGTGTCTGCATCACCTGACGATCGAGCGCGGGGTCGAGTCCCGAGGTCGGCTCGTCGAGGATCAGCAATGACGGACCTGTCAGGAGTTCCATCGCGACGGACGCGCGCTTTCGCTGACCGCCGGACAGTTTGTCGACCCGGGTGTCTACATGCTCGGTGAGCTGCAACTCACTGAGCACGCCGTCGATCACCTGATCGCGGTCGGCCGTGCTCAAGTCGGCGGGGAGCCGTAGTTCGGCCGCATACCGGAGGGCCTGGCGGAGCGTGAGCTTGCGGTGCAGGACGTCGTCCTGCGGGACCATGCCGATACGCGTGCGGAGCGCCTCGTACTCGGTGTGCACGCCACGTCCCTCGAACGTGACGAGACCGACGGTCGGGTTTCCGAGACCGGCGACGATCTTCGACACCGTCGACTTGCCCGCACCCGACGGACCGATGATGGCCGTCAGCGTGCCTGGGGCGGCGTTGAACGAGATGTCGTTGAGGAGTGTCTTGCCGTCGATGGTGAGACTCACCGAGTCGACCTGGACACCGCCTGCCACCTCGACCTGCGGGCGGCCTCGGACGAGTGCCCCGCCGGACATCACGAAGTCGGAGTTTCCGATCGTGACGACGTCGTTCTCGCTGAGTCGGTGCGCCATGACACGTTGGCCGTTGACGAACGTGCCGTTGACGCTGCCCAGATCTTCGAGGAGCAGTCCCTGTGGGCTGGACGAGAGTCGCGCGTGATGCCGCGACGCGAGGACGTCGCTGACCACGATGTCGTTGTCCGGGGTGCGGCCGATCGACTGGACGCCGGACAGGGAGATCGTCTCCCGGCCATTGTTGCGAAGCTCCCCCGGCACCTGGAACACCGCCGAGGCGTTCTGGTGAAGCGCCGCGAGGTGAGGTGCGTTCTGGAGCTCACCGAAACGCGGAGCCGGACGCCAGCCCCGCTCGCCCGGCTGAGCCTGGAACGGCGCCGACTGCGGGTGCTGGGAAGCCTGGGCCGGCTGGGCGCCGAACGGTGCAGACGCCGGGCCGCCCAACGGGCGGGTCGGCGGTTTCGGCGGAGGCGTCGACGACGGCGGGGGCTGTTGCGCCCGTTGTGGGCCGGACTGGATCGGGGTGGTCCGCTGCTCGGGCAGGCGACCGGAGGCGTCTGCTCGTGGCGCGTGATCACCGCCCGGACCGATGAGCGTCTTCGGTGCGGGCGCCTGCGGGGTGAGTTCGAGGATCGGTCCGGTCTGGCCGTCACCGAGCTGCACACGAGCGCCGGTGCCGACGGTCACGACGTTCTGTCGCACCCCGTTCGCATACATGCCGTTGGTGCTGCCCGCATCGATGACCTGCCACCCGGCCGACGCCGACCACTCGACCGACAGGTGCCTGCGCGACACGAGCGGATGGTTGACCACGATCTCGTTGTCGGGCGTCCGGCCGAGGGATGCCGGCGAGGTGCGGATGACCTGAGCGTTGCCTTGCCCGACCCGAACCTGCAGCGGAGTGATACCTGGAGTGCTCGTCACCGAATCAGACTAGCCGGTCAATGACGAGCACCCCGTTCACCGGAATGACCGCACGGCGTGTCCGGCCCCCCCGGAACCTGGTCACAGGTATTGGCCGGTATTCGATTCGGTGTCGATCGCGCGGCTGGCGCCACTTCCCTTGCCGGTGACGAGCGTCCGGATGTACACGATCCGCTCGCCCTTCTTGCCCGAGATGCGGGCCCAGTCGTCGGGGTTGGTGGTGTTCGGGAGATCTTCGTTCTCGGCGAACTCGTCGAGGATCGCGTCGAGCAGATGCCCGATCCGCAGACCGCGCTGACCGCTCTCGAGATGCGCTTTGATCGCGTACTTCTTGGCACGGTCGACGATGTTCTGGATCATCGCTCCCGAGTTGAAGTCCTTGAAGTACATGATCTCTTTGTCGCCGTTGGCGTACGTGACTTCGAGGAAGCGGTTGTCGTCGGTCTCGGCGTACATCCGCTCGACCACACGCTGGATCATCGCGTCGACGCAGGCCTGCGGATCACCACCGAACTCCGCGACCTCGTCGGCGTGCAGCGGCACATCCGTGGTCAAGTACTTGGTGAAGATGTCCACGGCCGATTCCGCGTCGGGCCGTTCGATCTTGATCTTCACGTCCAGTCGACCGGGTCGGAGAATGGCGGGATCGATCATGTCCTCGCGGTTGGACGCGCCGATCACGATGACGTTCTCAAGCCCCTCGACGCCGTCTATCTCGCTCAGAAGCTGCGGCACGACCGTGGTCTCGACGTCGGACGAGACACCCGAGCCACGAGTGCGGAAGATCGAATCCATCTCGTCGAAGAAGACGATCACCGGAGTGCCTTCGGACGCCTTCTCCCGCGCACGTTGGAAGATCAAGCGGATGTGCCGCTCGGTCTCACCGACGAACTTGTTGAGCAGTTCCGGCCCCTTGATGTTCAGGAAGTAGCTCTTCGCCTCACTCGAATCGTCGCCGCGCGCCTGCGCGATCTGGCGAGCGAGAGAATTGGCGACGGCTTTGGCGATGAGCGTCTTGCCATTGCCGGGCGGGCCGTACAGCAGCACTCCCTTCGGCGGCCGCAGCGAGTACTCGGCGAAGAGATCGCTGTGCAGGAACGGCAGCTCCACGGCGTCGCGGATCTGTTCGATCTGACGACGGAGACCGCCTATGTCTTCGTAGTCGACATCCGGGACCTCTTCGAGAACCAGGTCTTCGACTTCGGCCTTCGGGATCCGTTCGAGCGCGTACCCGGCCTTGCCGTCCACGAGCAGCGAGTCGCCGGGCCGCAGTTTGCGCTCGCTCTCGCCACCGTCGCCCTGGTGGACGAGTGCGTCGGCCAACTGCACCACACGCTCTTCGTCGGTGTGGCCGACGACCAGCGCGCGGCGTCCGCCCGCGAGGATCTCGCGGAGGGTGGAGATCTCGCCGACCTCGTCGTATCCGAGCGCTTCGACGACAGTCAGCGCTTCATTGAGCCGCAACGACTGTCCGCGACGCAGCGTGTCGGTGTCGATGTTCGGGGAGACGGTGAGACGCATCTTGCGGCCCGAGGTGAAGACGTCGACGGTGTCGCCGTCGGTGACCCCGAGGAGGACGCCGTATCCGCTCGGCGGCTGGCCGAGGTTGTCGACCTCTTCGCGAAGGGCGATCAACTGCTGCCGCGCCTCCTTGAGGAGTTCGGTCAGCTTCGTGTTCCGGGTGGTGAGCTTCTCGATCCGCTCCTGCGGGCTGTCGCCACTCGCACCGGACTCCGCGCCTGACTGCACAGTCGGGATCATCGGGCCTCCTTCATCGCTACGTGTTTCTACGCTACCCGCGCGTCGGACGGCGCTGCACGCGCAGGGTTTCGGTGCCGTCGGCGAGTCGTCGTGCAGTGATCAGGAACGCCGTGTGCCCCTGCATGCGATGTTCCGGACGCACTGCCAGACCGACAGCGCTCCAATCCCGAACGAACGATTCCCACGCCCGCGGTTCGGTCCAGCACTGGAGTTCACGAAGGCCCTCCATCACCTTGGAGAGCTGAGTGACCGTCGCGACGTACACGGTCAGCACACCCCCGGGCTTGAGTGTCTTCGAGACGAGCTCGAGGTGCTCCCACGGCGCCAGCATGTCGAGAATCACCCGGTCGAACTGGTCGGCCGGGTCGTGGTTCGCGAGATCGTCGATGATCAGCTTCCAGTTGTCCGGAGCGCCGCCCCAGAACGTCTCGACGTTGCGGACCGCGTGTTCGGCGTGATCGTCACGCACCTCGTACGACGTGACCGAGCCGCTGGTGCCGACTGCGCGGAGCAGTGACAGGGTCAACGACCCCGATCCGGCGCCTGCTTCGAGGACCTTCGCCCCGGGGAAGATGTCGCCCTCGGCGACGATCTGCGCGGTGTCCTTCGGGTAGATGACCTGCGCTCCGCGCGGCATCGACAGGATGTAGTCGGTCAGCAGCGGCCGCAGTGCGAGGTATTCGGTTCCGTTGGCCGACTTCACCATCGTGCCTTCGTCTGCGCCGATCAGATAGTTGTGTTCGATCCCGCCGCGGTGGGTGTGGAACTGCTTGTCGGGTTCCAAGACCACCGTGAACTTGCGTCCCTTGGAGTCGGTGAGCTGTACGCGGTCGCCTTCGGCGAACGGGCCGGTGGTCGGCATCGGTGGCTGATTCCTTACGGGTCGAGAGCAGGGCATGAACTGCTATCAGCATAGAGTGACGCCCATGGCAGATCGTGAATCGACGGCGACGAGCTACTACGTCCCGCTGGCGGCGCCCGCCGGGGCCGACGCCGAGTTCGAGTACTTCCAGCCCACTGAAGCGACGATCAGCGTCTGGTCGGCCGACTTGCAGCACGGCGGCCCGCCTGCAGGCCTGATGATGCGTGCGATGGTCCGGGCGGTCGCCGACGACGGCCAGCATTTCACGCGGGTGACCACGGAGATCCTCGGGGCCATGGGCCTGGGGGTGAACCGCGTCCGCGCCTGGGTGTCGCGGCCCGGCCGCCGCATCTCGCAGGTCACGGCCGAACTGGAATGTCAGATGCCCGACGGCGAGTTCCGGCTCGCCGGTCGCACCGTGGCCTGGCGGATCCTGGCGGCCGACTCGGCGGACGCCCAGAGCATCCCGCGCGAACCGCTGCCTGCCGGACCTGATGACCTCCGACAGGTCGTCGGCTTCCCCGCAGAGGGCGACGAAGCCGTCGCGTGGGGACGCGTCGGGTTCATCGGCACCACCGTCATCGCCCGGCAGGAGGGTCGCACCGGCTCTACGCCGTCGATCTGGATCCGGCCGGACCGCGAGCTCGTCGAAGGTGAGACGCCATCGCACCTCGAGTCGATCTTCACCGTGCTCGATGTGGCCAACGGCGTCGGAACGCGCCTGGACCCTACGAAGTGGTCATGGATGAACATGGACACGACAGTCCACCTCGTCGGACAGCCGACGAGCCCGTGGCTGGGTCTCGACTCCGATCTCGCGGTGGGACGCGACGGCTACGGCGCCACGTTCGCCGACCTGTACGACGTGGCCGGCTTCCTCGGCCGGTCCGCGCAGACGGACATGATCGTCGACGTCCGTTGACGCTTCCACTCAGAAGCGGCAGGAACGGATGTCGGAGGCGAGGATCGCGCGGACGCCGATCTCCGACAGGTCGTCCATGAGCGACTGGTGGGTCTTGCGCGGCACCATCGCCCGGACCGCGAGCCAATCGGGGTCGAGCATCGGTGACACCGTCGGCGATTCGAGGCCCGGCGTCATGGCGACGGCGCGGTCGAGGAGCGCCTTGGGGCAGTCGTAGTCGATCATCACGTACTGCTGACCGAACACGACACCCTGCACGCGAGCGATGAACTGCTTGGCCGCCTTCGACGCCTCCGCCGACTCCGGGTTCCGAATGAGGACCGCTTCGGAATCGCAGAGAGACTCTCCGAAGGCTGCCAGATCATGTAGACGCAGGGTCCGACCTGAACCCACCACATCGGCGATGACGTCGGCCACACCGAGCTGGATGGAGATCTCCACCGCGCCGTCGAGCCGGATGATCTCGGCGTCGATCCCGCGGGCGGCGAGGTCGCGGCGGACGAGGTTGGGGTACGACGTCGCGATCCGCTTGCCCGCGAGATCGTCGACGGTCCACGTCTGGTCGTTCGGGGCCGCATACCGGAACGTCGACGACCCGAACCCGAGCGCTACTTCTTCGATGACCTCGGCACCGGAGTCGGCCGCCAGGTCGCGGCCGGTGATCCCGAGGTCGAGTGTGCCCGCGCCGACATAGATCGCGACGTCCTTCGGGCGCAGGAAGTAGAACTCGACGTCGTTGTTGACGTCGATGACCGACAGGTCCTTCGGATCGGACCGCTTACGGTAACCGGCCTCCGAGAGGATCGCGGCGGCGGCTTCGGACAGCGCGCCCTTGTTGGGGACTGCAACACGCAACATGAGTGGTTGTTCCTAGAGGTGTTCGGGTCGGCTCAGAGGTACTTGTAGACATCGGCGGGAGTCAGACCACGTTTGATCATCATCACCTGGAGCCAGTAGACGAGCTGGGAGATCTCTTCGGAGAGCGAGTCGTCGGACTCATGCTCGGCGGCCAACCACACTTCGCCGGCCTCTTCGATGATCTTCTTGCCGAGGGTATGGATGCCGGAGTCGAGTGCGGCGACGGTGCCGCTCCCGTCGGGGCGCGTCTGCGCCTTCTCGGCCAGCTCAGCGAACAGTTCGTCGAAGGTCTTCACGGGACGTATTGTTTCACGCCCCGAGTGTGTCGGTGGAACCGGTCGGTCGTGTCGTGCGTCTTACCTCATGTGAAGGATGTGAAGGTGTTCAGCCGGGCGCAGATGGGCCGCTTGGGCTTCACCGATGCGACGTTGCGCACAGCGATCCGGCAGGGCAGGGTACGGCGACTCCGTCAGGGGTGGTTCGCCTTCGACGATGCTGATCCCACCGTCGTGTCCGCCGTCAAGGCGGGTGGGGTTCTCGGGTGCGTGTCCGCGCTGACCCTCAACAGCCTGTGGGTGCCACCGGGGTATTCGAACGTCCATGTGCGGCGGAGCAAGGCGTTGCGCGGTGCGGGGAAGCGCGCCGGCTGCACCACTCCGGTCGGCCGCGCGCCGGCCACACTGACCGCGGTCGATCCGGTCGAGTACGCGCTGGCATGTGCGGCATCGTGTATGACGGCCGAGGACTGGATCGCCGTATGCGATTCGTATCTGAACTCGACGGGGACCTCGGTCGACGACCTTCGATTCCGGCTCGAACCGTTCACCGGGTACAGACTGGCCGGTCTGTTGGAGAAGGTCGACGAGCGTTCGCAGTCGGGCACCGAGAGCATCATGCGAGTGCGATTGCGTGCGACCGGCTTCGACGTGGTCGTCCAACCGGGTATCGCCGAATACGAATGGGCGGACATGCGCATCGGTCGTCTGCTGTTGGAATGCGACGGTCGGCAGTATCACGAGACGAAAAAGCAGTACGCCAAGGACCGCAGGCGCGATCGACGGTCCCTCAAGGACGGGTGGATGTCGATGCGCTTCATCTACGACGACGTCATCTTCGGCTGGGCGGACACACTCGCCGACATCCGCGGCGTCACGGACGACGACCGACACCGAGTCCGGAGCGTTCGCTCCCGCCGTGCGGTCGACCGATCTCTTCGGCGCAACCAACTATGACTGAAATCGTCCCCGAGGCGGCTCGCAGAGGGCGAATAGCCCTTGGAGTCTAGGCTCGGGGACGATTTCAGTCATCAGGCCAAAGCCGCGACGAGGTCGTCCAGGGTGAGCCCGACGAGCGACTCGCGGAAAGTGAATGTCGGGCGCGGCGGAACCGGGATCGCGGACGGGATGATGATCGCTCGGACACCGGCGGCGAACGTCGACGCCGCACCCGTCGGAGAATCCTCGATGGCGAGGCAGCGGCGCACGGGAAGCCCGACGATCTCCGCCGCACGACGGTAGATATGCGGTTCGGGCTTGCCCGCCTCCACCTCGTCCCCGCAGACGGTCGCGACGAAGCGGTCGGCGCCGATCGTCTCCAACAGGACGTCGGTCACCTCGCGCATCGTGTTCGTGACCAGCACCATGGGGATGTCGGCGGCGGCCACCATGTCCAGTGCGTCGACCGCACCGGGACGCCACGGCGTACCGGCCGCGAACAGGTCGATCACTCGTTGAACCATCCACGCCTCGTCGGCCTCGAAGTCCCGGCCCGATTCGGGCACGAGCGCGGCGTCGTACACCTTCGTCATCGCGTCGGGAGAACTGTTCCCCATCGTCGACTCGCGCAACGTCGGGGTCATCTCGATCCCGAGTCTGTTGGCGAACTCCACCAGGACCTGCTCCCACAGTGGTTCGGTGTCGAGCAGGGTGCCGTCCATGTCCCAGAAGACCGCTCCGGGCTGGCCTGCTTCGTCGATCACTGTGTCCTCCTGGTGGTTGGTGGCGAATGATGTCTCCGCCCCCACCCTAGGTGTTGAAGTACTTCGCTTCCGGGTGGTGGAGCACAAACGCGTCGGTCGACTGTTCGGGATGCAGCTGGAGCTCCTCCGACAGTTCGACGCCGATGCGCTCCGGCTCGAGCAGATCGATCATCTTCGCGCGATCCTCGAGGCTCGGGCAGGCGCCGTAGCCGAACGAATAGCGTGCGCCGCGGTACTCGAGATCGAAGAAGCCCTGCGGCCGATCCGGGTCGCCGTCGGCCATCGAACCGCCGTCGAACGTCAGCTCACTCCGCACCCGCTGGTGCCAGTACTCGGCGAGCGCTTCTGTCAACTGCACGCCGATGCCGTGAACTTCCAGGTAATCGCGATACTCGTCGCCCGCGAACAGCTCGTTCGCGAAATCGGCGATCGGCTGGCCCATGGTCACGAGCTGGAACGGCAGAACGTCGACACGGCCGGCCTCGATCGCGTCCTCGCGGGACCGGATGAAGTCGGCGATGCACAGGAAACGAGTCCGCTGCTGGCGCGGGAACTCGAAGCTGTGCCGGATCGGCGACGACGGGTCGGCCGACTCGAGGACATGCACCACATCACCCTCGCTGACAGCCGGGAAGTACCCGTACACGACAGCCGCGTGGGCGAGGATTCCCTCGGTGGCCAGTCGCGAGATCCATTCGCGCAGGCGGGGACGACCCTCGGTCTCGACGAGCTCGTCGTAGTCGGGACCCGAGTCGCCGCGCGTGCCGCGAAGCCCCCACTGGCCGAGGAACAGCGCGCGCTCGTCGAGCATCGTCAGATACTCGGCGACCGGGATGCCCTTGACGATCCGGGTGCCCCAGAACGGCGGCTCCGGGATCTCGTTGTCGGCGGCGACGTCCGACCGTGCAGGAACCTCGACGGGAACCTCGGCCGCCTTGCGCTTCGCTGCGATCCGCTGCGACCGCTCTCGGCGGGCCTTGCGCTCAGCGACCTTCGCTGCAGCGGCCTTGGCCTCCGGGCTGTCGGGGTCCGGTCCCTCCCCGCGCTTGATCGCCATGATCTCGTCCATCAACGTCAGACCCTCGAACGCATCACGCGCGTAACGGACGTCTCCCTCGTAGATGTCGGCGAGATCACCCTCGACATAGGTACGAGTCAACGCCGCACCGCCGAGGAGGACGGGGAACTCGCTCTTACCGCGCGAGTTCATCTCCTCGAGGTTCTCCTTCATCACGACGGTCGACTTCACGAGCAGGCCGGACATCCCGATGACGTCGGCACGCTGATCCTCTGCGACCGAGAGGATCGTGGCGATGGGCTGCTTGATGCCGATGTTGACCACGTCGTAGCCGTTGTTCGACAGGATGATGTCGACCAGGTTCTTGCCGATGTCGTGGACGTCGCCCTTCACGGTGGCGAGCACGATCCGCCCCTTGCCGTCCTCGTCCGAGGCCTCCATGAACTGCTCGAGATGGGCGACAGCGGCCTTCATCACCTCGGCGGACTGCAGGACGAACGGCAGCTGCATCTGGCCTGAGCCGAACAGCTCACCGACGGTCTTCATGCCCGAGAGCAGGGTGTCATTGATGATCGACAGCGGCGGGACGGTCTCACGAGCTTCGTCGAGGTCCTCGATGAGGCCGTTGCGCTCCCCGTCGACGATCCGGCGTTCCAGTCGCTCGAACAGCGGCATCTTCGCCAGCTCCGCGGCACGGGATTCGCGGGCCGACGCCGCCGACACGCCTTCGAACAACTCCATGAGCTTCTGCAAGGGGTCGTAGCCCTTGTCGTCGGGACCGTCAGTCCCCTGCTCACGCCTGCGGTTGTACACGAGGTCGAGAGCCGTCTCCCGGTGCTCGTCTGGGATGCGCGCCATCGGCAGGATCTTCGAAGCGTGCACGATGGCCGTGTCCAGTCCGGCCTGCACGCACTCGTGCAGAAACACCGAGTTCAGCACCTGGCGGGCCGCCGGATTGAGACCGAACGAGATGTTCGAGATGCCCAGTGTGAAGTGGATCGTGGGGTGGGACTGCTTGAGACGACGGATCGCCTCGATCGTCTCGATGCCGTCGCGGCGAACCTCCTCCTGGCCCGTCGAGATCGGGAACGTGAGGGCGTCGATGATGATGTCCTCTTCGGCGAGGCCCCAGTTCTCGGTGATGTCGGTGATGAGCCGTTCGGCGATGGCGACTTTGTGGTCGGCGGTTCGGGCCTGCCCCTCCTCGTCGATCGTCAACGCGACGACCGCGGCACCGTGTTCCACCGCGTGCCGCATGATGCGCGCGAAACGGGAATCGGGTCCGTCGCCGTCCTCGTAGTTCACCGAGTTCACGGCGCACCGACCGCCCAGATGCTCCAGTCCGGCCCGGATCACCTCGGGTTCGGTGGAGTCGATCATGATCGGCAACGTCGACGCGGTGGCGAATCGCGACGCGAGCTCTGTCATGTCCGCGGCGCCGTCGCGGCCCACATAGTCGATGTTGAGGTCGAGCATGTGCGCCCCGTCGCGCGTCTGGTCCTTCGCGATCTCCAGGCACTTCTGATAGTCGCCTGCGATCATCGCCTCGCGGAACGCCTTGGAACCGTTCGAGTTGGTGCGTTCGGCGATGACCAGGAAGCTTGCATCCTGATCGAACGGCACGGCCGTGTACAGAGACGACGTCTCCGACACGTGTTCCGGGGTGCGCGGCTTGGGCTCGACGGCGGCGACGGCCGCGGCCACCTGGCGGATGTGCTCCGGGGTGCTGCCACAGCAGCCGCCGACGAACTGCAGGCCGTAGTCCCGGACGAACCCTGCGAGCGCCTCCGCCATCTCGGGAGCCGTGAGCGGGTACTCGGCACCGTTCGCCCCGAGTACGGGGAGCCCGGCGTTCGGCATAACTGACACGGGTACTCGCGCGTGCTTCGACAGGTACCGGAGGTGCTCACTCATCTCGGCCGGACCGGTGGCGCAGTTGAGGCCGATGACGTCCACTCCGAGCGGCTCGATGGCCGCCAGTGCGGCGCCGATCTCCGATCCGACGAGCATCGTTCCAGTGGTCTCGACGGTGATGTGCGCGATGATGGGGAGATGGCGACCCATCTCGTCCATCGCACGACGTGCCGCGATGACCGCCGCCTTGAGTTGCAGCAGATCCTGGGACGTCTCGATGAGGATGCCGTCGGCGCCGCCTTCGAGCATGCCGAGAACACACTCCTGGTACGCGTCGCGGATCACGGCGAACGTGGTGTGTCCCAGGCTGGGGAGTTTTGTGCCGGGTCCGATGGAGCCCAGGACGTAGCGGTCGGTTCCGTCGGCAGACGGACCCATCTCGTCGGCGACGCCGCGGGCGATCGAGGTCCCCTTGTAAGCGAGCTCACGGATGCGGTCGGCGATGTCGTAGTCACCGAGGTTCGACAGGTTGCAGCCGAAGGTGTTCGTCTCGACGACGTCGGCCCCGGCTTCGAAGTAACTGCGGTGGATGTCGGCGAGAACATCGGGGCGAGTGTCGTTGAGGATCTCGTTGCAGCCCTCGAGCCCGAGGAAGTCGCCGTCGACCGTGAGATCGGCGGCCTGAAGCATCGTGCCCATAGCCCCGTCACCGATCAGTACACGACGCGACATGGCCTGAAGCAATGTCGAGTCGTACGAATCCTGGCGCGAAACGGAGTATGGCATCCCTCCAGCGTAGTTCGCCGTCGAACGCGGTCCGCCGTAGGCTCTTCTCGATGAACTCTCCACGCCCGTCCGGTCTGCCCGAACTGCGCCGCCCGGTGATGATCGCCGCGTTCGGCGGATGGAACGACGCCGGAGACGCAGCCTCGTCCGCAGTCGAACATCTGGCCCTGACCTGGGACGCAACGGATCTCCGCGAGATCGACGGCGACGACTTCTACGACTACCAGTCCAACCGGCCGACGATCACGACCGTGGACGGTGTGACGCGTCGCATAGCGTGGCCGTCGACGTCTGTCTCGTATGCGCGCCTTCCGGACGCCGATCGAGACGTGGTGTTCGTCCTCGGACCCGAACCGAACCTGCGGTGGCGCGCGTTCTGCTCCCAACTGGTCGAACTCGCTGACGCGTTGGACGTCGAGCTCGTCGTGATGATGGGGGCGCTGCTCGCCGACACGCCCCACACCCGGCCCGTCCCGGTGTCCGGATCGGCGGAAACGAGCGCGGCCGCGACGCGTTTCGGGCTGTCCCCGAGCAAGTATGAGGGCCCGACCGGCATCACCGGCGTCCTCCAGGACGCATTCGTCCAGGCCGGAGTACCGTCCATCTCGCTGTGGGCTGCGGTCCCCCACTACATCGCGCACCCGCCGAACCCCAAGGCCACCGTCGCGCTGCTTCGGCGTCTTGAGCCCATCATCGAGGTCCCTATACCTCTCGGCCGTCTCGATCAGCAGGCTCGAGACTGGCAGGAGGACGTCGACGAGATGATGTCCGACGATGACGACATGGCCGCCTACGTCCGTGATCTCGAGGAACGGGAAGACGACGAGGCCGGCGACGAGAACCCGATGGTCGAAGTAGACGGCGACGCCCTCGCCGCGGAGTTCGAGAAGTACCTCCGCAGAAGGAACGAGGGCTCGGACTAGTGTCGCGTGTTGAAAGTTCCTAGACGGTTGGAGGTGCTCCGCTGTGCAGCTGGCAAGGCGGAGGAGGGAGGGATACCGGCAGGTATCACGACCGACGACAACGCCGCCAGGTGTGCAGCGGGGTGCCGCCAACCATTAAGGAACTTTCAACACGCGACACTAGCTAGCCGATGCGTTCAATGTCGACGACCGGCGTGGTGATACGCCAGGTACGGACGTCCGGATCGTCGGCCGCGGTGACCCAGAACTGTGCGGGCTCTCCGACAACGCACTGCTTGACGCCGATCAGGGGGATGTCTTCGGAGTCGCGCCGCAGTTCGCTGACCTCCCAGCGCTGATCCTCATTGCGCCCCACGCCCGGAGCTCGGAGCAGGGTCATCTCCTCGAAGTCGAGCACGTAAGTCGACGTGTGGGTCATCACCGTCCAGACACCGTCTGAGGTGCCGGATGGAATCTCGCTGACGCGGGTCATGGCTTCCTACGCACTCGGGTTGATGTCGACGCCGAGGAGGGCGTCGACGGCGGCGGCGACAAGTCCGGGGGCCTCGGTCGACGAACCGATGCCCAGAATGGCGTCGGCGGCCCACGCGTCGACGGCCGCGAGCGCCTTCGGTGTGTCCAGGTCGTCCGCGAGATGCTGACGGAGGCGTGCGACGGTGTCAGTCGCGTCGGGTCCGGTCTCGAGAGCTGCGGCACGACGCCAGGTGGCGAGCCGACGCTCGCCGTCTGACAGGACGAGATCGGTCCACATGCGGTCGTCGCGGTAGTGCCCGCTGATCAGGCCGAGTCGAACGGCGCCGACGTCCACTCCATTGCGCCTCAAGACGGACACCTTGACGAGGTTGCCGAGGCTCTTCGACATCTTCTCGCCGTCCAGACCGATCATTCCGGTGTGGACGTAGTGGCGGGCGAAGCGGCGCTCCCCCGTCTCGGCTTCGGCGTGCGCCGCAGAGAACTCGTGGTGGGGGAAGATCAGGTCGCTGCCGCCGCCCTGCACGTCGAACGCCATGCCGAGTCGGTTGAGGGCGATGGCTGAGCACTCGATGTGCCAGCCTGGTCGCCCGGCGCCGAACGGTGACTCCCACGACGGCTCTCCGGGCCGTTGGATGCGCCACAGGAGTGCGTCGAGCGGATTACGCTTACCCGCACGGTCCGGGTCGCCGCCGCGTTCGGCGAAGTACTTCGCCATCGTCTCGGCGTCGTAGCCCGACTCGTAGCCGAACTGCTCGGTCGCATCGACGCTGAAGTACACGTCGGGGTACTCGGCGTCGTCGACGACGTAGGCTGAACCGTTCTCGAGGAGGCGGCCGACGGCGGCGATCACCTCGTCGACCGACTCCATGGCACCGATGTAATCCCTCGGCGGGAGGACCCGCAGCGCCGCCATGTCCTCGCGGAACAGGTCGATCTCCCTCGTGCCGAGGTCTCGCCAGTCCACACCGTCGCGTTCGGCGCGCTCGAACAGCGGATCGTCGACGTCGGTGATGTTCTGCACGTAATGGACGTCGTGTCCCTGGTCCCGGAGCACCCGGTTGATCAGGTCGAACGTCACGTAGGTGGCGGCGTGACCGAGGTGGGTGGCGTCGTACGGGGTGATGCCGCAGACGTACATTCCGGCGACGGGTCCGGGCGCGAGCGGCGCCACCTGCTTCGACGACGTGTCGAACAGACGTAGAGCCGGTGAGACGCCGGGTACGGACGGGATCTGGGGCGACGGCCACGACTGCATGTCCACAACTGTATGTCGAGCGGTCGGTCGGCCGTCGAACGGGCCGTGTTCTTCTCGCTCGGGTCAGAACGGCGGCCACGGGATCGCGCGCTCACCCGGCGGCAGCGGCATCGTCCCGCCGTCGAGGAGGCGCGCGATGCGGTCCCGGAGGGCGCCGATCTCGCCTGGTGTGATCAACGCACCGAGTCGCACGGTCAGCGCGTCGTCACCGTCCGCGAGCCGCTCGGCCACCCGAGTCAAGTCCACGAGAAGGTCGCCCGGAACGGCTTGCCCCGCCCATCCCCACAGGACGGTGCGCAATTTGTCGTCCGTGTGCAGGCAGATCCCGTGGTCGATCCCGTACACGTGTCCGTTCTGATCGACGAGGATGTGACCGCCCTTGCGGTCGGCGTTGTTCACGACCACGTCGAAGACTGCGAGTCGTCTGAGGCTCGGGGTGTCGGAGTGGACTAGTGCGACCAGCGATCCGTCCTCGTCGTATGCACGAAGTATCGGGATCACATCGTCGCCGACGGCGTCGACGGGAACCAGGTCGACCGGATCGCGCACCTCGGGTTCGTCGGGAACATGGATCCAGCGTTGCAGCATTCCCGGCCCCAGATCGGCGTCGGACGGTCCGGTCTGGCGGAGCACCGTCTCCGGGACGACGCCCCAGCCGAGCGCTTCGCTGATCAGGTATGACGCGACCTCGCGGCCGGCGAGGGTGCCGTCGGGAAAATCCCAGAGCGGCACCTCACCTCGGACGGGCTTGTAGACGCACATCAACTCGTCGGGTCCGGCATGGCACGCGAGGGTGAGGTTGCTCGCCGTGGGTATCCGTCCCAACAGCGTCAGGTCCCCATCGGTGAGGACCTCGAGGATGGTCCGGTTCACTCCGGGCGGTCGTCGTCTGTGTCGTCGTCTGCGGTGGTCGAATCGTGGTCCACTTGGAAGGACGCGTCGAATCCCGGCACCACGCGTCCGAGCGCGGCGAGCACGTCGGGATCGATGAACTCGTCGGACCGCGAGAACTCGACGTCCCGCTTGTAACCGTTGCTGCGGGCGCAGATGTGACCCGACGCGTCGAGCGGCATCGTGCAGAGCGGGCAGAGGGGACGGCCTGCGGCGATCACCCTCATCGACCGCGCGCTGAACTGCCGGGCGGCATCGGCCGACAGGAACACCCGGACCGTGTCGGGCCCTTCTTCCGTGTCGTCGAGGATGACGCTCTCGTCCAGTGGCTGCTCGGTGATCGCGAGCAGTTCCACCACCACTGCCGACGCTTCGGCATCCCAACCCAACCCCATCGACCCGACACGGAACTCGGATTCGATCGGATTGGCGAGAGGCTCGGTGTCGACGACCTGTTCGGTCTCCGGCGGCACACTCGCGCCGAACCGGCGGGCCACCTCGTCCAGGAGGTACCCGAGGCGGTCCGCGAGGATCAGTACCTGCTGCTTCTCGAGTTCGACGCTCATCACCCGCTGGTCCTGCGACACCTGGAGGAAGAAGGTGCGATCCCCGGGGACGCCGACCGTGCCGGCGACGAACCGGGCCGGGCTGCGGAACTCATGAATCGTGCGCGACACTGCTACTCCACCTTCCTGCTGATGACTGCGACGCCCAATGACCGCAAGGCTACGCGCCCTTGCCTCCGCCGACATCGGCGTCGGTGTGGTGGCGCGGCGCGGGAAGCACGATCGCTCCCGGGTTGTTCACGGTGATCACATAGGGCCGATCCCGCGTGTACCGGATCACGGTGATCGACGCAGGGTCGACGACGATGCGCTGAAAGGAGTCGAGGTGCATCCCGTAGGCGTCCGCGATGACGCTCTTGATCACGTCACCGTGCGAACAGGCCAGCCAGACTCCGTTCCCGTCGTCACCGCCATGAACTCGGTCGAGCTCCCGGACGGCGGCGCAGGCCCGACGAGACACGTCGGCGAGACCCTCCCCGCCAGGGAACACCGCCGCCGACGGATGACGCTGCACTGTGCGCCAGAGGGGTTCGTCGACGAGTTCGGACAACTTGCGGCCGCTCCACTCGCCGTAGTCGACTTCCGCCAACCGCGCGTCTTCGACGTCGGTCATGCCGTCGAGATGGCCGACGAGGGGCGCAACGGTCTCTGCACAACGTTGCAGCGGAGACCGCACCACTGCGGTCAGCCGGTCGGTCACGCCGTCGAGGCGTTCGATCAGAGCCGTCGCCTGGGCACGGCCCGCGTCGTCCAGTGCGACTCCGGGTGTGCGACCGGCGAGGACACCCGAGGTGTTGGCCGTCGACCGCCCGTGGCGGACCAGTATCACCGTCATGGTCCGAGCCTATGTCGCCGAGATGACGCCACCGGCGAGCAGGCCGATGACGAGGAGACCGAGCGCGATCCGGTAACCCGCGAACCACGCGAGCGAGTGATGCGAAACGAACTTGAGCAGCCACGCGATCGACACGTAGCCGAGGACGAAGGCGATGGCGGTCGCGACGACGATCTGCGGCCCGGACGCGGTCACCTGGCCGGCGGCGGCCGGTTCGAAGGCGTCCTTGAGGCTGAACAGGCCCGACGCGACGACCGCGGGGATGGCGATGAGGAATGAGAAGCGGAACGCCGCCGCGCGTTCCATGCCGACGAACAGACCGGCCGACGCCGTCGCACCCGACCGAGAGACGCCGGGAATCAATGCCAGACACTGAGCGAGGCCCATGGCGATCGCGTCGCGGCGAGTCATCGTCTCGATCGACTTCGACCGTGAACCGATGCGTTCGGCGGCGATGAACACGAACGAGAACAGAATCAGCATGATCGCGACCAACCACAGGTTGCGCGCGGCGGTGCTGATCTGGTGCCGAAACACGAAGCCGAGGACTCCGATCGGGATGGTGGCGAGAATCACGTACCAGCCGATCCGGTAGTCGACGCCGCGTCGCTCTGGATTCCGCAGTCCGCCGAACCAAGCAAGAACGATTCGCCAGATGTCCTTGGCGAAGAAGATCAGGACGGCGAGTTCGGTGCCCAACTGCGTGACCGCGGTGAATGCCGCACCTGCGTCCTGCCCGAACCAGATCTGCGACACGATCCGCAGGTGTCCGGACGAGGAGATCGGAAGGAATTCGGTCAAACCCTGCAGGGCCCCGAGGACCACCGCCTGAAGCCAGCTCATCGTTTCAGTCACGGGCGTAGATGCTACCCATCACGAGGCGGCGGGCGGCGGTCACGCAAAATGGAGGACATGCATGTGCGAACCAAGGTGGCGGCTGTCCTGTTGGCGACGACGATGGCGGTGACGCTCGCGGCCTGCGGCGACAATGCGTCGGAGAACGCCGACAACGCGCAGACTGTGGCTCCGGCGGTGGCGGCCGAGTCCCCCGCGACTCCGGCGTCGCCTGCGGGTGTGAACGTCCCCCAGGTCGCCGGCATCGCGATCGCTCAGGTCGGTTCGACCACGGCGGTCCTGAACGCCGACGGACGGTCGGTCACGTTGCACGTCCAACCGGGTGCGATGGACACCCCGCCGCCGAAGACGGTGTCGCTGCCGGTGTCCGGTCTCGTCGACCTGATCGCCGCGGACGGCGCGTTCCTCGCAGTCGGGCCCGACGGTCTGATCGAGATCGCACCCGACGGCGCCTTCACCATCCGCCGCGATTCGATCGACTCCCCCCTGTCCGTCGCGGTGAAGGGAGACCAGACTCTGGTCGGCACGGCGAAGGGCACCTTGTTGGTCTACCCGGCCGACCCGCATGCGTCGCCTCGAACGATCGGCGGATTCGTGCGGGTCGACCGCATCCTCGTCGCGCCGGACACCGCCGACGGCGTCGACGGCCAGGTGTCCGTGCTCGATCGGGCTCAATCGGCGATCCTGCCGGTCGACATCGAGACGGGCGAGCACAAGGCTGCGCTGCGTGCGGGCAACGGTGCGACGAACGCCGTCGTCGACAGGTTCGGTCGAATCATGGCGACCGGAACTCGCGACGACGAGATCTACGCCTACTACGGCGCACCGATCGTGATGCGCCTGCGGCGGCCGGTGTCGCCGAGCCCGTACGCCCTCGCCTACGACGAGAAGCGTGACCTGCTGTGGGTGTCGTCCACCGGCGTCAATGAGGCCGTCGCCTACGACCTGTCGCGCGGTGACGGCAAGGAACGCGCCCGCATCGCGACCGTCGGTCAGGTCTCGGCGATGACCGTCGATCCGGCGAACGGCGGGCTCCTGCTCGTCTCGGCGCGTGGTGACGGCCTCCAGTTCGTGCCCGCCACCGCGACGACCCCCTGACGCACACGCGCCGTAGCGCTTCACCGTCCCCTCAGACCCAGCCAGGAGAAGGCGACATCATGCTGAGCACCGTCAACCGACTGATCTACCCCGCCTTGCTGAAGGTGATGTTCCTCGTTCAGCCCGAACGTATTCACACAGTGATTCACCGCGCGATCAGCGTTGCGGGCCGCACACCGGTCGTGCGTTCGCTTCTGGCGAAGGTGTTCGCACCGAAGGACCCGATTCTCCGAAGCACCGCCTTCGGTGTCGACTTCCCCGCTCCGATCGGACTGGCCGCAGGTTTCGACAAGACCGCGTCGTGCGTCAATGCCTGGGGGCAGCTCGGCTTCGGGTACGCCGAGATCGGCACGATCACCGGGCAGGCTCAACCGGGCAACCCGGCTCCACGCCTGTTCCGGCTGCCCGCCGACCGTGCCCTGATCAACCGGATGGGCTTCAACAACCCCGGCGCCGAGGCCGCCGCCGTGAAGCTCCGTGAGCCGCGACCGGGTCCGGTCCGCGCCCCGATCGGCGCCAACATCGGGAAGACGAAGGTTGTGCCCCTCGACGGCGCCGTCGACGACTACCGGGTGTCGGCCCGACTGCTCGCGCCCCTCGCCGACTTCGTCGTCGTGAACGTGAGCTCGCCGAACACCCCCGGACTTCGCGATCTGCAGGCCGTCGAGTCCCTGCGGCCGGTCCTGGCGGCGGTTCTCGACGAAGCGACGGTTCCCGTCCTGGTGAAGATCGCACCCGATCTGTCCGACGAGGACGTCGATGCGGTGGCCGACCTCGCCGTGGAACTCGGCCTGGCCGGGATCGTCGCGACCAATACGACCATCAGCCGGGCCGGCCTGCAGACGCCGACCTCGGACGTCGACGCGATCGGCGCAGGCGGCCTCTCGGGACCTCCTGTCGCCGACCGCTCGCTCGAGGTCCTGCGTCGGCTGTACGGCCGTGTCGGCGGCAAGGTGTCGTTGATCAGCGTCGGTGGGATCGAGACCGTCGATCAGGCGTGGGAGCGCATCATCGCGGGCGCCGATCTGCTGCAGGTGTACACCGGGTTCATCTACGGCGGCCCGGTGTGGCTCAAGGAACTCAACGACGGCATCGCCGCTCGCCTCCGTGCAGGCGGGTTCGCCACACTCGCCGAGGCAGTCGGCTCCCGCCCTACTCCCTGACCGACCGCATCCCGCTCCTTGCGAACGCATCCCCTGCTCCTTGAGCAAACGAAGTGAGTCGAAAGGTCCCTCGCCGACCCACGAATGCGTGATCGACCAGACGCTTCGACTCACTTCGTTCGCTCAACGAGCAGTAGGACCTCCTCGTTCGCTCAACGGGCAGTAGGAACTGCGTCCTCCGTTCGCTCAACGTCGCGGTTCTGCGGGACGAACACGCCCCACTCGCTCAACAAGCAGTGGTCCGCAACGAGCAGTAGGGTTGCAGCGGGGCGGGTTACTCCTCGCCGGGCAGTTCGAACACGCCGGTGAGGGTTCCACGGGCGATCGCGCGCGAGAACAGGTTGAAGCCGAGGAAGGCGGGCGAAGCGCCGTCCGGAAGGCCGAGCGACTCAACGTCGACGGCATGCACCACGAAGAAGTAACGATGCGGTCCGTGTCCGGGAGGCGGACCTGCTCCGACGAACTGAGCCAGGCCCGCGTCGTTGCGCAGCGTGACTGCCGACGCCGACAGGTCGGCCGAGCCCGGAGATCCCGCATTGGTCGGCAACGACGTCACGGTCGCCGGAATGTCGACGACCGCCCAGTGCCAGAAACCGGATGCGGTGGGAGCGTCCGGATCGAAGCAGGTCACGACAAAACTCTTGGTCTCCGCCGGAAAGCCCGACCAGCTCAGTTGCGGTGAGACGTCCTCGCCTCCCGCGCCGAAGATCGCGGACGCCTGTGGCGTCGGAAGCGTGTCGCCGTCGGTGAAGTCCGTCGACGTCACGGAGATCTCCGGCAGCGTCGGAAGCACCGAGTACGGGTCGAATGCGGTCACTATCGTCTCCTTCTCACCCACGTCAGCTGTGACGCAGGAAATGCTCAAGAACCTTGGTGCCGAACAGGATCGACTCTACCGGCACGCGTTCGTCGACTCCGTGGAACAGCGCCGCGAAGTCGAGGTCCGGTGGTAGCTGCAACGGCGCGAACCCGAAGCACCGGATGCCGAGCTTCGCGAACGCCTTCGCGTCGGTGCCGCCCGACAGCATGTAGGGCACCGTGCGTCCGTCGGCGTCGTGCGCGACGACGGCGTCGTTCATCGCGTCGACGAGATGCCCGTCGAACGTCGTCTCGTACGCGTCGAGGTGAGTGATCCACTCCCGCTTGACGTTCGGCCCGATGAGTTCGTCGATGGTGGCCTCGAACTCCTTCTGCCTGCCCGGGAGCACACGGCAGTCGATGACCGCCTCCGCCTGCTGCGGGATCACGTTGGCCTTGTAGCCGGCCGACAGCATCGTCGGGTTGGCGGTGTCGCGCAGGGTGGCGCCGATGATGCGAGCGAGGTTCCCGATCTTGAACAGCGCCGTCTCCAGATCGGGCGTCTCCGGGCTGAAATCGAGGCCGGTCTCCTCCGACAGCGCTTTCAGGAACTCAGACACCGACTCGGTCATCACGAGCGGGAACTGGTGGGCGCCGATGCGCGCGACGGCGGACGCGATCTCGGTGACGGCGTTGTCCGAGTGCAGGAACGAACCGTGGCCTGCGGTCGCATCACACGTCAGGCGCATCCATGACAGGCCCTTCTCGGCCGTCTCGACGAGGTACAGCCGACGAACGGTTCCGTCGGGACGATCCACGGTGAGCGAGAAGCCGCCCACCTCGCCGACTGCCTCAGTGATTCCGTCGAACAGGTCGGGTCGGTTCTCGACGAGCCAATGCGACCCCCAGGTTCCGCCCGCCTCCTCGTCCGCGAGGAACGCGAACACGATGTCGCGGGGCGGCACGGTGCCGTCTCGTTTGAACTGGCGAGCCAGTGCCAGGACCATGCCGGCCATGTCCTTCATGTCGACGGCCCCGCGTCCCCAGACGTAGCCGTCGCGGATCGCGCCGGAGAACGGGTGGACACTCCAGTCCTCGGCCTGGGCGGGGACCACGTCGAGGTGGACGTGGACGAGCAGCGCTCCGCGACTCGAGTCGGCGCCTGCGAGCCGAGCGAAGACGTTCCCACGACCAGGCATGCCCGACTCGATGTACTCGGTCTCATAGCCCACCTCCTGGAGTTGCTGCTCCACCCAGCGGGCGCATTCGGCTTCGCCGACGGTCGTCTCCGGCACTCCCGTGTTCGACGTGTCGAACTGGATGAGGCGGCTGACGAGATCGACTACTTCTTCGGTTGCTTGAGGGGTCGTCACACCCCCATTACTAGGGGATTTGGGATCTCACGGCAACCTTGGTTATGGTTATGCGGCGCAAGCGAAAGCGAGCGCGACAATTTCATACCTGAACGAGTCCGAGTGGCGGAATGGCAGACGCGCTAGCTTGAGGTGCTAGTGTCCTATTAACGGACGTGGGGGTTCAAGTCCCCCCTCGGACACTCTTCAACGACACAGGCCCTTCATCTCACGATGAAGGGCCTGTGTCGTTCATGTCGCACCTCACCGAACGCGGCGGAGACCGACTTCGTCGCAGGAGACACGCGGTGGCAGGCTTCGGTTCAAAGATGCTGGGGACAGCGCAGATTGCCGGTTGAGCATTCCTAGTCCCGCGGGCATGTGGTCAAAGGATCTTTTGAATCCCGATCCCGAAGGGATCGAACGCCGGGAACGACCGCCGAACCACTCGCCGCGACCCTCACTGACAAACGCGGCCTTCAGGAAGGCCGCGATTGTCGACGAAGCGTCGGTCTGTGTCGAGGAAGTCCGCGTTTGCGTCGCGTGCACCCCTCGTTTTGTCAGAGTGCGGGGACGGGGACGGGCATGTGCAGCGCCGCCTGCGCTTTGGTGGTCACGTCGAAGCGGATGGTGCGGATCGGCTTGAGCGAACGGAGATCGTCGGACATGCGTCCGTCGCCGAGAGTCAGGTCGACACCACGCGGGAGCGACGACGAACCGGTCGCGAGCACGTTCGTCTGGTTGAGCGTCGACTGCCACACGCCGTCGAGCAGGGTGTACGAGGTGAGGCTCGAGACGTTCGTCCCCGTGCTCGACGCCTTCTGGCGCGGCGTTCGCGCGGTGAATTCGACGTCTACTCCCCCGTCGGCGTTTGCGATGCGTGCGGTGGTGCGCGAGGCGTCGATGTCGACGTCGAGGTCGGTGACCCACTTCGGGAATCCGTAGCCGTCATGCCCTCGGACCTGGGCGATGTCGGTGTTGACCGGCAGCGACAGCACATAAGAGTGCAGGTGGTCGTCGACGAGCGCAGTGGTGAGGTCGAGCACGCCTGGCCCGCCGTGGCGCGCGGGGCGGACTGCCACACCGACGGCGGCCTCGGTGTAGAAGTCGATGTCGCACACGTCGTAGCGGAAGAACATGACCGACGCGATGCCGAGTCCGGGAAGCACCTCGAGCGGCTCGAGTTCGGCGGGAATGCGCTTGCGGATGGCCGAGGTCGGGGCGAGCATCGTCAGTCGCGCCGAAGACATCGCATAGTAGAAGTTCGGGGTGTACGTCGGACCGATGGGCGACTCGACGCGCGTCTTGCGGAGCCGACGGAAGAAGTCGACGGATTGCACGCGTGGGTCCTGCGACACCTCGTCGAGGTCGGTCTGCATGCGGTAGCGGTCGAACAGACCGCCCTCCGGGACCGGGACCACACGTTGTCCTAGCTCGACGTCGACGGTCTTCTGGGCGGTGGACGGCATGGTGGGCTCCTCACGAGACGATCTATGTTTACACTGCTAACACAGAGGGTAGGACTCGATGTGAACAGTGTCAACACTGATTGCCTCGTGAGGATTCACGACACCCCGCCCGTCCAGGCGGAAGCGGATGTCAGTCGAGGATGCCGGGAAGTGTGGCGACCCGGACGACACTCTCCAGCACGTGGTCGGCCCCGTTCCCTTCGAGCACTGCAGCAGGAGTCTGACCGGTCAGCACTCCAACAGAGATCGCGCCAGCGTTGTTGGCGGCCTGGACGTCGACTGCGGTGTCGCCTGCCGCGAGGACCGCAGACACGTCCACGACGCCGGTCGCTTCCATCGCGCGGAAGATCATGTATGGCGCAGGGCGTCCGGCGGGCACGTCGTCGGTCGTGATGACGGCATCGAGCACAACACCGTCACCCCGACCCTGCGACCACCCGAGCGACGCCAGCAGCGGATTGACCACAGCACGGTCGAAACCGGTGGTCAGAGCGACTTTCACGCCCGCGCCACGCAGTCGGGAGATGAGTTCTTCAACTCCCGCGATCGGCCGTGGCGGGTCAGCGCGGTAGCGCTCGGCAAGAAGCTCCTGGAAACGGGCGAAGGCGCCGAGCGCCTCGTCCCGTCCGATGGTGACGCCTCCCAGACGGGCGAGGTTCTCGATGGCGGTCACCTTGTCGGTGCCCATCCAATGCGAGAGGTTCGCATCGGACACGGTTGCGCCCAGTTCGGTGACACACGTGCGAAGCGCTTCGTACACGGCGCCGCCGTCGTCGACCGTGGTGCCTGCGATGTCGAATGCGGCGAGTTCAATCATGGGGTGGAGGTCTCCTCGTCGGACGCCCGGCGTCATGCCAGGCGGATGTGACTTCTGCCGCCGGCGGCGGTCAGACGATTGGTGATGCTGATGGCGCATTGCCCCGGCACGTAGCGGTCTTCGGCGAACTCGATGACCCGGCCGGTCGAGTCCTCGGTGGTGCGGCGCACTCGGAGCATCGGCGCGCCTGGGGCCATCCCCAGGTACTGGACGTCGTCGTCGGCGGCGGCCACCGCGTCCACCTCGTGGTTGGAGCTGTACAGGTCGATGCCTCGGTCGAGCATGAAGCGATTGATCGACCCCGAGTCGGGGTCGAACTCCATCAGGGTTCGGCCCACGTCCCAGATGAACGACATCCGTTCGAGCACCGCGGGCTCGTCGTCCAAATAGCGCGCACGGACGATGGTGAGCACCGGGTCGCCTGCCGCGACGCCGAGACGCCGCGCGAGCTCAGCGTCGGCGTCATGCCTCGATTGAAGGATCGTCCGCTGCCCTGCGGTCCGCCCAGCATCCGCCGCCCACGCCGTCAGCGAACCGAGCGCACTCGCAGCATGCAGCGGAACGCCGGTGCGAACGAGCGGCGGACGCCCCTGTCCGCCGACGAGCAGTCCCTCGACGCGGAGCGTGGCCAGCGCTTGACGAACCGGCCCCCGGGAGACTCCGAACTCGTCGCACAATGCGGATTCACTCGGCGCACGCACACCCTCGGGCCACTGACCTGTGGCGATGCGCGCACGGAACTCGTCCGCGAGTCGTTGATGAATGGGTGCCGACATGCCGCTGAGTATACAAGTCAAACGCCATTCGTCTGATCCAGCGAATGAACGAACGATGAACGATCAAGACCATATGAAACAGTCGGTGAACTGATTCAGAACTTGTACATACAACTGCGTCCAGCGGTTGCGGAGACTTGCGTCCAGCGGTGAACTCCTCGGCGTGAGCCACAACGAATGCGACGTACTCGTCGTAGGAGCGGGCATCGTCGGCCTCGGCCATGCACTGGCCGCAGCCGATGCCGGGAACAGCGTCATCGTGATCGACCGCGACCGTCGCCCGGTCGGCGCCTCGGTCCGCAACTTCGGGCACATCTGCGTGACCGGGCAGACTGGCGAACTGCGCGATCTGGCCGTGGGCAGCCGGGAACGCTGGCTGAACCTCGCCACCAGGGCGGGAGTTGCCGTCCGGACGCAGGCCGGTCTCGGCGTGGCCCGCGCAGCTGACGAGATGGCGGTGCTCGACGAGCTCGCGTCCACACGCGACAGCGTGTCACCGATCGACGCGAACACGACTCGCGAAGCCCTGGGCGGAGCGGGTGCGGACGACGTGGTCGGTGGCGCCCTCCTCCTCGACGACCTCCGGGTGGACCCGCGCACCACGGCGCCTGCCGTGGCGGCATGGCTCTCCGCGCGCGACGACGTCGAGTTCCGCTGGAACACCTCGTACCTCGGCGTCGACGACGCGACCGACGGCGACGTCCGCATCCGCACCTCCCGCGGCCAGATACGCGCGGCACGGGTCTTCGTGTGCGTGGGGCACGACCTGGACTACACCGCGCCGGTGGTCGCCGAGGAGCACGACGTGCATCGCTGCGGTCTGTCCATGCTCCAGGTGGCCGACCCGGGCTTCCGTGTGAACTCGGCCGTCCTGACCGCGACGTCGTTCCTACGCTATGGCGCTTTCGCCGAGACGACGGCCGTCCGAGCACTCGCCACGCGGATCGACGACGACCGACCCGACCTGCGAGCCGCCGACACGAACATCATGTTCACCCAGCGACCCGACGGATCGCTCCTCATCGGCGACTCCCATCATCTCGACCGCACCCTCGACCCGTTCCTCGACGAGCGGGTCGCCGACCTCATCGTCCACGAGGTCGAGACGATCCTCGGCACCGATCTCACTGTCATCGGCCGCTGGCAGGGCGTGTACGCGTCCCGCCCCGGCGGCCCGTACCTGACCGCAGAACTCGCGCCAGGCGTCCGTGCCTGCTCGGTCACCACCGGCGTCGGCATGACTGTCGGGCTCGAACTCGCAGCCCGGCACGTCGCAGGCGAACTCGTCTGACCCCTATTCCCCCGCACAACCCACTCCACAACACCTCGAAGGACTCCCATGAAGCGCTATCTGAAGGCCGCGACCGTCGCGGTCGCCGCCGTCTCCCTCGCATCCGTCGCGGCCTGCGGCGGCACCGGCGGCAGCTCGGATGATCCGAACACCGTCACCCTGTACAGCGCCGACGGCCTGGCCGACTGGTACACCCCGCAGTTCAAGGCCTTCGAAGCCAAGACCGGCATCAAGGTCAACTACGTCGAGGGCGGATCGGGTGAGGTCGTCTCCCGCGCCGACAAAGAGAAGTCGAACCCGCAGATGGACGTGCTGGTGACCCTTCCCCCGTTCATCCAGCAGGCCGACAAGAAGGGCGTCATCGGCGAGACCACACCCGCGGGCGTCGACAAGCTGCCCGCCACCGCCAAGGCCGCCAACGGTCACTACGTGTCGCTCGCGAACAACTACTTCACGATGATCCGCGGCACCACCGTCGATCCGAAGCCGGAGTCGTGGAACGATCTCCTCGATCCGCGTTTCAAGCAGCGCCTCCAGTACTCGACACCCGGACAGGCGGGCGACGGCACAGCCCTGCTCCTCCTGGTCCAGCACGTGTTCGGCGAGCAGCAGGGCTTGGACTTCCTCGCTGAGCTCCAGGCCAACAACGTCGGCCCGTCGGCGTCCACCGGAAAACTGGGGCCGAAGGTCAGCACCGGCGAGCTGTCCGTGGCCAACAGCGACGTCCAGATGGCCCTCGCGGCGATCGCCAACGACAAGATGGCCTACGAGACGTTCGCCCCCAAGGGCCCGGACGGCAAGCGCACCACCCTTGCTCTCCCCTACTTCATGGGCAAGGCCGCTAAGGCGCCGCACGCCGACAACGCACAGAAGCTCATCGACTTCCTGATGTCGGTCGACGCCCAGAAGTCCCTCGCACCCGATGCGTTCGGCATCTCAGCACGCACCGACGTCAACGCCACCGGCCCGAACGTCGACGCCATCACCAAGGCCCTCGCAGGCGTCGACGTCTGGTCCCCGGACTGGACCGATGTGAACAACCGATTCGACGCGCTGGTCGACGCCTACAACAAGGCGACCGGGCAGTGAGCATGGAGACCGGACGCGCACGCCGGACCGCAGCGAGCACCGAAGCGAGTCATGCGGCGACGGGTGTGGTTCCCGCTGTCCGAATGAGTTCCGTGTCCGTCGCCTACGGGAAGACGGTCGCCCTGCAGGACTGCTCCTTCGAGGTCGCTCGAGGCGAGACGCTCGCCCTTCTCGGCCCGTCGGGTTCGGGGAAGTCGACGGCCCTCAAAGCGATCGCCGGTTTCGAGAACGTCGTCTCCGGACGTGTCGAGATCGACGGCCGAGACGTGACGGCGCTCCCGCCGTCGGCCCGCGGCGTCGGATTCGTCGTCCAGCAGTACGCGCTGTTCCCGCACATGACGGTCCGGAAGAACGTCGCGTTCGGTCTCCAGGCTCGGCGCACTCCACGCGCCGAGATCAAACCGCGAGTGGACGAAGTCCTCCGCATGGTCGGCATGTTCTCCTACGCCGACCGTCTCCCCCGAGAACTGTCCGGCGGTCAGCAGCAGCGCGTCGCCATCGCGAGGGCCCTCGCTGGACGTCCCGATCTCCTTCTACTCGACGAGCCGCTGTCGGCCCTGGACACCCGTCTTCGACAGGACATGCTGATCGAATTGCAGCAACTGCGCCGAGACCTGCCTGACGTGGCGATCGTGCACGTCACTCACGATCAAGCGGAGGCACTCGCTCTCGCCGACCGGATCGCCCTGATGCGCAACGCGAGGCTCGAGTCGATCGACACCGCCGACCGTCTCTTCCACCGCCCGCCGAGCGAGTTCGCGGCGACGTTCCTCGGTGGCGCCGACATCCTCCCGGTGCGCGCGACCACGGACATCGCCGCCGGCGAGATCGGAGTACTCGATCACGGAGGTCTGCCCGTGCGCGCCCGCAGTGTCGACGGGGTGGCGGCGGACCGCCATGTCGCGCTCGCCGTCCGTCCGTGGGCCTGGCGCTTCACCAGTGTGCCGCCAGAGAACGGTTTCGAGGTCGAAGTCGACGACGTCCAGTGGCGGGGGTCCACGCGACACGTCCGTGTCCGGATCGTGGCCACCGACCAGCGACTCGGAGTCGACGTGCCCGTCCTCGACCGCGCTCCCGAACCCGGTGAACGCCTGTTCGTCGACGTGGCGCCACACGACGTCCACATGGTTCCGGCAGACAAGAGCGCGTGATGAGCACCGCTGTCGCACCCTCCAGGAGCGCGGTGGTCAGAACCGCTGCACCTCGCCTCGCTCTCGCCCGAGTCACGCGGATCGCCGTGCTCGTCGGACCACTCGTGGTGTTGATCGCGAGCCTCGGGTACCCACTGGCACTGGCCGTCTCCCGATCGTTCACCGACCGCGACGACAACTATGTCGGCACGCAGACCTGGTCGAACGCCCTCGCGGACGGCGCCGTGCAGAAGGCGTTCGCGCGGACCCTCGAGATCGCGGCACTGTCCACCGTCGGCTGCGTGATCGTCGGAACCTTCGTCGCGTTTGTGCTCGCCTTCATCCCGTTCGTCGGATCGCGGTTCGTGGTGCGGGTGATCGAGGCCGTGGTCTCCCTGCCGTCGTTCCTCATTCCGCTGGCGCTGGGAGTCCTGTTCGGGCCCGTCGGCGTCGTGTCGTCGAGCACCGGGCATCGGTTCACCTTCATGAGTTCGGTGATCGGCGTCGTCCTGGCGATGATCGCCTTCTACACCCCGTTTGTCGTCCGGCCGTTGCTCGCGGCGTTCAGCCAGTTCCCGAGCGCGCAGATCGACGTTGCGTCCTCGCTCGGCGCCGGCCCGCTGCGGATCGCGGCCCGAGTGATTCTGCCTGCGGTCTGGCCCGCTCTCGCTGCCGCTGCGTCACTCGTGTTTCTGCTGACGCTCAACGAATTCGGCATCGTCCTCTTCACCGGTGCAAAAGACGTGACGACCCTGCCCATGCTGATCTACACGACCTCCATCGTCGGTTCCGACTTCGCGACCGCTGCGGTGCTGGCGACAATTCAGCTCGCGCTCTCACTGAGCGCCTACCTGCTCTACCGGGCCGTCGTGCGCCGGTTCGACACGACGGGAGCCTGACCCATGCTCGTCCGCAGCCGCTCGTCGAGAGCGCTCATCTGGCTGATCTTCCTCCTCGCCGTCGGCGTGTTGATCGTCGCGCCGATCGCCGTCACCGCCATCACCGCGTTCGCGGATTCGTGGACCTCAGTCCTGCCGACTGCGTGGACCACGGCGCACGTGTCCGACGTTCTGTCGGCCGAGAACGCCGAGAGCGTCGCCGTGTCGGTGCAGACCGCGATCATCGCGTCGGCGATCGCCGTCGCCGTCGGCACGTGGGCGGCGCTGGCCGTCCGCAAGGCCCCGCCGCGGCTGCGGAGTCTGCTCGACGCCGCCTATCACCTTCCGGTCGCGGTCCCTTCGGTGGTGATCGGTCTTGCCGTCCTCATCGCCTTCTCACGGCCGCCGATCGTGTTGAACGGCACCGCGTCGATCGTGATTCTGGTCCAGGCCTTGCTGGTGCTGTCGTTCGCGTTCTCGATGGTATCGGCCGCGGCGAAGTCGCTCGACCCTGCGCTCGACCAAGTAGCGGGCTCTCTCGGAGCATCCGGCGCCCGGATCTTGTTGCGCGTGACCCTTCCGCTGCTCGCCCCGGCCATCGCCGCCGCTGCCGGCCTCTCGTTGGCGCTGTGCATGGGCGAACTCGGAGCGACCATCATGGTCTACCCAGGTTCGTGGCGCACCCTCCCGGTGACGATCTTCACGCAATCCGACCGCGGTGAACTGTTCACCGCCGCGGCGAACACCTTGCTGTTGGTACTCGTGACCGTGGTGATCCTCGGTGTCCTCGGCCGGATTCGCTCCCGCGCCCAGGTCCGCTGAACCGTCCGACCTTTCGACTCGCTTCGCTCGCTCAAGGAGCAGGGCAGGAGTGCAGCGTCAAGGAACAGGGCAGGAGCGCAGCGTCGAGGAGCAGGAGGGATGTCAGAAGCCGGCGGCGCGGACGATCTGCTCGGCGGCGAGCGTCGGAGTCAGAGTCCCGTCGAGGACACCGGCTTCGACCTCGGCGCGGGCCGCTCGGACATCGGAAGCCGACTCGATACGGTGCAGAACGGACTCGCGGACCATCGTCCACATCCAGTCCACCTGCTGATTCGCGCGGCGCCGATCGAACTGGCCCGCCTCGGTCAGCACGCCGCGGTGCTTGAGGATGGAGTTCCAGAAATCGTCGACGCCCGTCTTCTCGATGGCGCTCATCGTGAGGACGGGCGGTGTCCAGAGAGCATCGTGCGGGTAGATGAAGCCCAACGCGTTCCGCAGTTCGCGGGCCGCGCCACGCGCCTCGTTGATGTGCTTGCCGTCGGCTTTGTTGACGACGACGATCTCCGCGAGTTCGAGCACACCCTTCTTGATGCCCTGCAGCGAATCGCCGGTCCGGGCCAGCGTCAGGAAGGTGAATGTGTCCACCATGTTGGCGACGCTGACCTCCGACTGACCGACGCCGACCGTTTCGACGAGCACCACGTCGTAGCCCGCAGCCTCGACGAGGACGATCGTCTCGCGCGTCGCCTTGGTGACACCGCCGAGTGTGCCCGACGTGGGCGACGGCCGGACATACGCTTCCGGCGCCGCCGAGAGCTGACCCATCCGAGTCTTGTCACCGAGGATCGACCCGCGCGTCCGAGTCGACGACGGGTCGACGGCCAGCACCGCCACCTTGTGTCCCAGCGAGATCAAGTGCATGCCGAGCGCTTCGATCGTCGTCGACTTCCCGACTCCGGGGACACCGGTGATGCCGACCCGGAACGACTTCCCGGCGTGCGGCGTCAACTGCAGAAGCAGACGCTGCGCCGCCTCGCGGTGGTCGGTGCGGGTGGACTCCACCAGCGTGATCGCCCTCGCGAGGTCGGCACGCCGCCCGGCGAGGACGCCTTCGGCCAAGGCTTCGACATCCACTGGCTTACGGGCACCTGCGGGACTCATGCCGACCGGGACGCGAGTTCCAGACCCAGCTTGTCGGCCAACTTGCCGATGAGGTCGACCGCGGAGTCGGCGATGACCGTGCCGGGCGGGAAGATCGCCGCGGCGCCCGCCTCGTACAGTTCATCGAAGTCGCCCGGGGGGATCACGCCGCCGACCACGATCATGATGTCCTCGCGACCGACCGCAGCCAGCGCCTCGCGGAGCGCGGGCACCAGCGTGAGGTGACCGGCCGCCAGCGACGACACGCCCACCACGTGGACGTCGTTGTCCGCAGCCTGTGCCGCCACCTCTTCCGGCGTCGCGAACAGCGGGCCCACGTCGACGTCGAATCCGAGGTCGGCGAACGCGGTGGCGATCACCTTCTGTCCTCGGTCGTGGCCGTCCTGTCCCATCTTGGCGACCAGGACACGGGGACGACGTCCCTCTGCCTCGGCGAACTCGTCGACCACGGCCAGCGCGTCGTCGATGTTGGTCACAGCGTCACCCGCCTCGTTCTTGTAGACGCCGCTGATCGTCTTGATCTCGGCCTGATGACGACCGTAGACCTTCTCCATCGCATCGGAGATCTCTCCACCGGTGGCGCCGTGACGCGCGGCGTCGATGGCGAGCGCCATCAGATTGTTCTCCATGCCGCCGCTGGTGTCGTCCGCGGCACGAGTGAGCTCGGCCAGGGCTGCGTCGACGGCGGACTGGTCGCGCTCGGCGCGCAGCTTCTCCAGCTTGGCGAGCTGTTCGGCGCGCACCTTCGAGTTCTCGACCTTGAGGACCTCGATCTCCTCGTCGTCGGCCACCTTGTACTTGTTGACGCCGATGAGCGGCTGGCGACCGGAGTCGATGCGGGCCTGGGTGCGCGCTGCGGCCTCTTCGATGCGCAGCTTCGGCAGTCCCTCTTCGATCGCCTTGGTCATGCCGCCCGCGGCCTCGACCTCGGCGATGTGCGCGCGCGCCTTCTCGGCGAGCTGGTGGGTGAGCCACTCGACGTAGTTCGACCCTGCCCACGGGTCGATCGGTCGCGTGGTTCCCGACTCCTGCTGCAGCAGGAGCTGCGTGTTGCGGGCGATGCGGGCCGAGAAGTCGGTCGGCAGGGCGATCGCCTCGTCGAGCGCGTTGGTGTGCAGCGACTGGGTGTGGCCCTGTGTCGCCGCCATCGCCTCGACGCAGGTGCGGGCCACGTTGTTGTAGACGTCCTGCGCGGTCAGCGACCAGCCTGAGGTCTGCGAGTGGGTTCGCAACGACAGCGACTTCGCGTTCTTCGGGTTGAACTCGGCGACGAGCTCGCTCCACAGCAGTCGCGCGGCGCGGAGCTTCGCGACCTCCATGAAGAAGTTCATGCCGATGCCCCAGAAGAACGAGAGACGCGGAGCGAACTTGTCGATGTCCAGACCGGCAGCCAGTCCGGCGCGGATGTAGTCGACACCGTCGGCGAGGGTGTACGCCAGCTCCAGGTCGGCCGTCGCTCCGGCCTCCTGGATGTGGTAACCGGAGATCGAGATCGAGTTGAACTTCGGCATCTTGGCGCTGGTGAACGCGAAGATGTCCGAGATGATCCGCATCGACGGCTCGGGCGGATAGATGTAGGTGTTGCGGACCATGAACTCCTTCAGAATGTCGTTCTGAATGGTTCCGGCCAGCTTCTCCGGCGGCACGCCCTGCTCTTCGGCGGCGACGACGTACAGCGCGAGGATCGGCAGCACGGCGCCGTTCATCGTCATCGACACGGAGACGTTGCCGAGGTCGATGCCGTCGAACAGCTGGCGCATGTCGAGGATCGAGTCGATGGCGACTCCGGCCATGCCGACGTCGCCTGCGACGCGCGGATGATCGGAGTCGTAGCCGCGGTGTGTCGCCAGGTCGAAGGCGACCGACAGGCCCTTCTGGCCTGCGGCGAGGTTCCTGCGGTAGAAGGCGTTCGACTCGGCTGCGGTGGAGAAGCCCGCGTACTGACGGACCGTCCACGGCTGGTTGACGTACATCGTCGGGTACGGGCCGCGGATGAACGGCGTCTCACCGGGGATCGAGTCGAGCGGGTACCCGCCGTCGGCTGCGATCGCGTCGCGATCGGCGCGGGTGTACACCGGCTGGACGTCGATCTGCTCCGGAGTGCTCCACGTGACCTGTTCGGCCGTGTAGCCGTGTGCAGACGCCAACGGAGCTGTCAGCGCGTCGCCGGAGCCGACTTCGGCAGCTGCCGGCGTCAGTTCAACGTCGGCGAAACTTGGAATCGTGGTGTCGCTCATGGGATTCACGCTCCTTCTCGGGCTGTCGTGAGGGAGTCGAGCAGTTCGGTGAGAACGGCGACGGCGTCGATGCCGACCCGCAGTGAACCGTCGATGCCGGAATCGGCGGGCCATTCACGCTCAGGTCCGGCGAGCAGGACACGCTCGACTCCGGCGGCTCGGGCGGCATCGGCTGCGGCGGGGCCCTCGTCGGCGTACCGCGCCTTGGTTCCGCACAGCACAGCGATCGACGCCGGGTTGGCGGCGACGGCGGCGCCGACGGTGTCGGGGCTCAGCGGGCCGGGGTTGACCGCGTCGATTCCACCCGCCGCCAGCAGGTTCGCGACGAACGTGGTCCGACCGTTGTGTTCGGCCACGGAGCCGAGCGGAAGCAGCAGCACACTCGGCCGCGTCGACTCGGTGTCCGCGCGGTCGCGGAGTGCCTCGAAGTGTCGTGCGACGCGCGCGAGGCGCGGAGTCGCCGTCGGGACGTCGCCCGAATCAGCTGATCCTGCGGCCAGCGTCGGCTCGCCCAGGTTCGGGAACTCGCTGACACCGGTGATCGGCGCCTTGCGATGTGCGACGGCCTTCTCACGAGCGGCGAGGGCTTCCTCGACCTGATCGCTGATCGCACCGGACTCGAGGGCCGCGAGGTATCCGCCCTGCTTCTCGATCGCGGTGAAGACGTCCCACGCGGCTGCGGCGAGGTCGCTCGTCAACGACTCGACGTACCAGGATCCGCCTGCCGGATCGAGGACACGACCCAGGTTCGACTCTTCGAGTAGTAGAAGCTGGGTGTTGCGGGCGATGCGACGGGTGAACGACGTGCGCGACGTCCGTGCGTCGAGCGGAATCGCCGCGTCGAAAGTGTGGACGGTCACCTGGTCGGCGCCGCCGACTCCCGCGCCGAACGCGGCGATGGTGCTGCGCAGCATGTTCACCCACGGGTCGCGCTGAGTGAACATCGAGAGGTCGGTGACCGCATGGGTGATGGCGGCACCGGACTCCCGGGCGCCGAGGACGTCGGAGACGCGCGCCCAGACGGTGCGAAGGGCACGGAGCTTGGCGATGCCCGCGAACTGGTCGTCGTCGACGGACACTGCGAAGGTGATCTGCTCGAGGGCCGATGCCGTGTCCAGTCCGGCGTCGACGGCGTCACGGACATGCGCAACTGCAGCTGCCACGAGAAGTCCGAGCTCCTGCGCGTTCGATGCCCCCGCTTGCGCGAAGTCGGTTCCGTCCACGCGGAAGGTGCGGACGCCTGCGGGGACCTGTGCGGCGAGTGCTGCGGCATCTGCCGCGGCGACTGTCGGCCGTCCCGAGAACTGCGCGGTGTACGGCGACAGCCCGAGGCTGTGTGTGGTCGCGGCCGTGGTCGGCGCGGTCTCGGGTGCGTCCGGAGCGGCGTCGAGTGTTGCGAGGAACGCGCGGGCCGCGGCCAGCCCGTCCGCGCCTGCATCGAGTGTCACCGGCATCAAATCGAGGTAGACGCCCTGCAGAGCGGCGGCGAGGTCGTCGGCGGCGACGGACAGCCACAGACCACTGGTGCCGTTCGCGGCGGCGTCGAGGATCGACTCGTTCACCGACGCCGCATCGACGTCGTCGTCGCCGAATCGTTCGGTGACGCGCCAGCCCTGAGTCACGTCGCGCGCGGGATCCGCGCCGCGGATGAATGGGAACGAACCCGGCGCGCCGACCTCGGCGGTCTCGTCACGCCGTGTGTACAGCGGGCGGACGGCGACACCGTCGCGGGTGTCCGTCGAGAGCATCGCCTCGGGAGTGTCGGGCAACTCGGCGGGCGTCACCCGAGCCGACTTCGCCAGCACCCCTGCGGCTGCCGTCGTCCAGCGGTCGTACGCCTGGTTCAACTGGTCGTCGAGGTCCGGGGCCACCGGCTTCTCACCTGCCGTCATGGTCAGGGCCTTCCGTTTGACGGGAATTGGAACGTGTCACAGGCACAGTAACCGATCGATCGCTCGGGCGGTCAATCGGGCTGTGACCCACGACGTAGAATCCCACTTGATGCGCCCTGATGCACAGCCTTCACCACAATCGGCGTCCCCCGCCGTCTCTCCCGAGGTCACAGCACAACGACGCCGGGTGACCGGTCGTGCCGTAGTCGGCCTCGTCGTGGTCGTCGGCATTCTTGCCGGCGCGTATTTTGTGCCGCTGCCGTCCATCGGCCAGGCCCGTGGCTGGTCCGACACACTCGGCCCGTGGTTCGTGGCCGTGTTCTTCGTCGCATACGCGGTCGTGACGATAGGGCCGATCCCCCGATCCACGTTCACCGTGATGTCCGGCGTGCTGTTCGGGCCGGTGGTCGGATTCATCGGATCGCTCGCCGCGGCCACCGTTGCGGCGATCGTCGCGTTCCATCTGGCACGTCGCCTCGGTCGTGAACGAGTCCAGCCGTGGTTGGCCAAGCCGGTGGTCGAGACTGTCGAACTCAGGCTCGAACGACGCGGATGGTTCGCCGTCGGCTCACTTCGGCTGATTCCGGCGGCGCCGTTCTCTCTTGTGAATTATCTCTCCGGCCTGTCCTCGATCCGACCCGGCCCGTATCTGGCGGCCACCGTGCTCGGATCGGCCCCGGGCACAGCCGCCGTGGTGTTCCTCGGCGACGCGCTCACAGGCAAGACGAACCCGATGATGCTCGTGCTGTCGGGCTGCCTGTTCGCGGTCGGTGTGATCGGACTGATTGTCGACGCCAGGATGCCAATCAACCCCTGAGGCTTGATTGGTCCGAAATCAAGCCTCTAGCCTTGACAAACGATGGCTATAGAACCGCAGAACAACGGCGATGAAACGACGCATTCCGATGCGCAAGCGGTCGACACGGCCTGGAGAATTCATTCCGCCCTACTTACCTGGACCTCGTCGGTCGACCAGAAGGCATCCTTCGTACTGGCGATCGACGGTGCGTTCCTAGGCATCGCAGCGGCCGTCGTCAGTCAAGACGGCCGACTAGCCCCGAGTGGACCGATTTCAGTGTTGCTCCTCTCGCTGTCTGTCGCGTTGGCGGTGGTCGCCGGCGGGTATTCGTTGGCAGCAATCAAGCCGAATCTCAAGACCATCGTGGACAGCAGGATCGATTCGAGTCACTTCATCTACTTCGGACATCTCAAGATGATGGATGCGCTGCGGATTCGATCCGCGCTGACTCGCGAAGACATCCTCGGCGCCTTGACTAATCAACTCAAAGAGATGAGCGAAATCTGTTGGAACAA
>NZ_BAOP01000004.1 GCF_000344135.1 Gordonia malaquae NBRC 108250 | reverse complement strand
ACGGCCTCGGCGCCCTCATCGGCATCGCCGTGATCGTCGTCGACGAGACGCTGAAGCGCAGCACGTCGAGCATGCGTCTGCCCCCGCTCGCCGTCGGCATGGGCATGTACCTGCCGATGTCGCTGACCCTCACGATCCCCATCGGCGCGTTCATCGGGCGCTACTACGACTCGTGGGCCTCGCGTGCCGCAGTCGACGGCGACCGCAAGAAGCGACTGGGAATCCTCCTCGCCACCGGCCTCATCGTCGGCGAGAGCATCTACGGCGTGATCTTCGCGGGCATCGTCGCGGGCACGGGCAAGGAGGCGCCGCTGTCGATCGTCGGCGACGGATACGGCGACGGTGCTCAGCTCGTCGGCATCGCTGTGTTCGTGGCACTGGTCTTCGGCCTGTACCGCTACACCCAGCTGCGTTCCGAACGCGACTTCGCCGCTATGAGCGGCTCGCTGAAGTAGTTGCGGAGCGGCAACGGTCATGCGAGGTCGACAAGAGAACAAGCACAGTCGAGAGGTCACTCCGCCGCCGAGAAATACACCTTCTTGATCGGGACCGGAGTGGGAGCCCCCGTCTCGCCGTCGCCGTGGTACGCGGTCCACGTGGCCGCCGACTTGTCGAAGTATGTGCCGTTCCGACTGAACAGGAACGTGTACTTCGATCCGAGCCTGCACGAGTACGAGAACTCGAACCCACCCTCGGGCGGCTTCGGCCAGGCGCCGCCGTTTCGCGCCAGGCATCGGGTTCCGTCGGACAGTTCCACAGCCCACGGGACCGGGTCGGCAGACGGAGTGACATCGGGCAGTTCGTCAGCGCTGTATGACAAAGGCGACAGCACCGGGTCCCATGGATCACGCGAGCACAGCATCCATTGTGCTGTCTTCTTCCAGCACACCGCCCAGCCGTCGGCCGTCGTCCCGCACCGATAGAGTCCCTCCGTCCGAGCGCCGAGTGCGATCTGGCACGACTCCATGAAGTTCATGAACGTTCCGACGACGGACGGGGCCGACCGGAACCCGTTGATCGGTGTTCCCTTCTTGTCGACGGCGATCACGGTGACGACTTCGGTGGCGGGCCCGGACGGTGCGGGAGCGGGCTTGGATGCGGGCAGACAACCGCACAGGATCACTGTGGTGACGGTGCCGTCCTTGATCGACTTCCCGCCCTCGTAGCCGAGTCGGTATCCGGTCCGTCTGCCCTCGTCGGCCGGGAAGAGGGCAACACCGTCGGTGTCGCTCCACGGGTCGCCGTACAACTCGATCGCCCGAGTGCCCGGCGTTCCACGGGTGACTCCGTCGATGGTGATGCCCGCGCTTCCCGGCGGATCGCCGGGGGCGATCTCGACGAGCTTGTCGGCGCTGTCGAACGTATAGGTGCAGTCGCGCCAGACGTACACGGTGCGGTCGCCGTGCGACGTCGGCTGCGTTGGGAAGTCGGGGTTGGCCGCGCGGATGTCACTGAGGGCGTCACCGAGGGAGATGTCGCCGCGCGATGTGGTCGACAGTCGAGTCGCGGCGTCACGAGAGTTCTGTGCTGCGGTCAGGCGGGCGCTGAGCTGGGCGGCGTTGTCGGCGGTAACGAAGAGGCCGCCGCCGTTTTTGGCGACACACGCCAGCGACGGTGCATCGGTCCGGAACCCGACTGCGCTGACCGTCACGTCGGGTCGAGTCGTGTGGATCGCCTTCGCGGTCTCACAGGGATCCGGTGCACACGTGGGCTCACCGTCGGAGATGAGAACGATGGATGCCGGACCGGTGGACGGCAGCTGATCGACCGCTGTCTGCAGTGCGTTCCCGATCGGCGTGAACCCTTGCGCGCGGATCGAAGCGAGCTGTGCTGACACGGATGTCGCAGTGAGCGGGCCGAGCGGAATCGCGGTGACGACGTCGGTGCAGCCGCGTCGTCGAGGTGTCCCTTCGGCCGGGAGGGTTGAGCCGAACGTGACCACGCCGAAGTCGGTCTCGGGTGGGAGCGCGGTGCTGAGGTCGACCGTCGCCTTCTTCGCCGCGTCGATGCGGGGCCCGGGTGCGTCGGCGGTGTTCATCGAGTCGGATGCGTCGAGCACCACGATCGTGGGGATCGGCTGGGGTGTGACCTGGCTGTCATCCGACGTCGCACGGGTGGCGGTGCCATCGATCGGTGAGGGCGAGCAGCCCGTGAGAACGAGGCTCACGATCGCGGTGAGGAAGACGACCGTTGAAGCCGGTCGCGTGATCGCTGAGAATCGGCGCATTCGGCGACCGTAGCGCCGTAGTCGACGTGCTGTGCCGTGATCCGGCGTGGATTCGTCGTATCGGTCGACTCGGCTCCGCTACGGGCAGGCGCGCGTGAGGCCGATGGACGGGAGGAAGAAATACGTTGTTCCTCCGCGTTTGACGGTCCCGTACACAGCACACAGCACGACCCCGGAACCGGTGTCGACGACGCCGCCGCGGACCCCGTTCGACGGCACGATGCTCAGCACCTTCTTGAGGCGGGAGACGGTCGCATCGAACACGACGTCGGGGATCGGTGCTGAACGTGCGCGGCGGCCGACGGCGTCGATGACGGTGTCGGTGAGCCCGCCGAGAGGCGAACCGAGACCACCGCGCAACGATTCGAGATTGAACCACGCGACGTGGACACCCGACTTGTCGCCGAAATCGGCGAACACCCCGACGGGAAGGAAGCCGTAGAGGATCTCACCGCGTTTGACCGCGTTCACGCTCACGTTAGCGACGGTCAAATTGCCGATTCCGGGTGTGTACGGTCCGGCGACGGCCCCGCCGACTGCGACGGGCAAGGTGAGGTCGAGACTCAGGCCGACGGTCGGTGTGAACGTGGTGATGCCGAGCTGGCGGAGGAGTCGATTCGCGCCCTCCACGCCGTCGACGGGGGTGGGGGCCGCCTGGGCGGAGATCGGATTGAGCGCGAGTGCGGCATCGATGGCGCGGGCACCGGGCGCAGTGATCGCATCCGCGGCACGGCCGACGATCTGTGTCGACTGCGACACGGCGGAAGTCACACGGTCTCGGCCACGGGCGACGATGGAGGTCACCGGCAAACGATACAACGAACATTGGCACGGTGCGGTCTCTGGCGATCAGGGTCACATCCGACGTCAGACTGGTTCCGACGACTGGGTAGGCTCTTCTTCGCCCCGTTAGCCAAGTTGGTTAAGGCCCCGCTCTCATAAAGCGGTCATTCGTCGGTTCGAGCCCGACACGGGGCACTCCACGACGTAGGGCAGGGGAGGGCCGGGATGCGAGACCCGCTGGCTGCCCCCGCCCTACGTCCGAGTTCGATGTTCTTCGATGTCTGCACGGCGCTTGTCGGCGGACTGATCGCGCTGGCCAATTTCGAGATGTCCACCGCGATTCACCTCGCGGATGCGCTGATCTGCGCGTCGCTCGCTCTGCGCCGGATCTCACCGAGTCTGATGATGGTCACCGCGGTGGTGTCGGCGACGATCCAGGTGGTGTCGCTGGAGGTGTCGGCGCTGTCGTTGGCCTACACCGTCCTGTTCTTCACAGTCGGCGGGCATCCGGATCGACGCGTCCGGCGGGGCTCCCTGGTGGTCGCGCTCGTCGGCTCGGTCGTCGCAGGTTTCACCATTCCGCGGGCATTTCCGTCGGGCATTGCCGACCCGGAACCCGGCAACCTCATCTGGGGAGCGCTGTTCGCGTCCGCGGGCGCGGCGTTGTTCGTCGTCGGCGGATGGGTGACCGGATTCATCGGCTACCAACGCCGCACGGTCGCCGCCGCCGAGGTCAGTGAGACGATAGCCGAACTCGAGCGCCGACGTGTTCTGGATCTGTACGACGAGCAGGCCGAACGCTCGCGTTTGGCCCGGGACATGCACGACGTGGTCGCGCATTCATTGGCCGTGGTGGTTGCGCAGGCCGAGGGCGCCAGGTACACCCTGGACGCCAATCCCGAGGCCGCGCGCGATGCGCTCGGAGTCATTGCGGACACGGCGCGAGAAGCCCTCTCCGACGTGCGATCAGTCCTCGAAGAGCTGCGCAGCACGTCGACCGCCGAAGAGATCAGCCGGTCCGATCGTGAGCAGTTGTTCACTCGGATGCGTGCGGCGGGCATGGCGATCGTCGCCACCGACGACGGCGATGTGGCCGACGTCGGTCCGGCCGCGACCCGCGCCGCGTTCGGTGTGCTCACCGAGGCGTTGACCAACGCGCTCAAGTACGGCGACCTGGCCCGTCCGGTGACGGTCCACCACGACTGGTCGCAGGGCTGCACGCTGACCGTGCGCAACACCCTCTCCGACGACCCGCTAGCGCCTGGTGGAGCCCACCACGGGATCATCGGCATGACGGAACGAGCCGCGCACGCAGGCGGCACACTGCGCTCCGCACGTGACGGCGACGACTGGCTCGTCGTCCTGAACATCCCGAACCAGGAAGGACTGCCGAGATGATCCGCGTCGCCCTCGTCGACGATCAGCCGCTGTTCCGCGGAGGCATCGCGATGATCCTCGAGAGTCAGGCCGACATCGAGGTGGTCGCCCAGGAGTCGTCGGCACTCGACTTGCTGGCGATGGTCGAACGCGATGCACCAGACGTGATCCTCATGGACGTCCGCATGCCTGGAGTGGACGGGATCACCGCCACCTCGTCACTGGTCCGCGAACTCGGCGAGTCCGCTCCTCGGGTGCTCGTTCTGACGACGTTCGATGTCGATGAGGCGGCCGCCTCTGCAATTGAGGCGGGAGCGAGCGGCTTCGTCCTCAAAGATGCGCAGCCCGACTTCCTGCTGGCTGCGGTCCGGGCCGTCGCGGACGGCAGCCAAGTGGTCGCCGCATCGGCTACACGACGCCTGTTCGAACGGCATCGAGCTCGCGCCGCGTCGACCCCCGGACCCGAATACAACGACCTCACGCCCCGTGAACGCGAGATCCTGATCCGCGCGGCGCGCGGCCTGTCGAACGCCGAGATCGCAGCAGCCGAGTTCCTCTCGGAGGCGACGGTGAAGACGCACATCTCGCGGATCCTGTCGAAGCTGACTCTGCGCGATCGTGTGCAACTCGTGGTGTACGCGTACGAGCACGACCTGGTCTGATCGCGCCTGTCGACGGCCGCGTGTACATCGTGAGATGTACACGCCCACATCCTCGGGGACGACGTGATCGGGTACTCGTGGCTGATGTGTAAGGCCTGGTCACGGCCATAACGTTGGTGTCATGACAAACACCGACAACACCGTGGCAGTGGCCATGCGCAATGTGTCCAGGACGTACGGCGACCCGGCCAATCCGATCCACGCGCTCCGCGACGTGAGCGTGGACATCCGGCGCCGCGAGTTCACCGCGATCATGGGGCCCTCGGGCTCGGGCAAGTCGACGATGATGAACGTGATGGCCGGCCTCGACGAGGCCACCTCCGGTCAGATCTGGCTCGGCCACAACCCGATCGTCGGCATCGGCGACACCGCCCGCACCATCCTCCGCCGCACCAACATCGGCTTCATCTTCCAGTCGTTCAACCTCGTCCCGACACTCACCGCCGACGAGAACATCCGACTGCCGTTCGTTCTGGCGGGCCGCAAGCCGACTGCCGAGCAGGAGGCCTGGATCGCCCACCTGGTCACCTCACTCGGCATCCGTGAGCGCCTCGGTCACCTGCCGTCGGAGCTGTCGGGCGGCCAGCAGCAGCGTGTCGCCATCGTTCGTGCGCTGGCCGGGCGTCCCACGATCATCCTGGCGGACGAGCCGACGGGTGCACTCGACACGCGGACCAGCCGTGAGGTGCTCACCCTGCTGACCACGGCGGCCCGCGAGTACGGACAGGGCATCGCGATGGTCACCCACGATCCGGTGGCGGCGTCGTACGCCGATCGAATCCTGGTGCTCGCAGACGGCCGCATCGTGGGGGAGTACCGCGGTCTCGATCCGCGGCAGATCTCTGATCTCCTCATCAACCTGCAAGGAGCTGCGGCATGAAGGCCACGAGTTCCCGCCTGACGGTCGGGTCGATGCGCGAACTGTCGGCGATCGGCGTCGTCTGCGGACTGAGCGCGATGTACGCGACCGCGCTGGTGTGCGCGTCGAGCATTCTCGGCACTCTCTCGGAGGCGAAGGGCGGCAGCGCAGGCGCCGCGCTCGGCATCGTCTCGTCGGTGTTCATCCTGATCGCGCTGTTCGTGGCGGGCGTTGTCATCAGCAACGGAGTCGACACCGTCATCGCAGGCCGACGGCGGGAACTGAGTCTCCTGCGTCTGGTCGGCGCCAGCAGCAAGCAGCTGCGTGCCAGCCTGATGAACGCGGTCACCAAGATCGCCGCGGTCGGCGCCGTCGCCGGGGTGCTGCTGGGAGTCGCGACGACGTGGATCACCCGAGTGATCTTGGTGAACCGCGGCGCTCTCGACGATCTCGATTACCGCGTGTTCCCGCCGCTGGCCGTCATGGGGGCGTTCGCCGTGGTGGCGACCGCAGTGGGGGCGACCCTTGTCGGCACCCGCAGCGCCCTGTCGTCGGCCTCCGTTGTGCGCTCCACCCGAGCCGTTCGATCCTGGTTCCGCGACCTGGTGGCCGCACTCGGCATAGGCGGCGGCGTGGTCATCCTGGTCGCTGCCTGCTACCTCGGTGAGGAGGGCTCGCAGGCGGGGTTCTTCGCAGCGTTCTTCGGATCGGCGGTTCTCGCTGTCGGAATCATGATGGGCGCGGGTCGGATCGTCCCGGCGCTTGTCGCGGGTGTCGGTCGCCTCGTCGGGGCGTCACCGTCCGCGGTCATCGCCCGCAAGAACGCCGTCGCCGACCCTCAGCGGACCACCCGTTCGACGATCGGGTTGCTGATCGGAGTCACGCTCGTCACCACCATCGCCAGCGGCATGCGCTCGGTGCGTGAGTCGGTGACCGCTTGGGAGGGCATGACTCCGAAGGAAGTGCAGGAAGCTCAGCAGATCCTGTCGGTGATGTCGTCGGTCCTCATCGCGATGATCGCGATCTCAGCGGTGATCGCCGCTGTCGGCTTCGTCTCCACGATGTCGTTGACGGTGATCGGCCGGACTCGCGAGATCGGCATGCTGCGGGCGATGGGCTTCACCGCGAAGCAGATCCGGTCGATGATCACCCTCGAATCCGTCGCTCTGAGCGGCACCGCCGTCGCCACCGGACTGGTACTGGGCATCGTGCTCGGCGCTGTCGGCGCCCAGTCGTTGATCGGCTTCATGACCGAAGGATTCCCGATCGGGCTCCCGCTGCCCGCGCTCGTGGCGATCGTCGTCGGAACCGTCGCGCTGGTCATCGTCGCGTCGCTGCCGCCGAGTCGACGCGCGGTCGCGATCGCGCCGGTCGACGCACTGGCCGTCGCCTGACCGGACAGACCACCGCGGCCGCCGAGGGGATGCCCCCCCCCGGCGGCCGCGGTATGTCGTGGGTGTGGCTGCTAGACGTCCGCGCGTTCGCGGGCCTTCGTGAGCGATGACCGCACAGCGGTGTCCGACTCGCGGGAGGGAACATCGAACGGCTCGGGAAGCACTTGCCCTTCGCCGACGCCTTCGACCTCTGCGACGTCACGCACCTTGGTCGACAGCGGCTTCTCGTCGACGAACAGCAGGACGATCAGTGCGGCGACGGCCAATGGGACGAAGAACAGGAAGATCGGGAGCAGCGCGTCGTTGTACGACTCGATGATCGGAATCCGGATCTGATCGGGCAGAGAGTTGACTGCTGCCGGGGTCAGGTCGTTCCGGCCGCTCGATCCGCCTGCCGCCGCTCCCGTCCCGCCGAGGCGCTCGCTGAGCAGATCGACGAGACGGGACGCGAAGATCGAGCCGACGATGGCCGAGCCGAGGGTCGCGCCGACCTGCCGGAAGTAGTTGTTCGCCGCGGTCGCGGTGCCGACGAGAGCCCCGGGGAACTCGTTCTGCACGATCAGAGTGAGCACCTGCATCGCGAGGCCCAGGCCGATGCCGAAGACGGCGAGGTACACGCACATCAGCCAGGTCGGCGTGTCGACGTGCATGGTCGACAGCAACGCGAGGGCGATGCCGATGATCACCGAACCGACCAGTGGGAACACCTTGTAGCGGCCGGTGCGCGAAATGATCTGACCGGACGCGATCGAGGTGATGAGCAGTCCACCCATCATCGGGATCATGTACAGGCCCGCCACGGTGGCGTCGACGCCGGTGACCATCTGAATGTACGTCGGCATGTAACCGAGCGCGCCGAACATCGTGATGCCGACCATGAGTGCGGCGATGGTGACGAGCGTGAAGTTGCGGTTGGAGAACAGTTGCATCGGGATGATCGGCGTCTGAGCTCGTTTCTCGACGAACACGAACGCAACGGCGAGGACGACGGATGCGACACCGAGGCCGATGATCTGCGGGCTCGCCCAGTCGTAGGTGTGTCCGCCCCAGGTGCACATCAGCACAAGTGCGGTGGTCGCGGCGGCGATGAGTGCCATGCCCGTGTAGTCGAGCTTGGGGCGTTCGGAGTGCTGCGGCTTGGGCAGGCGCATGAAGACGATCGTCGCGGCGATGGCGAGAGCACCAAGCGGGACGTTGAGCCAGAACGCCCAGCGCCATCCGGGGCCCTCGGTGAGCCAACCGCCGAGCAATGGACCCGCGACGGATGCGACAGCGAACACCGCGCCCATGAATCCCATGTACTTTCCACGGTCACGCGGCGAGACGACATCTGCGATAGCGGCCTGCGACAGGATCATGAGGCCGCCGCCGCCGAGGCCTTGGATCACACGGCCGACGATCAGCCAGGTGATGTCGCCTGCGAGGGCTCCGACGATCGACCCTGCGATGAACAGGACGATCGCGGTGAGGATCACCGGTTTGCGTCCGAGGAGGTCGCTGATGCGCCCGTACACGGGCATGACGATGGTGCTCGCAAGGATGTACGAGGTGATGACCCACGTCATCTGATCGACGCCGTGGAGTTCGCCGACAATCGTGGGGAGGGCCGTCGACAGGACGGTCTGGTTGAGCGCAGCGAGCAGCATCGTGATCATCAATCCGATGAACAGCAGAATGATGTTCTTCTGCGACATCGAGCTCTCGCCCGGCGTCTGGGACGCCTGCGTGGTCTCGGGTGTGGTCATGTGAGGTCCTTCAAGGTGGTTCGGAAGAGCTCGACGGCGGCGGTCAGAGCCGGGGAGTCCGGGTCGTCGACGATGTCGGGGTCGAGTGTGTAGGCGTAGCGGAGGACAGCGGATCCGACCATGACGAGCGCCGTGGCACGCGCGGCGTCGTCGGCGTCGAAGCGTTCGGACAACGCTTCCGCCAGGAGCTCTTGAGACGCGATGTGGTGCTGTCCACCGCGTGCCCTCAGCTCCGGGATGGACTTGACCAGCGCACGGCGCACCGGCTCGTCTGTGCGGACGTGTCGGACGCTGCTCGCGACCGCGTGCACGACCAGCGTGGCCTTCTTCAACTGGTCCGGACCGTCGAGTAGTCCGTCGAGGGCCTCGAACGGGACCGTCGCAGGTCCCGCGCCGAGGACGGCGTCCTCCTTGGTGGGGAAGTAGTTGAAGAACGTGCGACGGGAGACGCCCGCGCGGTCGGCGATGTTGGCGACCGTCGCTGCCGTGAACCCTTCGTCGCGGACGAGGTCGATCGCCGCGTCGTGGATGCGCTGCAGCGTCTCGGCTCGTTGCCGTTCCCGTAGTCCTCCGTGTGTTTCTTGCACTAGTGCATCATTGCATGGGTGCAACTATTGCACCAGTGAATGTGACCCACGAGACTCGGATGGAATGCTTGACCTGTGATGCGACGTTGGCACTGGATATGACAGAGTCGGGACATGCGCAGGCCTTCGATGTGCGGCACCGTCGAGTGGTGGTGATCGGCGCCGGTCAGGCCGGGTTGTCGGCGGCGCATTTCCTCCAGCGTGCCGGCCTCGTCGCCGGAGTCGATTTCGAAGTGCTCGACGCCAATCCGACCGCGGGCGGCGCGTGGAGCCATCGATGGGACGCGCTGACGTTCGACCGAGTCAACGGTCTCCACGACCTACCCGAATCGGAGCTGGGTGACGTCGATCCGCGCGAGCCCGCGCGCGAAGTGATCAAGCGCTATTACAGCCGCTACGAGACGGAGAATGGACTGTCGGTCGACCGACCCTGGCGTGTTCGGTCGGTCACCAGGATCGATGACGGCGCCTCCAGAGTAAGGCCGGTCGAACGTTACGAGGTCACGGCGGAGCATCCGGACGGTCGGACTGCGGTCTACCGCGCGGGCGCAGTCATATCGGGTACCGGAACGTGGGACCACCCGTACGTGCCGTGGTACCCGGGCGCATTCGGTGGTCGACAGCTGACCACGCGCGACTTCACGTCGCCGGCTGATTTTGTGGGCCGCCGAGTGCTGGTCGTCGGAGGCGGCATCTCTGCGGTCCAGTTTCTGCAGATGCTCGACGAAGCCGGTGTCGACACGCTGTGGTCGACGCGGACGCCGCCGCGGTGGCGGGAGGCTCCGTTCGACCCGATGTGGGGCCTTGATGTCGAGAACAGCGTCGCTGCGCGGACCAGAGCGGGTCTGCGGCCGCTGAGTGTCGTCGCCGCAACGGGGCTTCCGCTCACCGCCGAGGGGCGTGCCGATGTGGAACGTGGGCTGCTCGTGTCACGCGGGGCCATCGCTGCGCTCACCGACGACGGGGTCGATTTCGCCGACGGCACCCACGAATCAGTGGACGTGATCCTCTGGGCCACCGGTTTCCGGGCGGCGCTCAGTCACCTCGCGCCGCTGGGAATCCGCGACCCGGCCGGTGGCGTGGTCATGGCAGACGACGACGTGAGCGTCATCGTGTCACCGGGTCTGTTTCTCGTCGGCTACGGCAGAAGTGCGTCGACGCTGGGCGCCACTCGTGCCGGACGCCGTGCGGCGCGAGCCGCTGTCCGTGCGACCGATGTCAGTGCAACCGATGTCAGGGAGCCCGCAGAGTCAGTGACTGGTTGAGAGCGCCGAAGGGCCCCGACTCGTCGTGGAGGACGCTAGACGTCAGCCCGATTCCGTTGGGGCCGAACGATACCGACGTGTCGAAGCCGACCCACTCGCCGTGCGGTTCGCGGAACACGTGTGCGGTGAGGTCGAGGTTCGGGTAGGCGAGTTTCGTCGGATCCATACGGGCCGACATGCCGTTCGCGATGTCGAACATCCGGGTGGCGTGTGACAGCGGCCGGACGGTCTCGGTGTCCACGAGACGATGCGGAGACCGCGCCCATACCGTTCCGCGACCGGGTTCTCGGAGGAGCCGTCGAACCTCCGCGGATGCGATGTATCCGCCCCGCCACATCTGCGAGGCATCCCATGGCTCGTGTGCGTCGACCGGGGGAATCGGGTCGAAGGCGGTGCCCGCGACGGATGACGTGTCGGAGGGGGTGGTGAGCCAGGCGCGCAGGCGGACGATCACTCGGCCGTCGTACGAGAGGGTGCCTTCGACGAGTTCGATGGTCCGACCCGGCCGGATCACCTCGGCTGCGAGGTCGACCTCGCCGATCGGCATGATCCCGAGGATGTCGAAGGAGAGTCTGCTGATCACCAGGTCGCCCCGGCGTGCCGCATGATCGGTTTCGACCACATGCGTGAGCAGCCCGAGCGGCGCCGCGATGTGCTGCTCGTCCAACGACCACGCGCCCTGCACGTGATTCGTCGCCCGATACCGACCGTCGCCGAGGGCGTGGAAGTAGGGCTCGACGTCGCTGTTCCCGGTCATGGTTCGGAGCCTATCGACCTGAATGCCAATTTATCAACCCTGAGGTCGAAAATGTGGAGACGCCACCGCGGCGACGTGACCGCCGCCCGACGCACTGACCTGATCAGACGAACAGACGGAGTGCCGCGTCGACAACGGCGTCGCGTTGGCGGCGGTCGGCGTCGGACGTCGGGTCGAGCCACAGGGAGGCGTGATTGAGCATCCCGTGGAGACAGTGCAGGGCCACTGCCGGGTCGGCGGTGGTGAACTCGCCGCTCGCGACGCCTGCGTCGACGACGTCGCGGAAGATCGTGTCGTGTGTGCGCCGCATCGCCTTGATCGCGGTCGCATGCTCGGCGGGCCATGGGGCCGGGAAGGAGAAGATCGCCCCGACTTCGGGGTAGTCGACTGTCAGAATGTCGAGCTGAGTGTCGACCAGCACGCGGAAGCGGGCCGTCGCCGGCGCTCCGTTCAAGGGTTCCAGGGCCGTGCTCAGTCGACCGACGACGTCGTCGGTCAGCTTGGCCAATGCTTCGGCGACCAGCTGATCCTTGCTGGGGAAGTAGTAGTAGAGGCTGGCTTTGGCGATGTCTGCACGTTCGGCGACGTCTTCGAAGCGCATGCCGTGATATCCGTGCGCCGACAGCAGTGCGAGGGCCGCCTGGATCATCTCGGCCTTGCGCCGGTCGCGGCGTCGCGACGTGCGGTCGGTCGGTGTGCTCACCGGTCAACGGTGACACATCTCCCGCCGACAGTGTCGAACAGGTAGTGAGGATCGGCCTGTCACGCGAACGACAGGAACAGCCTTTCCAGCTTCTCCTTGTCGACGTTCTCGGGACCTTCGGTGATCAAGCAGTGTTCCAGGCCGGTGGCGACCATGGTGTATCCGCTGCGACGAAGTGCCTTGTCGACCGCGGCCAACTGGGTGAGTGCGTCCTCGCACTCGGCACCCTCCTCGAGCATGCGAATGACGCTCGCGAGGTGGCCGTGTGCTCGACGCAGGCGGGTGAGGATCGGTTTGAGGTCTTCGTCGGGAAGCTGCATCTTTCAGGCTCCTTCGGTGAGTGCGGCGAGGACTCCGGAGAGTCGCTCCTTCGCATCCGCGGCGATCGGTCCGAGTTCGGCGGTGCCGGTGAAGTCCTCCATGACGGACGGATCCATGATCTCCACCAATGAACTGTCGGGGCCGTCGGCGGAGACGACGACGTTGCACGGGAGCAGCGCGGCGACACGAGGATCGGCGGCCAGGGCCTGGTGTGCCAGTTGGGGGCGGCATGCGCCGAGGATGATCTTCGGTTCGACGTCGACGTCGAGCTTGGCCTTCAGCGTCGCTTTGATGTCGATCTCGGTGAGGACGCCGAATCCGGCGTCGGCGAGAGCTTCGCGAACGCGCGCGACGGTTTCGGCGTACTGCGCGGCGACGGTCGTGGACATGGTGAAGGCAGTCATCTTCTCGGCTCCTCTGCTCGGCTGGCTGGTGTGCTCCGCTCCAGTATTGCATAACCCCCTAGGGGGATGCTAGCTTCGCCTTCGAATAACCCCCATGGGGGATAAGGAGAGATGGATGACGACAATAGAAACGACCTCGACACTCGCGGACGAAGGCCGGCGTCGCGGACGCCTCGGTGCACTCGGCCTGTGGGTGGCCGCCCATCGACGCATCGTCACGTGGGGCTGGGTGCTGCTGATCGTGGTGCTCGGCGCCTTCGCCCCGATGGTCGAGAAGAACCTGTCTGGAGCGGGCTGGCAGGCGAACGGGTCGGAGTCGGTTCAGGTACGAGAGCTCGCGATTGACCACTTCGGCGGCAATGCATCGTCGGCGATCCAGGTGGTCATCCATTCGGAAGAACCGCTCGGCTCAGACGCGGAGAGGCAGGTGATCGACGGGGTCGTCGCGCGATTGCAGGCCGACGACCGGATCGGGGAGGTCCTGCGTCCGGTCGCGGGCGCAACTCTGTCCGCGGACGGGCGCACGGCGATCGTCATCGGCGGCGCACGCGCGAGCACGGACGACATGGTCAGGGCCGCGACAGCCCTCACGCCCGACCTGCAGGCCATGTCGACGGAGTTGATCACGGTCGCGGCCACGGGTGCGTCGGTTCTCTGGTCGGATTTCAACGCCGCGAACCTCGATGCGATGCTGACGTCGGAGATGATCTCGTGGCCCGTCACGCTGCTCATCTTGGTGATCGCGTTCGGGGCGGTCGTCGCGGCGGGGCTGCCACTGCTGTTGACGCTCGCCGGGCTGGTCTCGGCCGCCGGAGTCCTTGTGCTTGTGAACTTTGTTGTCCCCGTGTCGATCTGGGCGATGAACTTCGCGATGATGTTCGCGCTTGCACTCGGCATCGACTACGCGCTGTTCCTGGTCGTCCGTTTCCGAGCGGCTCTCGCGTCGGATGCGACGTCAACTGCCGATGCGATTGCGCGAACGATGGACACTGCGGGCAAGGCGGTGTTGCTGTCAGGAGTCACCGTCCTCGTGTCATTGTCGGCGGTCATGCTCGTCCCCTCGCCGTCGTTCCGATCGATGGCGGGCGGCGTGATGATCTCCGTGGTCTTCGTTCTCGCCGCGACCTTGACCTTGCTGCCGCTAGTCCTGGCCAAACTCGGAGATCGCGTCAACGGTCTCGCCTTGCCGTGGGCGAAGCTCGACCGACACCGGTCGCCGATCTTCGAGCGATGGGCACAGATGCTGTGGCGTCGACCGCTTCGGTTGGGCGGTGCCGCGTTCGTGCTGTTGGTCGCGCTGGCGATTCCGGCGTTGTCGTTGACCACCGCGATGCCGTCGATCAAAGTGTTGCCGGACGACGCGAGTGCTCGCCAGGGCTACCAGCTGGTTCAGGACGCGTTCGGTGACGGTGCCCCGGGCATGCTGCAGGTGATCGTCCCGACCTCGGACGCCGACGCCGCGTCGGCCGTCATATCGTCGGACAGGGGAGTGGTGGCGGTGATGCCGCGTGCAGTTCCGGCGGACGGCTCCGATCTCAGGCTGATTCAGGCGGTTCCCGCCGTGGATCCCTCGTCGTCGGACCTGGCCGACGTCGTCGATCGCCTTCGGGGGGATCTTCCGGATTCCGCCGTTGTCGGCGGCGCCGCCGTGGAGAACCTCGATCTTGCCGCTCAGCTCGACGAGAGTCTGCCGCTGGTGATCGGGGTGATACTGGTGCTCGGGTTCCTGGTTCTGCTCGTCGCGCTGCAGGCCCCGTTGATCGCGTTGCTCGGCACCGTGGTCAGCCTGCTGTCGACGGCGGCGGCCTTCGGCGTCGCCAAGCTGGTGTTCCAGGACGGCCTGGGCGCGAGCCTCTTCGGTTTCGAATCGCAGGGGTTCCTCGATGCCTGGGCGCCGGTGTTCTTCTTCGCGATGATCTTCGCGATCGCGATGGACTACACGGTGTTCCTGTTGGCCTCGGCGAAAGAGCACTGGGAGAAGTCCGGTTCGGCACGCGAGGCGATGGTCGAATCGCTGGCTCGGTCGGGTCGAGTGATCTTCGCGGCCGGCGCTGTGATGGTCGCCGTGTTCTTCACGTTCTCGCTCTCGGGGCCACTGCCTCCGAAGGAGATGGGCGTGGTGCTCGGTTCGGCTGTCCTCCTGGACGCGTTCGTCGTGCGCCTGGTGCTCCTGCCGGTGATCCTGCGCGTGACGGGCCGCGCGGCGTGGTGGTCGCCGCGCGGCCTGCGACGGGTGCTTCCGTCGGTCACGTTTGCACACGACTGACGTCGGCAGGCGCCGGTCAGTCCTGCGTCGACAGGACCTCGGCGACGAAGGCCTCGACGCGTCGCGTCATCTCGTCGACCTGCATTCCACGGATCATGTCGAGGTCGGTGCCTTTGTGATAGGCGGGCGGCAGCTTGCGGGCGTGCTTCGGGCACCCGAAGTCTTCGCACACCAGGGCGCCGATGGTGTCGCCGCGTCGGCCGCGCGACCCGGTGCGGCGCGTGGTGTAGAGAACGGCGTCTTGTGAGAGGTCGACGTCCCGGCACCACGCGCACATCGCACGACGCGATGGCTTCGCCTCGGCGCGCGTCAGGATGAGTGCAACGAGCTCGTCGTCGAGTTCAACGACGATGTACGCCCGGCGAGGAATCTTGCGGTCGCGCCAACCGTAGAACTCCCGTCGAGAGAAGTCGACGTCGTCGAAGTCGAGCGGAAAGGTGACCCGCGCGAGTTCGCTCTTCGTGGTGCCGCGGAATGCGGACAGGATCTGCTTCTGGGTGGGGGTGCGCATTGAATGCAACCGTTCGTGAGGTGCGCGTGCCGTCCGGCTGTCGCGCGAGTGAATGAGGATACCGTTCAGCAGCCGATCACGCGGATCGGCTGCGGGGCGCGGTCATCTCGACTCGGCGCTGAACGCGCCGGAGTCCTCCTGCACTCGAATGGTCACGGTGCCCAGGCTATGCCTGTCGGCAGCTCGCAGCAAACGGATTCTCGTATCAGGCAAACGGGCCCGCGTAAGGTTCCCCGATTCTGCATCAATTCGACAGATATGGTCGTATGCGCGGTAATTCGGGGAACCTTACGCGGCCCGCGCCAAGAAGCGTCGTTCCCGGGGGACGTTCTTGCAGCGCTTTTCCTCAGTCGAGGGCGCAGACAGCAGAAAACCCGCTGCGCAAGCAGCGGGTTTTGTGTGCTCCCCCAACTGGACTCGAATCAATCATGGGGGGTATGGTCGTGGTAGTGAATATGCAGGTCAGAGGGTTTTGGAAGCCGCAAGTTACCGGAAGAATCGGCAACTTATGGCATGCTGGACCCCACGCTGACCCCACGACGGGAGTAATTCATGGCTAGGAAGCCACCGGAAGCGTTCGGAGAGATCGAGAAGTTGCCCAGCGGGCGATACCGGGCCCGGTACACCGGACCGGACGGCAAACGGCACAAGGCACCATGGACATTCGCCGGGAAGGGCGAAGCGCGCTCATGGCTCGCCGGACCGGCCGCCGATATTGCGGCGGGTCGATGGGTCCACCCCGACGAGCTGGCCAAGCAGAAGGAAGCCGCAGCGGCCGAGGCAGCGCGGAAATCCGTCACCGTCGGCGATTACGCCGAGCAATGGATCACCCGGCGGGTCAACGCGGGCAAGCTCGGAGCTCGCGCCGCATATGACTACCGGAACATGTGGCGGGGACCGGAACCGAAACGACCCGGACACCGGGCGAAACCTGCTGGACGGCTGCACATTTGGTCCGATGTGCCGATCGGTGACGTCACCCGGCAAGCGGTGGACGCATGGCACGACGACCAATTGGCCAGCGGAAAATTGACGATGGTCGCTCGGGTCTACGACCACTTGCGCACGGTCATGGCCGACGCCGAGGACCGCGAGGTGATCGACAAGAACCCGTGCCGGATCAAGGGGGCATCCAAGCTGGCCACCGGCCGCAAGCGGATACCGCCGACCGACGACGAGCTGGCCACCGTGATCGAGGCGATGCCAACGCATCTGCGGTCGCTGGTGGTCACCGCCGCCGCGACCGGGTTGCGGTTCGGAGAACTCACCGCTCTTCGTGGCCACGACTTCGAGGTCGAGCACGACACCGATGGTGCGGTCGTGTGCGTCCGGGTCACCGTCGATGCCGCCGTCACATATGTTCCCGGCGTTGGCCACGGCGACAAGGCCCCGAAGTCGGCCGCCGGTGTCCGGTCGGTGCCGGTGTACGGAGCCGACGCGCTGGTGATCGCAGCGCACCTGGAATCCATCGGTGACGACGACCTGCTGTGGAGCAACGCGGCGGGAACCGGCGCGCTGAGCCACGCATCGTTCACGTGGCATTGGGACAAGGCCCGCCGGGTCGCCGGTCGGCCCGACCTGGAACTCCATAGCCTCCGGCACTACCACGGCACCAGGTACGCCCAGCTCAGCGGAGCGACCTTGGCGGAAATCATGGCTCGGCTCGGGCATAGTTCGGTCGATGCCGCGATGCGATACCAGCACGCGGGCACCCGCGACGACGAGCTTGCCCGTCGGGCGGCTCGGTAGTCTGGTCACCGAGACGAATGAGACCCCGCACCAATCGGTGCGGGGTCTCTGGTTTCCTCGCAGGGGCGGCCCATCGGCCGGCCACTCCTTCGTCGCGGCAGGCCGATGGATTGGCGAGTGTTGCGGCGATGTGGACGTCACGTCGAGTCGACGATGGACAGCGAAGGCCCCCGGCGGGGAGCGGTGAGCCGGTGGCGATTCGATAGACGTGGTGGAAGAGGCGACTAGGACGCAAGGTTTGTCGGTCCTGGTGGCTACGATGCCGGTATGAACCGGAACGAGACGATCCGAACACTGTGGGCCACCGCTGAAGTCCTAGAGGTGATTCACGCACGTCTCCAGGACCGTCGTCGTTACGGTGCATCGCCTCAGCTCGACGCCGAGCTGGCCAGGCTCAAACAGCGATTCGTCGCCGTCGGCGGAACCATCGTCCCCGAACACCTGCGGGATCTAGACAACGTCGTGCGGCTGGTCACGGAGATCGAGGCGGGTCGAGCCGTCGACGTGCCGAGTGCAATCGCATCGTTGCACCGGCAGCAGGAAGCGGAGCGCGACGCCGAGCATGAGCGGCGGATGCAGCGCATCGCGGCCGACGGCCAACATCAGGCGAACCTCATGATGCACAGCTCGATGCTCGCCGAGGGGCGACGCACCCGGCGTGTGTTGCGCGCCCCGTGGCGAAAGCACTGACCAGCACGAACAAGGCCCGGAACCATTACGGTTCCGGGCCTTTGTTTACCGGGATCACCCGAGTTGCGGACCGCGATCAGGGCCGGACGAACGCCGTTCAGCGGCGGTGGCCAGCCGGTCCGGGGCCACGGCGGCGGCGTCGACACCTGCGGCCTCAGGAGACGCAGCCCAACTCGTTTCCAGGTTCTCACCCTTGAGAAGGTCATGAGCGTCTGCGGCGTCGACGCCGTCGAGCGCGCCGCCGGGGATCAGCGAGCCCCGGCCCCGTTCATCGCGCAGCTCCGCGAATCGGTCGATCGCCGCTTGACCCTCACGGGTCTTGGCGCGGCGCATCCATGCGATGAACAGTGTGGTGGGAATGCCGATCATCGGGTTCTCGGCTGCGAAACTCGTTGACTGCGTGAATAAGTGGTCAAAGTTCTGGCGCGTCTGCTGGTGGACCGCCTCGGCCTCCCGTTGCCCCTGTTCAGCGGCCCGCTCGTCAGCTTTGAGTTTTTCCAAGCGTTGAGCATTGCGCTCGTGGATGTTCCTCGGTCGTCCGGTCGTCATTTCCTAACCTTCTTTCTTCTTCGGGCCGGTCCCGGATTGGACCAGCCATGTTCGGCGGGGCCGCTGGCCGCCGCTGATCTTCGACGTCACCACCCCGGCGGCCGTGGAGGCCATGACCGTCCGGGCGACCGATCGGTCGTCGCCGACGGCGGTCTCGGAGGTCGGCACCTCACCGAGCACCTTGGGCGTGGCCACGGGAGACGGTGTCGGCGCGGTCGGCTCGTCGGACGACGGGGCCGTGGTGGGCATCGCCGTCAGGCCTTCGGACTTCACGCGACCGGCCAGAGCCTCGACACCCATCAGGCTGCCCGAGGCCTGCCGAGCAGCCGTCGACGACAGCTCGATGCCGTTCGCATCGATCATCGGTTGGCCGTCAGCGTCCAGGATCGTGCCGTCGGAGTTGAACCCGCCGATGTCGCCGGAGTCGATCGGGTTGCCGTCGGCACCGATCACCTCATTGCCTCCCGGGGCGTCCATCAGGTGACCGCTCGAGGAGTCGATCGGCACGAACGAGTCCAGCCCCATCGGGGTCCCGGCCTTGCTCATCACCGGGTTACCGGCGGCGTCGACCATGCGACCGTCCGGGTCAACGCTCATCGAGCCGTCGCCGTTGGTACCGGGCGCACCGTCGGCGGGAGCAGCGACCTGGCCACGGGCATCGCCGCCGTTCATCGGGGGTGCATCGTCGGGGTTGCCGCCGTCTCCCGACACGTCGCCGGAACCGGCATCGCCGCCACCGTCGAGCTGCGAACCCATCAGCATCGACTGCGCGCCCATCGACACGCCTCGGCCGATGCCCTGGCGCAGCGCACCGGGCTGTGCCGGTGCCATCGCCGACGGCGCGTCGGTGGCCAGGAAGCGATTGACGAGGTTGGTCGCGCCCTGGTCGATCGAATCGAGCAGCCCACGGCGCAGGCGCATCGCCATGATCGTGAATACGACCACGCCGATCGTGCCGACGAGAGTCGCCAGCAACGCCGCAATACCCAAACCCGTCGACGAACCCAGGTCCACGATTCCACCGTGGAACCGTGAGGTCAGCGGCTTCTCCAGGATCGAGGGCACCAGCAGGATCAGCTCCTGCACCAGCTTGTACAGGAACAACGTTCCCAACACTTCAAGCAAGAGCGCAGCGGTGTAGATCGCGACCTTGGCCACGCCCGAGATCAGGCCGACGCTCGCCGCCAGCACCGAGCCCATCAGGTGGAACCCGCGCTTGATCGTGCTGAACATCATCGCCAGCGCGTAGCCGAAGCCGATCACCACGAACGATGCCAACACACTCAGTGCGGAAACGAAATACAACATTCCCGCAGGTCCAGCGCCTACGGCGGTGACCGACGCGTGATTTGTGCGCGAGTACGAGTTCAGCGTCTGCTCGGGGCTGAAGGTTTCCATCGACGTCGGACCGAACGCGGCGTTCAAGAAGTTGTACATGGACACGATGCTCAGGTTGCACGGGATCAGGGGTGATTTACCCGTCGTCCAATCGCTCGGCACCACGCCACCGCCAAGGGCGTCGAGCGCGCAATCGGGATCGTCTTCGCCCGCGTGGAAACTCCACACAGCGCCGTCGCGATACGCTTTCATACCGCCATACGTGTTATCGATCTGTGCGAGCGGATTACGCAGCGCGGCAACGTCTCTCGCAGTCATGGACGCCAACGCCGACGGCGTAGACAATTCGTTGAACCATTCCAGGACGTCGGTGGCGGGCACGGCGGCAAGCGCACCCTTGACCTCCGACTCGAAGCCCGACGCACTGACCGTCGAGCCCTTGGCGTACCGCATCAGGAGATCGCGGGTGGCATCGAAGCCGACCAGAGCTTCACCCACAGGCACACGGTTGCCGGTCGTGTTGGTCCCGTCGGCGTTCTGCTGCTGGTTCCCAGCGACCTGTGATCCCCAGTTGTAATCGAAGCCGGTTCCTGAAAGCGCTGACGCCCAACGGTTCTCACGCATCGACTTGAAATTCTGATTGTTCGTCGAATTGATCTCCAACGCGCTCACACGCACGGCGGCGTCCGAAGCGCCGGTTGGGGCGTGCTTGTCGAGATCCCACGTCAAGCTCTGATTGCCCGGAGGGGACAGCCGGGAATTACTCACCCACGATTCGAAGTCGACAAGGGTGCTCAACACGATCTTGGTGGACGCCCCGCGAGCGCCGGAGGCATCAGCGCTGGACATCGAGGTCAGAGCCGCCGTGTACAGCCCGCCGAAGACAGGCAACCCCGCAGCCAGGAAGACCACCACGATGATGACCTTCTTGGCCTTGCCCCCGGTGCCCGCCTGCTTGAGGAACACCGCAGCGAAACCGAGGGTGATCAACAGGATCGGAACCACCAACATCCAGCCAATATTGATCAGGACCGAGTAGATCTTGCCGAAGGCCTCCTGCAGCCCTGCGAAGCCTCCCTCGGGCTCGCCCTCGACCGGATCGCCCAGCTCGCCCTTGGCGCCGTCGCCGTACTCGCCGGTGATCGCATCCACCATGAACCTGAACGGGTTCAGGAACTGCAGTGCCTCGAGCACCGAGTCGAACAGCGTGTCCAGGAAGCCGGTGCCCATGTAGGCCAGCAGGAGCGCGTAGCCGCGAGGCTCCTGGGCCGTCAGGAGCCCGGAGACGCCCGTGTCCGGGGACACCGCGGTATCGAGGCCCAGACCGGTGAGGGTCGCGCCGTAGGTCAGATACCCCTGCGTGCCCACATCAGGGGCCGACCCATCGATCGCACCCTCACCGACCACGGTTTCGGGCGGGACGTCCCGGTCGAATGCCCTGTACTGGATCTGGGCCGCGTTGGCGGAGTTGCCCCGGCCGAACAACCACTCGTTGCTCTCACCCTTGGCCGCATCGAGCGCCCCGACGAAACCTCCGGCCATGCCGGGGGAACTCAGAAGCGGAGCCCAGGCGTCGAGACCCGTGGACGCCTCAGCACCGCCATCGGCGGCCGGAGACAACGCGTTGACGTAGAACGCGGTCAGCGAGGCGCTGATACGGCCGAGAGTGAGCGTGGCCATCTGCTCGGCCTGCTCGGTGGTCTGCTCGTCCTTCTCCTCGTCCTTCTCACCGAAGCCCTCGTCGGCCATGCACTCGATGAAGTCCTTCTCGTCGGCGCGCAGCGGCTCGGTCGGCCCGCCCTCGGCGCACGTTGACGCGGCCTTCCACAGTTCCTCAGCGTCATCACCACAGGGCGCGTCGTCGGGACCGTCGCGGTCCATACACAAGACCGCGAGCTGGTCCTCGACGAGCGACTGGTAGGCGGCCGGGACGGTGGCGCGGGCCGTGGCCGTGGCCGGGTCGGCCATCGCCGTCCCGACCCCCCACGGCACCACGAGGACGGCCAGGAGCGCCAGGACGGCGGCGGCGGTGGTGCGAATCGTCATTACGCGCCCTTCTGACGGGAGTGGGTGCGGGATCGGGACCGACGGGACGAGGCGGCAGCGGCGAGACGGCTGGCCACGTCGCCGACAGCGTCGTCGACCAACATCGCCTCGATTGCGTCGCGCTCGGCGTCGCGGTCTACCGACGGCGAGGTCGCCCGTCCGGCATCAGGTCCCCGCGCAGCACGCCTTCCAGGAGCGCCTTCATCCTCGCGTCCTGCGCCGCCTTCTCGGCCTCGGTCGTCTCCAGGCCGCCGCTGGCCACGAACCGCCGGTACGCGCTCATCTCCGGCTGGTTCGGCGTCGAGGGCTTCGAGGTCGAAGTCGTCGGTGTCGGCTTCGGTTCCGGTGTCGGTACCGACACCCCGGTCGGCGGGGCCGGTTCCGGTTCCGGCTTCGGTGCCGACTCCTGTGCTTTCAAATCGTCCAAGATGCCCATCGCTGATCTCCTTCTCTCGTTCTTCCTCGTCGCGTTCACGGACCGCCTGGGCGGCCCGCTGCGCGTGGTAATTGAAAATCTCCTGTGCACCGTCGGCGGTGAACTCCGGTGTCAGGCCGCTGGACTTTTTGCGGCCGAGCTTGCCGGTGTCGGTGCGCCGCATTTTGTAGCTCCACCCGTCGCGGTCGGTGACCGCGAGCGTCACATCGCGTTCGGCGAGAACCTCCTCGAAGTGCTCCCGGTCGACTGAGCGCGGATCACGCAACGCGGCGGCCACACGGTCACCGAGCACCTGCTCGAAACCACCGGCCGTGAAGTCCTCCCGGCGCTGAATCCAAGCGGGCTTCTCCCGTTCGGGGTCCGGGAGAACCCGCAGGCCCTCGGACTCCATCAGCTCGTCATTGAGCTGCCGGAGACCGTTCTTCCAACTCGTGTAGCGCTGGATCGATTGCCCCGTGAGGTCGTCATGGTTCACGACGTAGATGTGCGCATGAGCGTGACCGCCGTCAGCGTCATCGTGAACCACGACCGCGTAGCCCGCCGAGTGCATTCGCTTCACCAGCCTCTCGCCCACGGCGGCGACGCGATCCAAGTGTTCCGGGTTGGTCACGTCGAACTCGTCGGGGTGGAACGCGAGCGTGTACGTGTGCAAATGAATCTTGCGGCCGTGCCCCTCGGCGGCCGCGACGATCACGTCGCGGACCGCCGGGGTGGCCAAGTCACCGAACGAGCTACGGAAAGCTGCAACACGACTGGTTCCGGCGGCCAGGTGCAACATCTTCTGCGTACCGCTGTCGCCGTAGAAGGCGTAATCGATCGAACTCGCGCCCGACTTCGATGCCTTGTACTTGATAATGCTCACAGACGCGTCTCATCTCCGAAGGTCACACGCATGGTGTCGACCTTCTCGATTGCTTCGGCGATCAGTTCCGCATGTGTTTCGTCGGCGAGCGCGGTCGCCGCCGCGAACAGCTTCTCGCGCAGTTCCTCGTCGAGCTGACCGCTGCCCTTGAGCCTTTCGTACACGGCATCGAGGACCTTGAACCCGTGGTTCCGCCGCCGCTGCTCCTGGTTCAGTGCGACGCCGACGCCACGCAATTGCGTGACGACCCCGGCGCGCTCCGGGTCAGGCTGCCGCGCCGCTTCGCGGTGCAGCGCCGCGACGTCGGCGCGGCCGACGTCCAGCGCGTCGCGGATCACCGCCCGCGCCCAGCCGGAGGACTTCACGCCGAGCGACCGGGCGCGTGCCGCGACCTCGAGCTTCTCCGAGCGGCGGAGCCGCACGTCCAAGCTCGTGTCCAGGCGATCCGCGCCCGCGTTCCCGCGCCGGACAAAAGAAACGTCAACAGAGTAATTGTCGGACACGGCTTCGCCGCGCCCGCCAATCACTGTCGACTCCGTCCTCGCTTCGCTGCGGGCGGAGGGGGTGGCGCTACTCGCCATGATGACCACCACCCCAAGTCGCTTCGGTGGTCTGTTCCCGTGTCTCGTCCGGGGTCGATTCCGGAGGGAAAAGCTCATCGCGGATGAGCTTGAACTCGGCGGTGAACGACTCACGGCCTTCGCCGATCTTCGAGTGCAGGCGCTTACCGATCTTGGTCGCTTCGCGAGCCTCCTTCGCCCGCTGCTTCTTCTTCAGCTCGGCGACGCGAGCCTGAGCGTCGGCGAGCAGTTCATCGAGGTTCTTCGTTGCCATGTTCTTCTCCTTCTAGGTGTTGATGGTGTTCGTCAATGCGGGGTGTGAGAGCAACCGCTCGGTGCGGTACCGCGCCATTTCGGGTTGGGCTTCGGGCACGAATGGGTTTCGGGACCAGGCGGGGCCGTCCGCGCAGGCGTACCGCTCCTGCGCGGAACGTTCATCGGCGGCCACCATCGCTTCGGCGGCGGTGGCGGAATCATTGGCCAACGCTTCGGCGGCCAGTTCTTCGGGGCCTTCGACCGTTGTCGTCGCCTCCAGCTCGGCGAGTGCTTCGGCGGCGGTCAACGCCGCCGGGGTCGGCTTCAAATCCAGGTGCGCCTGGACCATGCCGCCGAGCATTCGCGCTCCCGCCGCTTCCCGGAATTGCTCCTTGGCGGCCTCGGTCGGGAGCGCGTCGATCGTGTCGATGACGCGGCCCATGTTCGCCCGGATTCGGGCGACCGGATCGAAATCCTGGTACGAGTCGGAGCGACCGGCGAACCCCCGATTGAGATAAAAATCGATGGTCTCCGAGGTCACCGCTGCGACGAGGGGAACCCGACCGTATGCCTGGTCCTTGTCCTCGACCTCGACCCTCTCTCCGGTCTTCTTGTCGGTGTACTCGCCCGCGAGACCATCGAGAAATTCCACGTACGACTGAATGCCGGTGATGATGTTGACCGAGTTCAACAGCGAAACCGCACCGAACTTCTTGTTGACCTGGACCCGCTTCGGATCGATGTCCAGGACCGGCCAGATCGAATCTCGCTGGCGCACGTCGCCGCCGATGGCCTCGATGATCGAGAGCGGCCGGTAGTCGTCCCAGATCAGGATCGGCTGACCGTCGTAGCTCTGGAATGCGACGCCCGGACGGCCAACCATGTAGATCGCTTCATCGAGCGCGAGGCCCGGGTACAGCTGACGGGCGAGCGTCTCGGCATACAGGACCGCAACAGTGCTCTTGCCCGTCCGGGCCGGTCCGCCGATGTAGTAATTCGTGCGGAACGGCGGCAGCGGGGCGCGCAGCAGGTAATCGTCACGGCACTTCTGAAGGTGGGCGATCGTGCCCTTGGCGAAGTAGATCGCCGGCTCCCGTTCGCGGACTTGCCGCAGGGTCAGCGAGCCGCTACCGACCGCCTGGTAGAGCTTGCTGAGTTTGGCCCCGCTGCCGCCGTCGGTAGCCGCGTTGTGGCGCGTGGCCATGTGCGCATCCAGCTCACGACCGAAGGCGAAGTTCGCGACCACCCGGCCACGGCCGTACTGGTACTTACCGGGTTTGCCGGGTTGGGTCTTGTCCACCAAGTAGTGGCGATCCTGCTGGTGGATGCCGGGGATCGCATCGGACCCCCGAGACTCGTGCGGCAGATACTCGCACAGGTCGTAGAACGCCTTCTCGGCCGCGCCACGGCCCTTGTGTTCGACCGATGCAGGATCATCCGCCGTCGTCTCCTTCGGGGTCCGCACAACGGCGCTCGGAATCGCGAAGGCGTCGGAAATGGTGCGGATAGAGGGCCGAGGGCCATCCGAATCGGCAATCCACAGCACCATGTGCGCGTGCAAACCCTTGACGCCGCAGCAAGTCACCTCACCCGTCGACTCCTCAACCTCAACGAGACGGTCGTACGGATGCCAGATGTACGCCCACTTATGCAGACGGCCGCCCAAGGTCTTGATCCCCTGGTCGATCTGCTCCTGTGTGAGCATTACCACGCCGCTGTCGGGGTTCTTCCGATACTGCATCACCGAGAAGACGCGGGACTGCGTACGGGCACGAGACTTCTGGGCCTTGGACTCGGCCCCCTTCGCGTCCCTGAAGAACCGACGCGCCTCGGCAACCTGCTCGTCGGTGGACTCCACGACGAACGGCAACACGTCATCACCAGGGTCCGCACCCGGCACAGCTAATTCCGCGAAATCGGACGTTTCGGGCGCAGGATCTGCAGCCGTTTCCAAAACGGCTGCGCGCCAACCCAAGAAGTGGCGCGCACGCGTTGGGACCCTAAAGGCCAGTTCAGCGATGGTTCCCGGGCGGTCCTCTGAGGCATCGGAATCGGCCGATGCAGCCGAATCCGTTTTGATTACAAATCCGTCTGCGGCCCGATCCGGGTGCGTTTCGTCGTCCGGTTCGGAAGACGGGAGAGAAACAGCAGGGGACAGGGGCGGTTCGATGGTGGTCCAGTCGAGGACCATTGCGGTGCTCATGCGGCACCGCCGTAGAGGTAATCGCGGATCGACTCGGCCGTGACGAGTACGGTCACGCCACGCGTGCGTGGTCGCCGTGCGGGCGTTGATAGTTCACCGGCATCGATCAGCCGGAAAATGGTGTCGTCGGACAGATCGAGCAGCGCGGCGGTACGGGCGACCGTGACGGCGGCGCGGCCGTCGATGAGGACCAGATCGGTCTGAGGGGTGGACGGGGCGGCGGCAGGCATGAAGCCCTCCTCGGGAGAGGAGTGCTTCGCGATCCCTGTGGATGCTTGGTGCCAGTTACGCGGGTCCGTGGGGGAACATCGCGTGACCCGGGGTTGGTCCGTGTGCGGGGTTCACACCATGCACACGGCGCAGGTTCGTCGGGTCCGTGGACCGTTCACCCAACACCGAGCCGACATAGCCATCAAAAAGTGACGACACTCGTTGTACAACGCCGAAAGTACCAGCCACCGCAAGAAGCCGCAAAGAGGCGGGTGTCATACCTATGCCCGGATCGACCCCATCAAGCTACAACCCCACGCTGACCCCACGGCGCCCAAAAATTGATCGCAGAAAAGAAGAAAACCCGCTGTGACCAGCGGGTTTTCCTTGCTCCCCCAACTGGACTCGAACTAGTATGGGTACCTCAGGTAGGCGCGGAAAGTGCTAGGTCAACCGGTATGGATAACCGCAGCAATATGCAAGAAACGGCAACCCGGGGCATCCTGGGTACCCACCAGGTACCCACTTTCGTACCCACCGACTCCAGCTCCGACAGGGGGATCACATGGCCGAGGCATTCGGCATCATCGACAAGCGCGGGAAGCGCTACCGCGCCCGCTATACCGCGCCGGACCCGCTGGGGCTGACCGGACTCACCGCAGCGCAGCGCCGCATCTCAGCACCACACACCTTCGAGACCAAGAAGCTCGCCCGAACGTGGCTGGCTCAGATCCAGGCATCCATCGCCAACGGCACCTGGAAGCACCCGGACGTCGTCGCGGCCGAGGCTGAGGCTGCCGCGGCCGAGGCCGAGCGGCAGGCCACCATCGCCGCGCAGAAGTCGATCCCGGCGGGGGAGTACGCGGCGAAGTGGATCGACACTCGCGCCAACTCCAAGGGTGAACCACTGGCCGCGACCACCCGCTACAACTACGAGAACTTGTGGCGCCCAGCCGAGCCCAAGCGGCGGGGACACCGGGCCAAACCTGCTGGCCGTCTGTACTCGTTCGCCGCCGTGCCCATCGACGAGATCACCGCTGAGATGGTCCGCGAGTGGCACAGCACCGCAATACGTAGTGGGAAGGCGACGGCTGTCGCCCGCGCCTACGACCACCTACGGGCCGTGCTGCACACCGCAGTCGAGGACGACCTCATCGACAAGAGCCCGTGTCAGATCAAGGGTGCGTCCAGGGCATCCACCGGAATCGAACGGGACCCGCCCACCGACGACGAATTGGCCGTCGTTCTCAGCACGATCCCCGACAGGTATGTGCCGCTGGTCATCATGGCCGGCTTCGCCGGCCTGCGCTACGGGGAGGCCTCGGCCATGCGCGCCGGCGACCTGGCCATCGAGCGCAACGAGCACGGCGACGTCGCCTGCGTCCGACTCCCCGTCGGTGAGGCGATCAGCTACACGCCGACCTCAGGTCGCCAGCGTGGAAAGACGAAGACGCGCAACAGCCGCACCGTCCCGGTCTTCGGCATCGACGCCGCGGCCCTTGCTGCTGCGGCGGAGGGGAGAGCGCCCGATGAGCTGCTCTGTCCCAGCACCACGACCGGTGGACCTCTGCCGCACTCGACCTTCGCCGGCCATTGGGACGTCGCACGGACGAAGGCCGGTCGCCCCGATCTGGCCTTCCACTCCCTGCGCGCCTACGACGGAACACGGTTCGCGCAGACGGGCGCGACCCTGAAGGAGATCATGGCGCGTCTCGGCCACACGACGGTCGAGGCCGCGATGAGGTACCAGAAGGCTGGCACCAGAGACGACGAACTGGCCCGCAAGATGGCCCGCTGAGCGATGGCCGCACAGCGGCCACCACGAGAAGACCCGCAGCACACCCAGTGCCGCGGGTCTTCGTCATTCAGGAAGCCGACTCGCGGTGATCCTGCTCTTGCGCATTGTCGGATGATCCGTAATGTATCCCGTGTAGCCGCGCGGCTACATGCTTGTGAGAGGAGGGAATCGTGCAGCAGTACCCGCGTGCACCCGTGACAAACTGGGCACATGGCCGTGCCCGAGAAGCGACTGAGCGACGCGCAGCGCAGGATCCGCGCTGTGCGTAGACGCGCGCTCGCCGATGCGCTGACCGCGGCGCGTCGCGAGGCCGGTCTGACCCAGACAGAACTCGCGGAAGCAGCGGGGATGAGCCGCTCGGCCATCGCTCGACTGGAGAACAGCACGGCCTCGATCGCCTCAGATGCCCTGTGGGACATCGCGGTCGCACTCGGCATGCGCCCCAGCGCCCTCTTCCTCCTGGCTGAGGCCGACGGGGCCGCAGCCGACACTCTCGACGGGGCGTAGAGCTTCGCCCCGATCGGGGCCCTTCCATCACCGCCGACACGCCTCGCGTGATCGGTGACTCACCCATACCCGTGAAGGATTCACCATGCCCGAAAACGGTTCTGCCCAGCGGCCTGTCGACTACTACGCCTCGCTCGGCCTCGACAGCCGAGCGCCCTCGCACGCACTGCTCGCGCAGTTGTCGCACCGGATCTCTCAGACGACGATCGGCCCCGAGCGACACCTGATGGAACAGGCCCGTGCCATCCTCGGCGACGTCGGCAAGAAGCAGGTCTACGACCAGCGGCTGACCAACCCGCACGCCAAGCCGTGGACCCCGGACGAACTGCACGAGCTGGCGAGGGCTCAGCCTGGCCGACCCGCAGCCAGTGGCCTCGGCGCACAGCTCGCGGCCATCCCGCGCCGTGTCCTCGCGGCCGTCGCCGGTGGACTCGCCGTTCTCCTGGTCCTGGTCATCACTGTTGCGTCGTGCACAGGCGGTAGTGCGGATACGACTGTCGCCGGGGACGATACCAACCGATCGAACTCTGGCGAGGCGGGGGACTCAAACGCGGGGAAGTGCTGGAGGGTCGACAACACCGATCTACCTTCCGCGGCATTCAAGGACAAGAGTGACCGAAAGTGGCAGCCGCGCTGGGTCGTCATGCTCACCGAGGCCTACGACCTGCCGAGCAGTTTCGCAGGCATGGCGACGACAGACTGGAGCGGGGGCAGGGTCTCGGCCGTGTTCAGCACCCCGTACGAAGGTCTGACGCAGTTCCAGGACAAGAACGTCGGCGTCGCCTGGCCCGGGGTCTCACGCGAGAACGACATCCTGGCCGTGGTGGACCCGAGCGGCAAGGTCGTCGCCGAATACAGCGAGGCCGACGCCAGCCGCGCACCCAAGCAGTTCAGCCTTGCAAAGCCCCAGAGCAGCGGCTTCTACCGTGTCGAGGCCCGGGACGGCCTCTCGATCCCGCAAGCGGCCAACGGCACCGAGACCAACATGAACTTCGCCTCAGCGATCTTGCCCGACGCGTTCGACAAGAGCCTCCTGTGGGTGATGATGCGCGGTTCGGCCAAGCTCTACAAGGCCAATCTCTACTTGTTCGCCGACTCTGTCCCTCTGGGCCAGGGTGCTGACGTGAGCGGGTGCGGAGTGATGGAGTGACCCCGCTCTTCTAACGCCCTGCAACCGCACGCGAAGGCCGCCGCTGCACACGGCAGCGGCGGCCTTCGTCGTCTGCACATCGACCCGGGAGGAGCACGATGACCGCCAGTACTCTCGACCACCCCCATTACGCTCTCGAACACCCCCGTTATGACTTCCTCGCCGCCTCAGTGGAGACGCCCCCTCGTACCAGGCTCGCCTCCCTCGTCGTCGGCACCAGCGCGTTCGCGGCCGCCGCGGTGGTGTGGCTGGTGCAGCTCATCGTCGTTGACGTCGCGGCCCGCGGCCATGGTTCGACTCTCCGCGCCGCATTGACCCAGTGGGACGCCAAGTGGATGACCCTGATCGCCGACCACGGCTACGCAGGCTTCACATACACCGCTGATCCCGCCGAGCCGACGATACTGCGCTCCGTCGCGTTCTTCCCCGGTTATCCGACCGTCGTCCGCGTCGTCGACGCGCCGCTGACGATCTTCGGCGTCGACGACGCGACGCTCATCGCCGCCGTCGTCACGTCGGCAGCAGCCTCGCTCGCTCTGGCCTGGGGCGCCGCCGCCCTGGCCCTGGAGATCTGGACGCGGGCCACCGGCCGAGAGGCCGGCCTGGCCGCCTCGATCGCCGTCTCCGTCGTCGCGTCCGTTGTAGTCTTCGGCGCACCGATGGGCATCGTCTACCAGATGCCCTACTCGGAGTCCTTGTTCACCGCACTGGCGGTATGGGCGCTCGTCGCGATGATCCGCAGCCGCTTCGGCGTCGCCGGTGTCCTGGTCCTGGCCGCCGGCCTCACCCGCCTCACCGGCGCGGCCCTGGTCGTCACGCTCGCCATCGCGGCAGCGGTCGAGCTCATCGACTACTGGCGACGACGCGGTACCTTCGCGGCCACGACTTTTCCCTGGGCGGCCGTGACGGCGCCCATCGTCGGAGCACTGGGGATCGGCAGCTACTTGCTCTGGGCCAGCGCTCAAACACGCAGCGCCGGAGGATACTTCGCCATCCAAGACCGTGGGTGGGGTAGCGGATGGGACTGGGGGCGGTCGACGGTCGGCTGGATCGGTGATCACGTTGTCGGCGGCTTCGCGGACGCGACCGCGGCCGGGTACACGATCTCGGCGTGGTCGATGATCGTCGCGGCAGCGCTATGCGCGGCGGGACTGTGGCCGGTCGTGCGCGGCCGCCTGCCCTGGCAGCCATGGCTGTTCTCTGTCGGCGTGGCCGTCATCGTCCTGGGCTCGGGCGGAATCATGCACAGTCGGCCGCGGCTGCTGCTGATCCCGGTCTCGCTGCTCATGCTGAGCTTCGCCGTCCTGGCCATCAGCGCGGCCGCGCGAGCGACGTGCCGGAAGCGGTGGGCCGGCGGTGTCGCTGTGATTGGCAGCCTTGTCGCCTGGTGCGTGCTCGGCGTCTGGGTATCGACGTTCATGTTGATCGACTTCGACTACGGCATCTGAGGCCGCGCAGCGGCCACCGGGGGCTCGGTGACCTGTCCACTGAGCCCCTGGAGGCCGTCATGTCCCCACTCACCAGCCGCTCCGGCGCCCGCCTGGCCGTCACCCGCACTGACGACGTCCTGCCCGGCCACGCCGCGCTCATCACCGTCGTCAGCGCCGGTGCTGACATCATCGATCTCGACCCGGTCAGCGCCTACAAGCTCGGTCGACTGCTCATCGACGCTGCGGGCGACGAAGGGTACCGCGAGCACCTGATCGCCCTCGGGCGCCTGTCGCCGGGAGCGCGTTCAATGAACCTTGCCGAAGCCATCGAGCAGCACAATGACGCAAACGCAGTTGTGCCCGGTGACGCCGACTACCTCTACTCGTCAGGTACCCCCGATGACAAAGGCTTGCTGAACGCCGCGATTGAGCTGATCCCCGAAGCCTGGGCCATCGACATCGCGGCCGCCGCTGCCGCGGAAAAGATGGGTGTCTCCTACGCCCCAGCCCGCACAGGACTGCGAACTGATGTCATCCAGCGCCTCACCACCGCTTTCGCTGAACGTGAAGGTGATCCCGACTGGGCGTCGTTGTCTCAAGGACGGCAACTGGACGAGTTGTTCCCGAAGTACAACGGCATTGGTGTGTGGGAGCTACTTGACGAACTTGGGATTACTGCCGTCTACGTCTCGTACGCCTGACGCCCCGCCGGGGGCACCCGGGCCGGCCAGGTCGCTGCGCTCCCTGGCCGGCCCGGTTCAGACGACGCGGTGCCGGTTGGTGCGATGTACTGGAGCGATGGACGAAGAGGATGATCTGACACCCGAAGAGATCGACGCGCTGTTCGAGCAGACCCAGCCGATCGGCAACGCGCTCAATGCCGTTTACCAAGCCGAGCTGATCGTCGTGGCCGCGGCCACCCCGATCCCGGCCCACGTTCGCGCCCGTCTCGACGCCACCCTGCGCGACCTCACCGACGACAAGGAGGACCTGTGACCCGCTACCCCGACCCCATCCCGGCCACCGACGACCAGATCGTCCGCGCCCTGGCCCAGGCTGACGGAGTGCTGGCCGCGGCCGAGTTCACCATGAGCCCCGACAACCGCGCCGCCTCCGACGCCGAGATCTCCGCGGCCATGCGCGGCGAGCAGAGCTTCGACGACGCCGTGGCCGCCGGTCTGGCGCGCATCACCGGGAAGGGCACAGCCCCATGACCAAAGAAGATCCCCTGCACGTCAGCTTCCACGTCCGCGACGAGGGGCTCGCCCGTCACCTCGATAAGCTCATCGCCCGCGCCGGCGGCGATCCCGACGAGTGGTTCAACGGTCTGATCGACGAGGCCCGCCAGGCGGCCATCGCCGCGGCCCCGGCCCGGCTGTCCGCCCTGGCCGAGACCGTCAGCGCCACCATCGACTACGAGACCGTGGCCGCCTGGGACGGGGTCGCCCCGTCCAACCCGCCGCCGCGCCCGGCCGCAGCACGCGCCGTTCGCGGGGACTCGACCTGGCGGACCCGGTGAGCTCGCCGCTACACGAACGGCACGCTGAGCTTCTCCACCGCTGCACGCCGGGCCTCGATCCCGCGTCGGTCGTAGCCGGACGTGGTCTGAGGCGACGTATGCCCGACGATCTTGCTCACCGACGACAGGTCCGCACCCGCGTCGAGAAGGTCTCCGACGAATGTGCGCCGCAGATCGTGCGGCCTCACAGCCTCGTCCTCGCCGGAGAACCGCTTCTTCACCGCTGCCGCGACACCATTCACCGAGAGCCGTCGACCGGTCTCGGCCACCCGCGGCACGGTCCTACTCATCGGTGTCAGCAGCGGGCCGTCGTCCTCGCCGCGCACGTCCAACCACGCGACTATCGCCCGGCGCACGCCCGGCGCCAGCGGCACCGACCTGACCACCGCGCCCTTGCCCGTCACGACCACCGTCTCGCGCGCAGTGTCCAGGTCCGCCAGGTCCAGCGCCGCCGCTTCCTCGCGACGCAGGCCGGCACCGACCAGCAGCGCGATCAGCGCTGCGTCCCGGCGGGCAGTGGGGGACTCGTCGCCGGCCATCGCCGCGAACGCGGCCCTGACCGTCTCGGCGCTCAGGTGTCCGCGCGCCTGCTTCTCCTCGTCGCGGCCGATCTTCTCCGGCCGCAGCGCGCTCAGGGCGACCGTCGCCCGATCATGTGTCATAAGTCCCGCGTCCCGGCAGGAGCGCACCACCGCACGCACGCTGTCGCGCATCGCGTTGCGCGTGGACGCCGCGCCCCATGTCTGACCGATGCTCCTGTCCAGCGACTCGTAGGCCGGGCTCGGCAACGCGCTCCAGTCGGTCGACCACGCCGCCACGGGGGAGTCGACCTGTCCGGTCGCCATCACCACTCGGGCCAACCTTTCGAGCCTCAGCTTCGCCGTCTTCTCCGACCCGCGCGCCACCGCCAGCGCCACCGACCGGTGCACGCCCGTCGGCACCGGGCTGCGCGCGTCGTCGACCGCCGCGCGCACGACCGCGGCCGGCACGTGCGCCGGTGCGATCAGATCATCGCCGTCAACACCCTCGTACACCTCGATGTCCATGCGCCCAGCGTACCGAGAATGATTGGTCGATAACATACATTATCGCTATACGTTCCACTGGTGGCACGGGGCCGCAGGCCCCGCCATGATGGTGGGTAGACGATGCGGTCGTGATGGTTCGCGTCTTCCGCGTCGAACACCCCCTGCACCGATCCGGTGCAGGGGGTGTTCGTTTTCGCCGCTACCTGGTCCCGTGCCGGACCCGCTGACCACACCACCCACCGGGCTGCGCCCGGGCGCGCCGGCTTCGCCGACGCCATCCCGCCTGACAGGGGGCCGGGCTTCGCCCGGAGCGCCTGCGGCGCATCACGCGCGGGTCCGGCCCGGGCGGAGCCCGGGCCATGGGGAGGGTTGACCGGCGAAACCGCGCCGCTCACAACCATCACAAGGAGAACTCCCATGTCCTACATCGACACCCCCTTCGCCCGCTCCGCCTGGCGCGCCCTGCCCGGTGACACGATCTACCCCGAGGCCGACGAGACCGCCGTCACCATCGACCGGATCGAGCGGCACGGCAGCGACATCACCCTGACCGGCCTCGCCGCCGACGGCGCGCCCTTCCAGCGGCGCTATGCCGGCGACCAGCCGCTGGCGACCCTGCCCTTGAGCGAACTGCGCGACCTCCTGACCGCCTGACCTCACCAGCACCCCCGCACCGAGCCCCGGTGCGGGGGTGCTTGCTTTTCGCCGCAGCGGCGCAGCCGCCACCAAGAGTCTCCGCGACACGATCAAGGAGGCTCTTCATGTCCAGACCCGTATCCACCGCACAGGCACAGTCCATGGCGCGCGATGTTCTGCGCGTCGTCGACATCGACGTGCCCACCGATACCGCCGTCGTGCTCACCGACGGCGACGACACCGGCCCGCACCCCGAGGGGCACCTCGTCAACCCCGGCCAGATCGAGTACGCGGCCGAGCAGTTCACGATGATCACCGGCCTATCCGTCGACGGTGACCGACTGGTCGACGCCTTGCCCTGGATCGGCGACGAGGAGGACCAGTGAACGAGCCCCTGCAACCATCTGTCGCCATCACCGCACCGGATCGCCCACGAGCCTGGATAGGTTCACTCGCCGCGTACAACGGGTCGCACGACGGCGTCCCGCGCCTCATCGGCGGGTGGTACGACGCCACTGACGCCGTCGATGTCACCGTAGCCGACCTGCACGCCGGCACCGGAGTGCCCTTCACCGATGACGACGAGCTGTACGTGCTCGATCTGGACGGCGAGTGGCCGGTTCACCGCGAGATGGACCCGGCCGAGGCGGCCCGCTGGGGTGAGATCTACGAAGAAGTCGGCGCGACCATGTGGCCGGCCCTGTGCGCCTGGGTGCGCAGCGGCAGCTACGTCGCCGAGGGCGACACCGACTACCCGGTGATCGGCGACTTCGAGGAGCGGTACGCGGGCGAGTGGGACTCCTTCGACGACTACGCGCAGGACCTGGCTGAGGGCATCGGCCTGCTCGACGGTGTCTCCGACGAGGTTCAGCGCTACTTCGACTGGGCGAGTTGGACACGCGACCTGCGGTACGACTACTCCGTCCAGGACTGTCCGACCGGGGGTGTATTCGTCTTTCGTGACACCTGAACCGCACGAGCCGGAGCTTGCCGACTTCATCGTCGTCGCTGCGCACGAGTTGCGGCACGGCGACATCTTGCTCGACCTCGGCAGCGAGTTGAGCGGCCGCATCACCATGCTCCGCAGCATCGATTTGAGCGAACCGGGTGATCACGGGATGGCCGAGATCAGTGTCGATCTCGCATGGCGTGGTGAAACCCTCACCCGCACAACGATTGTCGCGGACATGCTCGATCTGCGCGTCATCGCGGTCCGCCCTTGACCCTGACAAGCGAAGAACCCCGCTGGTGCGATATGCGCACCAGCGGGGTTCTTCTTTCTCACGGCTCACTCGCTCGGAGCAGAACTGCTGGCAGCACCCACCTTCTCCGGCTGATCGGCCTCGATCTTCTCCAGGCTCAGCTCGATGATTTCGTCGTCGGTGATCCCGTACATGACATCGCCGACGCTCTTGCTCGCGAGGATCTCGATGGGCTTCTCCTTGTCACCGTCGACCACCGCATACGTCGTCGCACGGGCCAGGGTCGGGCACGCGCCCGCGTCGTCGCCGACGCGCGGTGTGGCACCGGAATTGAGCACGACGGGCACGCCGCCGGTGATGGAGATGACCGCCCGGCTGTAGATGCCCGCGGAATCAGAGGCGTACACACCCAGCCGATTCCTCTCGGACTGCACGATCGACAGCTCGGAAGGATCGTCCTTGTGTCGCTTCTTCACCCGAGCCGTGATCGAGGACGGAAGCTCTGCGGCCGACTCGCGCCGGAGGCGGAACTCGGGCATCTCGCCCTCGCCGTCCCAGCGTGCCTGGGCCGGGTCCATGCACTGCGCACCGGTGACACGAGCGCCGGTGCGGACCGGCTCAGGCGCGGCCGACGGTTCCGGCTCCAAGACCTCCTCCTTCTTGTCCTCGACGGACGACTGCACCTCCTCGACCTTGCTCGATGCCGCGGCCGCGACGTCCTCGGCCGTATTCTGCTGGCCCAGCGCGTGCATGCCGTACGCCGCGCCACCGCCAACGAGCAGCACCAGCGCCGCAACACCGCCCAGCAGAGCCTTCGGTACCCGAGAACCTCCGTCCGCGGGCACGGCGGGGGTCTCGGCGGCCGGCTGCTGCGCAGCAGGCGCCTCGACCTCCTCGACATCCTCGACCTCTTCGACGATCTCGATGTCGTCGCCCAGTGCCGCGATCTCTTCGACCGACAACGGGTTGCCGTCCTCGTCGACGTACTCGAACTCTTCGTGATCAGACATTGTTGTTCTCCATCTTGTTGACTCGGCGCACGACGACCCTCTTGGCCGGTGCGGGGGCAGGTGCAGGTGTCGGCTGCGGCGCAGGTGTCGGAGCCGGGGTCGCGGTGGGGGCCGGTGCGGGCTGGACCGTCGCCGTCGCGGTGACGGTCGGCGGCACGGGCGCACCCACGACGCCCTTGCGTTTGAGCGAGCCCAGGATGCTCGGCAGAAGCGAGGGGAACACGACGACCGCGCCGATCATCGCCGCGACACCGCCGGCCACCCAAAGGTTCTGGAACACCGAGAACGCGGCGGAAACGCCCGCGCGCAGCACCAGGAACGCGATCGCGTAGCCGATCGAGATGACCGCCAGGGCGGGCATGCTCGTGCCCGCCAGCCAGCGCTGATACTCACCGCTGACCTGGGCGATCATGCCCTTCGTCGCAGCGAAGCCGTCGTCACCGCCATCGCTGCTCGGCAACCGCACCAGACCGCGCCGGTACATGAGCTTGACCATCATCACGATCATCAGCGTCATACCGGTCGCGGCCAGCTCGGCGTGCGCACCCTGCGCCACAGACCACGCGACCGCGCCGGCGCCGCCGAACAGCAGAATGGTGCTGACGATCCGCAGGACCTCACCCGCTCCGCTCTGGACATTCACGGTGATCGGCTGGTTGGTGCTCATCGGGTCTCCTCCTCGTCGTGGTCCTCGACGTCCCAGTACCCGCCCGGCGCGACCTCGGGCTCAGCGGCCGGCTCCGGGGCCGGGGCCGGCGGCACGTACTCCTCGCCCCGGTCGACCTCGAACTCGACCTTGTTGCTCGGCGCGGTCCAGGTGCCGTCGGCCCTCTTCTTCGGTGCCGCGGGGCCCGGCGTCGGCGCACCGGCCCAGCCCCAGGCCCAGACCTGGTAGGCGACCGTGCCCAGTGCCACGACCACGGTCCACTGCGCCCACCCGGCCAGACCGCCGAGCAGGATCCAGTCGCCGGGGAAGAACCGGCCGACGCCGTAGGCGACACCCAGTCGCGGCCAGTCGGTCAGCGCCACCCGGGCGATGAACGCGACCGTGCCCAGCACCGCGAACGCGGCGCCGACCCAGAGCATCCGGCGGCCGAGCTTCGGACCCACCGACCGCTCCAGCACCCGATAGCCGTACCGGCCCAGGTAGACCCCCGGCACCGACGGCAGCAGCAGCGCTGCCATCGGCAGCGCTGCCCACTTGACCCACCCACGCCACTCGCCGCCGGGCTTGTGAGTCCAGGTCCACGAACTCGACTTGCTGATCGCCTGTACCGCCGCGGCGCCGGCCAGCCCCGCCTGGTCCCGGTCGCGCCGGGACGCCGCCCGATCGAGCAGGTCCACCCGGCGCATCCGGCTGGCGATGCCCTGACCCCGACCGGCGCGCAGCCACGCGGCCCGTTCCTTCTCATACATATCCGCACCCATGACACCTCCCTGTGCTATTGCTTGAACGCTTGTAGTTACAAAGATACAATGGTGTTGTTGTATTTACAATAATACAGCGACATCGGATCGAACGGAGGCTCGATGTCCGACCAACCAGCAGAGAAGAGGATCGCCGTGACCGTGACCAGCGACCAGGCGCAGCGCCTGCGCGCGCTCGGTGCGCAAACGACCCTCTCGACCGGGCTGCTCTCGCGCGCGCTCATCGAATACGCGCTCGACCGCGCCGACGACCCAGGCAGCAAGGACGCGGTGCTCGAATACGTCACCGCTGTCCGAGAGGCCGACCGTGCCCGCCGACGCGCCGTCGGAGCGCGCGTGATGACCGAGCGCCACAGCGCCAAGAAGAAGGAGACCTGATAGCAATGGCAACCGTCCTGCGCCGCAAGAGCGCCGCGCCTGCGGCCCCCGCCAAGAGCGCCGCGCCCTTGGATGAGCCCTACGTGGGCCTGGACCCCGACACCGGCCGGCCCTACCGCACCGGCATGCCCCACGTGCTGATCACCGGCATCACCTCGGCCGGCAAGAGCCGGACCGTGATCTCCACAGGTGTGCTGGAGTGGGGCCGCCGCCCGGTGGTGAGCGTGTCATCCAAGGCCGACATCCTCGGCCTGACCATCGCGACGAGGGCTCGCTATGGACCCGTCTACGTCATGGACCTGTCCAACGAGGTGCCCGAGAGCGCCTACCAGGGCCTGCCGGTCACCCTCGTCAGCTCGGACCCGACCACGCTCGTCGACAGCAACGACACCGCGTTGGAGATGGCCGGGTTGCTGATGGAGGTGGGCGATCTGGCCGCGGGCGACGGCGGCGGGGGAGGCGGCGACGGGGCGTTCTGGAAGTCCCTGGCCATGCGGCCGCTGGCCGGCATCCTCACCGCGGCCGCGGGCTACTACGACCCCGTCGACAACGAAGACAAGCCCGGCGGCGGCATCAACTGGGCCCTGGCCGCCGTCGATGCCGACGCAGCCGCGCTCACCGTCGACCCCGACACCCCCGCCGACTACCAGACTCCGAACTGGCTGACGGCGATCAACCGGCTGGTGGCCAGCGGCTCCCGCCACGCCAGCGCCCTGTCCGCGGCCCGGGGCCGCTCCGACGAGCAGCGCGGGTCCATCGCGATCAACATGCAGACCGCGCTGGGGGCCTGGTCCTCCGACGCCGTGGCCGGCGACGGCACCGCGGTGCCGTTCCGGCCCGACATGCTCGAAGCCCCCGGCGCGACGCTGTACATCATCTCGCCGCTCACCGGCAACGCCGCACCGGCGGCGGCCACGACGCTGACCGGTCTGGTCAACCACTGGCGCCGCCGGGTCGACCAGCTACCTGCGCTGCTCATGTCGGTCGACGAGCTGCCCAACACCTCGCCCCTGCCTCGCTTGGCCAACTGGATCGGGGAAGCTCGCGGCCTTGGGATCCGCATCGTCGCCGCGGTGCAGGCCACCAGCCAGTTCGAGCCCCGCTGGGGAAGCTCGGGCTTGAAAGTCCTGCGCGACGTCTTCCCGCAGATCCTCATCCTGCCGCCGGGGTCCGGCGCGCCCTGCCCGGTGGAACAAGAACTGCTCGAACGGGCGTCCTGGGCGGCCGGGCACGTCGAGCGCGGCTCGGTCTCCACCGACGTGGCCGGACATGCCTCCGGTGGCCGCGACCGGGTGGAGCGGATCAGCGGGGCCGAGCTGCTGCCCGGCCGGGGTCAGGGCCGGCTACTCATCGCCGGCGGGCCCGGCAAACTCGTCAGGTTGGTCGACATCTCCTCGACCAACCTGACGACCTGACCCGGCCCCAAGAGAACAGCCCCGGTGCGATGCACCGGGGCTGTCGTCTGTCACCTCACCTGCCCTGACCGCGGCCCTGACTGCCGGCCAGCTCCTTCTCATGACGGTGCCGATCGCCCTCGGCCAGGTCCCGGCGCACCGCGGCCACCCTCTCCTGAGCCTGCCGGGCCCGGTCCGGGCCGCGCTGGGCATCGGTGCGGTCGGCCTGTGCGCCGCTGCGGCCCTGCTGCCCGGCCGAGCTCTGGCCCCGATCCTGCGCCGCCGTGGTCGCCTCGGCCTCGCGCTGCTCGGTCGCCTGCTCCTTGCGCGCCTGCTCCCGGTCCACTGCGGCCGCACGGTCGGCCTCGCTCGCCTCGGCCTCGCGCACCCTCTTCTCGGCCGCGGCCTGGTGCCGGGCCCGCGCCTGCTGGCGCTGCCTCTGTGCGATGCGGAACTCCTCGCTGTTCAGCTCTTCCTCGCCGAAACGGTGCTGCACCGCGGCCTCGCCCTCGGCGTCCAGGAGCTTGCGGATCTGCTCGACCCGCTCGTTGTCGATCTCATCTGCCATGACCTATCCCTTCGTCGCGCGAGCAGCCAGCTCGCGATAGTGCCGCGCCTGCGCGCGAAACGCCGCGGCCTTCTTCCTGTACTCGTCCGCGGTGGCCATCGAGTCGACGAAGGCATAGCTCCCGCCGCCGTACCACCGCGCCGACCTCTCCTCCCGCGATGCCGCCATCGCCTCATAGCGCTCGGCCTGCCGATCGGCCAGCACCGCCTCGGTCGCCGGTGAAAGGTCCGTCATTGCTCCTCCTAGCTCTGTCCCGGGCCCTGTCCCTGGGGCCTCTTCTTCTGCTGCTGCTCCGTCGACGCCGACAGCCGCACGCCACGGGCGTTCAGGCGCTCGTTGCGCTCGGCGCGCGTCTCGGTCATGAACGTCTTCTGATCGACGCCCTGGCCCTGAGCCTCAGCCTCGTAGTTCTGCACACCCAGATGGTGCGCCTGCTCCAGCACCGGCTTGCCGGAGTCGGCGTCGCGCATCTTCTTCAGGTGTCGGACGAGCTCTGCCGGCGAGTGCTTCTCGGCCTCGGCCGGGTCGTATACCGGGATCGCATCCAGTCGGCGCTTGACCTCGTCTCGGTCCCGCTCAGCCTCATCTCGGGCCTGCGTGGCCGCATCACGATCGGCCTGCATCTCGTTCTCGATCTCGGTGCGGATCTCGTCGCGCAGTGCCGGTGCGGTCTCGGTTTCCCATCGCTCGACGGCCGCCTCACGCTCCTCAAGTCGCGCGACCTTCAAGTCGTACTCGATATTCGCGGCCACCCGGCCCCGCTCCCGACCGTGGTCGTAGCCTTCCTTGTAACCCTGCTTGCGGCCGTCCTCCACCGCGGTCTCTAACTCTTCCCGGAGCTCCTGCACCGCGGACAGACCCTCGGCGCGACCCTGCTCCCGCCCCTCGGCCACACCGGCGGTCAAGCCCGCGTCGTACCCCGCGGACTCAGCGTGTGCGGCCCTCTCTCGCGCAGCGGCCAGAGTGCGCTCCGCCTCGGCGATGACCTCGGCCGCACGGGCATCGGCGGCGCGCCGCTCGGCAGCCAGCTCCACCTTCTGCACATCGATCTCGGCCGCGAGATCGGCCATCAGCCCCGCGGCCGAGTCCTCGGTCTCCAGCGCCGCGCCCAGATCAGCCATCGCCGTCTGCGACTGCTCCTGGGCCTCGCGGGCGGCGTCCATCGCCTCGCCGTAGTCGATCATGTCGCCGACGACCCGGCGATCGTGGCGCACTGGATCACGCTCGGCCTCGATCGCGAAGCCCTTCTCGACCAAGTAGTCCTTGAAGCGCTGGTGGTACATCTCCATCTTGCCGTCGGCACCGATGGCGACCATGACCGGATCGCCGGCCTTGTCGAAGACCGGCCGGCGGGACCGCTTGTCAACCTTCTGCCGCAACGGAAAGTTGATCTTGTCCTTCGGATGCCTGCCGAACGTGTAGCTGAACGAGTTCAGCAGCGCGTCCGGCTCCTTGCCGCGCGGATTCGCCGCGAAGGGGTCCACCAACAGCTGCAGGTGCGGCCGGTGCTCGTCCAGGTTCAAGGAGCCGCCGTGGATCGCATCCTGACCACCGGGCAGCAGCGCCGCCTGGAAGTCCATCACCGCCTCGACGTATCGATCGGCCTCCTTCTGCATCTCCGGCTTGATCCGGTAGCGGGGGAGCGAGACCAGCGGGCGGTCGTCCTTGCCGTCCTTCGGCAGCCCGTCCTTGCCGAGCGGGTGGTAGAAGGTGCCGTCCTCTTCAAGCAAGTACATGGGTAACTGCATCACGATGGTCTGGGCGTGCCGCTCGCCGGCACCTTCGCCGTGCTTGTCGAGCTTGCCCTTGATCGGCCGCGACAGCCTGTTCCGCCGCGCCGTCCCGTAGTCGACCACCTCCTTCAACGATGTGGCTGTGCGGTACCCGCCCTCGCCGTCGTTGACAAAGTCCCGATTAAACCGAGTCATATCCGGATTGATCGCCGGGTTCTGCGCCGCGTACATCGCGACAGCCTGCGGACCGGCGGTCTTGCGCATCGACTCGTACAGAGTGTTCATCCGCCGCGTCGCATCCGCGGCCGGGCTCGCCGACTGCATGCTGCGGAAGTCCATCGACGCTCTGCTCGCGGTGTCCGACATGCTCGGCGTCTCCTCCCTGATCTCTATGGCCGGCCTGACGGCCGGTGGCGGGCCGCCTGCGGCGTCCCCGGCGACAGCCGCGCGGGGCCCTCCGGCTCGCTGCGCTCGCCGCCCCCGCGGCGGTCGCCGGTAGGCCTCACCCCTGTTCCCGGGTCCCTGCATCGACGGGGGCCCTCGCTGCGCTCCCCGTCGATGCTACCCGGAAACAGGGGTGATTCCTAGGCCCCATTGGAATCACTACCCTCGCTGCGCTCGGCGGGCCTGCGGCCCGGTGATTCCCACCGCTCGCTGCGCTCGCTTGGGGAGCCGCGCTTCGCGCGGGGGATAACAGGGATCGGGCCTGCGGCCCTCGGTCCGCGCGCAGCGCGGCAGGGCCCGCGACCTGCGGTAACGGGCCCGTGGGGTCGGCGGCAGACCCGAATGCTCGCGCGCTCGCATCCGTGCCGGCCTGCCTGGATCCCGGCACCGGATGGCCACTCGCTCGCTCGCGGCCACCGGCGTCCGGGCAGGGGTTCGGTGACCAGCGCCGAAACTCGAAGTGCGTCACTCTCCCTTATGCCAGTTACGGTTTTCGGGCACCCCTCCGAAATGACCCCGAAATCGGGGTCGATGGCGCAGGGGTCTACCTGCGAGAACAGGGGTTTCGCAGGGGGGCCTGCGCCGTGCCGTTTCTCTACGGCGCAGGGTTATTCGCGCCTTGCCGTTTCCGCAGGTCAGATACCCCGTGACCCTGCGCCGCCTTTTTAATGCCCGTGACGCAGGTGGCGCAGGGGTCGAAAACGGCCCTTCTGCGGCGATTTCGGCCCCGGATGGCCCCGGTGGTGCCGATCCGGCCGATGGGCCGGCAGCGGCGTGATGAGGCGGCCGGAACGGGCATCAGGATGTTCTTCTGCGGCCTGTCCGCAGCTCGGTGATGGTCGACCGCAGCGGTGAAGAGGATCTGCGGTGGTCGCCGGCGGTGGCCGCTCTGGCGGTGGCCGACACCTGGCCAGCACGGTCGACGTCGAAGCGGCATCGTCCCGAGCGGGCTCCGCCCGCACCGGGCCGCTGCACACCGGCGGCCGTCGCGGACGGCTGTGCAGGGTGCTGTCGGCGGGCGGTCGGGTTGTCCTGGCGCAGACCACGGACCGGTCGGCGAGTACGTCGATGGGGCCGACGAAATATCCGGTGCAGTAGCCGCGGAGTTCTTTCAGAATATGCAGATGGGCATCAGGAAGGCCTCGACCGCGGCATGAGAAGACCCCCGCCGGCCAGTGGCAGGCGGGGGTCTTCGGCGTCGACCGGGTCAGTCGACGGCGACGAGCTGGCGGCGACCCGCGAGGGCCGCGCTGTAGACCGGCTGCTCCTTGGCCGCCCTGACCCACGCCGCGATCGGGGTCCGGCTCGGTCCCTCGGGCGCCAGCGCGTCACTGATCCTGCGGGCGCTCATGCCATCGAGCGCGAGTTCCAGGACACGCTCGACGACCGCGGTGTCCGCGGTGGTGCCGACCTCGGCGATGACCCGCGCCGTCACCGACGCCAGGTCCAGCGTGTCCGCGGAGGTGTCCGCGTCATCGCGGGCACCGCCATCGAAGGTGTCATCCGCGGTGTCCTGGACACCGGCAGTCGCAGTGTCAGCCACGGTCTCACCGGTGTCCACGGCGGTGTCATTCGCAGCCTTGACACCCCCGGAAACGATGTCCTGGACAGCGGAATCGAAGGTGTCAGCCTCATCCTGGACATCGTCATCGAAGATGTCATCCGCGGTGTCCAGGACACCCGTGTCAGCAGTGTCAGCCGAGCCCTGGACGGACACCGACGGACTGTCCACACGCTGGTCAGCGGGCCGTGACAGCGGAATCACGGTGTCCTGGACAACCGCAGCCGGAGTGTCAGCCGCAGTGTCCAGCGTGTCCACGACAGTGTCATCCGCGGTGTCCGTGACAGTCCGGCGGACACCGACGACAGGGTGTCCGCCGGTGCTGTCCGCCCGGTCGTGTCCAGGTGTCATCGACGGCCCGGCGGACATCCGGACAGCCGCCACCGTGACACCGCTGTCCGTCGTCACGGACGCCTCAGCCAACTCGGCGGCGCGGGCCATCTCCTCGCGATCCAGGCGCATCTCCGCCTCCGCGACAACAACCGCCAGGGTCGCGGCCAGGATCACCGCGTCGATGATCAGCGGCACCAGCCAGGCCAGGCTCGTGCTCATCTCGCCGTAGAGGACGGCCATGTCCCGCAGCGCCGCGAACGACAGGACGAAGGACACCAGGGCGATGGCAGCCGACACCGCAGCCACGACGCCCCGCAGGCGCACCAGCCAGGTACGCCGGTGGCTCCAGTCCTGGATCAGGCCCACCAACAGGTGAGTGGTCAGCAGCATCGACAGCGGCGCCATCACGGCCATCAGAGCGATCGCGAACGCTGCCCAGCCGTCGCCGTCGGCGCGCATGGTCAGGACCGCGTGCACGCCGTTGAGCATCATCGAGATGATCGTGAAGCTCAGGATCAAGGTCCAGCCGAAGCCCCGGTGGTAGGTGTTCACCTTCACCGTGCGGCTCATGCCGATGCTCCGTTCTCGTCGTCAGCGACGTCGTCGACAGACAACGCGCGGGCCTTGAGCCTCAGATGGAGACGGATGTTCCCGACGCCCGCCGCACGCCGGTTGCCGCCGTACCGGATGACCAACTCGTGCAACCACCGATCCGGATGACTGAAGGTCCGGTAGGTCGGCGACGTGGGATCGTCGTCGTACAGACCCAGCACGCGCTGCCCGCCGGACAGAAACAGGACGCGCACCGGGTGCAGAGCCAGGATCGCGTGGAGGGCTTCGAACCACCCCACAGCGCGCAGCGGGCGTAGCGGACTCGACGGTCGGACCGTCCCATCGTCGATCCGAGCCTGCTCGGCTGCGATCGCCTCGTTGATCGCCTCCAGCAGTCCGCCCATGATCACATACGGCTCCAGGCCCGCGAGCCGTGCCACCCGCTCAGGCGCGAAGTACGCCTCGCAGACCCGTTGACGGAGGGCGATTTGATCCGCCGCGTAGTCCTCAGGGTGAACGTCTTCCGCGAGGTAGTCCGGGTAGTCGGTCATGCGACCGCTCCTTCCATGCTGAGTGCCTTGATCCGCTCGGGCCGGAACCCCGACCAGTGCTCGGTGCCGGCCACGACGACGGGCGCCTGCTGGTAGCCCAGCGCCATGACGTAGTCGCGGGCGTCGTCGTCCTGGCTGATGTCGACGGTGTTGTAGGTCAGGCCGGCCGCGTCGAGTCGTCGGATCGTCATGGCGCACGGGCCACATGACGGCTTGGTGTAGACGGTGATGGTGCTCATCGGGTCACCGCCTCGGGAATGGTTCGGACCCGCACGAGCGGCCGGTTGCCTGCCGCGGTATCGGTCAGGAATGCCCGCACCGAGCCGGGTCCGGCACGCAGGATCGCCACCGCCCAGGCCCGCTGCTTCGCGGACGGGGCACGGCGACTGTTGAACATGTCGAGAAGGAAGTTGTACTCCCTCTGTTCAATCGCCCCGTACTCGAAGAGCGCAGCGATCTTCAAACGGCTCAAGTGCTTCATCTCCAGCGGAATGTGCGCCGCCACGACCTGCTCCAGATTCCATATCGCCTTGAGCGCGGCCACACTCGCGTCCATCGCCGCGTCCTCGAAGTAGTGGATGCACTCGGAGCCGATCGGTCCGAGCACCGCGCCGGTGAGCGGATTCGCGATCTCGAACAGGTACACCAACCCCTTCTGGCCGCAGACGCACTCGTTGTCATACGAGCCGACACCCTTCGCATGTTCGCCGCCGGAGGGCTCCCACTCGCCCCGTGCCTCGTCCCATGTATCCGATTCGGACAAAGCGATCACCGCTTCGACCAGTGCCGGGCGACCGCGGCCCGGCTTCATCACGTCACCCATCCGTACGTCCTCCTTCGTTGTTGCCGGTGTGCCACACGCACCCCGGGTCGTGGCAGCGGGTCTGCTCGCGGTGGTCGCGGGCTACCTCCGGCCAATCGGACTTCTCGCTGCGATAACAGTCGGCCCAGTCGGCACCCCGGTCGGACTTGTCGGCCAGAATCGGCACCGGGATCGCATCCGGAGAGAGGCACATCTGGAACTGCATCGCACTGAGCACGGCCAGCTCAGCCTCGCCGGCCCGGTCGGAAGGCACCGACAGCACGATCTCGTCGTGAACCACCCCACGCAGACAGGGGATCAGCCACTCGGGGAGCCGGAGGATCCCCTCGGCGAGGATGTCGCGCGCGGTTCCCTGGCCGAGCGACGCCGGCGCGGTGGTGTACTCACGGCCCCTCTCGATCCGCATCGGCCGACCCCACGCGGAATAGACGAACCCGCGCTCGGCCTCGCGCCGGATCTCCTGCTTCCACCGCGCCAACCCCGGGAACCGGCGGTCGAGAGTCTGCATGAGTTTCTCCGCCTCGCCCTGCGGGATGCCCGCGGACGTCGCGAGCCCGCGAGGGCCCATGCCGTAGGTCGTTGCGTGGGTGACCGGCTTCGCGTCGGACCGCCGGGCCGGATCGCCGAACAGGGCCAAGGCCATCTCGGTGTGGAAATCCTTGCCCGGGGCGAATGCGTCGATGTAGGCCGGGTCCTGGCAGTGCGCCGCCACCGCTCGGGCGTCGACCTGTGAAAGGTCGAACGCGATCAAGACACCACCCTCATCGGGCAGCAGTAGCGACCGCTCCAGCGCATTGGCCCTGTCCCTCTTACCCATCACGGTCAGACCGGGCTTGGTCACCGAGATCCGACCAGTGCTCTGCCCGGCGTCGATGCACGGGTGCACGCGACCGTCGGGTCCGGTGTGGTCGAGGACCGTCTGCGTCACCGATCGCTGCCCGTTGAGCGCCAGCAGCAGCGCGCACAGCTCCCGCAAGACCGGGTTCTCAGGATGCTCGTCCAGCAGGCCGATGATCGTGTCCTTGCCAGTGGCCAGCGCGCCCTTGGCGGTCCGGGGCGGGACAACGCCGCAGGCTTCGAACGCGCGTTCCAGCGCCGCGATCCCAGCCTTGGTCCGGTGCGGGGCCTTGCCATCTGTCGGCAGGCCGTAGCGGTCGGAAAGCTCCTTGCGCAAACCGACTGTCCGCGACTCCTGCGCCGCGACACGACGGCGAGCCTCAGCCACGTCGACCCGCCAGCCGTTGCGGCTGATCTGTGACAGTCGGTACATGACCTGGTGTTCCCGCACGCCGTAGGCGTCGCACGCCAGGAAGCTCGCCGCGGACCGCAGCAGCTCCACATCCTGCTCCAGGTACGCCCGATACGTCGGATCGTCCAGCGGAATCCGGTCGTAACCGCCGTGCAGTTCGGACAGCTTCTTGAGCGCGGACGCACCGTCGTCGACCACCTTGCCCTCGCCGAGCAGTCGGCGCCCCAGCGCATCGAGGCCGTAGCGACGTGCGTCAACCTTGCCCGGCAGCGGGGGATCGTTGAGCCGGGCCAGGATCAGCGAGTCGCGCACCCGGCCCTGCTCAACCAGTTCGGCCACATCGAGTCCGTGCCAGTGTTCCAGAGCCGCCAGATCGAAGCCGATCGCGTTGTGCGCCCAGATCCGGTCGGCGGCCGCGATCACCTCGCACAACTCGTCCATGTCCGTGGTGATGACCACCGGGCCATCGTCGACCGCGTACCCTGCCAGGCGGCAGTAGCCCTGGCCGTAGGTGTACAGCTCGTCGGCGTCGGGGGTCTCGATGTCGAAGAAGATCGCGCTCATCACGCCACCCCTTCGTCGAGATCGGTGATGACCGGCATCGGACGACCACCCTCAGCGGGCATCTTCGGCGCAGGCGGAGGCGCAGAAGTCGCCGCAGCAGATTCAACGGGGCCCCCGGCTGTTTCGTCGAACTGCTCGATCCGCCACTTCATCCGGCCGCCCTGACCGGCGACCGACCGGACGATCCGCAGACCGTTCGGACGCCAACGATCGGTTTGTTTGGACCACGCCTTGCCCAACTCACGGGCGGCCGAAGACTTCTCGACCAGGTTCTCCAGGCCCGGCGGGTACTCAGCCTCGTCGTCATAGCGCAGGTCGTCGGCCGCGGTTCGCGCGGTGAACTCGCCGTCGCCGTACTTGTCCGACAACCAGGCCAGATGAGCGGCCCAGTGCTGACCCTCGAAGTCGGCGTCCGCGCGTTGCTCGGCCATACCCTCGGTGAAGCCCTCGATGCCGGCGACCATCAGGATTCCGCCGATCATGTCCTGCCACCTCTCGAAGGAGCCCATGCGGAAGCTGTGGTCCGGGACCGGCTGACCGGCATCGAACCACGCACGGATCAGCACCAGGCACGCTCGCAGGAGCCGCGCACGGTTCTCGACCACCCACCCCTTGAGGTCCGAATGACGGAAGCCAGTGCGGTTCTCCGGGTTGGGCTCATCGGTATGGAGTCGGATCTGGACAATGCGCCGCGCCGCATCACCCAGGATGACCATCTGATTGCCGGCGAAAAAAACGACGGCCGTGTTCGGCATCTCGATCCGCTCCGTGACACCCAAACGTCGATCCGACCATCTCTCAGCGGTCATAAAGCCGTTGAGCACCGCCGAATCGAGTTCGGCCGTCTCATCGAAGAAGACGATCGTCTGGCCGCTGTGCAAGATCGCCGTCAACGACTTGCGCATCTCATCCTCATTCGAGGGAAGCATCGCCAGCGGAGGCATGAGCCCGGAGACCACCGTCGAGATCACGAACAGCAGCAAACCCTTGCCGATCCCCATCTGGAGGCCGTTCACGGCGAAGCCAGGGCTCGTCGGCAACAACGTGCGCACAAGCGGGGTCAGGATGGCCGCTATCGCATGCGCGACGTCGGATCGGTCCTTGAACGCGAAGTCCCCGAGCAGGTCGACCACCAGAAGTTGCACGGCGTCACCGATGTCCTGCCGTGTCGGACTGTCGGGTACATCCAGACCGATCAGGTCGTCGGTGAGATGGACGTAGTGCCGCGTTTCGGCGTCGTACCCAGCGGCTGTGACGACGGACCCATCTGCCCGCACCAGCGGCACACCGCTAACACCATCAAGCGGCATGTAGGTGCGAAAACGCGACTCGACGGCGGCGAGAGTGTTCTTGTCGGGCCAGGCGAAGGGGTGAGAGCAACCCTTTCCGTCGTCGCGGACAGCGCCGTCGACCGTGATCGCCACCTGTGACACGAGGTCGGCGAAGGCACCCTGCGTCACCGCATTGACCACCGGCCCGCGCTCCTCAGTCACAATCTGTCCAAGGGCATCACCGTGTCGGAACAGCACCCGGCCGTCGAACCAGCGGTGCAATAAGGTGTCGAGCTGGTGGATGACCTGGAAGCGGTCCTCGCCGACATGGATGACAGGCCGCGGATCGTTGCGCCGTTCAGCGGCCAGTCGAGCGGCAGCGCGACTGGCCTCGTTCTCTTTGCGTTGTGTGGCGGTCAAACCCTTCGGCGGGGTCTTCGCAGGCTTGTCCGATGCTGCTGCCAACAGGTCCAGGACCATCTCACGGCGTTCGTCGTCATCAGCGCACGCGCCCAGGAGGTCGTCGATACCGGTGTTGCCGAACCCGGCCACGCGGGCGAACCGCACAGATTCTGCTCGGCGCATCGCGCACGCAGCTCCGAGCTCGGCGGCGCCGTCGTACACCGCGCGCTTGGTGGAGGCATCCGCATCCGGCACGATGACGACACCGTGACCCCGGACCACGCGGAGGTGCTTGGTGGGCACGCCATCGCGCACCCAGCCGGTGATCCCACAGATCCGGTAGATCGACCAGTCGGCTGGAGCGTACGCGGCCAGCGCCAGTGCCTGCTTCACGCCTTCGGCGATGATCACCCCGGCAGGGGTGTCGACCACGCGAACGGCCGGGAACTGCGGAGACTCGGCCCCGGCAGGGGAGACGTACTTCATCTCGTTGCCGTCGTTGTCGACCACAGAGCCCGCAGCCGGCTTGACCTGGCCAGTGATCGACCCATCGGGCTCGACCATCGGGTAGCAGAGCACCGGGTAGATCACGGTGCCGAACTTGTCGTCGAGCCACTGCGCCCATCCGGGCAACCCGTCACGATCCGTCGCCGTGTAGACGCCGTGCTCCTTGGCCACATCGAGCGGAACGGCGGACACAGCGAGTTCGTCGACATGCTCCGGCGCGATTGACACAGCACCGCTTGCGGCCCCGTCAGCATGTCCCATATAGTGAGACACAGACTCCGTGCCGTGAGACGCAGGATTCGTGGAGACCCCGGACTGGCATCCGGGGTTTTCTTCTGCGATCACCCCGCGACACCCGCCTTGGCGGTGCGCCGGAAGATCGCGGCCACAACGCGCGCTTCACGCGCATTCATCGGCGGAGCAGATGCCACCTGCTCCAGCGTCCACTCCCGGACCGGATCACTCAGAACTTCGACGGCAGGCGCGATGTCCGCCGGGACGGGCTCGCGCAGCGCTTCGAGTTCGGCGCGGTCGAACCGCCACTGGCCCTGAACCTTCTCCGCAGACGGCATCAAACCGTCCGTGATGTACTTACGGACGGTGGAATAGCCCCAACCAGCGGCGACGGCGTCGCCGGTGGTCCACATTTCGGGGGCCGCGAGAGCGGCCACCTCAAGGGTGCAACCCATGAAAAACTCCAGACAGCTTGAACTGTCCGGAGAGGGGTGCTTTCCCGGCGATACCTGGGCGGATTCGTTCCGTGCCTCGTTGGCGGAACGAATCCGCCCGGTGCTTTACAGGAGCGCTAACTCCCTACCCAGCCTCTTATGTCGCCTCGCCTGCCGGGCGAGATCCTGCGTCACGTCGGAGGAGTACCGGCTGCTCGGCCGTTCGGTGGCTACACCGTGGACTGACGTCCATCCTCGGGGTTATCCCTTGCCAGGAACCTGGCGTAGCGGCCCCTGACAACTACGACCAGAGTATCACGGAGCGCTCGCCTACGGGGCTGCGTCGGAGGCAAGAGTCGGTTGGGTCGGTTGGGTCGGTTGCTTTTGGCTCCCACATACACGAAATGAAAACGTGCGACACCCTGGAATGGGGCACATGTGACAGGTGATGTAAATGTGACACTCACCGAGGCGCACGGAAAAATTTCCGCATGCGCGTAGCGGAATTCGAACCGACCCAACCGACCCAACCGACCCTCGGGAGGAGCGCCGGGGCGCTGCGGTGCGTGTTGCGGCCGTGGAGTCGTGTGTAACCGAGGGTGGCCGCGGTGGCCGGCTGCTGTTGTGGAGTCGTCGATCATCACCGAGGTGGCCGCGGTGGCGCTGTTGCTACTGCTCCTGCTGCTTACGTCGAGCATCGCCGGGGGAGTACCGGCGTGAGTGGCCGCAATCCCTGCGTCACTCGCTGTCCCCGTAGATGTACCGCCGCAGTGACGCTGCCGAGATCAGCAGCACTCGTCCGCGCTCACGCGGCCGGATCGAGCGCAGCTCGCCGGAGTCGACAAGTCGGATGACGGTGTCGACGGAGACGTCGAGCCTTTCGGCGACGGTGCTCGCGCGGAACGCCCGCAGATCATCATCGAGCAGGTTCGTTTCGGACACTTCTTCTCCAGAGGTCTGAATGCCTCTGAACGCCCAGTCCTGCAGCCGGCCTCGCCGGTGCCGGGCGTCTCAGTGCCCGAAGCGCTTCAGCCGCGGCCGGGGCGGCCGCTGGGGTCTTCCAACCCTCGAAGAAGTGGTGCCCACACCGTAGGCAATAACCGCAGACAAACGCAAGCAACTTACGGCGCATCAGGGATTCCGAGGTACCCACCAAGTACCCATCCGCAAACTTACTCGTCGGTAGAAAAGCAAGAAACCCGCTGTCACCAGCGGGTTTCTTGAAGCTCCCCCAACTGGACTCGAACCAGTAACCTGCCGATTAACAGTCGGCTGCTCTGCCAATTGAGCTATGGGGGAATGTTCTTTCCGAACCGAGGTCAAACTCTAGCGCATGGATTCTGTGCGGTGCAAAACGGCTGGTCAGTCCCAGATCGGAGTGGATTCGAGGTGTCCGATGAGGCGGGCGGCGCCGTCGTCGAACTGGCGACGGACGGCACCGGCCGCGGCCTCGCCGTCACCTGCGCGATACGCGTTGATCAACTCCTCGTGGGCTTCGAGCGCCTCGCGCGCCCACTCGGGGTCGCGAGCGTACAGCTGGTGCGGCGTGTACCGCGTCGCGTTCTGCAGGATCCATGCGAGCTTTCCGCTGCCGCTGATGTGATTGTGCGTCCGATGGAAATCGAACTCGGCCTCGACGATCGCGGCGGCGTCTCCTGACATGACCGCGCCCCTGAGGTTCGCGTTCGCCCACGAGAGTTGATCGATCTCCGACGGAGTGATGAGTACACATGTCCGTCGGGCGATGCGAGCTGCGGCTTCGCCCTGCAGCCAGAACAGGTCGGCGACGTCGGTGCGGGTCAGGTCGGCCACGGTGTACCCGCGGTGCGGGGCGAAGGCGACCATGCCTTCGCCCCGCAGCGTGAGCAGTGCCTCTCGGACCGGCGTCACGCTCACCCCGAGCGCAGCGGCCGTCTCGTCGAGGCGGACCCATTCGCCGGGGAGGAGCTCGGCCGTCATGATCCTGTGTCGGACGACCGACGCCACCTCCTCCGACAGTTGCGGACGCCGACCCAGTGCGGGCTTGGAGACCGAGTCAGAGTCCATACGTCTTTCCGATGACATCCCGCTGGATCTCGTTGGTGCCGCCGAACACCGTCGAGATGATCGCGCCGCGCATCAGCCGCTCGGCGTCGAACTCCTTGGCGTAGCCGTAGCCGCCCATCATCTGCATGCCGTCGATCGTCATCGCCTTGCTCGTCTCGGTGGCCTTGAGCTTGACCATCGACGCTTCGCGCGGCATCAGCTTGTCGGGGTTGGCGTCGGCGGCCTTCGCCACGCTGTAGACGAGTTCCCTGGTGCACGCGATCTCCGTGGCGTGGTCGGCCATCCGGTGGCGCAACGCCTGGAACGTGCCGATCGGCCGCCCGAACTGCTTTCGCTCGGTGATGAACGCGAGCGTGTCGTCGAACGAGCGCTGCGCCAGTCCGAGCTGCATCGCGGCGAGGATGAGACGTTCGGTGTTGAGGCCTGCCATCAGCTGCTTCCAGCCGTTGCCGACCTGGCCGACGACGGCGGAATCGGGCACTTTGCAATCGGTGAAGTAGAGGTCGTTCACCTCGCGGCCGCCGAGGGTGTCGATCTGCGAGATCTGCAGGCCGGGAGTGTCGGCGGGGATGTGGAACTGGGTGAGACCCTCGTGCTTGCCTCCGCTGCGGTCGGTTCGGGCGATGAGCAGGATCGACTTCGCGAAATGAGCGTTCGAGCACCACGTCTTCTGGCCGTTGATGACCCAGCCGCCCTCGACCTTCTCTGCGCGGCAAGTGAGGGCGCCGACGTCGGATCCGGCTTCGGGCTCGGACATCGAGATCGACAGCGCGTCACCCGCGACGACGCCTTCGAGCACCTCGCGCTTGAGGTCGTCGTTCGCGAACTTCTCGTAGGCCGCGGCGGTGATCAGTGTCGGCCCGATTCCGCCGATCGGCGCTTGGTTGCGAATGGCCTCTTCGAGGAAGATGCAGAGCTCCACGTTTCCCGCCCCGGCCCCACCGAACTCCTCCGGGACGATGATGCCCGCCCAGCCGAGGTCGGCCATCTTCTTGTACAACTCCTGCGAGTGATTCTCCTCGCCGTTGTTCGTCCACTTGTCACGCTGCTCGCGGGTGCCGGTCTCGCGCTGGCAGAAGTCGGTGACTGCCTGTGCGAACGCAGTCTGCTCTGGGGTGAAAGTGACCATGTGGACGTCTCCTGATGCTGGAAGGTGCCTGCGTCGCGATGTGCGACACTCTGTTATCAGATATATGTGATCAGACGAGCTGTGGCAAGGGGCACACGGAGATACCGCTACATTGGTGCCCATGCCCTCCAGTTCTGACGACAGCCCGACACCTCTCGACGGTGACGACTTCCTCGCCGTGAACAGGGCGAATCGCGAACGCATCCGCGCGGAGGAAGCAGAGAAGGCTAGCGAGACCGTCGACATCGCGAAGTCGAGCGACACGGCTGAGCCGTCGACGTCCGGCGGACGCAACGTCGTCGTCGCGCTGGGTGCGGCTGTGGCCGTCCTTGCGGTGGCGGTGATCGTGCTCGGTGTGCTCCTCGCGGCGTCGTCGGGCGACGACGGCGGCACCGACGAGGAGGGTGCGCTCCGCGATGCGAAGACGTACGCGTCGGAGATGTTCACCTACGGGTTCGGTAAGTACGACGACCTCGATCGACGCATCCGGGCGATCTCGACTCCCGAGTTCGCCGATGAATACATCAAGTCGTCCCAGCTCGCGCGGAAGGCGAACGACGAGGCGAAGGCGTCGTCGAAGGGCTCGGCGACCAGTGCAGGCATCGTGTCCATCGAACCTGATCGAGCCGTGGTTCTGGTGGCTCTCGACATGGCAGTGACCAGCCCGGATGCGCCGGTCCTCGGCCAAGGGGACCCGTCGCAGTCGCGTGTGGAACTGGCACTTGTGAAGGCCGACGGTCGATGGCTGGTCTCCGGGTTGGACGTCGTCTAGCGCCGGCGAGATTTGGGGCATTCGTGTCGGATGTTTGCGACCGAACGATTCTCGGTCGGGCCCGTCTCGGTAGACGTCAGCCGGTCAGTGCCTTCGCGCATGCCGCCGCCACCAGAGGCTTCCCGATCCCTGGTTGCCCGTTGACCAGATCGGTCGCGACATTCAGGCTCGCGTGGACCAGGAATCTCGCCTGAGCGGTGGTCACTTCCGGCCGGGCGCGTACGACCCACGCAGCCCACTCGTCGACGTTGAGACGCTGACTTCGGCGCAGGGCTCGACGCTCGCTCTCGTCCACCGCGCCGATCCCGTTCATGTAGACCGTCATGATGTCGGGTGCGTCGACACAGAGCTCGCTGTACCGCTCGGCGAGGGCGACGACCGCCTCGCTCGGGGTCTGTGCCTGGGCGAGTGCCGCAGCGACAGCGTCTGTGGTGCGGTCCGCCGTTCGCCAGAGGGCGGCCGCGAGGATGGCGCTCTTGGACGAGAAGTGGCGGTAGACCCCGGAGGCGGGCAGTCCGACGGCGTTGCCGATGTGGTCGACCGTCACCTCGTGGAAGCCGCGATCGGCGAAGAGGCGTACTGACGCCGCAAGGATCGCCTCGCGTCGGCCGGTGGGCGCCAACCCGGGGGCGGGGACGTGAGCTTCGGTGGGCTGCGGCACCTCCACTTCGACGATGCGGGCCGCGGCGTTCGACAACAGGTCGACCGCGGCGCGTCGGCCCAGGGCTGCGCGGTGGGTGGTCGCGCTCGCCGCCACGGAGAGGGACGCGATGGTCACGGCTTGTGCCGTCGTGCGGTCGATGTCGGGTCGAGCGGCCTCGACGAGCGCCCTGAGTCTGCGGTTCAGGCGGATCCGCACATCACGTGTGTAGCTGCGATCCTCGGCGCGCAGCACCCGGTCCTCCCATCGGTACAGATTGCCGCCGGCTCGGTGGACGAACGTCATGTCGGTGAATGCGGTGAGGACCGCGGCGAACTCGCTCCTCGGATCGTCATGGGTCCGAACGCTCGAGACGGCCTCGTCCACGCGTCGGGACAACTGCTCGACAGTCGCGGAGAACAGTCGGTACTTCGTGTCGAAGTGGCGATAGAGGGCGGGCGTGGAGATCCCCACCTCGTCTGCGATGTCTGACAGGCGAGTCGCGGCGTAGCCCTCGGAGCTGAACGCGGCCGCGGCGGTCGACAGAATCCTCTCGCGTCGATCGGCAGGCCGGATGGTCATGGGTAGTGATGGTATCGAAGCCCGGAGAAACATGCTGAGAATCATCTGAAGTTGGATAAACCCAGGTCATCACCCAGTAAGTTGACTTATAAGTTAATGACTATTCGCATGACTTCCGTCACTCTTCCTGTTACGGTGTGTGGCATATCAACGACAAGTCCGACGGTGATGCGAGGAACGATGAGTGACGAGGCCGGGTTCGAGGGCGGTGTCTGGGACGAGATCGACGGTCGGGGCGTCGCACGCATCGAGATCGATCGACCGGAACGGATGAACGCGCTCGACGGTGCGGCCTCCGGGCGGATCATCGAACTCTGCCGCGACTTCGCGACGCGCTCGGACATTCGGGCTGTTGTGATCACGGGTCGTGGCGGATCTTTCTGTGCGGGCGCCGATGTGGCGGGCATGGCTGCGGACTCGGCGGCCACCGGAGGGTTCGACGAGTCGGCGTCGCGCGCGATCATCGAGAACGGTTCGCGGTTGATCGGGGCAATCCGGTCGCTGCCGATGCCCGTGGTCGCGGCTGTCGACGGCGCCGCGGTCGGGATCGGCGCGTCACTCGCAGTCGCCGCCGACCTCGTCTATGCGACGAGTCGTGCGTACTTCCTGCTCGCTTTCGTCAACATCGGTCTGATGCCCGACGGTGGAGCGACTGCGCTGTTCACCGCGTCGCTCGGGCGAGCACGCGCCAATGCGCTGGCGCTTCTGGGAGAGAAGTTGTGGGCACCCGAGGCGCTCGACGCCGGTCTGATCAACGCCGTCGTCGACGACGGCGTCGCGTTGACCGCGACGGTCGACCGCGTCGTCGGCAGGCTTCTCAAGAGCTCGCCCGACGCACTCGCCGTGACCAAGGCGGCCCTCGACGCGCACTCGTTGGCCGGATACGACGACGCGATCGACCGCGAGATCGCCGGCCAGACACAGCTCCTGCAATCCCCGGCCTTCGGGCGAGCGCTCGCCGCGTTCGTCGGCAAATGACCCCGCACCACCCACCCCGAACCCATCGCACGACCTGAGATCGAGGAGCTAGAAGAGATGACCGACGTACTGGGCTTCGCCCTCAACGCCGAGCCGCAGCGTTCACGCCGCCACCATTGGAACAACCAGGTCCGTCGACATGCGGAGATGAAACCGGACGCTCCGGCGCTGCGGTTCATGGGTGCCACCACGACGTGGTCGCAACTCGACGCGCGCACGCACTCGCTGGCTGCGTCGCTCCTGCGTCGCGGAGTGTCGTTCGGCGATCGAATCCTCGTGATCATGCTCAACCGCACGGAGTACGTCGAGTTGGTGTTCGCGGCGAACCTGATCGGCGCGATCCCGGTCCCGGTGAACTTCCGCATGACGCCGCCTGAGATCGGATACCTCGTCTCCGACTCCGGAGCGAAGGTCGTCGTGACCGAGACGATGCTCGCGCCGTTGGCTGATGCGGTGTCGGCGGCCACCGGCGCCATCGAGCACACGATCGTCGTCGGCGGGGCACAGAACGACGGTCACCTCGACTACGAGGCTCTGGTGTCCGAAGAAGGGGAGCCGCTTCCGGACATCGACATCCCGGAGGAGACGATCGCCCTGATCATGTACACCTCGGGCACCACGGGGAAGCCCAAGGGTGCGATGTTGACTCACCAGAACCTGCAGTCGCAGGCGCAGACGACGCTGCAGGCGCTCAACACGTCGGCCGACGACATCGGTTCGTGCGTCGCTCCGATGTTCCACATCGCCGCGCTCGGTGCGATGACGGCCCTGATCTACATCGGCGCGCTGTCGGTGATCCATCCGCTCGGGGCGTTCGATCCGAACGACATGCTCGACACTCTCGAGCGCGAAGGCACCACATCGATCTTCCTGGTTCCGGCACAGTGGCAGGCCGTCTGCGCGGCCCAGCAGGCCAAGCCGCGCGATGTGAAGCTGCGCGTGATCTCGTGGGGCGCCGCACCGGCGTCGGACACCGTGCTGCAGGCGATGAACGACACGTTCCCGGACGCGTTGAACATCGCGGTCTTCGGGCAGACCGAGATGTCGCCGATCACGTGTGTGCTCGAAGGAAAGGACGCGCAGCGCAAGATCGGTTCCATCGGAAAGGTGGTGCCCGCGGTGACCGCTCGCATCGTCGATCCGGAGATGAACGACGTGCCGCAGGGCGAGGTGGGCGAGATCGTCTATCGCGGCGCGAACCTCATGGCCGGGTACTGGCAGAACCCGCAGGGGACTGCCGATGCGTTCCGCGGCGGCTGGTTCCACTCGGGCGACCTCGTGCGCGCCGACGAGGAGGGGTTCCTGTTCGTCGTCGACCGGGCCAAGGACATGATCATCTCCGGCGGAGAGAACATCTACTGCGCCGAGGTCGAGAATGTTCTGTTTTCGCACCCGAAGATTCTGGAAGCCGCGGTGATCGGTCGCGCCCACGACAAGTGGGGCGAAGTTCCCGTCGGCGTCGTGGTGCTCGCTGAGGGTGTCGACGAGTTGACCATCGAGGAGCTTGAACCGTTCCTCAACGACAACCTCGCCCGTTTCAAGCACCCCAAGGACATAGTCGTCGTGGACGAACTGCCGCGAAATGCGGGCGGCAAGGTGGTGAAGCCGGGTCTGCGGAAGGCATACGGCAGTAAGGACGCGGGCCTCAAGAGCTGATCGTGTCGCACGAGATGGCCGTCTGAGCAGCGGAATCGGACCACGTTCCACAATCAAAACTGGAACGTGTTTCAATTTCCGTCTCAGGTGACTACTCTCACAAGCGAAGCACGATCACGCGCGACGCGAAACGCGTGGCCCGAGAAGACATCCGTTCGAAGTGAGGTTGTGAAGGTGAAGACGAAGGGCGCACTCCTGCGGGAGCTGAACCAGCCGTGGCAGATCGAAGAGATCGAGATCGGCGACCCCAAGGCGCACGAGATCAGGATCCGCATGGAAGCCGCGGGCATGTGCCACTCGGACCATCACCTGATGACCGGCGGCATCCCGATGGGCGGATTCCCGATCCTCGGCGGGCACGAAGGCGCGGGCGTCGTCGAAGCACTCGGCGAAGGCGTCACCGACTTCGAGGTCGGCGACCACGTCGTCCTGTCGTTCATCCCGTCGTGTGGCAAGTGCAAGTCCTGTAAGGCGGGCGTCGCCAATCTCTGCGACTTCGGCGCCATGCTGCTGCAGGGCGAAGCGGTCTCGGACCACACGTTCCGGATCCACACGACGGACGGTCAGCCGGTCTACCCGATGACCCTGCTCGGCACGTTCTCGCCCTACATGGTGGTTCACGAGGCGTCCGCGGTGAAGATCGACAAGGACATCCCGTTCGAGGTCGCCGCACTCTGCGGCTGTGGCATCCCCACCGGCTACGGCTCGTCCACCCGCAGCGGCGACGTCCGCCCGGGTGAAGACGTCGCGATCGTCGGCGTCGGCGGCGTGGGCACCGCAGCGCTCCAGGGCGCCGTGATCGCGGGCGCACGCAACGTGTTCGCCATCGACCCCGTCGAGTGGAAGCGCGAGCAGGCGCTCAAGTTCGGCGCGACCCAGGCGTTCGCGACCGTCGAAGAGGCAATGAACGAGATCGGCAACGCCACCGAGTGGGGCATGTGCCAGAAGGTCATCGTGACCGTCGGTGAAGTGTTCGGCAAGGACGTCGACACCTGGCTGTCGATCACCGCGAAGAACGGCACCTGCGTCCTGACCGGCATGGGCAACATGATGGACAACCAGGTGACCCTGAACCTGGCGATGCTGACACTGCTGCAGAAGAACCTGCAGGGCTCGATCTTCGGTGGCGCGAACCCGAAGCTCGACATCCCGCTGCTGCTGTCGATGTACAAGGTCGGAAAGCTCAACATCGCCGACATGATCACCCGCGAGTACACCCTCGACCAGATCAACGAGGGCTACACCGACATGCTCGAGGGCCGCAACATCCGCGGTGTCATCCGCTACACGGACGCCGATCACTGATCTTCGCGAACCTCGCATGAGGCCCGCCGACTTCGAGTCGGCGGGCCTTCTGCATTTCTTCGACGGATCTGCATTAATGTTCTTCTCGACTGCGCTCGAAGGGCGGAGATGACGCGCTCGTCGGGCGGAACCCGACCCGTTCTTTCGAGCGGACTTATCTCCGTTCTTCGAGCGCAGTCGAGAAGCTACTGGGAGGAAACACATGGCCGAGAACAGCCGGAGCTCACGGGCGAAAAAGGGCGCCGAAGTCGCGGAGCAGCAGACGACGAGCGGTGGCTCGTGGTCGGCGTCGCCAGAGGCGAAGTCGAAGGCGCTGACTTTCCGCATCATCGCCGCAGTGCTGTGGGCGATCGCCATCGGCGGTGAACTCTTCACCATTTTCTGGGTCCTCCGCCAGGATCCGATCCTCATGTGGCTGCTCATCGTCATGCTCGTCGTCATCGGTGCTTTTGCCCTCGGCGGTTCGCTGCTGTGGAAGAAGGCGAACCGTCTCGACCCGGCGTCGCGCAAGGACACTGTTCGCTTCTTCGTTCAGAATCAACTCGGCGTCATCATCACGGTGATCGCGTTCCTGCCGCTGATCGTGATGATCTTCCTGAACAAGGACATGGACGGCAAGCAGAAGGGCATCGCCGGCGGTATCGCGATCGTGATCGCCGCAGCGGTCGGCCTGGCCAGTGCCGACTGGAATCCGCCGTCGGTCGAGCAGTACAGCGTTGAGACCAACGTGGTGAAGGAACTGACCGGCAAGGACGAGGTCGTGTGGGTCAAGGGCGGCTCGGCGTTCCACGTCTGCGAGGACGTTCCGGACTTGCGTCGCTCGACGAAGACGAAGGAGCGCACCTCGGTCGCCGACGCGCATGCGGCCAACATCCCGCGACTCACCAAGAAATGGGTGTCGGAGGCGATCAACAGCTGCGGCTACACCACTGCCGACGTCGACCGCGTGCTGGGCGGAGTCGACGACGTCACGTCCACGCTAGACGAGGATCAGTTCACTGAGACCTCTGGCACGCCGGAAGTGAAGTCGCCTGCTGAGAAGGGCGATTCCGAGGTGCACGAGGGTGCGCCCCAGTCGTCGACCGTTCCGGCGACGCCGTAGGCGGCCACAAAGTGACTGTGCTGGACGATCTCTCCCGCTGGCCGGTCGACAACGTCGCCGGGGCGATCATCGGCCCCGGGGGCGTCGTCTCGACTGCCGGCGACACCTCCCGCGTGTACGAACTGGCGTCGGTGACGAAGCTGCTCGTGGCACAGGCGGTCTTGGTGGCCGTCGACGAGGAGGCGATCGACTTGTCGACGCCTGTAGGCCTGCCGGGAGCGACGGTTCGACATCTGCTGTCCCACGCGTCGGGCATGGCGTTCGACTCGCGTGAGCCGCAGGCGGGGCCGGGGGAGCAGCGCATCTACTCCAGCGCGGGTTTCGAAACGCTCGCCGAACTCGTGACCGCACACACCGACATCGCATTCGAGGACTATCTCGGCGAGGCCGTGTGCGAACCTCTCGGCATGACGTCGACCGTGCTCGCCGGTCCGGCCGGACATGGCGCTCGGTCGAACGTCGACGACCTCGCGCGTTTCGCGGGCGATCTGTTGGCGCCGCGGCTGCTCGCCCCGGAGACGGCCGCTGCGGCGGCCACAGTGCAGTTTCCCGGGCTGGACGGCTTCGTCCCCGGGTACGGCAAACACCGGCCGTGCGACTGGGGTCTCGGCTACGAGATCCGGGGCGAGAAGTCGCCGCACTGGACCGGCTCAGAGAACTCGCCGAGCACGTTCGGTCACTTCGGTCAGGCGGGCACGTTCCTGTGGGTGGACCCGGTGCTCGGCGCCGCGTGCGTGGTCCTGACCGATCGGCCCTTCGGCGCGTGGGCGAAACCGCTGTGGAGCGAATTCAACAACGCTGTCGTGAACGAACTTCGTCGCTGACGCACGTCCGGTGGCGATGCTCCCAAGATCGGCACGTTCATCGCATTACGCCGGCATAGTGCCAGCGGATCGCGATGAATGAACGGATCCTAGGAAACAAGGTCCGAGAGTAGAAACGCGCGCCCGGCCGATGGCCGTGCGCGCGTTCCGTGGGAAATGGTCTGTGGAGTGAGTCAGCCGACTCGTTGGTGCAGCCAGGTCACTTCGCCGTCTGCTCCGCCCATGCGGTACGACTCCAGGGCGTCGTCCCATGCGGTTCCGAGTGCGGTGTCGAGCTCGGCGGCCAGGCCTGCGCTGTCGGGCTGGGCGTCCATCATGGCGCGAAGTTGCATCTCACCGACGATCACGTCGCCGTTGGCGCTGATGGATCCGCGCCAGAGGCCGAGTCCGGGGACATGGCTGAATCGTTCGCCGTCGACGCCGTCGCTGGCGTTCTCAGTCACCTCGAACGCCAAGCCGGGCCACTCGCGCAGTGCGTTGGCCAGGCGCGCACCAGTGCTGACGGGACCGGTCCAGTCCACCGTGGCGCGCATGCGTCCAGGCTCGGCGTCTTGCGTCGACCACTTGAGATCTGCGCGCGCATTCAGCGTCGACGACAGCGCCCACTCCACATGCGGGCACAGCGCGACGGGAGAGGCGTGGATGTACACCACGCCAGTCGTCAGGTCCGCAAACTGGTTCAGAATGCGCACTGTTTCACCTCCGATTCGACGAGGAACGTCTTCCCCAAGGCACCGCGTCGAGATCGGATATCACACTACTGATACAGAGTATGCCTTGTGAGGTGCGTGTTGCGCTAGGTGTATCTGGTGTGGATGTGCTGTCGGGCGGTCGACAGCTGTCAGAGTGGGATGTTCTTGTGGCGACCGCGACGCGACGGTGCTGCGGCGAGAGCCTCAGCGAGACGACTGCGGGTCACCGAGGGGTCGATGATCTCGTCGACGACACCGATCGACTGAGCGCGGCCGACGCCGCCCGCAATCTGCTCGTGCTCCACTGCCAGACGGTCGTGGAGGGCTTCGCGCTCGTCCTCGGGAGCTGCGGCGAGCGTCTTCTTGTGCAGGATGCCGACAGCGGCTTTGGCGCCCATCACGGCGACTTCGGAGCCGGGCCAGGCGAACACGGCGGTCGCGCCGAGGGCGCGGGAGTTCATCGCGATGTATGCGCCGCCATAGATCTTGCGGGTGACGAGGGTGACTCGGGGGACGGTGCACTCGGCGAACGAGTGGAGCAGTTTGGCTCCGCGCCGCACGACGCCGTTCCACTCCTGTCCGACGCCGGGCAGGTAACCGGGGACGTCGGTGAGCACAACGATCGGGACGCCGAACGCGTCGCAGAGCCGCACGAAACGAGAGGCCTTCTCGGCGGCCTCGGAGTTGAGGCAGCCGCCCATGCGCAGCGGGTTGTTGGCGATCACGCCGACCGACCGGCCGGCGAGCCTGCCGAAGCCGATCGTGATGTTCGGGGCCCACTTGGCCTGGATCTCCTCGAACGTCGAGATCTCAGTGGCACCGTCTGCCGCGAGTTGGGTGTCGAGCAGGTTCTCGACGATCGGATGGACGTCGTATGCGCGACGATTCGACTCAGGGAGCAGCGCGCGAAGGTCTTTGTCCTCGGCTGCCGCATGCGTCATGTCGATCGAGCCCTGCTGAGAGAACGTGGTCACCAGTCGACGAGCACGCCAGTAGGCGTCGAGCTCGGAGTCGGCGGTGATGTGGCTGACGCCGGAGCGCTTGCCGTGCGTGTGAGGTCCGCCGAGCTCCTCCATGCTGACGCTCTCGCCGGTGACGCTCTTGACCACGTCGGGGCCGGTCACGAACACACGTCCGTCCGGGGCCATGATCACGACGTCGGTCAGTGCAGGTCCGTACGCTGCTCCGCCTGCCGCGAATCCGACGACAACGGAGATCTGCGGGACGTAGCCGGAGGCGCGCACCATCGCTTCGAACACGCCGCCGACCGCGTGCAGTCCTTCGACGCCCTCAGCGAGGCGCGCACCACCGGAATGCCAGATGCCCACGACCGGAGCCTGGTCTGCGATGGCGGTGTCGATCGCGTTCACGATGTGAGCGCAACCGACAACCCCCATGGCACCGCCCATCACGGTGCCATCAGTGCAATAGGAGACGGTGCGAACACCGTCGACCTCACCGACGGCTGCCAGCACACCCGATTTGTCGCGGGGGTGCAGGAGCTCGACGGTTCCTTCGTCGAAGAAGGTGGTCAACCGAAGCAGCGGGTCTCGGGGATCCGTCGCTTCCTCACGGCCGGGGATGGGTGCCAGTGTGGTCATCGGTTTCTCCTATGCGTGGAGGGTGTGTCAGTACCGGCCGAACGCCAATGCGACGTTGTGGCCACCGAACCCGAACGAGTTGCTGATCGCGTAGTCGATCTGTCCGCGACGAGCTTCACCGTGCACGACGTCGATGTCGCCGCACTCCGGATCCTGGTTGTCGAGATTCAGCGTCGGGGGAATGACTGACTCCTCCACCGACTTGATCGTCAGGACCGCTTCGAGGGCGCCGACGGCGCCGATCGAGTGGCCCAGAGCCGACTTGGGCGCGTAGATGGCCGCGTGATTGCCCACGGCCGCCTGAATGCCTTCCGATTCGGCGGTGTCGCCGATCGGCGTCGACGTCGCATGTGCGTTGACATGCGTGATGTCGGACTTCTGCAGGCCTGCGGTCTGCAGTGCGCGTGTCATCGCACGCGCGTTGCCCTGGCCCGACGGGTCCGGCGCCACGAGGTGGAAGCCGTCGGACGTGATTCCCGAGCCGAGCAGTCGAGCGTGGATGTGAGCACCGCGCGCCTTGGCGTGGTCCTCGCGCTCGAGGATCAGCATCGCTGCTGCTTCGCCGAAGACGAAGCCGTCACGATCTTTGTCGAACGGACGCGACGCTGCCGCCGGATCGTCGTTGCGGGTGCTCATCGCACGCATCATCGAGAACGCCGCGATCGGCACCGCGTCGATGTGTCCTTCGACGCCGCCGGTGACGACCATGTCGGCGTCGCCGAACACGATGTGCCGCCAGGCGTGCGCGATGGCTTCAGCACCCGAGGAGCAGGCCGACACCGGAGTGATGACGCCGGCGCGTGCGCCGATGTTCAGACCGGCGACGGCGGCGGGGCCGTTGGGCATCGTCATGGAGACGGCGAGCGGCGAAACCTTGCGGTAGTTGCCGGTCTCGCGGAGCACCCGGTCGGCGTCCATCATGGCCTCGGCGCCGCCGATGCCGGTGCCGAGCACGACGGCGAGTCGATCCGGGTCGACCTCGGGTGTGCCTGCCTGCGCCCAGAGGCGCTTGCTCAGCACGTGCGAGATCCGCTCGACGTACGCCATCCGGCGTGCCTCGATGCGCGTCACCTCAAGAGACGGGTCTTCGAGGAACTTGCCGCCGATGCTCACCGGCAACTTGTACTGCTCGATGTAGTCGTCGGTGAGCGTGCGGATCCCGGACTTCCCTGCGACGAGATTCTCCCAGGTGGTGTCGAGATCTCCGCCGAGGCTGGTGCTGGCGACCATGGAGGTCACCACCACGCTGGGGAACTCTCCGCCCCTGGTTGAAAAATCACGCAGTTCTGTCATATCAGGCCTGGCTCGCCTCGATCTGAGCGGCGATCGCTGCTGCGGTCTCCGGGTTCTCGGCCTCGAGCTTCTGGACGTAGGCGACGGTGTCGCCGACGGTGCGCAGGCTGGCGAGATCCTCATCGGGGACCTTGACGCCGTACTTGTCCTCGACCTGCACGGCGATCTCGACCATCGACAGCGAGTCGATGTCCAGGTCGTCGACGAACGACTTCTCGAGGGTCACTTCTGACGGCTCGATGCCGGTGACCTCTTCGACGATCTCTGCGATGCCGGCGACGAGCTGTTCCTGAGTGGCGGCCACGATGTGGCTCCCTTCTTCTGGGTGTTGCTTGCGGGGGTTTCGGAGGTCAGCGGGTTCGCTGTTGGACATCCGCTCGGGTGGAGCGGCCTCCGACGGCCGGGGGTGTCCGGCCTCATCCAAGTCCTGGGAGGTCCTCCAGATCTGCGGGGACCTTGACGGCGCGCGAGGGCACGCCCTTGAGTTCACGTTTGGCGATGCCCACCAGGGCACCTGCCGGCGTGAGTTCGATGATGGAGTCGACGCCTGCGGAGCGCATCGTCGCCGAGCACAGGTCCCACCGCACCGGGCTGGTGACCTGGTCGACGAGCTTCGCCAGAGCGGCGGCGCCGTCGGTCACCGCTGCGCCGTCGGAGTTCGACAGCAGGGTGCGGTTCGGATCGTTCGGAGTGATGTCGGCTGCGGCTGCGGCGACGGCATCGCGTGCGGGTGCCATGTAGTGGGTGTGGAATGCGCCGGCCACTGCGAGCTTGCGAGTGCGTGCCTTCTCCGGCGGGTTGGCGATCAGTTCGTCGATTGCCGCGACAGATCCTGCAGCGACGATCTGGCCCACCGCGTTGCGGTTCGCGGGAATGAGGTCGAGTTCGGCCAGCCGTGCGAGAACGGCGGTCTCGTCGCCGCCCAGCACTGCGGCCATGGTCGTTGCTTCGAGGGCGCAGGCTTTGGCCATCTCGGCGCCGCGGATGCCGGCGAGGCGGACTGCTTCGTCGGCGGTGATGACGCCGGTGATGGCCGCCGCCGCGAGTTCGCCGACCGAGTGGCCCGAGACGATCGTGTCGGCGGGGAGCTCGCCCTTGCGATTGCGGATCTCATCGAAAGCGAGGAGTGCGGAGACGACGACGAGCGGTTGTGTGACCGCGGTGTCGGTGATCTCGTCTGCGGTTGCGACGGTCCCGAGGCGCACGAGGTCGAGGCCGACCGTCTCCGACCATGCCGCGACACGATCGTGGGCACCGGGCTGCTCCAACCATTCGGTGAGCATGCCGGGTGTCTGGGAGCCCTGTCCGGGCGCAAGCAACGAAAGCACGTGACAAGACAACACCCTTGACGGGCTGCCCGATGGTGTTGAGTCGTATGAACCTGCAGAATGAAATTTGTGGGAACCCTACAAATGAATCCCGAAGGGCATCCGCATCGTCACCATGCCGTGATCCGTTACCGATATGAAGAAAATATTCCAACACCTGGCGCTATATCAAGATTCTCCGTGACGCCTGTGACTCAGGTTACGATTGTCGTTGCTTGTTGCTGATTTCGGGACAGTCGAGCGACGGTAAGTGCCACCCGGAGGACATATGCGTCCCGGGAGTTACCTGGGTCACGTCCCGTGATGTCGGTCACCTTTTTTAGTCGATACCGCACAGTGTTCGGATGTATGTACAGCTCCCGCGCGCAGGATTCGATGGACCCGCCCGCATCGAGGTACGCCTCGAGGGTCGACTGCAGAGTCTGGCCCTCGCCCCCGAGTGGCGTGATCAGTGAGTCGATCAACATCTGTGCCGCGGTCTGGTCGCCGTTCAAGGCGCGCTCGGGGAGCAGATCGGAGCTGTGCACCGGTCTGGGGGCGCCGGGCCACCCGCGGACGGCGTCTGCGGCGGTCATCGCTTCGACCGCCGAGGCGTGGGCCACGGTCAGGTTGGGCATCGTCGGTCCGATGACGACGGGGCCGTCCGCGAAGTTGTCGAGCAGATCGGTAAGGAATCTGTCGGTGGAGCTGAGCTGGCCGCCGACGATGGCGACCAGAGTGCTGCCCTGGACCACGGTCAGCGTCGCCCGGTCGTGGTGCTTGCCGGTGTTGTGAATCGCGAGCGGGACCGAAACGTTCTGCTCGGGTGGTGGCGTCCCGACGATGACGGTGGCCTGTGTTTCGCTCGGCCAGTTGAGGGCAGCGGCGCGGGACAACAGTTCGGTGCTGCCGTCGCCGCGGACGACGGCGTCGACGACGAGGGCTTCCATTCGCGAATCCCATGCGCCGCGCGACTCCGCGGCTGATGCGTAGATCGCCGCTGCGGCGAAACCGATCTCACGGCCGTAGCGCAGCACGGACTCGGTCAGTGCCCGCAGTTGGACGTCGTTCCTCGCCAGCAGCGGCAGCCACTTCTCGAAGAACTCCATGGCGACGCGGACCATCTCGACGGTCTGCAGGAGGGTGACTCGCCGTGCCAGGTCTTGGGGCACCACCTGAAACGCCTGCACGGTGAACTTCACGTTGCCCTCGGGATCCTGGATCCACTCGACGAAGTTCACGACCGATGTCTGCACGACGAGTTGGACGCTCGCCTTCTGCCCGGCGTCCAACTCGGTGAAGTAGGGGAGTTGCTCTGACATAGCGTGGACGGCCTCGGTCGCGAGTCGTCCGCTGTACAGCTTCATGCGTCGCAGCAGTGCATCGGGCAGCGCATCGTGCACGGTGGCGGGCGCGGGCACGTGAGCCCCGCGGCTGTTGTAGAGCACACCGGATGCGGCGCTCGCGGCGAGCGCTTCGCTGGTTGGTTGCTGTTCTTCGGGCACACGACCAATCTAACGTGCAGGTCGTCGGCGGTGAGCAGGGTACGCTCGGCCGGGTTGTGCGAAGGGTGCAGATCGTGACCAGCATGTGGTCACGATCTGCACCCTCAGTGGTCGGTCCGACTATGCGACGCCGGGGTCGCTGGTCTGCTCCGGCGCGGCGGTGACGTCGGTGATCTGGTACTTGTCGGCGGCCTGTGCTGCCACCGAGCGGTCCACCTCGCCGTCACGGGCCAGCCCGACGAGGACGCCCACGGCGATCGACTCCGCGTCGATGTTGAAGAAGCGTCGAGCGGCGGGACGGGTGTCAGAGAACCCGAAACCGTCCGCGCCCAGTGTCAGATAGGTGCCGGGGACATAGGCCCGGACCTGCTCCTGAACGCCGCGCATGTAGTCGGACACGCCCACCGTCGGTCCCGACGAGTCGGCGAGGAGTCCGGTCAAGTGCGGGATGCGCGACTGCGTCGGGTCCCGCAACTCGCCACGGTCGGCGTCGATGCCGTCGCGTGCCAGCTCCGACCACGAGGTGATGGAGTACACGTCTGCGGAGACGTCCCATTCGTCGGCGAGCAGATCCTGAGCTCGCAGGGCGTCGCCCATGGTGACGCCGGAGACGAGGATGCTGGCTCGATGCGTCTTGCCTTCGGGGCCCTTGCGGAACAGGTACCCGCCCTTGATCAGGCCGTCGACGTCGAGGCCGTCAGGTCGCGCAGGCTGTGTGATCGGCTCGTTGTAGACGGTGATGTAGAAGTAGACATCGTCCGGGTTGTCGCCGTACATGCGGGTCAGGCCGTTGTCGATGATCGCGGCGAGTTCGTACGCGAACGCCGGATCGTACGAGACGACGCCGGGATTGGTCGCGGCGATGAGCGGTGAATGACCGTCGGCGTGCTGCAGACCCTCGCCGGTCAGCGTCGTCCGACCGGCCGTCGCGCCGATCACGAAGCCTCGCGACATCTGGTCGGCCGCCGCCCAGAACCCGTCGCCGGTCCGCTGGAACCCGAACATCGAATAGAAGATGTACAGCGGGATCATCGGCTCGCCGTGCGTGGCGTACGACGTGGCGACCGCGGTGAAGCTCGCGGTGGAACCGGCCTCATTGATGCCCTCGTGCAGGATCTGACCTTCCTTGGCCTCCTTGTAGGCGAGCATCAGTTCGGCGTCGACCGACCGGTACTGTTGACCGTTGCGGTTGTAGATCTTGAGCGTCGGGAACCACGAGTCCATGCCGAATGTGCGCGCCTCGTCGGGAATGATCGGCACGATGCGCTTGCCGATCTCCTTGTCACGCAGCAGTTCCTTGAAGATGCGGACCAGGGCCATGGTGGTCGCGACCTGCTGATTGCCCGATCCCTTCGCGGTGACGGCGAGGGCTTTGGTGGTGTCCGGGTGCAGCGGGATCGTCGTGGTCCGACGCGATGGAAGGAAACCGCCGAGGTCACGGCGACGATCGAGCAGGTACTGGATCTCCGGTGAGTCCGCGCCGGGGTGATAGTACGGCGGCAGGTATGGATCGGCCTCGAGCTGAGCGTCGGTGATCGGGACACGCGAGGTGTCGCGGAACGCCTTGAGATCGTCGAGCGTCAACTTCTTCATCTGGTGCGTGGCGTTGCGACCCTCGAAGTGCTTGCCGAGTGTGTAGCCCTTGATCGTCTTCGCGAGGATGACAGTCGGCTGCCCCTTGTGATTCATCGCGGCGTTGTATGCGGCGTACACCTTGCGGTAGTCGTGGCCGCCGCGCTTGAGCTGCCAGATGTCCTGGTCGGTGAGGTTCTCCACGAGCGCCTTCGTGCGCGGGTCGCGGTTGAAGAACTGCTCACGGATGAACTGCCCGTCGTTGGCGCGGAACGTCTGGAAGTCGCCGTCGCGCGTCTTGTTCATCAGGTTGACGAGGGCGCCGTCCTGGTCGGCGTGGAAGAGCGCGTCCCACTCGCGGCCCCAGACGACCTTGATGACGTTCCAGCCCGCGCCGCGGAAGAACGACTCGAGTTCCTGAATGATCTTGCCGTTGCCGCGGACCGGGCCGTCGAGGCGCTGCAGGTTGCAGTTGATGACAAAGGTCAGATTGTCCAGGCCTTCCGTCGCCGCGACGTGCGCGAGACCCCGCGACTCCGCCTCGTCCATCTCGCCGTCGCCGAGGAACGCCCACACGTGCTGATCGGACGTGTCCTTGATGCCGCGGTCATGCAGGTAGTGGTTGAACCGCGCCTGGTAGATTGCGTTCATCGGGCCCAGGCCCATTGACACCGTGGGGAACTGCCAGAAGTCGGGCATCAGACGAGGATGCGGGTACGACGGCAGGCCGCCGCCGAGTCCGGCGTGGCTGTGCTCCTGCCGGAACCCGTCCATGCGGTGCTCGTCGATGCGTCCCTCGAGGAACGCGCGGGCGTACACACCGGGGGAGGCGTGGCCCTGCACGAAGATCTGATCGCCGCCGCCGGGATGGTTCGGTCCGCGGAAGAAGTGGTTGAAGCCGACCTCGTACAGCGACGCCGAGGACGCATAAGTCGAGATGTGCCCTCCGACTCCGATGCCGGGGCGCTGAGCTCGGTGCACCATGATCGCGGCGTTCCACCGGATGAACGCGCGGAACCGGCGCTCGAGGTCCTCGTCGCCGGGGAACTCGGGTTCGAGATCGGTCGGAATCGTGTTGACGTAGTCCGTCGAGGTGAGCGGCGGCAACGCGACACGATTGTCGTCGGCGCGCTCGAGCATCCGAAGCATCAGGTAGCGGGCCCGCTCCGGGCCTGCCGCACTCAGCATCGCGTCGAACGATTCCAGCCATTCATCGGTTTCGGTCGGATCGCTGTCGGCGAGGTACGACGCGACGCCGTCGCGGATCACCTCGACGCGGCTGCTGCGCGTGGGAGTGTCGTTGGGGCCGGTCGTGGTCGGGTCAGTCACAAATCCACCATTCTCGTCGGCGAGCCGGGGACAGGTCGGCGGGCTCGCTGTGGGGCCGTCGGGGTGTGACGGCGGATCGATTAGGGTCCACAAGGATTCTTGGTGGACCACTGTTCCATCGTGCCGTAAATCACCGCTCCTGGCAGTCGATGTGCCCAGTCACACGTCCTACTCTGCGGTAACCTGATTCGATTCATTTCACGGGTGGGAGGGCGAACCGATGGTGGTCCGTGCTGGAGCAGGCGTCACGGCCCTGATCGTGCTGTCGGCACTGGTCGTCTCGTGTTCGCAGGAGACGCCGCCGGAGCCGTCGACCGCCGCGGCGCCGTCGTCGGTCGGCAGCAGTCGCGCTGCGTCGGTTCCGACCGCAGAACGCTCCGAACTGGAGAAGATCGCCGCAGTCCAGGTGTGCCGCAATGTGATCACCTCTGCGGGAGCGATGGTCCGCGACTACAACGTCTTCATCACCAAACTCAACAGTGTGCAGTCGTACGCCAAGATGTCCTCCGAGGACCGCTGGGCCGCCGACACTCTCACCGCGGGCGCCGACCAGGTGCGCAAGGCCATCGCGCCGGCCACGCCGTCGGACCTCCTCGGTGCGGTCAACCGTTTCGTGGACAGCTCCGACGATCTGGCCGAGCGGATCGGCGAGAAGCAACTCGGCGGCCTCAACGCCGCATCGGACACCTGGGGCACCGACCGCACCGCGGCTCTGAACAAGTGCTCGGAGTTCCTTCCAGCCGAGTGAATCCGTGCCCGCAGAACACGTTCGGGCGGAGGAAACACCGGGTGTGCACTGTCGGGATGTCCGTTGAACCTCTAGTCTTGAACTGAGTTTCACTCGACAGTGACCCGACAGCCGTGAATGCACGGCAAACGGCACCGCGGGTGAACAGGACACTTGTAAACAAACGGGAGGACACACGCGGTGGTAGCCGCCACGGACGACAAGGCGAGCAAGCTCGGATTCACCAACGGAATGGTGATCCAAGAGCGCGGTTGGGACGAGGACACCGACGACGATCTGCGCATCGAGATCGAAGACGCGATCGATGCGGAGATGCTCGACGAGGACGCGATCGATGTAGTCGACGCCGTTGTCCTGTGGTGGCGAGACGACGACGGTGACCTCGTCGACGCGCTGATGGACGCCATCGGTCCCCTCGCCGAAGGCGGATTCATCTGGGTGCTGTCGCCGAAGACCGGTCGCGACGGTTACGTCGACCCGTCGGTCATCGCGGAGTCGGCGCCCACCGCGGGACTCACTCAGACATCGGTGACGAGCCTCGGCGACTGGACCGGTGCACGTCTGGTGACGCCGAAGGCTCGGTCGGGCAAACGAGCATGACGAAGCCGGACAGCGTTGCTGTCGGCCCGCTCCCTGTCGGATCGGTTGCGCCCGAGTTCGAGCTACGCGACCAGAACAACCGGCGAGTGACATTGTCGACCCTTCGTGAGAAGGGCGATGTGCTGATCGTGTTCTTTCCGCTCGCCTTCACGGGCACGTGCGAAGGTGAGCTCGGGTACATCCGTGACAATCTGCCGAAGTTCGACGACACCACTCTGACGACCGTCGCGGTCTCCGTCGGTCCGCCGCCGACCCATAAGGTGTGGTCGTCGGCGCAGGGCTACCTCTTCCCGATTCTCTCGGACTTCTGGCCGCATGGCGGAGTGGCGAGCGAGTACGGAGTCCTCGACACCGACCGCGGGTACGCCAACCGGGGAACCTTCCTCGTGGCACGCGACGGGACGGTCCGCTTCTCCGACATGGTCGGGCCCGGTGAGGCCCGCACGGTCGACACCTGGGACGAAGCGCTCTCGCTCCGCTCCTGATCCGCCTGTGGCGCAGGCGACTCAGGGCTGCGGCGGAACGACCTCGCTCGTCGACTTCAGGACGCAGCCGGCGGGCGGCAGATCCGTCGCCGGGTACATGGTGGCCAATGCGACTGCGAAGCGGCGAGCACGTTCGACGTAGCCCGCTTCGGTGTAGTGAACACCGTCTTGGAACCAGTTCTGCTCGGTTTCGCCCGCCCAGTCGTAGACCCGAAGGTTCGGGTACCGCTTGCACGCCCGGACGAGCGCACGGTTGAAGTTCCGCATCGCACCGTTGTCGTACGCGGGATTCTCGTTGAGGCGATTGGTGATGACGGTCGGCCACAGAACAGGCTGACCGACGAGCGGCTTGAGCAGGTTGTCGATGCGCATGTCGACGGGCCCGGCGCCGCCGACCTCCACGTTGGCGGTGTCGTTGATGCCCATCGCGATGACCCAGCAGCCGTGCACGCCTCGCCTGAGGGCACCTTCGATCGACTCGGTGGCGTTGGGCTGATCGTTCACCCGTTCCATGCTCGAGCGGCCTCCGACGACGTCTTCGATGTACGTCTTCGCGCCGACCTCGCGATAGCGACCTTCGAGGCGCAGCGCGACGTTCGGTTGCATTCCCGGATCACTCATGCCGATCGACGTCGAGTCGCCGACGTGGATCACCGTTGAACACTTGGTGCGGCGCTGCCCGGCGGGCAGCGTGGGCCCGTAGCGTTCGGGCGCGGGGCCCTCATCGATCTCCTCATCGATGCCGCTGCTGCCGTCGTCCGACTTGTAGAGAGCCGAGACGATCGGGAGGTCGGGGTTGAGCTTGGACACGGCGACCATCGACCCGACTGCCAATCCGAGGACCACCAGCGTCGCGAGAACGGCGCGGGCGGGGGAGCGGCGCTGTTCCGGCTGCTCGGAGGCCTGAGCGGGGATCGGCTCAGGATCCGGGGCAGCGGCCGCTGTGACGTCGCCGTCGGTGTCGTCGATCGGAGCGGTCGGCGCCGTGGGCGTCTCGTCTGCCTTGGGCGGAAGGTTCAACACGCTCGGGGCCTTGGACAGCACGGTGACGCCGGTGGGCACGCGGAAGCGCACGGTCTCGGCGGACGAGGGCTCGGCAGAGCCTCCCGGGGTCGGCTCGACGTCGGGCGTGTCGTCGGCGGCCGGCGCGCTGATGTCGACGGTCTCCTCGACGATCGGCGCGCGAAGCACCACGTCCACCGGCTCCTCGAGCAGTGGGCGGGGCTGCGACGGAGCCGCTGTCGCGGGGTCCCAGCCGGTGACGGAGGGAACGGGTTCCTGGGGGTGTTCGTCGGCCATCGGGGGCTCCTCAGTGGGGAGGTCGTCGGGCGTCGCCGACCGGAAAGGTCGCGCGAGGGTGGTGAAGGCGGCGACGGCCGTGGCCCACAGCGCGGCGCGCATGGTGTCCTCGTGGCGTCGGGGCGTGGTGAGCGCTGCACGGAACCCGTACTTCCGGATCGGGTCCTCCACGTAGCGCCACGAGAGGGAAGCGATGACAAGAGTCGCGATGACCACCACGATGGAACTGATCAGCGGTGATCCGCCGCGGATGATGCCGGGCAGGAACGCCACCAGTGGCATGTGCCAGAGGTAGATGCCGTACGATCGTTCGCCGATCCACCGGAACGGCTGCATGCTCAGGACTGTCGCGACGAGTGTCGACGGGGTCACCGCCGCCATCAGGACGCCCATCGTCGCCACGGTGAGGACCGCGATTCCCCAGTCGTAGAGCTCGAGTGAGTTGTCGCCCGTCGTCATGCACAGGTAGACGATGCCTGCGAGTCCGGCGATGCCTGCGACATCGAGCACACACCGTTGGTTGTGAGTGACCGTACGCGCGCGTGCCGGCCACCAGAAGGCGAGGGCCGCGCCCATCAGGAGTGCGCCCGCACGTGTGTCGGTGCCCTCGTAGGCGCGGGTGTTGTCGAAGCCGGCTTCGGCGAGCGTGGTGAGCAGGAAGAACGAGCCGAGAGCCAGGCCGAGCGTCACCAGGCTGATCAACCAGCGCTTGCGCAGGACCAGGTAGAAGAGCCCGAGCAGGAGCGGCCACAAGATGTAGAACTGCTCTTCGATCGACAACGACCACATGTGGCTCAGCGGGCTCGGGCCGCCGAACCGCTCGAAGTACGAGGTGTCCGACAGGATGGTGTGCCAATTGTTGACGTAGAACAACGCGCTGAGCGCTTGGCCGGAGTAGGTGCCGAGCTTGTCGGGGATCACCACGGCCGTCGTGACCAGCGTGGCGATCAAGACGAGGACCACGGCGGGCAGCAGCCGTCTGGCCCGTCGGAGCCAGAACGTCTTGAGATTGAGCCCGCCGGTGCGCTGGTGCGTCGCGATCAGCAGTGAGGTGATGAGGTAGCCGCTCAGGGTGAAGAACACGCCGACGCCGAGTAGTCCGCCCCTGAACCCGGGGACCTGCAGGTGATACAGCAGGACCACCGTGACCGCGACGGCGCGGATGCCGTCGAGGCCCGGTAGATAGGACGATTCGTTGTGCGTGGGACGTGGCATGTCCGGGCGGCACCCCCTGATGCGGTGAGACAGTGTGCGACGACGTGCTCTCCGCTCGACTGGTGGAGCCGGAGCCGGTCCGCCCGTCGTCACAGGCGGCGGCGTCGACGTTCCATCATAGGTCGTCGTCAGGGGTAACCTTGTCATTCATGTGACTGGATGACATGGAAATTCGGTTGCCGGGACGTGGGATCGGTCACGTCCCGGCGGTCGTGTGAATGTTCAGGCCGGAAACGCCGTCGCGAGCGCGGTGGCGAACAAGCGGTTGCGCTGGACGACGCCCGCGGCGTTGTAGTGGATTCCGTCGACATACCAGTCGTCCTGCGTCTCCGACGCGAAGTCGTAGACCTTCAGGTTCGGGTAGCGGCCGGTGGCCTTCTGCAGCGCGGTGTTGAAGGTGCGCATGTTGGCCGGGGCGTACGCCTTGTTGCTCGGATTCGACGTCATCACGGTGGGCCAGAGGACGTTCTGGCCGGTCAACTTCGACATCACGCGGTCGATCCGGGCGTCGGCGTCCACGCTGCTGCCGACTGCGACGTTCGCGGCGTCGTTGACGCCCATGGCGATCACCCAGCAGCCGCGTCGGCCGGATGCGAGCTGCGACGTGATGGCGTCCACGGCGTTCGGCTCGCCGTCGACCTTCTCGACGATGGACCGGCCGCCTGCGGCGTCGAGGACGCTGTCGGTGGCGCCGACTCGCTTGTACTGGGCGCTCAGGCGATCCTCGGGATCGGTGACTTTCGCAGCGCTGTCGATGCCGACGGAGGTCGAATCACCGATGTGGGTCACCTGGGCGCACGACGTCCGGCGCTCGCCCGTCGGCGTGACCTGCGGTGGAGCCTTTCCGTCCGGGGCCTGCGGGACGAGGAGATTGAACAGGGACTCGAGGTCGTATCCGCCGCTGCCGTTCTGGTCGATGGGCAGTTCCTGGATGATCCGCCCCGCGCTGTCCATCAGCTCGCCGATCGACGGTTCCGCTGAGGCGGGTGCGACGGGAACGAACGAGAGCGCGGCGATCGCGCCGACGACTCCGGCGGTCAGTTGGAGGCGGCGACGCTTGAGCGTGCGGGGCGAGGACGTCTGATCTCTAGTCACAATAATCCCAGTAGAACTCAACTGCCCCACGCGTTTCAACCCTCGGAGGGTTGCGGATGGGTATCGATGGTCTGCAGGGAGTTGTGTGTGCTGCCTGTCGTTCGCGCTCACAGGCAGGGGATGGGTAGGGCGGCGTTACGATCACCGCCGCGCAAAACCCTCGACTCGGACGGGTCTGCCTGGGAGCGTCGGAGTCGCTCGCGGGTGTGGCTGAGTGGTCAAGCAGCGGTCTGCAAAACCGTCTACGCAGGTTCGAGTCCTGTCATCCGCTCTGTTTTGGGCGACTCCGTCGAGTCGTCGTATATGGGGCTCCGTTGACTTATCAGCTTAGGCTTAGTTTACTATCGCATCGAGTCTTCGATGTGGCGGACGCCCGTCTTCGGTGTCCGATTCATCGAGGCCCGGCCTCGCCTTCCCGTGCGGGGCTGCCCCGTAGTCGACGGTGCACGTCGCCGTCGCCGTCAGCGAAGGAACTTCGTCCCATGCACATCTCCAGTCGATTCCGCTCTGTCGGGGCGGCGGCGGCACTAGCCGCCGTTCTCGTCCTGCCGGTCGCGTGCTCCAGCGACTCCGGCGACTCCGCGGATGCGGCTGTCACCGTTTCCGGTGCGTTCGGCGAGGCCACGATCGAGGGCGCGCCGCAGCGCATCGTCGCGCTGTCGACGACGGACGCCGACTTCGTGTTCGCGGCGGGCGCCAAGCCGATCGCGGTGCCGATCCTCGAACAGTCGAACGCTGCGACAGGCGGCACCGGAATCTACCCGTGGCAGAAGTCGCTCTACCCGGCCGACACCCCGAAGGTCGACGCGCCGGCAACCGACATCAGCGTTGAAGCCGTCGCCGCCCTCGACCCGGACTTGATCGTCGCAACCGGTTTCTGGGGACTGGACGAGAAGGTCTACGGAGCGCTCTCGGACATCGCGCCGGTCGTGCACTTCGACACCGAGGCCAATGCCGACGCGTGGCAGGACAACGTCCGCAAGGTCGGCAAGGCGGTCGGCGGCACCGAGAAGGCGGAGGAGAGCATCACCGCGGCCGAGGCGTCGATGACGTCGGTCCGCGAGGCGAACCCGAAGCTCGCAGGCAAGAAGTACAACGCCATCATCTCGCCGTCGGAGGACGGCGTGTACGTCCTGTGCTCGGAAGAGGACAACATGGCACGTGCGATGAAGGGTCTCGGCCTCGAACTCAGCGACTACGCGAAGACCGTCGAGTGCGACGGCGGCAAGGGGGAGGTCTCGTGGGAGAACCTGCCCAAGCTCGACGCCGATCTCCTCTGGGTGATCCCCGACACCGCCGACCAGATGTCGGTTCTCGACGCGCAGCCGCTGTGGCCGCAGCTGCCCGCGGTCAAGCGCGGAGCGTTCACCGTGGTCCCGAAGTCGGAGGGTGTTCCGTTCGCGCTCGGCTTCCCGTCTCCGCAGAGTCTTGAGTGGGGCGTCGGCCAGGTGGCGCCGAAGTTCTCCGAGGCCGTGTCCAAGTAGTTCATAGATCGTGTGACACCGCACTCGCGCGGTGTCACACGGCGTGGGAGCCCTCCGGGCCGCACCGGCAGATCGCAGTCAGTTAAGATAGCCTAAGCTAACTTTCCAGCGATTCGCCGATGGTGGCACGGAGGGCTTTCTCATATGACCGAGACGTTCAGCACGGTGACAGGTTCCGATCGCGGCGAGACGTCCATCGACGGCGCGGCCGTCGCTGTCGCCCCATACCGCGGGGCGACGCTCGACCTCCTCGCCGACGCGGACGTGGACGCCGGGTGTGGGCTCGGCCCGGATTCCCTCGTCGTCGAGGTGCCCGGCGTCGTCGGCCTGCCGGCCGACGTCGTGCTGGAGGCGTACACGCACTGGGCCGAGAACGCTTCCGGAGTGCGGTCCGACGCGGGGGCGTCGATCTCGGTCCGGCGAGTGACCGATCCCGCCGGGCGCATCGCCGGCTTCTCGATCACCGTGACCTCAGCGGACGTCGACGAGGTGTGGCTAGACGGCGCGTCCGACGTGATCGCCGACCTGGCCCACGCGCACTACGGCGGACGGCCGATGGAGTCCGTCGTCGGCGACGTCGACGCGGCAGCGGCTCGACTCTCCGCCCACAACAAGTCCAGTGACGTGTTCGATCGGGACCACTGGCACCGATTCGCCGGCGACCTGGAGGATCTCGAACCCGCACAGGTCGCCCGCGGTGGCGGACGTGGTGCACAGACCGCCGTGCGATCGGCGCGGGTGGCCAGGCGGGCGACAGGGTCGTCGCACGGTGACGTCGCCGCACTCGTGGGCCGATCACTCGTCGTCATCCGAGGCCTCTCCGGCGACCTCGGCGACGGGCTGCTGGTGGACGTTGAAGAGCCCGCTCGGACACCGGATCTGGTGGCAGTGCCGGGTCGAATCCGACGCCGGTTCCCGCTCCTGCTGTCGACCGAGGTCCTTGAATCGGACGGTGTCGTCACTGATGTCGATGCACAGACGGCCGCGGACTACGGTGCTCTCCGATTCGACAATCCACTCGCCGACGGACTGTTCGACGATCTCGCCGAAGCAGAAGTCCTGGTGGCGCTGCGGTCGGGTGACGCACTGCCCGATCCGACGAGCAGCAGGGGCGAGATCACCGATTTCGGCCGCTATCGAGTGCTTGTGACCGTGTGGATTCCGCGTCGAGACGGCGATGTCGCGGTGGACGTCGTCGTCGCTCCGGACGTCGACGTGGACGCCGATCGATTGTGTGCGGGGATCGTCGACGGTCTTGTCCGCTCCGGCGTGCGTCCACCCGCCGACGTGCATCGGGTGGGTGTTCCGGCGCCCCTCGTCGAAGTGAGTGCAGCGGCGCGGGCAGGCGTCGAGCAGACCTTCGGCGCGGTTCGCGACATCCTGCCGGTGTCCACGCTGCAGGAGGGGCTGCTCTATCACCTGTCCTCGGCGCAGTCGTCGGCCACCACGGACCTGTACGCTTCGCAGTTCCACCTTCGGCTCGCCGGGCCCGTCGATCCGGATCGGATGCGTGACGCCGTGGCGTCGCTGCTCCGACGTCACCCCAACCTGGCGGCGGGCTTCGTCACCTTCGGTGATCGGTCACTGTCAGTCCTCCCTGCCGTCGTCGAGCCGGACTTCACTGTTGTGCGCAGTTCGGAGTGGGATCACCGGGCAGGGCTCGACGTCCTCTTCGCCGCGGAACGGGCCCGGCCGTTCTCCGCGGTCAAGCCGCCCCTGATCCGATTCCTCCTCGTCGAGGAGTCCACAACCGAGTCGGTGCTGTGCGTGACTTTCGAGCACATCGTCGCCGACGGCTGGTCGGCCGGACTGATGATGGACACGCTCCTGGAGTTGTACAGCGACCCGACCGGGCGTGATCTTCCTGCACCCGTGCCCTTCCGCGACTACCTCGAGTGGTTGAGCGGACGTGACCTCGGCCTCGCCCGAGCAGTGTGGGCTCGCGAGATGTCCGGCATCGACCAGCCGACCTTGGTCCGTCCAGACGCCGACGCGTCGGCAGCATCGACGGCGATGGCCCGCGACTACCACCACGACCTGGACGCAGAGCTGAGCGAGCGCGTCCGCGCTTCCGCGGGGCGCGCCGGTGTCACCGTCAGCACCTTCCTCCAGACCGCATGGGGAGTGGTCCTGTCGCGGCTGGTGGGCTCGGACGACGTCGTGTTCGGGACCACGGTGTCGGGCCGACCGCCCGAACTGGCCGGATCCGAACGCATCGTCGGTCTTCTGTTCAACACGGTGCCGGTTCGCGTTCGCACGAACCCGTCGCAGTCGATCGGCGAACTCCTGTCCGCCGTCAACACGTCGACAGTCGCTGTCCTCGATCACCCCTACGTCGGACTCGGTGACATCCATGCCGCCGCCGGACTGCGCGCGTTGTTCGACACACTGTTCATCATTCAGAACCATCCGGGACGAGACGAGAGTCGGACGTATGGACCCGATGGCCGTGTACGAGTCACTCAGGCGGATCTGACCGACTCGACGCACTACCCGATCTCGTTCGCGGTTCATCCCGGAGAGACCATTCACATTCGGTGCGCGTATCGCGGTGATCTGTACAGCGCTGCGCAGATCGCCGATCTCACCGGGCGGCTGACGGCAGTCCTCGAATCGATGTCGACTGATCTCACCGCCCCCGTGGGGAGCATGTCGATCGCGACTGCGGCCGAACTCGCCGAGGCGGCCGAGGAGTGGAACGGCGGCGATCGGGCCGTCCGCGACGTCACCGTCGCAACCCTGTTCGACGAGTGCGTCGCTCGCGGCGGCGACGACGTCGCGCTGGTCGCCGGCCCCCGCCGTCTCTCGTTCACTGCGCTGGGGGACGAGGTGAACAGGCATGCGCGCATGTTCGCGCAGTTGGGTGCGGCGCCAGAAGCGCGAGTGCTTCTCATGCTGCCGCGCGATCATCGGATGATCGTGGCGATGTTCGCGACCTTCGCGACGGGAGCAGCGTATGTACCCGTCGATGCGGATTACCCGGCGGACCGCATCGGATACATGGTCGACGCGGCACGGCCGACGCTGATCGTCACCGTTGGCGCGCTGCGCGACCGCCCGGGTTACCGGGAGACGTTCGCCGCGACCGAGTGCCCGGTTCTCGATCTCGATGCCGATGCCGAACAGATCGCCGCACTCGACTCGGGTCCGCTCACCCGAGTCGAACTCGGCACGCACGCGACGGCCGACAATCTCGCCTACATCATCTTCACGTCGGGGTCGACGGGGCGGCCGAAGGGCGTCGCAGTGCCGTACCGCGGCCTCACCAACATGTACGCCAATCATCTCGAACGGATCTTCGAGCACGTCGTCGGAAGCCAGGGCGGGCGGCGGATGCGGATCGCGCACACCACGTCGTTCTCGTTCGACGCGTCGTGGGAGCAGTTGTTCTGGATGCTCGCGGGTCACGAGGTCCACGTGATCGACGAAGACCTGCGGCGTGACCCGGCAGCCCTGCTCGCATACTACGACTCCGCGTCGATCGACGGATTCGACGTCACTCCGTCCTATGCGACGCACCTCGTGGAGCAGGGGCTGCTCGATCGAGACCGCCCACGCGGGCGATCGGTGGCCGCGGATGCGGAAGGTGTCGTCTTCGTGTCTCTCGGCGGGGAGGCGGTGCCGGACGTCCTGTGGACCGCGCTTCGGGACGCTCCCGGTGTCGAGGGCTACAACCTGTACGGCCCGACCGAGTACACGATCAACGCGCTGGGGGCGGACGTCGCCGACAGCACGGTCTCGTCGGTCGGCCGGCCGATCTTCAACACCCGCGCCCACATCCTCGACTCGAGTCTGCACCCGGTCCTGCCTCAGGTGGCCGGCGAACTGTACCTGGCGGGTGCCGGCACGGCCCGCGGGTACCAGGACCAGCCCGGACTGACCGCGGACAGGTTCGTCGCCTGCCCGTGGGGTGACGGTGAGCGCATGTATCGGACCGGTGACCTGGCCCGGTGGCGCGAAGACGGCAGCATCGAATACCTGGGTCGTGCCGACGACCAGGTGAAGATCCGCGGCTTCCGCATCGAGCTCGGCGAAGTGGCCAACGTGTTGCTCGAATCCGACCTGGTCGGGCAGGCCACGGTGGTGGTGCGTGACGGCGCGAGCGGGCCGACGCTCGTGGCGTACGTCGTCGCATCCGATGCGGCCGATCTCGACGTTGATCGCCTCCGAGCACATTCGGCATCCCGGCTTCCCGACTACATGGTCCCGTCTGCGTTCGGGCAACTCGACGAGATCCCGTTGACGATCAATGGAAAGGTGGACGTCAGAGCCTTGCCCGCCGTCGACGTCCACCACGACGAGTACGTGGCGCCGCATGACGACCTCGAAGCCGCAGTGGCCGACATCGTGGCCGACGCTCTCGGCGTCGACCGCGTGTCGGTCGTCGACGATTTCTTCGCGATCGGCGGTCATTCGCTGCTGGCGATGCGGGTCGTCGCCCGGGTGAACAGCGACCTGGACGCCGACCTGTCGATGCGCGAAGTGTTCGACGCCCCCACGGTCGTCGGCATCGCGGCGGCCGTCCGCACGTCGGCGGGTGCGCGTGCCGCGGTGGTGGACACGGTCGTCGGTCCGGTCGTCCCCGCCTCGGCGGGGCAGCGATCGTTGTGGCTCATCGACCAGGTGTCCGGGGCGAGTTCGATGTACACCATCCCGGTCGTGATGACGGCGTCCGACGACTTCGATCCGACCGCGTGGTCTGCGGCACTGCGCGACGTCGTGATCAGACAGGAGGCCCTCCGCACGGTCCTCGTCGAATCGGACGGCGAACTCGTGCAGCAACTGACACCCGTCGACGACGTCGACGAGGTTCTGCAGGTCGACCGCGTCGATCTCGGCGACGCCCGGCCACTCGACGTCGTTCGGGAATGGGTCGCGCGCCCTGTCCTGGCGGGTGATTTCCCGGTGCGGGCGGCAGTCGGATCGGGGAACACGGGTACTCCGGTCGTCGCGCTCGCGATCCACCACGCGTCGATCGACGAGTGGTCACTTCCCGTCCTGCTTCGCGACCTCGGCGTCGCCTACACGGCGCGTGCCGCCGGGAACGCCCCGGACTTCACACCTCTCGCGTCGAGCTACAGCCAGTACTCGGTGTGGCAGCACGACATGCTGGCCGACTCGGCAGTCGTGCTGGACCACTGGGCGGAGCGTCTGGACGGTGCTCCGGAGGTCTCCATGATCGCGACCGACCGCGCGCGCCCGGCGATGTGGGACTCGGCCGGTCTCAGTGTCGACCTCGCTGTGCCCGCCGACGTGACCACCCGCCTCCGTGACCTCTGCGCGCGCGAAGACGCGAGCATGTACATGCTGATGCAGGCCGCGGTGGCGGTGGCGATGCACGGGCTCGGTGCGGGTGACGACATCGTGCTGGGCTCCCCGGTGGGCGGCCGAGGCGACACGGCGCTCGACGACCTCGTCGGCTACTTCGTGAACACCCTCCCGCTGCGGCATCGACTGGACGGCAATCCGACACTGCGCGAGATGATCGCGCGAGCCAGAGAAACGGTCTTGGACGGGTTCGCTCATCAGGACGTGCCGTTCGACATGATCGTCGGGCGGTCCGGGGTGAGTCGGAGCAGCGCGTACAACCCGCTGTTCCAGACTCTGGTCACGTATCGGGTCGACCGAGTGATCGGTGATGACGCCGACCTCCTCGACGAGGCCGGATTCGGTCCGTTCCCCGAACGCGTTGAGGTGGGAACCGTCAAGGCGGACCTGGAGATCGACCTCGCCGAGCAGGCGGGTGGGCTGACCGGCGTCATCGCGTATGCGAGTGCGTTGTTCGACTCCGGAACAGCCGAACGACTCGCCCAGGGACTCGTGAGGGTGCTCACCTCGTTCGCGGACGCGCCCGGACGACGTCTGTCTGAGGTCGTGGTGGCCGGTGATCTGGACGCGGCCGCGATCACCGCCTGGTCGACCGGCGGGCGACGCGTCCCGGCGGCGGAAGCTCCGCTCGGGGATCTGCTCGTCGATGCGTTCTCCCGCCACGCCGATCGTGTCGCAGTCGTCGCCGACGGCGAGAGCCTGACCTTCGACGAGCTCAACAGGTCCGCAAGCGCGATCGCGCGAACGCTCCGTGCAATCGGGCTCGAGCCCGAGGATCGCGTCGCGTTGCTGATCCCGAGGTCGGCGACGATGATCGCGGGTTTCGTCGCGGTCCCGCTGGCCGGCGGTGTGATCCTGCCGATCGACACGTCGTATCCCGACGACCGGATCGCAGCGATCCTCGCCGATGCGTGTCCGACCGTTCTGCTCACCTCGGCGGGCACGAAATCTCGATTCGCGGCGTCGGCGGGGGCGATCGGCGCACGTCTGGTCAACGTGGACGAGATCGACGACTCCGCGACGCCGATCGACGGGACCTCAGTGCCCGCACGGGTGCGCGTCAGCAATGCGGCCTACACGGTGTACACGTCCGGGTCCACCGGCCGCCCGAAGGGCATCCTCGTCGACCACACCGCGATCGTGAATCTGATCCGTTGGCGCCAGAGCGAGTTCGAACTGCACCCCGGCGACGGTGTGCTCCAGAAGACGTCGCTCGGTTTCGACCCGGCGATCCCGGAGATCCTCTGGCCGCTGTTGTACGGAGCCAGAGTCGTCGTCGCAGCCGACGGGGGAGACCGTGACCTGCGGTATCTCGCGGACCTGTTGCGCTCGGGCGATGTCACGTTCGCCGAGCTCGTCCCATCGGTCGCGGCGGCGATGCTCGACGACGGCGTGACCCTGGCCGGTTCGGCGCTCAAGTACTTGTCGCTCGGTGGCGAAGCTCTCTCTGCAGCGTTGCTGGACCGGATCGTCGATCGGTGGGGTCTGCACGTGTGGAACACCTACGGCCCGGCTGAGGCCGCCGTCGAGGTGACCTCGTTCGCCGCGGGCGGCGCCGATGTCGGTGACCGCGGAGCGGTGCCGATCGGCGTCCCGGTCGCCGACACAGTCGTCCGAGTCCTCGACGACCTCCTGCGGCCTGTGGCTCCGGGAGTCGTCGGCGACCTGTACATCGGCGGCAGACAATTGGCTCGCGGGTATCTCGATCGCGTGGACCTGACCGCGGCGTCGTTCGTCGCCGACCCGTTCGGGACGGCGGGCGATCGCCTCTATCGGACCGGCGACCTCGTCCGGTGGAACGACGACGGGCAGCTCGTCTTCATCGGACGATCAGACCACCAGGTCAAGATCAACGGCTCGCGCGTGGAACTGGGCGACGTCGAAGCGGCGGTCTCCGCGGCACCGGACGTGGGCCACTGCGCGGTTGTAGTCTCCCGATCCCAGGGGGCGGCACATCTCGTCGCCTACGTGACGCCGAGCGCTCATGGCGTCCCCGCACCCGACACCGAACGACTGCGCGGCGATCTGCGCCGCCGTCTACCCGTCCACATGGTCCCGTCTGCAGTCATCGCCGTCGACGCCTTGCCGCTCACCCCGAACGGCAAACTCGACGTCTCCGCCCTCGAGGCGCTCGAGGACTCGACGACGCCGGGACGGGCACCCTCGGGTGACATCGAGACGGCGATCGCAGATGCCTTCGCCGACATCCTCGGACTTGACGCGGTGGACGCGGACGCAGACTTCTTCCGCCTCGGCGGGCACTCGCTGCTCGCCATGCGGGTCGTGTCCCGACTCAACGCCGGTCTGGGCACGAACCTCTCCCTGCGAGACGTGTTCGACAGCCCGACGGTCGCCGCGCTCGCCACCGCTGTGGCGAGCGCCGCGACAGGCGAGGGTGACGAACTCCACGTCGCCGACGTCGTCGTCGGAGCCGTCGTCCCGGCATCGTTCGGCCAGCAGGCCCTGTGGTTGATCGGGCAGGTGACGGGCCCCGGCTCGGTGTACACGATCCCCGTCGTCCTGACCGTGGACGCGCAGTTCGACGAGGACGCCTGGTTCGCGGCGCTCGCCGACGTGATCGTGCATCACGGCGTTCTCCGCACCACTCTCATCGAGTCGGACGACGAGCTGGTGCAGGTCGTCGTGCCCGCTGACGAGGTCGCAGACCACTTTGCACCGGACCGGTTCGTTCTGGACGCCGAGGACGACGCCCACGCTCGAATCGAGGAATGGGTCCAACGTCCGGTGACGTCCGGCGTCGACTTCCCGGTTCGGTCTGCCGTCTTCCGCGGCGTCGACGTGGAGTTGTCGAGGTCCGGGACGGTCGTCGCGCTCGCCATCGATCACGTCGCGGTGGACGAGTGGTCGTTGCCGCCGCTGTTGCGTGATCTCGGCGACGCCTATCGTGTCCGGCGGTCCGGCGGTGTTCCGACGTTCGACGCTCCGACCGCGACGTATGCGCAGTACTCGATCTGGCAACGGCAGATGTTCGGAAACGTCGGGGACCCCACCCCGCTCTGCAGAGAACGGCTGGACTACTGGCGGGGGCACGTCGACGGTGCACCCGAGGTGTCGATGGTGGCGGTGGATCGCCCACGTCCGGCCGTGGCCGAGTACGACGGCTTCACCGTCGACTTCGAGGTCGACGCAGATGTCACGCGGGCGTTGCGAGACCTGTGCGAGCGGACCGACACCACCATGTACATGCTGGTCCAGGCGGCGGTCGCCGTCATGATGCGCGGATACGGGGCAGGGGACGACATCGTTCTCGGTTCGCCCGTCGGCGGGCGCGGAGACTCAGACCTCGACGCCGTCGTCGGGTACTTCGTGAACACGCTTCCACTGCGACATCGGTTGGACGGCGATCCGACTCTCGCCGACGTACTGGTGCAGGCGCGGGAGACGGTGCTGGACGGATTCGCCAACCAAGACGTGCCGTTCGAGCGCATCGTCGGTCACGTCGGGGCGCCTCGCAGCAGCGCTCACAACCCGCTGTTTCAGACGCTCGTCACCTATCGTGTCGCCGACGTCATGGGGAGCACGGTCGACAGCCTCGCCGATGCGGGTCTGGAACCTGTCCGCCGACGCATCGGGATCGGATCGGTGAAGAGCGACCTCGAGATCGATCTAGGCGAACAGCTAGCGGGCGGGGGCCTCGCCGGGACGGTCTCGTGCGCCTCGTCGCTGTTCGACGAAGCGACGGGCCGACGGCTCGCTGCAGGTATGCGCACGGTGCTCGCAGCGTTCGCCGCCGATGCCGACCGGCCGTTGTCGGAGGTGTCAGTGATCGATGACGTGCAGCGTGCGTGCATCGACGCGTGGTCGGCCGGGCCTCGGGAGCCGCTCGACGACGAGGCCTCGATCGACGAACTCCTCGCGGAGGTCGCCCGATCGAACCCGGACCGGATCGCGGTGCGGGCCGGCGGCGAAGGCCTCGACTACGCGGAGTTCGACGCCTCAGTGAACCGACTGGCCCGCGCGCTGGTCGCGACCGGAGTCACACCCGGCGATCGTGTCGCCGTGATCGCGAACCGGAGTGTCGGCCTGCCGTCCGTACTGGCCGGAGTTCTCCGGTCGGGCGCCGCTTTCGTGCCGATCGACCCGTCCAACCCGGCGGACCGAATCGACTACGTGCTCAGCCAGAGCGGCGCACGGATCGTGATCGTCGACGACTCCACCCGTGATGTCCTCTCCGCGCTCACGACCGTGCCGACCGTGCTCGACCTCGGCGACGATCGCGTGCGCTCGACGGTGTCGCGCTGTTCCCCGGAACCGGTGAGCGATGCCGAACGCGGAGGGCCGATCCGCGGCCGCGACGTCGCGTACGTCATCTACACGTCCGGATCCACGGGACGGCCGAAGGGCGTCGTCGTCGAACATCGGGGCTTCGTCAATTTCTTGCGATGGAAGCAGGAGACCACTGGAATCGACATCGACGATCGGATTTTGCAGAAGACTCCGATCTCCTTCGACGCGTCACTATGGGAGTTCTTCGTCCCGCTGATGGTCGGCGCCACCGTCGTCATGGCAGAACCCGGGGGCCACCGCGATCCGGACTATCTGACGAGGGTGATCGCCGAAGAGCGACTGACGACCGTCGAGTTCGTCCCGTCGATGCTCGACGCGTTGCTCGAACACGGACTGGACGGCGTCGACCTCTCGAGCGTGCGACGGGTGTTCTGCGGTGGCGAAGCGCTGTCGGTCGCGACCGCGGCAGCGGCCCTCGAGCGGTTCGGCGACATCGTCCACAACCTGTACGGGCCCACCGAGACGACCGTCGGCATAGCCGGAAAGCACGTGACCGCTGCCCTGCTGGCGTCCGGTGCTAAGTTCGGCGGCGGCCTGCCGATCGGTGTCCCGGCCTACAACAGCGGTGCCAGGGTCCTCGACGCTGCTCTCGCGCCGACCCCGATCGGAGTGGTCGGCGAGTTGTACCTCGACGGTGTCCAACTGGCGCAGGGCTACTCGGGCCGCCCGGATCTCACCGCTGCGGCATTCGTGGCCGATCCCTTCCGTGCGGGCGAGCGAATGTACCGGACCGGCGACCTCGTGCGATGGAACTCCGGCGGTGACCTGGAGTACCTGGGTCGCGCGGACGACCAGATCAAGATCCGCGGGTTCCGCATCGAGATCGACGAGATCCGCACAGTGGTCGAACAGCACCCCGCGGTGGGGTCGGCGGCAGTCGTCGCCAAGAACCGTCGTGGTGACGGCGACCGAGTCCTCGTGGCGTATTACACCGCCGCCGACGACGACGTCGACGACACGGTGGAGCAGTCGATCATCGCTCATGTCGCTGCAACCCTGCCCGACTACATGACGCCGTCGTCGTGGATGCGCATCGGCTCGATCCCGGTGACCTCGAACGGCAAGCTAGACACCCGCGCCCTCCCGGAGCCCGTTCACGTGTCGGCCGGCGGACGTGAGCCCACCACACGGACGGAGATCGACGTGGTCGCCGCGATCCGTGACGTCCTCGGTCTCGACGAGTCCACGCGTGTCACTGTCGACGACGACTTCTTCCGGCTCGGTGGCCATTCGCTGCTCGCGGCTCGTCTCGTCGGTCGCCTCGGCGGCGGGTTGACGCTGAAGTCCGTGTTCACTCGTCCGACTGTCGGAGGACTCGCGTCCGCCATCGACGAAGGTCGGACCGTCGACCATCCGATCCTCCTTCCACTCGCCGACTCGGGGAACGCGGGAACGGTGTTCGCGATCCACGCCAGCTCCGGCTTCGGAACCGTCTACTCGACCCTCCGGTCGAACCTGCCGACGGGGGCCGGACTGATCGCGCTCCAGGATCCAGCACACGCGGGTGAACCCAGGGACGTCGACACCCTGGACGAACTGGTCGACGTGTATGCGGACGCCGTCCTCGACTCGGGTGCGGCCCGGCCGTACAACCTGCTTGGCTGGTCGTACGGCGGGCACCTCGCGTTCGGGGTCGCCAGGCGACTGGAAGAGCAGGGGATCGCAGTGGAGACGGTGACGATCCTCGACACTCCGGCAGTGACTCAGGAGACGGTCGTCACGTGGTCGGACGCCGAGCGCGACGACCGGGTTCGCACGTCGTTCGCGCAGTTCGCGGGTCTTCCGCATGCGAAACCGCCGCACGACCGCCTGCCGGAACGCGGCGAACTCGCAGCGCTCAACTCCACCTCGGACGGCCCTCTGGCATCGCTGTCGATCAGTGAATCGATGGCGTTCATGGACTCCTTCGACCGCTGCCTTCGACTGCAGGAGTCCACACCGACGCACGGAGTGCTCCGGGCACGGGGCCTGCTCGTCATCGGAAGCGATCACGAGGAGACCGCCGACGACATGGCCGCGGGGTGGAGTGCACACTTCGTCGACGAGATCGACGTCAGGCGTGTCGACGCCGGACACGAAGACCTTCTCACCACGTCGGGTGTGCCCGCGTGGTCGCCGTGGTGGGCGAACCACCTGCATCAGACACCTGGAGAGGACTGAGATGTCTGCCCCCGCACTCGCTCGAACCACACTGCTGCCCGCTCAGGAGGGAGTCTGGTTCGCGCAGCAGCTGATGCCGGACAGCCCGGTGTTCAACATCGGACAGGCCCTGTGGTTCGACGCGGCCGTTGATCCCGACGCGTTCGCCGCAGCCTGGGCGCAGACGTGGTCTGACGCTCACGTGCTCCGCTCGTGTTTCGACGATCGGGACGGCGAGGTGACGGTCACGACGCCGGACCGGTCCGCGCCGTGGGACGTCGTCGATCTGTCGGGGCAGCCCGACCCGGAGGCCGGCGCGCGTGCCGCCATGCGCACTGAGCTGGACGTTCCGCAGAGCCTGACAGGAGATGATCTTGTCGGATCGACCCTGTTCAGGCTCGGCCCGGACCGGTGGGTGTGGCACCTGCGGATCCACCACATCCTCATCGACGCATACGGATTGTCCCTGGTGTCGAAACGCGTCGCTGCTGTGTACACGGCGTCGATCACGGGGTTCGTGTGCCCCGAGTCGAACTTCGCGTCGCTCGTCGAGGTGATCGAGGCGTCTGCTCGCGACGACGATGCGATCGCCGCGGACCGCGAATACTGGACGCGGACGGTCGACGGCCGCGGAGTGGTCCGACCGCTGTCAGGCGAGGGTGAGCTCGCCCAGGTCAGCCCGCGCACGCCGATTCAGAGCCGGCGCGTGATCGACGCCGAGCTCGCTGATCGCATCGACTCCCTGGCCGCGTCGACTCGGAGTACCTGGGCCGATGTCGCGGTGCTGGCGTGGGCGTCGCTCCAGAGTGCAACGAGCGGTGACGACCACGTCGTCGTCGGAATGCCGATGATGGGACGTGCCGGGCGCCCTGCGATCCGCACACCCATGCTGGCCGCCAACGTTCTGCCGTTCCACATCGACCTGCCGGGGTCGACGTCGATCGTCGACTCGCTTCGGGTCGTGACCGACGGACTCCGCGAGCTCCGTCGCCACCAGGCGTACCGGGCGGAGGACATCGCTCGTGACGCGGGTCTGGTCGGGACGCGACGGCATCTCGTCGGGTCGTTGATCAACATCAAGGTCTTCGACTACCGGCTCGACTTCGCGGGGATCGGGGCAATACAGGAGAGTCTGGCCACGGGGCCCGTGACCGACGTCGCGCTGTCGGTGTACCGCGATGCGACACACGGCTTCAGCGTTGCACTCGACGCCAATCCCGACCTCTACTCGACCGATCAACTGGAGGTCCTCGCGGACCGACTGTGCGCTCATCTGTCAGGCCTGGTCGGGGCCGAACCGGCTACCGCCCGAGGAACGGTCCCCGTCGCGACGGCCACTGAACTGGAACTCGTCGACGACTGGTCGATCGGTGCGATCCACGCGGAGTCTGCCGCGGTGGGAGCGATGTTCCGCGCCACGGCAGTGCGTGCCGCCGATCGCGTCGCCGTCGTCGACGCAGGCGGCGAGACGTCGTACATCGATCTCCTCCGACAGGCCGACGGCCTCGCCGCACGTCTGGTCTCGAGCGGGGTCGGGGCGGACAGTCGGGTGGCGTTGCTGCTTCCCCGCACCGTCGATCATGTGGTGGCGACCCTCGCGACCCTGATGGCAGGCGCCTGCGTGGTGCCGATCGACTCGTCGTACCCCGCGGCGCGCGTCGCGTACATGCTCGACGATTCGAGCCCGGACATGATTCTCACGTCGAGTTCCCTGCGCGCGGAGTGGGAGGGCGTTCTCGGATCGTCACGCGCGCCGGTCAGTGTGCTCGACCGGCCGGTGGGGCCGCCCCCGCACTGGGATCGCCCGGCGAGTCCCCGGCGCGACGATCAGGCGTATCTGGTCTACACGTCCGGCTCGACCGGTGTACCGAAAGGCGTGGCGGGAACCCACGGTGCGCTCGCCGATCGTGTCGCGTGGGCCGTCGACCGCTGGAGGGTCGACGGCCCGGATGTGCGCCTGGCGAAGAGCTCGGTGAGCTTCATCGACGGAACCACCGAACTCCTCGGCGCTCTCGTCGCCGGAGCGTCGACGATCCTCGTGGACGAGGACACTGCCCAGGACGCTCGAGGGCTCATCGACACCATCGACGCTCGTTCGGCCACTCAGGTGACTGCCGTGCCGTCACTGCTGCGCGCGATGATCGACATCGGCGGCGCCCGCGTGCAGTCGGTACGCCGCTGGATCGCCAGCGGCGAGGACCTGCCGTCCGGTCTCGTGCACGATCTGCACGCGGCCGATCCGTCAGTGACGGTCACGAACTCCTACGGGTCGTCGGAAGTGGCAGGCGACGTCACCTTCACCGACGTCACCGACCATGTGACGATCGGTACGCCCGCACCCGGTGTCCGGCTCGCGGTCCTCGACCGGTGGTTGACGCCGGTGCCGCCGGGAATGCTCGGCGAGCTCTACGTCGGCGGGTCGCAGGTGGCCCGCGGGTATCACCGCCGCCCGGCACTCACTTCCGAACGGTTCGTCGCCGACCCCAGCGGGTCGGGGACCCGCCTGTACCGGACCGGTGACCTGGTGACGTGGTCGTTCGACGGATCGCTGATTTATCACGGTCGCACCGACCACCAGGTCGCGGTTCGCGGATTCCGGGTGGAACTAGGAGAGATCGAAGCGGCGGTGTCCGCCCTCGACGGGGTGGTCGACTCTGCCGTCGTCGCGCCGGTCGGGCCGTCCGGCGATCGCACGATCGTCGCGTACGTCACCGGGAGGACGGTGCTCGACTCGGCTGCGATGACGGCCCGGCTGGCACGCACGCTGCCGTCGTACCTGGTGCCGTCGACGATCGTCGTCGTCGACGAGCTGCCGACCACGCCGTCGGGGAAGATCGATCGTGCGGCGCTGACCGCGCGTGAGCCGCGGATGGCCTCATCCGAGGCGGCGGCTCCGGCGACCGCGACCCAGGCGCGTCTCGCTGAACTCGTCGGCGAGACTCTCGGTGTCGCAGGCATCGGCCCGGCGGACGACTTCTTCGCTCTCGGCGGGCACTCGTTGTCGGCGACCAGGCTCCTGGTGGCGATCAGTTCGACATGGGATGTCACTCTCGCTTTGCGTGAGGTGTTCGAGCATCCGACGATCGGCGCCCTCGCCGCCCGGATCGACGCCGCCGTACTTGCAGCAGACCACAGCGACCTCGAGTCCGACGTCGACGCGTTCGCCGTTCGACCCGATCGCGGCACGCAGGCGCCGCTGTCGACGGCGCAGAGGCGGCTCTGGTTCCAGCATCGCCTCGACGGCCCGAACGCCGTCTACAACATCGTGATTCCACTCCGCGTTCGGGGACTGTTGGACGCTGCGGCCCTCACACGGGCCGTGCGGGTCGTGGTCGCCCGACACGAGTCGCTTCGAACCGTCTTCTCCGACGGTGTCGACGGACCTGTCCAACGCGTCCTGGAGGTGACCGACCCGCACATCGATGTTCAGACCGCCGAAGTGTTCGACGACTCGACGATCGCCGACTTCATCGCCGACCGTCGAGATCGCCCGTTCGATCTGGAGTTCCAGGCGCCGATCCGGGTGTCGATCCTGGCAGGCCACGGAGAGTCGGTCTTGTGTGTCGTAGTTCATCACAGCGCTTTCGATCAGTGGTCTCTGCCGATCCTGTTCCGGGAGTTGGACACCGCGTACTGTGCCGCGGCCGCCGGAAGGGTGGCTGACCTCGGTGATCTGCCCGTGCAGTACGCCGACTACGCGGCGTGGCAGGAACGCACGCGAGACGTTCGCGGTGTGTCCGGCCTCGACTACTGGGGCGAGACGCTGCAGGACCTGCCCGACGAGTTGCCCGTGTTGACCGACCGGGCCCGACCCGCCGACACCGGCCGTCGAGGGTTCACGGTGAGCCGAGCGATCGACGCTTCGACGGTCACCGCGATCAAGGGCGCGTGCCGAGCCCACCGGGTCACCGAGTTCATGTTCGCGCAGGCCGCCGTGGCGCTGGTTCTGGACCGCTTCGGCGCGGGACCGGATGTGCCTGTGGGAACACCGGTCTCCGGGCGCAGCGACCCGGCCGTGGCAGACACCATCGGATTCTTCGTCAACACCGTCGTCATCCGCAACGACCTGTCGGGCGACCCCACGGGCGGTGAACTGCTCGCCCGGACTCGCGGCCGAGTTCTCGACGCGTTCGATCACCAGGACGTGCCGTTCGAGCAGGTGGTCGATCACGTGAATCCAGAACGGATCACATCGCGGCACCCGTTGTTTCAGACGATGGTCGTCTACCGCAACAGCCGCGGCCTGCCTGCGACCATCGGGGAGGCCGCAGCGGAGTTCGTTCCGACGCCCGCGGGCTGGGCGAAGTTCGACATGGAGTTCGAGATCGTCGAGCTCGACTCGGGGAGCATGTCGCTCGACGTCGTGTTCGCCGCCGACCTCTTCGATGAGCAGACCGCCCGCCGATACGTCGACGCGTTGGCGCAGAGCCTCCACGAACTCGCAGTCGGGAACGAACGTCGACTCTCCACTCTCGACATCGAAGGCAGCGCAGCGGAGCCCTCCGACGGAGTGATCACCTCACCCCGTGAGGCGCGGATCGAGCAACTCGTCGCCCGGATCGCCCTGGCGGCGCCGAACCGGGTCGCGCTCGCGATGGGGGAGGACCGCCGAACGTACGCCGACCTCGTCAGCGCAGCCAACCGGGTGGCCCGACTCCTCGGCGACGCGGGCGTGCGGAGCGGCGACCGGGTCGCGATCCTGTCGCCGCGCAGCCTCGACCTGGTCGTGATGATCCTCGGCGTGCTCACTGCCGGAGCCACCTACGTCCCGGTGGACCCGACGTACCCGGAGGCTCGGATCACCTACCTGCTCGCGGACAGCGAGCCGTCGGCCCTGCTGGTGAGTGACCCCGACGTCCTCGACCTTCGTGTTCTCGACGCAGCCGTGTCCACCGCGTCGACCATCGTCCTGAACTCGCCGGAGACGGCGGCCGACCTCTCTCGGCTGTCGGGCGGACCTCTGACGGAGGCCGAGAAGTCCGGTGCGCCGGGCCCCGGAGATTCGGCGTACATGATCTACACGTCCGGATCGACGGGGGTGCCGAAGGGCGTCATGGTTCCGCACCGGAACGTGGTGGCATTGCTGGACGCGACCTCCGACATGGGGTTCGGTCCCGACGACGTGTGGACGCTGTTCCACTCGTACTCGTTCGACTTCTCTGTCTGGGAGATGTGGGCGCCGCTGTGCAGCGGCGGTCGTGTGGTCGTCGTCGATCACCCCACGTCGCGGGACCCGAAAGCGTTCGGCGATCTGCTCCGCGACGAGCAGGTCACCGTGCTCAATCAGACGCCGTCGGCGTTCTACGCGTTGACCGACGCCGAACGTGACCGTGACGACACCTCCGGTCTCGCATTGCGCACGGTCGTGTTCGGTGGCGAGGCGCTCGATCTTCATCGCCTCGGCCGATGGCGGGAGGCGCATCCGTCGGATCAGACCACGCTCGTCAACATGTTCGGGATCACCGAGACCACAGTGCACACCACAGTGCACGTGGTCACCGGCGACGAGGCGTCCGGAGCGAGCGTGATCGGGCGGCCGCTGCGCGGTCTGTCGACGTACGTCCTCGACCACCGATTGCGGCCGGTTCCGATCGGTGTGGTGGGCGAGCTCTACGTCGCGGGCGGTCAGGTCGCCGACGGGTACTGGCATCGAGGCGGACTCACATCGAGTCGTTTCGTCGCGAATCCGTTCGGTTCCCCCGGCGACCGGCTGTACCGCACCGGCGATCTCATGCGGTGGAACAGCGACGGCCTGCTGGAGTACGCCTCCCGTGCGGACGAGCAGGTCAAGATCCGCGGGTTCCGCATCGAACTCCACGAGATCGTCGAGGCTCTTGAGGCTCATCCGGCGGTCGACACCGCGCGTGTCGTCGTCGGACGCAGACCGAGTGGCGACGCCTATCTGAGTGCCTACTGGGTCGGATCGCCCGCCGAGACCACCGCGATCCGCGCACACTTGGAGCAGTCGCTGCCCGTCCACATGGTTCCCGCCGCGATCACCCGCATCGACGCGATGCCGCTCACCGGCAACGGAAAACTCGATCGACGCGCGCTGCCCGAGCCTTCGACCGCAGACGCGTCGCCGGAGTCTCGCCCCATCGAAGGCCCGGCGGAGGTCGCGGTCCACGCTGCCGTCACCTCGGTTCTCGGAATCGATGAGGTGGGCGTCGACGCCGACTTCTTCCACCTGGGAGGAGACAGCATCTCCGCGCTCTCCGTCGTGCGGCAGGCACGCGCGAACGGTGTCGTGATCACGCTCAAGGACGTCTTCGACCACCGGCGGGTGGACGCCATCGCTTCTGCGTCCAGACCTGTCGACGAGGACACGCGTTCGCGACGTCGGCTGACACATCGAGCGACATCGCTGACTCCGATCATGCATCGCCAACTGGCGGCGGGCGGAGATCTCTCGTCCTTCCGACAGACGGTGCTGTTGACCGCACCCGCCGACCTCGATGTGAAACGCCTGCACGTCGCCTTGACGGCAGTCGTCGGTCGACACGCCGCGCTGTCGTTGTGCATCGATCAGGCCGGTGTCCGGCTCGGAGACACGGCTCGTACACCGGGGACCATCGAGACGATCAACGGCGTCGGCCGCAGCGGCGCCGATCTCGAATCGATCGTCGCAGACGTCGATCGTCGTCTCGCTGAGAAGCTCGACGCGGCGGCCGGGCATCTCACCGCGATCGCCGTCGTGGACCGAGGCGACGAGGACGACGTGATCGTCTGGACGGTCAACCATTTCGGCGTCGACTTCGTGTCCTGGGACGTCCTCGTCGCGGACCTCGCCGATTTGTATGACTCGCCCGCCAATCGATCGACCGCGGAGCTCGACGACTCGTTCCTCCAGTGGATGGAGTATCTCAACACCGATGCCGTCGACCATGCGCGCGGCGAGGTCGACTTCTGGGCGGAGCGACTCGGATCGATTCCCGTCGGTCCGGATCTCGAGCGAGGCGAACCGACCAGGGCCGTCGGCGTGTTCGGTGCCGAGACCGGGGCGGCGGTGGCCGCGGGCGCGGCCGTCCACGACGGTTTCGCTCAATCGGTACTGCTCGCCGGCTTCGCCGTCGCGTTGCAATCCTGGCGGGGGACCGCAGGCGGTGACGCGGTCCTCGTCGACCTCGAAGGGCACGGTCGGACCTCACCCGCAGGCGCGCCGCCCGTCGACTCCACGGTGGGCTGGTTCACAGTCGTCGCACCGACCCCGGTGAAGGTCGACGCGCATACCGCCGCCGCGCTGACCACCGCACCGATCCTTGCGGTCGACCTCGTGGAGCAGACGCGTCGATCCGTCGACGAGGTGCCGGACGGCGGCTTCGGCTACGGAGTGCTGCGTTACCTGGACGCCGAGAACCGAGCGAGGCTCGAGTCATTCGCCCGCGCCGATGTCCAGTTCAATTTCGGCGGGGTGATCGGAGGGCGCACTGCAGCCGACACCGCTTGGTCCACGCCCGACGAACTGCCGCGACTCCTGGCAACCGACCCCGCCGAACCTGCGCATCCTCTTGTCGTCAACGTGACGGGTCGACGCGTCGGCGACTCCGTGCTCTTCGACTTCGCCATCGAATCCGACCGGCGGATGTACGCGGAGGCTCTCGACGACCTCGCCGCCCGATGGGAGGCCGCCGTGTCGGTGATCGCGGCGGGAGCGGTGACGCACTCACGGTCCGAGACAGCAGACTCGATCGCGGTGCCGCCGACCGCGAACCAGCACCGGCTTCGAACAAGTGACGTCCCGCTCGCTGAGTTCGTCCGGACCGGAGTCGTCGACCTGCCGTCGGCGCCTGAGCTCACCGAACTCCACGGTGCACTGCTGACGGCGATGACGACCTTCGACGCACTGCGACAACGGATCTCCCCGCGTGGACGCGTCTGGCTCACCGAAGTTCTCCCGCCGTCAGCTCGGCGGGTCGTCGACGCTGTCGCCGTCGAGCAGACCGACCTTCCGCGGACACGAGCCGTGGCGGACGTCGTCGACCGGCTCGTCTCCGGAGTCGACGTGTCATCCGGCGACGGGGTGCGGGTCGCCGCGGTGACCAGTGCCGGCGGTGTGCACCTGGTGGTGGCCGTCCACGGGGCGCTCGCCGACAGTCGGTCGGTTCACACGCTGTTGACGGCACTCGCATCGCTGCTCGTCGACTCGGAAGCGCCGCGTCCTGGAGCCGCGGTGGCCGATGTCGCCGATCGGCTCGCGATGTCCGTGCAGTCCGAGGCGATCGAAACTTGGGTCGACGGACTGCGTGATCCCGGCGGTGCACCGGTTGATGGTCGTGTCGGCGAGACTCGGATCGACCGTGTCGTGGGCTCGTTCGACCCGGCTCTCGTGGAGAAGGCATTCCTGTCCGTGGTCGAATCCAGCCACCCGGTCGCCGTTGACGCGGACTTGCGTCCGATCGTCGGCGTCGACAGCGGCACCGTCGGATGGCTGTCGTCGACGACGGCGTTCGACGCTGCTGTGGACACACCCGTGGCCGACCGCGGCTGGTCAACGCTGGCCCGATACGGCAGCAGGGACGGCCGCCGCGTGGCGAAACGCTTCGGCGAAGCGCCGATCCTGGTGACCCGACAGTTCGCCGAGACTGCGCGACCCGGCGTCGCCGAGGGCGATGAGCGATTCCATTCCGCCGTGTACCGGTATCGGGTCGACGAGACCTCGGTTCACCTGAGTGCGACCGGGGGAGGGAGCCCAGAACTGTTGGACGTCTGGGCAGACGCCCTGCGGAGTCGCCCCGACCACGACAGTTAAGGTGAGGGTAACCGAAAATGGCGTGACAGGGCGGGAGAGCAACGGGATGACGGTGGATGCTGACACTCCGCTTGCACGGCCGGCCCCCGACCTCCGGAAGCCGGTCGACTGGTGGCGGGTCGGCCGGATCGCGGTGGGCTGGCTGGTCGCCGTCGCGCTGCTCGGGCTGGTGTTCCTGGCCAGCTTGAGCGTCGGTTCGACGAGCATCCCCTTCACCACCGTCTGGCAGGCTCTATGGTCGTTCGACCATTCAGACGAGCACATCATCGTCCGCGACATGCGTCTGCCCAGAACGGTCCTCGGGCTGGTCGTCGGCGCCGCATTGGGAGTCGGCGGCGCCCTGATCCAGGCGATGACACGCAATCCGCTGGCCGATCCGGGCATCCTCGGAGTGAACGCAGGCGCAGCGTTCTTCGTCGCGTTGGCGGTCGGGGTGCTCGGGTTCACCGACATCCGCGTGTATGTCTGGTTCGCCTTCATCGGAGCGATTCTCGTGATGGTGCTGGTGTATGCGCTCGGCTCGTCGGGCCGGGGAGGCGCAACGCCGATCCGGCTCACCCTGTCGGGTGTCGCCGTCGGCGCTGTCCTGACCGGCGTCACATCGGGCCTGGTCCTTCTCGATCCCACGGCGTTCGCCACGATGCGTTCGTGGAACGCGGGGTCGATCGCCGGGCGCGGCTTCGATGTGACGAACTCGGTTCTGCCGTTCATCGTGATCGGTCTGGTGCTGACAGTGCTGATCGCGCGGCCGCTGAACGCGGTGGCGCTCGGCGACGACCTCGCGCGATCACTCGGCGCGGATGTGAACCGGACTCGCCTGATCGGCGTCGTCGCGGTCACCCTCCTGTGCGGTGCAGCGACGGCGGCGGCGGGACCGATCGTGTTTCTCGGCCTGATGGTTCCGCATGTCGCGCGTTGGATCGTCGGACCGGACCAGCGGTGGATCATGGCGTACACGGTGGTCGGCGCTCCGACACTGCTGCTGGTCTCGGACATCGTGGGTCGGCTCGTCGTGCGCCCCGGGGAGCTCCAGGTCGGCATCGTGAGTGCCCTGATCGGCGCTCCGGTCTTGATCCTGCTCGTACGTCGTGGAAAGGCCAGTGGACTGTGATCTCCAAGTCCCGGGTCGACTTCGGTCGACCGATGGCGGTCGGTCGCGGATTCGGCGGTGGCTGGTCGGTGCGCGTCGACCTGCGGATGGTGTCCGTGTGCGCACTCGTCGCCGCGGCGGCGATCATCGTCGGCGTCGTGACACTCTGCGTCGGCGACCTGCCGATCGCGCCGGACCGTGTGCTCGCCGCCGTCATGGGCGACGGCAGCAGGATGGAGACGACGGTCGTTCTCAAGTGGCGGATGCCGCGGGTCGTCCTCGCCCTCGTGCTGGGGGCGTTGCTCGGCGCGAGCGGCGCGATCTTCCAGTCCGTGACGCGGAACCCGCTCGGCAGCCCCGACGTGATCGGATTCAACACCGGCGCGTACACCGGCGCCCTCGTCGTGATTCTGCTGATCGGCCAGAAGGGATACTACGAGACGGCGGCGGGCGCCTTGATCGGCGGCGTCGCCACTGCGCTGGCGGTGTATCTCCTCGCGTACAAACGCGGGGTTCAAGGGTTCCGGCTGATCATCGTCGGTATCGCCGTGAGTGCGATGCTGACCTCGATCAACGCCTGGATCCTCGTGAAAGCCGACCTGGATCGTGCGATGTCGGCATCGGTCTGGGGGGCGGGCTCCCTCAACGGACTCCGCTGGGACAACGCGACACCGGTCCTGATCGTCGCCGCCCTGTGTGTCCCACTGCTGGTGGTAGCGGCGGTTCGGATGCCGATCCTCGACCTCGGAGACGACGCGGCCAAGGCCGTCGGTCTCCGTGCGGAGGGGACCAGGCTCTATCTCATCCTGGTGGGCGTGGTGCTGACCGCCATCGCGACCGCAGCCGCGGGGCCGATCGCGTTCGTGTCGCTGGCCGCGCCGCAGATCGCCCGACGTCTCACCGGGGCGCCCGGAGTAGGCCTCGCGCCGGCTGCCGTCATGGGGGCGTTGCTGCTCGTGGCGAGTGATCTGGTGGCGCAACGTGCGTTCGCGCCGACGCCTCTCCCCGTCGGTGTGGTGACGGTGTCCGTCGGCGGGATCTATCTTGTGTGGCTGTTGTTCAAGGAAGGGCGTCGGCAATGACCGGAGCAAGCATCGACATGATCAAGAGGCCGTCGGCGGCTGCGCGTCTGCAGGCTCGAGATCTCACGATCGGCTACGACCGTCGCGTGATCAGCGAGTCGTTGAGCGTCGACGTTCCCGACGGAGCGTTCACCGTGATCGTCGGGCCGAATGCGTGTGGCAAGTCGACCCTGTTGAGGGCGCTGTCGCGGCTGTTGACACCTACAGCGGGGACGGTGCTCCTCGACGGAAAGGCCATCACCTCGTACCCGGCGAAAGAGGTCGCACGACGGCTCGGGCTGCTGCCGCAGTCGTCGATCGCGCCTGACGGGATCCGCGTCGGCGACCTCGTCGCACGTGGCCGGTACCCGCACCAGAAGCTCATCCGACAGTGGTCTGCAGCGGACGAGGCCGCCGTCGTCGAAGCGATGGCCGCGACCGGTGTCACCGAACTGTCCAGCCGGCTCGTCGACGAACTGTCCGGCGGACAACGGCAGCGCGTGTGGGTGGCGATGGTCCTGGCGCAACAGACGCCGCTGGTGCTTCTCGACGAACCCACGACCTTTCTGGACATCGCCCACCAAATCGATCTCCTCGACCTGTGTGCGCGACTGAACCGCGAACAGGGGCACACCATGGTCGCGGTGCTCCACGACCTCAACCACGCATGCCGCTACGCCGATCATCTGATCGTGATGAAAGACGGCCGGATCGTCACGGAGGGAGTGCCCTCCGATGTCGTGACTGCCGATCTCGTCGAGAACGTCTTCGGTCTGGCATGCCGGATCATCGACGACCCCGAATCACACACGCCGCTGGTGATTCCGCTCGTGTCGCATTCGAAGCCCAGACCGCGCGGCTGACGGATGTCGTCGTCGTGAGGGGCCTCTTCTGAATTGACGGCATGTAGCGTCACGTCCGCCAGTTGTGTCACGTATGTGGTCACAACCGGCGGACGGAGTATGCGGTGCGCGAAGAGGGTTTCGAACCCCCGACCGCTGGTGTGTAAAACCAGAGCTCTACCACTGAGCTATTCGCGCGCGACGTCAGTTGCGCATGACGTCCACTGGCACATTATCGGGTGGACGCCGGTTGCCCAAACTCCAGTCGCGCAGTGTGGCACGGGCGGCACCGCTAGGCTCGACGACATGAGGGACGAGGACGCGATGCGTCGAGCACACGACGTGTTCGATCCATTGTGCGACAAGCTCTTCGCGCGCCCGAACGTCGACATCGGCCCGATGTTCGGGTCGGAGGGAGTGCGAGTCCTCGGCAAGGTGTTCGCGTTCGTCGCCGGTCGTGGCGAGCTGGTGGTCAAGTTGCCGTCCGACCGCATCGACACGCTCATCGACGACGGTGTCGGCTCGCGCATGGAGATGCGCGGCCGTGTCTTGCGCGAATGGATGCACGTCGACCTCGACCACGCCGACCAATGGGAAAGCGTCATGAACGAAGCCCACGACTTCGTACGATCCATCACTGTTCGACCCGACCGGAGGACCGCAGAACGTGAAGACCATCGTTGAGAAGACCGCGCTGATCGACGCGCTCGAAGCACAGTGGCAGAGCATCGACGATCTGGTGACCCCGCTGACCGACGAGCAGTGGACCACCGCGACCGGGCTTCCAGGGTGGACGGTCGCCGACGTCGTCGCCCACGTCATCGGCACCGAGAGCATGCTCGACGGCCGGACCGTCGAATCGATTCGTGACGTCGAGTCGCTCGACCATGTGAAGAACCCGATCGGTGTCCTGAACGAGAACTGGCTCGATCACTACCGGGCGCGCACGCGTGACGACGTGATGACCGACTACCGCGCACTCACCGCCAAGCGGGTGGCCGACCTGCACGCGTTGGACGACGACGCGTGGAACGCAGACGCCGTCACTCCGGTCGGTCCCGAGAGCTACGGCAGATTCATGCGGGTGCGCAACTTCGACTGCTGGGTGCATGAGATCGACATCCGTGACGCCCTGGGCCTCGGTGATCCGACGCTCTCGGAACCCGCCCGATTCGCGCTCGCCGAGTTCGCGCACAACCTCCCGTACGTGGTCGGGAAGAAGGCCCGCGTGCCCGCGGGGAGCGCGGTCACCTTCGAGTTCGTCGGTCTCGTGCCGTCGCTGACACACGTTGCGGTGGGAGAGCGAGCCGCGGTCGTTCCAGGGCTCGACCGTGCTGCTGACGTGACACTTCGAATGAGCGTCGCCGACTACGCGCGACTTGCGGGAGGGCGTCCGGGAGCGGCGACCGCCACCGTCGTCATCGAAGGCGACAAAGCGATCGGTGACTCGATCGCCGACAATCTGCACTACCTCATCTGACCGTCTCGGCAGGTCAAGCGTCGCGGCGCACGCGTCCGGAGCCGAACGCGCGCGCCGCGTTCTCCGTCATCAACCGGGCCGGTTCGGGATCGCTTCGCAGTGTTCGCTCGAGGTCGGCGGAGTCGGGGACTGCGCCGTCGCTGGCGACAACGACGATGTTCCCGCTGCGTCGGCCCTTGAACATCGCCGGGTCGGAGATCAGGGCGATGTTCTCGAAGACCTCGCCGATCGTCGAGACCTCCGAGCGGACCGAGTTCAGATCGCGTCGGTCCCCGCAGTTCGCGATGTACAGCCCGCCTGGCACCAACACCTTCTGAACCGCCTGAGTGAATTCGACGGTCGTCAAGTGCTCGGGCGTCAGGCTGCCGCTGAACGCGTCGCGCATCACGACATCGCGCGTCTGAGGAAGCAGGCTCTCGGTGACGTCTCGTGCGTCGCCGACACGGATGCGGAGGCGCGGTGCGCGCGGGAGGTCGAACCACTCGCGCGCGAGCCGCGCGAGCTCGGCATCGATCTCGACGGCGACGTGTCGCGACTGCGGGTACCGCTGGGCGAGGGACCGGGGGAGAGCGCATGCCGCGCCACCGAGGTGGAGCACTCGAAGCGGCGTCGACGGCTCGCGATACCGATCCGCGATCGCCGCGGCCGCTTGGCGCATGTACTCGAAGTCGAGTTGTTCGGGTCGGTCCGGGTCGATGTGGCTCGACTGTGCGCCGTTGATCGACAGGAGCCAGCCGCCGTCGATGCTGTGGACGAGTTCCGCGGTGCCGGTGGAGATGTCGAAGACTCCGGCGGTGGGAGCGGGTCTGGAGGCGGCCATGACTGACCATCGTATCGTCGGCCGATACGATCGTCCGATGCGACTGCCCACCGACGATGCACTCGGGATCGGCCTCGGATCGGTGGCCGACGTCGTGTTCGGTGATCCGCGACGCGGACACCCCGTCGCCGTGTTCGGATCGGGTGTCTCCGCCGTTGAGAAGTGGATGTACGACGACTCGCGGCCGCGGGGCGCGGCGTTCGCCGTCGGCTGGATCGGAGTCGGGACCGCGGCAGGACTGATCGCGCGACGCGCAGGCGCCGTCGGCGCCGCGGCGGCTACGTTCACCGCCTTGGGCGGCACATCGCTCGCCGCGATCGGCGACCGGATCGCCGATGCACTCGACGCAGGCGACATCGACGGCGCGAGAACACTCGTCGCAGGCCTGGTGGGACGGGACACCACTCGGCTCGATGAAGCGGGGATCTGTCGGGCGGCGGTCGAGTCGATCGCCGAGAACACCTCCGATGCGACCGTCGCGCCCCTGTTCTGGGGTGCGGTCGCCGGTGCGCCTGGCATGCTCGGGTACCGGGCGGCGAACACTCTCGACGCGATGGTCGGCTACCGATCACCGCGCTACCAGCGATTCGGATGGGCCGCGGCACGGCTCGACGACGTGGCGAACCTTGCTCCGGCACGCCTCACCGCGACGTTGGTCGGCGTGGCGGCAGCCCAGCCGGCGGCGGTGTGGCGCAGCGTCCGACGCGACGCGCGGCTGCATCCCAGTCCGAATGCGGGTGTGGTCGAGGCGGCGTTCGCCGGAGCGCTGGGGGTGACGCTCGGCGGGCGCACCGTGTACGCGCATGGAACTGAGGATCGTCCGACGCTGGGTGACGGGCCCGCGCCCCTGGCGGCAGACCTCCGCGCTGCGGTCCGGCTCTCTCGTCGTGTGCAACGACTGAGCGCCGCGCTGGCAGTCGCTGCGCAGTTCCGTCGACGTCGCTGACCTGCAGCGAAACCACGCAAGGGGCAGTGTTGTCAGCAACTAGGTTGTAGACAACTTAAATGTGGACTACTCTTACCGGTGTGAACGACGACCTCGCGCTCGACCAGCAACTCTGCTTCGCTCTGTACGCCGCCTCTCGGGCGACCACTGCGGTGTACCGGCCGTTGCTGGACGAGCTCGGTGTGACGTACCCGCAATACCTCGTGCTCTTGGTGCTGTGGGAGCGTGACGGCAGGGGAGTCCGGGAGATCGGCGCCGAGCTCGATCTCGACACCGGGACCCTGTCGCCGCTGCTGCGGCGCCTTGAAGCCCTCGGGTTCGTCGAGCGCCGTCGCCAACGCGACGACGAGCGGCGGGTGGACGTTCACCTCACCGACGCCGGCCGCGCTCTGCGCGCCGATGCCGAGAAGATTCCTCGCTGCATCGCGTCCGCGACCGGGCTCGACCGTGAGTCCGCCGCTGCACTCCGCGACCGACTCGTTGAACTCACTGCAGCACTCCATGCGCACGGCGCACACGCCGTGTGACCGATCGATCGAGAAGAAACGGAACGCTCATGAGCACCATCTACACCGCAGAAGCCCTGGCCACCGGCGAAGGACGTAACGGCCACGGCCGCTCGTCCGACGGTCGTCTCGACGTCGACCTCGCCATCCCGACTGCAATGGGCGGCAGTGGTCAGGGGACCAATCCCGAGCAGTTGTTCGCCGTCGGCTACGCGGCCTGCTTCCATTCCGCACTCCAGTTGGTCGCGCGCCAGGAGAAGGCAGACGTCACTGATTCGTCCGTTGGGGCGCGCGTCGGCATCGGGCCGAACGACGACGGTGGCTTCGCGCTCGAGGTGACCCTCGAAGTGACGATTCCCAACCTCGATCAGGCGCAGGCGCAGGCGCTGGCCGACAAGGCTCACCAGGTGTGCCCGTACTCGAACGCGACTCGCGGGAACATCCCGGTCACGATCACCGTCTCCGACGACTGACGTGCCGACCGGCCAGTAGTGCCAACGGGTTACTACTGGCCGGTACTCTGCTGGGCTGCCGGACGCTCAGTACATTCCGGGAAGAAGTCTTCACGTCTCGATGACGAAGGATGTCCCATGGGTGTACTCATCAGAACTCTGACGTCGACCGTGCTCGCCGCGGGCGCGCTGACCGCGGTCGCGACCGGGCCGGCTGACGCGGTTCCCGCACCGGGCTCTCCTGAGGGCGCTGTCACGTTCTCGGCGAAGAACCTGGGTGCGTGCAAGGCCGAGTTCACGATCGTCAACAAGACGAACGTGACGACGTACACGATCGACTGGCGGATCGACGACGAGCCCGGACGCGACATCGGAGTCGGTTTCGACGTGTGGCGCACCGGCACACCGAACATGGCGTCCAAGGCCGCACTGCCGAGTTGGCCGGACGGCGGCGCGGGTGAGAACACCGTCGAGAATCGCACGATGGTGTCGAACCGCGAACCGGTGACCGCGACCTACGTCCAGGACCTCAAGAACATCGTCGCGGGGTGGAACCCGCCGCTGCCCAATCCAGATGCCCGATCACACCGCGTGGACTACCGAATCGTGCTCGGCCCTCCCGGAAACAACGGACAGACGCCCGACGAGAAGCCGGAATGGCTCGGCGACCGTGCATGGCGGCACATCACCGTCACCGGGTGCGGTGCCACCACTGGCTCGTCCGGGTCGGCTGACAACACGTTCGGCAGCCTCGGAGGCGGATTGTTCGGAATGCTCAGGTGACCACATGTCTCGACGGCTGACAATCATCACAGCGATCAGCGCGACGGCCGCCGCGCTCGTCGTCGCGCCGGGCTCCACACACGCCGCCACGAAGGGGGTTGAGCTCACCGCGCACGACAACGGTGACTGCACGGTCACCTTCACCCTTGTCAACCACACCAATTCGACTTTCTACCAACCGGATTGGTGGTTCGACCAGGAGGGTCCCGCGCCCGCGAAGACGGCGGACGCGTCGACGTACGTGGCGCCGTGGCGCGTGGTGCCGAGCACTGGGACCACGTGGGCGTTCGCCCGATGGGTGGGCAGTCCTGCCCTGCATTCCGAACTCGCACCGGGCGTGCCCGCGTTCGCGCCTCCGACCGTGGGCTACAACACCAGTGCACAACCGGACGGCAAGGTGTCGACCGCCACCGTCGACGTCCGTGAGGCCACCGGGCCCGAAGCTCCCGACGCCTCCGACGCCGGGACTCAGACCGTCTGGTTCCGCATCGGAAACGGTCCGGTGCCAGGTGATCGAATCGCACCCGCGTCGATCGTGGTCACGGGGTGCGGTCCGCAGCCGTGGGGATCCACAGCGGGATCGTCCGACGGCGGGTTCGGCAGCTCGATCGGCGGCGTCGCCGGACTGTTGCCCTAACTACTTTCCGTAGCGGGCCGCGAGTTTGGCCCGGACGACGTCGTCGTCGGACTCGACCTCCGAACCTCCCTCGCCGATTCCCGCAACCGCCTTCGCGTCGACGTCGTTGCCCGACCGCTGGCCGGATTCGCGCAGAGCCTGACGGATGCGGTCGCGCTCGGATTTCGCGGTGGGGAGGGGCTCGTCGACTGTGTCGTCGTCCGACGACGCCTTCTGCGCCCGCCGCGCCTTGACCTCGTTGAAGATGAAATATCCGGCACCGAGCGGCACCATCACGCCGAACGCCAGCCACTGCAGCCCGTACGACAAGTACGGTCCGCTCTCCAGTTGCGGCAGGGCGATCTCGCCGAGGGACCCCGGTTGCTCGGACGACAACTGCAGGTAGAACGACTCCAACGGCATGGTGGTCGCCTTCGACAGTGCGGCCGTGTCGATCGTGTACGCCGTGAGGACGTTGTTCTCCAGGCGCGGTTCCTTACCGGGGCTGGTGCCTTCGGTCTGCATCAGGCGGGCCGCGATCGTCACCTCGACGTCGGGCGGGGTCGGGACGTTGAACGTGCCGTCGGCCGCTGAGGGCACGATCCCGCGGTTCACCATGATGACACGGTCGGAACCGGCAACCTGGAACGGAGTGAGCGCCTCGACGGCGGGGCGTTCGTCCGCGTAACGGAAGCGAAGCAGTACCTGGCCCTTCGGCAGGTACCGTCCGCGAACGGTCACTTCCCGCCATTCGCGGTCCGGATCGAATGCGGCGCCGTGGGGCGCCAGCTCGTCGATCGGGACCGGAGCGGTGCCGGTGGCGGCGCGGATCAGTTCGTTCCGATGCTCGGTGTCGGAGTTCTTGCCGAGCTGCCACGGCGCGAGGATGGAGAAGCACGCAGCGGCGAATGCCACGACGAACACCGCGAGCAGAAGCCACCCAGGCTTGAAGAACGAACGAAGGACGCGCACGCCCCAAGGTTACTGACTGCGTGCAGTCAGCTGCGATCGGCCAGGGTTGCGTGGGTCCACGCCAGCAGGCCGGGGATCGCGGCTTCGATCTGTTCGCGGACCTCCGAGAAGTCGTCCGGTGTTCCGTAGTAGGGGTCTGGAAGATCGGCGTCTGCGGCATCCGGGTCGAAGCTGCGGAGTAGCCGGACACGGTTTCCGAGGCGTTTGCGCTCCAAGTCGGCGACGTGCCCGCGGTCGGCCACCACGATCAGGTCGGCCGAGAGGTGATCGGGTGACAGTTGTGCGGCGACGTGCTGATCGGAGTAGCCGTGAGCGAGGAGCTCGGTGCGTGCGCGGTTATCCGCCGGCTCTCCGATGTGCCACCCGCCGGTTCCTGCGCTGGTCACCCTGACCTGCTCAGACAGGCCCGCCTCGTCGATCGCGTGAGCGAAGATGAGTTCGGCCATCGGCGACCGGCAGATGTTGCCGGAGCAGACGAAACAGATGTGCAGGGCGCTGCTGGCGGCCGAAGTCGCCGTGTTGTCAGACACCGAGAACCTTTCGCAGTTGGGTGACCGTCGTGACGATCCACCGATTGTCTTCCGGGCTGCCCGATCGATGCTGGGCCGCCTCCAACTCTCCTGCGTGAGCGTAACCCCACTTCACTCCGATCGTCGGGACCTGGCACGAAGCGGCCCCGTCGACGTCGTGAGATCGGTCACCGACCATGACGATCGGCCGCTCTGTCGGATTCGCGCCGAGGCGACGGAGTGCTTCGGCGACGACGTCGCCCTTCGCGGACCGTCCGACGGCGTCGTCGGCCCCGCAGATGTGCGCGAATCGGTGCGCCAGACCGAAGTGCTCAAGGATCCGTCTGGCGATCACTTCGTTCTTCGACGTCGCGATCGCGAGCGTGCGTCCGGCCGCAGCGAGGTCGGCGAGCAATTCGGCCACACCGGGGAACACGGCGTTCTCGCGCCAACCGATGACGTCGTAGCGGGCGCGGTAGGCGCGTACTCCGGCGGCGGCACGGTCGCCGGTGATCCCGAGCAGCGCGAGTGAATCGATGAGGGGAGGACCGACGATGGACGGCCAGAAGTCGTCGGGCGGAAGCGGTTCGCCGATCTCGATCAGCGCATGCCGGAACGACGTCGTGATCCCCACAAAACTGTCGGTGACCGTCCCGTCCAGATCGAACAGCACCACCGTGTCGGCGGCGGCCGGGTCGATGCTTCGCCGACCGTCGACGACGCGGGGCACTGCGGACGGACTCATCCCTCCATCGTGCACGTAGGGTGAGTGATCATGACAGTCGACGTGCCTGGGCTCACCGCGGCAGCATTCGGCGTCGGATCGTCACATGATCGACTGAGCGATCCGAACCGGCACGGCGACGTGGACGCCGGGCCCGGCCTGATCGACTTCGCGGTGAACGTTCGCCCCGGACCGCCGCCCTTCATCGTCGAAGCGCTGACGTCTCGTATCGCCGACCTCGCGGCGTATCCGTCGGACGCCGACACCGAAGCCGCCACCGCACGTGCCGCAGCACTTCACGGCAGGGACGTGCGAGACGTCCTCCTCCTCGGCGGAGCGGCCGAAGGCTTCGAGCTCGTCGCGCGCCTCGGGTTCTCGCATGCGGCATTGATCCAGCCGTCGTTCACTGAACCGGCGAGAGTCCTGGTCGCTGCCGGAACGCGGGTGACACACGTGACTCCGCCGCCGCCGTGGCGTCTGTCGGACGCGCAGGTTCCGGAGGACGCGGACCTCGTCGTCGTCGGGAACCCCACGAACCCGACGTCGGTGCTCCATCCTGCCGCGGACATCCTCGCACTGCGTCGACCAGGTCGAACGATCCTCGTCGACGAAGCCTTCGCCGACCTCACACTCGACGGGGACAGCTTCGAACCGGAGTCGGTGGCCCACCTGGCCGGAGACGATCTCATCGTCGTCCGGTCGGTCACGAAGACGTTCGGACTCGCCGGTTTGCGCGCCGGATACCTCCTCGCCTCACCGCGGACGATCGACGCGATGACCGTCGGACGCCGCCACTGGCCGCTCGGCACCCTCACGCTCACCGCACTGCATGCGTGCCTGGGTGGGGCAGGACAGGCGTACGCGCATGAGCAGGCGCGGATCGTCGCGGCCGACCGGGCGCACCTGGTGACTCGCTTGGGAGAGATCGGACTGAGCCCGCTCGCGCCGCCCCGAGCTCCGTATGTCCTCCTGTCCACACCGAATGCACTCGGCCTCAAGGACGCGCTGACCGGCCGTGGTTTTGCGGTCCGCAGTTGCGCGAACTTCGTCGGCCTGGGGTCGGACCACCTGCGCCTCGCGGTCCGTCCCGCGGAACTGACCGATGGGCTGATCGCCGCCGTGCAAGATGTGAGAGACCGACCCGCCGAACCAGGGGAGACGAGAAACCGATGACTCGCACACTCGCCGAGGTGATCCTGCGACTCGACACCGCGTATCCGCCCGCACTCGCCGAGTCGTGGGATTCGGTGGGGCTCGTCTGCGGAGACCCGACCGAGCCGGTGCGCCGGGTGGTCGTCTGCGTCGACGTGACCGACTCCGTCGTCGACCATGCGATCGACGTGGGCGCCGACCTCGTGCTGGCACATCACCCGCTGCTTCTCCGCGGTGTCGACACCGTGTCGGCAGGCACCCCGAAAGGACGCATCGTCCACCGGTTGATCCGGGCGAACTGTGCGTTGTTCACCGCGCACACCAACGCGGACAAGGCCCGGCCCGGTGTCTCTGACGCGTTGGCCGACGCCCTCGGCCTCGTCGACACCCGGCCATTGGACGTCGAGCCCGCGCAGGTCCTCGACAAGTGGGTCGTCATGGTCCCGGAGAGCAACGTCGACCAGGTGACCGAGGCGATGTTCGCGGCAGGGGCCGGCGCGATCGGCGACTACCGCGACTGCCGCTGGGGAGTGGTCGGCACCGGTCAGTTCCGGCCCGTCGAGGGAGCGTCGCCTGCGATAGGCGGCGTCGGCGAATTGACGCATGTCGACGAGGAACGTGTGGAGACCGTCGCACCGCGACGAGCCCGGTCGGCAGTGTTGGCCGCATTGCGGGCCGCGCATCCGTACGAAGAGCCCGCATTCGACGTGTTCGAGCAGGCCGCCGTCGACAGCGATCTCGGTCTCGGGCGGATCGGACGACTGCCTGCGCGGATGCGGCTCGACGAGTTCGTCGCACACGCCGGAACGGCGCTGCCGTCGGCAGCCTGGCCGATCCGCGCAGCCGGCGACCCGGCCGCAGTCGTCGAGACCGTCGCGGTGTGCGGCGGCGCGGGCGACTCGCTGATCGGGGCGGCGACCGCGGCCGGCGTCGACGCGTACGTCACCGGCGACCTACGGCATCACGTTGTCGACGAGGCCCGGCGAGCCGGGGCTCCCGCGCTCATCGATGCGGGTCACTGGGCCACCGAATTCCCGTGGTGCACGTCCGCCGCGGACATCCTCACCGACTTCGGGTGCGAGACGACCGTCTACGCACCGCCAACCGACCCGTTCACCGTGGTCGACCGACAGAGATAGGAGAGCGCCGTGAAAGCACCCGCAGCGCAGCAGCGACTGCTGCTCGACCTCGCCGAACTGGACGCCGACATCGCCAAAGCGCAGCATGCGCGTAAGAATCTGCCCGAGGACGCCGAACTGGCGGAACTCGCGACGGCCCTGGAGGCCGCACGAGACGACGTCGCACGATCGCGCGTCGCCGTCGACGACCTGCAGGCGGTGTACGACAAGATCGACGCCGAACTGACCGGGATGGCCGAGCACGCGGCACGTGATCAGGCCGCCATCGACGCCGGGACCGTCGGGCACAAAGCGCTCACCGAACTCCAGCACGAGCTCGATCACCTGATCCGTCGCCGCGACGATCTGGAAGCCGAGATGCTCGAGCTGATGGAACAGCAGGAGGCGACCGGCACCGAAGCAGATCGTGCCGAGGCCGCCCTGCTGGTGCTGACCGAGAAGGAACTTGACCTCGTCGCCCAACGCGACTCGAGCGCCGCTGCGGCAGAGCAGAAGGTCGCCGACATCACCGATCGTCGAGGCTCGCTCGCGGCGACGATCGACGGCCCGCTCGTCGCGATCTACGATGGACTGCGGGGCCGCGGTCAAGTCGGCGCCGGGCTCGTCCAGGCTCGTCGTTGTGGCGCGTGCCGGATGGAACTCGATCCCCGGACCCTGTCGCGGATCGCCGCCGCCGATGAGGACGAAGTGCTCCGGTGCGAGGAGTGCGGCGCGATCATGGTGCGCACCAACCACTCCGGGCTTCCCGGGCAGGGGCGTCCGCGTGAGTGACAAGGCCACCTGGCAGGGACAGACGTCCACACCGACCCGAATCGTCCTGCTGCGCCACGGTCAGACACCGCTGTCGGTGGAGCGCCGGTACTCGGGGCGCGGCAATCCGTCGCTCACGGACGTCGGCCTCGCGCAGGCGACGGCTGCCGCCACCAGACTGTCGGCGTCGCCGTTCGGCTCGATCGACACCATCGTCTCGTCGCCCCTGGCGCGGACTCGTGACACCGCCGAGTTCGCCTCCCGCGTGCTCGGTGTCGATGTGGCTGTCCACGAAGGGCTCATCGAAACCGACTTCGGCGAGTGGGAGGGATTGACGTTCCGCGAAGCGGCCGAGCGCGACGGGCGGTTGCATCGCAAATGGCTGAGCGATGTCGACGTCGCGCCGCCGGGCGGTGAGAGCTTCGCCGCCGTCGCCGACCGCATCGCACAGGTTCGTGACGATCTCGTCGACCAGTACCCGGGGCAGACGATCCTCGCCGTGAGCCACGTGACCCCGATCAAGACGTTTCTGCGCGGGGCACTCGGAGTCGGTCCGGAACTCCTGTTCCGGATGCACCTCGACCTCGCGTCGTTCTCGATCGTCGAGTTCTATCCCGACGGCGGGTCCGTCGTCCGACTCGTCAACGACACCGCCCACCTCCAGTAGGGACGCCGTGCCCGTCGAGCGTAGTCGAGACCCTGCCCGTCGGTCGCTGTCGAGACGTGGGGGTATCCTTCAATGGCGAACGAGTCGGCCGGGCGGCCGCGGCGAGGGAACCGTACGAGCATTCGTGCAGGCCCGATGTCGAGGAAAGTCCGGACTCCACACAGCAGGGTGGTTGTTAACGGCAACCCGGGGCGACCCGCGGGACAGTGCCACAGAGAACAGACCGCCGCCCGCTTCGGCGGGAGGTAAGGGTGAAACGGTGCGGTAAGAGCGCACCAGCGTCACGGGTGACCGCGACGGCTAGGTAAACCCCACCCGGAGCAAGGCCGAAGTCCGCACCGCTCGCGGTGCGGATGCGCGAGTGCTTGAGGACTGCTCGTCCGAGCTCGCGGGTTGGCTGCTTGAGGCACCCGGCGACGGTGTGTCCAGATGGATGGTCGCCGCCGGTCTTCACGACCGGTACAGGATCCGGCTTACGCGCCGACTCGTTCGCCTTCACACCGCACGGAAACGGACCCGCGACGTTGTCGGGTCGGCTTCGACGACTTCGACGGTGCACGCAGTTCCGGCGGCGGGCGCGCCTTCGCAGCCGCCGATGATCGCCGGCGATGAGATGAACACCTCGGCGGGCTTGTCGCCGCGAGCGTCCCGCATCACGACGGCGTCGAAACGCGCGCCGATCTGGTCGGCGAGCACCACCGCCTCGGTGAGGTCGACGCTTCGGCGTTCCGCTGTCGAGGCCGTCGAGTCGGACGACGCCATGATCTTCGGGAGCGTCGGCAGCACATCGAGCACCCATTGAGGAGGTTCCTGACCTGCAGCGATCGCTAGACACGTCTCGGTCGCATACCGATCGCCGAGACGACGAAGGGGCGCGGTGACGTGCGAGTACACGCCACCGACCCCCGCGTGAGCCACGGCCGCGTCGTCCAAGGCGGCCGAGGACTCGTCGAGCGCGAGGTATCCGGCACCGCGCATCAATCGCGCTCCGACCGACATCAGTGCCAGCGTGGTCGGAGCGTCTGCGGGTAGGGATGCGAGGAACTCGCCCGGCGACGCGCCGTCGGCCCACGCCACTCCGAGGTGCGTGGCAGCCGCTCGCAGATCGTCGACCGCCTCACGAGAGGCTGGCGGCAGGGTGCGCAGCAGCCCGACGCCCGCATCGCGCTGCATCCGTCCGGCCGCCATGCCGACGAGCAGGGACACCTGGGCGTTCCACTGATCGGCCGGGGTGTGCGGTGCGATCTGGAGTGTCCATGCGCGGTTGCCCTCGTGGGGGACGATCTCCTGATCGGGTAGATCCAGCTGGACTGCGCCACGCCGCAGCGCCCAGTCGATCCGTGTCTGCCCGAACGCCGGGAGCGCGGCGATCGAGGGATGCAGCGTGCCGGCGTCGTGGGCGGCCATCACACCCGCGTAGTCGAGGCGTTCCCGCGAGCGGACCGTCGCACGTTCGACGTGAACGCCGGTCTGGTCGCCGTCGTGATTCACCGTCACCGTCCAGAGGACTGCGGGTCGGGTCTGATCGGGCAGGAGAGACCCGACGCCCTCGGACATCGGTCGCGGGTGAAGGGGGACGCTTCCGTCAGGGAAGTAGATCGTCTGCCCGCGCCGCAGGCTCTCGGTGTCGATCGGACCGCCGGGCGCGACGAGCGCGGCGACGTCGGCGATCGCGTAGTGGACGGTGAACCCGTCGTCGGTCGCCTCGATGTGCAGCGCCTGATCGAGATCCTTCGATCCGGGCGGATCGATGGTGACCAGGTTGATGTCGGTCCGGTCGACCCGTCCTTCGGTCAGACGGTCCGTTGTGGACTCGGCTTCAGCAGTCGCTGCGGCCGGGAACTCCTCGGTGACGTCGAGCTCACGTCGGATCTGGTCGAAGTCGATGGCCGGTGCGAACACTCTGCGCTGCATGAGATCGAATGTATGCGATACGTATGTCTCGGCAGGTCAGCGGTCGGCGAGTTCGTTCGCAATCGCACCCGAGAGAAGGGTCCGGGCGCGCTCCGTGCTCATCGAGCCACTGTGGATGCGCATCGACAGCCCTTCCACCAGTGACGTCAGGCGCTCAGCAGCGTCAACAGCGTCCTGTGCGGTCAGCTGACGCACAGTCGCGATCACGTCGGCCACGTCTGTCGACCACTCGGCGGTCGTCTCGGCGAGCGGTTCGCGGAGTTCCGGTGTGAAGACGCCGCTCGCGCGGAGTTCGCCCCACGCGATCGAGTTCTGCGCAGTCCCATCGGCGAGTTCCAACTGCAAGAGCGATTCCAGTCGATCCCGAGGATCGGTCTCGTCGCTCGCGCCCTCGGTGTAGTCGACGGCACGTTGGTTGACGTGCTCGAGCGCCGCACGTAGGACACCTGCGCGGTCGGTGAAGTGGTAGTAGAGCGCAGCTGTCGAGACTCCTGCCTGCGCAGCGAGCTTCTCGACGCGTAGACCGCGGACGCCGTCGGCTGCGATCACCCGCACAGCGGCGTCGAGCATCTCGGTTCGCTTGTTCACGCGTGCCACAACGGCTCCTGCTGAGTCGCACAGTGGATCCCGCCGCCGCCTGCCGCGATCCCGTCGATCGCGACGGAGACGACTGAGCGATCCGGGAAGAGTCGGGTGAGGGTTCCGTGTGCGGCAGCGTCAGCATCCGGGTCGCCGAAGTCGGGCATGACCACGGCTCCATTGCACTCGTAGAAGTTGATGTAGCCCGCGGCGAAATCGTCGTCGGCTCCGCTGAATCGAAGATTCGTCGGTGCGGTCAGAATCTCCACCTGAAGCGGTCGGCCGTTCACGTCGGTCGCTTGCCGAAGGATGTCCAGGTGAGTGCGTGTGACGTCGTAGTCGAACGATTCGGGATCGTCGTCCATCGCTGCGACGACGACACCGGGACGGACGAATCGTGCGTAGAAATCTGTGTGGCCGTCGGTGATGTCGTGGCCTCTGATCCCGGGTAGCCAGATCACCTTTGTGATCCCCAGAAGGCGACTCAGTTCGGACTCGACGTCGGTCTTCGAACAGCCGGGGTTCCGGTTGGGGTTCAGCACACACGACTCGGTGATGATCGCGGTGCCCAGCCCGTCGACCTCCAATGCGCCGACTTCCAGTACGAGGTCCGTCGAGATTCGGCGAGCGTCGGCCTCGTGCGTGACAAGGGCTGCGATCCTCGCGTCGCGACTATGAGCCTGCTTGCGTCCCCAGCCGTTGAAGTTGAAGTCGACAGCGGCGAGGCCTTGTGGCGTGTCGACGAACGTCGGACCGGAGTCGCGGATCCACAGGTCGTCGAGCGGCGCCTTGACCAGCGTGATGTCGGCGTCGCTGACGAGTCGCTTCGCGAGCGCCAGTTCGTCTGGGCGAACCAGCATCGACACCGGCTCGAATTGGGAGATCGCGGTGGCCACCGCGAGGAGATCGCGCTGGACCAGTGGAAGCAGTTCCCGGCCCCAGACTGAAGCGCTGGCACCGAATGCCATCCAGGTCCGCCGATGGGTGGCGCCCTCGTCTGGCATCCGTCCGACCTGTGGCTCTGCCGAACTCGACGGGGTTGCAGTGCACCCTGCAACGGCGGCGGCCGCCGCTGCCGCACCGAGCCCAAGGAAGTGTCGACGACGCATCAGAATCCTAACTAACTAAAATTTCAGTCAGTTTAGCAGAGATGCAACTATTGCCGCACGGGCTTGGACCTGCGGGGTCTGTTTCGCGGGATGCGAAACGTCGGCAGCGATTCTGGTCCTCAGCACCGGAATCGCCGCCAACGTTGACGATGTCAGTCGAGGCGGCGGTACGCCTTCACCGCTTTGCGGCCGCGGGCCTCTTCGCGTGCATCGAGGCGGCCGAGGACGAAGTGCGCCTGCGGGCTGAGCGGCGTGTTCCCGCCCACAGCGAGCAGGCGCGCCCGGTTCACGGCGGTGTCGTTGAAGACGCCGAGGTGCGTCTGGATCTGTTTGGCGTAGTGGCCGACTTTGTGCAGCGAGGCACGGCGGAGGGCCTCGGTCGATTCCGCGGTGTACCGAGCCGCTTTGGCGCGCTTGCGGATCGTGTGCAGTTGCTCCACCCAGTCGTGCGACCACACCTCGTGGTCGCGCAACCCCTTCTGGGCTTTGCGCAGGCGCTTGTACGATGCGGCGACGGCCTCGGCGGCCACGTCGCGTGCCGGTCGGTCGGCGTCCGGTCCCTTGACCGGCTCCGCGATCAGGCGGTCGAGATCGTTGAGCAGAGTCAGGTAGCGATGTGTCGACAGCGCGAACCTCATCGATTTGAGGGCCCGCTCGTGGCGGACGCGTTCCCCGTCGACGAGCACCGCGACGAGATCCTCCGGTGCGTTCTCGCGTGCCAGCAGGAGTTCGTTCGTCTCCAACTGCACCTCCAGATCGCGGACGTCGCCGAGAACCTTGCCGAGCAGGCGCAATTCTTCGGAGATCGGGGCCGCGGCCTCGGGAGCGAGTACCTGAGGGTACGAGGTGAGGATTGAGCGCAGCTTGCGGGCCGCGACGCGCATCTGGTGGACCGCGTCCGGGGCGTCGTCGCGGGCGAGGGGGTCGTACGCGACGAGTGCGTCGCGATGCGCCGCGAGATCGCTGATCACGAGGTCGAGAGCTGTCGGCTTCTTCGGCAGCGCGGGCCGGTGGACGTCGGCGGGCTGCGATCCGATGGCCCGAGCCAGCTTCGAGGTGCTCGATGCCTTCCGCGCGCCCGCGTCCTTCAGATACGCCTTGGCGCGCTTGAGGATCGTGGCGTCACCGTCGACAAGCTCGAACTCCCACTCGGCCCACCGGTTGACACCTCCTCCGGGCAGCAGGGATTCCGCGGAGACGACGTCCTCGCAGAACACCGCGATCTCTCGCCCGTCACCGTCGAAGACACTGGTCACGGTGCGGTCCGTGGTGATCGTGGCGACCGGCACCAGTGTGCCGGTGCGCACGATCGCTGCCACCTGTTCGGTCAACGCCGCGGGCACACCACCGTCGTACGGCACCTCGTCGAAGTCGACCGCGAGTTCACGACGGGCGGCTTTCACCGTGGACGGGCGCTTGAGATGCCACCCGCCGTCTGTGCCGCCTGACCGTCGACGCAGGGTGGTTCGGTTGACGGCGAGGACAGTGTCCTCGGTGTCGTAGTAGGTGGCTTCGAGGAGGTAGGTCTGCGGTTCGCCGACCCGACCGTCGGGAACCAGCCCGGACAGGTCGGGTGCGGGGAGTCCCGCGTCGACGTCGAACTTCAACTCGATCTCGAGGGATTCGTGCGCGGCGGGACTCATGATGTGCCTTCAGGCTCGGGTGCGGGCGAAGCGGTCGGTCGCTTCCACCAGATGGTGGACGATGCCGGGTTCGAAGGATGCGTGACCTGCGTCGTCGACCACATGGAGGTCGGCGTCGGGCCACGCGCGGTGCAGATCCCAGGCGCTGCGCATCGGACAGACGACGTCGTAGCGCCCCTGGACGATGACGGCCGGGATGTGCTCGATACGGGCGATGTCGGTCAGCAGTTGGCCGTCCTCGATGAACCCGTGGTTGGTGAAGTAGTGATTCTCGATGGTTGCGAAGGCGAGGTCCTCGGGCCCTTCGTCGCCCGAGTTCGGCCGGGGCTCCAAGTAGCTCGTCATGTTCTCCCACGCCGACCACGCGTTGGCGGCACGCTGTGCGGCCTCACGGTCGTCGCCGGTGAGCAGGCGGTGGTAGGCGGCGACGAGATCACCGGAACGTTCGGCGTCCGGGATCGGCTCCAGGTACCGCTCCCACACGTCGGGGAAGATGTGCGACGCACCGCCGTTGTAGTACCAGTCGATCTCGCTGCGGCGCAGCAGGAAGATCCCGCGCAGGACCAACTCGGTGACCCGCTCCGGGTGGGTCTGGGCGTACGCGAGACCCAGAGTGGAACCCCACGACCCGCCGAACACCTGCCACGTGTCGATGTCGAGATGCTCGCGGATCGCCTCCATGTCGGCGATCAGGTGCTGCGTGGTGTTGACCGACAAGTCGGCGCCGTCGGCGATGTGCGGACGAGACTGCCCGCAGCCGCGCTGGTCGAACAGCACGATCCGGTACTTCGCCGGGTCGAAGAACCGGCGCTGCTGCGGGGACGTCCCGCCGCCGGGGCCGCCGTGCACGAACACGACCGGCTTCCCGTCAGGGTTGCCGGAGCACTCCCAGTAGACCTCTTGACCGTCGCCGACCGACAGATGGCCGGACGCATACTGCTCGATGGGTGGGTACAACGTGCGCATGCGTCCAACCTTATCGGTCACGAGCTCGGCCTATCGGTCAGTAGGAGTGCTCAGGACCTGGGAACGACGCCGATGCGACGTCGGCGGCGTACTGGCGTGCGGCGGTCCGCAGATCGTCGCCGATCGACGCGTATCGCTTGACGAACTTGGCGGTCTTGCCGTGTGTGTAGCCCGCTGCGTCCTGCCAGACGAGCACCTGGGCGTCGGTCTCGTTGCCTGCGCCGATGCCGACCGTCGGAATGGTCAGCTTGCGGGTGATCTGTCCGGCGACGTCGGCCGGGACCATCTCCATGACGACCGCGAATGCGCCGGCTTCCTGGACGGCGATCGCGTCGGCGATGAGCTGGTCGGCGGCGTCTCCGCGGCCTTGGATGCGGTACCCGCCGAGGCCGTTGACGCTCTGCGGGGTGAAGCCGACATGCGCCATGACCGGGATGCCCGCCTGGGTCAACGCGGAGATCTGCGGTGCGATGCGTTCGCCGCCCTCGATCTTGATCGCGTGGGCGCCGGACTCCTTGAACATCCGGATCGACGACTCGAGCGCCTGCTGGGGGCCCACCTCGTAGGTGCCGAAAGGCAGGTCGGCGACGACCATCGCGTGGGGAGCGCCGCGCACCACGGCACGAGCGAGCGGGATCAGTTCGTCGAGCGAGACGGGAATCGTGGTGTCGTAGCCGTACACGACGTTGGCTGCGGAGTCGCCGACCAGGAGGACGGGGATCTCGGCTTCGTCGAAGATGCGGGCCGTGGAGTAGTCGTAGGCCGTGAGCATCGCCCACTTGTGACCTTCGGTCTTCCACTGGGCGAGGTGCTGAATGCGCGTGGCGCGACGGGGGCTCGGGGTGCTGGCCGAACCGTAGACGGATGCTTCCGACATGTCTGCCTCATTTCTGCCTCGAGTCCCGCCTGTGCGGGTACCCGGGTTGGTGTGGACCTCTCGATTCTCCCACCGGCGTCGTACCTCCGGCAGAGGCGATTCGGTGGCATTGATCACATGAGGCGCGGTCTCGAGGGGACACGCGATTCGGCAAAGTGCCGGGTGTAACACGCGCGTAATCGCGGAGCACTAGGGTTCGGGTATGGATCGCCAACAGGAATTCGTGCTGCGCACCCTCGAGGAGCGCGACATCCGCTTCGTCCGGCTGTGGTTCACCGACATCCTCGGATACCTGAAATCGGTGGCGATCGCACCGGCCGAACTCGAAGGCGCGTTCTCCGAGGGCATCGGGTTCGACGGATCGGCGATCGAGGGGTTCTCCCGTGTCTCCGAGGCCGACACCGTCGCCAAGCCTGACCCGTCGACGTTTCAGGTGCTCCCGTGGGTCACCGACGGCCGTCAGCACTCGGCGCGCATCTTCTGCGACATCGCGATGCCCGACGGCACTCCGTCGTGGGCCGACCCGCGCAACGTGCTGCGCCGCCAGCTGAACAAGGCGGCCGACCAGGGCTTCACCTGCTACGTCCATCCGGAGATCGAGTTCTTCCTGCTCAAAGATCTGCCTCTCGACGGCACCCCGCCGATCCCGGCGGACGGCGGCGGCTACTTCGATCAGACGTTCCACGACACCGCGCCGAACTTCCGTCGTCACGCGATCGAGGCTCTCGAGTCGATGGGCATCTCGGTGGAGTTCTCCCACCACGAGGGCGCCCCCGGTCAGCAGGAGATCGATCTCCGTTACGCCGACGCATTGTCGATGGCCGACAACGTGATGACCTTCCGCTACCTGATCAAGCAGGTCGCGTTCAACGACGGTGTCCGCGCCACGTTCATGCCGAAGCCGTTCAGCGAACACCCCGGATCGGCCATGCACACCCACCTGTCGTTGTTCGAAGGCGACACCAACGCTTTCCACAACCCGGACGACCCGATGCAGCTGTCGAAGATCGGCAAGCAGTTCATCGCGGGCATCCTCGAGCACGCGAACGAGATGAGCGCGGTCACCAATCAGTGGGTCAACAGCTACAAGCGACTCATCTACGGTGACGAGGCCCCGACGGCCGCCACCTGGGGTCGTGCGAACCGGTCGGCGATGGTCCGCCTCCCGCTGTACACGCCGAACAAGGCGTCGTCGCGGCGCGTTGAGGTCCGGAGTCCCGACTCGGCCTGCAACCCGTACCTGACGTTCGCCGTGCTGTTGGCCGCCGGTCTCAAGGGCATCGAAGAGGGCTACGAGCTGCCCGAAGAGGCCGAGGACAACGTGTGGGCGCTGACGCCCGCGGAGCGTCGTGCGATGGGTTACAAGGAACTCCCCGGGTCGCTGGCCGACGCCCTCACGCAGATGGAGAAGTCCGAGCTCGTCGCCGAGACCCTCGGTGAGCACGTGTTCGACTACTTCCTCCGCAACAAGTGGGCGGAGTGGGCCGAGTACAGAGGACGCGTGACCCCGTTCGAGCTCGAGAGCTACCTACCGCTGTAGAAGGGCACAGACGTGACGAGTACCGGAGGCCGTTCGGCCGTTCCGAGTCCTGGCCGTCTGGGGCTTCTCGACGACACCGCGCGCGCGGATCTCGCGACGCTGGGATGGTCGAGTGCTGCGACGGTTGATCTCTTGTGGGCGCTGTCGCGGGCACCCGACGCCGACCTGGCGTTGCGGGCGCTCGTGCGGCTCCATGACCGTGAAGGGTCGGGGGACTGGCCGCAGATCGACGCCTTGCTGCGGTCGTCGAAGGCGTTCCGCGGTCGACTGCTGTCGGTGCTCGGCGGGTCGGATGCGCTCGCCGATCACGTCGTCGCCGAACCCGATGCGTGGCGGCTGCTGGTCGACGACGAGATGCCGTCGGCGGAGCAGTCGCGATCCGCGCTGCTCGACTCGATCGGGGCGGTCCGGGTCGACGGGACGTCGGACGACGATCTGCTGTTCCGCGCGGCGATCACCGGACCGGACGCGGTCGCGGCGCTCCGCAAGTCGTATCGAGACCAAGTTCTGATCCTCGCCGCGCACGATCTCGCGGCGACCGTCGAGAACGAGGAGGTCCTCTACCTGCCCGAGGTGGGCGGACGGCTGGCCGATCTCGCCGACGCGGCGCTGACCGCGGCCCTCGCCGTCGCGATCGCCGAAGTGGCCGGCGACAGCCCGCTCGACATCCGACTAGCGGTGGTCGCGATGGGGAAGTGCGGCGCCCGCGAGCTGAACTACGTCTCCGACGTCGACGTCGTTTTTGTCGCCGAACCCGCAGACGGAACCTCGGCCCGGATCGCGGGCGAGATGATGCGCATCGGTTCGCAGGCGTTCTTCGACGTCGACGCGGGACTGCGCCCGGAAGGCAAGTCCGGTGCGCTCACGCGGACCCTCGAGTCGCATGTCGCGTACTACCGGCGATGGGCCAAGACCTGGGAGTTCCAGGCGTTGTTGAAGGCTCGCCCGATGACCGGTGACATGGCACTCGGACGGGACTATGTCGCGGCGACGTCTCCGATGGTGTGGGACGCGTCCGAGCGCGACGACTTCGTCCCCGAGGTGCAGGCGATGCGCCGCCGGGTGGAATCCCTCATTCCCGATGAGCACAAGGCCCGCAACCTCAAGCTGGGCCGTGGCGGCCTGCGCGATGTGGAGTTCGCCGTCCAACTGCTGCAGATGGTGCATGGACGAGTCGACGCATCGTTGCGCGTGCAGTCCACGGTGGACGCCCTGGACGCGCTGACAACCGCGGGTTACATCGGGCGCGACGACGGCGCGAACTTCTCGGCGTCGTACCAGTTCCTCCGTCTGCTCGAGCATCGGATCCAGCTGCAGCGTCTGAGCCGGACCCATCTGCTGCCCGAGCCCGACGACGAGCCCGCGATGCGCTGGTTGGCGCGGGCCGCGCACATCCGTCCCGAAGGAAGCCGTGACGCCGCCGCGGTTCTCCGGCGTGACCTGCGGAAACAGATCACGCGCGTGCGGCAGTTGCATGAGAAGCTGTTCTACCGGCCGCTGCTCGACGCGGTGGCGCGGCAGGACAAGGGGCTCCTGCGACTCACCGACGACTCGGCCAAACGTCAGCTCGCCGCGCTCGGCTACGCGATGCCCGACCGCGCGTTGGCCCACATTCGGGCGTTGGCGTCGACCCCCGGACGTACCGGTGCCATTCAGTCGATGATCCTGCCGGGACTGCTCGAGCACATCTCGGACACTCCCGATCCCGACGCTGGTCTGCTGAACTATCGCAAACTCAGCGAGCAGATGGGCACCACGGCCTGGTACCTGCGCCTTCTCCGCGACGACGGCGTGGTCGCCGAGCGGCTCATGCGGGTGCTCGGGACAAGTGAGTACATCGCCGACCTTCTCATGCGGTCACCTGACGTCATCTCGCTCTACTCGACGGGAGCGACGGGCCCCAAGCTCATCGAGGTCGACTCGGCCGACGTGGCGAAGGGGCTGCGCGCGTCCATGCGTCGTGCGCCGGACCTGACACGGGCGATCGCTGTCGCGCGATCTCACCGTCGCGCAGAGCTCGCTCGCATCGCGTCGGCCGACATCCTCGGACTGATGACCGTCCAGCAGGTGTGCCGGGCGCTGTCGACGGTGTGGGCCGCCGTGCTCGACGCGGCGCTGGAGAAGGTGATCGAGGAGTCGCTGCAGGGTGCGCCCGCACCCGCCCGGCTGGCTGTCATCGGCATGGGCAGGCTCGGCGGAGGAGAACTCGGCTACGGCTCGGACGCCGACGTCATGTTCGTGTGCGATCCCGTCGACGGTGCGGATGAGGCCGACGCCGTGAAGTGGGCGCAGAAGGTGTGCGAGCAGGTCAGGACCATGCTGGGCACGCCGAGCGCCGATCCGCCGCTCGAAGTCGACATCGGTCTTCGCCCGGAGGGGCGGAACGGGCCCGTCGTCCGGACGCTGGCGTCGTATGCGGCGTACTACGACCAGTGGGCGCAGGCGTGGGAGGTGCAGGCGTTGCTGCGAGCTCACACCGTCGCAGGCGATGCCGACCTCGGTCTGTCGTTCCTGCACATGATCGACCGGACCCGTTACCCGGCAGGTGGTGTGTCGCCGGACGCGGTCCGCGAGATCCGCCGCATCAAGGCACGTGTCGACTCCGAGCGACTGCCTCGCGGCGCAGACCCTGCGACGCACACGAAACTCGGACGAGGAGGGCTCGCTGACGTCGAATGGACCGTCCAGCTGACCCAGCTGCGGTACGCGCACGAGTATCCGTCCCTGCACAACACCTCGACGTTGGAGACGCTCGACGCCATCGCGGCGGCCGAACTCGTTCCGGTCGACGAGGTCGAGATCCTCACTGAGGCGTGGCTCACCGCGACGAAGGCGCGGAACGCGTTGGTGCTGGTCCGCGGCAAGCCCGTCGACCAGCTTCCGTCCCCCGGCCGGCAACTGCGTGCAGTGGCCTACGCCGCCGGCTGGCCGCAAGACGAGGCGTCGGAGTTCTTGGAGCACTACATGCGGGTCACCCGACGCGCCAAGGCCGTGGTGCTGGAGGTGTTCGGGAGCTGAGGTCGGCGGTGGCTACCATGGTCGGATGCCTCCGAAGAACCTGAACGAGTTCATCGGCGACCTCGTGACCCTGCCGCTGGCGGCGGCGCAGAAGATCACCCAGCCGATCCTGCAGGCGGCGAACTCGGTAGTTCAACGGTTTCCGCGTGAACTGATCAGTCTCGGTGGTGACGCGGACGACCCGACGGGCAAGGTTGTCTACGACTTCTTCGCCGGCATCGGGCCCGAACTCGCGCATCCAGGGGGAAGCCTGCCCGGCGCCAACCGGTGGGACGATCCGCTCGACCCGGCGCACCCGATTCCGGTGATCCTCGCGCACGGAACGGCTGGCGGCGGCCAGACGAACTGGGGCACCTACGTCCCGTTGCTCACCGAGGCGGGCTATTCGGTGTTCACGCTGACTTTCGGCGCCATCCCCGGGTCGCGGTGGCCGATCTCGGCTCTCGGCGGCATGACGACGATCGAGGAGAGCGCAGCAGAGTTCGGCGCGTTCGCCGAGAAGGTCATGGCGGCGACCGGATCGGACAAGGTACACGTCGTCGGTCATTCGCAGGGCACGCTCGTCCCCAACTATTGGGCACGCTTTCTCGGCGGGCACGACAGGATCGGCAAGTACGTGTCCCTGGCTCCACTGTGGGAAGGCACCACTGTGCTCGACGGGGCGACCGGAATCCTCAGCCGTTTCGGCTTCGACCCCGCCGGGGTGGTCCCGTGCCGTGCGCTACCGCAGATGATGGACGATTCGGAGTTCATCGCCACGATGAACGCCGACGGCGGGCCGTACGTCCCCGGCATCTCGTACACCAACATCTCGACTGTCCACGATGAACTGGTGCACCCGTTCACCTCCGGACAACTCCCGGGACCGGACGGCGTCGACGTCACCAACATCGTCCTTCAAGCCGGCTGTGTGAAAGACCTGTCCGACCATCTCGGCATCTGCGGATCTCCTCGCGCGGCGGCGTTCGTCCTCAACGCGCTCGACGACCATCCGAGCCGAGTGGTGCCGTGCCAGGTTGTTGCGCCCTTCTTCGGTTCGCCGCTGTTGCGGCGCACCGGCGGTGTGCCCGACTTCATCAAACCGTTCGCGCCGTCGACTACACCAGACAGATGAATCTGCTGGTCGGACCGGTGGACATCCTGTCCAAGGACATGTTGGCAGAGAGGTTTCAGGCGTAGGTTCTCACGATCGACCTACACCGAGGAGTCGCCATGGGCCAAGCATCGCACCGGTTCGAGAACGCGGCCGGATTCCTGCAGACGAGGCTGTCGCCGTACCGCGTCGCCGAACTCGCGCACCGTCAATCGCCGCCGACGCCGACGCCGACGCTCCGATATCTCGGCGGAGGCAACGGGTGGCTGCGATTCTCGATCCGGGGAATGGGCGGTGTCACCGAGTACATGACCTTTGTGGTCAACATCGACAGCACGATGGTCGGATGTGACGTGAAGACCGACATCATGTCGTTCACCACGTCGCAGGACAAGATCGGGTTTGTGCCTGCAGGCCGAAAACAACTCGTCGGCTACAAGCAGTACCGGGCATTCTTCGACCGCCTCGCCCGAGAGGTGCTCGCCGAGGACCCGACGGCCCGCGCACACTTCAGTGAAGTGGGTTGAGTCGATGGACAGTCTGATTCCGGTTGTCATATTCCTCGTCATCTTCGGCGTACCGCTGCTTCAGGTGGCGATGTGGTTGTTCGCGTGGAACAAGCTGCGCAACACACCGCGTGCTGAGCTCACCGAGTTCCATGCGACGGCGCGCCAGGACGGTAGCGTTCCCGAACGCCCAGACGGATTCGGGATCCCCGCACCTGCGCCGCTGCCGCAACAGCCTTTCGGTCCAGGCTACGGGCATCCAGGTCCAGGAGCGCCGACGCTGCCGGGCCGGAGCTTGGCACAGTCGATGCCTCAACAGCCGATGCCCCAACAGTCGATGCCTCAGCGGCCGATTCCTCCACAACAGTTCGGTCGCCCGCCGATGCCTCACCCGGCCGGCCCGGCGATGGTCGGCCCGCCTCCGATGGGGCCTCCACCGACGGGATCGCGACCGATGGGACCGCATCCGATGGGGCCGGTCAACGGTGTACCGCCGCGGATGCCCCCACCGCCACCTCCGCCGCCCCCACCGCGCGTGCCCCCGACTCTCTGAAATTCGCCACTCGATCAACCCGCGAGGATGCGCCCGCATCCTCGCGGGTTGCTGTCTGTGGGGCCTTCTACCTGCGTATTCGCGGAACGTTTCGGTGAACCCTTGACAATCGCCGCCGGACGGGTGACTGTGGTCACACCTGAACAAACCGAACGCTCGGTGGGTGAGTGTTCATTCCCTGGAAGGTGACACCCATGACCGATGCTCCTGACCTTACCGAGCTTCTGGCCGACTCCCCGTCGAACTGGGGTAAGTGGGGACCGGACGACCAGGTCGGATCACTGAACTATCTGACCCCGGAGCAGGTCGTGGCCGGCGCGGCCCAGATCCAGAAGGGCGAGCTGTTCACTCTGCAGCGGCTCATCGGTGACCCGAACGGCGATCCGGTGTGGCCCGGCCGTAGCCCCGCCACCCGCGAGATGATCCTGGACGAATCACACTGGGACGAGGGCGGCGACGGGCCGGCCTTCCCGGGCGGACTGCATTACGCCGATGACAAGCTGAACGCCTTCCTCCAGGGATCCACGCAGTACGACGCTCTGGGACACGTCTGGTACGACGGCAAGATCTGGAACGGCTACGACGCCCGCACCACCATCGGCGGCCTCGAGAAGGCCAGCGTCGAACCGATCGCACAGCGGGGCGTCGCAGGCCGGGCCAACCTCCTCGACATGGCGCGCTTCCGCGGCAAGGACTACCTCGAACCGGGCGAGACGTTCACGCACGAGGATCTCATCGCTTGCGCGGAGGCGCAGGGCACGCCGATCGCCAAGCGCGACATCCTGATGATCCGAACGAATCATCTGCAGCTGTTCTTCGAGAAGGGCGATGCGTTCTATGAGGACTTCTGCGAGTCCGGTCTGGTGTACTCGCCTGGACTCGTCGAGTGGTTCCAGGACATGGAGATCCCCAACCTCGTCACCGACACGATCGCCAACGAGGTCACGTTCGATCCGAACAGCGGTGTCGCACTTGTCCTGCACAATGCGCTGATGCGGAACCTGGGCGTCACTTTCACCGAGATCTGCGATCTCGAGAAGCTCGCCGCAGACTCGGCGGACGACGGTCGTTACACGTCGTTCTACGTGGCCGCGCCGCTGAAGATCCACCGTGCGACGGGGTCTCCGGTCAACCCGGTGGCGATCAAGTGACGGTGTACACCGACCGACCCTGGCTCGCGCTCTACTCGCAAGGCCGGCCCGCCGACATCGCACTCGCCAACGAGTCGGCTCTCGCGATCTTCGTGTCGGCGGCCACTGAGGCGGCGGACGCGCCCGCGATCAAGTACTTCGACGGTGTGCTGACCTATGGTGAGATCAACTCCGCTGCCGATGCGCTGGCTGCGTCGTTGATCGCCGACGGATTCGCACCGGGTGATCGTCTGGCGCTCTACGTCCAGAACGATCCCGCATTTGTGATCGGGTTGGTGGCGGCGTGGAAAGCGGGCGGTGCAGCGGTCGCGGTGAACCCGATGAACCGGCAGCGTGAGCTGGCGTATCTCCTCGAAGACTCGGGTGCCGTCGCTCTGCTCGCACTGAACGAGCTCTACGACGACGTCGCGCGCGAGGTGATCGCGGAGGGAACCACCGCGGTGCGGACGGTCGTCACAGTGTCCGCGCTCGACGGGCAGTCACGCGACGATCGTCGTGTGCTCGGTGGACAGACGTCAGACGTCCCAGCCGGAACGTCGTCGCTGACGGCGATCATCGCGGAGCATGACGGGTCGGCTGTACGGTCCGCGGCCGCACCGACGGCGGACGATCTCGCCGTCCTGACGTACACGTCGGGGACGACGGGAAAGCCGAAGGGCGCGCTCAACACTCACGGGAACCTTGCTTTCAACGCACAGACCTATCGCGACTGGATGGGCCTGACCGGAGACGACGTGGTGCTCGGCGTCGCGCCGCTCTTCCACATCACCGGTTTGGTCGGGCACGTGATGATCGCGGCGCTGCTCCGCGCTCCGCTGGTCTTGACTCACCGGTTCGCGCCGGACGTCATGGTCGAGGCGATCCGCGAGCATCGTCCGACATTCACGGTCGGAGCGATCACCGCGTACATCGCACTCGCCGACTCCGGTGGCGCGGAGGCCGGCGACTTCGCGTCGTTGCGGGCGCTGTACTCCGGTGGTGCGCCGATCGCACCTGCGGTCGCCGACCGTCTCGAGAGAGTCTTCGGGGCCTACATCCACAACATCTATGGCCTCACGGAGACCAATTCGCCGTCGCACGCGGTCCCGTTCGGTGTCCGTGCGCCAGTCGACGCCGAGTCGGGGGCACTCTCGGTCGGTGTGCCCGTGTTCAACACGGTGGTTCGAGTGATCGACGACAACGGCGACGACGTTCCCGTCGGAGAGGTCGGGGAGTTCGCGACGTCGGGGCCGCAAGTGGTTCCGGGGTACTGGAACCGACCCGAGGCGACAGCGGAGTCGATGCCGGGCGGCGAACTCCGGACCGGCGACGTCGGATTCATGGACACGGACGGCTGGTTCTACCTGGTCGACCGGAAGAAGGACATGATCAACGCGTCCGGGTACAAGGTGTGGCCCAGGGAAGTCGAGGACGTTCTGTACGGGCACCCGGCAGTCGCGGAGGCCGCGGTCGTCGGTGTGCCGGACGAGTACCGCGGTGAGACGGTCAAGGCGTTCGTCTCGCTCCGGCCGGGAGCGTCGGCGACAGGGGAGGAGATCGTCGAGTTCTGCAAGGCTCAGATGGCGGCGTACAAGTACCCGCGGTCAGTGGAGATCATCGCCGAACTCCCGAAGACTGCCACCGGAAAGGTGCTGCGCCGGACGCTGCGCGACGAGGTCATCGCACGCTCCTGAGCCGATCGCACCATCGACACTCCGCCCGACACTCTCCGTCGGGCGGAGAGTCGTCGGTTCACTCTCCCGCGAGCCGAAGACCGAACTGTCGATAGAGGCGTGCGACCGTCGTGGGATCCGCGGTCGGGTCGAGGCGGCAGACGCTCCCGCACAGGTCGACGACGGCGCGCGCAGTGGCCGACGGATCGTCGACTCCGATCTCGTCGACCAGCCGCTCGACGTTTCGAACCAGTCGGTCCGACGCAGACTGCACTCGTGCCTTGTCGGAGGGATCGACATTCGCCTGATCGGCCAGGACGATCAGCATCACGTCACGACGTGTGGCGGCGAACAGTGCGACCGCTTCACACACATTGCCGAACGACATCGTGGGGGAGTCCGCATCGGCGGCAGCGGCGTCGGTGTGCGCGGCCAGCTCGGCGTGCGCCAGGTCGAACACCGCCGTCAGCAGCGACTGCTTACTCGGGTAGTGGTGATACACGCCCGCCGCGCTGAGGCCGGCCTCCGCCGCGATCGTGCGCATCGTCGCACCGTGATAGCCGACGCCGACAAAACATCGGATCGCCGCTGCAAGCGCAGGGTCGAGGTCGCGGTCGGGAAAGACCCGCCAATCGAATGCCGGAACGGCGTCGTCGACCCGAGTCGGGGAGACGATCTCGGCCAGCGATTCGACGGTCGTCCCCAATTCGGCCGCGATCGTGGTGAGTCGCTCCACGCTGACCGTTGTCTTGCCGGTCTCTATGCCGCTCATCGTCCCGACGCTCACACCGATACGTCGCGCCAGCTCGCGCATCGAGATCCCGGACAGCTCACGCGCCGGCCGGATCATCAGCTGCGCCTGTGTCGGCGGATCGGACATGCGTCAACCGTAGTTGGCCGCAACCGATCTCGGGCGCGACCCGGCCGTGAAACCCCAACGCGGACAGAGTGTCGGAGCCTACAATCGCGGTGCGAGAGCCGACTGTCACTGACGACGCGGAATGAGAGCAGCACGCTGATGATCGACGACGCGGCCGACCTGACGCGGCCGACTTCGGGCCTCGAGATGTTCACCGCGACTGTCGCCGCCGGTGCGGATCGGCCGATGGTCCGATACCTCGACACGACGCTGACGGCGCGAGAGATCGACCTGTTCTCCGATGACCTCGCGCAGCGGCTCATTGATGATGGTTTCGGCCCCGGTGATCGTGTGGCAGTCCTCTGCCAGAACGATCCGGGGTTTGTCGTCGCAGTGATCGCGGCATGGAAGGCGGGCGGGACGGCTGTCCCGCTGAACCCCATGTACACCGAGCGTGAGCTGGCGTTCGCGTTGGTCGACACCGGTGCACGTGCGCTCGTCTGCCTCGACGAGCTGTACTCGGCCGGTGCGGAGCCGATCATCTCCGGCGGAGACACCGACGTGGTGACGGTTGTGCTCACGTCCGCTGACGACTGGCGGTCGGCTCCCGAGTCGCCGAGTTCGGCGCGGATGCCCGGAGCGCCGGCGTCGGACGATCCGGCACTCCTGCTCTATACGTCCGGGACGACCGGCGTCCCCAAAGCGGCAGTCATCACGCACGGAAATCTGACGGCGGCCGCCGAACTCTATCGACTGTGGACGTCGATCACCGCGGACGACGAAGTCCTTGCGATCACGCCGCTCTTCCACGTCACCGGAATCGTCGGACATCTCGCGCTGTCCTTGCGAGTGGGCGCGCCGTTGATTCTGGCTCACCGATTCGACGCGACACTCCTGGTGCAGGCGATGCGCGATCATCGGCCCGCGTTCATCGTCGGCGCGATCAGCGCGATAGTCGCGCTTGTCGACGCATCCGACGGGGCCGACGACTTCCGGTCGGTGAAATGGATGGCGACCGGCGGCGCCCCCGTGTCGGCGGCCGTCGCCTCCCGGGTGACAGCGCGCTCCGGCCGAGAGCTCAGCATCGTGTACGGATTGACCGAGACCACGTCGCCTGCGATCGCCACCCCGATAGGCGAAGTCGGGCGAGTCGATCCGGAGTCGGGCGCACTTTCGATAGGCGTGCCACTCGCCCCCACACGGTGCAGGATCGTCGACGACTCCGGCAGGCCCGTCGGCCCAGGCGTGGTGGGTGAAGTGGAGATCGCCGGACCACAGGTGAGTCCCGGGTACTGGCATGACGGGGCGGTCGTGGACGGCCCCGTCGACGGAGCGCTGCACACCGGCGACGTCGGGTTCTGCGACAGCGACGGCTGGGTGTTCCTCATCGATCGGCGCAAGGACATGATCACCACAGCCGGCTACAAGGTGTGGCCGCGCGAAGTCGAGGATGTGTTGTACCGGCATCCCGCAGTCGCCGAGGCCGCGGTGGTCGGCGTCCCCGACGACACGCGTGGCGAAGTGGTCAGCGCGTTCATTGCTCTCGAGTCCGGCGCCACCGCGACCGTCGCCCAGATCGAGGCGTTCGCCGCGACACAACTCGCCGCCTACAAGCGGCCGCGGCGATTCACCGTCGTCACCGAACTGCCGAAGACGGCGACAGGCAAGGTCCTCAGGCGCGAACTGCGCGGCTGACCCCGATGCACGACGTCAGCTCGCGTCGAGGATGGACAGCGCGAAGACGATGGAATCGCCCGGTTGGATCTTCCCGTCCGGGGTACCGCTCGGGTAGCCGTCCGACGGCGACACCGCGACGGCGACCTTGGCACCGACCTTCTGGCCGACCAGAGCCTTGGTGAATCCAGGCACGAGCTGAGTCGCGGGGTACGAGATCGGAGCGCCCCGAGAGAAGGAATCGTCGAACGTCGATCCGTCACGGCCGGTGACACCCGAATAGCAGAACGTGACGAACGAACTCGTGGTCACCTCGGCGCCGGTGCCGGGAACCAGTGTCTTCACACTGGTCTCGTCGACGGCGAACTTTCCGTTCACCGTGATCAGCGGAGCGTTCTCCGCAGTCGGGGCGACCACCTCGATGGAGCCCTTCGTCCCCTGGAACACCCAATCGGCCTAGGTCGTCGACGCAGGCTTCTCGGTGGGGCACGTCGAGGTGTCCTCGGCGGCGCCGTCCGCGGAGTCCGAGGTGTTCGTGAGACCTGTCGGAGTGCTGTCCGTCGAGGAATCGTCCGACGAACAACCGGCGAGAACCAACGCCGACACCGCGACGGGGACCAGGATCAAGGGCTTGAGCTTCATGATCGGCAAGCGTACCGGCGGCGGGTCGCCGGGCCGATCAGAGGGCGAGGATCTGCGCCTTCTTCGCTTCGAACTCAGCGTCAGTGAGGATGCCGGTGTCGCGGAGCTGACCGAGCTGTGCGAGTCGGGCGAGCTGGTCGTCGATGGCGCCTGCAGTAGGCGCGGGCGCCGGTGCGACCGGTGCGGCAGCCACGACAGGAGCAGGTGCGTGAACAACCGGCTGCGCGGCGGCGGTCGCGTCCTGATGCGCCCATCGCTGCTGCTGGCGGCGCTGAACGCGGCCGTGGACTGAGCTTGCGACGGCGGCACGTGCAGCGGTCTTGAGGATGCCCATGAGTTCGTCTCCTTCGGTCGGGATGGTCAGGCGTCGCCGAGGGCGGCGTCGAGATCGTCGGTGGACACGGGACCGGAGGCGACGAGACGAGCGCCTGCCGCGTTGAATGCGGCAACCACCGGAGCCATCGTCAAGTCTTCGTACACGATGACCGCTCCGACCGAGCCGGGGGTGAGGGCATCGGCGACGGATGCGAGGTCGTCGGCATCGAGCAGGTCGCTTGCGGCACCGTCGAAGTCGCCGAAGTCGAGGCCGTCGACCACGCCGAAGTCGTGTGCGGGGACGGTGGTGACCCCTGCGTCATCCCGGCGGAAGAACTCGATGTCGACGATGAAGACGACACCGGCGTCGACACGCTCCAGCAGAGCGGCGAAGCCTCCGGCGGACACGGCGCCGTCGGGGAACTCGATCACGAGGTAGTCGACAGGGCCGACCGAAGGGCTGTTCATATGCGACACAGTAAACGGTCAGTGGCAGCGTCCGCCCGGAAGGCTGTCGAACTCGGCCTGCAACCACTCCGCGACCTTGTCGAGCGTCGCTGTTCCCGCTTCGAACGTCATCCTCGGAGTGTGGATGCTGGCCGAGACGGCGACTTGCGAACCGTCGTGGAGAGTCACGACGCCGATCTGCCGAACCACGTACCCGCCGTCTGCGTCGGGTCCCCACCCGCCCTTGACGGCGGTCCGTTCGTCCCCGAGTCGTCGGACGCCCCATTCCTGCACATCGGCGACGTCACGCATGAGTTCGAGGATGTGGTCACTGCCCGTCATACACGGAAGGTTCGCCGTCCAGGTGCCGGAGTCGGCAAGCGACCACTGCGTCTCGCCCAGCATCGGATGTGTCGAACCGCGATGTGGAGGCGGGACGGTGACCGTGTCGCCGCCTTCGCGGAGCACATCGGCGAGAGCCTCGGAAGCCTCCGTGGGGGTGCCGAGCGATTTGGTGAGGATCCGGGCGGAGTTGTTGTCGGAGTCGACGACGGCGTTCGCCTCGGTGCGGCTCATGCCGTGCTTGCGTTCAGCAGCCAGACCGAGAGGCGCCTTGATCGTGGACCACGCATCATGGACGGTCTGATCGCCGAACAAGAGCGGCGTGCCGCCTCCGACGGGAACGATGGCCACACCGACCGGGGTTCGGAAGCGGAGAGCGTCGAATGACGCGTTCAGTCGAGCCTCGATGTCAGCGCGCGAGCGTGTGGTCGGCGGGGCGGCAGGTGAGGGACCACCGTGGTCGCGTTGGAGGACAAGGAACACCCCGACCGCGACTGCCACGATCGTGACGACGGCGAGAGCGACGACGATCGGTGTGCGCCGCGACTCGGTGCCGTCATCCGACGGTGCGCGATGCCGTCCGCTCATCTCGTCCCTTCGGTAATCGAACTCTCCACGTGATATTCAGGGTTCGACGCTAGCAGTCTCGTGAGTGTCGGTCCGAATGCGCGGAATGTTAGCTGGCTATGGTGAGGTGTCCGTCACAAGGTGCACGTCGCAGTTTTCCATCGGGTTAACGGCGTGATTCAGGGTCGGTGTGCCTCATGTCGCGACCTTGCGAAACCCCCTCCCAGATCTCGGTTAGTCGACCCTAACTGTTTACATGGGGGACGCCGATCTGCCGAGTGCTGCGCATCACTGTTTTAACTATATGCACCGGTGTCGGCCCGAGATACGCTCTGCCGCATGAAAATTCGGAGACCGGGGATACTCGTGCCGCTTGCGGCGGGACTTCTGCTCCCGCTGCTGCCGACCAACGTCGGGATCACGTCGGCGGCACCGAACTGCCCGCGGGTGATGGAGTTCTCCACCGGAGGAGCGGCGCAGCCCGACGGCATTCGACTCGGTGCGATGGGCAAGTCGGTTCCGGCCGACACGCAGCGAACCAAGGTTCGCTACAGCGCGAGCATCTCGCCGGTCGGGGGCAACATCAGCGGGGCGGAGTCGACTGCGGAAGGTGAACGGAACCTTCGTGGTGCGGCACGTTCGTTCCGCGCACGATGCCCTGGATCGCATATCCGCCTGGTGGGCTTCTCTCAAGGGGCCCTCGTCACCGGCAATGTGTGCAACACCTTCGACTCGGATCCGGTGATGTCGCGCAACACGAGTTGCGTCCTATATTCCGATCCACGTAGGCCTGATCCGGTCCGACCCGGAGTCATGGCGATGCTGCCGTCGTTCGTGCCCGGATTCCCGATGATGGGGCCGCGGCCGCAGACCCGGAACATCCCTGTCACGCAGGTCTGCCAGACCAACGACGGGATCTGTGCGGCGCCCAATCCGGTTCTCGACCCGATCGGGTTCATCAACAACCTTCTCGGCTACCTCGTCTACGGAGCGCACGGCGACTACTTCGCCGCACCGCACACCGTCGACGACGGTCGGCTGCACACAGTCCGGCGTGCACCGTACATCCCGACCGCGGACGTGCCGAGGCCCGCGCCGGGGCTTCCGACGCCCTACGACGTGTTCGACCCTGTCAATCGGCTGCTCATCACACCGGCGCCGATCGCGACGACGTATCGACCGACACCGCTGGCCGCGTACTTCCCGCCGATCGTCGCGTGGGTGCTGCCGCCACGAATCGGTGCCGTTGTGCTTCCTCCGATCGTGGATCTGCAGGCGATCCTCGTCGCGGTTGTCGAGGTGGTCGATGCCGTCGTCGGGACCGTCGCCGACGTCGTCGACGCGATCGTCGTTCCCGAGGTCGGTGTGGCCGAGCAGGTTCCGTTGCCTCCGGTGGTCGTACCCGACGTCCAGGATGCTGAACTGGCGCCGGGGCTGTCGGCTCCTCTCGTTCCGGGGGACGGGGCCGAAACCGTGCTTCCCAGGGTGTCAGAGGTCGCGTCGAACGTATTCGGCCCGACGGCGGGCGACGGTGCCGACATCGACCGGATGGCTGCGCTCGTGGGAGCCCCCGTGGCGGGTCTCCCGATTGATCCGGCGTTCACCGTTCCGGTGGAAGCGCCGCTCGCCGACGCGTGAGGGTCAACCGGCGGCGTGGACCTGCACCTGGGCGAACGTGTCGTCGATGATCTCGGCGAGAGGAGTGGCTCCGTCACTCTGACTCCATGTGCGCAACGCGACGTCGAAGCAGGTCAGGGCCGTGTTGATGGTGATGTCGGCGAGGCGGCGCGGATTGCTGTCGGTGATGGACTTCTCAACGTGCGGCATGAGCGCCACCGCCCATGCGATGTGTCGCTCGAGGTTCTTCGCACGAAGCTCGGAGCTCGACGAGATGATCCGCATGATCTGCTTCCACGAGTCCGCCACCAAGTCCATCTCGACGCCGGCGCCGCGGAACGTGAGCCGCAGCGCCTCCCATGGACTTTCCGGGTGCGAGAGGTAGGCGTCGACGACTGCCTGTGCCGTCGGCATGCGGCTGCCGAACACCACGTCGTCCTTGTTCGGGAAGTAGCGGAAGAAGCTGCGCGAGGAGATGTCGGCGGCCCTGGCGATATCGGCGACGGTCACGGCGTCGTAGCCGTGTTCATCGAACATGTCGAGGGCGAGGTCGGCGAGTGCACACGTCACGGCTTCGCGTGCGCGTGCCCTCATGCCGGTTCCCTCTGGAGTCATGCATCGGAGCCTATCAGTGACAACAACGGCACTCGATGACGTACTTGTCATAGTGTGACAGCGGACGTACGGTGGAGGACGACCACAGTCAACCGTTGAGAGAGGCCAGCCGATGCGCGCCGTCAAATACCCCCAGTTCGGAACGCCGGAAGAGATCCTCGGCGTCGAGGACATCCCGACTCCCGAGCCGGGCCCCGGCGAGGTGCGGGTCCGCGTCGTGCTGTCGCCGATTCACAACCACGATCTCTGGACGATCAGGGGCGAGTACGGCTTCAAGCCGGAACTGCCGGCGCAGGCCGGTACCGAGGCCGTCGGCGTCGTGGATGCGCTCGGCGAAGGCGTCGAGAATCTGGCGGTCGGGCAGCGCGTGGCGACCGGGCAGAAGTTCGGCGCCTGGGCCGAGTTCTTCGTCGCGAAGGCGACAGGGCTGATTCCGGTCCCGGACAACCTGTCGGATGAGGACGCCGCCCAGCTCCTCGCGATGCCGTACTCGTCGATCACGCTGCTCGACCAGCTGAACCTCAGCGCGGGTCAGTGGCTCATTCAGAATGCGGCGAACGGTGCGGTCGGCCGCACGCTTGCTCAGCTCGCAGCGGCCCGAGGTGTCAACGTGATCAGCCTCGTCCGTAGGGGCGCAGGCGTCCAGGAACTGGCCGCCATCGGAATCGATCGTGCGGTCGCGACCGATGAAGAGGGATGGCAGGACAAGGTGCGTGCGATCGTCGGCGACGCGCCGATCATCGCGGGTGTCGACTCCGTCGGCGGTCGCGCGACGGGCGACATGATGCAGCTGCTGGGGGAGAACTCGACGCTCATGGTGTTCGGGGCGATGGAGTCGCCGGTCGTGAAGATCCCGTCGGGCGACCTCATCTTCAAGCAGGCCACCGTCAAGGGCTTCTGGGCCAGCACGGTCAGCGCCACCATGGACCGGAAGCGGAACGCCGAACTCATGGCCGAGCTCATCGACCGCGTCGGCGCAGGCGAACTGACCCTGCCTGTCGAGGCGGTCTACCCCTTGGAGAAGGTCCGCGACGCCGTCGCCGCCAATGCGACCGCGGGCCGTTCCGGCAAGATCCTGCTCAAGCCGTAGTTTTTCGCCGTCTAGCCTGGTGTTTGCTGGCAGCAGCTGACATCAAACACCAGGCTAGAGCTAACTCGCTGACGCTAGGTTTCGCGTCGCGACGATGCTGGGCTGCATCGTTCTGGCGTCGGCATGGGATTGTGCGGGCTGCGAACTTCCGCCACCGACCGGGTGTTGTACGGCTCAACGCAGACAAGTCGACCCGCTCGGCAATCGGGAGGTGATTGCGGAGCGGGTCGACTTCACTGCGTACTCACTGCGGACTGACAGGCAGTCCTAGCAGGTCAGAGATCAGCAGTCGTAGTACAGCGAGAACTCGTACGGGTGCGGACGGATCTGCACCGGCATGATCTCGTTCTCGCGCTTGAGGTTGATCCAGGTCTCGATCAGGTCCTCGGTGAACACGCCGCCTGCGGTCAGGTAGTCGTGATCCTGCTCGAGGCGATCGATGACCGCTGCCAGCGACGTCGGCGCCTGCGGGATGCCCTTGGCCTCCTCCGGCGGGAGCTCGTAGAGGTCCTTGTCGACGGGCTCGTGCGGCTCGATCTTGTTCTTGACGCCGTCCAGGCCGGCCATCATCATGGCGGCGAAGGCGAGGTACGGGTTGCCCGAGCTGTCGGGGCAACGGAACTCGACGCGCTTGGCCTTCGGGTTGTTGCCGGTGACCGGGATGCGCACGCAGGCACTGCGGTTGCGCTGGCTGTAGACCAGGTTGATCGGTGCCTCGTAGCCGGGGACCAGACGCTTGTACGAGTTGATCGTCGGGTTGGTGAACGCGAGCAGCGACGGTGCGTGGTGCAGGATGCCGCCGATGTAGTGACGCGCGATGTCCGACAGTCCGGCGTAGCCCGACTCGTCGTGGAACAGCGGCTTGCCGTCCTTCCACAGCGACTGGTGGGCGTGCATGCCCGAGCCGTTGTCGCCGAAGAGCGGCTTCGGCATGAAGGTGACCGACTTCTGGTTCTGCCACGCCGTGTTCTTGATGATGTACTTGAACAGCTGAACGTCGTCAGCGGCGTGCAGCAGCGTGTTGAACTTGTAGTTGATCTCGGCCTGGCCGCCGGTGCCGACCTCGTGGTGACCGCGCTCGAGCTCGAAGCCCGAGTTGGTCAGGTTGGTCGACATCTCGTCGCGCAGGTCCACGTAGTGGTCGTACGGTGCGACGGGGAAGTAACCGCCCTTGGGGCGAACCTTGTAGCCGAGGTTCGGGGTGCCGTCGGGGTTGGTCGGCGATGCGGAGTTCCACCAGCCAGACTCCGACTCGACCTCGTAGTGGGTCGAGTTCATCTCGGAGCTGAACGAGACGGAGTCGAAGATGTAGAACTCGGCCTCGGCGCCGAAGAAGCAGGTGTCGGCGATGCCGGTCGAACGCAGGTAGTCCTCGGCCTTGCGGGCGACGTTACGCGGGTCGCGGCTGTAGGCCTCGCGCGTGAACGGGTCGTGGACGAAGAAGCTCACGTTCATCGTCTTGGCCTTGCGGAACGGATCGATGCGCGCGGTCGCCGGGTCGGGCAGCAGCATCATGTCCGACTCGTCGATCGACTGGAAGCCACGGACCGACGAACCGTCGAATGCCAGGCCCTCGGTGAAGACGTCTTCGGTGAATGCAGCGGCGGGGATGGAGAAGTGCTGCATTGTGCCCGGCAGATCGCAGAAACGGATGTCGACGTACTCGACACCGGATGTGCGGATTCCTTCGAGCAGCTCTTCGTTCGTGTTGTACACGGTTGGCCTGACTCCTTACTGAACATCCGACCAGAACCTCTGGTCGCATTCCGAGGCCGCCGTGATGCGACGGCACCGGATCTCACCAATGAAATCTATGGAGGTGAGGTTGCCCGTGCGTCAAGCGAATGTTTCCGCCGTGTTACGTCACGGACGACGTGTTACAGATTAGCTGTACTCGGGGCGTGTGCGTGTGGCGTCGGCCACCGAACTTGGTGTTCGCTGCACGCTGACTACGATGAAGGCATGACTTCACGCGGTGACTCCGGATCCACTCGACGTGCCGCGGGGACGTGGCTGTCGGGGCCACAGATCCCGGGTGCCGAAGGAAACCGGTTCCGCGGTGAAGATCTCGGACTTCCCGAGTCGGGCGTCGGTGCTCTCGCCTCGGGCTGGCAGCGACTCGTAGGCATCATCGCCGACTGGCTGATCGCGGGCGGTGTCGCCATCCTCATCGTCGGCGTTCGTGGCCCAGAGGGGATGGCCAGCGGTTTCGAGATGACGATGCGCGCTGCGTCGCCGGTCCAGGCGATCACGTGGTTCGTCATGGGTCTGATCGCCGTGAGTCTGTTCGGTTTCACGCCGGGCCAGTATCTGGCCGGTATGCGCGTCGCACGCGTGGACTACGGCGCGAAGCGGAACGCGGCGGAGGCCGCAGACACAGAGCCGCGGGCGGCCGTCGGCTTCGTCCGAGCTCTGGTTCGCCAGGTGATCGTGTTCTTCGTCGTCCCGGCTCTCATCGCCGACCTCAACGGACGCAGCATGCACGATCGCGCAACCGGAACGGCGCTCGTCCGCACTCGCTGACCCTCTGACCTCTCAACTTCGGCACTGTCTGCCGCGCTATGCGCGGTAGGGAGTGCCGAAGTTCTCTCACATCTCGTGCAGCAGCGCGGCTACGGCGGTGAGGATGCTGATCGCGGGCTCGACGGACACTCGCGGGTCGATCGCGCGCTGCACGCTGAGGCCGATGCCGGTGCTGAGAATCAGGTCGGCGATGTCGTGCGGCGTGCCGAATGCGTTGCTGATGGCCAGGGAATCGCCGAACACCCGGGTCAGCTGCGCCGCGATCGTCTCGCTGATCTCGTAGCGGAGGGTCGCGATCGACTCCTTGACGTCCGGATTGTTGCGGGCGAGGGCGGCGTACTCGAACTCGAGCATCGTCCACTCCATGTCGCCGAGGGACCGTCGAAGCCAGTCGGCGAGACCGTCGATGAATCGAATCGGGTCCACCTCGCCGTCGCCGGGCGCCAGATCGGCGATCTCCGCCATCTTCTCGTCGTGGATGTCGACGAGAACGGCGCGGCACAGCGTCGGCTTGTCCTTGAAGTTCGAGTAGACGGCGCCCTTCGAATAGCCTGCGGCCTCCGCGATCGCGTCGAGGCTGGTGGCGGCGTATCCGTCTCGGAGGAACGCGGTCCGCGCAGTCGTCACCAGATCGGCGACGGTTTTGGCTCGTCGGTCCGATCGGCTCATGCGTGCGGTCTCCGGTGGCATGGGATCATCATAGCGTCCGCATACCGAGGGTATTGACATACTTGCAGTATCTAAACAATGATCGTTGACATGATGAAGCTGCCATTCCTCAACTCGTCCAATCCGGCGATCGATGTCGACGGCGCCGTCGTCGTGATCACCGGCGGCGCCCGCGGCATCGGTGCGGCGACCGCCGAACTCTTCGCCAGTCGCGGAGCCCAGGTCTGGATCGGCGACGTCGACGCCGACGTCGCCGCACAGACCGCGGCCCGACTCGGCATCCGTTCGGCCCACGTGGATGTGACGTCTCATTCGTCGTGGACGGGATTCGTCGAGACGGTGATCGGCGAAGTGGGACGAATCGACGTTCTCGTCAACAACGCCGGTGTGATGCCGGTGGGCCCGTTCGAAGACGAGTCGGACGCGACAACGGATCTAATGCTCGACGTGAATGTCCGTGGTCTCCTCCTCGGCATGCGGGCAGTACTGCCGCTGATGCGCGATGCGGGTGTCGGGCACGTCATCAATGTCGCCTCGTTGGCGGGAATGATCCCGCTGCCGGGGATGGTCACGTACAACGCGAGCAAGTACGCCGCGCTCGGAGCGTCCCTGGCGGCGCGCCGCGAGTACGACGGCACCGGAGTCACTGTGTCGGCGATCCTGCCGTCGGCGGTCCGCACCGAACTGGCATCCGGAGCCAAACTGGGTGGAGTCCTGCCGACAGTCGACCCGGAGGACGTCGCGCGCGCCATTGTCCGCAGCGTCCGCGTCCGGGCGCCCCGGACCTCCGTGCCCGGTTGGATCGCGCCGGGCTGGGTGCTCGTCGACGCGTTCGTCCCCGAATTCATCGAGCGAATCGCTCGGCGCTTCGCCGGGGAGCGCCAGGCCATGGCGTTGGATGCCGGAGAACGTCGCGCATACCTCGACCGGATCGACCGCCAGTCCCGTGATCATGCGGCAGACAAGTCGGAGGCCGGCGCATGACCCGCATCGCACTTGTCATCGGCTGTGGCGGCACCATCGGCGGTGCATGGACCATCGCCGCGTTGCATCACCTCGTCAACCAGACGGGCTGGGATCCGGCGTCGGCGTCGATCCTCCAGGGGACCTCTGCCGGAGCGGAGATCGTCACCATGCTCGCGGGTGGGCACAGCGTGGCCGACCTCGTTGCGATGCAGCAGGGGAATCCGCCGAACCCGGTGCTCTGCAGCCATCTCGCCGACTGTCCCTCGTCGCTTCCGAAACTGCCCGCACCGGCGCTGCCGAGCCTGTCGGCCCTTCGAGCTGGGGGTCCGGGGCATTCGCGACTCACGGGTGTGGCCCCGCGGGGTCGTGGTGACACCGCCTGGCTCCAGCGTCTCGCCGACGCGTCGACCGGGGGGCGGGAATGGTTCGAGCGCGACGGGGTACGGCTTGTCGCGTACCGACCCGAGGACGGCGAACGCGTCGCGTTCGGCGCGCCGGGGTCACCCGCTGCCACGGCAGGCCAGGCGCTGCGCGCGTCGTGGGCGATCCCCGGTTGGATGCCGCCGGTGGAGATCGACGGTCGCACGTACGTGGACGGCGGAGCGGCGTCGACCGCATCGGTTGATCTCGTGGGACCCGACGACGCAGACCTGATCTATCTCCTCGCGCCGATGGCGTCGGCGGCGGCGGTCTCCGGGCCGGGTGTCGGCGGAGCCCTCGAGCGGTTCCTCCTCCGCAAGCCGATGTCGACCGTGATGTGGCGAGAAGTGGAAACGGTCCGGGCACGCGGCACCGAGGTCGTGGTGATCACGCCCGACGCGCGTGACCTGCGTGGCCTCGGTCCCAACTTCATGGCGCGCGACAAACGCGCCGAGGCCTTCGAGCAGTCGATGATCTCCGCGGCCGACAGCGTTCGCCGTGCACTCGACGAGGGAGCAATCGCATGAGCAGTCGCAGGGAACCGCGCATCGTCGTCATCGGTGCGGGCGTCGCGGGCATCACCACGGCCCATCATCTCGACCGTGCAGGATTCACCGACTTCGTCGTACTCGAGAAGGGCTCAGACGTCGGGGGAGTCTGGTACTGGAATCACTATCCCGGACTGACCTGCGATGTGCCGTCGGAGATCTATCAGTTCGCGTTCGCGCCCAAACCGGACTGGTCGAGGATCTGGGCCACCGGGCCGCAGATACAGCAGTACCATCGCGACGTCGTCGAGCAGTTCGGTCTCGCCGACCGGATCCGCCTCGACACCGAGGTGGTCTCGACAGTCTTCGACGACGTGTCGGGGGAGTGGACGGTCACCACGTCGGCGGGCGACGTCCACGTCGCGGACTTCGTCATCTGCGCGACAGGTGTCCTGCACAACCCGGCGTACCCCGACATCGACGGCCTCGACACGTTCGACGGACCCGTCGTGCACACCGCGCGGTGGGACGACGGTCTGGTCACCGCGGGGAAGCGCATCGCGGTACTCGGCACCGGTTCGACGGGCGTTCAGGTGGTGTCAGCACTGCAGCCGGAGGCGGCCTCGGTGACCCACTTCGTCCGCTCGCCGCAGTGGATTCTGTGGGCGCCGATGCATCTCCCTGCGGTGCCCGGTGTGGCGAGGCTCTTCCGCGCCGCGCCTGCGATTCAGGACGCGCTCCACAGTGTCCTGCTGAAAGGGGCCGGCATCCTCGTCGACGTCGTCACGAAACCGACCTGGCGTCGGCGTGCCGTGCAGAAGTACGCGGAGATCTCACTGCGTGCCCAGGTGGGATCGGGAGCATTGCGCGACCAACTGACCCCTGACTATGAGCCGTTGTGCAAGCGACAGGTCCTGTCCGGGTCGTACTATCGGGCGATCAATGCGCGCAACACCGAGGTGGTCAGCTCAGGCATCAACCGAGTGGTCCCTGGCGGCATCGTCACCGAGGACGGTCGTACCCATGACGTGGACGTGATCGTTCTGGCGACAGGCTTCCGTGCGCACGACTACATGCGTCCGATGAACGTCGTCGGACGCGACGGTGTGCGGCTCGACGACGCCTGGAGCGACGGTCCGCGCGCCTACCGGATGACCGCGATCCCCGGCTTCCCGAACCTGTTCACGGTGCTCGGTCCCAATTCGCCGACTGGTTCGATCTCACTGCAGCACTCCGCGTCCAAGACCGCCATGTACATCATCGCGTGGTTGGAGAGGTTCCGGTCCGGCGACGTCGACCAGGTCGAGGTGACCGAGGAGGCGACGGCCGAGTTCAACGCGCAGGTGGCCGAGGCGCTGGAACCGACCGTGTGGAACACCGGTTGCAACTCCTGGTATCAGACCGGGTCGGGGATCGACCTGTGGCCGTTCGACAGGCGGACGTTGGACCGCATGCTTGCGGCTCCTCAGGAGGAGCATTTTGTCGTGCGGCGATCAGGAATCGTCGAGGCACGGTGACTCGCCGACTGTTCGACGCGCATCTGCACATCGTGGATCCGCGTTTCCCGCTTGTCGAGAACAGCGGATACCTGCCGCCGGCGTTCACCACCGCGGACTACACGAACCGGGTCCGCGACCTCGGCGTGCAGGGCGGCGCCGTGGTGTCCGGGTCGTTCCAGGCTTTCGACCAGGCGTACCTTCTCGACGCTCTGGCGTCTCTGCCCGGCGAGTTCGTCGGCGTCACCCAGATTCCCGCAGACACCCCTGACGCGCGGATCGTCGAGTTGGACGGCCTCGGTGTGCGGGCGGTCCGGTTCAACGTGCGACGCGGGGGATCGGCGTCCCTCGACGAACTCGAGTCGTTGGCGTGCCGCGTGCACGCGCTCGTCGGTTGGCACAGTGAGCTGTACATCGACTCGAACGATCTGGCAGCACTCGCGCCGACGCTCCGCAGACTTCCCGCGATCAGCATCGACCACCTCGGCTTGTCGGCGGATGGATTCACCGACGTGCTGAGGCTGGTCGACTCCGGAGTCCGAGTGAAGGCCACCGGGTTCGGCCGTGTGGAACTCGACCCGGTGGCGGCGATGCGTGCGATCGTCGACGTGGACCCCGGGGCGCTGATGGTCGGAACGGACCTGCCGTCGACACGTGCCCCGCGCCCGTTCGTCGACTCCGATCTCGACCTGGTCCACGAAGCCGTCGGCGACGATCTCATCGACGACGTGCTCTGGTCCAATGCCGCGCGCTGGTACCGGGTCTGATCGCTTGCCACGACGCTTCGACGCGCCTCCTCGCTAGCGCTCGTCAGCGGCTCAACGAGCAGGAAGCACGGAGAGGTCGCCTTCTGGTCTGAAACGAGGAAATGCCTTGAGCTCGAAGGTCAGCGACGACGAACGGTGCGTGCGGCGCTGCGCATCTTGGCGCCTTGAGGCATCGGGCCCTTGGGGAGAGCTGCGCCTGCACCGCCCTTGGCCTTGAGCGCCGACAGTCGACCGTCGACGGCTTCCATGCGATTTCGGTCGATGTTGTTCGGCAGTTTGCGGATGTAGCGCTCCAGCTTGGCGAGCGGGACTTCGCCCTCGCCGTCGCCGACCATGACCTCGTACACGGGGGTGTCGCCGACGACGCGAGCGACCTTCTTCTTCTCCTGCGACATCAACGGCTTCACACGGCTGGCCTGGCCTTCGGCGACGAGGATCACGCCGGGCTTGCCGATCACGCGGTGCACTGCGTCGAGGTGCGACGTTCCGGCGACGGCCTGCTGCACGCGCCACTGGCCGCGGATGTTGCCCAGCGCCCATCCGGCGGCGCCAGGCTGTCCGTCGGCCTTCTTGTACACGGTCTTCTGGACGCGGCGGCCGAACAGGATGAACGACAGCAGCACACCGAGGATCAGGCCGAGCGGGATCATCATCCACAGCGGTCCGAAGGCGAAGAGGCTCAAGACGACGAAGATCGCCGTCACACCGAGGATCACGGCCGCCATCAGCGGAATGAGGGCCTTGTCCTCCTTGCGCTGCATCTGGAACGCCTGCCAGATCTGCTGCCGGCGTTCCTTGCTCGCCGCCTTGCGGGCGGCCTTCGCTGCGGCCTTCGCCTCTTTGCTCTTGTCTTGCGCCTTCGCCATGCCTACCAGTCTAAAGGTCTCGATGCGGGATACGTCGCGCGGTCAGCGCGACATCCGAGCGAGGACGGACGAGGCCTCCTGTGCGGCCGATCCCTCGGCGGCGAGGTGTGCGAGTTCCGGTGCCAGTTCGCGCCCGTGGCGTGCCATGGCCTGCGAGTAGAGGCGTCCGGCGCGGTACGACGAGCGGACCAGCGGGCCTGCCATCACGCCGGCGAAACCGAGCTCTTCCGCGTACTGCGAGTGCTCGACGAACTCCTCCGGCTTCACCCAGCGCTCCACCGGGTGATGACGCGGCGACGGGCGCAGGTACTGGGTGATCGTCACGATGTCGCAGCCAGCTTCGTGCAGGTCGCGCAGCGACTCCTGGATCTCCTCGGGCGTCTCGCCCATGCCGAGGATCAGGTTCGACTTGGTGACCAGTCCGAAGTCGCGCGCCTGGGTGATCACGTCGAGCGACCGCTCGTAACGGAAGGCCGGGCGGATCCGCTTGAAGATGCGGGGCACGGTCTCCACATTGTGCGCGAGGACTTCCGGGCGAGACTCGAAGACCTCGGCGAGCAGATCGGGCTTGGCGTGGAAGTCGGGGATCAGGTTCTCGACGCCCGTGCCGGGGTTGAGTTCGTGGATCTTGCGGACGGTCTCCGCGTACAGCCACGCGCCCTCGTCGGGGAGATCGTCGCGTGCGACGCCGGTGATCGTCGAGTACCGCAGTCCCATCGACCGGACGGACTCGGCCACTCGACGCGGCTCGTCGCGATCGAGCGCCGACGGCTTGCCGGTGTCGATCTGGCAGAAGTCGCAGCGGCGGGTGCACTGCTCACCGCCGATGAGGAAGGTGGCCTCGCGGTCTTCCCAGCATTCGTAGATGTTGGGGCAGCCCGCCTCTTCACACACCGTGTGCAGGCCCTCGCCCTTCACCAGCGACTTGAGTTCGGTGTACTCGGGGCCCATCGTCGCCTTGGTCTTGATCCACTTCGGCTTGCGTTCGATGGGGGTCTGCGCGTTGCGGACCTCGAGACGGAGCAGTTTGCGGCCGCTCGGGGCGTCGGCGGGGGACGGGGTGGACGGTGTGGCAGTCACTGCGGGGTTCCTACGGTCGAGGGTGTGGGGGATGTCGAGTCGAGTGCGTCGGCGGTGTGACCGGGCGACGGCGGGATCGGGTCGTCGAGACATTCGGCGACCAACGCCGTCACCTCGTCGAGGATCGAGTCGACGCTGATCGGTTCGCCGATCTCGTTCGCGATCGATGTGACACCCGCGTCGGGGATCCCGCACGGCACGATCGCGTCGAACACGGTCATGTCGGGGTCGACGTTGAGTGCGAAGCCGTGCAGCGTCACGCCCTTGGCGACGCGGATGCCGATCTGGCCGAGTTTCCGGTCGCCCTTCTCATCGTCGATCCAGACGCCGGAGCGTCCATCGATACGACCGGTGGCCAGGCCGTGTCCGTTGCAGACGCGAATCAGGGCCTCTTCGATCCGGCGGACGTAGTCGACCACGTCGACGGGTTCGGCGAGCAGCACGATCGGGTAACCGACGAGCTGGCCGGGGCCGTGCCAGGTGATGCGTCCGCCGCGATCGACATCGATGACGAGCGCTCCATTGGTGGGACGGTCGGTGTCCTGCGTCCGCTTGCCTGCGGTGTACACGGACGGATGTTCGAGGAGGAGCAGCACGTCGTGGTCGAGTTCGCCGGACGCACGTTGATCGGCCAGCTCGTGCTGCATCCGATAGGCGTCCTGATAGTCGATCACGCCGAGGCGTCGCACCTCGATCGGTTCACTGCTCAATCGGGCGGATCCGTTACGCACAGCGGCACTCCAAAGAACACATCAGACAGACGGGAAAGACGTCGCGGCGTGGCACATGAATTTGCAACGCGCCGCGCGCCGGAAACATTCCGGACGGGAAAGACGAACGCCGTCCGAGGCGACCGGGATGGTCGCCGCGGACGGCGGTCATACGGATTGGGGACGTGTCACAGTCCCAGGTCGCCGGCGAACTCTCCGGCTTCCAGGCGCTTGCGGACGGTCGTGACGAAACGACCGGCGTCGGCGCCGTCGATCAGGCGGTGATCGTAGGTCAGCGGCAGGAACGCCATCGACCGCGATGCGATCGACTCGGTGCCGTCGGCCGCAGTCAGGACCACGGGACGCTTGACGATGGCACCCGTGCCGAGCATGGCGGCCTGCGGCGGAACCAGAATCGGCGTGTCGAACAATGCGCCCTGGCTGCCGATGTTCGTGATGGTGAACGTGCCGCCGGCCAGCTCGTCGGGCTTGAGGCCACCGTTGCGTGCGCGGTCGGCGATGTCGGCGATCGCACGGGCCAGACCGGCCAACGACAGGTCGTCGGCGTTGTGGATCACCGGCGAGAGCAGGCCCTGCGGGGTGTCGACGGCGATGCCGAGGTTCACGGTCGGGTGGTACGTGATCTCCTTGGCTTCTTCGTTGATCGACGCGTTGACGTTCGGGTGGGCCTTGAGCGCCTCGACGACGGCCTTGGCGAAGAACGGCAGGAAGGTCAGGTTGACGCCCTCGGCGGCCGCGAAGCCCGCCTTGGCGGCCTTGCGCAGTGTCGCGACCTTGGTCATGTCGACTTCGTGGACCTGTGTGAGCTGTGCGCTCGTCTGCAGCGACTCGCGGGTCTTCGCCGCGGTGATCTGGCGGATGCGGTTGATCTTCTGCGTCGTTCCGCGGAGGGCCGCGAGCTCGGGGCTGGCGGTGGCGACCGCAGGAGCAGACGCAGCAGGCGCGGCGGGCGCCGCTGCAGCCGGGGCGGGCGCCGGAGCCTTCTTGGCCTCGGCGGCAGCGAGCACGTCCTGCTTGCGGATGCGTCCGCCGACACCGGTGCCGGTGAGAGTCGACAGGTCGATGTCGTTCTCCGCGGCGAGCTTGCGCACGAGCGGCGTGACGTACGGCGTCGACTCGAGTGTCTCCGACGCGGCTGTGGGAGCGGGTGCGGCAGGCGCAGCAGGTGCAGGTGCTGCAGGCGCGGCCGGAGCAGCGGGTGCGGGCGCCGGAGCTGCAGGTGCGGGAGCAGCCGGTGCCGCAGGCGCGGGCGCCGGAGCAGCAGGCGCAGCGGGTGCCGCGGCCGCGTTGGCGTCGCCGATCACGGCGAGGCGTCCACCGACATCGACGACGTCGTCGGTGTCGGCGACGATCTCCAGGAGAACACCTGCGACGGGCGACGGGATCTCGGTGTCGACCTTGTCGGTCGAGACCTCGAGGAGCGGCTCGTCGACATCGACGGTGTCGCCGACGGCCTTGAGCCAGTTGGTGACGGTTCCCTCGGTCACCGACTCACCGAGCTCGGGCATCACGACGTCGGTGCCCGACGCGGAGCCGGCAGGCGCAGCGGCCGGAGCTTCGGCTGCTGGAGCAGCCGGCGCCGGAGCGGGCTCCGGTTCGGGCGCGGCTTCCGGCTCGGGTGCGGCGGCAGGTGCAGGCGTCTCTGCCTCGGGGGCTGCTTCGCCTGCCTCGCCGATGAGAGCCAGCTGACCGCCGACCTCGACCACGTCGTCTTCGTGCGCGACGATCTTGGTCAGGACGCCCGCCACCGGAGACGGGATCTCGGTGTCGACCTTGTCGGTGGAGACTTCGAGCAGGGGCTCGTCGATGTCGACGGTGTCGCCTTCCTGCTTCAGCCATTGGGTGACGGTTCCCTCGGTGACGCTCTCACCCAGGGCGGGCATCTCAACAGAGAAGGCCATTGCGTGTGACTCCCTAACTCGTGAACTTGTGCCGTTCGGTCAAGCCGATTCGCGGGTGCTTCCCACGTGCGCTCTTGTGGGCTCACGTGTACGTGCAGACGGTGGATCGACCGACTCCCGAACTCACAGTACCCGCTCGCTGTGAGACGTTCAGGGGAGTCCATCGGTTACCCGTCAGTAGCGGTTGAGGCGGGGCTCAGCCGTTCTCGACGACGTCTTCGAGAACCGCGATCAGGGTGCGAACGGGCACGCCCGTACCGCCCTTGGTCGTGTAACCCCACGGGCCGGAGGTGTTGAACGCGGGACCCGCGACGTCGACGTGTGCCCAGCCGATTCCTTCGCCGACGAACTCCTTGAGGAAGATCGCCGCGGACAGCATGCCGCCCCACCGATGGTTGGTGACGTTGGCGAGGTCGGCGACTCGCGAATCGAGGTCACCGCGCAGCTCCGACGGCATCGGCATGGGCCAACCGTTCTCGCCGACACTCTGCGAGACCGATGCGACGCGATCGCGGAACTCGTCGGTGCCGAGCACCCCCGGGGTGCGGTTGCCGAGGGCCACCATCTGCGCGCCGGTCAGCGTCGCGGTGTCGATCAGGTAGTCCGGATCGTCCTCGCATGCGCGGACGATCGCATCGGCGAGGATCAGCCGCCCCTCCGCGTCCGTGTTGAGGACCTCGACGGTGGTCCCGCCGTACTGCGTCAGGACGTCGCCCGGTCGCTGAGCGGTGCCCGACGGCATGTTCTCGGCCATCGGGACGGTGGCGATGACGGTGACGTTCACGTCGAGTTTGGCGGCGGCGATGGCCGTCGCGACGACCGCTGCGGCGCCGCCCATGTCGGAGGTCATGTGGTCCATGCCCGCGGCCGGCTTGATCGAGATGCCGCCGGTGTCGAATGTGATGCCCTTGCCGACGAGGGCGACTGTGCGTTCGGAGCCCTTGGCGTCGTGGATGAGTCGAACCAGACGCGGTGGACGAGAGCTGCCCTTGCCGACTCCCACGATCCCGCCGTAGCCGGCCTTGGCCAGTTCGACGTCGTCGAGGATCTCGACGCGGAGACCGGCCTGGCTGGCGAGGACGCGGGTGCGCTCAGCGAACTCGGCCGGGAACAGATGGCTCGGCGGAGTGTTGACGAAGTCGCGGGCGAGCGCCACGGCGTCGGCGACGATCAGCGCGTGATCGAGCTCCGCGCGGTTCTCCTTCGACTTGGCGGCCAGCAGTCGGACTTCGGACGGCGCCTGCTTCTTCGACGCAGACTTGGCCGACCGGAACTCCTCGAAGCGGTATCCGCCGAGGAAGTAGCCCTCCGCAGCGGGGCCGACACCGGCCTGGGCGAGAGCGCTGACCACCCGGCCGACACCGTCGAGTTTGCGGATCGACTCTCCTGCCGCCTGCCGGATGGCGTCGGCATCGTGATCGTCGGAGTCCTGGCCGAGCCCGACGGTCTGGATCAGGCGGACCGGCAACGATGTCGGTGCCGGGAAACTGAGGATCTCGCCGCTGCGGCCGGTGCCGCCGAGCGCGGCGATGCTCGCCGACACGGCATCGGCGGCCGCGTCGTCGAGGAGGTCCTCGCCGATCAGCAGGGAAGGCGCCTGGGTGTCGGCGTCCTCGGCGGCGATCAGGCCGATCACCAGGACGTCGTCGTCCTTGGTGAGGGCGGTGGTCAGTTCGATGCGCGGACCGCGAACGCGGTCGGAGAAGTCGTTGCTGCTCACGGGTGTCAACTCTGCCACAGGTGGGTCGGCGTCGATGCGACCGGCGGCGCGACGCGGCTCATGCGAGGGCGATACCGTATCGGGTATGACCGAACTCCTCGCAGGCCCCATCGCCGACCGTCACATCGCCCTCGGAGCATCGTTCGCCGAATTCGGCGGATGGGACATGCCGGTGTCGTACTCCGGCACCGTCGCGGAGCACACCGCCGTTCGTGAAGCCGTCGGGATCTTCGACGTCAGCCACCTGGGTAAGGCGCTCGTCGCCGGGCCGGGCGCGGCCGACTTCGTCAACCGATGCTTCACCAACGACCTTCGCAAGGTGACCGCGGGCAAGGCGCAGTACACGATGTGCTGCAACGCGGAAGGCGGCGTCGTCGACGATCTAATCACCTATCTGGTCAGCGACGACGAAGTGTTCCTGATCCCGAACGCATCCAACACCCCGGCGGTTGTCGCCGCACTCAAGGAGGCCGCGCCCGACGGCGTCGAGATCACCGACCTGCATCGTGACTACGCGGTGTTCGCGGTACAGGGACCGAAGTCGGCCGACGTGCTCGCAGCTCTCGGGCTGCCCACCGAGATGGAGTACATGGCGTTCGCCGACGCGACGCTGACCGTGGACGGTGCGGAGCGCACCGTCCGGGTGTGCCGCACCGGCTACACGGGCGAACACGGGTACGAGATCCTTCCGACGTGGGCCGACGCGGGCCCGGTCTTCGACGCTCTGCTCGCCGAGGTCACGGCTCGTGACGGTCTTCCCGCCGGTCTCGGCGCGCGCGACACACTGCGCACCGAGATGGGCTACGCGCTGCACGGCCACGAACTGAGCCCCGAGATCACGCCGGTCCAGGCGCGCAGCTCGTGGGCGGTGGGATGGGACAAGCCTGAGTTCTTCGGCCGCGACGTCCTGGTCGCCGAGAAGGAGGCGGGCCCCGCGCGCCGGCTGTACGGACTCAGGGCCACCGGTCGTGGTGTGCCGCGCGTGGACTGCACCGTGCACCTGGAGGCGGGTGGCGAAGTGATCGGCGTGTGCACATCGGGCACCTTCTCGCCGACTCTCAAGCAGGGCGTCGCGTTGGCGTTCATCAACACCGATTCGGGAGTCAAGAAGGGCGCGACCGTGGTCGTCGACGTCCGCGGACGTGCTCTCGAATGCGAGGTCGTCCTGCCGCCGTTCGTGCAGGGCAACGTCTGAGAGTCCGGTCCGACGATGCCGGTTTGCGGAGCAGGGATAGGATCGGTGCATGACCTTGGAGTTCACTCGCACCGAGCATCCGCATCCGGTGTCGGAGGGTCGACGCGCAGAGATTCTCGCCGCGCCGGGCTTCGGCAACCACTTCACCGACTACATGGTGGTAGTCGATTACGACCGTGAGCGCGGATGGCACGACGCGAAGGTGACCCCGTACGGTCCGATCGCGCTCGATCCGGCTGCGATGGTCCTGCACTACGCGCAGGAGATCTTCGAGGGGCTCAAGGCGTACCGCCAGCCCGACGGCACGATCGCCGCGTTCCGACCCGAGGCGAACGCCGAGCGGTTCAACACCTCCGCTCGTCGTCTCGCTATGCCGGAGTTCCCGGTGGAGGACTTCGTCGGATCGTTGCGGGCGTTGCTTGAGGTGGACGACGCCTGGGTGCCGCCTGCCGGCGGCGAGGAGTCGCTCTACCTGCGTCCCTTCATGTTCGCGACAGAGGCGAGCCTCGGTGTTCGCCCGGCGAACCAGTACCGGTACGTGCTGATCGCATCGCCCGCGGGCGCGTACTTCCAGGGCGGCCTCAAGCCGGTCAGCGTCTATCTGTGCACCGAGTACGTCCGGGCGTCGCCCGGCGGCACGGGCGCCGCCAAGTTCGGCGGCAACTACGCCGCTTCGCTGCTTGCACAGGCGCAGGCTGCAGAGAAGGGCTGCGACCAGGTGGTCTGGCTCGACGCGATCGAGCACCGGTACATCGAGGAGATGGGCGGGATGAACCTGTTCTTCGTCTTCGGGTCGGGATCGCAGGCTCGCCTCGTCACACCGGAGCTGAGCGGTTCACTGCTGCCCGGCGTCACACGGAAGTCGTTGCTCGCGCTCGCCGCGGATGCGGGCTACTCCGTCGAAGAGCGCAAGATCTCCACGAAGGAACTCGCTGACGGCGTCCGGTCCGGCGAGATCACCGAGGTGTTCGCCTGTGGAACGGCGGCCGTCATCACGCCGGTCGGCCGAGTCCAGAGTGACACCGACGCCTACACGATCGGCGACGGCACCACCGGCGAGGTCACCCAGGCGCTGCGCGACACGCTCACCGGTCTGCAGCGCGGCACGTTCGCGGACACCCACGGGTGGATGACCCGCCTCAAGTAGTTCAGGGTCTCCAAGCGTCGGAGGCGTTTCCCGGTGTCAGTCCGGGAAACGTCTCCAACGTTTGTCAGGGCAGGAGCGACCCGAGACTGCCGAGCCCCGGACCGGTCAGGCTGCCGAAGGTCGGGTCTTCCGGATCGGGAGCGGTCGCGGTGACGTCGTAGGTCGTTGCGGAGACCTTGTAGGTCTCGTTCGGCAGATCGTCGGCGCGGCAGAACTTGAAGACGACGTATTCGGACTGCAGGGGTGCAGACGGAGTGATCGAGCCGGTCTTGGTCTCGCCCGCCGCGATGTTCGAGATCTTCACCGTTCCTGCGGACCCGGTCGTGGCAGCCTTCGCGGCGTCGAGCTCGGTGTCGGTGGCGACCTTGCGCCACCAGTCGTTCGTCACGGTGGCGAGGTGTGCGGCGTCGGCCTTCTCCGACATCGGGTACAGCGTCACGGTGCAGTCGGCGATCAGGTCGGTCTTGTTGGTGACCGACACGTCGAACACTCCGCTGGTGAGCGTGTCGGTGTGCGGGTAGAGCGCTTCGTCGACGTAGATGGTGTCGTACGCGGCGGCGGTGCCGACGCCGATCGTCGCTGCTGAGCAGGCGGCTATTCCGGCGATGATGAGCGTGTTCCGAATCCGGTTGGGCATGGAGACTCCGTGTGTCGTGGGGGACTGTGCACGTCGAGTGTGTCCGAACAGTCATCGTCAGCTACTCGTGAGTAGGCAATTCGTCTCAACGACTGATTGACAGCGTCGAATCTGTGCCAGCGACCTCCCGCTCACAGTATGAGAATCACCAGGGCCAGTGCCGTTGTGAGCTCGACGACGGCGCCGAGCACGTCGCCGCTGACGCCGCCCACCCGACGACGGCAGTGTGCCGTGAAGGCGACTGTGAACACGATGGCTGCGGGGACTGCGCAGATCGCGCGGATGCCGAGCGGCCACGCCGCGCCGAGGGCCGCCGCGGTCCAGACGAGCAGCGACCATCGTTGAGTTCCGGCGACGAGTGCGCCGAAGCCGTCGGCGTTCGCCGTATCGAGCCCACGACGGCACGCGTAGACGACGGCGACTCGCGAGAGGGCGACGGCGTAGACGATCTGCGCCCATTCGTGGTGGCCGATGAGGGTCGAGTAGGCAACGGCTTGAAGGACGAGGACGACGGCCAGCGTGGCGGCGCCGAAGGGACCGACGTCGCCGCTGCGCATCACCTGGCGCACCCGGTCGGGGTCGCCGTAGCAGCCGAGGCCGTCAGCGGTGTCGGCGAGGCCGTCGAGATGCATCCCGCGCGTCGCGAGCGCCAGGACGGCCACGACGAGCAACCCGATGACGAGGTCGGGCAGCCTGGTGTGCGACAGTCCGAACGCGACGGCGGCAGCGATCGTGCCGAGGAGGGCGCCGACTATCGGAACCGCTGCGATCGCCGCACCGCCTGTTCGTCGATTCATCTCCGCCCGCGGTTGGGGGAGAGGTGCGACTGTCAGCCACGTGACCGCCACATGCACGGCAGCGGCCGGATTAGCCGCCATCGCTGACGCCGGCGTCGGCGAACGTCGCCATGTCGATCAGCACGTCGACGGCCGACGAGACGATCGGAAGTGCGGTCAGCGCGCCGGTGCCTTCGCCGAGACGCATCGACATGTCGACGATCGGGTCCAGTCCGAGACTCGACAGTGCAAAAGCGTGGGCGGGTTCGGTCGACCGGTGACCGGCACGCCACCACGCCGAAGCGCCGGGCGCCAGCTGTTCGGCGACGAGCGCGGCCGCGGAGGTCACCACACCGTCGATGAGGACCGGCGTCCGACGCAGCGCGGCCTGGGCGTAGAACCCGGCCATGGCTGCGAGATCGGGTCCGCCGACGGCTGCGAGGAGCGCCAACGGCTCATTGCGGAATCGGCGGCCGTACCGCATGCCGTCGCGAATGGCGGCGGTTTTGCGGATCCAGGTGGCGTCGTCGATTCCGGTGCCGCGTCCGACGACGACAACGGGTTCCCGATCGGCGATCGTGCCGATCAGCACGGCTGCAGGAGTGGTGTTTCCGATGCCCATGTCGCCCGCGATCAGCAGGTCGGCACCGGAGTCGACGAGGCGATCGGCGATCGCGCGTCCGGCGGCGAGGGACTTCCTCGCCTCGGCGATGGTCATCGCATCCCCGGTGCGGAGATCGCCGCTGCCGTTGCGGACCTTGTACGCGGTCGTTGCTGCGTCCGCTCCGGGGACGTCGGCTTTCACCGACATGTCGAACACGTGTACTCGCGCGCCTGCTCGACGGGCGAGGACGTTGACGGCTGCACCCCCTGCGGCGATGTTCGCGACCATCTGCGCGGTCACCTCGGGTGGGAACGCGGACACACCGTCCTGCGCCACGCCGTGGTCCCCGGCGAACACGGCGACCGCGGGTGCGGTGATCCGATGCGGCGGGCACTGATCTTGGCATGCGGAGATCCAGACGCCGAGATCTTCAAGCAGTCCGAGGGCGCCCGGAGGCTTCGTGAGCGTCAATTGGCGGGCGCGCGCCGCGTCGGCGACGTCAGGGGACGGCGGATCGATCGCCGGGAACACTTCGGCGTCGACACCGTCGGGCAGAGCGGCGCCGACGAACGACGCAGACGGGGAGATCGCCTCGGGGAAGGGGGCGACGGGTACGGGGACCAGTGGCGTGCGGGTCTGTTCGGCATCGTCCGGTGCGGACTCCGCCGACAGCGTGGCGCTCGGCGCGGGCAGGTCGAGGACACGGCCTGCGACGACCAGCTGCACGATCTCGCACACCTGCGCGACACGGTTGTTCACCGAGCCGATCTCGTCGGCGAACCGACGTCCGACGGGTGTCGGCGCGACGACGGACATCCCTACTTCGGGGCTCACGACGACCACATCGGCCACGTGGTCGGCGATCGCCGAGCACAGATCGTCGACGGCGTCGGTGATGGTGGCGGCCGGATCGTCCCACGCCTTCGCCGCGTCGAGCAGCGACGTCACCCATGAGCCGAGATCATCGATCAAGACGGGCGATTCGGGATCGAGCCGCATCTCGGCGGCCGGATCCTGAGTCTCGATCGTCAGGAAATGCTCTCCGCGCCGGACGCGGTGTGCGTCGACGCGGGCGCCCCACGCCTCGTCGACATCGACCGCACCGGTCGCCAGGTACCGGGGGCGATCAGTTGCCGCGAGAAGACTCTCGGCATGGGCGGACTTGCCCGAACGGGTTCCGCCCAGGACGAGATACCGCACGTCAGACCTTGTCGCCGGGCTTGGTCTGCGGCTTCGGCGCACGCATCACGCGGAGCTGCATTGCGCGCGTGAAGGCGTACCAGCCGAGCCGGAACGGCTTCTCCTGCGTGTCCGGGTAGCGTTCGCGGACACGCTTGTTGACCATTCGGCCGAGGAACATCGAGTCGATCGCCATGAACACGACGAACACGAGCAGCAGCAGGTTCGCGATCACCGCGAGCCTGGGCACCATGATCGCGACGATCAGGAGCACGGCGAACGGCATGAACAGGCCGGCGAAGTTGCGGCGGGCGTCGACAATGTCGCGGACCATCTTGCGGACCGGGCCCTTGTCGCGGGCCATCAGGTACTTCTCGTCACCCGACATCATCTTTTCGCGCTGGTCGATGCGAATCTGCTTGCGTTCGGCGGACAGCGCTTTGCGCTCGTCCTTGCTCATCGTCTTCTTGAGCGCCTTCTTGCGCTCGCGGGCCTCGGCGCGTGTCGTCGGAGGTGCGGCGACGGGACCGCGACGCTTCTCGGAATCGCGTCGTTTCGGCGTCGGACGACCCTTGCCGGGCGTCGGCGCGGCCTTGGCCGGGGTCTCTGCGGGGGCGGGCGCGGCGGTCGTCGACGCCGCGTCGTCTGCGGTGTCGTCGGTGCTCGTCGCAGCGGGCTTCCAGGGCAACTTCACACTGTTGAGACTAAAGCATGTCTCCTAATTCGCTTCGCGCGGTCTTGACGGCCAGATGCACTCCCCGCGGCGTTGTCGTCGGTCGTGATACCTACCGGTATCCCTCCCTCCTTCGCCTTGCGGGGCGCACATCTGGTCCGCCGATCCCGAGCGGCGAATCAGGAGACATGCTCTAGGCGATGACCGGACTCGGCCGACGATCGGGCATTAGTGTCCGACCCATGACACCGACCGTGGACCGGGAGACGCTCAGCGTCGTCATCGCGCCGGACGAGTTCGGAGGCACGCTGTCGGCCGTTGACGCGGCGTCGGCCATCGCAGACGGCTGGCTGTCGTCGAGGCAGGCCGATCGAGTGCGGCTGCTCCCGCAGTCGGACGGTGGACCGGGATTCATCGCAGTGTTGCAGGCTGCAGGAGTCGCCACAGTCCGGCCCCTTCGTGTCCCCGGACCACTCGGAGACCCGGTCGACGCGACGATCGGGTACGGAGCCGACGGGACCGTGTACTTGGAAGCGGCGCAGGCGTGTGGACTTCATCTGCTCGGACGTGAGCCGGATCCGTCGTCGGCGCGTGCCGCGACCACGGCGGGAGTCGGCACGATGCTCGCGTCCGCCGTCGCATCGGGAGCGAGGAGGATCGTCGTCGGACTCGGCGGAAGTGCGACGACAGACGGTGGGAGAGGCGCTGTCGAGGAACTCGGTGGAATCGGCGCCGCACGCGCTCGAATGAACGGTATCGATCTGGTCGTGGCCTCCGACGTCGACAACCCGCTCCTGGGACCGGCAGGTGCGGCGGCGGTGTTCGGTCCGCAGAAGGGCGCGGATCCGGTGACAGTGCAGGATCTCGAGTCACGTCTGACCGACTGGGCCGTGACGCTCGGCGGTGCGGTGGCCTCCATGCCGGGCGCGGGCGCGGCGGGCGGACTCGGCGCCGCGTTGCTGGCGCTCGGAGGACGTCGCAGATCGGGGGCGGACGTCGTCGCCGAGGCGACGGGGCGTCGCCGCGAGCTCGCCGACGCTGACGTGATCGTCACGGGGGAGGGGCGATACGACGAGCAGACGGCCCGGGGGAAAGTGATCGCGGCACTCGCGGCGGAAGCAGGGGGCACCCCGGTGATCGTCCTCGCGGGCCAGGTCCGCGGGACGCCGGACGTCGTCGGCGTGACCGCGGTCAGGTCGCTGGCCGACTTCGCCGGGTCGGTGGACGCGGCGATGCGGAGTCCACGCGAGATGCTGGCGGGGCTGGCGGCGGAGGTGGCACGCACGGTGGCCACAATCGAGGGCGTGATGCGGGAATAGGCGCACAGCGAGTACCGTTGAGCCAGTCAGACCGTGAACACACTCGATCGTCGTGTCTGCGGTTCGACGACAGACGTATCCCGGTTCGCTCGTGCAGACGCGGCCGGCGACATGAGGAGCGCCCATGACCGTTCAGAATGAAACCACCGACACCGGTGTCCTGCTCAGCGACAGCGCTGCAGCCAAGGCGAAGGCCCTGCTCGACCAGGAGGGCCGCGACGACCTCGCGCTGCGCATCGCCGTGCAGCCGGGTGGTTGTGCCGGCCTGCGTTACCAGCTGTTCTTCGACGACCGCACGCTCGACGGAGACCTCGTCCAGGACTTCGACGGCGTCAAGCTCGCCGTCGACCGGATGAGTGCGCCGTACGTTCAGGGCGCGACGATCGACTTCGTCGACAGCATCGAGAAGCAGGGCTTCACGATCGACAACCCGAACGCGACCGGCAGCTGCGCCTGCGGCGACTCGTTCAACTGATCTCCAGCGCAAGCGAGATGTGGCCGCGACCCCACCCCGGGTCGCGGCCACATTCGTCTGCACTACCGTGAGACAGATGTTCACAGCCGTCTGCGGGTCGCTCGCGACCGATCATCTGATGAAGTTCCCGGGCAAGTTCTCCGACCAGTTGGTCGCCGATCAGCTCCAACACATCTCTCTCAGCTTCCTCGTCGAAGACCTCGTCCTGCATCGCGGCGGAGTCGGCGGCAACATCGCGTACGCGCTCGGGGTGCTCGGAAACCGGCCCCTGTTGGTCGGCGCGGCCGGTGCCGACTTCGACGACTACGAGAACTGGCTCACCGATCACGGCGTCGACTGCCGCGGCGTGCGCCGTTCGACCACCAAGCACACCGCACGATTCATGTGCACCACCGATGAGACGATGGCGCAGCTCGCGACCTTCTATGCGGGTGCGATGACCGAGGCGGGCGACATCGACCTGCTCGACGTGGTCGCGGGCGGGGACCGCCCGGACATCGTGCTGATCGGCGCCGACGACCCGGCGGCCATGGTTCGTCACACGAACGCCTGTCGTGAAGCTGGTCTCCCGTTCGCCGCAGATCCGTCGCAGCAGTTGGCGCGCCTCGACGGCGACACGGCCCGCACCCTCATCGACGGCGCAGCCTACTTGTTCACGAATGAGTACGAGTGGGGCCTCCTCAAGCAGAAGACCGGCCTGACCGACGACGACATCGCAGGCATGGTCGGCGTTCGCATCACCACGCTCGGCGCCAATGGCGTCGACATCATCGACACGGACGGCTCCGTCACGCACGTCGACGTCGTCCCGGTGAACGAGCAGGTCGACCCGACTGGTGTCGGCGACGGGTTCCGTGCAGGCTTCCTGACCGGTCTGGGAGAGAACCTCGGCTTCGAGCGCTCGGCGCAGCTCGGCGCGATGGTCGCGACCCTCGTCTTGGAATCGGACTCGACCCAGGGCTGGACGTGGGACGTCGACGCCGCCCACGCTCGCCTGGCTGCCGCCTACGGTCAAGAATCGGCCGACGCCATTCGCGCCGCGCTGGCATAGTTCGGCGCGCAGCGAGACGAAAGGCGCTCAACGAGCAGGGACAGCGCAACGAAGCAGGCGAGGCGAAACACTTCCGGAGCCCTCCGCAGCGAGCGAGCCGCTAGGCGAGCCCGCGAGGACTGCCGAGGGAAGTGTTTCGCCTCGCCTGCTGGTCGAGACGGGTCGAGAACTACAGCCGAACCGGGTAGTCGTGATCCTCGATCTGCGGGTCGATCGTCTTGTCGACGAAGATCCCGTACCAGAGCATGAAGCACAGGACGGTCCAGACGCGACGGCTGTTGTCCACCTCGCCGCGGCGGTGCTCGTCGAGCATCTGCATCACGAACTTCTTGTCGAAGATGTGATCGGTGTCGGACGTCGAGATGAGTTCGCGTGCCCAGTCGTACATCTCGGTCCCGGCGAGCCAGTGGCGGAGCGGGACCGGGAAACCGAGCTTGCGGCGGTGCAACACGTGCGGCGGCACGATCTGCTCGAGTGCCTTGCGGAGCGCGTACTTGGTCGTGTCGTGGCTGATCTTCTCCTCGAACGGGAGTTGTTCGGCGATCGCGAACACCTCCTTGTCGAGGAAGGGCACGCGGAGTTCCAGTGAGTGCGCCATGTTGATCTTGTCGGCCTTGACGAGGATGTCGCCGCGCAGCCAGGTGAACAGGTCCAGGTGTTGCATGCGGGTCACCGGGTCCATGCCTTCGCTCATCTTGTATATGGGCGCGGTCACATCCTGGTGCATCCAGTCTTCACGGAAAGTCCGAAGGACGGCGCGCAGGCGAGCGTCGTCGAAGCTGCGGGCGTTTCCGTAGTAACGCTCCTCGAGGCTGAGTGAACCGCGGTGGAGCAGGCTCTTGCCCCGCGTGCCTTCGGGGATGCGGTCCGAGACCTTGCCTGCGAGACGCCGCAGGCCGGGGGAGAGCTTGTCGAACGACTTGAGCGACAGCGGCTCTTTGTAGATCGTGTATCCGCCGAAGAGTTCGTCGGCGCCCTCGCCCGAGAGGACGACCTTCACGTGCTTGCGGGCTTCGGCGGCGACGAAGTACAGGGGGACGAGGGCCGGGTCGGCCACCGGGTCGTCCAGGTACCAGATGATCTTCGGGAGCGCGTCGACGAACTCTCGCGGAGACACGACTTTGACGATGTGGCGGGCGCCGATGGCCTCTGCCGATTCCGCGGCGACGTCCACTTCGGAGTAGCCGTCACGTTCGAAGCCGGTGGTGAAGGTGATGAGGTCGGGGTTGTGCTGGATGGCGAGTGCGGCGATTGCCGTCGAGTCGATGCCGCCGGACAGGAACGATCCGACAGTCACGTCGGCCCGCATGTGCTTTGCGACGGAGTCGCGCAGCACGTCGGCGATCTCGTCGTAGCGCTTCTGCTCTCCTCCGGCAGTGAAGGGACGGACGGGGAACTTCGGCACGAAGTAGCGGGTCACCTCGGGGGCGACGCCGGGCCGCAGCGTGGCGTAGCAGCCGGACTCGAGGCGGGTGATGTTCCGATGCAGTGATTCGGGCTCGGGGACGTACTGGAGGACGGTGTAGTGCTCGATGGCACGATCGTCGAGCTCGGCGTCCAGATCGAGGCGCTCGAGGATCTCCAGGAGGCTCTTCTTCTCACTGCCGAACGCGGTGCCGCGACTGCTGGTGGCAAGGAACAGCGGCTTGATGCCGAACTGGTCGCGCGCGAGGAACAGCTCGCGCTTCTCGGTGTCCCAGACGGCGAAAGCGAACATGCCGCGCAGCTTGCGGACCACATCGGGACCCCAGTGGTGGAACCCGGCGACGATCGACTCGCCGTCGCCCTCGGTGCGGAACTGGGTGCCGAACTCTCTGGCGAGCTCCTCGCGGATTTCGAGGTAGTTGTAGATCTCGCCGTTGAACACCAGGGCGTACCGTTCGGTGTTCTCCGGTGGTCCCCAGCGCAGCGGCTGGTGGGAGTGCTCGATGTCGATGATCGACAGTCGATTGAAGCCGAGCACGATGTCGTCGTCGTGCCAGGTGCCGGGCTCATCGGGACCGCGGTGACGCATGCAGTGCGCCGCGGACGCGATCAGGTCGGCGTCCGGCCCCGCGGTGCCGTCACTGGTGAGCATTCCGAGCAAGCCGCACACGCTGACTGGCCTCTTTTCACATCGATTGCAGGTCGTGGCGAAGAACTGGTCCCCGCGCCGCGTCTACTATGCCGCAGAAGCGCCGCCGGGTGCGACATCCCGCGGCCCTCGTGAGGGAAACGACACTCTTGTCACGGCACGAATCCGCAGGTCGGCACCCGTGAGGGCAAAACCGCCAACCCCAATCGAGAACAGATGGGCGGGTTGGACTACGCTGCGTAGTTACTAGGTGCAAGAATTGCGTCGAGCACTGCAATACTCGTGCGCGAAACTTGTAGAACAGCTCCCTGTCAGCAGGAAGGCGTGAAATTGACGAACCGTGGACGGCCGTCTGTGCGACGTGGGGTACCCACGTCGCGCACGATCAAGCGACTCAGTGCCCTCGCGGTCCTGGGTGTCGTCGTGCTGATGACCTCGGGCTGCAGTGCCGAAGAAGCAATGCGCTTCGGATGGCCTGCGGGCGTGACCAGCGAAGCCAAGGACATGGCCGAATTCTGGACGTGGTCGGTCATCGCCGCCCTCGCCATGGGTGTGTTCGTGTGGGCCCTCATCTTCTGGACCATCACGTTCCACCGTGCGAAGGCAGTCGACTCCGAGGATCAGGAGATCCCGCGTCAGACGGCCTACAACGTGCCGCTGGAACTGGCGTACACCGCGATCCCGTTCGTGCTGATCGCCGTGATGTTCTACTTCACGGTCGTCGTGCAGAACAAGGTCGAGGCGAAGGAAGACAACCCAGCCGTCGTCGTCGACGTGACCGCATTCCAGTGGAACTGGAAGTTCGGCTACAACTCGGTCAACGTGAACGGCCAGCAGCTCGTCCGGGCCGAGGACTCGAAGAAGGGTTCCGCGTTCGACCTGCAGATCCCGAAGTTCCGTGAGCACGACGGCGAGAAGGAAGAGATCAAGGGCGCCGCAGGCGGCCGGTCGGCCGAGGAGCGCAAGTACCTCGCCTTCGATCAGATCGAGACCCTCGGCTCGTCCTCGGAGATCCCGATCCTGGTTCTGCCGACCAACACCCGCATCCAGTTCGATCTCGCGGCGGCCGACGTCGTGCACTCGTTCTGGGTTCCGGAGTTCCTGTTCAAGCGCGACGTCATGCCGTTCCCGGAGCAGAACCACACGGATTCGTCGTTCCAGATCAGCGGCATCGATCGTGAAGGCGCCTTCGTCGGACGCTGTGCCGAGATGTGCGGCACCTACCACGCGATGATGAACTTCGAAGTTCGCGCCGTGAGCCCCGCGGTGTTCGCCAGCTACATCAACTTCCGCAAGGCCAACCCGGAGGCCACCAACTCGGAGGCACTGCAGGCGGTCTGCCAGCAGCCGCGCTCGGTGACGACGGTTCCGTTCGACACGCGCCGCGTCTCGAACGGCACGACTCCGGACGATCTCGGCGATGCGAACAACACCGCACTGGCCGGGTGCACCCCGGCCGAGGGAGGTAAGAACTGATGAAGATCGAAGCACGCCTCTTCGAGGTCCTCGCAGTCTTCTTCATTCTGATGGGCGTCATCTACGCCGTCTGCACCTACTACTACCGGACCGGCGTCGAATGGACCGGCGTGACCTGCATGTTCTTCGCAGGCGGCCTGGCTCTGATCGCGGGCACGTACTTCCGCTTCGTGGCTCGTCGTGTTGAGATCCGTCCCGAGGACTACGACGACGCCGAGATCGAAGACGGTGCCGGTGAGCTGGGCTTCTTCAGCCCGCACAGCTACTGGCCCATCGCGATCGCCGCAGGCGCATCGCTCTTCGCGATCGGTTTCGCGACCGGCAACTTCTGGTTCTCGATCACCATGGTGGCAGTGATCCTTGCCGCGGTCGCCGGACTCGTGTTCGAGTACCACGTGGGACCTGAGAAGCACTGACGCATACAGCATCTGATGAAGCCGCACCCGGATACCGGGTGCGGCTTCGTCATACCCACGAACTGACGGACGACGATCGCGCCGCTCTGTTCGCGTTCCTGGACGAGGCGTTCGCACACGACTTCGAGGCCTCTGATTTCGACCATGCGCTCGGTGGCGTTCACGTCATCGCGGAGGACTCCGACGGTGTTGTCGGCCATGCGTCGGTGGTTCAGCGGCAACTGATCGCCGGAGACGACGTGCACCGCGTCGGCTATGTCGAAGCGGTCGCAGTGGCCGCCCGCATGCGCCGTCGGGGGATCGGCGACGTCCTGATGTCGCGGATCGACGAGATCGTCCTGGCAGCGTACGACCTCGGTGCGCTCGGCGCGTCCGACGACGGGCGTCCGCTCTATCTACGACGTGGCTGGGAGCCGTGGACGGGGCCGCTCGGCACTCTGACGCCGGATGGTGTGGTCATGACACCGGACGACGACGGTGGGGTCCTCATCCTCCGGACGCGCTCCACGCAGCACATGGACACCGCTATGCGTCTCCTCTGCGACTGGCGCGCCGGCGACGTCTGGTAGACCGCTTCCCGCGGCAGTTCTCGTTCCTGCTCTTTGTCGGGGCGAGGAGCAGGAACTGGAAGCGCCGCGGGTACAAGCCTGTGGATACCGCCCTGGTCAGATCGCGGACTTCGCGCTTGGATACAGCGCATGTGGACTACAGATCGTAACGGCGTCGTCAGACGGTCCGAGGCGCTCGACGCCGGCCGCACTGACGCGGACATCCGACAGGCGGTCCGGAGAGGAGAACTCCTCGTCGCCTGCCGGGGCCTGTACATACCCAGCTGCAGTCTGCCCGTCGAGAAGTGGCGCCTCGATCAAGAGGTCTATAGGCGACGCTGTCTCTCCGAAGCGGACGCCGGGGCCGTCCTCAGCCACCAGTCGGCAGCGGCCATCCTCGGCCTGGCAGTGCTGGAGCCGGATACGAGGCGTGTGCACGTGTCAGTGCAGACGTCGGCGAACGGGAAGCGCCGCGCCACGCGGCACATCCACACCGGCCTCGATGAGAACGATGTCATCGTTGTCGACGGCATTCTGTTAACCAGTCCCGCACGTAGTGCTGTGGACGTCGCGCTCACCTCCGACTTCGCGGGCGCCCTCGCCGTATTCGATTCTGCGCTACGAATGGGAGTGGATCGAGCCGAACTCCACGATCGTCTGGAGTCGGGCGGCGACGTGGAATTGCCCGGGCGCGTGTTGCCCTGCGGTACGCGAACGGATTGTCCGCGAATCCCGGAGAATCGTGGAGCCGGGCCCAGATGATCGAGGCGCACCTACCAGTTCCGCGGATGGGCTTCGAGATCGTCCGCTGGGACTGGACCGTCGCGAAACTTTGCCAAGTCGCTGCGCGTGTTCGTCCGTACTCGCACGCCGCCGGTCTGTTGTGATCGCGGCGCTTCCAGTTGCCGCTCCTCGCCCCGACAAAGAGCGGGAACGAGAACTGTCGCGGGAAGGTCGGTGGGGGAGGGGAGCGGGTACGACAGAGGCCGCCTCGCGGATGCGAGGCGGCCTCTGTCGGTGAAGCTGTGGAGCGTCAGGCGAGCGGGTTTCCGCCCTTTTCCTGAAGTTCCTGGAGTGCCTTCTTCTCGGCCTCGTGGTTCTCGTGAGCGATGCGACGGTTGGTCGCCTGTTCCTCGAGCGAGTCCGGGACGAGGACGGTACCGGTGCCGGGGGCGCCGGCGGAGCCGAGCTTGTTCATGCGCTTCGGCAGGGCAGCACCCTCGTAAGGCAGCGGGATCGGGTGGCCGTGATCGTCCACCGGGCCCAGCGGCTGATGCATTTCGATGTACTCGCCCTTGGGCTCGCGACGGATGATGCCCGTCTCGATGCCGTGGGAGAGGACGTCGCGGTCGCTGCGCTGCAGAGACAGTGCCCAACGGTAGGTGATGAAGTACACCAGCGGCGGCAGCACGATCAGGCCGATGCGACCCATCCACGTCGTCGCGTTCAGCGAGATGTGGAACTTCAGGGCGATGATGTCGTTCATGCACATCAGCGTGAGGATGATGTAGAACGTCAAGGCCATCGCGCCCGCAGCGGTGCGGACCGGGGTGTCACGGGGACGCTGCAGCAGGTTGTGGTGTGCAGTGTCGCCGGTGAGGGCCTTCTCGATCCACGGGTAACCGAAGAGCAGCCCGAACAGCACGCCGATCACCAGGACCACCCAGAAGATGGCGGGGACGGTGTAGTTGCCCAGGTAGAGCTCCCAGGCCGGCATCAGTCGAGCGAAACCGTCCGTCCACATCATGTAGATGTCAGGCTGCGAGCCCGCGGACACCTGCGCCGGGTTGTACGGACCGATGTTCCAGACCGGGTTGATCTGGAAGATGCCCGCCATGACGGCGAGGACGCCGAACACGATCGCGAAGAACGCGCCGCCCTTGGCAGCGAAGACCGGGAGGATGCGAACGCCGACGACGTTCTTCTCGGTACGGCCGGGGCCGGGGAACTGTGTGTGCTTCTGGTACCAGACGAGTGCGAGGTGAGCGCCGATTAGGGCCAGGATGATGGCCGGGAACAGCAGCACGTGCAGCACGTACAGGCGCGGGATGATGATGTCGCCGGGGAAGTCGCCACCGAACAGGGCCCAGTGGACCCAGGTGCCGATCAGCGGAATGCCCAGGACGATGCCCGACATCGCGGCGCGGACACCCGTGCCCGACAGCAGGTCGTCGGGGAGCGAGTAGCCGAAGAAGCCCTCGAACATCGCCAGCAGCAGCAGGAAGCAGCCGATGACCCAGTTGGCCTCACGCGGGCGACGGAACGCGCCGGTGAAGAAGATGCGCATCATGTGCAGGATGATCGACGCAGCGAACAGCAGGGCTGCCCAGTGGTGGATCTGACGGACGAACAGACCGCCGCGGACCTCGAACGAGAGGTCGAGCGTGGTCTCGTACGCGCGGCTCATGGTGACGCCGTTGAGCGGCTGGTACGCGCCTTCGTACACGACGTGCGCCATCGACGGGTCGAAGAAGAACGTCAGGTACACGCCCGACAGCAGCAAGATGATGAAGCTGTAGAGCGAGACCTCACCCAGCATGAACGACCAGTGCGTGGGGAAGACCTTGTTGATCTGGCGGCGCATGCCTGCGGCCAGGTGGTACCTCGAGTCGACCTCTTCTGCCTGCGTGGCGAGGCGATCGGCGATCGTCATGACTTACGCTCCCAGAATGCCGGTCCGACAGGCTCGATGAAGTCGCCGCCGTTGATGGCGGTGTTGGCGACCAAGTAGCCCTGGTTGTTGACAGTGATAGGCAGCTGAGCGAGAGCACGGGCGGCGGGACCGAAGACCGGCTTTCCGTACTCGAGCGCGTTGAACTGCGACTGGTGGCACGGGCACAGGATGCGCTGCGTCTGCTGCTCGTACAGCGAGGTGGGGCAACCGAGATGGCTGCAGACCTTCGTGTACGCGTAGTAGTCGCCGAAGTTGAAGCTCTCCTGGCCACGACGCTTGACGACCCGCTTGTTGTCCTCGGGACGCAGGCGGATGAGCATCACGGGGTTGCGGACGGCGCGAAGGCCGTCGAGCAGCTTGTGACGCGAGTGCTCGGTGTCGCCGTAGCCGTCCGAGACGCGCCACGGGAAGACAGTCTCCATGGCGCCTGCATCGAGGTCCTCGGGGCGCACCAGGACGACCTGGTACGGGTTGCCGGTGTCACGACGCAGGAAGACGGTCTCGCCCGGCTTCTCGCTGTGGTTCGTCGACCAGCCCGAGTGCCAGAGGTCAGCGTCTTCGCGCTTGGCCCAGGGGTTCTTGATGAAACCGCCGAGAGCTGCGACGCCCGCCGACACACCGATCGCTCCGACGCCGAACACGGCGGAGCCGATGATCATCTTGCGGCGGGGGAGTGTGCTCGTCTGCAGGGTGTCGCTGAGTTCGGCGACGATCGTCTGCTTGTCGACCTCGGTCGAGCCGCCGTCGTGGCGGTCCTGCACCGAGATCTCCTGCGGGATGAAGCGCTTCGAGATCTGGATGACGCCGAAACCGAACGCCAGGATCGCGCCGCCGAAGGTGACACCGAGCAGCGGGGTGTAGAACGTGTAGGCCCAGTAGCCCTCTTCTTCCGGCATGGTGAATTCCCACCGGTTCCAGATGAAGAGAACCATTCCCGCGAGGGCCAGAAGCCCGGCGAGGGTGAACCAGATGGCGACGGTGGCCTCGGCGCGCTTCTCAGCACGGGTGCCCGGTTCGGGGAAACGCTCGGTGCGGTGGATGATCTCCACACCGTCGAGGTTCGTGCCCAGACGAACCTTCTCCTCCTGGGACATCGCCGCGAGTTCCTCAGCGGTCGGGAGGTCCTTATTCGACTCGCTCAATTTCGTGATCCAATCCACATGGCGCCTGCGACGATGGCAGCTGCGCCGACGACCCACATGGTCAGACCCTCAGATGCCGGGCCGAATCCGCCCAGGCCGAGTCCGCCGCTCGGGTTGGCCGTGTCCGCATAGCGGATGTAGCCGATGATGTCTTCCTTGTCCTCCATCGACAGCTGTCGGTTGGAGAACTTCGGCATGTTCTGCGGACCGGTGAGCATCGCCGTGTACAGCTGCTGCGGGTTCACATCGGTCAGCGGGGGAGCGAACTTGCCGCCGGACAGAGCGCCGCCACGACCGGTGAAGTTGTGGCAGGAGGCGCAGTTGAGGCGGAACAGCTCGGAGCCGCGACCGAGGTCGGTTCCGCGGAGCGAGTCCATGCGCAGAATCGGGAAGCCCTGTTCGTCACGCTTGATCTCGTTGTTCTCGTCCATCTCGTATGCAGCGCGCGGGCCGCCGCCCATCGCCTGAATGTAGGCGCCGAGCTGGTCGATCTGAGCTTCGGTGAACTTGGCGGGCTTGCGCTGAGCCTGAGCCTCACCGCGGGCGGCGGGCATACGTCCGGTTGAGACCTGGAAGTACACAGCGGCGTCGCCGACACCCATGAGCGACGGACCGCGATCCGGGACGCCCTCGAGGTTGGTGCCGTGGCAAGTGATGCAGGACGTCGAGTAGAGCTGCTTGCCTGCAGTGATCATGGCGACGTCTTTGTCTTCGGCGGTCGCGATCTGCGGCTTCGGGCTGAGGAGCCCGGCGATCAGGCCGGTGGCGACGAGGCCGAGGAACAGGAAGAGGGTACCGGCGGCGCGTCGACGCAGCTTGCGGCGCGCCTTGGCGCGCGCTCCTGACGTTTCGTCGCTCGAATCCGGCGAACTCGGTGGAGATGATCTCATCGGTGACTCTCTACTAAGCGGTTGGACTGGTTTCTGGTGAACCGGGGCTGATCGGTTCTTCAAGGATCGCCGGGACTACCGGATGAAGTAGATGACCACGAAGAGGGCGATCCACACGACGTCGACGAAGTGCCAGTAGTACGACACCACGATCGCGGCGGTCGCCTGCGCCGGCGTGAACTTCGACATGCGGGTGCGGATCAGCAGGTACACGAAGGCGATGAGGCCGCCGATGACGTGCATGCCGTGGAATCCGGTAGCCATGTAGAAGACCGAGCCGTACGCGTTCGACGAGAGCGTCAGACCCTCACCGACGAGCGTGTAGTACTCGTACGCCTGACCTGCCACGAAGAACGCGCCCATCGCAAGAGTGAGCGTGTACCAGCGGCGAAGGCCGTACACGTCACCCTTCTCGGCCGCGAACACGCCGTACTGGCAGGTGACCGAGCTGAGGATCAGCACGAGGGTCACCGGCACGGCGAGTGCCAGATTCAGGTGAGCCGGCGGCTGAGGCCAGCCGTCGGCAGCATTGGCCCGCGCGACGAAATACATCGCGAACAGGCCGGCGAAGAACATCAACTCGCTCGACAACCACACGATGGTGCCGACGCTGACCATGTTCGGACGGTTCAGCGAGTGCACGCGTGAGGTGATGGCGGTTCCGGAGTTACCCACAGCGCTAGTCACAACATGAAGTATGACGGTTCGTAGTAAGCGATTTCCACCTGGGTAGGGAAATTGGGTCCGGACTTCTCTCCACCGCAGGTAGAACGGTCGTCGCGCGTCCGCTCGGCGTGTCTCCCGAGGTGCGCGGACCTGGGCGGATCTGGTTATGTCGACACATGACGAGTGACACCCCGGGAACGTCTGGACTTCGCCACAAGCTCGGCAGGCTCTTCGGCTCGACGGCCCGCGCCGTCCGGGTTCCGAATGTGGACGATGACGATCTGCACGTGATCGTCCGGTCGGACGACGATGCGACGGCGTCGTCGACAGTGTTGGAGGCGGCGGGCTTCGACTCCGATCGGAAGGTCGTGCTGCGGCATCTGCTCGAACTGCCCGAGACCGCACTCGACGACGCCGCGGCCTCAGCCGCGTTGGAGGGGTACTCCGAAGGGGAAGTGCTGCCGGACGACCCGGCGCCGTCGGACGGCGGTCTCCTCCTTGCGCTCGTGAGAGTCCAGTCGGTCGACGCTCGGACCGTGTCGCAGGAACGGTCCCGGATTGCGAGTCTTGCCTCGCGCAGCGGAGGTCGTGGTCTCGGGTGGGCGTTGCTGGACGTCCCGGTCGCGTCGTCGACCGACACGCGTCGATAGGGTGGAGCGGTGAGCATGCCCGATAACAGCGTTCCGCAGTACACCTGGCCGCAGATCCTCGGAAAGGCGACCGACGGCGTCGACCTGACGTCGGCTGAGGCGTCGTGGGCCATGCGCGAGATCATGTCCGATTCGGCGACCGGTGCTCAGATCGCGGCCTTCGGAGTCGGCTTGAAGATGAAGGGAGTCGCGTCCGACGAGTTGCGCGGACTCTCCGACACGATGCTGTCCCTGGCCAACCGCATCGACTTCGACGGCGACGCCGTCGACATCGTCGGCACTGGAGGCGACAGGTCGCACACGGTGAACATCTCGACGATGACATCAGTCGTCGTGGCGGCGGCAGGTGTTCGTGTGGTCAAGCACGGAAACCGTGCGGCGTCGTCGAAGAGTGGTGGAGCCGACGTTCTCGAAGCGCTGGGTGTCGCGATCACTCTCGGCCCCGACGCGGTGAGCACCTGCCTGGAGAAGGTCGGCATCGGCTTCTGCTTCGCACCTGTCTTTCACCCGGCGTTCCGGTTCACCGGTCCGCCGCGCAAAGAGATCGGTATTCCCACCGTGTTCAACGTGCTCGGCCCGTTGACGAACCCGGCAGGCCCGCAGGCAGGCCTCATCGGCTGCGCCTTCGGCGATCTGGCCCCGGTGCTCGCGGAAGCGTTCGCAGGGAGGGGGAACCGCACCCTCGTGGTGCGTGGCGATGACGGCCTCGACGAACTGACGACGACCACCACGTCGACCGTGTGGCAGGTACTCGACGGCGAAGTGCGGAGGCTGTCTCTCGATCCCCGTGACCTGGACATCGAGCTCGTGGAGTTGTCCGCGCTGCAGGGTGGCGACGCGGTCGTCAACGCCGGGATCGCGCGTGACCTGTTCGCGGGTGTGCGCGGTCCGGTACGCGATGCGGTGACATTGAACGCGGCGGCCGCGATCGTCGCCTACGAGCAGTCATCGGCGTTCGACGATTCGACGCTGGTGACTGCACTGCGGTCGGCGAAGGCCAGGGTCGACGACGTTCTCGACTCGGGGGCGGCAGCGGAACTCCTCGACCGGTGGGCCTCGATCAGCACCGCACTGGCTTGACGCCGTCCGATGCATCGTCGCGCGAACCCTCGTCACGCGGCGTGCTGCGACCGGACCGTCTCCCGCGGTTCGACCGGATTCCCGCAACCGGAGCCGCTGCGCAATGGGTGCGGTGGTTCTGGATCTCCCAATGGGACCTTCCCGACGGCGCGGAGTCGGCGCAGGACGTCATCGGCTTCCCTGCGCTGAACGTCGTCGTGGAGCCGTCGACGGTGTCGGTGTCCGGGGCCACGACGAAGTTGTCCACCCAAGTGTTGACGGGTTCGGGATGGGCGGTGGGAGCCCTCATGCGGCCCGCGGCCGTCGACTGGCTTGCGGTCGAGCCCGCAGCCCTCGTCGACCAGGTCGTGACCACATCCCTGGACGCCGTCGCACGACCGGTGCGGACGGCCATGCAGCAGTCGGGTGATGCGGCCGCTGCGGCCGCGGCGTTCAGCGATGCGCTGTGCGGCGATGCGTCGGCGCCGACGGCGGATGCGCTGCTGGCCGACCGGATCGTGACGCTGATCGAATCGGACTCCACCGTGGTGGCCGTCGACCACGTCGGCGCCGCAGTCGGAGTGAGTGCCAGGACCGTGCAACGGTTGACCCTCCGGTACACGGGCCTGACGCCTCTGACGTTGATCCGGCGTCGACGCCTCCACGAGGCGGCCGAGAGAGTCCGGAACGATCAGTCGGCGCTCGCCGACATCGCCGCCGACACGGGGTTCTCCGACCATGCTCATCTCACGAGGGAGTTCTCACGAGTCCTCGGATTCACTCCGAGTGCGTATCGGGCCACCGCGTCGACGGACTGACGGCCTGAACCTGTCGCGAATCGACAAGCCGCGCGGCACCCGCGGCTCGTAGCGTCGACAGCATGACGCAGAACCTCACGTCCCAGTCCACCGCAGCCGTGACCGGCGAGCACACCGTCGACGGTCGACCGAACGGGTACACCTCGTTGACCCCGTTCGTCGCCGTGACCGGTGCGGCATCGGCCATCACCTTCTATCAACGGGTGTTCGGTGCAACACTCGTCTCGTCGAACGAGTACGGGGGTGTGGTGGTGCACGCAGACCTCGACTTCGGCGCCGGTCGACTCCAACTCGGTGAAGTCAACCCGGAGTATCACCTGGTAGCGGGTCCGTCAGGCGACGACGCGTGTTTCACGCTCGCCGTCTACGTGACCGACGTCGACCAGACCGTCGAGCGTGCGGTCGCCGAAGGATCAGTGATCCGCGAGCCCGCGAGCCAGTTCGCGTCGGGAGACCGATACGCCAGCATTCGCGACCCGTACGGGATCAGGTGGTCGGTGATGACCCGCACGGTCGACCTCAGCGACGAAGAGAGCGCTCAGCGGGTCGCCGACTGGGCGGCCACACTCACCGAGTGAGGCTCAGGCCTCTCCGATGGAGAAGCCGCCGTCGACCTCCGCGCTCGCGTAGCTGCGGAACGCGATGTGCGTTGCACTCGACACCACACCGGGCAGACGGTTGATCTTCGCCGTCACCACATCCGCGATCTCGTCGTGGCTTCGGACGCGCACCTTCGCGATCAGATCGACGTCGCCTGCGCACGAATACACCTCTGTGACGCCGGGAATGTTCGCGACCGCCTGAGCGGTCTCCGGAATCTGATGGATGTCGGCCCCGATGAGAACGATGGCGGTGATCATGGCTTCACCTTAGTACCGCGAACGTCGGCCGGACTGCCGACGTCCGCACCCTCTCGGGCCAGCCGAGCGGACCTGGCGAAATGAGACCACTGTTGGGCCGAACCGATCGGCGACGACAACGGATCGGTCGACGACACCAGCCGGGTGCCGGTCTCGTTCATCCACCGTTCGATGAGGGCGACCTCCTCGGCGGGAGCGCCAGACAGGGGACCGTCGTCCGCCGGCGGTAGCACCGTGGACGCACTTGCTCGCATGGTCTCGACGATCGGCATCGGCGACACCCCACGAGCCGCGTGCGCGGCGCCGGCGAGCCTGCCGTAGCGGATCACGCTGAAGTTCCACCCTCCTGCGTCGTCAGGTCGGGCGACGACCAGTTCCGCGATCCCCGCGACGGCTGCGAGGCGTTGGCAGCGAGACAACGCTTCGATCGTCGCCGCGAGTCTGTCTCGGGCCCGGGCGGCCGATTCGAATCGTCGGAGTTCGGACAGACGCGTGAGTCTGCGCTGCAGATCGGCGAGCAACTCGGCCGACTCGCCTGCCATCAGGGCGCGTGCGGCCTCGGCTCGACACAGGTAGTCCGGGAGTGTCTGCGGACGATCACTCGCGGCGTGGCACAGATCCGGTCGATGAGCGACAAGCGGGTCCGGTCGCGTGTCCGCAGGCCCGTCGCCGGGGCAGAAGTGATGGTCGGCGCGTTTGAGGTTCTGGGTGCACGTGCGCAACCCGGCTGCGGCACTGATCACGTCGGCGACGTCGGCGGCGCTCGCTCGACCCGCAATCGGTCCGATCGAGTCGGCAGACGGCGTCCGCCCGACGGTCAGGCGAGGGAAACGCTCCTTGGTGAGCGTGATCCACCAGCCGCGATGCGGGTTCCGTGATCGGCGGTTGTACGCGGGCTTGTGCGCCGCGAGCAGCGTCAGTTCCCGGACCCCCGCCTCGAGGCCGTGTGCGCACACCACGTGGTCGACGCGTGTCGCCAGCGCCACCATCTCCGTCATCCGAGCCCGCGAGTCCGATCCGGAGAAGTACTGGCCGACCCGGCGGCGGAGATCGACGGCGGTCCCGACGTACAGCACCTCGTCGCCGGGGCCGCGGAAGAGGTACACGCCCGGTGCGTGGGGAAGCGCCGCGGCGAGCCCCCGCTTGGCGCGCATCGCGGGCGTCGCCTTCGGGAGATAGTCGACGAGATCTTGATACGTGTGCACCCCTCGGTTGCCGACTCGCTCGAGGAGCCGGTGGAACACGTCGACGGTGGCGCGGGCATCGTCGAGGGCGCGGTGGGTGGGACGCACCGACACGTTGAAGAGGTCGGCGAGAGCCGACAGCTTCACACTCGGCGCCTCGTCGCGAGTGAGGATCCGGCGTGCCATCGCGACGGTGCACAACGAGGTCGTGAAGGGCCACGGCAGGTTCATGCGTGCGGCAGCCTTCCTCAGGAACGCGGTGTCGAACCGGGCGTTGTGTGCCACGAGGATCGATCCTCGTGCGAACTCGGCGAACGCGGGCAGCACTTCTTCTATCGGTGGAGCGTCGTACGTCATCGCGGTGGTGATGCCGGTGAGCGCGACGATCTGCGGCGGGATCTCTCGGCCGGGGTCGACGAGCGTCGCGAACTCGCCGAGCACCTCTCCGCCCCGGATCTTGACCGCACCGATCTCGGTGATCGCATCCGTGTCCGAACTGCCGCCCGTCGTCTCGAGGTCGACCACGACAAGAGTCGTGTCGAACAGGGATCGGTCGGCGAACTCGTCATGGTCGATATCCGCGAACGACAGCTGGCCGGTGGTCATGGGCGGGACGCTACGTCGCACCCCCGACAATCCCGGTCGTGGTCGGCGCAGCCTCGAATTGTCGTAGGCCGCTCGTAGTCTCCACACCACATCGACAGTTGCGTGGCGAGAGAAGTCGCGTCGGACACCGCCGACGACGACTGTGAACACGCCCCTGTCCCAAAATGAGAGGCGGATCACAGTGTTGATCGACTGCACCACATGTCCGGCGCGTAGCCGAGAGTGCGACGACTGCATGATGCAGGTGTTGTTCAGCCCTGTTACCAGCGGGTATGTAACAGATCGGGAGTCAGGCGAAATGTTTGCTGCGGTTGATGTGTTCGTCGCCACAGACATGATTTCGACGCAAACCGCACATGCGGCTCTCGACGATGTTCGTGCAGGTCAGGGCACGATCGACGAGCCCGGCTCGGGGTGGCTCCGAGCTGTCTGACAACGCTCCGAGTCGGATCTGTGCCGGAGCTGGTGGACATCGGTGTCGGGGTTTCGTAATCTTTTCGAGACTTTCCAATCAGGGTGATCCCCCACCAGTGACATCCGCTGGAAGGTCACCGCTTAATCGCTCCCACCCTCCGGGAGCGAACCGGGGAACCACTTCCTTCTAGGCGGTGCGTGCAGACGCACTGCAGAGAATTGGGGTGAATCGCGGTCCGAACCCACCAGGTTCGAGAACGCGTAGGGCCATCTCTTCCGGCCCGAACCCGACAGCTAACCCGGTCAGCGGTCAGGGAGAAACAACAAGGAGTACGTAGTTCAGTGGCTAAACACCGTTTGGACAAGCCCCAGACTGGCGCCTTCAAGGCCGCCACGACTGCTGTAGTCGCAGGCTCGATCGCCCTCGGCGGATCGCTTGCGCTGGCAGCCGCACCGGCAGATGCCGCACCGCTCAAGATCCCGAACGTCGGCACGTTCGACGTTCCGGACAACCTGCTTCCCGGCAACCTGAAGGCCCCGAAGCTCGACGGCAACTTCGGCACCCCGCAGGAAGTCCGCGCCAAGAAGGCGGTCAAGGCTGCTGCGTCGAAGATCGGCTCGCCCTACGTCTACGGTGCTGCCGGCCCCAACGCTTTCGACTGCTCGGGACTCACCTCGTGGGCCTTCAAGCAGGCAGGCAAGATCATCCCGCGTGACAGCTACGGCCAGATGGGCGGCGGCACCCCCGTCGCATCGCTGGCTCAGGCGAAGCCCGGCGACATCCTCATCTTCAACGGTGGCGGACACGCAGGCATCTACGAGGGCAACGGCGTCTTCATCCACTCGTCCACCGAAGGCGTGCCGGTTCAGCGCGCCAAGGTCAAGGCCTGGAACCTCGCAGCGATCCGTCGCTACTGAGCGTGACAACGCCGACGAACTGAAGTTCCGAGCGGGTCAGGTGCACATGTGTGCACCGGGCCCGCTCGAACGGTATGAAGGATCATGTGGTGTATCAGATAAACCGTGACCGGCGACGTCGGACGACACGTGCCGCCGTGCTCGGGAGTGTCGTCGTCGCCACCGCCGCTCTGCTGCCCGCACCGCCGGTGGCGATTGCGGATCCCGTGCGCAGCGCCGACCAGATCCTGACCAGGTACCGCGAACTGTCGAAAGACGCCGAGCGGACCGCCGAGTCGATGAACTCGGCCCAGGTCGAGTACAACAAGCAGCGCAAGACCGTCGCCAGAGAACGCCGCGTATCGGCCGCGGCGACGAAGAAGCTCGACTCCATGCAGAAGGAGATGGACGCCGCACAGGTCAAGGTCGACGCGCTCGCGCGCGCGAGCTACCGCGGCGCGCGCGTCAATCGCCTCTACGCCATGCTCGTGAGCGATTCGCCGCAGAGCCTCCTCGACAACATGTCGGGCCTGGAGATCATGTCCCGGCAGGCGGCGACCGATCTCCGCGTCGCCACAGACGTCGCCAAGCGGACACGCCAGGCGCGGTCGGACGCCGACGCAGCGGCCGCCACGGCGCGCGCCGCCGTCGCGGAAGCCGAACGTCATCGCGGCGACCTCCAGGCCAAGCAGGCCGACCTTCAGCTCGAAGCGGTGCAGATCCGCGCGATCTACAAGTCGCTGACAGGGAAGCAACTCGCCGCACTCCGCGGACCGCGGTACGAATTCGACGCGCGGGCCGTCCCCAAGGGCACGTCCCCCGAACTCATCGCAGTCCAGGCCGCGATCTCCCGGATCGGCGATCCGTACGTGTGGGGCGCAGTGGGCCCGCACCAGTTCGACTGCTCCGGACTGATGCTCTGGGCGTACAAGCAGGCTAAGCGGACGATCCCGCGTACCAGCGAAGCGCAGCTCGCAGGCGGCACCCCGGTCGCGCGCAAGGACCTCAAGCCCGGCGACCTGATCATCTACTACTCGAGTGCCTCTCACGTGGGCATGTACGTCGGCGACGGATTTGTCGTGCACGCGTCCACGTTCGGAGTTCCTGTGGCCGTCGTCCCGATCGACAAGGCCGGACCGTACAACGCTGCGCGACGGTACTGAGTGAGCTCGCACCACGGGCGGGCCACGCTCGCTGCACTGGTGGCCGCGGCCGTCTCCTTCGGCGTGCTGACGGCGTGCTCGAACGGACCCGACGACTCGGTGACGCCGTCCGGGTCGGTGTCGACGACGCCGCTCAATCCGTTTGAACAGCAACGGTCCGACGGTGTGACGGCGCTGCTCGATCAGTTGTCGTCCGTGCTCCGAACAGGAGACATCGCCGGGCTCGACGCCCTCATCGACAAGTCGGCGCCCGCGGCGTTCCGTGACCGCATGCGCACGATCGCTGCATCGTTCGCGGCCAAAGGGGACCGCGGGTCGCGCGGAGGCCCCCTCGCCGCTTCGACGTTCGGGTATCGGCTCGCCCCGAGCACCGGTGCCGAACGGCTTCTCGGCGAGCAGTGGGTGTCCCGTCTGGAGCAGCAGGGGAGCACCGACACCTGGGTGAACCCGGTCGAGCTGTCGTACGCCCTTGGCGGTGCGCGCACTCCGGGTCTTGACGAACCCGTCATCACGCTCACCGAGACGATGTCGTTCGCCCGCTACGACGACGACTGGAAGGTAGTCGGAGACGGCAGCCTCGCGCCCGATCCCACTCCGACGACGATCAAATCGGCGGGTCCCGCTGAAGTCGGTCCGTGGGAGTTCGGCGGCGTGGCGGCCGTCGACGTGAAGACCGCCGGGGGAACCTCGACGGTCCTGTCGTATCCGAGAACAGAGGCGACCACCGCCGCGGCCACCAAGATCCTGCCGGCCGCCGTCACCGCGGTCGACAAGTTCTGGGGTCAGGACTGGCCGCGCCGCGCCGCAGTCGTAGCGACCGGCAGTCCGGCCGAGTTCGCGGGCCTCACCCGTACCGAGTCGGCAGACACGAAGACCGCGGCGGCGGCGACAGTGTTCTCCCGCATAGACAAACCGGAGAAGAAGGTGATCGGCCAGCGGATAGTCCTCGCACCCAGCGCCGCGTCCCTGACCGGACCCGCACTCACAGTGGTGTTGCGTCACGAGTTGATGCATGTCGCAACGCGCCTGATCACCGCTGAGAACGCGCCGCTGTGGCTCACCGAAGGCGTCCCGGAGTACGTCGGACGTCGCGGGACCTACCGCGAGTTCATCGACGCCGCGCCGGACCTCGCCGCAGCCGTCGCCGGGGGAGACGTCCCGAAGACTCTGCCCGCCGACTCCGCATTCGCGGTAGACACCGACGCCGCCCGTGTCGCCTATCAGAGCGCCTGGTCGTTCGCGGCGTTCGTCGCCGACGAGTACGGCGAGGAGAAGCTGAAGACGCTGTACACCGGTGTCGCCAAGGGGGGAGATTCGCCGACCCAGGACGCTGCGATCAGGTCAGCCCTCGGCAAAGACAAGGCCGCGCTGGTCAAGCAGTGGCAAGGTTGGCTGCGCGAGCAGGTCCGCTGATGGAACGGACACTGCTGGTCACCAACGACTTTCCGCCACGACCCGGCGGGATCCAGTCGTACCTGGAGAACCTGTTGCGGTTCTTGCCGCCGGAGGACGTGATCGTCTACGCGCCGAAGTGGAAGGGCTGCGAAGCGTACGACGCCGCCGCCCCGTATCGGATCGTCCGGCACCGCACCACGCTGATGATCCCGACGCCCTTCGTCGCGCGGAAGGCCGCCCGACTCGTCCGCGACAACAACGTGCACACGGTGTGGTTCGGTGCCGCCGCACCGTTGGCTGTCCTCGGCCCGCACATGCGCCGCGCAGGCGCCAAGCGCGTCGTCGCGAGCACACACGGTCATGAAGTGGGCTGGTCGATGCTGCCGGGATCCCGGCAGATCCTGCGGTACATCGGCGACAACACCGATGTGGTCACCTACGTCAGTCGGTACACGCGAGGCAGATTCGCCTCGGCGTTCGGGCGCAATGCAGCGCTCGAGTACGTGTCATGCGGCGTCGACGTCGACCGTTTCGCGCCCGACGCCGGGTCCCGACGCGAACTGCGGGAACGCTACGGTCTCGGGGACGCGCCCGTCGTCCTGTGCCTGTCGAGGCTAGTCCCGCGGAAAGGGCAGGACGTCCTCATCGAAGCGTGGCCGAGAGTGCTCGAATCGGTGCCCGACGCTCGACTCGTCATCGTCGGCGGCGGCCCCTACGGCGATCGTCTTCGAGACCTCGCGGTCTCGGTCGGCGTCACCGATTCGGTGATGTTCACCGGTTCAGTGCCGGCGGCCGAACTCCCCAAGCATCACGCGATGGCAGACGTGTTCGCTATGCCGACCCGCACCAGGGGGCGCGGGCTCGACGTGGAGGGACTCGGGATCGTGTTCCTCGAGGCGTCGGCCAGCGGCGTGCCGGTTGTCGCCGGCGATTCCGGTGGGGCGCCCGAGACGGTTCGCGAAGGAGAGACGGGGACCGTCGTCGACGGTCGCGATCGACATCGTGTCGCCGACGCGATCACCGACATCCTGACCGACCCCCAGCTCGCAGAGTCGATGGGGCGAGCGGGCCGGGCCTGGGCGGTCGACAACTGGCAGTGGCGGCAACAAGCCGCCCGCCTCATGCGTCTTCTCTGACACGGGCGAACGACGCTTACTCGACGAGACTGACGAAGACGACGATGCCCCGCACACTGCGTGAGTGCGCGGGGCATCATTCGTCGAGCTACTTCTTGTAGAGCGCCTCGATGTCGGCCGCGAACTTCTCGGCGACTACGTTGCGCTTCACCTTGAGCGTCGGGGTGAGCTCACCTGTCTCCTCGGTGAAGTCCGACGGCAGGATTCGGAACTTCTTGATCGCCTCGGCGTGCGAGACGGTCTCGTTAGCCTGATCGACGGCCTGCTGGACCTCGGCGCACAGCGCAGGGTCGGTGGCGAGGTCGGCGACCGTCGCACCGGCGTCCTTGCCGTTGCGTGCCTTCCAACCCTCGAAGGCCTCCGGGTCGATGGTGATCAGTGTCGACACGAACGGGCGCTGATCGCCGACGACCATGGCCTGCGACACGAGCGCGTGGGTGCGCATGATGTCTTCCATCGGGGCGGGGGAGACGTTCTTGCCGCCCGCTGTCACGATGATCTCCTTCTTGCGGCCGGTGATGCGGAGGTAACCGTCCGCGTCGAGGCTGCCGAGGTCCCCCGTGTGGAACCAGCCGTCGGTGATGGCGTTCGCGGTGGCCTCCTCGTTCTGCCAGTAGCCCGCGAAGACGACCTCGCCGGACAGCAGGATCTCGCCGTCCTCGGCGATGCGGACGCTGTTGCCGGGGATCGGGCGTCCAACCGTGCCGACCCGGACCTGACCGGGGGTGTTCACACAGATGGCGGCGGTGGTCTCGGTGAGTCCGTACCCTTCGTACACGGGGATGCCGACGCCGCTGAAGAAGTGGCCGAGGTATGGGCCGAGTGGTGCGCCGCCGGAGATCGCGAGTTCGCACTGGCTGCCGAGAGCGGCACGCAACTTCGCGTAGACGAGTTTGTCGAACAGTGCGTGCTTGCCACGCAGGATCAGTCCCGGCTTGTCGCCCGACTGTACCGCCTTCGAGTACTCCACCGCGGTGTCGGCGGCGAGATCGAAGATCTTGCCCTTGCCTCCGTCGTGCGCGCCCTGGCGTGCCGAGTTGAAGACCTTCTCGAACACGCGCGGCACCGACAGGATCAGGGACGGGCGGAACTGGGCGAACGTCGGGAGCAGATCCTTGATGTTGTTGGTGTAGCCGACCTCGACTCCTGCCTCGATCGCGACGAGATTGATCGCGCGCGCCAACACGTGAGCCATCGGCAAGAACAGGAGGAGTCGCTTGCCGTCGCCGAGGAGCGTGTTCAGCGGGGTCTCCAGGACACCGCCGATCTCGCCGAGCATGTTGGCGTGCGTCAGCATGCAGCCCTTGGGGCGTCCGGTGGTGCCGGAGGTGTAGATCAGCGTCGCCGGATCGGCGGCCGTGAGGTGACGACGACGCTCGTCGAGTTCGGCGTCGGTCACGTCCTTGCCGAGTTCGGCGAACAGTTCCACGATGCCCTTGCCGGGCTCATCGTCGATCTGATAGACGGCGACGGCGTCGGTGATCGACTCGACCGCGTCGACGGTCGCGCGGTGCGACGCTGTCTCGGCGATGATCGCGACGGCAGCCGAGTCGCGCATGATCCAGTCGATCTGCGGGCCGGACGAGGAATCGTAGATCGGGACGGGGACGGCGCCCGCCGACCAGATCGCGAAGTCGATGAGCGTCCACTCGATGCGGGTGGACGACAGCAGCGCGACGCGATCGCCCGGCTTGATGCCGGAGGCTATGAAGCCCTTGGCGAGGGACCGGACGCGGTCGGCCGCGTCGGCCGCGGAGACCGGAAGCCAGTCGGTGCCCTGCTGGACTCGGAACACGGTCTTCGCGGGGGTGGCCGCTGCGATGTCGAAGAGGACGTCGGACGCGTTCCGTTCCTTCGGAGTGTTGAATTCAGCGGGGACGCGGCACTCTGCCATCAAGAAACACCTTCTCAGAACAGGACTATGTGACAAGACGCATTGGTCTGGTCGGTAATTCTATCCCCGCTGACGCGGCCTCGCGGTGCCAGGCGGCTTTTGTCGTGCGACGTGCGTATGTGATGCTGGTTCGGTGACGAGCATTCAGGTGGCTGACGAGGCATTCGTCGCTGCCGCCCCGTCCCTGGCCGGAGCCGTTGTCGGCGATCGAGCCAGGTGGCGGCGGTGGTGGCCGGATCTGACGTTGGAGGTCGCCGAGGACCGCGGCGACGAAGGTGTCCGCTGGCGTGTGTCCGGCCCGCTGACCGGGACCATGGAGATCTGGAACGAGAAGTGCATGGACGGCTTCGTCCTGCACTACTACCTCCATGCCGAACCCGTCGCGCCGCTGCCGACCGAGCCCGACGCCTGGCTCGCCGAGGTCGCCGAACTCAACCGTCTGCGACGTGTCGCGGGCAAGGTGATGGCTTTCGAGGTCAAACAACTCCTCGAGGCAGGCCGAGAGATCGGTGGACCCGCCACCGCCGGGAGCGTCGCATGACCGACAGCACCGAGCAGTCCACGATCATCGCGGCCGACGTCGCAGCGGTGATGGCCGTGATCGCCGACTTTGAGAACTATCCCGAGTGGGTCGGGGCTGCGCGTGAGGTGACCGTCCTCGAGCGCGACGCGGCCGGACGCGGGGTGCACGTGCGCTTCGTCCTCGACGCGGGAGTCCTCGCCGACACTTACGAACTCCGTTACGAATGGGCCGACGACGGGTCGTCGGTGTCGTGGCGACTCGTCTCCAGTGATCTCCAGCGCGATCAGCGTGGCCAGTACCTGCTCGCGCAGCAGGTGGCTGGGTCGACGAAGGTCACGTACACGCTGACCGTCGACCTCAAGATCCCGATGATCAGTCAACTCAAGCGACGCGCGGAGAAGGCGATCACGACGTCGGCGCTGAGCGACCTCAAGAAGAGGGTCGAAGGCTGATCGATCTGACGCCCATCCACCTGGTGCTCGGACCCGGCGGATCAGGCGTGTCCGTGGTGGCCGCGGCGGCCGCACTGACCGTCGACGCGTCGACGCACGAGCATCGCGGAGTGCTGCCCATCGGAGCCGAACGCGACACCCTCCTGGTCACCGTCGACCGGCAGTCGTACCTGCCGGAGCGCCTCGGGGTGTTCCGCGTGCCAGGCGAGCCGGTGGCGATCACCGCCGACACCGATCTCCTGCACCTGGACCCGCTGGCCGTCGTCGAACAGGCCTGGACCGACTTCACGGCGGCCCTGACGGCCGTCAGCGCCGCCCGGGCGTTCCTTCCGATCGTCGGGACGCTGTCGTCGGTCGCTCCGGGCGAGATGGTGGCACTGCCCGGCATCGGGGAGTTCCTGTTGCTTCGGCAGATCCGGGACGCTGCGACCAGCGGTCGGTGGCGTCGGGTCGTCGTCGACCTGTCGGGTGTCGGTGATCCACACGCCTTCCTGCGTGCACCCGTCATCCTGTCGACGGCCGTGGAACGTCTGTGGCCGCGGCACGCACGCCTCGCCGAGGCGGCAGAGAAGCCCGCGCTCGCTCAACTGTCGGCCGCGGTCGAAGGCATCGACCGTGACTGCCAGGATCTCGCCGAACTGCTCATCGATCCGCATTCGGTGTCGGCGCATCTGGTCCTCGACGCAGGCGACCGTGGACGCCGCGCCGCTGCCGATCAACTCGCGATAGCCGATCTGACGGGACTCCCGCTGCGATCTGTGCTGGTCAACGCCGGTGAGGCCGCGATGTCCACGGTGTCGGTCGCCGAGCATGTCCGCTCGCTCGTCGACGGCGACGGGGCGGTGACCGTTCACGAGGTGGACTCCGGTGGAGTCCTCGACCGGCTCTCCCGCATCCGCAAGATCACGCTGCACGCGCAGAAGCCGAGCGGACGACCCCGTGGCAGCGGGGCGCTCACGGTCACCAAGGCGTCCGGCGAGGGCGTGGACACTGTGTTCGAACTCACGTGGAGGCAAGGTCTGCCGCGGCCGGACCAACTGCAGCTCGGCCGATCGGGTGACGACCTCCTGGTCACCATCGACGGCTTCCGACATCCCGTCCGACTGCCCTCTGTCCTGCGACGATGCCGAGTCATCGGGGCCGGATGGGATGCCGGACTGCTCACCGTGACCTTTTCGCCCGACCCGGCGGTGTGGCCCGCGCGGGACGGCGGATCCGGGCCCGCTAGGTAGCCGGACACGCTGGTCGCCCGCCTGGCCCGGTAGAATCCGCACACACGCCCGACGCCGAGCAACCAGGCGTCCGACACTTCCGAAGGAGTGCACGAGCAATGCCTGCAGACGAGCGCGACACCCGCGCCGGCACCGCCGCGAGCGGCGACCCGGTGCAGGACATGCTGCTCGGGCTGGTCTCGAACATCGATCAGTTGGCAGCCATCATCGGCGGGGGACATTCGGCGGCAGCCGCGGCGGTCGGCGTCGTCCCGGGACCCATTCCCGAACTCGCCGCCGAATTGGGGACGTTGCTCACCGAACTCGGCGACCTGCTCGCCCGAATCCTCTCCGCGTTCATCGCGATCCTCGAAGCAATCGCCGAATCGCTCCGCTCGGCACCCGCCGGACAATCGGCGCCGAGCAGCGGCTTCGAGTCGATCCCGGTCCGGATCTCGGCCGGAGCGTAAACCGTGACGCCGTCCCCGGGAACGGACCTCACCGTCGGAATCGACATCGGCGGTACCAGCGTCCGGGCCTGCGTCGTCGACTCCTCAGGTCGAATGCTCGACACCCTGCGCACCGCGACCCCGTCGACAGCCTCCGCGTTGGAACACTGCTTGGATCGGCTCGTCGGTGAACTCCGCGACCGGTGGGCGGTCGGGGCCGTGGGCCTCGCCATCGCAGGCTTCTTGACTTCGGACCGCAAGACCGTCCGATTCGCTCCTCACCTGCCGTGGATCGAGGCGGACGTCGCAGCCGACATGGCCGAGCGGATCGGCATGCCCGTATTCGCCGAGCACGACGCCAACGCGGCCGCCGTCGCCGAACTCCATTTCGGCGCCGCGGCACGGGGGCACAACACTCTCGTCCTGGCGATCGGCACCGGGATCGGGGCGGGTCTGATTCTCGGCGGAGAACTCTACCGGGGCAGTTTCGGCGTGGCCCCGGAGCTCGGGCATCTCACCGTCGTCCCCGACGGTCGTCCGTGCGGATGCGGCAAGAAGGGCTGCTGGGAGCGCTACTGCAGCGGCACGGCGCTCGTCGACACGGCCGTCGAGATCCTCGCATCACAACGATTCCCGCGAAGTGTGCTGGCCGCGGAGTCGGATGCCGACCCCGGCTCACTCACCGGGCGACGCGTCGCGGCGGCGGCCGCGGACGGCGACCCCGTCGCCCTCGCCGCCTACGCCGACCTCGCACGATGGCTGGGACTGGGCTTGGGCATGATCGCCGATGTTTTCGACCCCGACCTGATCGTTCTGGCCGGCGGCGTGGGGGCGGCCTCGGGTCTGTTCCTCGACGACGCACGCGAGCAGTACACCGCGTCGGTGACGGGTGCGGGCCATCGTCAGCTCGCGCGGATCCGCGGAACTCAGCTGGGGGAGTCGGCGGGAGTGATCGGCGCCGCACAAGTGGCCCGCGAGGGACTCCGCACGAGCCAGTAGAGTAAGGCGACGCACTGACGAGCCGAGCGGCCGTCGTGAGAAGGGACTGGACGCGAGCATGTGGTACTTCATCTTCAAGTACATCCTCATGGGCCCTGGACTGCGGCTCATGGGACGCCCGACGATCGAGGGGCATGACAACATCCCGAAGTCGGGCGCCGCCCTGATCGCGTCGAACCACCTCGCAGTCGTCGACAGCTTCTACCTTCCGCTGATGGTGCGTCGACGCATCTTCTTCCTCGCGAAGTCGGAGTACTTCACCGAGGGCGGATTCAAGGGCAGGTTCAAGAAGTGGTTCTTCAGCTCGTCCGGTCAGATTCCGATCGACCGGTCGGGGGCGAGTGCGGCGGCGGGTGCTCTGAGCGCGGGCAAGCGTGTCCTCGACGCAGGCGGTCTGCTGTGCCTGTACCCGGAGGGGACCCGCTCACCCGACGGTCGCCTGTACAAGGGCAAGACCGGACTCGCCCGCATGGCGCTGGAGACCGGAAAGCCCGTCATCCCCGTGGCGATGATCGGCACCGAGCGGATCAATCCGCCCGGGACGATCCTTCCCCGGCCCACCCGGATCACTGTTCGAGTCGGCGAACCCCTCGACTTCTCACGCTACGAGGGCATGGCGGGCAATCGTTTCATCGAGCGCGCCGTGACCGACGAGATCATGTACGCGCTCATGCGTCTGACCGGTCAGCAGTACGTCGACGTGTACGCGCAGAAGCTCAAGAACTCCGACGGCACGTACAAGAAGGCCGAAGAGCTGATGGACGGCGGCGAACCCGCCGCCTGATCGCCCCCGGGCCGTCGGCCTTCAGATCAGCGCGTCGGTCGGTACGGAAGGCGCCAGAAGGCGATGAGCAGCGCGATGCCCCAGAGGGGGTACGCGTTTCCGACGATGTGCTGCCACCAGGACCAACCGTCCTGGATCGGCGGCAGCAGTTGGAACGGTCCCATCGCGAAGATCACCGTTCCCACTGCGGCCAACGAGCCGTACACCGCACGTACACGTGGGGAGTCGGTGCGGGACACGAAGACCAGGGCAGTCACGATCGCCGGCACACACCAGACCCAGTGATGGGCCCAGGTGGTCGGGGAGACGAGCAGTCCCCACACCGCGATCGCACACGTGACGACCATCGCGTTCACCCGGCCGCCGATCGGGCCCGGGGCGAAAGCCTCCCGCGGACGTGCCGCGAGCACAGCGAAGACCGCGGGCACCGTCACCAACAGGCTGGAGAGCACCCAGAGCACCGACGCCGTCGACCCTCCATCGTCGAAGAGGCGCAACCACAGCGCATTCAGGTTCTGATTGATGCGGCCTTCGGGTTCACCGATGCGCCCCGTGTGGAACACCGTGTCGGTCCAGTAGGTCTTCGAGTCGTCGGGAATCCACACCCACGCGATGAGAGCGGCACCGACGAACGCCACGACACCGGCCGCGACCGCCCGGATCCGCTCGGCCATCAAGAACACGCCGAGGAACACGAGCGGCGTCAACTTCACTGCGGCGGCCAGACCGGTCAGGACACCCTGCAGCGCCGTCGACGGGCCGGGTCTGCGGCCCATGACGAAGACGTCGACCACGATCACCGCCATCAGGACCAGGTTGATCTGCCCGAATCCCAGGGTCATGCCGAACGGGTTGAACCACACGGTCGCCGCCGACAGCAGCAACGCGGTCTGCCACCGGTTGGCACGATCGCCCACCCCGAGGACGTCGAACGTCACCTTGGTCACATACACGAGCAGGAGCACGGTCACCACGGAGACGCCGATGCTCGTCACCGCAAGCGACATCGCGCCGAGCGGAGTGAAAAGCAGGGCCGCGAACGGCGGGTACGTGAACGGAAGCCAGATCCCGTCCTCGGTGAACGGTAACGAACCGTCGGCGTACAAGCTGAACCCCTGATGCCACAGCTGCCCGCCGAGACGGTAGACGTCCATGTCGAAGCGGGTCCGCGTGCCGAAACTCGAGGTGAACGGGACGCCGGCGATCTGCAACGTAGACGACACGATGAACACGAGCGCGGTCAGCGTCGACACCCCCGGGCCCGGTCGCCAACGGCGCAGCGTGGACTCGGCGGCGCGGATCGAGGAGGACATAGGGAGATTATGGCTGCTGCGGCGGGATAACCTTCAACTCGTGCGCTACTTCTACGACACCGAGTTCATCGAAGACGGAACCACGATCGAACTCGTGTCGATCGGTGTGGTCGCCGAGGACGGCCGCGAGTTCTACGCCGTCTCCACCGAGTTCGACCCGGGCCGGGCCGGCAGTTGGGTGCGTGCGAACGTGCTCGACAAGCTGCCGTCGCCTGCCGACAAGGCGTGGAAGTCCCGGCGCGCCATCCGCGACGATCTCTACGACTTCCTCGTCGCCGGGGACGGCCGAGTCGAGCTGTGGGCGTGGGTGGCCGCCTACGATCATGTGGTGCTCTGTCAGTTGTGGGGTCCGATGACCGAGCTTCCCCGCGACCTGCCGCGTTTCACCCGGGAACTCCGCCAGCATTGGGAGGCCGCCGGTTCGCCGACGTTGCCTCCCGCGCCGAAGGACGCGCACGACGCGCTCGCCGACGCTCGCCACAACTTGAACAAGTGGCTCTCGATAGAGGCGGCGCGAGACGCGTCCGCACCCGCAGGATAGGCTGAACGACGTGGTGAACTGGACCGTAGACGTGCCCCTCGACGAGCTTCCCGAACTGCCTCCGCTGCCGGGTTCCCTCGCTGCGAAACTCGAGGACGTGCTGGCGCGCCCCGCGCTTCAGCAGCCGAGCTGGCCCGCCGACGAAGCGCGCAAGATGCGCACCGTGCTCGAGAGTGTGCCGCCGATCTGCATGCCGACCGAAGTGGAGAACCTCGCCGACCAACTCGCCGAGGTGGCTCACGGTCGGGCGTTCCTGCTGCAGGGCGGTGACTGCGCTGAGACGTTCGCCGCCAACACCGAACCGCACATCAAGGGCAACATCCGCACTCTGCTGCAGATGGCTGTCGTGCTGACCTACGGCGCCAGCCTTCCGGTGGTCAAGGTCGCCCGCATCGCGGGTCAGTACGCGAAGCCCCGGTCGTCGGACACCGATTCGCTCGGTCTCCTGTCGTACCGCGGTGACATGGTCAACTCGCTCGCCGCAGACGAGGCGGCACGTGCCCACGATCCGTCCCGGTTGGTCCGCGCCTACGCGAATGCGTCGGCCGCGATGAACCTGGTCCGGGCGTTGACCGGTGCCGAAGCACGTCTGGCTCGGGTCCACGACTGGAACCGCGAGTTCGTCCGCACCTCGCCCGCCGGCGCTCGCTACGAGGCGCTGGCCGCCGAGATCGACCGCGGCCTCAAGTTCATGGACGCCTGCGGGGTGACCGACTCGAGCCTGGAGTCGGCCTCGATCTTCGCTTCCCATGAGGCTCTCGTCCTCGACTATGAGCGCGGCATGCTGCGCTTGGCCGACGACCCGCACGGTGGCGATGAGCAGGTCCTCTACGACCTGTCGGCGCATTTCCTGTGGATCGGCGAGCGGACCCGTCAGATCGACGGTGCTCACGTCGCGCTCGCCAAGCTGATCAGCAACCCGATCGGCATGAAGATCGGGCCGACGACGACGCCCGAGCAGGCCGCCGACTACGTGAAGCTGCTCGACCCGGACAACCGTCCCGGACGTCTGACGCTGGTGTCCCGAATGGGCAACGGCAACGTGCGAGACGTTCTCCCGCCCATCGTGGAAGCCGTCGAGGCGACCGGTCACAAGGTGATCTGGCAGTGCGACCCGATGCACGGCAACACCCACACGGCGTCGACAGGCTTCAAGACGCGCCATTTCGACAGGGTCGTCGACGAAGTTCAGGGCTTCTTCGAAGTGCATCGTGCGCTCGGCACCCATCCGGGCGGCATCCACATCGAGCTCACCGGGGAGGACGTCACCGAGTGCCTGGGCGGTGCTCAGGACATCTCTGATCTTGACCTCGAAGGGCGCTACGAGACGGCGTGCGATCCCCGCCTGAACACCCAGCAGTCGCTGGAACTGGCGTTCCTCGTCGCCGAGATGCTTCGCGGCTGACCACCAGCGCATACGTTCCGACCAGCACCGGAAGCACGAGCAGGTCGGTCGTGTCCGGATAGACCAGAATCGGAGTGACCGGGTCGGTCGAGAACGTGACGATGGTGCGCAGCAGTCCGACCATGTACTCGTAGGCTCGGTCGACCGCCGGAATCGTCTTGACCGCAGCGAAGCCGAACCCGACCACCGCGACGTGGATCAGCACGTCGCGTCGGCCGCTGACCCACCGGAGTCCGAACGCGTACCGGGCGACCTCGACGAGAGCCAAAGTGAGCAGCGGGAGCACGAAGACTCCCACCACATCGGACAGCTTTCCCGTGATCATGCCGCCGAACCGCGCCTTGAGCACATGGTCGTTGAGGACCAGCACGATCAGCGCGATGCCGACCCACGGGCTCAGCAGGAGGTCGCCCGGCTTGGTCACGACAGGGCGATCAGAGCCGAGCCCGACCCGAACAGGTCACAGCTGAACTTGAGCTGCAGCTTCTTCGAGGTCTCCGGCACTTCGTACGCGAGACTGCCGCGTCGCGAGGCGCCGGCAGCGACGTCACCGTCGAGCGTCTTGTCCGCGGCGTCGGTGATGGCGATGTCGTACGACTTGTTCTTCTCGTCGAGCAGTTCGAAGCACATCATCGACGACACGGTCTGTGACGAGTCGCTCTTGTTCGTCACCTCGGTGTCGACGACGACGTGGCGGTTGCCGGGCGACGGCGTCATGAACTGGTTGTCGGAGACATACGGGTCCTGCACGCCGTAGACCTTCACCTGCCAGTCGCCGAGCTTCACGGTCTCGCCGATCTTGAAGTCGGCTGCCTGCTGGGTCGCGTTCGCGCCGTCGACCTTCTCGGGCTTGTCCTCTTCACCGGAGGCGATGGTGGCGCCGAGCGCGACGACGGCGACAGCGGCGACTGCGATGGAACGGAAAGAGATCACTGGGATGTCCTTTGTGAGGAGCTCCGGGCGGGACGCCCGGTTGCTGGTGGACATCAAGGTAGGAACGTGGTCCGACAAAAATGGGCCTGCGAACCCGCCTCCACGCAGAGTTCATTCGAACGGACGAATTGCCCGCCCAGCTGCGTCTGGCGATCAGGCGACTGCGGAGCCGAGCGCCCAGCCGAGTGTTCCGATGCCCGCCGCGATGGCGGTGACCAGGAGAAACCAGACGACAGCCGCCATACGGCGAGAGGGCGGCAGAGGGTCGTCATCGACATCGGGTTGTCGAGGTCGGGCACCACGGTGCACTCGGCGCGCCGACCGCGCGTCGTTGGGCTCCTCGTCGTGGTCCCAGTCGTCGTCCGCGTAGCGGGCGTCCTGGTAGTCGTCGTCCCAGTGATCGTCGTCCGCGTAGTCGTCGTAGTCGGCGTCATCGTCGAATCGATCGGGGTCGGTGGCCTGTCGGGTCCCGGCGACTGCCGGTCGAGCGACCGCAGGCGGGGCGACGGGGCGGGGCACGACGGGGCGGGCGATCGCGTTCGTCACGCGGGCCGACGCCTGGCTCGGCGCGGGGACGGTGAACGGCGGCAGGCCGATCTCGTCGACGGCGTCGAGGATGGCGTGCTGCATCGCAAATCCGTCGGCGAACCGATCATCGGGGCGCCGCTCGGTGGCACGGAGCACGATGTCGTCGAACTGCGGGGGGACCCCGGGGATCAGGTCTCCGGGGGCGGGCACGTCGTAGCTCAGTCGCTGGTAGGCGAGCGCGAGCTGGGTGGAGCCGCTGAACGGTTGCCTGCCGGTGAGCAATTCGAACATCAGGATGCCTGCGGAGTAGACGTCGCTGCGCGCGTCGATGTCGGTGGACGACACCTGCTCCGGAGAAAGGTAGGCGGCCGTTCCGAGGATCACGCTCGCCGATGTGACGCCGGCTTCGGCGACGGCGCGAACCAGGCCGAAGTCGGCCACCTTGATGTCTCCGGTGTCGGAGATCAGCACGTTCTCGGGCTTCACGTCGCGGTGGACCAGGCCCGCGCGATGAGCGGTCCCGAGACCGCCGAGCATCGGGATTCCGATCGCCGCGACCGCATGCGGCGGCATGGGGCCGCGTTCGCGGAGGAGTTCACGGATGCTGCCGCCCCGGACGAGTTCCATGACCAGGAATGCGATGTCGCCGTCGATGCTCTGGTCGTACACGGCGACGAGTCCCGGATGGCTCAATCCTGCGACGGCGCGCGCCTCGAACTCGAAGCGTCGGAGGAACTGGGGATCGCCCACGTACCGCGCATCCATCACTTTGATCGCGACTCGACGATGCAGCCGGACATCGGTCCCGACGTACACCGACGACATTCCACCGCGCGCGATCGGAGCGTCGATCTGATATCGCCGCTCGAGAACGCGGCCGATCAACGGGTCGGCGGGGGCTGTCATGATGTTCGAATCTACCCGGTACGCCTGGCTTCTCGTGTGAGGTGTCCGACCGGACGGGTAGTGTTTCGCCCGTGGCATCCCTTCCGCTCTCCGTCAACATCCTGCCCGCCGACGTCGAGACCGTCGACCTCGATGAGGCGGCCCGTCGCCTTCACGTCTCCTCCAACCGTGTCCGGACGTTGGTCCGGGACCACAACCTCCTCGCTGCGTCTCGTGACGGCGTGCCGGTGATTCCCGCGGCCTTCTTCGGCCCCGACGGCCTCGCCAAGCACCTCGAGGGCCTGGTCCGCACGCTCCTCGATGGCGGCTACACCCGCGACGAGGCCATGGAATGGCTCTTCACCGAGCAGGACGACCTCGGACTGCGCCCGGCGGACGCCCTCCACACGCATTCCGCGCGCGAGGTCATCCGCCGAGCGCAAGCCCAGGCCTTCTAGCGCTACACGCCTCGGTCGTCAGATCCGCTCGATGATCGTGGCGTTCGCCAGGCCGCCTGCTTCGCACATCACCTGAAGTCCGAACCGTCCGTCAACCTGCTCGAGATTGTTGAGCAGTGTGGTCGTCAGGCGCGCTCCGGACCCGCCCAACGGGTGCCCGATCGAGATGGCGCCTCCATTGATGTTGACTCGTCCCAGGTCGGCGCCGGTTTCGGCCTGCCATGCCAGGACGACGCTGGCAAACGCCTCGTTGACCTCGAACACATCGATGTCGGCGATGGTCAGGCCTGCACGCTCGAGTACCTTTCGGGTGGCCGGGATGATGCCGGTCAACATCAGGATCGGATCATCGCCCGCGACGGCGAACGAGTGAACACGCGCTCGCGGAGTGAGGCCGAGTTCCGTCGCGGCGGCGTCGGACGCCACGAGGACCGCCGCTGACCCGTCGTTGACGGGTGAGCTGTTGCCCGCGGTGATCCGCCAGTCGAGGTCGGGGAAGCGCGACTCCCACGCGTCGCTCCGGAACGCCGGTCGCAGGCCCGCGAGGGTCTCGACGGTCGTCGACGGGCGGATCGTCTCATCGGTGCGGAGGTCGTTGACGTAGGTGATCTGGGAGTTGAACCTGCTGTCGGCCCATGCGGCCGCGGCGCGGCGGTGCGATTCCGCGGAGAACTCGTCCAGTCGGGTCCGGCTCAGATCCCATTTCTGGGCGATCAACTCGGCGCTCACTCCCTGTGGGATGAGGCCGGGGGTGTAGCGTTCGGCGACGGCAGGGCCCGCGAAGTCCGCGCCGAGGAATTGCGAACCGATGGGAATGCGGCTCATCGATTCGACACCCGACGCGATCGCGACGTCGTACGCGCCTGCGATGACACCCTGCGCTGCGAAGTGCAGTGCCTGCTGACTCGACCCGCATTGCCGGTCGACGGTCACCGCGGGCACCGACTCGGGGAGACCTGCGGCGAGTGCGGCCCACCGAGCGGTGTTACCCGACTGCTCGCCGACCTGACCGACGGCGCCGGAGATCACATCGTCGATGCTTTCGGGGTCGATGCCGGTCCGCTCGACGAGGGCGGAGAGGGCGCGAGCATGCAGGTCGACGGGGTGGATCTCGTGATATGCGCCGCTGGGCTTGCCCTTCGCCACGGGTGTGCGAACCGCGTCCACGATCACTGCGTCACGTGCGATACCGGTCATGGGAGTTCTCCTTCACGATCTGACTTCAGTGTTCTGAAGTCAGTGTTGACTGTACGCTGGATTCAACAATGTGAAGTCAGCGGATGTGTGAGGTGTGTCATGCGGTTGGACGGGGTCCTGGCCGATCGGGACGCGTGGGTCACTCACGGGCGGTGCCCGATCGAGAAGGCGATGCGAGTAGTCGGCACCCGCAACGCGATGTTGGTGATGCGGGAGGCGTTCTACGGCACCACGCGATTCGACGACTTCGCCGCGAGGGTCGGCATGTCACCTGCGACGACGTCGGCGAACGTGAAGAGCCTCGTGGAGGCCGGGCTTCTCGACAAGCGCGCGTACCGAGAAGTGGGGGAGCGAACTCGTCACGAGTACGTGCTCACCGAATCCGGACGGGATCTGATGCCGGTGGTGTTCGGCCTGTTCCAGTGGGGAGAGGTCCACGCCGACGCGCCCACGCCTTTGCGACTGGCGCACATCGACTGCGACGCACCCGTGCGCGTTGAAATGCGATGTGCCGCCGGCCATGAGCCCTCCGACGACCAGATCGCGGTGCGGGTGGATCGCCTCGGCGCTTAGGGAGTCGGCGCCGGACCTCGATCAGAACCGCGGGCCGCCGAACAACGACTGTGCCGCGTGACGGACGCGGGTGCGCCTGGGCACGACGGCCCGAACCGCCATGACATCGTGATCGGCGTCTTCGATCACTCGGAGGATGTCGCTGTACGAGCGTGCGGCGGCAGCGATGGCGGGGCGAGTGGTTGCGGGCAGACGTTCGATCGCCGGCGTGGTCCGTCGGTACTGATCCCGGTTGACCGCGATCACGTGGGCGATCGCACGCTTCAGTTCCGGAGACGTCGATCGCCGCCCGAGGTCGTCGCGAAGCCGGTCTTCGTCGACGCCGAACGCCGACAGAACGTCCAACGGGAGATACACGCGGTCGCGTCGCAGGTCCTCTGCGACGTCGCGGATGAAGTTCGTGAGTTGGAACGCTTCACCGAGCAGCGCGGCGCCGTCGCCGAGCGACGGGTCGGCCCCGAGCACCGGGATCATCTGGATGCCGATGACCGCGGCGGAACCGTAGGTGTACTCGGCGAGATCGTCGAACGTCCGGTACCGGTTGCGGAACAACGGTGTACCGGGCAGATCCATGCGCATGGAGCGACCGAAGGCGTCGAACGTTGAGATCGGAATTCCGTTGTCTCTGACGGCGGCGGCCAGCGCGGCGAGCACGTCGGCGTCGTCGACGTCCAATCCAGTAGGGGGTGCATCGCCGCGGAGCGCGGCGTGCAGCCCGGCCTCGAGGACGTCGATCCGAGCTGTCGCGACGTCTGGTGCGAGGCCGCTGTCGACGGCGTCGTCGACAGACCTGGCATACGCGTACAGCGCATGCACTGCGCGGCGCCGTGGTGCGGGCAGCAGGAGGGACGCGAGATAGTAGGTGCGGCCTGCGCCAGCCGTCACCGACCGCGCGACGGAGTGCCCGCGTGCGACGTCGCTCATCTCCCGAGCAGGAAGGCGCCGCCGCGCCGTAGTCGAAGCGGATCGGCCCGCCGCAGCGCGACCGCGGCCAGCACCGAGAGCGCAAGCGCGAGGAGCGTCTCGACAGGTTTGTAGAAGACGATCGAGTCGTCCGGCTGGAACACGATGAGCAGGAAGGCACTTGCTCCGACGATCGTCTGACGTGCCCACATCGGCAGGGTGAACGCGACCACCAGGACCGTGACCCACGAGTAGTACCAGGGCAGAGTGGAAGGTTCCAGGAGCAGTACCGCGAACATCGCCCAGCACATGCACTTCATCGCCGAGCGTTCGTCGCCGCGTCCCCGGAAGAAGAACCAGACCAGCAGGACCGCCAGCACAACCTGGCCGATCAAGCGGGTCACCGGCAGGATCGCCTGCAGATTCCACACGTGGAACGGCGCGAGGACGTAGCTCGCCACATGGCCGACCAGGCTCGGAAGCGTGAACCAGTTGATGATGCGGTCCGCGAACGTCAGCCCGTTCGTCCAGCCGATGCCCAGCCCGAGGATCGCTGTGAACGTGCCGAAGACCGCGAGCGGGATCGCTGCCGTCGCGGCGAACACCCCGACGCCGTCCTGCACGGAGACGGCGCGTTCTCTGCGCAGATGATCGATCCAGATCCACACCACGAACGGGACCGCGATGAACGCGGTCACCTTGAGCGATCCGGCGCAACCGAGTACCAGCAGCCCGAGGATGTGGCGGCCGTCGAGGACGAGTGCGACGCCGGCGGCGAGGACACCCATCAACAGCAGCTCGGCGTGCGGACCGCCGACGAGGTGGATCAGCAGCATCGGGTTGAGGACAGCCAGCCACAGCCCTCGGCGACGACTCGCGCCGAAGTGCGCGGCGATCTTCGGGACAGCCCACAGCGCGAGCAGCAGACCGGGCAGCAGAACGATCCGGAAGGCGATGACGCCTGCGAACACGTTCTGGCCGGTCACCTCGACAACACCCCGTGCGAGCAGCATGAACGCCGGACTGTAGGGCGACGTCGTGGGCGCCCAGATCTGAGCCATCGAGTCGACGATGGGACCGGGGACATGGGCGGGACCGTCCTGGTACGGGTCGAACCCGTCGGCGAGGACCATCGCTTGACCGAGGTATGCGTACACGTCACGGCTGTAGACCGGGATCGCGAGCATCAGCGGCGCCGCCCACGCGAGGACCGTTGTGACGGTCGCCCGCAGGCTCATCGCATGCGGGGCCCGCCCGATCCGCACCCACGCCCAGATCATCAGCGTGACACCAAGCCAGAACACCACACCCGACAGGGTCTTGCCGTGGCCGTACGTCATCGGCGCAAGGCCCAGGTCGGCGAGCGTCGCATCGTTTCGCGGGACGTCGGCCAGGCCGTACGTGCCGATCGTGACGGCGAATGCGCCCGCGAACCCCATGACGGAGTCCGGATACCGGCCGACGAACGCTTTGAGCGAGCCGCCGGACGAGTCGACGCTGTTGTCGGTGGCTGCCGTCGTCATCGGTCGCCGCCTGTACTCAGCATGTCGACGACACGCGAAGCCGCGAGTCCGCCCGAGATCAGGACCGGTGGGATGCCGACACCGGGCACCGTGGCACTGCCCGCGAGGACAAGATTGTCGATCGTGGGCCAGACGTTGCGCGTGCGGAACGGCCCGGTCTGGGCGGCCGTGTGAGCGGCCGAGAACGGAGTTCCCGCGGGCAGGCCTGCGCGTTGCCACGTGCGGGGGTGATCAATGCGGAGGATGCGCATCGAGTCGATTCCCGAGTACCCGCGGTGCGCGAGGGTGCTGAGCACTTCGTTGACGTACGGCGCGGCGAGGACGTCCCACGGCAGTTCGGCCGAGTCGAGGTTGGGCGTCGGAGCGAGGACTGACACCGACTCCAGGCCGTCGACGACAAACGTTCCCGGATCGCCGACTGCGCCGCGCGTCACGAGGAACGAACCGTCCGACATCACGCGGCCCCGGCGGCCGGTGATCTCGGCGAACGTCTGTGTCCACGCAGTGCCGAAGTCGAGTGTGTGATGACCCGATCGCCACCGGGCGGTCACATCGACCGGCACCAGGCCGTGGGCGACCACCGCGCTCGGCGAATACGTGAGACGTCGACGTGCGCGACCTTCGCCGGTCAGACGAGCGACGGCGTCACGTTCGAGAGTCGAGACGACGGCGTCCGCGGCTATGGGACCGTGGGTCGTGTCGACGGCCACGATCGAGCCCGCAGAGTCCCTGGTGAACCCGGTCGCGGTGGTCCCGTAGGAGATGCGGACGCCCGCATCGACAAGCGCGGACGCGAGGACTTCGCCGACCCGACCCATGCCTCCAGGCGCCGCCCAGACTCCCCGCCCGATGTCCATGTCGGGGATGATCGCGTAGATCGCCCGGGCACGGTGCGGCGGGACACCCGCGTACAGCGCCTGGAAGGTGAATGCGCGCTGCAGACGTTCGTCCGACACGAATCGTGCGATCGCGCCGGTCAAGCCGCCGAGGGTGCGGAGCCGGACGAGCTCGGCGGCGGCCTTGCGAGTCCGTCCATCGGCCAGGTCGCTGAATCCGTCGAAGTTCCGGTCGATGAAGACCTCGAACTCCGCGTCGTACACCCTCCGGAGCCAGGTCAGCAGGTCGGCCACGTCAGATCCGGACTTCGGACCGAACGCGTCGGCCACGGCGGCCGGAATCGCTGCCGCATCGTGCGGGATGGTCAACGAAGTTCCATCGGCGTAGTTCATCACGTAGCCCGGATCGACCGGAGTCAGCGACAGCCGTTCGCGGGCCTGATCTTCGGTCACTCCGACGGCATCGAGCACGTCGACGAGCAGTCCCGGCATGGTCAGGACAGTCGCGCCCGTGTCGAATCGGTGCCCGCCGATCGTTTCGGTGCGGACGAGACCGCCCGCCGCAGATGCTGTTTCGATGATGGTCACGTCGACGCCGGACTGGCGGAGTCGAGCCGCGGCCGACAGTCCGGACAGGCCTGCGCCGATCACGACGACGTGGGGAGTCGACACCGCAGTCACTTGTTCCGGCTGGTGACGCGGTGCGCCATCGACGTCAGGTCGGCGCGAGCCGCAGCAGGGCAGTCGAGGGCGTCGATCCGGGCGAGGCCGACGTCACGGCGATCGGCGATCTGTCGTTCGATCTCGGCCACGGCACCGGATCGGATGAGGACGTCGCGGGCGGCGGCCAGTTCGGCATCGCTGATCGGGCGGCCCACACTGCTGCGGAGCAGACGGGCGTCGGCATCGGAAGCGGCGTCGAGCGCGACGGCGAGCAGGGCTGTGCGTTTGCCCGCGATGAGGTCGTCGCCCGAGGGCTTGCCGGTCTCGGCGGGGTCGCCGAACACTCCGAGCAGATCGTCGCGCAGTTGGAACGCGATACCGAGGTCGATGCCGATGCCGTGGAGTTCGGCACACAGTTCGGGGGACGCTCCACCGAGTGTCGCCCCGAGCTCCAATGGTCGAGCGACAGTGTAGGCGGCGGTCTTATACGCCATCACGCGTTCTGCCGCGGTCAGCGACTCGTCACCGGACACCTCGTTGGTGATGTCGAGGAACTGGCCCGCGAGCACCTCGGTCCGCATCCTGGACCACACCGCGGACGCCGCGAACGGGATCGGGCGGTGCGGGGGATCGGCGACGGCATCAGGCGTCGGCATCGCGCCGTGGAAAAGGTCGTCGGCCCAGGCAAGCGCCATGTCGCCGATCAGGATCGCAGCAGAGTCGCCGTAGTGTCCGGAGTCCGAAGCCCATCCGCGGTCGGCGTGGACGGCTTCGAAGCGGCGATGCACCGTCGGATTCTGCCTGCGCGTGTCCGAGCGGTCGAGGATGTCGTCGTGGACGAGAGCACACGCTTGGATAAGCTCGATCGCCGCACAGACCCGCAGCGTCTCGCGCAGCTCGTCCGGAGTTTCAATCAAGGTGATTTTATCTCCGTTGGCGAGCGGTGGACCCGCCGCGGCGCACTGCCGTCCAGCGAAGACGAACAGTGGTCGGACTCGCTTTCCGCCCGTCATCACGAAGTCGCGCAGCGCATCGCCCGCCTCGCCGACAGTGGGATAGATCGCCTCGAGGATCGGTGCCGTGGCCTGGAAGAACCCGTCGAGCACGTCGTCCACTGCAGCAGGCAGCTCCGTCAGATTCACCACGCCAGCAACCCTACCGGTGGACGTCGCAGTGACGGCACTCACGCCGACGCGTCGACCGGTGGGTCACTGCCTGGATCGGAGCAGGGGCCGGGTCGGAGTCGAATCCGAAGGATCGGACCGCGACCGTATGATCGGCTCGTGAGTGAACGCAATGAGTCGACAGCCGTCGCAGCCCGCGGGCAGTCCGTCGTCGAACGGATCGCAGCCCCACACAGCGGGCCCGTGCCGTTCTCAGTCGAGTTCTTCCCGCCGCGCGACGAGGCGGCTGAAGCTCGACTGTGGCGTGCCGTGCGGGTGTTCGAACGAATGAACCCGGCCTTCGTCTCGATGACCTACGGTGCAGGCGGTACGACCCGCGATCGCACCGTGCGCATCGCGGGCGAACTCGCCACCGAGACCACACTGCTGACGATCGCGCACCTGACCGCGGTGAACCACAGCATCGACGAACTGCGCGCGCTTGTCGGCGCGTACGCCGACAAGGGGATCGTCAATCTTCTCGCACTGCGGGGCGACCCCCCGGGCGATCCGCTCGGCACCTGGACCAAGCATCCCCAGGGCGTCGAGTACGCATCGGAACTCGTGGAGCTCATCGACTCGCTCGGCGACTTCCACACCGGAGTCGCATCGTTCCCCGAAGGGCACCATCGCTCGCCGGATCTGGCGTCGGACACCGAGAACCTCGTCCGCAAGCTGCGTGCGGGCGCCGAGTACTCCGTGACGCAGGTGTTCTTCGACGTCGACGACTACTTCCGTCTCCGCGATCGGGTCGTGGCCGCAGACCCGGAACAGGGCGCGAAGCCGCTCATCCCGGGCCTGATGCCGATCACGTCGCTGGCGACGGCTCGACGCATGACCGAACTGTCGGGCAGCACGATCCCGGCCGACGTCGAGAAGCGGCTCGTAGAAGCAGCGGGCGACGGTCCCGAGGAGGACAAGGCCGCCATCCGTCAGGTCGGGATCGACCTGTGCACCGAGATGGCGCAGCGGTTGATCGACGAGGGTGCACCGTGCCTGCACTTCTGCAGCCTCAACTTCACGAAGGCGACGAGCGAAGTGCTCGAACGCATCGGCATCGACACCCGTGGTGCTCTGGAGCGCGCCTCGGTCTGAGGTGCGTCAGTCGGAGGACGTGACCTTGTCGGCCACCTTCTGCAGCGGCTTCGGGAGAGGCTTGGACTTCTGCGAACGGCCGGGTCGCGGACTGTTGTCGCGGTTCTTGTAGGCGGCGAGGCCGATGAAGACGACAAGGGCGCCGCACAGGATGAGCATGAACCACGTCCAACTCGGCACCGCGGCGGTCGCCGGGTCGGCGTACTCGGAATCGGCGTTGAACTCCGTCGTCTGACCGGGCTGCGGGATCCAGGTGACTGTCGAGTCGCCCGACTGCTGACCGTTCGTCGCCGCGACCGGCCCCGCGAAGTCGACCGTGATCGACACGAACGTCGTCGCCGGGTCGAGATCGAGGAGCGACGCCGATCCGCGGAGGCGAACGAACTCGCCGCTGCGTGTCGCCTTCAAATCGACGGTTGCGGTCGGATCCGGGAGCGCACCGGCGATGATGTCGCCCAACTGGCTGAACTGCCCTGTCGAAAGGTGATCGAACGACAGTTGCGCGCCCTTCTTCCCCTCGGCGGTGGGTACGACGGTGTCGGCGGAGTCCGGGGTCTTGCTCGCAGTGGGCGCGGTCGCGGCGTCGTTCGACGGGAAGTCGGTGGACCACACCTGGCTGCCGAGTGACGCGGGAATGTCGAACGCCGGAGTCGTAGGGCCGGCGTCAGGGCTGCTGACGACGAGGATTCGACCAGAGAACTGGTCGCCGACCGTCGTCGACTTGGTGAGGCAGCCGGACAGCAGCGGCGCCACTGCGAGGAGCGCGACGACGGCGAGAATCGGGGCTCTGCGGAGTGACTTCACGGTGTCATCGTGCCAGAGCGCTGCAATGAATGGTCCTCGCGACACGGGAGTGTCCGCCCGAGGAATGCGAAGGGCCGGGAATCGCCGACGAACGTGAAGCCTCGCAGGACATCGGCGAACCCGAGCCGCCGGTACAACGACCAGGCGCGGTTCGCCTCGCCTGCGACCTCCGGTGTGGACAGGAGGACCGTCGATTCGGGCCGGTCCGCGAGCAGTGCCAGCAGCAGACGTTCGCCGAGTCGCGCACCCTGCGCAATCGGGTGGACGTGGAGTTCGGTGAGCTCGAAGTAGTCCGAGGTGATCCGCTCTATCTCGGCGGGCGGACGACCCGTGCGCCGCAGTCCCGATCGCAGCTGCTGATTCCACCATTGATCACGGGCGCCGTGATACCCGTACGTGACTCCGACCAGCACCTCACGATCGACGCCGGTCATACCGTCGACGCGCAATCGACTGATCGACGGGCGCAGTGCATCGATGCTCGACACCTGCATCAACGCGCCGACCGCGTACCAGCCGGGTCGAGTCATGTGGTCCCGCCACAGGGGAGCGCGGTGGGCCTCGGTTCCGCGCGGATAGTTCATCGCCGTCACATACGTGTGCACCGCGGGGTCGATCCATTCGTTCGCGTCCTGTGGGTGCAGCGCCACCAGGCGGTACGGGGACGGCGAACGGCTGGTCATCCTTCAGTCCTATCTGGTGCGGCGAAAGCTGTGGAGAGATTAGCGCGACCAGAAATGTCAGACCCTCATGGGACTGTTGCACCAGATCACCGGTGAGGCGCCGGAACTCCGCAGGACATGACGAGAGGACGTGACACGAGATGGCACGGTCGCAAGCGAGTGCACGATCGTCCGAGTCGACGCGAGGAGTCGTCGACGAGCGGGTCGTGCTGCGCAGCCGGGAACTCCTCGAGCGGGCTGAGGCCCTCTTCGAGGACGCCTCGGCCGTCGAGGACGACGGAGCCGAGCGGTTTCGTCTCTTCTACCTGGCTGCGATCCGTGCATCTGCTGCGGTGCTCGCAGTTCACGAGCCGCCGGGTCCGGTGCGCCGACGCCGGGATGCCCGTGACGCATGGAGTCGAATCAAGGCGGTGGCCCCCGAGGCGCACGACCTCGCCGAATACTTCGGTGGACTGTCGGTGATGCGTGGCCACGTCGAGGCCGGGCTGGTCAAGACTGTCGACTCAACGCTGTGTGCGCGTGTGGAACGCAGGGCGATGGAGTTCTTGGACGTGGCAGATGCCACACTATTGATGTACGAACAGGGAAAGATGCCCGATCGCCGTCGTTCGACCGGACGGAGTGGTGGTCGTCAAGCGGATCTGCTCGTATCATGAAGTTGTACTGGGCATTGACCGATGACGCCTAGCTGACCAGCGAGGAGGGATAGTGCCGCTTTCTGAGCACGAGCAACGCATGCTCGACGAAATCGAAAGCGCGCTGTACGCCGAGGATCCGAAGTTCGCCTCGAGCGTGACGAAACAGCGCGTCGGCCGTCCGACGGCACGACGACGCCTTGTCGCCGTGCTCGGATTCCTTGTCGGTCTGGCGCTTCTTGTCGGCGGCCTCATGGTCGACGTCGAAGTGGGCGGTCTCCGCATTCTGAGCTTCATCGGTTTCCTCGTGATGTTCGCAGCCGCGGCGTTCGGGATGTTCGGTCCCCGTGGTCCGAACCTCGCCGACGCGTCGTCTCCGGCGTCGCGGGGTGGATCGTCCTCGCGGGCGAAGCCGGGCAAGCCGTCCTTGAGTGAACGCATGGAAGAGCGCTTCCAGCGTCGGTTCGACCAGGACGATCACTAGAAGTCCACTAGATCTCTGAAACGGGGCCTCTCCTTCTCGATGCGAGAAGGATGAGGCCCCGCTTTCGTGTGTCAAGATGCCTCGGCCCCCCGGATTCCCCACAACGCCCCACCGGAACGCCCCACTTTCACCCACTGATGGTCATAGGGCCCCACAGCAGCCTCTCTAGTGCTGTTTTGTCCCACACGGGACCCCCGACACGCACGTTGTGTGCTGGCTGTTTCCTGAGAATCTCCAACCTGGCATTCCTTTGACCTGCGCATATATATGGTCGTGGGGAGTTGGTGGGGCTTGCGGGGTGGAAAGTGGTGGAAAGTGGGGTACTGTGGGCATCACTGGTTGAGGGGGACACCGGAACCGCCAAAACCAGAACGGGTGAGGAGGTTGCCGACATGGCTCGCTTTCTCGGTACCTACACACCCAAGCTCGACGACAAGGGGCGGTTGACCTTGCCGGCCAAATTTCGGGACGCGTTGGCAGGAGGGGTCATGGTGACAAGAAGCCAGGACCGCAGCCTGTCGGTATACCGAGCGGAGGAGTTCGACGCCATCGCAGAGAAGGCGGTGACGGCGTCGCGCAACGATCCCGAGGCACGCGCATTCCTGCGGTACTTCTTCGCAGGTGCGGACGAGCAGCGACTGGACGGGCAGGGGCGGGTGAGCCTCTCCGGTGAGCATCGCGAATACGCGGAACTCACCAAGGAGTGTGTGGTGATCGGCTCGTACGACCACCTCGAGATCTGGGACGCGCAGAAGTGGCGCGAGTACCAGGCAGAGCACGAAGAGGCGTTCTCGAACGCCGGATCGACCGCACTGGACTCGATCCTCTAGCGACCTTTTGACGAACTGAACACGACGGACGACGACACCTGCGGTGAGACGAGGCCTCGGCCCGATCGACCCTGACGTACTTCCCCAACGCCAGGTGCGCTCGGGCGGGGACCCCGCCTCACCGCAGTGTTGTTCTCCGGCGTGTCTCGGTTCGTCCAGCTCATCACGACGTATCCGCCACCCGGCCGTGGCGTCGTCGTCAGACATGCGACACCGGGGAGGAGGCGCAGTGAACGAACGTCAGCACGGTGAACACGGTCACGTGCCGGTGATGGCCGAGCGGATGTTCGATCTCCTGGCACCAGCACTGACCCGGACCGACTCCGACGGCACGGGCGCGGTCCTCGTCGACGGAACCCTCGGAGCGGGCGGTCACACCGAGTACTTCCTCACCCGTCTGCCAGGGCTCGTCGTGCACGCCATCGATCGCGACACATCGGCCATCGGCATCGCGAGTGAACGACTCGCCGGGTTCGGCGACCGTGTGTTCTTCCACCATGCTCGCTACGACGAGATCGACGATGTCGTGGCGCGAGCCGGATTGTCGACCGTGGACGGTGTCCTGCTAGACCTCGGTGTCTCGTCGATGCAGCTCGACCGCACTGATCGCGGCTTCGCGTACTCGGTCGACGCGCCGCTCGACATGCGGATGAACTCGGACGACGACCTGACCGCCGCGGACATCCTCAACACCTACGAGCACGGCGCGTTGGCGCGAGTGCTCAGTGAGTACGGCGAGGAGCGCTTTGCGGGGAAGATCGCGTCGGCGGTCCTCCGTGAGCGTGCGATCGAGCCGTTCACCACGAGCGGCAGACTTGTCGAGCTGCTCTACGCGACCATCCCGGCCGCGACGCGCAGGACCGGCGGGCATCCCGCCAAGCGGACGTTCCAGGCCTTGCGCATCGAGGTGAACCACGAACTCGACTCGCTCCGGGGCGTGATCCCTGCGTCGTTGGACGTACTCGCGGTCGGCGGACGTCTCGCGGTGATGAGCTACCAGTCCCTCGAGGACCGGATCGTCAAACGAGACTTCGCCCAAGCCGTCCGCAACACCACACCCGCCGGGCTTCCGGTGGATCTTCCGGGCACGGCCGCCCGGTTCGCACTCGTCACACGGGGAGCGGAACAGGCCGACGCGACCGAGCGCGAAGCGAACCCGCGGTCTGCGCCGGTACGCATCCGCGCGATCGAACGCGTGGCAGAAGACGAAGGGGGCACACGGTGAGCACACTGCTCGACGACCGTAAGACTGGTCCCGAGCGTTCGGCGGGGGTCGGCGCTCGGACCGAGAAGGCACGAGGCGAACGCCGTCCACGGAGGACCCGCGGCACCGCGACGGTCGAGCGAGCGAATCGGTCGAAGGCCGCGCAACGCGCGTTGGACCGGCGCGAGCGTCGCATCGGGCCGGTCGGGCCGAGCGGTGGGATCACCAGTCGCCGAATCGCCGGCGTCCCGCTGGTGTTCCCGGTTCTGCTCCTGATCGTCGGGGCGCTCGGCCTCACCCTGTACCTGACGACGAAGTCGGCCCAGGACTCGTATGCGCTTGACGCGCTGCGCAGTGAGAACCAGTCGCTGTCCGACCGCCGCGACGATCTGCAGCGCACGTTCGACAAGGCCGACGCTGCACCTGAACTCGCAGCGAAGGCAGCCGAGCAGGGCATGGTGCCGGCTGACGGGGCTCTGCAGGTGACCGTCGGCGAAAGCGGATCGAAGAAGGTCCGCGGTACGGCGACTCCGGCAGACGGCAAACCGCTACCGGCTCTGAACCCGGAGCCCAACCCGGTCGCAAAGATCGATGCGGACAAGGTCGACGACTCGCAGGGACTCGGCACGACGGGCACCACGTTGACCGAACCCACGTCCACCGACCGTGCGACGGCCCCGACATCGTCGACGCCCGCGCCGAATGTGGTTCCCCGGTCTGCCGCCACGCCGAGGCCGAATACCGCACGTGCACGCTGACCGGGTGGAGAATCGACAATCATGACCCGATCCAGTTCCCGCTCCGTGCGCCCGCCGGCGTCCAGGCCGGGCGCACGATCGAGTGCGGGCAGTCGGCTGCCGACCCCGCCGCCGGTGGACGACTCCCGGATCGACGAACTCGACTCGGCTCCGTCGCCTCGATTCATCGGCAGGCAGCGCATCGTCGGAGTTCTCGTGGCCGCCGCTCTGGTGCTCGTCACAGGCCGAATGGTGTACGTCAACGTGATCGCAGCGGACGACATCTCGGCGCTCGCCGCCCAGCAACGTTCTGTGACGATGCAGTTGCCCGCGACTCGCGGGTCCATCGTCGACCGCAACGGGCGACTCCTGGCGCACACCGACGACGCGCGGGCCCTGACCTTCCAGCCGAAGGCCGTCCGCGCGTCGATCGACACCGAGCACAAGAAGAACAACGCCGTGCCCGACGTCCCGACGCGACTCAAGGAGATCTCCGCGGGCGTGTCCGAGATGCTCGGCGGCAGCATCAGCCAGGAGGACCTGCTCACGCGGTTGACGTCCGACAAGGACTTCGTCTACCTCGCGCGCGCCATCACCCCCGAACTCGCGAAGTCCATCCAGGACAAGTTTCCGGAGGTCGGAGCCGAGAAGCAGAGCATCCGGGTGTACCCGGGCGGATCCCTTGCAGCCAACGTCGTCGGCGACGTGAACTACGACGGCAACGGGCTGATCGGTCTCGAATCGTCGCTCGAGCCCGTGTTGGCAGGTACCAACGGCACCGAGACGTTCGACCAGGGCCGTGACGGTGTGATGATTCCGGGCAGCAAACGGAACGTCCATCCCGCGAAGGACGGCGAGACCGTCCACTTGACTCTCGACTCCGACGTCCAGTGGTTTGTGCAGAGCCAGGTCAACATGGCGAAGAAGGCGTCCGGCGCGAACAACGTGTCGGTGGTCGTCATGGACAGTCGGACCGGGGAAGTCCTCGCGATGGCCAACGACGGCACCTTCGACGCGTCGAAGCCTCTCGACGAGCAGAAGGGCGCCGACCTGGGCAACCGGTCGGTGACGTCGCCGTTCGAGCCCGGATCGGTCAATAAGATCGTGACCGCCGCCGCGGCTCTCGAATACGGCGTGACCAATCCCGACGAGGTGCTGCAGGTTCCCGGATCGATCAAGATGTCGGGCATCACGGTGAACGACGCCTGGGCCCACGGCACGGCTCCGTACACGACGACCGGAGTGTTCGGCAAGTCGTCGAACGTCGGCACCCTCATGCTCGCGCAGCGGGTCGGGGAGCGGCGTTTCGCCGACATGCTGCAGCGTTTCGGGCTGGGCGCGATGACGGGGGTCGGCCTGCCGGGCGAGAGCCCCGGCGACGTTCCGGCGCTCAGTCAATGGTCCGGTGGCTCGTTCGCAAACCTCCCGATCGGCCAGGGTCTGTCGATGACGCTGCTGCAGATGACCTCGATGTATCAGGCGATCGCCAACGGCGGTGTCCGGATTCCGCCGCGCATCATCACCGGCGGTGAGAAGCCCGACTCGGTGCGGGTGGTCTCTCCCAAGACGGCCGACACGGTCCGAGACATGTTCCGCGCCGTGATGCAGAACGACGACGACGGCAATCAGCAGGGGACCGGCGCGAAAGGCGCCATCGCCGGCTACCAGACGTCGGGCAAGACCGGAACCGCTCAGCAGGTGGACCCGGCCTGCAACTGCTACTCGAAGTCCAGCTACAACATCACCTTCGCCGGGATCGCTCCGGCTGACGACCCGCGGTACGTCGTCGGCATCATGATGGACAACCCGGTTCGCAGCTCGGACGGCTCGGGCGGTCAGTCGGCGGCGCCGCTGTTCGCCACGATCGGCGCGTGGCTGCTGCAGCACGAGCGCGTGCCGTACTCGGCCCAGCCCGCACCGCGTCTGCGCCTGCAGGCCTGACCGGTTCTGTCGGACGGCCACGGTAGATTCATCTGTCGAGAACGCGCACGATCGATCTGTCGTGCGCGGAGCACCACAGGAAGAGGTCTTCGAGTGAGCACAGGAGCGGACGCCCCGCGCAACGGGTTCCGACCGGCCACCGAGCCGGTGCTGTTGTCGCAGCTCGGAGCGCTGTCCGGTGCATCGCTCGACGGCCCGGACGTCCAGGTCTCCGGGATCACGCTGCGCGCGCAGGCCGCCGGTGCGGGAGACGTGTTCGCGGCGATGGCGGGGACCAGGACGCACGGCGCGACCTACGTGAGTCAGGCGGAGGCGGCGGGGGCCGTAGCGGTGTTCACCGACCCGGCAGGCCTCGAGACGGTCCGCGGGGTCGGTTCGACGCTTCCGGTGCTCGTCCACCCTGAGCCGCGCAGTGTGCTCGGTGCAGTGTCAGCGCGCGTGTACGGGGACCCGTCGTCGAAACTGACTCTCATCGGCATCACCGGGACGTCAGGCAAGACCACAACGTCGTATCTGGCGGAGGCGGCGCTGCGTGCGGCGGGCAAGAGCGTCGGACTCGTCGGGACGACGGGATCGAGGATCGACGGTGAGCCGATCCCGAGCGACCTCACCACGCCCGAAGCGCCCGACCTCCAGCGGCTGCTCGCGGTGATGCTCGAACGCGGCGCGGACGCCGTCGTGATGGAGGTGTCGAGTCACGCGCTGTCCCTCGGTCGCGTCGACGGCTGCCGATTCGCGGTCGGCGCGTTCACCAACCTGTCGCAGGATCACCTCGACTACCACAAGACGATGGACGAGTACTTCGATGCGAAGGCACGGCTGTTCGCATCAGATTCGCCCAATCGCGCGGCGCGCACGGTGATCTGCGTCGACGACGAGTGGGGTGCGCGGATGGCCCGGATAGCGTCCGACGGCGGTCACCCGACAGTCACCGTGTCGACCGGGGAGACGCCCGGCGACTGGCATGTCTCGGCAGTGGTCAGCGACGTGCAGGGGAGCCAGCGGGTGTCCGCTGTGGGCCCGGACGGCGCGGCCCACGACATCCTCGTCCCGCTTCCCGGCGCCTACAACGTCGCGAACGCCCTCGTCGCGCTCGCCACCGTCGACGCAGCCGGTGTCGACGTGAACGTCGCGATCGAGGGGCTCGCCCACGTGGCCGTGCCCGGACGTGTCGAGAAGGTCGATCGCGGGCAGGACTTCCTCGCAGTCGTCGACTACGCGCACAAGCCGGCTGCCGTCGAAGCGGTGCTCGCGACCCTCGCCGCGGACACAGACGGGCGCATCGCCGTCGTCCTGGGTGCGGGTGGGGACCGCGACACCGAGAAGCGTCCCCTGATGGGTGCGGCCGCCGTGCGAGCGGCCGATCTGGTGATCGTCACTGATGACAATCCGCGGTCGGAGGATCCGTCGACGATCCGCGCGGCAGTCGTCGCTGGGGCGGAAGGAGTGCCTGCCGCCCAGCGCAGAGCGTCGGACGTTCGGGAGATCGGTGATCGCCGGGCGGCGATCACCGCTGCCGTCGAGTGGGCACGGTCCGGCGACGTGGTCCTGGTCGCGGGCAAGGGACACGAGACCGGGCAGGAGATCAACGGGGTGAAGCATCCCTTCGACGACCGCACCGTGCTCGGCGAAGCGCTCGAAGCGATCTCCGGCGACGCCTTGCTGCACGTTCTGGTCGCCGAGTCCGGAGCCGATGTGCCCGCGGCCAAGCGGTTGCTTCGCGAGATGGTGGCGGTCGCCGCGGACGCGGGCGCCGGCAGCGCTCACCGCTCCGGTGACTCGGCTCGAACGTGGGCGGTGTTCGGCGAGCTCGCCGACGCCGACGGAGCCGACGACAACAGCCGGGCGGTGGACCACGACGGGTTGGGTCGACAGGCAGTCCGCGTCGCAGTGGACAAGATCATCGCGGTCGGCGAGTCACGTGTGGTCCGGGCCCTCCATCAGGGGGCGGTCATGGAGGGGTCGTGGGGCGACGAGGCCGCATTCGTCGGGACACCGGCGGAGGCCGTCGACCACATGCGCACCGCGCCGGGCTACCGGCCGGGACCGGGCGACGTGGTGGTGGTCGCCGGACCGGACGACCTCGCACCCGCACTGATCGATTTCTGGCAGAACGAGCTCCACCTGCAGGTTCGTCGCGTCCAAGTGTGACGTCCGACGCGCGACCGCCTACCGGGTGCCCTCATTCAGGGCCTTCACAGGCTAGATTCAGTAGTCAAAGTTCTCTCGACGAGTGAGGATTCATCAGCTGTGACCCAGATTCTGATCGCCGGAGCGATCTCGCTGGCGGTGTCGATTCTGTTGACCCCCGTGCTGATCAAGGTGTTCTCCCGCCAGGGATTCGGCCAGGAGATTCGCGACGAGGGCCCCGAGAGCCACAAGGCCAAGCGCGGCACCCCGTCCATGGGTGGCGTCGCCATCATCACCGCGCTGTGGGCCGGTTACCTCGGCGCCCACCTCGTCGGCCTGATCGGCAACGGGCAGGGGCCGAGCGCTTCTGGACTGCTGGTGCTCGGGCTCGCGACCGCACTGGGTCTTGTCGGCTTCCTCGACGACTTCATCAAGATCCGCAAGCAGCGCAATCTCGGTCTGAACAAGACTGCGAAGTCGGTCGGCCAGTTCCTCGCCGCAATCATCTTCGGCATCCTCCTGCTGCAGTTCCGCAACGGCGCCGAATTGACGCCCGCGAGCGAGCACCTCTCGTACGCGCGCGACATCAACGTCATCTCGTTGACCGCGGTCGGCTTCGTGTTCTTCTGCTGGCTGGTGGTGGCGGCGTGGTCGAACGCGGTCAACTTCACTGACGGCCTCGACGGCCTCGCCGCGGGATCGGCCGCGATGGTGATGGGCTCGTATGTCCTCATCACGTTCTGGCAGTTCCGCCAGTCGTGCGAGCTGCTCGGCGTGTCCGACGACAAGGCGGGCTGCTACCAGGTCCGTGACCCCCTCGACCTCGCGGTCGTCGCAGTCGCGGCAGGCGGCGCGTGCCTCGGTTTCCTCTGGTGGAACGCCGCTCCCGCGAAGATCTTCATGGGTGACACGGGCTCCTTGGCTCTCGGCGGTCTGATCGCGGGACTGTCGATCACCACGAAGACAGAGCTTCTCGCCGTTGTCCTGGGCGCACTGTTCGTCGCCGAGATCATCTCGGTGGTCGTCCAGATCGCGTTCTTCCAGACGACCGGCAAGCGCGTGTTCCGCATGGCGCCGTTCCACCATCACTTCGAGTTGGGCGGTTGGGCCGAGACGACGGTCATCATCAGGTTCTGGCTCCTCACCGCCATCGCCTGTGCGCTCGGCTTTACGTTGTTCTACGGCGAGTTCCTCTCGCTGCAGAGCTGACGAACCGATGAGTGCGCAGCCGTCGGAACTGAACCTCGCGGGCAAGCGTGTCCTGGTCGCCGGGGCACGGGCGACCGGTCTCGCGGTGCTGAATCTGCTCGACGAGCAGAACGCCCGGGTCACCATGCTCGACACCAAGTTCGCCCACGGCGGGACCGATCCCGACCTCGCCGGGCGCGGTGTCGCAATGGTCGGCCCCGATGCGTTCGACGTCGCCGGCGTGGTCAGTGCGCCGCCGGACATCGACTTGATCGTCGTGTCGCCCGGTTTCCGGCCGGACGATGCGTTGCTGGTGGCCGCGGCCGCTGCGGGCATTCCGGTGTGGGGCGACGTCGAACTGGCGTGGCGCGCCGATCAGGCCGGCATGTACGGCCCGCCGCGCACCTGGCTCGTGATCACCGGCACCAACGGCAAGACCACCACCACGTCCATGGCGGAGGCGATCGTCGAAGCCTCGGATCGGGCAGTCCTCGCGTGCGGCAACATCGGGCTGACTGTCGCCGATGCGCTCCGCGCGACGCCACGGGCCGACATCCTGTGTGTCGAGATGTCGTCGTTCCAGCTGCACTGGGCGCCATCGGTGCGCCCGGCGGCAGGTGTGGTGCTCAACGTCGCCGACGATCATCTCGATTGGCACGGGTCGTTCGATGCGTACGCCGCCGCAAAACAGCAGGCGTTGCTCGGCGACGTGGCGGTCGTCGGTCTCGATGACGCCGTCGCCTCGGGTCTCCCGGCAGGGGAGCAGTCCCGGCGCATCGGCTTCACGCTGGCCGTGCCGCAGACGGGCCAGCTCGGCGTCGTGGACGGAATGCTCGTCGACAATGCGTTCGCCGCCGTCGCAGTGCCGCTCATCGCCGTCGATCGCATCCGGCCCGCAGGTCCGTCCGGGCTGTTCGACGCGTTGGCCGCGGCTGCCGTCACCCGTGCGATCGGGATCGATCCGGAGGCCGTCGAGCGCGGTCTGATCGGCTTCTCGCCCGCAGCGCACCGTGGCCAGATCGTTGCGCGGATCAACACGACCGCGTTCGTCGACGACTCGAAGGCCACGAACCCGCACGCCGCGCAGGCTGCGGTGTCGGGCTATGAGCGAGTGGTGCTCATCGCAGGCGGCCTGCTGAAAGGCGCACCGGTCGACGACCTGATCGCACACAACAAGCGACGTTTCGCGGGAATCGTCGCGATTGGCACGGATCGCGACATCATTGTGGACGCGATTGCGCGACACGCCCCAGAAGTCCCAGCAGTCACAGTATTCACAAGGGACGATGGTTCGGTGATGACTCAGCGGACTGATGGCGGTATTTCGGCCATCGCAGCGACCGGTGCTTCGAGCGCCGACGCGGTGATGGCGCAGGCGGTATCGGCCGCCTGGCAGTTGGCAGAGGCAGAACAGGCGGACTCCGGTCGTGCCGTGGACGCGGTGCTGTTGGCGCCCGCGGCCGCGTCGCTCGACATGTTCGCCAGTTACGGCGCGCGGGGCGATTCGTTCGCGACCGCATCGCTGGCCCTCGCCGACTCCGTCGTAAACCGATGAGCAGTCGAGACCGGAGGGACGGCCGTGATCGTCGAGATCGGCGTCGAAAGCGCTCGACCACGGCCGAGCCTGGCGTCTCGACGAACGCCGAGGAGAAAGACCACACGCCCGTCGACTCCGAAACGGAGGCGGACGCCCCGGCCTCACCGGCAGTCGACGACGGTTCGAACGGGCCGTCGGCTCCGGACATCCTCGATGCCGACGCCGCCGCCGACGGGGATTCGGCTGACGACGGCCGCGCTCAGGAGTCGCCACGGCGACTGAACCTGTCGATGTCCTCGTTCGACGTCCGTGCAGTGATCGGCACCGTGCGGCAGGGCGTCGGCAATCTTGTCGGCCGACCGTTGACGTCGTTCCACATGGTGCTGTCGCTGACGGTGATCCTGACAGTTCTCGGCCTCCTGATGGTGCTGTCGGCGTCGTCGGTGGACGGATACTCGAAAGACGGTTCGGCGTACGGGATGTTCACGACGCAGGCGATGTTCGTCGCGCTCGGCTTCGTGGGCTTCTACCTGGCGATGCGAGTGTCGCCCGCCGCCTTGCAGCGGCTCTCGTTCCCACTGGTCCTCGTCTCCTTGTTCCTGCTCATCATGGTGATGATCCCCGGCGTCGGCGTGCAGGGCGGTGGAGCGAAACGGTGGATCGAGATCGGCGGGCTCACTCTTCAGCCGTCCGAGGTCGCGAAGGTCGCACTGTGTCTCTGGGGCGCGAGCATTCTCGCCCATAAGCGACCCGGTGGGACTTTCAGCAAGGAACTCCTCCTCCCGCTGCTGCCGGTCGCCGCGGTGATGGCGTTCCTCGTGGCCATCCAGCCGAACCAGTCGACCATGATGATCCTGGTCATGATCGTGGGCGTTCTCCTCGTCTTCGCCGGGCTGCCGGGGCGGATCGTCGCGTCGTTCGCGTTCTTCGGCGCCATCGGGTTCGTCGCCTTCGCCTTTGTCGAGGAGTACCGCGCTGCTCGAGTGTTCAGCTTCCTCGGCGGTGCGCAGGACGTACTCGGCGGGGGCTACCAGGCGAATCAAGCCAAATTCGCTCTCGCCGACGGCGGGATCTTCGGCAAGGGACTCGGTCAGGGCACTGCGAAGTGGAACTACCTTCCCAACGCGCACAACGACTTCATCTTCGCCATCATCGGCGAAGAGCTCGGGCTGATCGGGGCGCTCAGCGTCGTCATCCTGTACGTCCTGCTCGGCTGGGTGGGAATGCGGATCGCACGACGTTCGGCGGACCCGTTCCTCCGACTGCTGTCGGTGACGATCACCGTGCTGTTCCTCGCGCAGGCGTTCATCAACATCGGCTACGTGATCGGTCTGCTGCCCGTCACCGGCATCCAGTTGCCGATCCTCTCGTACGGCGGCACGTCGGCGTTGACGATGCTCGCGATGCTCGGGCTGCTCGCGAACGCCGCGCGCCACGAACCCGCCGCCGTCACCGCGCTGACTCGGCCGAAGCCGAAGGGCCTCGCGCGGCTCCTGCGTCTGCCGGTTCCGCAGGCCTACAAACCTCCACGCGCCGCCGTGAGCAGGAGTCGCCGCGAGCGACGCCGCCCGGCGCCGTCGGCTGACCGCCGCCGACCGGCGCCCGCCCGGTCGTCTCGAGTCCGGCGTCCCGCCGCAGGCAGCGGGTCGACGTCTGTCCGGTCCGGCGAGATCCACTATCCTGGCAGCCAGCCGGGAGCGTTCCGACGTGAACAGCCGCGCCAGCCTCGGTCGGCTGCGGCGAGAGCGGAACGATCACGACGCAGCGGCGCAGACACGTCGTCGCGAGCACGGCCGACGAGGCGGAACGAAGGGGAGACCAGGCGCCGGTGAGCAAGAACAGAGAGACCGGCAGGCCGCTGTCCGTCGTCGTGGCCGGCGGCGGCACGGCGGGACACATCGAGCCTGCACTCGCCGTCGCCGATGCAGTCCGTCAGCTCGACCCGACGGCGCGGATCACGGCACTCGGCACCACCCGTGGACTGGAGACGAAGATCGTCCCGGAACGCGGATACGACTTGAAGTTGATCCCGCCCGTGCCGCTGCCCCGCAAGCCAGGTCTGGAACTGGCCAAGACACCGTGGCGTGTTCTGCGTTCTGTTCGCGCGACCCGCAAGGTGTTCGCGGAGGTCGACGCCGATGTGGTCGTCGGCTTCGGCGGCTACGTGGCCCTGCCGGCCTATCTCGCAGCTCGGTCGACGTTCCGCGGATCGTCTCGACTGCCGGTGGTGATCCACGAGGCCAACGCGAGTGCGGGTGTCGCCAACAAGGTGGGCGCCAAGGTCGCCGATCGTGTCCTCGCGGCCGTGCCCGACTGCGGGCTCGCAGGTGCAGAGGTCGTCGGCATCCCCGTCCGGGGAGCGATCACCGGCCTCGATCGGCCCGCCGTCCGTGCACAGGCCCGCCAGTTCTTCGGGCTGGACGCGGATGCGCCCACGCTGCTGGTGTTCGGCGGCTCGCAAGGCGCACAGCGTCTCAATGAGGCGGTAGCGCCCGCCGCAGGCGCCCTGGGCGACGCCGGAGTGGGAGTGCTCCATGCGTACGGACCCAAGAACTCGATCAGTCCGGTCTCGCCCGAGGGCGCACCGGCCTACGTCGGCATCAGTTACCTGAACCGGATGGACCTCGCCTACGCCGCTGCTGACCTGGTGATGTGTCGGTCGGGTGCGATGACGGTCGCCGAGATCTCAGCGGCCGGACTGCCTGCCGTGTACGTTCCGCTGCCGCACGGCAACGGCGAACAGCGACTCAATGCGCTGCCCGTCGAGAAGGCCGGCGGATGCCTGATCGTCGACAACGACGACGTGACGCCGGAGTGGGTCGCCGAGCAGATCCCGGCATTGATCACCGACGCGGATCGGCTGGCCACGATGGGAGCGGCCGCGGCATCGGTCGGTCACCGCGACGCGGCCGTCGCCGTCGCCACCGCAGCACTGGAACTCGCGACCGAGAGAAGAATCCGATGAGCGCGCCGTCGCCGCAGCTGCCCGAACAGCTCGCCCGTGTACACATGGTCGGCATCGGCGGCGCCGGGATGTCCGGACTGGCCCGCATCCTCCTCGCGCGGGGCGGAAGCGTGTCGGGTTCGGATGCCAAGGACTCCCGTGGGATTCTTGCGCTCCGAACGCGCGGCGCCCAGGTCACGGTGGGTCACGACCCGTCTGCGCTGGATGTCCTGGACGGCGGTCCGACAGTTGTCGTGACCACCCACGCCGCGATCCCCAAGGACAATCCGGAACTCGTCGAGGCGCGCAGGCGCGGGATTCCGATCCTGTACCGCCCGCAGGTTCTCGCGCTCCTGATGGAGGGGCACCGGACCCTGTTGATCTCCGGCACACACGGGAAGACGTCGACAACGTCGATGTCGGTCGTCGCGCTGCAGCACTGCGGCAGCGACCCGTCGTTCGCGGTCGGTGGTGAGCTCAACGAGTCGGGCACCAATGCGCACCACGGCAGCGGTGGAGTGTTCGTGGCAGAGGCCGATGAGAGCGACGGCTCGCTGCTCGAGTACACCCCGGACATCGTCGTGGTCACCAACATCGAAGTGGATCACCTCGACTTCTTCGGCACCGAACAGGCGTACGTCGAGGTCTTCGACAAGTTCGTCGCGCTGATCCGTCCCGGTGGCGTCCTGGTGCTGTGCCTCGACGATCCCGGTTCGGCTGCGCTCGGCGGACGTGTCGCCTCCACGCTGACCGATCGAGGAGTCACAGTGCTGGGATACGGCGCGGGTGACCACGCCGGCTCGGCGCCGGATGTGCCGCTGGTGGCCGAACTCCTCGAGGTGACTCCGCGTGGGGCGGGCAGTACCACGGCGGTCCGACTCTCGCCGCCGGTCGCACCGACCGTGATGGAGAGGTCGCTGGACGTGACCCTGCCGGGGCGGCACATGGCGCTCAATGCGCTCGGTGCGCTCGTGGCGTGTGTGAGCACCGGCCAACCGGTCGATGCCGTGGCTGACGGGATCGAGAGTTTCGGCGGCGTGCACCGGCGGTTCGAGTTCCGCGGCCGCGAGCGGGAGGTCGACGTCTATGACGACTACGCACACCATCCGACCGAAGTCCGCGCTGTGCTGTCGGCGGCGCGCGACGTGGTCCGGCACGGATCGGGTCGTGTGATCGCCGTCTTCCAGCCGCATCTGTACTCGCGCACTGCCGAGTTCGCCGCTCAGTTCGCCGAGGCGCTCAGTCTCGCCGATGAAGTGCTCGTCGCTGATGTGTACGGCGCTCGCGAAGCGCCGCAACCCGGAGTGAGCGGCCTGCTGATCTCCGACGCGGTGACGGCGCCGTCCGAGTTCGTGCCGAACATGTCTGCGATCCCCGGCGCCGTGGCCGCGCGTGCACGACGTGGCGATCTGGTTCTGACCATCGGAGCCGGCGACATCACGATGCAGGCGGCGTCGATCCTGTCGGCGCTGGCAGAACAGTAATGGCCGACGGCGACGAGCGTCGTCGACGCCGACGTCGAGGTTCCGACCGCGACAGCGGTCGGCGACCGAGCAAGGCGACCGTGATTCTGGTGATCCTCGGTGTGCTCGGACTTGTCGGGGGAGCAGTCGCGGTCGCGTACTATTCGCCTCTGATGTCGGTTCGTTCGGTCGATGTGGTCGGGACCGCGGCCGTCGACCGCAACGAGGTGCTGCGCCTGGCGAACGCACCCCAGGGCGTCCCCCTTCTCCAGGTCGACACCGGTGCGATCGCGGATCGGATCGCGGTGCTGCCCGCGGTCGAGGAGGTCAAGGTGGAGCGAAGCTATCCGTCCACGCTGACGATCGAGGTCACTGAGCGGACGCCGGTAGCCACTCTCGATTGGCAGGGCGGAATCGGCGTGATGGACCGCCTCGGAATGGTCTACCTGACCTTCGCCGACCGGAAAGCGGTGCCGAAGACGTTCGCTCGACTGCCGATTCTGGCGGTTCCGAATCCCGGATCGAAGGATCCGGCGACACTGGCGGCGCTGACGGTCGCGCAGGAGTTGCCGGAGTGGCTCCGGTCTCGGACGACGACGATCGAAGCGTCGTCGCCGGCCGACATCACCCTCATCATGGCGTCGAAGCGTCGCGTGATCTGGGGTGATGCAGAACGGACCGACGACAAGGCCGAGGCGCTGCAGAGTGCGTTGAAGGTGAATGGGGACACCTACAACGTGTCGAGTCCGGAGTTTCCCGCGGTGAGCTGAGATTTCGCAGCGAACAATCTGCGACACGCCCACGTGCCTTACCCGGCACATCTGTACGCAATCAATACCGTTGTCATCAAGCGTTACGTACTTGACATAACTATAACCCTTTGGTTTAGCTTTAGGGTTTGAATTCAGGACTAGGAAAGGCATCATGACGCCACCCCACAACTACCTGGCTGTCATCAAGGTCGTCGGCATCGGCGGCGGTGGTGTCAATGCCGTCAACCGGATGATCGAGCAGGGTCTCAAGGGTGTTGAGTTCATCGCCATCAACACCGACGCTCAGGCGCTCCTGATCTCCGACGCCGACGTCAAGCTCGACATCGGCCGCGACTCGACCCGTGGCCTCGGCGCAGGCGCGAACCCCGAAGTGGGTCGTGCGGCCGCCGAAGACGCGCGTGACGAGATCGAAGAGCTGCTCAAGGGTGCGGACATGGTCTTCGTGACCGCAGGTGAGGGAGGCGGCACCGGCACCGGTGGCGCACCCGTCGTCGCGTCGATCTCTCGCAAGCTCGGCGCGTTGACCGTCGGCGTGGTCACGCGCCCGTTCTCGTTCGAGGGCAAGCGCCGCGGTGGGCAGGCAGATGCCGGCATCACTGCTCTGCGGGAGTCGTGCGACACGCTGATCGTCATTCCGAACGATCGTCTCCTGCAGCTCGGCGACTCCAACCTGTCGCTGATGGACGCGTTCCGCAGCGCCGACGAGGTGCTCCTCAACGGTGTCCAGGGCATCACCGACCTGATCACCACGCCCGGCCTGATCAATGTCGACTTCGCTGACGTGAAGGGCGTCATGAGCGATGCCGGCAGTGCGCTCATGGGAATCGGCGCCGCGCGGGGCGACGGTCGTGCGAGCAAGGCGGCTCAGGCCGCGATCAACTCGCCACTGCTCGAGGCGTCGATGGAGGGCGCGCGTGGTGTTCTGATCTCGATCGCAGGCGGCAGCGACCTCGGCCTGTTCGAGATCAACGATGCCGCGTCGCAGGTCCAGGAGGCCGCGCACGAAGAGGCGAACATCATCTTCGGCACCGTGATCGACGACAACCTCGGCGACGAGGTGCGCGTGACCGTGATCGCGGCCGGTTTCGACGGTGGAACGCCGCGCAAGAAGGTCGATGCGCCTGCGGTGTCGAACCGGAGCCAGGTGGCCGCCGCGAGTTCCGGCGAGGTCGCGACCCCGGCGGCGAAGGATCCGCTGTTCGGCAGCGAGCGGGAGAAGCCGGGCAACCCGTTCGGCGACCCGGCTCCGCGCCGAAACTCGCTGCGCTTCGACGACGATGACGTCGACGTTCCCGACTTCATGAAGTGACCGTGGCATACACGGTCCGTCGTGCCGTGACCACGCGGGCCGGTGGGGTCTCGCAGTCGCCGTACGACTCGTTCAACCTGGGCGACCACGTGGGCGACGATCCCGCCGCAGTCGCGGAGAATCGGGCGCGCCTGGCCCGCGATCTGGGTGTGGGTCCGGATCGGGTGGTCTGGATGGAGCAGGTCCACAGTCGTACCGTGACCGTCGTCGACGGACCTGTCGCCGAGCCGGTTCCGGTGACCGACGCGCTCGTCACGTCGCGAACCGATCTGGCACTCGCTGTGCTCACCGCCGACTGCGTGCCGATCCTGCTCAGCGATGACGAGGCCGGCGTGATCGCCGCCGTCCACGCCGGGCGCGTCGGCGCTCGGATCGGCATCGTGCCCGTCGTGCTCGAGGCGATGATGGATCTCGGGGCCAGGGCCGATCGAATCGGCGCGTTCCTCGGGCCCGCCGCCAGTGGTGATCGCTACGAGGTGCCCAGTGCGATGCAGGCCGACGTGGAGAAGCACCTCCCCGGCAGCGCGTGCCGCACCAGCAAGGGAACCGCGGGACTCGATCTGCGTGCAGGTATTCGTCGCCAACTGCTCGATGCCGGTGTCGGAGGCGTGGCCGTCGATCCGCGCTGCACGATCGACGACCTGTCACTGTTCAGTCACCGACGCGGAGCACCGACCGGACGCATCGCATCGGTCGTCTGGATGGACTCCTCCGCCGCACAGGGGCGCGAGTGACGGATTCCCGACGTGACGCGCTGTCGGCGGCACTGAGCGCGGCGCAGACGCGGGTGGCAGACGCTACCCGTGCTGCGGGACGCGCCGACGGTGACGTCACGCTCCTTGTCGTCACCAAGTTCTTCCCGGCGTCGGACGTTGTGCATCTGCTCGACCTGGGTGTGCGCGAGGTGGGGGAGTCGCGTGAACCGGAGGCCGGCCGCAAACTGGCCGAGGTGTCCGCTGCGCGTCCTGACGTCTCGTTCGACGCCGACATGATCGGCACGGTGCAGCGTAAGAAGGCACGGTCGGTCGCGCGATGGGCGCGTCGAGTGCATTCGGTCGACTCGCTGGACTTGATCGACGCCTTCGGCGGTGCCGCGGCTCGGTGCCGCGATGAGGGTGAACGCACCTCGCCTCTCGGTGTGCTGCTGCAGTTGAGCCTCGACGGTGACCCCTCACGTGGTGGCCTCGTCGAGGCGGATCTCGCAGACGCCGCGGATCGCGTCGCCTCCCATGATGCGCTGAGCTTGGAGGGCCTCATGGTGATCGCGCCGCTCGACATCGAGGCCGGAGCCGCAATGCAGCAGGCAGCGGCGGTGCGGGAGCGCTTCATCGTCTCGCATCCGGAGGCTCGAGAGTTCTCGGCCGGCATGTCAGGTGATCTCGAAGAGGCGATTGCAGCCGGATCGACGTGTGTGCGTGTCGGAACTGCGATCATGGGTCCACGACCGATACTCTCTCTCTAGTCACATTGGTCCCAACAGAACCACCTGGACCAACTGGCAACAACTTCCACACGGATCACGCGCATCTCGAGAAAGGCTTCCGATGACGACGATGCAGAAGTTCAAGGCATATTTCGGCATGGTGCCTCCGAACGAGTACGACGACGACTACTTCGACGGTCCGTCCGACGGCGAGCCCAGCGCTCGTGAGCGGACGTACATGGAGAAGTACCGTTCGAACTCGCTGCGCGAGGAGCCCTTCTACGAGGACGACGACTACCGCGCGTCGGAGTTCCGAGGCGAGTACCGCGACGCGGGCTACCGTGAACCCGAGTACGCCGATGCAGGACTGCGTGAACCCGTCATGCACGACGGCGGTCGCTTCGAGGGCTCGCGCGGCTACGCCCCGCGCTCGGAGCGTCCGTATGTCGCGGCACGCCGCGCGGAGGCCCCGCGCCGCCTCGCCGATGAGGCGCCGGTCCGGTCGCGCCTCGAACCCCTCGAGCGGCCGTCGGGTCTGCAGGTGCGCGGAGCGAATGCCATTGCGCCGGAGCCCCGCATGGACGTCGATGCCGTCGCCGACACCGCGGCCAAGATCACGACGCTGCGTCCCGCCGACTACTCGGAGGCCCGAACCATCGGTGAGCGCTACCGTGACGGCAATCCGGTCATCATCGACCTCGCCGACATGAGCAACGACGATGCCAAGCGACTGGTGGACTTCGCTGCTGGGCTCGCCTTCGCGGTGCGCGGCTCGCTCGAGAAGGTCGCCACCAAGGTGTTCCTGCTCTCGCCTGCGGGCATCGACGTGAGTCCCGAACAGCGTCGACGGATCGCCGAGACGGGATTCTCCAACCAGTCCTGAGCGACCTCTCGCCCTGACGCCCACGCCGCGTCGAACCGCCTCCTCCGGCGGGTCGACGCGGCGTTGTCGTCTGACATCAGGCACGATTGACAGGTGACATCGTTTCTGTGGATCCTCTATTTCGCGCTGTTCGTCTACACGTTGCTCCTGCTCGGCAGGCTCGTGGTGGAGATGGTGCAGTCGTTCGCGCGTCGTTGGCGACCCAAGGGGCCGTCGGTGGTGATCATCGAGGTCGTGTTCATGCTGACCGATCCGCCCGTCAAGCTTCTGCGCCGGCTGATTCCGCCGCTCAATCTCGGCGCTGTGCGTCTGGACCTGTCCCTCATGATCATCCTGATTCTGGTCGCGATCGGCATGCAGGTGACTCAGCATTTCGCGGTCGCATCGGGACTCTAGATCGACCGAGTCGGAGCTGTCGAACAATTGTTCCCGTTCTCTGTTGAATAGGAAATACTGATTCACCGGGCGTGGCGGTAACCGGGGGCAGTGGAATGCAGATCACACGAACGTGATGCCGCCCCGAGTGCCGGGGCGGCCGGGTCGAGCATCCTCGAAGGTCTCTGACGTGGGCTTTGGAGCGGTCAGGCCCCCTGCGTCGCACTGATCGGTGCAGTGGCGCGTGGCGGATGACAAAACGATCGAGATTGTATTTCGAACGGGTAGAGCCTGTGGATGAAACTTGGTCCTGGAGTGACGAGATGACACGCTAGTGACGTAGTGGTACTGGTATTAATGGAATTGCGATGGAAACTCCGTCGCATCGAACGTGTTCGCTCACGCGGACTGCATGTACTCGACGCAGGACATACGGACTCGAAGCCGACCGGATTCGAGTGAGATGTAAAAGGGGAACCGAAATGCGGCTGACACCGGCTGATGTGCACAACGTGGCGTTCAGCAAACCGCCGATCGGTAAGCGTGGCTACAACGAGGACGAGGTCGACCAGTTCCTCGACTTCGCCGAGGCGGAGCTTGCACGGTTGATCGACGAGAACAACGACCTCAAGCAGCGCGTCTCCGAACTCGAGACCGAACTGGCGGAGGCCCGTGCCAAGGGTGGCGCCGACCGTACCCAGGCGTTCTCGGCTCCGGCGCCCGCGCCGGTCCCCGAGCCCGCTCCTGTCGCTGCCGCTCCCGTCGTCAACGACGAGGAGGCGCACGGTCGCGCCGCACGCGTTCTCGCCCTCGCTCAGGACACTGCTGACCGAGTGACCGGTTCTGCTCGTGCCGAGGCGGACAGTCTGTTGACCGACGCGCGCCAGCGCAGCGAGTTCATGGTGAACGAAGCGCAGGGCAACGCCGACGCGACGCTCGCCGACGCCCGTCAGCGCAGTGAGGCGCTTCTCGCCGATGCGCAGACCCGTGCCGAGGCTCAGGTCCGCCAGGCGCAAGAGCGTGCAGACTTCCTCCAGCGCGACGCCGAGCAAAAGCACACCGAGATCATGTCGACCATCAACCAGCAGCGTGGCGTGCTGGAGGGTCGCATCGAGCAGCTCAAGACCTTCGAGCGCGAGTACCGGACCCGCCTGAAGACCTACCTCGAGTCGCAGCTGGAAGAGCTGCAGCAGCGAGGCAGTGCCGCACCGGCCGACTCGACCCAGGCGCCGCAGGGTTTTGACGGCGGCTACCCGCAGAACTAGCGTGACCGCACCTTCGAACGCTGAACCGACGAGAGGACCTCGCTCGTGCTGACAATCGCCGTAGCGCTGACTCTCGTCGGTTTCGGCCTTCTCGTGTTCGCTCTCGTGAGCTCGAACTTCGCGCTCGCCATCGCATGCATCGTCGTGTGCGTGGTCGGCCTGGCCGTGCTCCTCATCGACACCATCCGGGCGGGCAAGCGCGGAGGGACGGGCGTCGACGACGAACCGTTGTTCACCATCCGCGGACGCGAGTCGTCCTCACGCGCGGAGCCGCTCGCGGACGACGACGTTGAGGAGCCCGTCGCAGACCGCACGCCGTCGTGGGACGCCGACCCCGAGCCGGAGGCCTCCGGACTGGGTTCGATCGTCTCCCCGGAGGCGCACGGAAGTCCGGTTCCGTTGGAGAAGCCGATCGACTCGGGTCGCCTGCCGACTTTCGACACCGGCCAGCAACCACGTTTCGACACCGGCCAGCAGCCTCGGTTCGACACCGGCGAGCAGCCGCGTTTCGACACCGGCCAGCAGCCTGTCGAAGCCGAGACCGGCGATGCGAACGATTACATTCGATCGGTCACGGGGCAGTTCCCGGCCGCATCCCAGACGGGCCGTATTCCGGCTGTCCAGTCGTATCAGCCGAACCCTCAACCGCTCGAGACGTCGGACCCGATCACCGGCGGTCAGCCGCAGATCAACACCGACTCCGGGTACGTCGGGCGTCGTCGCCGCGTGGAGGGCGAATCGGACTCTGTCGTCGTCAACACACCTGATCCGTCGCTGCCCGCGATGAAGCTCGTGTACGGCGACGAGCCGGGCGACGCCGACTCGACCGGCGAACCGCGCAACGGGTAGACTCCGTCACGATCAAGCGATGATCCGGCCATCACCGGGGAGCATCCGGAAGAACAGGCGCGTGCGCCCCAGTAGAACCGGACGGGTAGGCCCGTCACAGCCGTAGATTCGAGAGGCGTCGCATTACGGTGCGGCGCAAGCGGGGTGGTACCGCGCGCATCGCATAGGTGAGCGTCCCCGTGCCGAGACACGCTGACATGTCAGCACTGGCACGAGGAGACACTGGTGAGCGACAACGCCCCCGACACTGACACCACGAGCACCGCACCGGTGTACCCGATCGTCGACCTGACGGGCGGCACCGGTCGCGGTGCTCCGTCGTTTCCGGACGTCGAGCAGCGGGTGCTGGACTTCTGGGCGTCGGACGACACCTTCAAGGCGTCGATCGCCAACCGCGACGACGCTCCCGAGTTCGTCTTCTACGACGGTCCGCCCTTCGCCAACGGTCTGCCGCACTACGGTCACCTGCTGACCGGCTACGTCAAGGACGTGGTCCCGCGTTACCAGACCATGCGAGGCAAGAAGGTCGACCGGCGCTTCGGCTGGGACACGCACGGCCTGCCGGCCGAACTCGAAGCCGAGCGTCAGTTGGGGATCACCGACAAGTCGGAGATCGAGACCATGGGCGTCGAGAAGTTCAACGACTACTGCCGCGACTCGGTTCTGCGGTACACCGGCGAATGGCGTGACTACGTGACCCGCCAGGCCCGCTGGGTGGACTTCGACAACGACTACAAGACGCTCGATCTCGACTTCATGGAGTCGGTCATGTGGGCGTTCAAGCGGCTGCACGACAAGGGGCTGGTGTACCAGGGCTATCGTGTGCTGCCGTACTCGTGGTACGAGCAGACCCCGCTGTCGAATCAGGAGGCGAAGCTCGACGACGCCTACCGGATGCGCCAGGATCCGGCCGTGACCGTCACCATGCCGCTCACCGCTCCGGGTTCGCCGCTCGACGGTGTCAACGCCCTGATCTGGACGACGACACCCTGGACCCTGCCGTCGAACCTCGCGATCGCCGTTCATCCGGACGTCGAGTACTCCCATGTCCGCACAGCGGAGGGCGTCGACTATCTGCTGGCCACGGCCCTGGTCGGGGCGTACGCCAAGGAACTCGGCGAGGTGGAGACGATCGGCACGCACGTCGGACGCGAACTCGCGGATCTGACCTACACGCCGCCGTTCGACTTCTTCGCAGGACACCCGAACTCCCACCGCGTTCTGCTCGCGGACTATGTGACCACCGACAGCGGCACCGGCATCGTCCACCTCGCTCCCGCATTCGGTGAGGAGGACATGGACTGCGCGACCGCCAACGGCATCGAGGTGGTGCAGCCTCTCGATCCGGGTGGCAAGTTCACCTCGCAGGTCCCGCCGTACGAGGGTCTGATGGTGTTCGACGCGAACCCCGTCATCATCAAGGACCTCAAAGAAACCGGCCGGATCCTCCGGCACGAGACGATCGAGCACTCGTACCCGCACTCGTGGCGGTCGGGCAAGCCGCTGATCTACATGGCCGTCCCGTCGTGGTTCGTGGCCGTCCAGCCGATCAAGGCGCGGATGTTGGAGCTGAACCAGGAGATCACCTGGTCGCCGTCGCACATCCGCGACGGCCAGTTCGGCAAATGGCTCGAGGGCGCCAAGGACTGGAACATCAGTCGCAACCGATTCTGGGGCGCACCGATCCCGGTGTGGGTGTCCGACGACCCGGAGTTCCCCCGTGTCGACGTGTACGGCAGCCTGGACGAGCTCGAGGCCGACTTCGGCGTTCGACCGACGAACATGCATCGGCCGTACATCGACGAACTGACTCGACCGAACCCCGACGACCCGTCGGGACGGTCGACGATGCGCCGTGTCCCCGAGGTCCTCGACTGCTGGTTCGAGTCGGGCTCGATGCCGTTCGCGCAGGCGCACTATCCCTTCGAGAACACCGACTGGTTCGACGGTTCGGTCGAGAAGGGGATCCTTCCGCACAACCCGGGTGACTTCATCGTCGAGTACAACGGTCAGACGCGCGGATGGTTCTACAACCTGCACGTTCTCGCGACCGCACTGTTCGACCGTCCGGCGTTCAAGACCGTCGCCGCTCACGGCATCGTGCTGGGCGACGACGGTCAGAAGATGAGCAAGTCCAAGCGCAACTACCCGGACGTCAACGAAGTGTTCGACCGCGACGGTTCCGACGCGATGCGCTGGTTCCTGATGGCGTCGCCGATCCTGCGCGGCGGCAATCTGGTCGTCACCGAGCGCGGCATCCGCGAGGGCGTCCGCCAGGCGCTGCTCCCGATGTGGAACGCCTACAGCTTCCTGCAGTTGTACGCGGATCGTCAGGCCACGTGGCGCACGGACTCGGAGAACGTCCTCGACCGCTACATCCTCGCCAAGCTTGCGGCGACGCGGGACGAGATGACCGAAGCCCTGGACGTCTACGACATCGCGGGCGCCTGCGAGAGCTTCCGCGAGTTCTGCGGGTCGCTCACCAACTGGTACGTCCGACGTTCGCGGGCACGTTTCTGGGCGGGCCAGGACTCCGATGCCGACGCGTTCGACACGCTGTACACGGTGCTTGAGGTGGCGGGCCGCCTGGCTGCGCCGCTCCTGCCGTTGGCGACCGAGGCCATGTGGCGCGGTCTCACCGGGGAGCGCTCGGTGCACCTGACGGATTGGCCCGCCGAAGGCGAACTGCCCGCCGACGCCGATCTCGTCGCGGCGATGGACGAGATCCAGTCGGTCTGCTCGGTCGCCTCGAGCGTCCGCAAGGCGAACAAGCTGCGCGTGCGTCTGCCGCTGCCCGGTCTGACTGTCGCGTCCCCGACCGCTGAATTGATGGCGCCGTACGCGGACCTGATCGCGGACGAGATGAACGTGAAGAAGGTCGACCTGTCGACCGACGTCGACTCGTTCGGCAAGGTCGAGGTGGCGGTCAACGCTCGCGCGGCCGGACCCCGCATCGGCAAGGAGGTCCAACGGGCCATCAAGGCGGTCAAGTCGGGGAACTGGGAGTTCGCGACCAGCGCGGAGACCGGTGAGCAGATCGTCGTCGCCGACGGCATCGAACTGCGGGGAGAGGAGTTCTCCCGCAAGCTCGTCGCGGCATCGCCGGACTCGACGGCAGAGTTGCCGAGCGGCGCCGGACTCGTGGTGCTCGACACCGCCGTCACCCCGGAGCTCGAAGCGGAGGGCTGGGCCAAGGACCGCGTTCGTGAACTGCAGGATGCCCGACGGAACCTCGGTCTGGAGATCTCGGACCGCATCGTCGTCCGGCTCGTGGTGCCGGAGGATCGGGTGGACACCGCCAGAACTCACGCTGCGATGATCGCAGGCGAAGTCCTCGCGACGTCGTTCGACGTCGAGATCGGCGCCGCTGCGGCGATCGAGCTCAACGACGGCGTCTCCGTCGACGTCGCGAAGGCCTGACCGCATTCTGAGATCCGTCTGATCATCGGCCTCCGACGGCACTATGCCGTCGGAGGCCGATGAATCGACGAGTTTCAGCAGCGATCGCCCGATCCTGGTGCTCGAATCCACGTCGGTACGCTGGCACGGTGACTTATCTGCGATATGCGGCGCTCGGAGACTCCTTCACCGAAGGTGTCGGAGATGTTGATCCGGCCCTTCCGAACGGTGTCCGGGGATGGGCGGACCGAGTCGCGACCGCGCTTCACACTGCGCAGTCGGACACGCGGTACGTGAATCTGGCGATCCGTGGTCGCAAGCTCGTGCCGATCGTCGAGGAACAGGTCGACGCGGCGATCGCGCTCGGTCCGGACCTCGTCACGATCCACGCTGGAGGCAATGACCTGCTGCGCCCATCGGTAGACATCACCGCCCTCGCTGCTGTGTATGACGACGCGATAGGTCGCCTCACGGCGACGGGTGCGACAGTTGTGCTGTTCACGCCTCACGATCCGGGTGCGGCCGCGGGATTCCGGGCCTTGCGCGGGCGGTTCGCGATTCTGGCGGAAGCGATGCGGGAGATCGCCGACCGTCATGACGCAGTGCTCGTCGACTACTGGCGACTCCGCGACTACGACGACGTCCGCCTCTGGAGCTTCGACCGATTGCACATGTCGGCCGCCGGGCACCAGCGAATGGCGATGGCGGTCCTCGACGCGCTCGGTGTGGACCACGACCTCCAGACGCTCGAACTGGCACCGCTGCCAGAGCTGAGTACCGCCGAGCAGGCGCGCCAGGCCCTGACCTGGGTCACCGGTTTCGCCGGACCATGGCTGGGCCGCCGCCTTCGTGGTGTGTCGAGTGGGGACACCCTCGCGCCGAAGTATCCGGACTGGTCCGTCCCACCGCAGTAGTACACGACCGATTCCTGCTCCCGAGCGAGCCTGCGTCCAATGGTGCCGCTCGCTTGAGGAGCGGGGAGGATTCGGCTCAGTCGGAGGAGGACTAAACTCTTCAGACATGCTCACCGACGACCTGGAACGATTGCAGCGTTGGGAAGACGCGGGCGCGCAGTGGTCGGTCGCGGCGCTACGGGCCGACTCGGTGACGATCTCACTGCTGCGGTGCGACGGTGGGGAAGAGGTCGACCGCTTCACGTCGACCGATCCGCGCGTCCTGGCACTCTGCCGCGAACGGTGACCGCAGAACGCAGCTCGCGGTGGGTGTTCCACATCGACATGGACGCGTTTTTCGCCTCGGTGGAACAACTGACCCGGCCGACGCTCGCTGGGCGTCCAGTCCTCGTCGGCGGAAGCGGTGGACGCGGTGTCGTCGCAGGCGCCAGTTACGAAGCCCGAGCGTTCGGCGCGCGTTCCGCCATGCCGATGCATCAAGCGCGGCGTCTCGTCGGACAGTCCGCCGTGGTTCTGCCGCCGCGTATCGACGTGTACCGCGTCGTCAGCGCGCGAGTGTTCGGCATCGTCCGAGAGTTCGCGCCCGTCATCGAGACGTTGTCGTTCGACGAGGCGTTCGGGGAGCCGACGGAGCTGCAGGGGGCCACCGTCGACGACGCTGCGGACTTCGCCCGCAGCATGCGGGCTGCGATACGTGACACAACGGGACTGGCGGCCTCCGTCGGATTCGGGACCGGCAAACAGATCGCGAAGATCGCGTCCGGATTGGCGAAACCCGACGGCCTTCGAGTGATCGAACCGAGTCGTCAACTCGAGTTCCTGCAGGAACTCCCGGTCCGGAAACTGTGGGGGATCGGGCCGGTGTCCGGCGACCGTCTCGCGCGCCTGGGCGTGGAGACGATCGGAGACCTAGCCGCGATGTCGGACGCCGAAGTCGCCTCCGTGCTCGGCGGCACCGTCGGCCCCGCCCTGCATCAACTCGCCAAAGGGATCGATCATCGACCAGTCGCCGAACGCGCCAGCGCGAAGCAGATCAGTGCAGAATCGACCTTCGCCACCGACATCATCGACCTCGTCGGTCTGCGCGCTGCGGTACTGGCTGCCGCAGCCGATGCGCATCGCAGGCTGATCGACGACGGTCGAGGTGCGCGAACGGTTGTGGTGAAGCTTCGGCGGAGCGACATGTCCGTGCTGACCCGCTCGTCCACCTTGCACGCCGCGACGACCGACCTCGACGTCCTCACGAACGCCGCGTTGAAGGTGATGCTCGATCCGTCGGAGATCGGTCCCATCCGTCTCGTCGGCGTCGGGTACGCGGGGCTCACCGACGTCCGACAGGACTCGCTCTTCCCCGAACTCGACGCTGACCCGACTGCCGGCACAGACCCGGTGGACGTGCCGCGCGGGGTGCAGATCCCCCGAGGGCCGGATCGAGACGACGACCTGCCGACCGGCACCGATGTCCGACATCCCGACCATGGGCACGGCTGGGTGCAGGGCGGTGGACACGGGTTCGTGACAGTGCGCTTCGAGACACGTGAGACCGGCCCGGGGCGCACCCGGAACTTCCGGCTGGCAGCGTCCGGCCTGACCAGGGCTGATCCGCTCGACAGCCTCGGGTGGGATCAGGACGGCGACGACGCGGCGAAGAACTCGGACACCCGCTGACGGTCCGCTCCGACCGACAGCAGCGCGAGCAGCGCCATCCGGGCTTGCGGCGCCCGGAGCCATGGGGAGAAGATCGCGCCGGCCCGGTTGAGATCGACCCCGCCGCCCCCTCCGCCGTAGGTCGGTTCGACCGTGCCGAACGGGACACGGGTCGAGACGACGACGACAACGTCGCGCTGCACGGCGAGGCTCACCTGGGCGGTGATGTCGGGGTGTGTGTTGCCCGACCCGGTCGCCGACAGGACGATGCCGGACGCGCGCTGTTCAACCGCCGCGGCGATGGTCCCCGGTGAGACTCCCGGGTACAGCGCGATGAGATCCACACGCGCGCGGAGCCGGTCCGGGAGGGCTTCGGCGACCAAGGGGCGCGGGAGGTCGGCATTCACCGTGTCGAAGGCCCGAATGTCGGTGGTCGAGCGTTTGAACACTCCACGGGCGTTCAGGATCGTCCCGCCTAGTGCGACCAGCACACCGCGCCCGCGATACTGCGGATCGGCGGCGGCGGTGACGGCCGTCGTGATGTTCGCCGGGCCGTCGGACTCCGGGTGATCGGCCGGATACTGCGCGCCGGTGAACACGACCGTTCGTGGATCAGCTGCGAAGAGGTCGGCCAGGTAGGCGGTCTCCTCGAGTGTGTCGGTCCCGTGTGTGACGACGACTCCGGTCACTTCCGGGTCGTCGAGGGCGTCGGCGATCGCGCGGACCACGGCGAACTGCTCACGGACGGTCATCGCGGACGAGTCGACAGCCATCAACTCGACGGGGATCACAGTGATGTCGTCGGAGACCGTCGGGACGAGGTCCGCTGCGGTCAGTACGGGCACCGCTCCGTCGTCCGTCGTGCGGGACGCGGCCGTCCCGCCGGTGGTGATCATCACAACCCGGCATGCGTTCATGGGCCGATTGTTGCACTTTCTGGCGGGGCGTGTGCGCTGGTCATCGGTAGCGGACGGGACGGAAGTGGCGGATGTGTCGCGAATGATCGGATGCGTGCCGCCGCCGCCTTTTGGCATAGTGGATGTGTGCTCGGGCTCGACAGTCGGCCAGGGCGGAACATGACGTGAGGATTGAACTCTTGAAGATTCGCAATTTCGTGGCCGTTGCCGTGGTGGCCGCTGCTGTCGCCACCACCGCCGCGTGCGGCTCCGACGACTCCGGCGTGCCGCCCGTGCCCACCTCGACCAGTTCGTCGGCCGCCGCCTCGACCAGCACCGAGGCGACCGGCACCGAAGCGGAAATGACCAACGCGAGCAAGGTGCCGAGCGTCGCCGCGCTCAACGACATGCTGACGACCGCCCTTGATCCGAAGATCAAGGCATCGGAGAAGGTCGACCTCATCGAAGGCTCCGAGAAGGATCCGTCGATCTTCGACAAGCTGGTCAAGGCGAAGAAGGACAACCCGAAGGTCACCTACCGGATCAAGGCTCCGGTCACCAAGAACGGTCCGAAGAAGGCCAAGGTGAAGGTCCTCGTCAAGATTCCAGGCAACCCGGCGAACCCGATCGACGCATCGATCGTCTTCGACAACGGCCGCTGGAAGCTGTCGAAGGACACCGTGTGCTCGCTGCTCGCGATGAGCGACACCAAGTCGCCGCTGTGCGCGAGCGACACGCCGTCGTCGAAGAAGAAGGCGAAGTCGACCAACTGAGTCCGGCCTGCTGACACGAATGCCCCCGCCGTTCGGCGGGGGCATTTGTGCGTTTCAGCGGGTCTCGACGTGAGAGTCAGGGGGCCGCCGGACTCCACGAGACGGTGTACTCGTTCTGCTGGAGCAGCGGAGGGGCTCCAGCGTCTCCGGAGAGCTGACGCGCACCCTTGGTGACGATCTTCCCCCCAGTCGGCAGCATCTTCGTCAGGTCGACGGTCACCTCGCCGGACCCCGACATCGCGTAGCGGTCGATGGTCAGCGTCTGGGCCGACCCCGGGATGCGGAACACCGAGTCCACCGGCGTCTCGTCGACGGTCACCGCCAAGGTCAGCACAGATCCGACGCGCGCCTTGAGCGTTACCGTTGTGGTGCGGCGAATGGTGGCGGCCGAGGCGATCGTGCGAACCGACTCCCACCGCGCGCCGACGCCGACGGGCTCCGTCGGCAGTGGGATCGACTGATCGAACGCCCCGGTGAACGACTGCTCGACTGCACTCCTCGCAGGCGACGACGAGTCGTCGTTGGGGAGCAGCCTCAGCATCTGCGGATTGAGGCCGGGCGCGAAGGTGACCCCTCCGGCCGAACCGGATATCGCGCCCAGTTCCGGAGTCAGAGCATCGTCGAGGGTGGTCGGCGTGCCGATCGTGAACTCGAGGTTCGACGGATCGTCGCACGCCACTCGAGCCGTGATCGGCGTCGTGAGGTTCTGCTGCGTTCGCTGCACCTGCTGCTTGTTCTGCGCATCCGGCGCGATGCTGGCTTCCAACGAGTCCGTCGTCAACGTCACCTTCTGCGCGCGAGCGGTGTCCGGTGCGGGCGTCAGCGGCTGCGGAGTGCCGGACCCCGGGTCGACGACAGTCACGGTGGCTGCGGAGACCGGGATCGGTCGCACCCCGGCGCGGTCCACGCTCGACGATTCCGCACATGGACCGGAGTCGGATGTCCCGCCGGAGTCGTCGGACGAACAGCCGGTCAGCGCGATCGTGGCGCTCAATGGAAGCACCGCGAGCGCGACGACGGTGCGGCGTCGCGGGGTCGACGAACGGGGAGGGTCGGTGGCGTCTCGATGCGGAACAGTCACGCCCACGAGAGTAGTGGTCGGCCGATGAGGGACAATCGATGCATGAAGCAAACCGTGCCCGGGCGCAGCGTCGCCCGGACCGTCACTCTGCTCGCCGCCATCGCGGTGACCGTCTACCTGCTGGATCTGCTGACGAAGGTCCTCGTCGTCGCGTTTCTGACGCCCTACGAGCCGATGGAGGTCATCGGCGACTTCGTCACGTTCACGCTGATCCGCAACAGCGGTGCGGCGTTCTCGATGGCGACCGGCTACACGTGGGTGCTCACGTTCGTCGCGCTCGCCGTGGTCCTCGGGATCATCCGGTACTCGTCGAAACTCGTCTCGACGGGCTGGGTGATCGGACTCGGCATGGTCCTGGGCGGTGCGCTCGGCAACCTGACCGACCGCATGTTCCGCTCGCCCGGGCCGTTGCGCGGCCACGTCGTCGACTTCATCAAGGTCGGCGACTGGTGGCCGACGTTCAACGTGGCCGACTCCGCCGTCGTGTGCGGCGCGATCCTCCTCGTAGTCCTGACACTGCTCGGCTACGACTACGACGGCACCCGAACGGGGTGGGCGGCTCGCAACGACCCCGACCCGGCGGAGACTGATCCGACTGAGGCCGACAGCACCGATGAGGAGACCGACAACCATGCGTGACTCACGAGCGATGCCCGTGCCCGACGGGTTGCACGGCATGCGGACGGATGCGGGAGTCGCGCGTCTGCTCGGACTGTCCCGGACCGTTGCGGCCGGTCTCGCCGACGCCGGTGACATCACCGTGGGCGGCGTCGCAGTCGACAAGGCGCACAAGCTGGTGGCCGGGGCCTGGCTCGACGTGACGCTCCCCGAACCGGAGCGTCCCCTGACGATCGAGCCGACACCGGTGGAAGACCTCGACGTGATCTACCACGACTCGGACATCGTCGTCGTCAACAAGCCGCCGGGCGTCGCCGCCCACCCGTCGCAGGGGTGGACCGGCCCGACGGTGATCGGGGCGCTGGCCGCGGCGGGGTTCCGCATCTCGACGTCAGGTGCGCAGGAGCGGCAGGGCATCGTCCACCGCCTCGACGTCGGAACGTCCGGGATCATGGTGGTGGCGGCGTCCGAACGCGCCTACACCCTGCTCAAGCGAGCGTTCAAGTACCGCACGGTGGAGAAGGTGTACCACGCGCTCGTGCAGGGCCACCTGGATCCGCCGGAAGGCACCATCGAGGCGCCGATCGGCCGCCACCCGGGTTCGGACTGGCGGTTCGCCGTCACCGCGAACGGCAAGCCGTCGACGACGCACTACGAGACGCTCGAGATGTTCGCGGCCGCGTCGCTGCTCGACGTGCATCTGGAGACCGGCCGCACCCACCAGATCCGCGTGCACTTCTCGGCCCTGCACCATCCGTGCGCGGGTGACCCGACATACGGTGCGGACCCGAAGCTGGCCGAACGCCTCGGCCTGGAGCGGCAGTGGCTGCATGCTCGATCGTTGGCGTTCGCGCATCCCGCGGACGGTCGTCGTGTGCAGTTCACGACCGACTACCCCGATGATCTGCAACACGCTCTGGACGTCTTGCGAGACGTCTGACAGCCGGGCAGCGCGCCTCATCCGTCACACCCGCGTGTGCGGGACCGGTGGTGTCGTACCGGGCGCATACAGTGGTGTCATTCGAAGCCGAATCTGATCAGGGGAGCCGCACGTGTCGGGGTCGTTCGTCCATCTGCACAACCACACCGAGTACTCGATGTTGGATGGTGCAGCCAAGGTGTCACCGCTCTTCGCGGAGGCCAAACGCTTGGGGATGACCGCGATCGGCATGACCGACCACGGCAACATGTTCGGGGCGTCCGAGTTCTACAACGCCGCTCGCAAGCACGACATCAAGCCGATCATCGGCATCGAGGCGTACATCGCGCCGGACAATCGCTTCAACACCAAGCGCGTCCTGTGGGGCACACGGGACCAGAAGAGCGACGACGTCTCCGGTTCGGGCGCCTACACGCACATGACGATGGTCGCCGAGAACGAGGACGGCCTCCGGAACCTGTTCAAGCTGTCGTCATTGGCTTCTCTGGAAGGGCAGCTCGGCAAGTGGTCGCGCATGGACGCCGAGATCATCGCTGCACACGCCAAGGGCATCATCGCGACGACCGGATGCCCGTCCGGTGAGGTCCAGACCCGCCTGCGTCTCGGCCACGAGCAGGAGGCGCTCGAGGCCGCGGCGAAATGGCAGGACATCTTCGGCAAGGAGAACTTCTACCTCGAGCTGATGGAACACGGCCTCGAGATCGAGTCTCGCGTGCGCTCGGGCCTGCTCGACATCGGCCGCAAGCTCGGCATCAAGCCGATCGTGACGAACGACTGCCACTACGTGACTCGCGAGCAGGCGACCTCGCACGAAGCGCTTCTCTGCGTGCAGACGGGAAAGACGCTGTCGGACCCGACCCGATTCAAGTTCGACGGCGACGGGTACTACCTGAAGTCGGCGGACGAGATGCGCGAGCTGTGGGACCACCAGGTGCCCGGCGGCTGCGACAACACCGTCGAGATCGGTGAGCGCGTCACGTCCTACCAAGGGGTGTTCACGCACCGTGACCGGATGCCGATCTTCCCCGTGCCGGAGGGATACACGCAGGAGTCGTGGCTGTCGCACGAGGTGATGGCAGGCCTCGATCGCCGGTTCACCGGACAGACGGTGCCGACGAACTACACCGAACGTGCCGAGTACGAGCTCCGCGTGATCAACCAGATGGGTTTCCCCGCCTACTTCCTGGTGGTCGGCGACCTCATCAAACACGCGCTCGAAGTCGGGATCCGCGTCGGCCCCGGCCGAGGCAGCGCGGCAGGGTCACTCGTCGCATGGGCCTTGGGAATCACGAACATCGATCCGATCCCGCACGGGCTGCTCTTCGAGCGCTTCCTGAACCCTGAACGCGTGTCGATGCCCGATATCGACATCGACTTCGACGATCGCCGCCGCGGCGAGATGATCGTCTACGCGTCGCAGAAGTGGGGCAACGACAAGGTCGCTCAGGTCATCACCTTCGGAACGATCAAGACGAAGGCCGCGATCAAGGACTCGGCGCGCGTTCAGTTCGGGCAGCCGGGCTTCGCGATCGCCGACCGCATCACGAAGGCGCTGCCGCCGCCCATCATGGCCAAGGACATCTCGGTTGCCGGCATCACCGATCCGAATCATGAGCGCTTCGGTGAAGCGGCCGAGGTCCGGACCCTCATCGACACCGATCCCGACGTCAAGCGCATCTACGACACCGCGCTCGGCCTCGAGGGGCTGATCCGCAACGCCGGCGTCCACGCGTGTGCCGTCATCATGTCGAGCGAGCCGCTCACCGACGCGATTCCGGTGTGGAAGCGTGCGCAGGACGGCGCGATCATCACCGGGTGGGACTACCCGTCGTGTGAGGCCATCGGTCTACTGAAGATGGACTTCCTCGGTCTGCGCAACCTGACGGTCATCGGCGACGCCATCGAGAACATCAAGACGAACCGCGGAATTGACCTCGACCTCGACAAGCTTCCGCTGGAAGACCCGGCCACCTACGAACTGCTCGCGCGCGGCGACACGCTCGGCGTGTTCCAGCTCGACGGTGCGGCCATGCGCGAACTCCTCAAGCTGATGCAGCCGACGGGCTTCGAAGACATCGTCGCTGTTCTCGCGCTGTACCGACCGGGTCCGATGGGTGTGAACGCGCACACCGATTACGCCAAACGCAAGAACGGCCTGCAGGACATCAAGCCGATTCACCCCGAGCTGGAGGAACCGCTCAAGGAGATCCTCTCGGAGACGTTCGGTCTGATCGTCTACCAGGAACAGATCATGCAGATCGCGCAGAAGGTGGCCGGGTACTCGCTCGGCGAGGCCGACCTCCTGCGACGCGCGATGGGCAAGAAGAAGAAGGAGATCCTCGACGAGGCCTACGACGGCTTCGCGGAGGGGATGAAGAAGAACGGCTTCTCGCAGGCGGCGATCACCGCCCTGTGGGACACCGTCCTCCCGTTCGCGGGTTACGCATTCAACAAGTCGCACGCGGCGGGCTATGGTCTCGTCTCGTTCTGGACCGCGTACCTCAAGGCGAATTACCCGGCCGAATACATGGCCGGCCTGCTCACGTCCGTCGGCGACGACAAGGACAAGGCTGCGATCTACCTGGCGGACTGCCGGAAGATGGGCATCACCGTCCTTCCGCCGGATGTGAACGAGTCGCGCGCCGACTTCGCCGCCGTCGGGGAGGACATCCGCTTCGGTCTCGCCGCGATCCGCAACGTCGGGTCGGGTGTGGTGGCCTCGATCATCGCGACTCGCGAGAGCAAGGGCGCGTACACGAACTTCTCGGACTATCTCGGCAAGATCGATGTGGTGGCCTGTACCAAGAAGGTGACCGAATCGCTGGTCAAGGCGGGTGCGTTCGACTCCATGGAACATCCGCGCAAGGGGCTGTTCCTGGTGCATGCCGACGCCGTCGACTCGGTCCTCGGGACCAAGAAGGCCGAGGCGATGGGGCAGTTCGATCTCTTCGGAGGCTCCGACATCGAGGACGTCGGCGACGTGTTCGCCGTCAAGGTTCCAGACGAGGAGTGGGACAACAAGCACAAGCTCGCGCTCGAACGCGACATGCTCGGCCTGTACGTGTCCGGGCATCCCCTCGCCGGAGTCGAACACGCGATCTCCGCGCAGACCGACACGTCGATCACCTCGCTGCTGGAAGGCAACATCTCCGACGGTGCGCAGATCACGATCGGCGGCATCATCTCGTCTGTCACGCGTCGAGTGAACAAGAAGGGCGAACCGTGGGCTGCCGTCACGATCGAAGACATGGTCGGTGGCGCCGAGGTCTACTTTTTTCCGCGGGCCTTCACGGCGTACGGCATGGACTTGGTGCAGGACAACATCGTCCTCGTCCGGGCGCGTGTCAACAAGCGTGACGACTCGTTGATGATCAGTGCCAACGATCTCGCCGTTCCGGACCTCACCGCGGTCGGGACGTCGAAGCCGCTGATGCTGACGCTGGCCGCGAACAGGTGCACACCGGATCGGATCGGTGCGCTCAAACAGGTCCTGGTCCGGCATCCCGGCACGTCCGACGTTCACGTGACGCTGGTCAGCGACCGCAAGCAGACGCAGCTGCGGCTCACCGACGCACTTCGGGTGAATCCGACGTCGGCGTTGATGGGCGACCTGAAGGCCCTCCTCGGACCCAGCTGCCTCACCTGACGCTCCATCTGCCGGGTGTGCGACACATCATGTTTCGGGCACCCGAAACTCTTGATCAGGATGCGCTATAGTCGTTATATGACCACCCTGATTCGTGAGGCGACCCGGTTGATGCCGACCGTCGACGTCGCAGGCGTGAGCTGGCCGCTGAACAAGCTGCTCGCGGTGCTGTGCGGAGTGCTCGCGGGTGTGTCCGTGATGGTGTTCGGCGGCACGATGGTCGTCGCCGCCTGGATGGCCGCAGCGGCGGCGGTCACAGCGTGGTGGGGCGGCTACGCCTGGTACGGCCGACGGTGGGACGATGGACGGCGTGAGTACGCCGCCGACAGCAGTCGAGAGTTCTGAGCCGCCCGTTCCCGGTCTGACGCCGAGCAGTATCGACGCTGCCGCGGCGCGACTGGAGGGTGTCGTCTCGAACACTCCTCTCGACGCATGCCCGCGCCTCTCGCGCGACTATGGTGCGCAGATCCATCTCAAGCGCGAAGACCTGCAGACCGTCCGGTCCTACAAGATTCGCGGTGCGTACAACGTGATGGCGCAGCTGTCCGAGACGGAGTTGGCGGCAGGTGTCGTCGCCGCGAGCGCAGGCAACCACGCACAGGGTGTCGCGTTCGCATGCGCGACGATGAAAGTCCACGGCCGGATCTACGTGCCCACCACCACCCCGAAGCAGAAGCGTGACCGCATCGTCTGGCATGGCAACGGATTTGTCGAGTTGATCCCGGTGGGGGAGACGTACGACGCCGCCGCGGCTGCTGCGCAGTCGGACGTGATGCGGACCGGCGCCACCTGGATCCATGCATTCGACGACGCGCGCACGGCGTCGGGCCAAGGCACGATCGGCCGCGAGATCCTCGACCAGCTCGACGGACCGCCGGACGTGGTGGTCCTCCCCGTCGGTGGAGCGGGGTGCATGGCGGGAATCGTCACGTACCTTCGGTCGGCGCACCCCACGGTGGCGATCGTCGGTGTGGAGCCCGCGGGTGCGGTGTCGCTCGCAGCGGCGCTCGTCAACGGCGCGCCCTACACGCTCGACACGATCGATCCGTTCGTCGACGGTGCCTCGGTCAAGCGGATCGGCGCCCTCGGCCACGCAGTGATGGCGGCTGCCGGTGCGCGGGTCGTGGCCCACCCGGTCCTCGCCGCCATCACTGACGCGCCTGCGGCGCCGGTGATCGACGCCGACGAGATCGATCTCGCACCGGGCAGTGTGACGCTCACCCACGTCGACGAGGGCGCCATCTGTTCGACGATGCTGGAGCTGTACCAGAACGAGGGGATCATCGCCGAGCCTGCCGGTGCACTCGCCACTGCAGCGCTGGCCGACCTTCCGATCGCGCCCGGTGCGCGAGTCGTCTCCCTGGTGTCCGGGGGCAACAACGACGTCTCCCGGTACGGAGAGATCATCGAGCGTTCACTGGTTCATCGTGGCCTCAAGCACTACTTCCTGGTGAATTTCCCACAGGAGCCGGGCGCGTTGCGCAGGTTCCTCGATGATGTGCTCGGGCCGGACGACGACATCACGCTCTTCGAGTATGTGAAGCGGAACAACCGTGACACCGGTGCCGCGCTCGTCGGCATCGAACTCGGCGCCCCCTCGGGCCTCGAGGGACTCGAACGTCGAATGGCGCACTCACGTCTCGACGTGGAGCGCCTCGAACCGGGAACTCCCGCATACCGCTATCTCACCTGAGGTCCTCTCGCCGTGAGAGTCGGGCGGATTGTACCGACGATGACCATTTCGCCACGCGACCGGTACTATGTGGCACGCCATCGTTCCAAATGCCCGAATACACCCCTGACGACTGTCGATACGTCTGTGCTGGATCACAGTAGGTAACTATCTGTGACCCGTGGCACCGGAAACGTGTCGTTCTGTGTATGCTTCGAGCCACAGATCTCCGGGGCGACGCTCCGAAGACCATCCGAAGGATCGTGGGGGCAAGGCGGGATGACCGCGTGGCTGCGCCATGACATCGACGATGTGAAGTCAGGGGAGTGAGCACACAGACGGTCGACACCCGGCGCGCCGGCATCGGCGAACGCTGGTCTCGCAGCGGCGTCGGAACGTGGTTCCACGATCACGTGACCAAATCGTTCGAGACGTTCGGGCGACAGCTGGCGATGTTCATCGAAGTCTTCAAGGTCCTCGCCACCGATATCGCGAAGCGTCGATTCCCGTTCAAGGAGTTCATCCGCCAGTGCGCGTTCATGGCGTCGACGTCGGTGTTCCCGACGTTGCTCGTCGCGATTCCCATCGGCGTGATCGTCTCGATCCAGGTCTCCAACATCGCGGGCCAGATCGGTGCGACATCGTTCTCCGGCGCTGCCACCGGCCTCGGTGTGATCCGCCAGGGCGCGCCGCTGGTCACGTCGCTGCTGCTCGCCGGGGCAGTCGGATCGGCCATCGCCGCCGACCTCGGCTCGCGCACCATCCGCGAGGAGATCGACGCCATGAAGGTGATGGGCGTCAATCCGATCCAGCGTCTCATCTCGCCGCGCCTCCTCGCGACGATGGTCGTCGCGTTCCTGCTCTGCGGCTTCGTCTGCTTCGTCGGCTTCATCACCGGCTATGTCTTCAACGTGTACGCGCAGGGAGGCACGCCTGGCAGCTACACGGGCACGTTCGCGTCGTTCGCGAGCACATCGGACTTGATATTCGCGCTGGTGAAAGCCGTGATATTCGGTGCGATCGTCGCTGTTGTCGCCTGTGACCGCGGCTTGAACACAAGTGGCGGACCCGCAGGCGTCGCGAACTCGGTGAACGCGGCGGTCGTGAACTCGGTCCTTCTGCTGTTCACCGTCAACGTGGTGATGACGCAGCTGTTCGCCCTCATCGTCCCGGCCAAGGTGGTGTGACATGACCGCGTCTCGGTATACGCCGCCTCTGCTGAAGCCCCTCGAATGGGGCCGCAAGGGGCTCGAGGCACCCCGCGATGTTCTCGTCGCGATGGGCCACCTCATCACCTTCCTGGTGAAGTCGATCGGGCTCGCCCCCGTCACCTTCCGCCACTACAAGAAGGAAGTGTGGCGTCTGCTCTCCGACGTCGCATGGGGCAACGGTGCGATCGTCGTCGGCGGCGGCACCGTCGGTGTCATGGTGATCCTCGGCGTCATGGGTGGCGCGACGGTCGGCATCGAGGGCTACACCGCGCTGAATCTGCTCGGCATGTCGCCGGTTACCGGCGGACTGTCGGCGTTCGCGACGACCCGTGAGATCGCGCCCCTGTTGGCGGCGACGGCCTTCACCGCCCAGTCCGGCTGCCGTTTCACCGCGCAGCTCGGCTCCATGCGCATCAGCGAGGAGATCGACGCACTCGAGGCGATCGCGATCAGACCTCTCCCGTACCTGGTGACCACCCGCATGGCGGCGGCCGTCCTCTCGATCATCCCGCTGTACGCGATCTCACTCGCGGCCAACTACATCGCCTGCCAGCTGATGTTCCAGGTGCAGAGCGGCCAGGGCACCGGCACGTACCTGCACTACTTCAACTCGTTCATCATGTCGCGCGACGTCGCGTTCTCCTTCGTGAAGGTGATCGTCTTCGTCCTGCTGACAACCTTCATCCAGTGCTACTACGGCTTCTTCGCGTCGGGTGGCCCCGAAGGCGTCGGCGTCGCGGCCGGACACGCGATCCGACTGTCGATCATCACGATCGTGTTCGCGAATCTGATCATGACGCTCGTCTTCTGGGGCATGTCCGCCGGAATCAGGATATCGGGGTAACCGGCTATGAGAATCGATACCGGAGGCCGTGACCCGTCACTGTCGACGTACTTCGTGCGGGGCGTGATCTTCGCGGCGGTCGCGGCACTCGTCGTGACGCTGCTGATGATGCGCTACCAGGGCAAATTCGACGACAACACGGAAGTCACCGCTCAGCTCACCGATGTCGGTGACGGCTTGATCAGCGGTGCGGACGTCCGCTACAACGGAATGATCGTCGGCGAAGTCGACTCCGTCTCGGTCGTCGGCTCGGCTGGTGACCAACGACGCGACGTGGCGATGCTGCTCGATCCCGGACAAGCGTCGGGGATCCCGAAGAACACGACCGCGCGCACGGTGCCGTCGAACCTGTTCGGCGTGAACTCGGTGGAGCTGATTCAACCCAAGAACCCGTCGAGTGACCGACTCGGTTCGGGTGACGTCGTTCCTGCCGACACATCCGAGCCGACGATCCGGTTGCAGGATGCGCAGAACGACCTTCGAACACTTCTCAAGAGTGTGCCGCCGGAGGATCTCGGCATGGTGCTCGGCACCATCGCCGACTCGCTCGACGGCGGCGGCGCGACGTTCTCTACGTTCGTCGGCGTTCTCGACACCTACTGGAAGACGATCAACGCGCAGTTCCCGGCGGGCGCCCCGTCGGGGTTCGACAACTTCAACCGGTCGATCAACGCGTTGGCCGCGTCGACGCCCGAACTGCTCGACACCCTGGGCAAGGCGGTGAAGCCCGCCATGACGATCGTCGAGAAGCAGGACGAGCTGACGGCGTTGCTGACGAACGCGCAGTCGATGCTCGACTCGACGCAGGCACTGTTCGCCAAGAACGGCGACGGCGGCAAGCGCCTCGTCCACGACCTGAACACCATGCTCGGTGCACTCATGTACGAGCCGAACTCGTTGCCCGAGGGCCTCCGCGAGATCTACACACTCGCGACGCGTGTTCTCGGAGTCTTCACCGGCGTGAACGGTCACGTGCAGCTCAACCTCGGCGTCAACTTCGGCGCGTACCAGATGTACACGCGGCAGAACTGCCCGGTGTACGACGGCGGGCCGTACGGCCAGCTGCGCGGGCCCGGCTGTGTCGGCCCGGGCACCGGAACCGGCCCCACCATGTCCGGTCCGTTGTCGGTGTACCCGAACTCGATGAAGCGCAAGGCGTCGAAGAACGTCCGCGGTGTCACCACGAAGCAGGACCAGAAGACGCTGAGCAAGGCACTGGGACGCAAGCCGTCGGCGGCCGAGACCCTGATGGTCGGTCCGTTGGTGTCGGCAGCGCCGGAGCAGGGAGGGGAACGGTGAGCAAGAAGAACACCGAGAGCATCCGCAAGCCGTTGATTGGCTTCGGTGTGTTCGCGGTCGTCGCAGTCCTGCTGACCTACATCATCTGGTCGACGCTCGAGCGGTCCGTCTCGGGCGGCACCACCGACTACGCGACAGTGTTCCGCGACGCGTCCGGCCTCAAGGCGGGCGACGACGTCCGCATGGCGGGTGTCCGAGTGGGCCGCGTCCAGGACATCAGCCTGGAAGACGGCAAGGCGCACGTCACCTTCGAAGTGCAGGACGGCCAGCACGTCTACGACAACACACGCGCTGCGATCCGATACCAGAACCTCGTCGGACTGCGATATCTCGCACTGAACCTCGACGGTGCGACGCCGGGCAGTCAGTTGAGCAAAGGCTCCACACTGCGGCTTCCGGGTGAGGACTCGTTCGACGTGACCAAACTGCTCGCCGGGTTCCAGCCTGTCTTCGACACGCTCACGCCGGAACAGGTGAACTCGATGTCGGAGAGCCTCATCCAGGCCTTCCAGGGCGACGAGGTGTCGCTGTCACGGACCATCGCCGAGATCGGACAGGTGGCAGGCGACATGGCCAACCGAGATCAGGTGCTCGGTGCGATCATCACGAACCTGTCCGTTGTCATGCGTGAACTCGCGTCGCAGGGCGACCAGGTCAAAAGACTCCTCGACAGCACCGCGACGCTCGTCGAGAACCTGAACACCAACTCGGGCGCCTTCGGCACCGCCATCACCAAGATCGGCCAGACCGCCTCCGGACTCGGCGGCGTCCTGGCAGACAGTCGCGAGAGTCTCAAGTCGATCGGCTCGGCCGGTGTCAGCGCTACGAACCAGCTGATCGGTGTCGGCGCGAAGCTCGACTCGCTTGCCAAGCAGCTGCCGATCTTCCTCGGACACTTCCCGTTCGTCATGTCTCAGGGCGCATACCTGAACATCTACGCGTGCACATTGGACATCGCGATCGGCGACGTCCTCCTGCCGCCCGGTCTGATCACTCAGATCGGCGGATCCAACCATTCGAGTGTGTGCCAGTGAAGAATCGACTGAAATCCTCGTACGACGGCAATCGTCGCCTCTGGTGGGGCATCTTCGGCGCCATCGGCATCATCATCGTCCTGGTTGCGACGGTCGGGCTCAGCCAGGCAGAGTTCGGCAAGCGCGACTACACCGGCGACTTCGCTCAAGCCGGTGGAATCCGCCCCGGCGACAAAGTCCGAGTGGCGGGCATTGACGTCGGAGAGGTCACCGGCACGAAGCTCAACGGCGACCATGTCACCATCTCGATGGCCGTCGACGACGACGTGCAAGTCAAAGAAGACGGATCCGCAGAGATCAAGATGTCGACGCTCCTGGGTCAGCGCTACATCGACATCGTCGTCGGAGAGTCGGACAAGGATCTGTCGGGGGAGCGGATAACCGACACGCGGGTGCCCTACGATCTGCAGCAGACCCTCGCCAAAGGCACCCCGGTTCTCGCCGGGATCAACTCTGAGGATCTCGCCAACAGCATTCGGACGCTGAACACACAGCTCAAGGGCGCACCGGCGATCATGGGGCCCACACTCGACGCGCTGACTCGCATGTCGAAGATCATCAACGACCGCAGCTCGCAGATCGACACCCTCCTCACCGACACGAAGGCTGTGACCGAGCAGGTCCAGAGCAGTCAGTTCCAACTGGCGATCATCGTCGGCCAGGGTGCCCAGCTCGCGAACAAGATCACGACTCGTGAACAACTCGTCACCAGGATGCTCGACGGAATCGCCGAACTCACCGAGCAGGCTCGGGCAGTCGCGGCGGAGAACGGCAACACATTCGCTCCGCTGATGGCCAACCTCGACACGATCTCGTCCGGGCTGGAGAAGAACCGCAACAACCTACGGAAGCTCCTGGAGGTACTGCCGGTGACCGCCCGCTTGACCACCAACCTCATGGCTGACGGTCCGTACGCGAACAGCTACCTGCCGTGGGGACTGTTCCCCGACAACTGGCTCTGCGCCGCGCGGGTGGTGGAAGGATGCTGACCGCACCCCGCCGCGCGTTCGCCGCGGCCACCATGACGGCAGTCGTCGCGCTCGGCGTGACCGGCTGCTCACTGATGCCGGCGAGTTGGACCACCGCACTCGGCCAAGCCAAATCGGTGACGGCGTACTTCGACGACGTGTCCGGGCTGTTCGTCGGCAACGACGTCGCCGTGCTCGGCATGCCGGTCGGGCGCATCACGTCGGTCGAACCGGAGGGCACCCGCGTCAAGGTGGTCTTCACGGTCAGCAATGACGTCGACGTTCCCGAAGACGCCACCGCGGCGATCGTCAACACGTCGATCGTCACCACCCGGCACATCGAATTGACGCCGGCCTACACCAAGGGCCCGACGCTGCAGGACGGTGGAACCGTCAAGAACACCGAGGCCCCGGTTGAGATCGGGACGCTGTTCGACGCCGTCGACTCGCTCGTGGAGAACCTGTCGGGCGACAAGCCGGGCACCGGTCCCATCGCCGATTTCGTCGACGTGACGTCCGGCATCGCATCGGGCAACGGTGCGAAGCTCCGCGACGCACTCACCGCATTGGCCGCGGCGGGCAAGACCGGCGCCGACAACAGCGACTCGCTCACCGAGATCCTCAAGGCGATGAGCACGCTCACCACGGCGCTCACCGACAACTACCCGAAGATGATGGCGTTCTCCTCCTCGATGACTCAGGTGTCGCAGATGCTCGGCGACCAGTCCGTCGGGCTCGTCGCGACGCTCGACGACCTCAACAAGGCGTTGCAGAACACGTCGGAGTTCCTCGAGGCCAACTCGGGCACGATCAGTTCGTCGACGTCTCGAATGGCGGCCGTGACGGCGAATCTCTCGGACTTCTCGCGCGAGGTCGTCGATGGAATCGACATGGCGCCGTTGCTGTTCCAGAACCTCTCGAACTCGATCTCCGCCGAACAGGGCGCCTGGCGCGCCTCGGTGCTGCTCGACAAGTCGTTGGTCGATAACGAACTGTCCAACCGTCTGTGTGAGGCGATCAACGTGAACAAGAAGGGCTGCCGTACTGGTCAGCTGGGCGATTTCGGCCCCGACCTCGGCATCTACTCAGGACTGTTGGGGTTGTTGCAGAAATGAACCGCATGAGGAAGGTCGCAGCGACAGCTGTCGCTCTGGTCACCACGGTGAGCCTCGCCGCCTGCGGCTCGATCCCAGGCTTGACCGTTGAGCAGATCCCGCTGCCGGCGCCGGGCGGAATCGGTGACTCCATCACCGTCCACGCGCTGTTCGACAACGCGTTGAACCTGCCTGCCCAGGCGAAGGTCCGGCTCGCGGGAACCGACGTCGGACAGGTCGACGACATCGTCGCCTCGAACTATCGGGCCGACGTCACGATGTCGGTGTCGACGAGCGTGAAGCTGCCGGTGGGCACCGGAGCCGAACTCCGTCAGGCCACGCCGCTCGGTGACGTGTTCGTCGCGCTCATCCCGCCTGCGGATTCGTCAAAGGGGCTCATCGCCGACGGGGGCAAGCTCACCGGGCCCACATCGGCCGCCGCGACCGTCGAAGACCTGCTGGTCAGCATGACCGGGCTGGTCGACGGTGGCGCAGTGGGCGCCATGCAACGGATCTTCACCGAACTGTCGACCGCACTGTCGGGCAACGCGCCCGAACTCCGCGGCGCCATCGACGGCTTCACCACAGCCATCGACAAGATGAATCGCAACGCGGGCGCGGTCGACAAGGCGTTCGCGACGACGGCGAATCTCACCCAGTCGCTCGCCGACGGTCGTGCGCAATTGGCCGCATCGATCAACAAGCTGCCCGGCGCGATCGATGCCGTCAACGGCGACATCGGATTGATCCTGTCGACACTGGACAAGACGAACAACGTCACCGACGCGACCAACGACTTCCTCCGGTCCGAACGGCAGAATCTGCCGGAACTGCTCGGCCACCTCAACACCACCTTGATCGCACTGGGCAATGCGGCGCCGACGCTCGGCCCGCTGGCCGACGCGATGGAGAAGCTGAACCCGAAGTGGATCAAGTCGACTCAGGGCTCGGCGGCCCTGGTGTCGGCGAAGGTGTTCTGGCTGACACCCGGTGTCGGCTTCGACTCGGCGTCGAGACTGCCCGAGGCGTCGGACATCATGCAGGGGGATCACGCCCTGCAGCAGACGTTGGCTCGTCTGCTCGCACGACTGGCGGGGCGGTGATCGCACGATGATGGCATGGCTGCGTGAACACAAGATCATGGTCGGCAACCTCTCCCTGGTGCTGGTCATGCTTCTCGGACTGGCGTATCTCGCTTTCGGCTCACTGAGCTGGCGTCCGTGGCAGGGCACCTACGACGTGACCGTCCATTTCCCGCAGTCCGGAGGACTGCAGGAGACCAGCAAAGTGATGCTGCGCGGCTCGGAGATCGGCCACGTCCGCACGATTCAGGTGACGCCGACCGACGTCGTCGTCACGATGCGTCTCGACGACGACGTCAAGATCAACAAGAACAGCAAAGTGTCCGCGCTGGGCCTGTCCGGTGCGGGTGAGCAGTACGTCAACTTCACCCCGACCACGAACGACGGTCCCTTTCTGGAGGACGGATCGATCGTCCAGGTCGGCCAGACTCATGTGACCGTCGCGTTCTCGTCGATGCTGCAGTCGACTCTCGACGTGGTCGGTCAGATCGATCCGCCGAAGCTGACGGCGTCGCTTCAGCAGTTGGAGATCGCCCTCAACGACCGCGGTCCCAACCAGTTGAAGTCGATCTTCCACTCGGGCGGTGTGATCTTCGCCGATCTGGCCAAGACGCTTCCGCAGACCACGAAGTTGATCCAGAACCTCGGGACCATCTTCAAGACGACCGCGAACGCTCAACCCGATCTCGACACGCTCGCCAAGGGATTCAACAAGGTCGCGACGGCGGCCGCGAATGCGGACGGCGAACTCCGACAACTGCTCGGCCGCGGCCCAGCGCAGTTCAGCTCGCTCGCCGGCTCATTGTCGACGATCAGCGATCCGCTCGCCGACCTTGTCAAACAGTTCGCCGACATCGCCCGTCAGGGTGCGTTGCGGGCGCCGACGATGGCCACACTCTTCCCGTCCATCCGTGACGGCAGCGTGCAGGCGCAGAAGATGTTCCACGACGGCGCCTGGTGGGCTCTGGCCTCGATCTACCCGAGGCCGTCGTGCAACTACTCGATAGCACCGACGCCGCCCACACAGGTCCTCGAACTTACCGTCCCGAAGAACCTGTACTGCGTCACCAACGACCCGACACTGCAGACCCGTGGCGCCGCGAACGCTCCGCGCCCGAAGGGCGACGACACGGCTGGTCCGCCGCCGAACTATGATCCGAACGCGCGTACCGTTCCGCTCGACCGATAGAGAAAAGGACACATGAGTTCCGAGACACCAGAGACCGACACCACCGACGACTCCGCGGTGAACCTCGACAAGACCGGTGACGACATCGCCGACGAGGCGACCGTCGAGCCCGACGAGGTGAAGGTCAGCGGCGTCGCAGCAAAAGCGAAGGCGAAGGCGCAGGCACGCGAGGCGGACGCCGCCGCCGACCGTGAGTTCACGGTATCGGCGCGCACGCTCAAGCGGGTCGTCGCGGGAGTCGTCGGTGTGGCCGTCGTCGTCGCCATCGCCTTCGGCGGGTGGACTCTGTTCGACACCAAGCGTGAACTCGCCGCATTCGACGACTCCCAGACCGCGGCGTCGGCCTTTGTGACGAAGTACTTCGAGGTGCTGTTCAGCAAGGACCAGTCGGCGTCGGCCTTGAAGGACGCTGTGCTTCCGATGACGACCGGCGCATTCCACGATCGGGTCGAGAAGGACTCGCAGGGTGCGGTGGACTTCGCCAAGGAGACGAAGATCGACAACTTCACCACGAAGGTGACGTCGTCGTCGGTGAAGACGTTCAGCAAGGACCACGCCGTTGTCGTGATCGCCGTGGAGTTGAAGGGCACCAGTGCCACCGCGCCGACCGGCGGCACCAACCTGGCGCTGGTGCAGTTGACCGTCGACAAAGTCGACGGCGACTGGCTCGTCTCCGACTTCGCCGTCGTCCCCGGCGTTCCGAACGGAGCGACCACCCCGGGTGCTCCGACGCCTTCGGCGCCCGCGCCGCAGCCCGGGGGCTGAGCCTCCTACAGGAGTTCGAGAATCGCGAAGGGTCGAGAACCGAGGATCGTGGATGCGGTGGCCTGCTCGGAGTGGTCGGCCCCGGTCTCGGCGTCACGCCACAGCCCCGGCGGTAGCGGAACCACGGCCTCCTCGCGTGCCTCGACAGTGCGAAAGGTGTGCGCCAGACGCACGGCGAGCACCACGACTCGGGCCTCACCGTCGACGTCGCGGGAGAATCCGACGACGTGTGTGGAGTTCGTTCCCTTCGACATGATGTCGGTGTAGCCGCTGTCGCGACCGAAGGCCGTCGGGGTGCGGCGACGCACTGCGAGGGCGGTGATGATCGCTCGGGTCTTCGGGTGATCGAGGGACTGCGTGTAGTCCACTGGTCTCCGGTTGTCCGGGTCGGTGAGCGAGTCGTCCCACCACTGGGTGCCCTGATAGATGTCGCCGACCCCGGGCAGCAACAACGACAGCACTTTGCGCGCGATCGCCTCGTCACGTCCCGCGTCCGCGATGATGTCGACGAAGTTGCTGATCAGCGTGGCTGCGGGGCCCATGTACAGAGATTCGAGCCAGGCGAGCATCGCGTGTTCGGCGTCGTCGTCGACGGCTGTCCACGACGAGATGAGGCCGGCTTCGCGCATCGCTTTGCGAGCGTATGCGGCGAGGCGATCGCGCAGCGCGGAGTCGGGCACGTCGCCCTGCGGCCACACTCCGACGACGTTCTGCAGGAGGAAGTACGCGGTGCGATCGTTCGGCGGAGGGACGACTCGCCAGAGGGTCATCACAAGCACAGACCAGCGTTGCGGGGTCTGCGCGATGACGGCGATCCGGGCGCGTACGTCTTCGCTGCGTTTCGTGTCGTGCGTCGACAGGGCATTCATCGACAGCGGCCAGTCCCGGGCGCGATCGGCCTGATGACCGTGGAACTCGGTCCGGTTGACCGACGGAACGAGAGGCGAGCAGCCCAGTTCGTTGTTCGAGACGAGGCGACCGGTCCGGTGATACCCGATGTCCTCCATCGCCTTCGCGTTGACGGCGGCGACGGCCTCGCCGAGACGGGCGATGGCACCGGGCGCGTGATCGCGGTGAGTGAACGTGAACTCCAGTGCGTCCAGCGCATCGGCCATCGTCGGGTTGGCCTCGGCGATCCGGTCGATCGACGCGACGACGTCGTCGACGAGCGACGGGTAGTCGGGCCGGGCGAGTCTGGCGTCGCAGATCAGTGTCGTCACGGCTTGCTGGATGTTGTGGACCGGCACGTCGGGTGCGGCGGCCGCGAAGAGTTCTGTGGTGCGGCGGACGCGGTCGGAGAACAGGTCGATCAACGTCACATGCTTGAGGTCCTTCGCGCGCGCGGTCAGATCGTCGCCGTCGCCGCTGACCCCGGTCATCCGTTGGCTGGTCTCCGACAGTTCGATGGTTCCCGACGCCGCCGTGTAGGCGCCTTCGATGATGCGGAGCGTGTCGTACCCCGTCGTCCCGTCGACGACGAGCGCCGGATCGAGACGCTCACCCACCGACAGTCCCTTCTCGACGTAGAACAAGCGGTCGCCGATCACTCGGCGCAGTCGAGCGCAGTAGCCGACGGGATCGGTGAGCCCGTCGAGGTGATCCACCCGCACACCGTCGAAGAGGTCGTCGGCCGCGAGCTCCGTCAGCCACCCGTGAGTCGCGTCGAAAACGTCGACGATCTCCTGCCGGAGCGCCGCCAGATCGTTCACGGCAAGGAAACGCCGATACCCGATCTGCATGCTGTCGAACGGGACGAGTCGATAGTGCTGTCGGGCGAGGACGGCGAGCGGATCGTCGCCTGGAGCAGCGGTCCCTTCCGCGGTCGTGAGAACCCGATCGTGGAGCCGGAGACAGCCGTCGTCGTCGAGCCGGAGCGCGGTGAGGTCGCCGTCGGCGCCGAGCCACGGCAGGCACAGGGCGCCGTCGCCGAAGTTGAGGTGGAGGTCGAAGTAGTGGGCGTACGCGGAGTCGGCGCCGTTCCGGAGGACGTCGGCCCACCAGGGATTGTGACGTGCGTCGGCGATGCCCAGGTGATTCGGCACGATGTCGAGGATCACGCCGATGCCGACCGCCTGAGCGTGTGCGCGAAGCAGGCGGAATCCGTCGAGGCCACCCAGTCCGGCATCGATGCGCGCGGGTGGGCACCAGTCGTAGCCATGTGTGGAGCCGGGCATCGCCTGCAGGATCGGCGAGAGGTAGAGATGGCTGACACCGAGGTCCGAGAGGTGATCGAGGATTCCGACGACCTCGGCGAAAGCGAAGTCGGGTGTCAACTGGACGCGGTACGTCGCTATCGGCTCCACGCGATGATGTTACCGACCTGGACGCCCGTTCACTCCGCGTCCGGCGACCGCTCCGGCGACGATGACGGAGAGCCCGGATGCGAACTCGGCGTCGAAGTCGCGACCGGACGGCTCGATGACGCCGAGTCGTTCCATCTGAGTGCGCGTCTGCTCTTCGATCGTGAGGCCGATCGTCAACTGGCACACGGCTGTCGCGACCCCGGCGGACGTCTGTATGTCGAGACCTCCGCTGCGCGCCACCCCGACGACGAGGTCGACCGCATCGCGGCCCGACAGGCCCGACGCCCATGCCGAGGACACGATCTCTGCGCTGTCGGGGACGGCGAGCAGGGCGCGACGCATGGAGGTTGCGACTGCACGGATCCGGTCGGCGAGATCGCCGTCGTCGGGCGACGTGGCCGCGTGTGAGATGACCGGGGAGAGGATGTCGTCGGCGAGGGCGGCGAGCATCGACTGCTTGTTCGGGAAATGCCAGTACAACGCGTTCGGTCGAACGCCGAGGTCGGTTGCGAGGCGCCGCATGGTCAGGTCGGCGAGGCTGTGCTCGGCGAGGATGGCGCGTGCGGCGGCGAGGACGTCGGCCCGGGTGTTGCTCACCAGGCAACCATAGCGACCTGTACGACGTACAGGTACTTCCTGTACGGTGTTCAGGATCAGCGGACCGGCTGTGATCTGACCCGACGAGAGGAGCACGCGTGGGACCCGACACGATTGCACAACTCGACGCCGAACACGTGTGGCACCCGTACGGCGGATTCCCGTCGACCACCCGCCCGAGAATCGTCGAGTCGGCGTCCGGCGTCCACCTTCGGTTCGCCGACGGGACCGAGGCGGTCGACGGCATGAGTTCGTGGTGGGCCGCGATCCACGGCTACCGGCATCCCGTGCTCGACGACGCCGCCGCAGCGCAACTCGGGCGCATGTCGCACGTGATGTTCGGCGGACTCACGCACGAGCCTGCGGCCCGGCTGGCCGGCCTGCTCGTCGACCTCACTCCCGATGCGCTCCGGAAGGTGTTCTTCGCCGACTCCGGGTCGGTGTCGGTCGAAGTGGCGGTCAAGATGGCCGTCCAATACCAACGCGGCCGCGGACTCGTCGGCCGAACGAAGATCCTCACGTGGCGCGGCGGCTACCACGGCGACACGTTCGCTCCGATGAGCGTGTGCGATCCCGACGGCGGCATGCACTCGATGTGGCGGGGAGTCCTCGCCGAGCAAGTGTTCGTACCTGCTCCGCCGACCGACTTCGACCCGTCGTACATCGAGGCTCTCGACCGGTCGCTCGCCGTGCATGCGGGCACGATCGCCGCGGTGATCGTCGAGCCCGTCGTCCAGGGGGCGGGCGGTATGCGCTTCCACGATCCGCGTCTGGTCGCCGAACTGCGCAGGCTGTGCACCGTGCACGACGTGCTGCTCATCTGCGACGAGATCGCCACCGGGTTCGGTCGTACGGGGGAGATGTTCGCCGTCGACCATGCGGGGGTGACGCCGGACATCATGTGTGTCGGCAAGGCTCTCACCGGCGGATACATGACTCTCGCGGCCACGCTCACCACCGACGAGGTGGCCGATGTGATCAGTGGGGGCGAGGCGGGAGGTCTGGCCCACGGGCCCACCTTCATGGCGAACCCGCTCGCCTGCGCGGTCGCATGCGCGTCGATCGGTGTCCTCAGCGAATCCGACTGGCGTACACGCGTGCCCCAGATCGAGCGGCGTCTCGCCGACGGTCTCGCGCCGCTGGCCGTGCTCGACGGCGTCGCCGACGTGCGGACGCTCGGCGCGATCGGAGTCGTCGAACTCGACAGGCCCGTCGACATGGTCGCCGCCACCGACGCCGCACTCGATTCGGGTGTGTGGCTGCGGCCGTTCCGCAATCTGATCTACACGATGCCGCCGTTCATCGCCGACGACGCCCACCTGACCGCGATCACCACCGGAATCACCGCAGCTGTCCACGCGACCCTCGAGCAGGAGCGGTCCCTCCAAGGAGTCCCGGCATGACCGCCGCGTGGCTCGCCGACGTCGCCGAGCGCACGGCCGCGGCCGGGCTGCATCGGGCGCCAGTCGCCCGACAGCCCGGTGCCACCGAGATCAATCTCGCGTCCAACGACTACCTCGGCCTGTCGACGCATCCCGATGTGATGGCGGGTGCGCATGCCGCGATCGACACGTGGGGAACCGGTTCGACGTCGTCGAGGCTGGTGGTCGGCACGGTGCAGGCGCATGTGGACTTCGAGAACGACTTCGCCGACTTCGTCGGCGCCGACGCGGCACTGATGTTCTCGTCGGGGTACCTCGCGAACGTCGGAGCTGTGACGGCGCTGGCCGGCCGCGGCGATCTGATCGTGAGCGACACGGGAGCGCACGCTTCGTTGATCGACGGCTGCCGACTGTCTCGCGCACGTGTGGTCGTCGTCGATCGCGGAGACCACCACGCAGTGCGTCGTGTGCTGTCCGAGCGGACAGAGCAACGGGCCCTGGTGGTCACCGACTCCGTGTACAGCATCGACGGACGACTCGCACCGCTGCGCGAGTTGTACGCAGCCACACGAGCGACCGGCGCAACGCTGCTCGTCGACGAGGCCCACGCGATCGGAGTGCGCGGCCCAGGCGGAAGGGGACTGGTCGCCGAATGCGGCCTCGCCGGTTCTCCAGACCTCGTCGTCACCGCCGTGTGCTCGAAATCGTTGGGTGCGCAGGGCGGCGTGGTTGCGGGGTCGGTGTTGCTCCGAGACCATCTGATCGACCATGCACGGACCTTCATCTTCGACACCGGTGTCAATCCGGCCGCGGTGGGCGCCGCTCACGCAGCATTGCGTGTGCTCATCGCGAATCCGCACCTTCCCGATCGTCTGCTCGCCGGCGCACGCCGTATCGCGGCCGCTGTCGGCGCGGACCGGCCCGAGTCGGCAGTCGTCTCACTCATCGTCGGCGACCCCGCCGCAGCGGTCGCCGCAGCACAGGAGTGCCGAGACCGCGGAGTGCTCGTGGGTTGCTTCCGGCCGCCGTCGGTGCCGGAGGGCACGTCGCGACTGCGCTTGACGATGCGGGCCGACGTCGATGACGCGACCATCACCACCGTCGCAGCGGTCGTCCGGAACGCGCTCGGCATGGCAGGTGCGGCATGACCGCCCGGATCGTCGTGGTCACCGGCACCGGAACGGACGTCGGCAAGACGATCGCGGTCGCGGCGCTTGCGGCATCGGCTCGGGCGAACGGCCTGTGCGTCGGCGTCTGCAAACCGGCCCAGACCGGGATCGCGCCAGGCGAGCCCGGGGACCTCGCCGTGGTGACCGCACTCGCGGGTGACGTCTCGACGCGCGAACCGGCTCGCTACCCCGAGCCTCTCGCCCCGGAGACCGCTGCGAGGCGTGCTGGTCTGGCCTACGTGACGCTCGACGATGTCCGCTCGGCCGTCTCTGATCTCGCGCAGACGTGCGACCTCGTGATCGTCGAAGGCGCGGGGGGCGTGCTCGTCCGGCTGGCGCCCGACCTCACTGTTCTCGATCTCGCGCGTGACCTCGGTGCGCAGATCCTCGTGGTCACCGATTCGGGTCTCGGAACTCTCAATCACACCGAACTCACCGTTCGGGAGATCCGGCGCGCGGGACTCGGCGTCGACGGCTTGATCATCGGCGCATGGCCTCCGCAGCCGGACCTCGCGATGACATGCAACCGCGACGACCTGCAACGTCTCACCGGCGTACCGATCGTCGCGACCCTTCCCGCAGGCGCCGGATCACTCGACCCCGCGGCCTTTCAGATCAACGCACCGACCTGGGTGCGCAGCCCCATCACCAGCCCGACCACCTCACAGCCAGGAGTACACCCGTGACGACAACCGAACAGCGCAACGACCCGACCGGAGCGGCCACCGACGACATCCTCGCGATCGCCCGCGAGCAGGTGCTGGAACGAGGAGTCGGGCTCGACCGCGACCAGGTGCTGCGTGTCCTGCAACTGCCGGAGGACCGGCTCACCGAACTGTTGGCATTGGCCCATGACGTGCGCATGCGCTGGTGCGGCCCGGAGGTCGAGGTGGAGGGCATCATCTCGCTGAAGACCGGCGGATGCCCGGAGGACTGCCACTTCTGCAGCCAGTCCGGACTGTTCTCCTCACCGGTCCGCAGTGCGTGGATCGACATCCCGTCGCTGGTCGAGGCCGCCAAGCAGACCGCCAAGACCGGTGCAACCGAGTTCTGCATCGTCGCCGCGGTCCGCGGTCCGGACAAGCGACTGCTCAGCCAGGTCGCGGCAGGCATCGAAGCCATCCGCAACGAAGTTGACATCCAGATCGCGTGCAGCCTCGGCATGCTCACCCAAGAGCAGGTCGACGAACTGGCGGCGATGGGCGTCCACCGCTACAACCACAACCTGGAGACGGCGCGCAGCCACTTCCCGAACGTCGTCACCACCCACACGTGGGAGGAGCGGTGGGGGACGCTGCGGATGGTCCGCGATGCCGGCATGGAGGTGTGCTGCGGCGGCATCCTCGGAATGGGGGAGACGCTCGAGCAGCGCGCGGAGTTCGCCTCCGACCTCGCGTCACTCGACCCGGACGAAGTGCCGTTGAACTTCCTGAACCCCCGCCCGGGCACTCCCTTCGGCGACCTCGACGTCTTGCCCGCCTCGGAGGCGCTGGCCGCTGTCGCCGCCTTCCGGCTGGCGCTGCCGCGCACCATTCTGCGCTTCGCGGGCGGGCGAGAGATCACCCTCGGCGACCTCGGAGCGCAGCAGGGCATTCTCGGAGGCATCAATGCCGTGATCGTCGGAAACTACCTGACGACCCTCGGCCGTCCCGCCGAGAACGACCTCGATCTTCTCGCCGATCTGTCGATGCCGATCAAGGCCCTCAATGACACGATCTGACGTGTCGTCCGCGGCGTGTAGCGTCGTGGGTGATTCGCCCGAGAAGGAGGCAGACGCCTGATGGTCCCGACACCGCTTGCAGAGCCGCTGAAATTCGGTGTCTTCACCGGGGTGGAACTGGAACTCCAGGCCGACGACGCCGTGCCCGCAGCTGCCAGAATGGGTCTCGAACCGCCGCGGTTCTGTGGTCAGTGCGGCCGCCGGATGGTGGTGCAGGTGCGTCCGGACGGTTGGGACGCCCGGTGTTCGCGTCACGGCACCGTCGACTCGGTGGAGCTCGGACGCCGATGACCACCGCCGTGCCCTCTCGCCCCGCGCCGGCGAACCCGAATGCGATCAACCGCCGTACACCCGTGCTCTTTGTCCTGGTGGTCGTCGTGCTCTCGGTGGCGGCCGGCGCGTTGTGGGTGTGGCTCGCCCCGCCGATCACGGTGACCGTGCTCCCCGGTGGAGACGCTCGGTTCTCCCAGGGGGCATCGGCGAACCTGTTCGGAGGAGTGGCGGTGTTCGCCTTGCTGTCGTTCGGGCTGGGTGCGGTGCTCGCTCTCGCCAGCTGGTTCGGCCTCCCGCACATGCGCGGCGTGCCAGGACTGATCCTGACCACGGTCATGTCCGTGGTGTCGGCCGGGTTGGCGATGAACATCGGCACGTCGATCGCCGAGGCGACGCGCCCCGACCTCAACCGTGTGAATCCCGGCGAGTATCACCTGACAGCGAAGTTGTGGTTCGACAGTGACGTGGCCCCGCCGTGGTTGCTGCTCATCTGCGCTCCGACGACCGCACTGATCGTCTATTTGATCTGCGTGTTGACGGCGAAGAACCCGGCCCTGCGCCCGGGGGATCTCGTCGGGTCAGAGTGGGGGACGCAAGGTGGCGAATTCGTCGGTCACCCGCAGCCGGGAGTCGGCGAAGGCGTACAGGCTGGGTGGGCGTCCGCCGGTCCGACCGGTCCGGCCGACAGTGCCGGTGGCGACCACAACACCGCGCCTGGACAGAATCCGCAGCAGGTTGGTCGCGTCGACGGGGTAGCCGAGGGCGGCCCCGTAGATCTCGGAAAGCTCTGACATCGAGAACGTTCCGGGTGCGAGCGCGAACGCGATGTTGGTGTACGACAGCTTCCCGGCGAGTCGCTGACGAGCCAGGTCGACGATGTCGCGGTGATCGCCCGCCAACTCCGGCAGATCATCGACGTCGAACCACGCCGCCGCGGCGGTAGCCGGATCGGCCGGGATGTCGCGGGGAACGAGTCCGAGGAAGGTCGACGCGATGGTCCGCCTGGCGGGCACACGATCGGGGTCGGAGAACACCGACAACTGTTCGAGGTGTGCGACCCGGGTCAGATCGGCCTGTTCGCCGAGGTGACGGCCGGCCGACGTCGGGAGTGTGTCGCGGTCCCCGACGAGGCCCCCCGGAAGTCGCCACGTGTCGGAGTCGTCGGACGCGCGATGCAGCAGCACGTGCAGCGTGTGTCCGCGGTCGCCACATTCGCGGACCTGGAACACGGCAGTGAGGACCTCGACGTCCACGGAGCTCGGCATGCGTCGAGTCTAGTGTGCGACGGTGGGCCCGATGAGCGAGGAGTCACGCGATGTTCGATGCCTCATCAGCGCCGATACCAGGACGAAGCTCAGACTGACCAGCAGGATCCACGAACTGAACTTGCCGAGATGGACCATCCGCCAGACGCCTTCCTGATCGGGATACTCCCACGCGCCGAAGTAGGTCGCGACGTTCTCGGCGACCCAGAGGAAGAAGCCGATGAGGACGAACGACACCGGGAGCGGCATCCAGTAGTGGCGATCGCTCACGGTGAACCAGACCCGCATGCGCCACGTCACGGCGGCGAACATGATGAGTATCGGGATGCGCAGATCGGGTATCCAGTGGTGACTGCAGAAGTTCGCGTACGCGGCGACCGCCAGTGCGCCGACGACCCCGATCCGCGTACAGCGGTATGCCGCCGATCACGAGAACGCCCGGCTCGGGGTACGCCCAGGATCCGACCGCAACCTTGAAACATTCGAGTGCCGGGCCGACGATCCTCTCCACTCGGCCTTCATAGTCGTGCGGAGCCGCCCGAGGTGACGGGTGTTACCATGGCCGCAGGGTTATCGACCATCAGTCGGAAACCTGCTCCGGTGGCTCAGCCCGTCGCCGGAGACGCTGCGAATGGAGTGTTCCTCGCCATGACCACAGACACCGTGATCACACGTACCGAGACCGACCTCGGCATGCCCGACCCGCGCCACGGGATCCCCGCCGCGTACGGGGGAGTCGAGGCCGACGTCGCCTGGGCGGCCGAGATCAAGCGGCTAGCGAAGGCGCGCAACGCGACGATCCTGGCCCACAACTACCAGCTGCCCGCGATCCAGGACATCGCCGATCACGTCGGCGACTCCCTCGCGCTCTCGCGTATCGCGGCCGAGGTCGACGCCGACGAGATCATCTTCTGCGGCGTCCACTTCATGGCCGAGACCGCGAAGATCCTGAGCCCGGAGAAGCGGGTTCTCATCCCGGACGAGCGAGCCGGATGCTCGCTCGCCGACTCGATCACCGCCGACGACCTCCGTGCGTGGAAGGCCGACTATCCCGACGCCCTCGTCGTCTCCTACGTGAACACGACGGCGGAGGTCAAAGGACTGACGGACATCTGCTGCACGTCGTCCAACGCGGTCGACGTCGTCGCGTCGATCGACCCCGACCGCGAGGTCCTGTTCCTCCCGGACCAGTTCCTCGGCGCGCACGTCAAGCGTGAGACCGGCCGCGACAACATTCACATCTGGGCAGGCGAGTGCCACGTTCACGCCGGCATCAACGGCGACGAGCTGACCGATCAGGTCGACTCGCACCCCGACGCCGAGCTCTTCATCCACCCGGAATGCGGCTGTGCGACGTCCGCTCTGTATCTTGCGGGCGAGGGGACCGTTCCGGCGGATCGCGTGCAGATTCTGTCGACGGGCGGGATGATCGACGCGGCCAGGGCGACCCACTCCAAGCAGGTCCTCGTCGCGACCGAGGTGGGCATGCTGCACCAGTTGCGCAAGGCCGCTCCCGAGGTCGACTTCCAGGCGGTCAACTCACGCGCGGCGTGCCCGTACATGAAGATGATCACCCCGGCGGCTCTGCTCCGATGCCTGCGCGAGGGTAAGGACGAGGTGCACGTCGCACCCGATGTCGCCGAGCGTGCGCGCGCGTCGGTGCAGCGGATGATCGAGATCGGCAACCCGGGCGGCGGCGAATGACGTTCATCGGAGACGCCGACGTCAACGGCGAGTTGAGCCTGGAGATCGACGACGATGTTCTCGCGTTGATCCGGACCGCTCTCATCGAGGACCTCCGGTACGGGCCCGACATCACGTCGCTCGCGACGGTGCCCGCCGATGCGGTTGCGCAGGCGCGGATCGTCTCTCGGCAGTCCGGTGTGATCGCCGGGCTGCCGGTGGTCAGAGCGGTGTTCGACGAGGTGATCGGCGCGGACCGCTACACGGTCTCCGAGGAGATCGTCGACGGGTCGCGGGTGGAGCCCGGCGCCGTGGTGCTGGCCGTCACCGCGCCGACAGGTGCCCTGCTGACAGCCGAACGCACCGCACTGAACATCCTCTGTCACCTCTCGGGCATCGCGACGGCGACAGCCGCATGGGTCGATGCGGTGGAGGGCACCGGTGCCAAGATCCGTGACTCGCGCAAGACTCTGCCCGGCATGCGGGTGCTGCAGAAGTACGCGGTCCGGGCCGGCGGTGGAGTCAACCACCGCATGGGTCTCGGTGACGCCGCGCTCATCAAGGACAACCACGTCGTCGCCGCAGGCGGGGTCGCCGCCGCTCTGAACGCGGTTCGCGCCGCAGCACCCGACGTGCCCGTTGAAGTCGAGGTCGATTCGCTCGATCAGTTCGACGAGGTCCTCGGCCTCTCACCCCAGCTGGTTCTGCTCGACAACTTCGAGCCGTGGGCAACCCAGATGGCAGTCCAGCGTCGTGACAAGCGTGCCCCCGACACGAAACTGGAGTCGTCGGGAGGCCTCACGCTCGACGTCGCCCGTGACTATGCGACCACCGGCGTCGACTACCTCGCCGTCGGTGCGCTCACCCATTCCGTCACCGTCCTCGACCTCGGTCTGGACATGTGAGCGGACGACTGATTCACGCCACCCGCGACCGGCTTCTCGACCCGACCGAGTGGCGGGCGCTTGACGGGACGATTCCGTTTCGCGGCATCATGGAACGGTGAATCCGACCGTGCACGCCGCAGCCCTGGCCGACATCGATCCGGTGACCTTGTACGGGTTGATGCAGTTGCGCGTCGACGTGTTCGTGGTCGAGCAGGAGTGCGCTTACCCCGAACTCGACGGTCGAGACCTTGAGCCTTCGGCGGTTCAGTACTGGTGCACGGACCTGGACGGTGCGCCGATCGCCACGGCCAGGCTCCTGACCGACGAACTCCCGGACGGCACCGCGCTCCTGCGCATCGGGCGGGTGTGCGCCCGCCACGAACTTCGAGGCAATGGCCTCGTCAGGCTTCTCATCGACCGGATCGTCTCTGACATCGGCGACCGGCCGAGCGTTCTGGACGCTCAGGCGCACCTGGAACAGATGTACGCCCGCTGGGGCTATGTCGCCGACGGCCCGCAGTTCATAGAGGACGGCATTCCGCACGTCCCCATGCGCCGCTGAGAACGTCGGCGACGAATTCCGGAGCAGGACAGGAAATCGTCGCCGACGTTGTGTGAATGACGCAGAGCCCGATCTGACCGGATCGGTTGTGTACGGTGACGTGCGTGAACCTGGACGTCGGCAGTGAGTTCGCGGGCTATGCGATCGAGCGGTTGCTCGGCTCCGGTGGGATGGGTGAGGTCTACCTCGCGGCGCACCCACGACTCCCCAGGCACGACGCGCTGAAAGTGCTCGCTCCGCAGTTCTCGTCGGATCCCCACTACCGGGCGCGTTTCGAGCGGGAAGCAGAACTGGCGGCGTCATTGCGGCACCCGGCGATCGTCCCCGTCCACGACCGCGGCGAATACGACGGCCGGCTGTGGATCGCGATGGCGTTCGTCGACGGAGAAGACCTCGCCGATCGCCTCCGAACACACGGCCCGTTCACCGCGAACCAGGTGAGGCTCGTGACCAGGACGGTCGCCGACGCGCTCGACAGGGCGAACGCGAGGGGACTGGTCCACCGCGACGTGAAGCCGGCCAACATACTGCGCAGCACTGACGGCGACGTCCTGCTCACCGATTTCGGGATCGCACGGTCGGAGTCTGCAGATGTCGGGCTGACGTCGACGGGTACGGCAGTGGGAACGGTCGACTTCGCGTCGCCTGAGCAACTCCAAGGACTGCAGGTCGACGGCCGCAGCGATCAGTACTCGCTCGCGTGCACCGCGTTTGCTCTGCTCACCGGTCGTGCACCGTTCGCCGCGTCGAGCGCCGCGCGGGTGATCAGCAGTCAACTGAACGATCCGCTTCCGAGCGTCCGGACCGCTCGGCCGGACCTCGCGCCTGCCGTCGACGCAGTGCTCCAGCGGGCGACGGCAAAGAATCCGGCAGCGCGATTCGCCACCTCCGCGGAATTTGCCGCGGCCCTCGACCACGCACTGGCACAGACACCGCCCGCCGCGTCGCCGACATTGCCGCCGGTCCCATCGCCTCCGTCGTTTGTCCACGCTCCGCCGACGATGATCGCCGGACCGCAGCACCGGCCGAGATCCGGCCGACGCATCGCCGTGATAGTCGGGGCGGTCGTCGCCATACTGGTGGTCGTCGCAGGCGGGATATGGTTTGCACTCCCCGACAGTCTCAAGGCCAGTCAAGGCGACTACGTGCAGGAACCGACCGACAGCGCACGGGCACTCGACCTGCCTGACGTGACGCCGCCTCTGGCGTCGCTCGAGACCGAACCGACCGCGGGCGCCTGGCGATACGCGCCGCCGGGCATCGACCAGAACTACGGGGTACGAGTTGTCGGTGCCGTCGGCGACACCGTTCTCGTCGGCCGGGACGGCGCCCTCGACATCGTCGACGCGTCGACGGCGAAGCTCCTCCGGACCGCGCGGATCTCCGGCGACGACGCTCCAACCGACTGCGGCGTCAACGGCTCCGGAGCATGGGCGGCGTGTCGTGTCGGATACCACGGACGCATCGTGATCGTTGATCTCGCTCGCGCCGCCGTCACCGGCTCGGTGACCGCACTGGGGTCGTCGACGTCGTACGCGGTGGTCGGAGACTCGGTTGTGATGTCCACCGGGTCCGGCGACGACTACACGGTCACAGTGGTCAACAACCGCGGCGACACCGTGTGGGAGCGCGACTCCACGAAGAACGTGATCCTGGGCGGCTCCGTGGTCGCGGTGGCGCCCGCATCGAACGGCGACGCATTCTTCAAAGCCGAGACGATCGCCATTCGAGTGAGCGACGGCAGAGAACTCACCCGAGTGTCGAAGCCCGACGACAAGTACGCGGAGGACCCCCAGCTGACGCCCTATGCGTCAGGCTTCGTCCTGGGAGACCACTTCTACACCAACGACGGCAAGCGACTCGCTGCGATTCCGGGGGACTGGCGGCCGCTCTACGTGGCGCAGGGCAATGCCCTCACTGTGCCCGCTCCAGCACTTCCCGTGATGGCGAACCTCGACAAACAGGTCGGCGTCATCGACCCAGCCAGCGGAGACGTCCTCTGGTCTCGCAAACTCGACGGGGCCTACAGTGCTCACGCGAAGGCGTCCGGACGCGGAGTGATCATCGACAACATGAGCGGCGACGAGAACGACGCACGACGATTCGCCTGGTACGACCTGGCGACCGGAGTGGGGGCGTCGAGGGTGATCGCTTCGTTGTACGACACCCTCGGTTCTGACGGGACACGGATCGCGGTGTCCGGCGAGCAGGGTATCACCGTGTTCGGTCCCGAGTCGGACGGCGCTCTCTGGAATCTGCCGCTGGACGACGCAGTCGGCGGCAGCGTGGTGAACGCGGGTGGACATCTGTACCGGGGTGGGCAGCGGCTGATCTGAGCGGACCACGTCACACACCGCGGAGGCGATCGTTAACAGTTTGCGGTGACCGCATATCCTGGTGGGAGCCGAAATCCCTCGCTCGAAAGTGGAGAAACCATGCTCGCCCGAACCGATCTGCGGGGTGCCGCCCCGACGCTGAGCGAACTGCGTCGTGCGCTGCCTCGCGGCGGAACAGACGTCAACGCCGTGATGCCCGTCGTCACACCCGTCGTCGAAGCGGTGGCCGAGCATGGAGCGCATGCGGCGCTCGACTACACCGAGAAGTTCGATCGGATCCGTCCGCAGTCCGTGCGCGTCCCCGCCGAGGTGATCGCCCAGGCCCGCGCCGACCTCGATGACGACGTGACTGCTGCGCTGGAGGAGTCGATTCGTCGCGCCCGTCTGGTACACGCTGACCAGCGTCGTTCCACATCGGTCACCCAGGTGGTTCCGGGCGGAACCGTCGCCGAGAAGTGGATCCCCGTCCGACGAGTCGGCCTCTACGTTCCCGGCGGCAACGCGGTGTACCCGTCGAGTGTCGTCATGAACGTCGTCCCCGCACAGGAAGCGGGCGTGCAGTCGCTCGTCGTCGCGTCGCCCGCCCAGGCGGACTTCGGCGGCTGGCCGCACCCGACCATCCTCGCCGCCTGCTCGCTGCTCGGCGTCGACGAGGTGTGGGCGGTCGGCGGTGCGCAGGGTGTCGCACTCCTCGCCTACGGCGGAACCGACCTGACGGGCCAGATCCTCGACCCGGTCGATCTGATCACCGGGCCGGGCAACATCTACGTGACCGCTGCCAAGCGGCTCGTCCGCGGTGTGGTCGGCATCGACTCCGAGGCCGGCCCCACGGAGATCGCCATCCTCGCCGACGACTCGGCCGACCCGGCGATCGTCGCCTCCGACATGGTCAGCCAGGCCGAGCACGACGTGCTCGCCGCATCGGTGCTCGTCACCGACAGTGAGGAGTTCGCAAACGCCGTCGACGCCGCCGTCGAGCAGGCCGCGAACAGCACCAAGCACTCTGAGCGCGTCACCGAGGCTCTCGCAGGCAAGCAGTCCGGCATCGTGCTCGTCGACGACATCGACGCGGGTGTCGCGGTCGTCGACGCCTACGCAGCCGAGCACCTCGAGATCCAGACCCGAGACGCTGCGGCGGTCGCCGAGCGCATCACCAGTGCGGGCGCGATCTTCGTCGGCACGTACTCGCCGGTGAGTCTCGGCGACTACTGCGCCGGATCGAACCACGTGCTCCCGACCACTGGTTCGGCCAAGTACGCGTCGGGTCTGTCGGTTCAGACGTTCCTGCGCGGCGTCCACGTCATCGACTACAACCGTGACGCCCTCGCCGGAGTGGCCGATCACGTGGTCACCCTCGCCAACGCCGAAGACCTGCCCGCCCACGGCGAAGCCGTCACGGCGAGATTCGGCCCGCTCGCTCCGCTCCCGGCGCCGGAAAGATTCGCCCGATGAGCGTCGGCGACAAGTACACCCTCGCCGACCTCCCGCTTCGCGAGTCGCTACGAGGCAAATCGGCGTACGGCGCGCCGCAGTTGCAGGTTCCGGTGGTCCTCAACACCAATGAGAATCCACACCCGCCGACGCAGGCGCTGGTGGACGACGTCGCGAAAGCCGTGGGCTCGGCGGCCGAAGATCTGCACCGCTACCCCGACCGGGACGCCGTCGACCTTCGCACAGATCTCGCGGCGTACCTCGCAGGCGCGACGGGTGTTCCGCTGACCGTCGACAACCTGTGGGCGGCCAACGGTTCCAACGAGGTGCTGCAGCAGATCCTGCAGGCGTTCGGCGGTCCCGGGCGCAGCGCGATGGGCTTCGTCCCGTCGTACTCGATGCACCCGATCATCTCCGACGGAACGCAGACCACCTGGATCGCCGCGCAGCGCGCAGACGACTTCGGTCTCGACGTCGACGTGGCGATCGCGGCGATCACCGAGCACCGGCCCGACGTCGTGTTCGTGACGTCGCCGAACAACCCGACCGGGGCCAGCGTGCCGGTCGAGGAGATTGCGGCGATCCTCCGGGTGGCGCCCGGCATCGTCGTCGTCGACGAGGCCTACGGCGAGTTCTCATCGCAGGTCAGTGCAGTGACCCTGCTCGACGAGTTCGGCGACAAGCTGATCGTGTCCCGCACCATGAGCAAGGCGTTCGCCTTCGCGGGCGGCCGACTCGGCTACCTCGCGGCCTCGCCCGCCGTCATCGAGGCCATCCTCCTCGTGCGCCTGCCGTACCACCTGTCGGTCCTCACCCAGGCGGCCGCGCGCGCAGCGCTTCGGCACAGCGCAGAGACCCTCGGCAGCGTCGCGACGCTCATCTCCGAACGCGAGCGGGTGGTCGCAGCACTCTCCGCGATGGGATACGACGTCGTCCCGTCCGACGCCAACTTCATCCTGTTCGGCGAGTTCACCGACGCACCCGCCACCTGGCAGCGCTACCTCGGCGACGGCGTGCTGATCAGGGACGTCGGCATCCCCGGCCGCTTGCGTGCGACGATTGGACTGGCAGCCGAGAACGATGTCTTCCTGTCGGTCAGCGAGAAGCTGGCAGGCACCGACCGAAAGCAGTCAGCGTGACCACAGCACCGCAGGCCCGCATCGCGCGTGTCGAACGCACCACCCGCGAGTCGTCGATCGTCGTGGAGATCAACCTCGACGGCACCGGCGTCACCGACATCAACACCGGGGTCCCGTTCTTCGACCACATGCTCACAGCGTTCGGCGCGCACGGCAGCTTCGATCTGACGGTCCACGCGACCGGCGACATCGACATCGAAGCGCATCACACCGTGGAAGACACGTCGATCGTGCTGGGGCAGGCGATCGGCGAGGCCCTCGGCGACAAGAAGGGCATCCGCCGCTTCGGTGACGCGTGGATCCCGATGGACGAGACCCTCGCACAGGCGATCGTCGACGTCTCCGGCCGCCCGTACTGCGTGCACACAGGTGAACCCGAGCACCTGCTGACCGCAACCATCGGCGGCTACTCGGGCGGCGATCGCCCGGTCGTCTCGTACTCGACTGTCATCAACCGCCACGTGTTCGAGTCGATCGCCCTCAACGCGCGGATCGCACTGCACGTCCGAGTCCTGTACGGCCGCGACCAGCACCACATCACCGAAGCCGAGTTCAAGGCCGTCGCGCGAGCGTTGCGCGAAGCCGTCGAACCCGATCCCCGGGTGAGCGGCATCCCGTCCACGAAGGGCAGCCTGTGAGTGCCCCGAAGAAGGTCGCCCTGCTCGACTACGGCTCGGGAAACCTCCGCTCCGCGCAGCGTGCGCTCGAGCGGGCCGGCGCGGACGTGGAGATCACCTCCGACTTCGAGACCGCGCTGAACGCCGACGGGTTGCTCGTACCCGGCGTCGGTGCGTACGCGGCCTGTATGGAGGGATTGCTCGCGGTACAGGGCGACCGGATCATCGGCCGTCGCCTGGCAGGTGGACGCCCGGTGCTCGGCATCTGCGTCGGCATGCAGATCCTGTTCACGCGAGGTGTCGAGTTCGGCGTCGACACCGCCGGATGCGACGAATGGCCGGGTTCGGTCACACGTCTGCAGGCCGACGTCCTCCCGCACATGGGATGGAACACGGTGCAGGCGCCTGCGGATTCGACACTGTTCGCCGGCATCGACGACGACGCGAGGTTCTACTTCGTGCACTCGTACGGGGTGCAGGAGTGGGAGATGGACTCGGTTGCATCGAACATCGCCGCACCGCTCTTGACCTGGGCTGACCACGGCGGACCGTTCCTGGCGGCCGTCGAGAACGGACCACTGTCGGCGACTCAGTTCCACCCGGAGAAATCGGGAGACGTCGGTTCGCAACTGCTCGTCAACTGGATCGAGAGCCTCTAGATGGCAGCCAAGAAGACGTCCGCGGCCGACGACTACTCGTACGGCAAATCGGTGGCGTACGCACTCGGCGCCGGTGTGCTGGTGCTCGTCGTCGCCGTCCTGATCATCCTCGTCGTCGCGCAGACGTCGGCGGTCGCGGCACTGATCGTCGCGATCGTCGCCGTGGTGGTGATGGTCGCGGTGATCGCGCTGGTGTCGAAGCGCATGCTGGCGGGAGTCCAGCGAGAGATCGACGAACGCCGCGCAGCGGCGGACGACAAGTAGAGCGAGAGAGAAACCACTGTGGGCATGAAGACCCTGGAACTGCTGCCGGCCGTCGACGTCGTCGACGGGCAGGCGGTCCGCCTGGTGCAGGGCGAAGCCGGTTCGGAGACTTCGTACGGGTCGCCGCGCGACGCCGCGCAGGCATGGCAGGCGGGCGGCGCCGAATGGGTGCATCTCGTGGACCTCGACGCGGCATTCGGTCGTGGTGACAACCGGGCGCTGCTCGCCGAGGTCGCGGGGGAGCTCGACATCAAGGTGGAGTTGTCCGGTGGCATCCGCGACGACGCGACGCTCGCCGCGGCGTTGGCGACCGGTGCGACGCGTGTGAACCTCGGCACGGCCGCGATCGAGAACCCGGAGTGGTGCGCGCGGGCGATCGCCGAGCACGGCGACAAGATCGCCGTCGGACTCGACGTGTTGCGCGACGGCGACTCGTGGCGAGTCCGTGGTCGCGGCTGGGTCACCGACGGCGGAGACCTGTGGGAGACGCTCGAACGCCTCAACAACGACGGCTGCTCGCGCTACGTCGTCACCGACGTCAGCAAGGACGGCACACTGACCGGCCCCAACCTCGAACTTCTCGCGCAGGTGGCGCGGGCGACGGACGCGCCGATCGTCGCCTCAGGCGGCGTCTCGACGGTGGCCGACCTCGTCGCGATCGCCGACCTCACCGACCTCGGGGTGGAAGGCGCGATCATCGGCAAGGCACTGTACGCGGGACGATTCACCCTCCCCGAAGCACTGGCTGCGGTGTCGTCGGGGGCATGACCGTGCCTGTTCCGGCCGACCTCGACCTGCAGCGGCTGCTGTCGATGGCCGAGGGCGTGCTCGACTCGGTGCAGGACGTGTTCATCGACGGGCTCGGGGCGCCCAGCGCCGTGTCCAAGATCGGTGACGACTTCGCCACGCACGTCGATCTGTCGCTGGAACGACGCATCGGTGCCGAACTGCAGGAACTGACCGGGATCGAGGTGCACGGCGAAGAGTTCGGAGGGCCTCCGTCTGAGGCGGGCACCGTGTGGATCCTCGACCCGATCGACGGGACGTACAACTATTCCGTCGGTCTCCCGATGGCGGCGATGCTGCTGTCGTTGGCGATCGAGGGCGAACCGGTGATCGGTGTGACTCGTCTGCCGATCCTCAATCAGTCGTATGCGGCGGTGGTCGGAGAGTCGTTCACGGTCAACGGGGAGCCGGGCACTCCGCTCGTCGACTCTGCGTTGTCCTCGGCGGTCATCGGGTGCGGCTCATACAACGCGCGCGGCGGAGGGCGGTACTCGGGCGCCGCGCGTGCCGAGTTGTATCGGATGCTCAGCTACCGGGCGAGGCGGATGCGGATGACCGGGTCGACCGGCGCCGACCTGGCGTATGTGGCCGCCGGAATCTTCGGCGGCGCGGTGTCGTTCAGCAGACATGCGTGGGACAACGCGGCCGGTGTGGCACTGATCCGGGCGGCAGGCGGCATCGCGACCGACGTGCACGGGCACCCGTGGCGTGTCGGTTCACGGTCGATGGTGGCCGGAGACAAGCGACTTCATGAAGAATTGCTGACGGTGGTCGCCCAGAGCGGTGTGCCGGACAGGCGAACCAACGAGAGCAAGGTGGAGCAGTGAGTGTTGCGGTGCGGGTCATCCCGTGTCTGGACGTCGACGGTGGCCGCGTGGTCAAGGGCGTGAACTTCGAGAACCTGCGTGATGCGGGCGATCCGGTCGAGCTCGCCGCGCGCTACGACGCAGAGGGCGCCGACGAGCTGACCTTTCTCGACGTCACCGCGTCGAGTTCGGGCCGTTCGACGATGATCGAGGTGGTCCGTCGGACGGCGGACCAGATCTTCATTCCGCTGACTGTCGGCGGCGGCATCCGCACCGTCGACGACGTCGACACCATGCTGCGCGCCGGAGCGGACAAGGTGAGCGTCAACACGGCGGCGATCGCCCGCCCCGAGGTGCTCGACGAGATGAGCCGCCGTTTCGGCTCGCAATGCATCGTGCTGTCGGTGGACGCGCGGACGGTTCCCGAGACAGGGGAGAAGACCTCGTCCGGGTGGGAAGTGACAACACACGGTGGTCGTCGAGGCACCGGCATCGACGCGGTCGAATGGGCACGTCGAGGGGCTGAGCTCGGCGTCGGTGAGATCCTGCTCAACTCGATGGACGCGGACGGGACCAAGGACGGTTTCGACCTGGACATGATTCGCGCCGTGCGGGCGGCCGTCACGATTCCGGTCATCGCGTCCGGCGGTGCGGGCGCAGTCGGCGACTTCGCACCCGCCGTCGACGCAGGAGCCGACGCGGTGTTGGCCGCATCGGTCTTCCACTTCGGAGAGCTGACGATCGGCCAGGTCAAAGACGCGATGCGGGCCGACGGCATCACCGTCCGCTGATCGCACATTCACTTCCACCAGGAGTTGTTCCCATGGCATTGCCCGCAGAACTCGCGGCCAAACTCAAACGCGGTCCGGACGGTCTCTTCGCCGCCATCGCCCAGGAACGGGACACCGGTATCGTCCTGATGATGGCGTGGATGGACGACGAGGCGCTCGAACGGACCCTCGCCACCCGCAAGGGCACGTACTACTCGCGGTCCCGCCAGGAGTACTGGGTCAAGGGCGAGACGAGTGGTCACACGCAATACGTGCACGACATCCGGATCGACTGCGACGGGGACACCCTGCTCCTCACCGTCGACCAGGTGGGCGCGGCCTGCCACACCGGCAATCACAGCTGTTTCGACACCGAGCCGCTGGAGTTCACCGACTCCGTCATCGACTCCACCGATCCCGACACAGGAGGGCACTGAACATGCCGCTGATCCAGATCTCGCAGACCGCAGGACTCTCCGACGCGGTGAAGCGTGAGACGATCGCCGCCGTCACCGACGCATACGCGAAGGCGACGGGCAAGAACCCCGACTCGGTGTGGGTGACGATCACCGAGATCCCGCGCAGTCAGTGGGGCGTCGGCGGGGAACCTCTCGGATGAGCCTGCACACCACGTCGCTCGACGAGTTCCTCGACCTGGCCGCCGATCATCGCGTGGTCCCGGTCACGCGCAAGCTGCTCGCCGACTCCGAGACACCGCTGTCGGCCTACCGCAAGCTGGCGGGAGACCGCGACGGCACGTTCCTGCTCGAGTCCGCGCCCAACGGCCAGTCCTGGTCGCGGTGGTCGTTCATCGGTTCCGGTTCGACTGCGCTGACCGTCGCTGACGGTGCAGCGCACTGGTGGGGATCGGTGCCCGCGGGAGCCCCGATCGGCGGCGACCCGCTGGAGGCGCTGGCGGAATCCCTGCGCCTGCTGCAGACCGAGGCGCTCGCCGACATGCCGCCGCTGACCGGTGGGTTCGTCGGATTCATGGCATACGACTTCGTGCGGCGTCTGGAGCGACTGCCGTCGACGACTGTCGACGACCTCGAACTGCCCGACATGTTCTGGCTGCTGACATCCGAGCTCGCGGCATTCGATCACCACGAAGGCACCATCACGTTGATCGCCAACGCGATCAACTGGGACGGCAGCGACGAACGGGCCGACGAGGCGTACGCCGACGCGGTCCGACGTCTCGACGACATGACCGCGGCACTCGCGGCGCCGGCCCCGTCGACAGTGTCGACGTTCGAGCGCCCGACGCCGGACTACACCTCGCAGCGCACACTCGACGAGTATCGGGTGATCGTCGAGGACGTGGTCGAGGAGATCGAAGCAGGCGAGGCGTTCCAGGTGGTGCCCTCGCAGCGGTTCTCGATGGACACCGGAGCCGACCCGCTTGACGTCTACCGTGTGCTCCGGGCGTCGAATCCGAGCCCGTACATGTACTTTGTCCGAGTCCCTGGAGTGGGCCGCGACCCGTTCACCATCGTCGGCTCGTCACCCGAAGCGCTCGTGACGGTCACCGACGGAGTCGCCACCACGCACCCGATCGCGGGCACCCGCTGGCGCGGGGCCACCGAAGCCGAGGACCAACTCCTCGCCAAGGGCCTTCTCGAAGACGAGAAGGAGAACTCCGAGCACCTCATGCTCGTCGACCTCGGACGCAATGACCTCGGCCGCGTGTGCGAGCCGGGCACGGTCCGCGTGACGGACTACCGTCGGGTGGAGCGCTACAGCCATGTGATGCACCTGGTGTCGACGGTGTCGGGACGCCTGCGCGACGGCAAGCACGCGCTCGACGCCGTCACCGCGTGTTTCCCCGCAGGCACTCTGACCGGGGCGCCGAAAGTACGGGCGATGGAGATAATCGAGGAACACGAGCTCACTCGGCGTGGTCTTTACGGCGGCATCGTCGGATATCTCGACTTCGCAGGCGACGCCGACACCGCGATCGCGATCCGCACCGCGCTCATGTCCGGCGGCACGGCATTCGTGCAGGCGGGCGGCGGTGTGGTCGCCGACAGTGACGCCGAGTACGAGTTCAACGAGGCGCGCAACAAGGCGACGGCTGTTCTCAACGCAGTTGCGGCCGCCGGAACCGTGACTCGAGTCGGAGACAACTCATGAGCGATGACACGACCGACCACCCGAAGCCGAACCGGCGCCTCCAGGGCATCGCGAGTCTGCTGCTGATCGCGGCGGCAGGCGCATTGTGGGGATCGTCGCGGATGAAGTGGGCGGAGGTGCTCGGCGCCGACGGGCTGTCGCTGCCACGGGTGTTCGAGGTGCTCGGGTCGGACTGGAGCCCATGGTTGACCGGTGTCGCCGCGCTGTTCGGCGCGGGTGTCATCGCCCAGTTCGCGGTCCGCGGCTGGGCGCTGCGGGTGGTCGCCGTCATCATCGCGGTCGCCGGTGTCCTGTCGGCCGTTCCGGCGTTCACTCTGATCAGGGACGGCGCGGACGACCTGTACGCCTCGACCCGGATCGACATCCCCGGGCGGTACAAGATCGAGGCCGTCACCGTGAGCACGTCGCCCGGTTACCTGCTGCTCGCAGGCGCCTTGTGCGCTGTGATCGCGGCCGTGCTGATGATGCGCGGGGCGTCGGCCCGGGGCATGTCGTCGAAGTACACCTCACCGGCCGCCCGCCAGGAGGAACTGGAGAAGAAGGTGTTCGCCGAACGCGAGCGTCGTCTCGCCGCCGAGGGGAACGTCGACACTCCGGGCGCCGCAGACGGCAATGAGCGACTCATGTGGGACTCGCTCGACAGCGGTGTGGATCCGACGGACGACTGACGGTGGCCACCAGCCGCGGTTACCTGATCGTCGGTGATGCCCAGCAAGACCCGGCTGTGCGCGCTCTGTTCGACCGCGCCGTCGAACAGGTCGAGGCCGGTACCGCGGTCGTCGACGCCGCGTACCCTGTCGGCGTCGTGACCGACGGTCAGAAGATCCTCGGAAGTGGACTGCTCGAATACCGGGTCGGTGTCGGTGCGGGGCCGGCTGAGACGTTCGATGCAGACTCCGCGTGGGCGTTCGTCGAACGGCTGCGACTCCTCATCGGGTGGAACGAGATGGACTATCAGCTCCAGATGTGGGTGGAACGTCGGCTCGGCGCACCGTACTTCGTCAACAGGGGACGGGACTGGGACCAGGAGTGGGTGTTGCGCCCCGAGGCGGACACCAGCGGTGTTCCTTACTCGTTCTACGACTTCGCGTGCCGAATCGCGATCGGTGAACTCAAGCACGGACCGAGCTACGCGTCGGTGTCGGCGAACCGGATCTTCGGCTGGGTGAGTGCGCTCGGCTCCGACCTGCCCGGCCGGCTGAAGAAGCACGGCAGTGGTGACCTTCCTGCTGATCTGGCACGCCTGCAGACCGACGACGTCACGATCACGGCCAACGACGCGGTGGCGGTGATCCGCATTGTGATCAGGAACGACTCCGCACAGGTGTACGAAGTCGTCCTCGACCACCTCGTGCGGCTTGTGGACTCGACAGACTTTCCGCGAAGTTATGCGATCGAGTTCCGAGGGCCGACGAAGGTGTGCCTCCCGATCAAGGGACTGCCGAAGAAGGGCGTCCACCAACTGTTCGCCGCAGCGGCGAGACACCCGGAACTGCACGAATTGATCGAGCGGTACGCGCGCTCGGCGATGCGCGAGGACGCCTGGTACGAGAATCTCCACGACGAGCAGTGCGCTATGCCGGGGACATTCGCGGTGTTCGCGCTCGGGATGGCGGATCGACGGTTCGCGCCGCTGGTACGCGACTATCTGGAACTGGTCGACGGCGAACACCAGTCGTTGCAGGCGAAGTTCGTCGAGGCGTACATCGACTCCCACGGTGCGACCCCTGAATCACTGGCCTACCTGGTCGCCTGCGCCGGGAACATCCAACATCTCCGTCACCGTTCCACGTATCCGGCGATGATGGCGAATCCCGACTCCCTCGGTGCGCTCCTCGCGTTGCGTGGAACGGATTTCGCGTGGCGCGCCGCGCTGTTTGCGCTGTGGGGCCGGGATGCCGACTCCGACCGCGGTGCGGTGTCGATCGTCGCCAAGGGTCCAGACGGTCTCAAGCCGCTGTACAACCAGGTCTTCGATTTGTCTGGACAGGAGACGACATGACGATCTACATCGACGACGCCGCGGAATCGCCGCGACCCGAGACCAGCCACCCGCGTTTCGTCGCGCTCGCGCCGGAGTCGTTCTACAGTGCCACCGACGAGTTCGCGCCGTTCGGCTCGGACGATGGAAACGACGTGCTCCGCGACATGGAGGCGTGGTACGAGCAGCGCGACCCGGGCGTGGACCCCGCGAAGGATTCCTCGACGACCTCCTGGCGGGGTGGGCGTTCGATCTACCCGACGGAGTCCTCGACTTCCCGGACGAACGGCTCCTCGGTCTGGTCGTGTCTCAACGTTCGTGGGCGGTCACGATGTCGTTCGCAGAAGCCCACTCGGTGATGTCCCGCCGTTCGATCGCGGCGGCCATCATGTCCGGAAACAGGTCGGGTGTGCACGCGAACGCGGGGACGCCGATCGAGGCGAGAGCCGCGGCGTGGCCGGAATCGTACGACGGTGCGCCGGAGTCGGACAGTGCGAGCAGCGCGACCATCGTCGCACCCGACTCGACGACTGCGTGAGCGCGTTCGAGCATCTCCTCGGCGATGCCGCCTTCGTAGAGGTCGCTGATCAGGACGAGCACGGTGTCGGCAGGCCTCGTGATCTGCGATTGACAGTAGGCGAGGGCGCCGTTGATGTCGGTGCCGCCGCCGAGTTGGACGCCGAACAGCACGTCGACCGGATCGTCGAGGTCGTCGGTGAGGTCGACGATCGACGTGTCGAACACGACGAGCCGGGTGCGCACCGATCGCAGTGACGCGAGGACCGCGCCGAAGACGCTGGAGAACACCACAGATTCGGCCATGGACCCCGACTGGTCGATGCACAAGATGATGTCGCGTTCCACGTGTGATCGCCGTCGGGCGTAGCCGACGAGCCGCTCGGGCACCACCGTCCGATACTCGGGCTGATAGTGCTTCAAGTTCGCCGCGATCGTGCGGTTCCAGTCGATGTCGGCCGGGCGTGGTCTGCGGGTGCGGGCAGACCTGTCGATCGCACCGCTCACCGCCTGCACGGTCGCATCGCGAAGCCGCTTCTCCAGTTCGTCGGTGACCGCCCGAACCACCTGGCGGGCCGTCTCACGGGTGACGTCGTCCATCGCCGACTTCAGCTCGAGCAGCGTGGTCGCCAGGTGGATGTCCGGTGTCACCGCCGCCATCATCTCGGGTTCGAGGAGCAACTGCCGCAGTCCGAGTCGGTCCATCGCGTCGCCCTGCATCACGCGGACGACCGTCGCCGGAAAGTACTGCCGGATGTCGCCGAGCCACCGGGCGACCCGCGGCGCGGATCCACCGAGCCCCGCGCCGCGGCGTGGGGCGTCGTAGACCTCGCCGAGCACGCGGTCGCGCGCGGCGTCGTCGACGGACAGTTCGGTCGACGAGACGCCCGTTCCGTCGGCGTCGCCGCCGCCCAAGATCAGTCGCCACCGGGTGATCGGGTCGGTCATGCGTTTTCCCATCCGATGAGTCGGGCGACCGTGGAGATCGCGGGTGCGGCTCGGGTCTCGTCGACGACCGCGGTCGAATCGTTCGACCCGCCGCGCACGATCGTCTGGCCGATCGACCGCCGCTCTGCGGTCGTGAACGCGGAGAACGTGCGGCGCAGAAGCGGCAGAAGGTCGTCGAAAGTCTCGACAGGTGCGTCGGACACCCACCGGTCGACGACGCCGAGCAGCGCTGCGTCGTGCACGAGGATCATCGCATCGCCGGAGAGAAAGCCGTCCAGCCAAGCTGCTGCGCCGACAGGATCGGACGCACGCGACAGTTCCCGGCTCATCCGCCGTTCCACATCGTCGCGGTCGAGGTGTCCGGCGTCGAGCAGGATGCGAACCGCACGCCCGGCGAGGAGCCCGGGCACACGGTCCCGGTCGGTCACCTCCCGCAGGGACGTGAACCACCGAGCCGTGAGGAGTTCATCGTCGAGCATCATCAGGCCGCGGTGCGCGGAGTCGACCGCCGTCCGCAACGCGGCCGCCGCATCGTCGTCGAGGGCGACGGCCGCCGACGGCAGACCGATGCCGGCACGTACCGTCACCTGATCGAGGACGGCACGCACTCGAGTCGTGTCGACTCGGCGGACGGTCCCGTACCGGCAGATGCGCGCCAGCGGTTCGATCGCACCGAGCAGTTCGGGGGCGTCGGTGTGTGCGGCGGCCCGGTCGGCCAGCACTCGCACCACGTCGTGTGTCGGAAGGTCGGCGGTCATGCACCGATCGACGAGTGCGGACAGGTCGGCGAGGGCGGTTGCCGTTTCAGCGGCCGACGCCACCCTCGCCGACGCGGCGTCGACGACAGTGGTGCCGTACACGGCGGCCTCGACCACTGCGACCGCGAGGCCCGGATCCCAGACGAGCGTCCACGTCTCCTTGAACGTGCCGGTGGTGCGTCCGCTGTCGGCTTGTTCGCCCCAGTCGACATCGAGCAGCAGGAGTCGATGCAGGAGCACCGACCGCGCTCGGCCGCCGTCGGTGCGGAGATCGAGCGTGACGGTCTGTGCGTGTGCGGAGGGCTTGAGTCGGCACCGTTTCTGCTGACGGCCGATGTCGGCGGCCAGTGGAACCAGGGGTGCCGAGTCGGGGACACCGCCGATGTCCGAGCCGACGACGAGATCGCGGTGGACCAGAGACAGCGGCAGCCGGTCCCCGTCGGCGAGCACCGCGAGGGCGGCGTCGTCGAGCTCGGTCAGGCCCGGATGCGGGCGGCCGCGAATTGTCGCGAGGGTCCGGGCCACTCGTGTCGCGTCGACGACCGATGCCGGGGAGGCGGTCATGCCCTGGGAACGCAGCTCGCGTGCCACCCTGACCAGCCACGACGCGGCCGCCGCATCGGGATCGTCACCCGCCAGGCGGGAGGCGTACAGGTGCCGGTACCAGCCGGGCGAGTTGACACCGGCACCGTAGCCGGAACTCTGCGACAGCCGTGCCGCCGTCCACGGTGCCCACGCAGCCGCGACTTTGACCTTCGGCAGGCCTCGCAGCAGTCGGTTGTCGGCTGCCGCGGACCGCCCGGCCGTCGGGTCGACGGCGGGCGCGTGCCACGCGCCGCATACGAACGCGATTCGATCATGGCCTGCCTTGACGGCCGCACGCACCGCGGCACGCATCGCGGCTTCGCGTGCCGCGGTGATCGACGGGCCCGTCGGATCGGAGGCCGCGGCGATGTCGACCGTCTTGTCCTCACGCAGCAGCGGAGCCGCCTCGGGCTCGTCGCGGCGGAGTTCGGCGATCGCGTCGAGGACCGCCTCGAATTGGGCTGATGCGTCACCCGAACGGTGCTCGACAGCGTCCTCCCACCACCGTTCGGCATCGTCGTACCCTGCGGTCCGGGCGAGTTCGCCGATGGGATCGGATACGTGTGCCCGGCCGCTGTCGTCGGCGGGTTCCGCCGAGTCGTCGACGACAGCCCGGATCGCCAGGGACTGTGCGGCGGGCAGGTCGGCCCACACGACGTCGACACCACGGGCGAGGGCCCACCGCGTCGCGACCCATTCGGGGGAGAACTCGGCGAGCGGATAGAACCCGGCGCGACGCGGCTCGTCGACCGCGTAGACGAGCCCGGCGACCGGCGGGACCATCGCCTCGTCGGCCAGCAGCGGCAGGATGGGCGTCAGCTCGGGTGGACCCTCCACCAGCACGAACGTGGGATCGAACTGCTCGAGTGCGGCCGTCACCGACAGCGCCGATCCGGGGCCGTGATGGCGGATTCCGAGCGCTCGGACCGTCACGCCCGAGCCGGGCCCAGGTCGCGGCACGCGCGGTACAGGTCGTTCCACTCGGGGCGGCTGCGGACGACGGTCTCCAGGTACTCGTCCCACACGACGGCATCCTGCACAGGGTCTTTGACGACGGCGCCGAGCAGTCCGGCTGCGACGTCGTCCGCCCCGACCCGGCCGTCGCCGAAATGCGCGGCCAGAGACAGCCCGCTGGTCATCACCGAGATCGCCTCGGCCGTCGACAGAGTGGAGCTCGGCGACTTGACGGTCGTCCGACCGTCGTGGGTCACCCCCGACCTGAGTTCTCGCATCACCGTCACCACCCGGCGGATCTCGCTGAGGGACTCGAGGTCGGCGGGCAGGTCGAGGGACGCGCCGAGGCTCGCCACCCGGCCCTGGACGATCGAGACCTCGTCGTCGAGGGAGTCGGGGAGCGGCAGGACGACGGTGGTGAACCGCCTGCGCAGCGCGGACGACAGGTCGTTGACGCCTTTGTCGCGGTTGTTCGCGGTGGCGATCACGTTGAATCCGCGGCGGGCCTGAACCTCGTCGTCGAGTTCGGGGATCGGCAGCGACTTCTCCGACAGGATCGTGATCAACGTGTCCTGCACGTCGGCGGGGATACGGGTCAGCTCCTCGATCCGGGCGAGGGTGCCTTCGCGCATCGCACGCATCACCGGACCCGGAACGAGTGCGCCGTCGGACGGTCCGTGCGCGAGCAGGCTCGCGTAGTTCCACCCGTATCGCAGGGTCTCTTCGGTGGTTCCCGCGGTGCCTTGGACGACCAGCGTCGAATCGCCGCTGATCGCAGCTGCGAGGTGTTCGCTGACCCACGATTTCGCGGTGCCCGGCACACCGAGCAGCAGCAATGCCCGATCGGTGGCGAGGGACGCCACGGCGATCTCGATCAGACGTCGCGAACCGACGTACTTCGCGCTGACCGTCGTCCCGTCGTGGAGCGTTCCGCCGAGGAGATATGTCGCCACCGCCCACGGCGACAGTTGCCACTGTGGCGGCCGCGGACGGTCGTCGACTGCGGCCAGGGCGGCGAGTTCGTCGGCGTATGCCTGCTCGGCGTGCGCGCGCAGGACCGCGGACTCGCCGGATGCCTGGTGGTCGGACCCTGAGGTCATGCGAAGCCCTCCTGAATGGACTGGTCGAAAGCGTGAAAGGTGACGGTAGCGTGCAGGAGTCGACGGCGGCGTTCGAATGCCGCACGTGTGACAGGATTGTCGCCAGAGGGTTCGGGCGCGTCGAGCAGTGCGCGGACACGACCGAGGTGCGACGGCGGAAAGTGCGCGGCGTGCCCGATCGGCAGCGTGGGGAGTGCCGCCCACGTCGCGTCGTCACGTGCCGACGCGAGGCGGTCGAGAACGGCAGAGGCGACGGACGCCGACCATGGCTGTTCAGCCATGTCGACCAGGCCGGTGAACTCGGACGGTCGGGCGCTCGGAAGGCGGGACACCACATACGATTCCCGGTCTGCCGTGTCGAGGACCTCGACCAGCCCGGGCGCCGCGGCGAGAGGTGCGAGGGCGGCGGCCCACAGGCTGTCGCGCTGGGTGACGGCTGCGGTCGAGATCGCAGCGAGCACAACGTCGTCGCCGGCGAGGGCACGGACTATCTGGTCGGGCGTCGACTCGGTGACGGCGGTCCACGTGTGCAGGGGTGCACTCCGGAGAATGGCCCGCAACGATGCCGCGCGGTCGCCGTCGGTCGCGACGCCGGGCAGCCCGTCTCGGGTCGCCGCCTCGTCGAGGTCGGTCGGCGGACGCACCCGGACCACGAGGTCGGTCGATCCGAGGAGCCGTCGGCGGGGCCCCTCGACGTCCACCAGCCGCGACAGTCGGCCGGCCATCCGGTGTGCGAACGCAGACGTCGGACGTGCTGCGAGTGCGTCCCGAGCGGCGTCTCGGACGCGCGCCGCGCGCTCGTCCAGGCACCTGTCGAGGAACGAGTCGTCGACGCCGATGACGGTGTCCGCCGGTGCGCGCAGGAGGTGTTCCTTCTCGCGTGCGGCGAGGGCGGGCCACTGTTCGGGCACGTTCACGACATCCGAGGAGAGGGTGGCGACAGTGACCGCAGCGGGTCCGAGCCGCGGTGCCAGCCAGCGTCCGCGTTCGCCCCAGACGCCGGCGAGTGCGGCGCGCAGGTCTGGGTTGCCGGCGGAGTGCGCGGACAGCGCGGGGATGAACTCGGGCGGCACGATGACCGACCGCGAAGCCGCGGTGCGCAACCATCGGGCCAGCAGATGCATCCGGAGTTCCCGAGGAACCGGCGGGACGTCGAGGAGCGTGCGGAGTCGTTGGACCGCGGACTCCGGTGCATACGGCAGTCGTTCGCGGGGCGCGGGGTCGACGGGCTCCTCGGCGCCTGCGACGCGTCCGGCCTTCACCAGTGCGGCGGCGAGCGCCGCCTGATCGAGCAGCAGCCGCGGCGACTCGGTGTCGCGGCGCGCGACGAAGCCCGGCGGGTTCGGTGGGGGCGGCCGCCGGTCCGTCCCGAGGACGGCCGCCGTCGACAACGCGCGATGCCAGTCGGCGATTCCGGTCACAGCGGAACCACTCGACCGTCGACGCTGACGGTGAGGACACGGAATCTGCCGCCGTCGAGTTCGCCGAACACATGATCGGCGCGGCCTCCGCTGATCGCTGCGAGCTCCGTGGACGGAGTGTCCTCGACCAACTCCAACGACTGACCGGACGGGTCGACGACATGCCTGGCTCCGAAGCGGACGTCGGCCAGCATCACCGGATGCCGGTCCCGCCACGGTGTCGTGGCGAACGCGGTCGCTGCGTCCGCCAACGCCGCGTCGACGGTTTGGCCGGCGCCGAAGCGCGTGTGAGGTTCGAGGGCTTCCGGCGTGTCGACGAACAGGCCTCGGCAGGGTTCGGCGCCGGGGTAGATCGCGAGGTCGGCGCGGAGTCGTGCGCCCGCCAGCGCGGGAACGCCGAGGGACTGGCCGGGTCCGGCGGTCTCCAGGAGGAGTCGGTACCGGCCGTCATCGTCGCGGAGCCAAGTGCGTTGCTGAGCGAGTCGGCCCTTCTGGTCGCGATGAGCTCCGACAACCGTCCACACGCGTGATTCGACGGCGCCGCCGCGGACTTCTGCGGTAGGTGTCGGCCAGCCGAGGGCAGCGTGCAGATCAGCCGATTCGGATGTCGTCAACGAGTCGCGACGGTTCCACGCCTGAACGAGCATCCACCACACCCCGATCCGCTCCAGCAATTCGTCGGCGCCCAGTCCGGCGACGACGTCGGCTCCGGTGTCGCGGACACGTTCGGCCAGACCCGGCGCTTGTGCGTCGACCAGGCGGGACGCCGTCGTCTCCCACCACGGCAGGGGACGGCGCAGAGCCTCCGCGAGGCCTGCGCGGACGAGGTCGGACAGCCACCGGCTGAACTCGCCGACGCCCGCGTCCATCTTCGCGACCCGTTCGGCCCGACGAGCGGCTTGCGCCTGCGGATCGACGGGCGCCGCCGGCTTCGAACGAGTCTTCGCCTTCGATGCGCGCTCGTCCGCCCAACTCGACGCGAAGTCTGACACCTCGCCGTCGGCGATCGCGCCCGCCGACCACAGCAGCAACAGGGCGATCGCATGTTTGCACGGGAACTTCCGGCTCGGACACGAGCATCGAAACGCCGGACCGGTCAGGTCGATGCTCACCTGGTACGGCTTCTTCCCGCTGCCCTGGCATGAACCCCACAGGAGTGCATCGGTCGCGCCGGTGCCCGACCACGGGCCGGGCGAGGCGAGCTTGCGTCCCGCCGCGACCGATGCGGCGTCGGGCGCAGCGGCGATCACCTGCTCCTGTGTCCACGGCATACCCGGCACACTAGGGCATCGGTCCGACAACGGTCGGGACCCCGACCCCGACCGGCGTCACGTCGATGCTTACTCTTGATGAACAGCGCGAGAAAGGGGCGTCCGCATGAGCAGCCAGTCAGTGCTCGATTCGATCATCGACGGTGTCAAGGCCGACGTCGCGGCGCGCGAAGCCGTGCTCGACCTGGCCGCGGTCAAGGCTCTCGCCGCGAAGGCTCCCGAGCCGCGTGACGCCGCTGCCGCCCTCCGCATGCCCGACATCGGAGTGATCGCCGAGGTGAAGCGTGCGAGCCCGTCGAAGGGGCAGCTGTCGAACATCACCGATCCGGCGAGCCTCGCCAAGCAGTACGAGGACGGCGGGGCGCGAGTCATCAGCGTCCTCACCGAGGAGCGTCGGTTCAACGGATCGCTCGCCGACCTGGACGCCGTCCGCGCCGTCGTCGACATCCCGGTGCTGCGCAAGGATTTCATCGTCGGGCCGTATCAGATTCATGAGGCCCGCGCCCACGGCGCAGACGTCATTCTGCTGATCGTCGCAGCTCTAGAGCAGAAGGTGCTCGCCTCTCTGCTCGACCGCACCGAGTCCCTGGGCATGACAGCTCTGGTCGAGGTGCACACCGAAGAAGAGGCGAACCGCGCACTCGAAGCGGGTGCGAGCGTCGTCGGCGTCAACGCCCGCGACCTGAAGACCCTCACGGTGGACCGCGACGTGTTCTCTCGGATCGCGCCGGGCCTGCCGTCGGACATCGTCCGGATCGCCGAGTCGGGCGTCCGCGGAACCGCCGATCTGCTGGCGTACGCGGGCGCAGGCGCCGATGCGGTGCTCGTCGGCGAGGGCCTCGTGACGTCGGGTGATCCGCGTGCTGCCGTCGCCGACCTCGTCGCCGCCGGTGCCCATCCGTCGTGCCCGAAGCCGTCGCGCTGACTGTTCCCATGTGACAACAGCGTCGGCGCGGGCGGCAGCGTGCGACGCGAACAGATATTCGTTTGCCGTCACCCGAGCCCGATGAGGATGATGGATCACGTGACCGATCAGACCGACTTTCCCAAGGCCAGCGACGGCGTCGCCGACATCGCGCAGATCGGACCCGACGAGCATGGCCATTGGGGCGAGTTCGGCGGACGCCACGTGCCCGAGGCGCTGATGGCAGTGATCGACGAGGTCACCGCCACATACGAGAAGCTGCGCACCGACACCGCGTTCCTCGACGAACTCGACCGACTTCAGCGCGACTACTCCGGTCGCCCGTCGCCGTTGTACGAGGCCACCCGGCTCTCGGAGGCTGCAGGCGGCGCCCGGTTGTTCCTCAAGCGCGAAGACTTGAACCACACCGGTTCGCACAAGATCAACAACGTCCTCGGCCAGGCACTGCTCGCCAAGCACATGGGCAAGACCCGGGTGATCGCCGAGACCGGTGCCGGCCAGCACGGCGTGGCGACCGCCACCGCGTGCGCCCTGCTCGACCTCGAATGCCTGATCTACATGGGCCGCGTCGACACCGAGCGCCAGGCACTGAACGTCGCGCGCATGCAACTGCTCGGCGCGACCGTCGTCGCTGTCGAATCCGGTTCGGCGACGCTGAAGGACGCCATCAACGAAGCGCTGCGCGACTGGGTGACAAACGCAGACGACACGTACTACTGCTTCGGCACCGCAGCCGGACCGCACCCGTTCCCGATGCTCGTCCGCGACTTCCAGCGGATCATCGGCATGGAGGCGCGGTACCAGATCCTCGAGAAGACCGGTCGTCTGCCGGACGCCGTCACCGCGTGTGTCGGCGGCGGATCGAATGCGATCGGCATCTTCCACCCCTTCATCGACGACGCAGGCGTTCGGCTCGTCGGATTCGAGGCGGCAGGCGACGGCGTCGAGACCGGTCGTCACGCGGCCACCTTCACCGGCGGAACCCCCGGAGCCTTCCAGGGTGCGTACTCCTATCTTCTGCAGGACGAAGACGGGCAGACGATCGAATCGCATTCCATCTCGGCCGGGCTGGACTACCCGGGTGTCGGTCCGGAGCACGCTCACCTCCTTGAGATCGGTCGTGCCGAGTACCGGCCCGTCACCGACACAGAGGCCATGGACGCACTCGCGCTGTTGTCGCGTCGCGAGGGGATCATCCCGGCGATCGAATCGGCACACGCTGTGGCCGGTGCACTGAAGCTCGGTCAGGAACTGGGGGAGGGCGCGATCGTCGTCGTCAACCTGTCGGGTCGTGGCGACAAGGACGTCGACACCGCCGCAGAGTGGTTCGGTCTGTTCGGCAAACCGCCGTCAGAGACCGAGTACGCCGCCCAATTGGCCGCATCCACCACAGGGGAAGACAAGTGAGCGTCATCGCACCCGCATCCCGCCTCGGCGACACGTTCGCCGCCTGCCGCGACGAGAACCGCGCGGCTCTGATCGGCTACCTGCCGGTCGGCTACCCCGACCCTGTCGGCTCGCTTGAGACGTTGCGCACCATGGTGTCCGCGGGCTGCGACATCGTCGAACTCGGGATTCCGTACTCCGATCCGGTGATGGACGGTCCGACTGTGGCGAAAGCGGCCATCTCGGCGCTCGCACAGGGCACGCGAGTCCGGGACGTGTTCGCCGCCGCCGAGGTCGTGGCTGCGGCCGGCGCGAAACCGGTCGTGATGAGCTACTGGAATCTGATCCTCAAGTACGGCGTGGACGCGTTCGCGCGGGACCTCGCCTCTGCGGGAGGGCTCGGAATCATCACTCCGAACCTGATCCCGGAGGAAGGCGCGCAATGGCATGCCGCCTCCGATGCGCACGGGCTGGACCGCATCTACCTCGTCGCGCCGTCGTCCACGCCGGAGCGGCTGGCGATGACCGTCGACGAGTGCCGTGGCTTCGTGTACGCCGCGTCGACCATGGGTGTCACCGGCGCACGATCGACCGTGTCGAGTGCTGCGCCGGAATTGTGCCGTCGTGTCCGGGAGGTCTCGGACATCCCGATCGGCGTCGGTCTCGGAGTCCGCAGTGGTGATCAGGCCGCTGAGATCGGTGCATACGCCGACGGTGTGATCGTCGGATCGGCGATCGTGAGCGCTGCAGCGGACAGCCAGAAGGCCGTCGCATCGCTGGTCGACGAGTTGGCACAGGGAGTGCGCCGGGCTCGCGCCTGACAGGCGTGCACTAGGGTGGCACCTGTGACTGCAGGAGACGTCGTCCTCGCCTATATCCCGAGCCCGCCGCAGGGCGTGTGGCATCTGGGTCCGCTGCCGCTTCGTGCGTACGCGTTGTTCATCATCGTCGGCATCATCGTCGCGGTCTGGTGGGGCGACCGACGCTGGCAGGCGCGCGGCGGCCAACCGGGCGACGTCCTCGACGTGGCGCTCATCTCGGTTCCGTTCGGCCTCGTCGGCGGTCGCCTGTATCACGTCATCACGGACTGGTGGCGATACTTCGGTGACGACGGCAAGGGCCTCGCAGCCGTTTTTCAGGTCTGGGACGGCGGACTCGGCATCTGGGGCGCGGTTGCGCTCGGTGGTGTCGGTGCATGGGTCGGCTGCCGATGGAAGGGCATCAAACTGCCGCCGTTCGGCGACGCGCTCGCGCCTGCAATCCTCGCTGCCCAGGCGATCGGCCGCATCGGCAACTACTTCAACCAGGAGCTGTACGGCGATTCGACGACGGTTCCGTGGGGCCTTGAGCTGTACCAGCGCGTCAACCCCGACACCGGCGCGACCGGCGTCTCCGTGATCGACGGAGTCTCGAACGGACATGTCGTCGGCGTCGTGCATCCGACCTTCCTGTACGAGCTCGTGTGGAACCTGCTGATCGTCGCCGCACTCGTGTTCGTCGACCGCCGTTTCCGGATCGGTCACGGCAGGCTGTTCGCGCTGTACGTTGCGGGCTACTGCGTCGGCCGCTTCTGGATCGAACTGATGCGCACCGACGAGGCGACTCACATCCTCGGACTCCGGGTCAACGTCCTGGTCGCCGCGCTCGTGTTCCTCGGCGCAGCGCTTTACGTGGTCATCGCACCGAAGGGCCGCGAAGAGGGCTTGTCGATGTTCCGTCCGGAACGCGCCGAACTCCTCGCCTCCGAGGGCGAGGTCGGCTACATCCCGCCGACTCTCGACGACGAGTACGACGATGAGAAGTACGACGACGAGGATCACGTCGACGGTGTCGATCTGGACAAGCACCTGGACGCTTCCGACCAGGAAGTCGACTATGCCGTGGATCGTGAGCACATAGTGGACACGATCGACGGCACAGACACCGAGTCGTCTGTCGAGGACGCGGCCGACGCTGTGGTCGAGGACGAGGTTGCCGAGACCTCCGTCGAGGAGTCGGCTGACGCTGTGGTCGAGGAACCTGCTGTGGATGAGGTCGCTGAGAGTTCCGTCGAGACCGCGGCTGAGGCTGTGGTTGGGGACGAGGTTGCCGAGACTTCGGTCGAGGAGTCGGCTGACGCTGTGGTCGAGGAACCTGCTGTGGATGAGGTCGACGAGAGTTCCGTCGAGACCGGAGCTGAGGCTGTGGTTGGGGACGAGGTTGCCGAGACTTCGGTCGAGGAGTCGGCTGACGCTGTGGTTGAGGAGCCCGCTGGGGACGCGACTGACGAGAGTTCCGTCGTGGGCTCGGCCGACGTTGTTGTTGCGGACGAGGTCGACGAGAGTTCCGTCGAGACCGCGGCCGACGCAGTCGTCGAGGACGAGGTAGCCGAGACCTCTGTCGAGGACTCGGCCGACACTGTTGTTGCGGACGAGGCCGCCGAGACGGAAGACGCTCAGTCCGCCAGTTCTGTCACGCACGTGGTCACAACTGGCGGACAGGACGAGGATGCGGACGCGGAACCGACGATCGTCGACGTCGAGGACGACGTCGACGACCTCGATGTGCCGACGGTCGAGGAGGCCCGATCGGGGACGCCGACCATCGTCGCGCATGAAGCGGGCGAGTCGTTCACCGTGTCGTCGTCGAACTCCGGGCTCGACGCGATCACCGTCGTCGAAGAGAACCCGGGATGGTCCGCCGGCGCGATCGAGATCCGGCCTGCCGCACCGAAAGACGAGAACAACGACGGCGCGTGAACAGGTGCAAAGCGAATAGGCGGTGAACGTCTCGCCGATACTCGCAAGTAGGTTGGGAGTCGAGGTGCTCGACCGATAGCCTTGAGCGGTGACTCGTCGAACTAAGATCGTTTGTACCCTGGGCCCTGCTACCAATACTGAAGAGAGCATCACCACTCTTGTCGAGTGCGGCATGAACGTCGCTCGGCTCAACTTCAGCCATGGCGCCCACAGCGACCACGAGAGCGTGTACAAGGCAGTGCGCGCGGCGAGCGCCAACGTCGGTAAGACAGTCGGCATCCTGGCTGACCTTCAGGGTCCGAAGATCCGTCTCGGCAAGTTCGAAGACAACGGCCGCCCGAACGGTGCCGTCGACTGGAACGACGGCGAGCAGGTCCGCATCACCGTCGACGACGTCATCGGAAATCACGATCGAGTGTCGACGACGTACAAGAACCTTGCGATCGATGCTCGCCCAGGCGATCGCCTCCTCGTCGACGACGGCAAGGTGGGGCTCACCGTCGACACCGTCGATGGCAACGACGTGGTCTGCACCGTCACTGAGGGCGGAACGGTCAGCAACAACAAGGGCCTGTCGATGCCCGGAATGAACATCTCCGTTCCCGCGATGTCGGAGAAGGACATCGCCGACCTCGAGTTCTCCCTCGAACTCGGCGTCGACATGGTCGCGCTGTCGTTCGTGCGCAGCCCCGCCGATGTGGAACTGGTTCACGAGGTGATGGACCGCGTGGGCCGCCGCGTCCCGGTGATCGCCAAGCTGGAGAAGCCCGAGGCCATCGACAACCTCGAGGCCGTTGTTCTCGCCTTCGACGCCATCATGGTCGCCCGCGGCGACCTCGGCGTCGAAATGCCGCTCGAGCAGGTTCCGCTGGTCCAGAAGCGCGCCATCCAGATGGCCCGCGAGAACGCCAAGCCGGTCATCGTCGCAACGCAGATGCTCGACTCGATGATCGAGAACTCGCGCCCGACGCGCGCTGAGGCGTCCGACGTCGCGAACGCCGTCCTCGACGGAGCCGACGCCGTGATGCTGTCCGGCGAGACGTCGGTCGGCAAGTACCCGCACGACACAGTGCGGACCATGGCCCGCATCGTCTCGGCCGCCGAGGGCGGCAGTCGCGACGTCCCGCCGCTCAAGCACGTTCCGCGCACTCGCCGCGGCGTGGTCACCTACGCGGCACGCGACATCGCCGAACGCCTCAACGTCGACGCGATCGTCGCGTTCACCGAGTCGGGCGACACGGCACGCCGTGTGGCGCGATTGCACTCACGCGTCCCGCTGTTCGCGTTCACGGCGACCGAGTCGACCCGCAATCACCTGTCGGTGAGCTGGGGCGTCGACCCGAACCTCGTCGTCCGTCTGTCCCACACGGACGAGATGATCAACCAGGTCGACGACGTTCTCGTCACGAACGGTCACCTCAAGCACGGCGACGTCGTCGTGATCGTGGCCGGAGCACCGGCGTCGGTGATCGGTTCGACGAACTTCGTGCACGTCCACCGCATCGGCGAGCAGGACCACTGACCGCTGCCTGGCCCGCTGACACACGCGCGCACCGTCGGGAGACCGACGGTGCGCGTCGTTTATGGTGGGTGGCATGACCGACGCCACGGCAGCAGTCCAGTCCGACGACCTCGTCACCCTCCTCGAACTGCTCGACGTGGAACGCGTCGACGACGACCTCTACATCGGACAGCACCCGGATCAGGTGATGGCCCGCACGTTCGGCGGCCAGTTGCTCGGGCAAGGCCTCGTCGCCACGGGGCGGTCGTTGACTCGCGGCGCCCCTCCGGTCCACGCACTCCACGCCCACTTCATTCGGGGCGGCGACGTCACCAAGCCTCTCGAATACCACATCAGCAGGTTCCGCGACGGCAAAGCTTTCGCGAACAGGCAGGTCACCGCGATGCAGGACGGTGAGGTCGTCTTCACGATGCTCGTCACCTTCCAAGACAACAAGGCCGGTCTCGAGCACGCTGTCGAGATCCCTCAGGTGCCGTACCCAGAGGATCTGCCGCCGATCAGTGAGCATTTCGAGGGCTACGAGGAGACCGTCGAAGCTTTCGTGAAGGCTCTCCACCCTATCGACGTCCGGTTCGCCAACGCTCCCACGTGGAAGATGAAGGGCACCGGAGAACAGCTCAATCACAACCGGGCCTGGATGAAGACGGACGGTCCGATGCCCGACGACCCGCTGCTGCACATGGGCGCTCTCGCGTACTCGTCGGACACGACGGTCCTCGACTCGATCATCACGACACATGGGTTGTCCTGGGGAATCGACAGGCTGTTCGCGGCCACAGTCAACCATTCGATCTGGTTCCACCGTGAGTTCCGGTTCGACGAGTGGCTGCTGTACGCGACCGAGTCACCCGTGGCCGCCGGCTCTCGCGGCATCGGTTCGGGCCGCTATTTCATGCGCGACGGCACCCTCGCGGCGTCCGTCGTGCAGGAAGCCCTGATCAAGTACTTCCCGCCGCGCTCATGACCGCCCCGACGCAGCAGGTCGACGTCCGTTTCCATCTGCCACCGGGCCCACCGTTGCCGCCGAAGACGTGGCAGCAGCGGTACCGGTGGCCGATCAGGATCGGCAGTGTGATCGTCGCGCTGACCGTGACCGTGCTGGGTGTTCTCGCCCTCGTGGTCGGAGTCGACTCTCGTTCGACGATCACCGCCGCTGGGGCGGTGACCATCGATTGTGGTACGCGTGCGGCAGTGGGTTCGGCGCAGGTGTCCTTCGGGGACACCGTCGAACTGTACGACGCCGACGACGTCCACGGCGGACCGCTGGCGACGACTCGCCTGGACACGTTGCGTGTGATGGGCGGCGACACCTGCTTCGCCGAGTTCGAGGTGGACGACGTGAAGACCGTGGACGTCTACGTCGTGCGAATGGGAAAGACCTTCCGCGGTCTGGCGACCGCGGAAGGCCTCCGAACCGGCTACCTCTTCGTGTAAGTCGCGGCTCGGGCCGCCGCGACGACCGCAGGGTCGGTCACCTCGAGTCCACTGGCAGTGCCACCGCCGGGGCCGGTCGCGCCCGGATCGGCGACGACGGCCTTCGCCGACAGGTGGACCGCATCCACGCCGACCGCGAGCAATGACGGAATCGACGTCGGAGTGACGCCGCCGCCCGCCATCACTTCCACACCCGTGTCGGCGGCGATCAGCGCGGCGAGTGTGTTCAGACCGTCACCCGCCTTCGGTGCACCTCCGGACGTGAGCACTCGCAGGACGCCGATGTCGGCGAGCTGGTGCAGCGTCCGTACGGGATCGCTCACGGTGTCGATCGCGCGATGGAACGTCACGTCGGCGTCGCCTGCAGCGTCGAGCAGGATCGCGGTGGCCGCTGCGTCGAGTGCACCGCCCGGTTGCAGCGCCCCGATCACGACGCCTGCCGCACCGAGGTCGACAGCGCGTCGAACGTCGTCGGCGAGCACTCTGACTTCATCCGGTGAGTAGACGAATCCACCGGGCCGGTTGCGGATCAGCGCGTGCACCTCGACTCCGGTCGCCACGGTCGCCGCGATCGTCGCAGGCGACGGGGTGAGTCCGCCGGTGGCGCCGAGAGCGGCACACAGCTCCACCCGATCGGCGCCGCCCGCGAGCGCGACTGCCGCGCCCGCGGCGTCTTGTACTGCGATCTCCAGCGTGGTCATCGCAGCGGGCGGGACACGGGGACGTTCACCCAGCTCGGGTTCGCCGGATCGATCTCGATGTACTGCGGACGCAACTGCGACGACCACAGGCCCGGACCGAGCGGAACTGCCTTCGGGAAGTTGAACGCGTAGATGTCCACCCGCAGACGATCACCCGGACGCAGTTTCGCCTGGGTCGCGGTCATCGGGATGTCGATCGTCAGCACCTGGCCCGGCCGAACCGGGCGGTAGTCGTCCAGCGACAGCGTAGGGATGGCGTCGATCACGTCGCCGTTGGGCCCGAAGCCGGTCCGCTGCTTGTCGAGACCTCGTAGGGAGACCATCAGTTGCCCCATCGAGACCGTCGTCGAGCGGCCGTCCGGGGAGACGACGTTGACTGTCGCGTGCCAGTACCCGTCGCGGGCGTTGAGCCGTTGCCGCAGGTGGACGACGGGCGTTCCACTGATCGTCGTCGTCGCCGTGGCGGGCGCCGACGTGAACGTCTGAGCGGCGATCTCGGACACCCGGGAGTCGCGTGCGCAGAAGTCGAAGAGAGCAGTGATGCCTGCTGCCGACTGCGCTCCGTCGCGGCTGCACACCGTCGACAATCCGGGCGCGACGCGTCGTGTGGCGCGGTTCGCGGGAACCGCCGACGACAACGATCCGTCACCCGCCACTGGAGTGCCGGTAGTGCCGGACGGACGCCCCGAGAGGTACTGGCGCTGGCGTTGATGACCGGGCAGCGGGAAGGTCGGACCCTGGACGAACGCGCCGCTGGGCTCCTGCGACAGCGTCGCGGGGGAGTAGCGATCGATACCGTTGTCGATGCCCTTGAGCCACTTGTCGTACCAGGCGCGGGCGAGCACGTCGGCCCGCGGCGGGTAGCCGCGCTGGCCGAAGTTCGATCCGGACGTGATGTGGTAGCCGTCGTCCATGATCAGCTTGCGTTGTCCGTCGGGCAGCGAGGTCAATCCGCTGAGGAGGCGCGATTCGCTGAAGGTGAAGAGATCGTTCCAGCCTCCGATCGCGAATGTCGGGGTGGTGATCTTCGAGGTGTCTGTGTGCAGGGACCTGCGTCGTGCGGTGCCGGCGGTGACGAGATCCTTGGTGGTTCCGCGCAGACCGTTCGGCGTCCTCGTGGTGAGGGCTTCGATCATCACGTCGAAGTAGGTGAGCGGGTCCTTGACACGGTCGCCGAGCCACTTCCAGTCGAATGTGCCGTTAAGCATGGACGCGACGTTGGGGATCATCTTGGTTCCGTTGACGAGGCCCAGCCACGGTGCGAGGAATCCCATGCCGACTCCGCCTCCGGGAGCGATGACGTCCTGGATCAGATCGGCGCCCGGAACGATCGGGAAGATCGCGCCGAGTTCGCCGGGGGCGTCGGACGCGGCCTGGAGCTGGTTGATCGCAGAGTACGACACACCGGCCATGCCGACCTTGCCGTTGTCCCACCTCTGTCGCTTCACCCAGTCGATCACCTCGACGGTGTCGCGGCGTTCACGTTCTCCGAACACCTGCCAGGTGCCCTGCGAGAAGCCGGTGCCGCGCACGTCGACGACGAGCATGTTGTAGCCGCTCTTGATGAGCTTCGGATCGTACGAGAACGTGTTGATCAGACCGCCGCGCAGCGCGCCGACGAGTTCGTTGTATCCGGAGAGGAAAGTGCCCTGCAGGTTGATCGAGTTGAGGAGCTCGATGAGTTGCGGGACCAACACCGGATAGTTCATCGACTCGGAGGCCAGCGCCGACACCATCTTGGTGTACGGGGTCATGTTGACCACGGTCGGCAGCTTCTCGCTGACCGGGCGACCGTTGCGGTCCGTCGGCCGTATCAGGTTTCCGCGAAGCACGGTGCCATCCGACATCCGGATCGGGACGTCCGGCGTCACCTTGTAGCCCTTGTACTTCGACGGCCCGTCATGGGTCCGTGTCCATTTCGCACCGAGTGCGCCGTAGAGTTCGGCGTCGGCGGCGCCAGGCACGGCGGGAACGAGCCCCGCCCCGGCGACCACGGTGACTGCGGTGACCATCAGAACTGAAAACTGCCGGACCGTCCGGCGCAACACGCTCACGTGCGATTACCTCCCCGACGAGCCGGGTCGAGCTGCGGCCGTGAGGAGTTCGCGACCGATCTGTGACCTGACTCTCAGGTAACAATAAGGGTAGGGGCCGG
>NZ_BAOP01000005.1 GCF_000344135.1 Gordonia malaquae NBRC 108250 | reverse complement strand
CTCTCGGGCTCACCATCAGTCACGACGTCGGATACGAACTCTCACCGCGAGGTGCCGCGTATCTGGCACACCTCGACTCCGCTCGATGAGCCGAGAAAGCCCCGCTCGATGAGCTGAGTAAGCTCCGCTCGATGAGCAGGAAGGATCAGCGTTCGGCGAGGTAGAGGGCCCTCGCTTCGCGGGCATTGCGGCCCCGCAACTCGTGCAGCACGGCGGGCGGGATCTCGATGAACTCGTAGTCCGCGTCGAGGCCGCCCATGGCGACGGCGATCCACCTCGCGTCGTCCACCTGCATGGTGACCTCCGCGCCGTCAGCATGGTCGGCGACCTCGGCGTGACGACCGATCCGCGACCGGACCAGATCGGCGTCGGTGTGCACGAGCAGCCTCACGACATGCTGATCGCGTCCCGCCCGCAAGCTGTTCCGGACGTATGCCGCCGCGTCCCCGCCGGGGACCGTCCGAGGACCGAAACGACGTTTCTCCGGTTTGGCGTCGGCGAGCCTGTCCAGTCGGAAGGTGCGCCAGTCGAGGCGGTCGAGGTCGTACGCGAGCAGGTACCAGCGTCGTCCCACCGGGACCAGACGAAGCGGCTCCACACGACGGCGTCCGGGCACCCGCCCGTCCCGGGCCGCGGGCGCGTAGTCGAAAGTGAGTTCCGTCGAGTCACGGCACGCGAGCGCCACCGTCGTCAGGGCCTCCGCATCGAGCACCGGAACTTCCGCTTCACCCGGCAATGTCACGCTCATCGCGCGGACGGCATCGGCTCGCCGTCGAAGTTTGGGCGGCAGCACCTGCATCACCTTCGCCAACGCACGGACCGACGCCTCCGCCAATCCTGCGGCAGGGCCCGACGCCGCACTCCGCAGTGCCGTAACGATCGCGACGGCCTCCCCCTCGTCCACCACCAACGGAGGCAGCGCGCCGCCCGGCGCGAGCTGATAGCCACCACCTGCACCGCGCACCGACTCGACCGGGTAGCCGAGTTCACGGAGTCGTTCGACGTCGCGACGCACGGTCCGCTCGGTGGTGTCGAGTCGATCAGCAAGTTCGGCTGCCGCCCACAGCCGATGTGCCTGCAGGAGCGCAAGCAGCTTGAGTGTCCGCGTCGTCGTGTCGGCCATACAGTGATCCTCACCCCGGTAGCGGACAGAAAATGACCGGAATAGTCCCCGATCTTACCGGACAGATGTTGTCCACATTGCTTCGTAACGTCATCGGTGACCGAAAGACCACTCACCGGCAGGAGCACCTCGTGAGCACCACCCTAGACACCCCGGCGCCCGGCGCGCCGACCCTCGATTCCGGCCCGAACATCGGAGGACGAGCGCGCACGATCGCCCTCATCTGTCTACTCGCGGCGTCGTTCATGGAGCTCATGGACGCGACGATCGTGAACGTCGCGCTCCACACTCTGCAAGAAGACCTCGGGGCCTCCCCCGCCGCTCTGCAGTGGATCGTCGCAGGCTATCCGCTCGCCTACGCGATCGGACTGATTCTCGGCGCACGCCTCGGTGACCGGTACGGCAGGCGTCGACTGTTCATTCTTGGACTCGTCGCTTTCGGTGCGGCGTCCCTCGCCTGTGGTCTCGCCGCGGATCCGACCCAGCTCGTCACGTTCCGCCTCATCCAGGGCGCCGCAGCCGCATTGATGGTTCCGCAGGTCCTGACCAACATCCAGGTCCTCTACCCGCCGGCCGAACGCGGCCGCGCCATGGGACTGTTCACTTCGGTCATCGGTGTCGCCGCAGTCACCGGACCGGTGCTGGGCGCAGTGATCACCAACGGCGACTGGTTCGACCTCTCATGGCGTCCCGCATTCCTGATCAACGTCCCGATCGCCGTCGTCGCAGTGATCGCCGCTCGAATCTTCATCCCGGAGACTCACGCCGACCGTCCGGCGCCGATCACCCTCGGCTCTGTCGCACTGCTCGGAGGCTCGCTCGCCGCGATCATGGCTCCGATCACCCTCGGTCCTGAGAACGACTGGCCCGCATGGGGATTCGTCCTGATCGCGCTCGGTGTGGTGGGACTGGCCCTGTTCGGCGCTCGTCAGGTCGCCGCTGAACGTGCAGGCTCCGTGCCCATGGTCCCGCCGTCGGTGTTCGGCACGGTCTCGTTCCGCTCCGGGCTCGCCGCATTCGCAGCACTGTCGATCCCGACGGGCGGCTACTTCCTGGTGCAATCCCTGCACGTCCAGTTGTCTCAGGGCTGGTCCGTGTTGCACACCGGCCTCATGTGGATCCCGTTCTCGTTGGCCGTCCCGATCGCGGCAGGCCTGTCGGCCACAGTGCTCGCGGCCAAGTTCGGCAAGCACGTCCTCCAGGCCGGCGCGGCCGTACTGATCACCGGCATGACTTCGATGATCGTCGCCAACGGGTCCGCCCACCCGGGAATCTGGTTCGCGGTCGCTCTGACAGTCGCAGGTCTCGGTTTCGGACTGATCGTCGGCGCGGCCGGGCTGCTCGTTCTCAACGATGTCCCGGTCGAGCAGGCGGGCGCGGCCTCCGGTGTGTTCAACACGGTCCAGGCGCTGACGGTGGCGATGGGCGCCGCGGTGATCGGCACCGTGTACAGCACGGTGTCGGAGTCGTCCGGCTTCGACGACGCCTACCGCATCGCGATGTGGATCATGATCGGCCTCGTCGCCTTCGGCGCCGTGATCGCGCAAGCCATGCCGAAGGTGAAGATCACCATCTGAACAACACAAAGATCGCCCGTCTCGCGCGAGACGGGCGATCTTTGTGTTCGTTCAGGAAGCCTCCCCCACGCGACGGCAGGTCAGGAAGCTGCGTCCATCGCCGCCGCGGCAGCGGCAGCCATCGCGGCGACCACGTCGCGTGCGGTCGGGCTGATCAGCCCCATGTTCGCGAACCCGTGGATCATTCCGCCTGCACGGTTCACCGTCACGTCAACGCCCGCCTTCTCAAGAGCCGCGGCGTAATCAAGTCCTTCGTCTCGCAGCGGATCGAAGCCCGCGACCACAACGTACGCCGGCGGGAGTCCTGCCAGTTCGCCCTTCAGCGGCGACGCTCGCGGGTCGTCCACGTCGTCTCGTGACGGAAGGTACGTGTCGATGAAGAACTCCATGTCCGCCTCGGTGAGGAACAGGCCTTCGGAGAACTCCTTGATGGACCCACGCTTGGTCGACACGTCGGTCACGGGATAGATGAGGAGTTGGAGGCACGGCTGCACAACGTCGTCGCGCACCTGCTGCGCGACGACCGCGCTCAGATTGCCGCCTGCCGAATCGCCCGCGACGACGATGCTGCGAGGGTCGAGCCCCCACGTCGGCGCCTGCTCAACGGCGTATCGGAAGGCCGCGACCGAGTCGTCCACAGCTGCCGGGAACTGGTGCTCGGGTGCGAGACGGTAGTCGACGGACAGGACGTCGGCACCAGACGCGACCGCCAACGCCCGGACCAGTGAGTCGTGGCTGGCTCGACTTCCCACGACGAACCCTCCGCCATGCAGGAACACAATCAGGCCGCGGGCACCGGACTCGCTGACTCGGTATCGCGTCGCGGGGATCGGACCGTCCGCGGACGGAATGATCAGGTCCTCTTCGATCGCGAACGGCGGGAACGTCTGCGCCATCGATGCAGACGTCTGGTCGAGGATCGTCCGCGACTGCGCGACGTCGCCGTTCAGCAGTGCCGCACCCGGAAGGTGCCGAGAGGCCACCGCGATGACCGCCATCTCGGGAGCGAGGCTCTCGCCGTCGGAGTTGGTTCGGGTGGCCCGAGTGAGCGCGACGAGCACACCGCGCGGAAGCAGGCCGAGCGCCTTCATCGCCGGGCGCTGGGCGCGTGCTTGCAGGGACAGGCTGACTGACGTTGCGCGGCTCACAATTGCCGAACTTATCACCAACCGTTGTCACTATGCGTCGTCGGTCACTCCGGCGAGACGATCCATGTCCTCCAGCGACCGTCCTTTCGTCTCCGGTACGAACTTGGCCACGAAGAGGAACGACAAGAAGGCGAACGCCGCGTACATGAAGTAGCCGAAGGTCAGACTGAAGTCCTTGATCGCCGGGAAGGTCATGGTGATGACCCAATTCGCGGCCCATTGTCCAGCCGCTGCGACCGACAGCGCCGCAGCGCGGAACCTGTTCGGGAACATCTCACCGAGCAGAACCCACACCATCGGCCCCCAGCTCATGCCGAAGAAGACGACGAAGCCGTTCGCGGCGATGAGCGCGACGACACCCCACGCGCCCGGCAGAGTCTGCACCGCCTCGCCGTCCTTCATCACTACCTGACCGTTCTCGATCTTGTCGGTGAGCTGACCGAAGCACACCGCCACAGCGGCGAGCGTCACCGTCATGCCGACCGAGCCGACGAGAAGCAGTGGCCGACGCCCCACCCGATCGACGAGGGCGATCGCGACGAGTGTCGTCGCGATGTTGATGACCGAGGTGATCGTGGACGTGAGGAACGCCTGACTCTCGTCGAAGCCCGCGGCCTCCCACAGCACGTTCGAGTAGTAGAACACCACGTTGATCCCGACCGCCTGCTGAAAGACCGACAGCAGGAGACCGATCCAGACCACCGGGTAGATTCCACCCGCCGGGCGTTTGAGGTCGCGCCAAGACGGCTTCTTCTCGCTGTTCATGCTCGCCCGGATGCTGTCGATAGTGAGTTCGAGATCGCGTGCACCGAGAAGCCGTTCGAGCACGGCACGTGCTTCGGGAAGTCGTTGCTGCGAGATCAAGTAGCGCGGTGATTCCGGAATGGTGCCCGACAGCACTCCGTAGAGGATCGCGGGCACAGCCATCATCAAGAACATCCACCGCCAGGCGTCCATGCCGAGCCACAGCACTTCGTTCGCACCGCCGGCGATGTTGCGCAGCGCGAGGTTGACCAAGAACGACAGGAAGATGCCGAGCACGATCGCGAGTTGCTGCAGGGAGCCGAGCCTGCCCCGGATACCCGCAGGCGACGTCTCCGCGATGTAGGCGGGCGCGATCACCGACGCGACGCCGACCGCGAATCCCCCGACGACGCGGAACACGATGAAGAGCACCAGCCCGCCCGTTCCCCAGCTGGACGGCGCAAAGGCACAGCCGACAGCACTGAGGACGAACAGCACTGCGGCAATCTTCATCACCATCAGACGACCGATCCGGTCGGCGATCCGACCCGCGGTCAAGGCGCCTGCTGCTGCTCCGAGAAGCGCAGAGGCGACGGCGAAACCGAGTGCACCGGAGTTGATCGCGAAGTCTTCTTCAAGCGCCTTAGTCGCCCCGTTGATGACGGATGTCTCATAGCCGAACAGCAGTCCACCCAAGGCGGCGACGGAGGCGATGCGAACCACTCCGTGTCCGGTCCCCTGGTCGTCAGATGTCGCACCTGCGTCAGAGGTGGGGCCGGAGACGTTCATGTGCACCCTTCGAGAGACGGACGAGTAGTCCGATCGTATGACGATTGAGGAGTCTCGTGGTGCCTATCCCTCGCCAACGCTCGGCGCATCCGCATCGTCGATCCCATCGACTGGCGGCGCCGAGCCTCCGAGCACGCCGTGAAGCCCACCAGAAACGATCAGCGCCAGGGTCAGAAACATCGCAACGGGAAGCCCTGGCATGAAGAACACCAGGCCAGGAAGACATAACTGCGCCTCGGCGCATACCGCTGGATCGGTCAGCATGCGTGCCAGCACAAACGAGAGTCCGGCAACCATCAGCCATGCGACTACAAAGGTCCACGTGGCCCCGCCACTGGCCCCTCGTCGACGCAGCACAGCCGCATTGCACGCCAGGCCGAGAGCCACGACCCCCGCGCCGAAGGTGATCGTCGCCGACAGCCGGGCGTCCTCCTCCATGCTCGAAGGCCCTGCAGTGTTCCAGTAGATCGCGATGGTCAGCCACGGCGCCGACAACGCCACGACAAAATGGCAGAGTCGCCATACCGCGTTCGACGTCATCCTCACGAAACTCCTCCCGCCACGATCCTGTCACGACGCTCACAGCGAGCGCAGACTGTCGAGACCGGCGGGTGTGGGAAACTCGACGGTATGCCGGATGCCCCTCGCCTCCCGATTCGCACCCGTACCGCCCTCGCGGCCGCGGCGTCAGCCCGCTGGGCGTCGCGCACCGCAGGTCGCGGCAAGGGATCGATGATCGGTGGTCTGATCGCCGAGAAGATCGACCCGAAGATCATGGCTCGCCTCGCTGCAGGCAAGAAGACGGCGTTGATCACCGGGACCAACGGCAAGTCGACCACCACGCGTATGACTGCTGCCGCACTCGCCACCATCGGCGACGTCGCGACGCAGGAGGACGGCGCGAACATGGACGCGGGCATCATCGCGACGTTGACGCTGCACCGGCCCGCACTGCTCGCAGCCCTCGAGGTGGACGAGCTGCACGTGCCGAACGTCGCCGACAGCACCTCTCCCGCGGTGATCACGATGCTGAACCTGTCGCGCGATCAGCTCGACCGGGTCGGCGAAATCAACGTGATCGAACGCCGCCTGCGCGGCGCTGTTGATGCGCACCCGGAGTCGACGGTTGTCGCGAACTGCGACGACGTCCTCGTGACGTCGGCCGCATACGACGGCAAGAACGTCGTGTGGGTGGCCGCCGACGCGGCGTGGGTCGGCGACTCGGTCGGCTGCCCACGGTCGGGCGAACCGATCATCCGACGCGACGGCGACTGGTACTCGAGCGGCGCTCCGTCGTTCCGCAGGCCGACGCCCGACTGGTGGTTCGACGACGACAACGTCTACGGGCCCGACGGTTTCACCGCTCCCCTCACACTGAAGGTGCCCGGCCGCGCGAACCGCGGCAACGCGACGCAGGCGATCGCGACGGCCGTCGCCATGGGCGCTGATCCCGCTGCCGCCTCGAAGGCGGTCGGCACGGTCGGCGAGATCGCGGGCCGGTACGGAGTCCAGCGTCTCGGCGATCACCGCGTCCGCACGCTGCTCGCCAAGAACCCCGCCGGCTGGCAGGAGGCATTGTCGATGATCGACCCGGACGCCGACAGTCTCGTGATCGCGGTGAACGGCCAGGTCCCGGACGGCGAGGACCTCTCGTGGCTCTGGGACGTCCGCTTCGAAGAGTTCGAGAACACGAAGGTCATCGCGGCAGGTGAAAGAGCCGCGGATCTGTCGGTCCGCCTGTTGTACGCGGGTGCCGAGCACACCGTCGTCGACGATCCGTTGGCCGCGATCCGGTCCTGCCCACCGGGCCGAGTCGAGGTCCTTGCCAATTACACGGCGTTCCGCGATCTCGCGATCGCGATGAACAGGGCCGGCGCTGCTACGACGGTCGAGGAGAAGTGATGAGCGAGTCGACACTGCGGATCGGTCTGGTCCTGCCCGACGTGATGGGCACCTACGGCGACGGCGGCAACGCGCTGATCTTGCGCCAACGTGCGCGCATGCGCGGGTTGGACGCCGAGATCGTGGAGCTCACGCTGGACGACGACGTCCCCGACTCCCTTGACGTCTACACGCTCGGCGGTGCCGAGGACGCGGCTCAGCGCATCGCCACCCGGCACCTCGCCGAGCATCCCGGCCTGCAGCGCGCAGCGGAGAAGGGCACGCCCGTCCTCGCGATCTGCGCAGCCATTCAGGTACTCGGCCACTGGTACGAGACGTCGGCGGGCGAGCGCGTGTCGGGCATCAGCATGCTCGATCTGACGACGTCACCTCAGGAAGTCAGGGCGATCGGCGAACTCATCACCGATCCACTGCTCGACGGTCTCACGCAGCCGCTGTCGGGGTTCGAGAACCATCGCGGCGGAACGACGCTCGGGCAGGCAGCGAAGCCCCTCGGCCGGGTCAAGCACGGCGTCGGCAACGGCGGCGGCGAACCCGTCGAAGGCGTTGTGCAGGGCAGCGTTCTCGCCACCTACATGCACGGCCCCCTCCTCGCCCGGAACCCGGAACTCGCGGACTACCTGCTGGCGAAGGCCACCGGAACTGAGCTCGCTCCTCTCGACCTCCCCCAGGTCGACCGACTCCGCCGGGAACGTCTCGCAGCAGGACGCTGACCTTCGGCGAGGTCGCGGCGGATCGATCAGAGCTCGGCTGAGCCGAGCACCCGGCACCGGTCCCGCGTCTCGTCGACGGCGAACCAGCCGTCCTCGAACTGCTGCCACGCCGCGAGGTGCGCCCGGCTGGCTTCGCCGTCCCGTGCGACGGTCCGCTCGAGACGCTCTGCCGCGGACGGGCCGTCGATCCAGTAGGCGGTGGTGAGTCGATCGAACACGGTGCGCCGCGCCGACGTGACTCCCTCGATGATCAGGATCGGTTTCCAGCGGAGCCACACCGACGGGCCGACCTGCGGTGCCCCGTCCACCCAGATCCGCGGGTGATAGACGTAGTCGTGGCGTCGCTCGAAGGCGCGGATGACGTCGCGTTCCATCTCCGGCCACCACGCTGCAGGCTGATCCCACGTCGCGAAGTCGTCGGTGCTGACCAGCACACTCGACCGTCCACGGTCGGCGAGGGCACGCACCAGTTCGGCGCCGAACGTGCTCTTGCCTGAACCGGAACGACCGTCGATCGCGATCATGCCCTCGGTGAGACCGTCGCGGACCGCGACCTCGTCGGCGAGACGCGCCCAATCCATCAGACCAGCACGCGACGTCCGGACAACGCGCGGCCGAGCGTCAGTTCGTCGGCGAACTCAAGGTCGCCGCCCATCGGCAGGCCGGACGCGAGACGCGTCACCGACAGTCCGGGAAAGTCCTTCAGCATGCGCAGCAGATACGTCGCCGTCGCCTCGCCTTCGGTGTTCGGGTCGGTGGCGACGATGATCTCGCTGACGACCGAGCCGTCCGACTGCTCCGCGAGCCGTTTGAGCAGTTCACGAATGCGGAGCTGATCCGGGCCGACGCCCGACAACGGATCGAGCGCCCCGCCCAGCACGTGATAGCGACCGTCGAACTCTCGGGTCCGCTCGATCGCGTAGATGTCCTTCGGCTCCTCGACGACGCAGATCTTGGTCGCGTCGCGTCGCGCGTCCGCGCAGATCCGGCAGAGGCGGTCGGCGGCGATGTTGCCGCATTCAGCGCAGAAGGTCACGTCGTCGCGGACTTTGCCGAGGGCGGCGGTGAGCCGATCGATCTCGGCGTTCTCACCCGCCAACAGATGAAATGCGATGCGCTGCGCGCCCTTCGGACCCAGTCCGGGCAGTTTCGCCAACTGGTCGATCAGATCCTGAATGGGTCCTTCGTACATGAGGTCTGCTCAGCCCAGTCCGGGCAGGCCGCCCGCCAGCGGGCCCATCTTCTCTGCGGTGACGGCGTCACGATTGTGCGCCAGGTCGGCGAGTGCGCCGACGAGCAGGTCCTGCAGGGTCTCGATGTCGTCCGGGTCGACGACGTCGCGCTTGATCTCGACCCCGGTCACCTCACCCGTGCCGGTTCCGGTCACCGTGACGAGGCCGTTTCCCGCCTGGCCTGTCACGGTGGTGTTCGCGATCTCGTCCTGCGCCGCCACGAGCTTGGCCTGCATCTCCTGCGCCTGCGCGAGAAGTCCGGCCACCGGGTTGTCTCCGCCGCCGCCACCGAAGAGGGCGCTGGGATCGAATGCGTCAGTCACGGAGTCCAGGATAGTCGCTGCGGTCAGCGGAGCAGTCGCTCCACATGCTCGGCGAGTTGGTCGACGCTCACGTCACCGTCGGTGACGACGTCGAACGAGATCACCTCGTCGCCGAACAGCCGTGCCGCCCTGGGGATCAGAGCGAACTCGAACCGGTCCCCGACGCGGCGCCACTGGGCGACCGCGTCGTAGACGGGCGCACTCGCGCCCGTGGTCAGGCAGTACTCCGCAGACCTCGGCCGGCCCGGCAGATCACGTTGAAGTTGCACGCACGCATCCGACTCCTCGTCGAGGAACACGACGGCCTCACATCCGAGGTCCGGATGTCGCTCGTAACTCCCGATGATCGCCATCAGCCGATGCTACCGACGTGCGATTCCAGTGACAGGCCACTCGCGAAGTGCCTCGACGCCCCGGTGAAAGGGTCGTCGAATGTCACGGAGTATGCAAGGAGCCGAAGCGGCCTGGTGAAGTCGTCGACTGCGGCGTCGACCCGCTCCCGATCGACGACCGGGTAGAGCGGGTCGTCGACGATGGGCACCCCGAGTCCGGCCATGTGGAGTCGGAGTTGATGAGTCCGTCCGGTCGACGGTCGAAGGCGGTAGAGACCGAACCCCGACTCTCGAGTCTCGACCAGATTGATGTCGCTGACCGCGTTGATCTCGCCCGGCACGACACGAGCACGAAGGTCACCGGTGTTCTTCTCGATGCGGTTCTCGATGTGGACGCCGTCGACGAGCGCAGCATCGGCGTTCGCGAGCGCCCGGTACTCCTTCGTCACCTGCCTGGACGCGAAGAGATCCTGGTAAGCGGACCGCGCGTCCGGCCTGCGGGTGAAGAGCAGAACACCTGCAGTCAACCGGTCGAGCCGGTGAACGGGCGCGACATCGTCGCCGAACTCGCGACGAAGCCGGACGAGCGCGGTCTGTGTGACATGCGAGCCGCGGGGCATCGTCGCGAGGTAGTGCGGCTTGTCGACGACGATCAGCCGATCGTCGACGTGCAGGATCGGCATGTCGAACGGGACCTCGTGCTCATCCGGCAGATCGCGGTAGAGGTAGACGGGAACCGGCCTGCTGACGATCTGCGTCAGATCCACAGGCGCCCCGTCGACATCGACGATCTCCCCCGCGGCGGCGCGTCTGTCCAGGTCGTCGCGGGTCCAATCACTCAACGAGGGCGTCAGCAGCAACGTCTCGGCGACGCTGCGAGGGACGTCGTCGGTACGCAGAACCACCCGGGTGGCGTCGACACCGTCCCGGGCGGCCAGCGGTTTTGTCCGGCGACGTCCCCTGCGACTCACTTCTCGAGGCGAGCCTTCAGATTGCCCAGCAGCTCGTTCTGGATGCGGTTCAGACCCTTGGGCGCGAACGTGCGCTCGAAGAAGCCGCCGATCCCTCCGGCGCCCTTCCACGACGTGGTGGTCTCGACCTGCGAGCCCGCACCCGCCGCAGTGACGCGGTAGGTGGTCACCATCGTCGAATTGCGGTCGGTCTCGGTGATGGTGTCGCCCGTGACGGTCACGTCGGCGAGGACGTCGCGCGAACGCTTCTCGGTGGCCTGCAGGATCCAGTGCACAACGGTGCCTGCACCGACGCCGCCCTCGACGACGGTGTAGTCGCGGTAGTTGGATGGGAGGAGCTCGGCGCGAACCGATGCGTAGTCGGCGAGTGCCGCGGACACGGCGTCCACGGGTGCGGCGATCTGAACTGTTGCGGTGGCGGTGACCTGACCCACTTGAGGTGACTCCTTCATGAAAAACGCTGTTCTCGCGGCTTCAGTGTCGCGTGAACCTGTACCCCACCACGGTACTGGCGATATCCGCTGTTGCCGGAATCGTGACCAGCGCTACGGTGGCTAGGTGGCCGCCATACGTTCGGAGTACAACGTCGCCGCGTTCGATCGTGGAGTGAACCGTCTCGTGGAGAGCTACCGCGCGATCCCGCCGGGCTCGACAGTCCGGCTCGCCAAGAAGACGTCGAACCTGTTCCGCAAGCGCGCCGACGTATCCGCTCCCGGGTTGGACGTCTCAGGCCTGGACTCGGTGATCTCGATCGACCCGGCCACGAGGACCGCACAGGTAGCCGGAATGTGCACCTACGAAGACCTCGTCGATGCGACCCTCGCACACGGACTCGCGCCTACGGTCGTCCCGCAGCTCAAGACGATCACCCTCGGAGGCGCTGTCACCGGTATGGGCATCGAGTCCAGCGCATTCCGCGCAGGTCTCCCCCATGAGGCGGTTCAGGAGATCGAGATCCTCACCGGCACAGGTGAACTCGTCGTCGCACGACCCGACAACGAGTACCGCGATCTGTTCTTCGGATTCCCCAACTCGTACGGCACACTCGGATACTCGGTTCGACTCGCGATCACGCTGGAGGAGGTCGAACCGTTCGTCGAACTGCGCCACGTCCGGTTCACCGACCTCGACACCATGGAAGCGACGATGACCGCCGTCGCCGACGACCACGTCTACGACGGCGAACGGGTCGACTACCTGGACGGTGTCGTCTTCTCCGCCGACGAGTGCTACCTCGTGCTCGGCCGTCAGACCGACGAACCCGGCCCGGTCAGCGATTACACCGATCGCGACATCTACTACCGATCGATTCAGCACGACAACGTCGACACCCCGAAACGGGACCGTCTGACGATCCGCGACTACCTGTGGCGCTGGGACACCGACTGGTTCTGGTGCTCGCGTGCGTTCGGCGCCCAGAACCCGCGCATCCGCCGATTCTGGCCCAAGAAGTACCTCCGAAGCAGCTTCTACTGGAAGCTCATCGGCTACGACCACCGGTGGAACATCGCCGACAGACTCAACGCCCGCAAGGGACTGCCCGCCAACGAGCGGGTGGTCCAAGACATCGAGGTGCCCATCGATCGGACCGCCGACTTCATGCGCTGGTTCCTGCGAGAGGTGCCGATCGAACCGATCTGGCTGTGCCCGCTCAAACTGGCCGAACCGTCGCCCGGAGCCGCCGAGCAGCCGTGGCCCCTGTATCCCCTGCAGCGCGGTCGCACCTACGTGAACGTCGGCTTCTGGTCGGCGGTCCCAGTGACCCCCGGGCATCCGGGACACACGAACAGGCTGATCGAAGAACAGGTCAGCGAGTTGGGCGGCCACAAGTCGCTGTACTCGGAGTCGTTCTATCCGAAGGATGAGTTCTCCCGCCTCTACGGAGGCGAGGCGTATTCGGCATTGAAGAATCGGTACGACCCGGACGGCAGACTCCTCGGCCTCTACGAGAAAGCGGTGAAGCAGCAGTGAAACTGGCGCACATCTTCGAAAAGCTCGTCGGGCACGAACTCGGCATCCGGGTGACCGCGTACGACGGCAGCAGCGCCGGTCCGGCCGATGCAGACTACGGCCTGCACTTGAAGAACCCACGCGGCACGACGTACTTGGTCACCGCCCCGGGTGATCTCGGTCTGGCGCGGGCCTACGTCTCGGGCGACCTGGACTTGGTCGGCAGCCATCCCGGCGACCCGTACGCGACACTGCAAGCTCTCGCGGGCGACCTCAAGTTCACCAAGCCGGGGCCCCTCGAACTCGCGCAGATGGCGCGCGACATCGGTGTTGAGCATTTCAAACCGATCGCGCCGCCGCCGCAGGAGTCGCTGCCGAAATGGCGACGGTTCGCCGAAGGACTCCGCCACAGCAAGGAGCGAGACGCCGAGGCGATCAGTTACCACTACGACGTCTCCAACCGGTTCTACGAACTCGTCCTCGGTGAGTCGATGACGTACACGTGCGCCGTGTATCCGACCGAGGACGCGACCCTCGAGCAGGCGCAGGAGAACAAGTACCGCCTGATCTTCGACAAGCTGCGGCTGCAGCCCGGTGACCGCCTGCTCGACATCGGGTGCGGCTGGGGCGGCATGGTCCGGTACGCGGCCCGCCGTGGCGTCCACACGCTCGGCGTGACGCTGTCGCAGGAACAGGCTCAGTGGGCGCAGGCCGCGATCGTCGCCGAAGGTCTGTCGGAGTTCGCCGAGGTACGGCACAGCGACTACCGGGACGTCCCTGAGTCGGGGTTCGACGCCGTCTCCTCGATCGGCCTCACCGAGCACATCGGCGTCGCGAACTACCCGAAGTACTTCACGTTCATGCGCGACAAGGTCCGGCCCGGAGGGATGATCCTCAACCACTGCATCACCCGGCCGGACAACCGTCACAAGAGCAAAGCGGGCCCGTTCATCGAGCGGTACGTGTTCCCCGACGGCGAACTCACCGGTGCCGGCACGATCATCTCCAAGATGCAGGATGTGCCGAACCTCGAAGTGATCCACGAGGAGAACTTCCGCATCCACTACGCGATGACGTTGCGGGACTGGAACGCCAACCTCGTGAAGAACTGGGACGAGGCCGTCGCCGAAGTCGGTGAGGGCACCGCACGGCAGTGGGGCCTCTACATGGCCGGGTGCCGGATCGGTTTCGAACGCGACATCGTCCAACTCCACCACGCCCTGGCCACCCGTCTGGACGAGGACGGCGCACAGACGCTCCCCCTCCGACCGTGGTGGGACGCCTGACGGGCTACTCGACGGGTCGCGCTCCGAGCTCTGACTTGAGCAGTTCGAGCGCGACCTGATCGGGGTCGAGTCGGGCGTCCGGGCTCGCGTTGTGAGCCTCGGCGACCATCTCGTCACGCTCGTCGTCGGTGAGGTCTTCGTCCGCTGTGAGCGGCTCGGGTTCCGGCTCCGGTTCGGGTTCGGGCTCGGGCGCCTGCTCCTCCTGCGGACGGCTGGGCCGAGTGAACGTCTGACGCTTCTGCGGTTCCTGCGGGGCGACTGTCTTGACCGCGGCGGGCGCGGAGTCCGGCGTCGCCTGAACGACGCTCACGCTGTTGCCCGGCCCGAATACCTCTCCGATCGCAGTCGTCAGTGCCCGCAGTCCGCGTTCGTCTGCGAGACGCCCCACGAGTGCACTGTGCGGGTGTCCGAGGACGATCTCGGTTCCCGCGACCGCGTGCACAAAAGCCGCCGACAGCATCGCTTCAAGGACAGTGCTCTGTGTTCGGACGGCAGCTCGGATGTCGGGCCACCGCGCCGACACCTCGTTCACCGTCAGTCCACTCGCCACAGGCTGAGGCTCCGGTTCCGGCGTCGGCTCGGGCGCACGACGACGCGGGGCGTCGTACGGCTCCGGCGGCGCGTCCATCGCAGGCTCCGGCGGGAGCGGGATGTCGTCGACGGGATCCGGTCGACGTTGCTCGCCCTGCGATTCCGAACGCTGGGGTTCGGCGCGCTGGGGTTCGGGGCGCTGGGGTTCGGGGCGCGTCGGTTCCTGCCGAGGAGGCTCCGGTCGGGGAGATTCTCGACGCTCAGGCTCCTGCCGCGGGGCCTCTTCGCGCTGCGGGTCCGTACGGACGGGCTCGGAAGCCGAGGGCTCGACCCGAGTCGGCTTCTGTTCGGGCTGCGGAGCCGGAGCCGGATCGGTTCGCACCGGCGCCGTCTCTGCAACAGGTGGCGCGGCGGGGGTCGCAGGCTCCGGCGCCGGAGTCTCCTCGACCGCCTTGCGCTGAGACGGACGGACGAAACGCGACGGCGGCTCGTCGGGCCGCGGAGCGGCGGGAGCCGAGGGACGTTCAACGGCGGGAGCTGAACCTGCAGGTCCGGGTGCCACTCCGGCCGGACGTCGTTCCAGGGTCTCAATGCGTTGCAGGAGCGCCGCAGCGTCGGAGGACGCACCGGGCAGCAGCATCCGGGAGCACATCACTTCGAGGAGCAGGCGCGGAGACGTGGTGCCCCGCATCTCGCCCAACGACGCGTGCGCCACCTCCGCATACCGAGTCAAGGTGGCCGCACCGAGGTGATCGACTACAGCGCGCATGCGGGTGAGCTGATCGTCGGGGGCCTCGACGAGGCCCCGTTCTGCGGCGTCCGGCACTGCCTGCAAGAGGATCAGGTCGCGGAAACGGTCGAGGAGGTCGATCGCGAACCGGCGCGGATCATGTCCTGCGTCGACGACACGTTCGACGACCTCGAACAACGCCGATCCGTCGCCTGCGGCGAGCGCGTCGACTGCGGCGTCGATAAGCGCGGAGTCCGTGACGCCCAGCAGGGAGAGGGCACGGTCGTAGGTGACGCCGTCGACGTCCGCGCCGGCGAGGAGCTGATCGAGGATGCTGAGCGAGTCTCGCGGCGATCCGCCTCCCGCGCGGATCACCAGCGGGTACACCTCGGGTGCCACGAGCACGTTCTCCTTGGCGCAGATGCCTTCGAGGAGTCCACGCATCACCGGCGGCGCCAGCAGACGGAACGGGTAGTGATGGGTGCGCGACTTGATGGTGGTGAGCACCTTTTCGGGCTCGGTGGTCGCGAAGATGAAGATCAGGTGCTCCGGCGGCTCCTCGACGATCTTCAGGAGCGCGTTGAAGCCCGCCGACGAGACCATGTGCGCCTCGTCGATGATGAAGACGCGGTATCGCGATTCAGCAGGTGCGTAGAACGCGCGGTCGCGGAGGTCACGGGTGTCGTCGACACCGCCGTGGCTGGCGGCGTCGAGTTCAACGACGTCGAGGTTCCCCGCACCGCCGGGGCCGAGCGACTCGCACGAGTGGCAGACGCCGCACGGTGTGGACGTCGGCCCCTCAACGCAGTTCAGGGAGCGCGCGAGGATGCGCGCGGACGACGTCTTGCCGCAGCCGCGCGGCCCCGAGAACAGGTACGCGTGGTTGATTCGGCCCGCATCGAGCGCTCTGCTGAGCGGGGCGGTGACGTGTTCCTGGCCTACGACTTCAGCGAACGTCGCCGGGCGATACGTGCGATAGAGGGCCACACGTGAAGCCTACCGGCGGCCTCCGACAGCGGTGCCGGACGGCCTACTGCTCGCCGAGCAGGACTTCGGTGGCGCCGAGCAGCGCGCAGGTCGCGACGCCGTCCATGGCGGTCCGGAGTTCGTCGATCGGCGGGAACGTCGGAGCGAGTCGGATGTTCCGGTCGTGCGGGTCGTTCTTGTACGGGAACGTCGACCCGGCCGCGGTGAGCGCGATGCCCGCTTCTTTCGCGAGGGCGATGGTCCGTGCCGCGGCGCCGTCGACGACATCGAGGCTGATGAAGTAGCCGCCCTCGGGGGTGGTCCACGACGCGATCTTCGACTCGCCGAGACGTTCCTCGAGGATGTCGAGGACGAGGGCGAACTTCGGGGCGATCAGCTCGCGGTGCCGGTCCATGTGAGCGCGCACGCCGTCGGCGTCTTTGAGGAACTGCAGATGACGCAGCTGGTTGATCTTGTCGGGGCCGATGGTCGACGCCGAAAGATGCTTGGAGTACCAGTCCAGGTTGGCCTTGGACGACGCGAAGAACGCGACGCCCGCGCCCGCGAAGGTGATCTTGCTGGTGGAGCCGAACACGTACACCCGGTTCGGGTTGCCGGCCTCTTCGGCGAGGTCGAGGATCGGCAGGGGCGGCGGTGCGGCGTCTACCAGAGTGTGGACGGCGTACGCGTTGTCCCAGTAGATGCGGAAATCGGGTGCCGCGGGGAGCGCGAGGAGTCGGCGTGCGACGTCTTCGGACACCGAGTACCCGGTCGGGTTCGAGTAAGTGGGGACCACCCACATGCCCTTGATCGACGGGTCGGCGGCGAGGAGTTCGGCGCAGGCGTCCACGTCGGGGCCGTCGGGGTTCATCGGGACGTTGATCATCTCGATGCCGTAGAGCTCGGTGATGCCGAAGTGGCGGTCGTAGCCGGGGACGGGGCACAGGAACTTGATCGGTTCGGCCGACCACGGCTTCGCGGAGTCGACGTTGCCGTGCAGGAGAGAGAACACGGTGACGTCGTGCATCGACTGCAGGCTGGCGTTGCCGAGGGCGAAGGTGCGGTCGGCGCCGGTCCCGAGGAGTTCACCGAAGATCGCGCGCAGTTCGGGGAGTCCGGAGACGCCGCCGTAGTTGCGGGTGTCGGTTCCACTCGGGCTGCGGTAGTCGTCGCCGGGCAGGGACAGCATCGGGTTCGACAGGTCGAGCTGGTCGGGTCCGGGCTTGCCGCGCGTGAGGTCGAGGTTCAGGCCTGCGGCTTTGAGCGTCTCGTAGCGCTGGCGCAGGTCGTCTCGGGTGGTACGGAGCTCGTCGACACTCATCGAGTGGTAGTTCAACGTGGAGCCTCTCGCGCTGTCCCGGTCAGGCCGGGGACGCCTCGTTGTGGAACGCCTGAAAGATAAGAGGATCCCGCGCACCCGGCAGAGCCCGTTGACCCTTGCTGCCTTCCGGCCCTGGGGGAGTTCACAGGATGCTCGCCGCGCGGGATCCGTAGACCAGTGTAGCGGGGCCGTTTTGAGATCCCAACCCGGGACCAGCTAGCATCTTGGTGCTGGAGGATTCGCCTAGTGGCCTATGGCGCTCGCCTGGAACGCGGGTTGGGTTAATAGCCCTCAGGGGTTCGAATCCCCTATCCTCCGCCAGGAACAGACCGCCCGTGACCTGCACTAAGCAAGGTCTCGGGCGGTCTCGTTTCCCGTGTCATGCAACGACCTATGCAACAAGGTGCCGGAAATCGGGCCGATCAGCTACCCGACAGCGCCTCAGCAAACCGCTCCGCCGCCGCCCGTTGCGCGCCCTCGAGCACATGCGCATACGTGTTCAGCGTCACGGTGGGCGTCGCATGTCCCAACTGCTTCGCGACCGCGTGCACCGGCACGCCCGCCGCAAGGAGGATCGATGCGTGCGTGTGCCGCACGTCGTGCAGCCGAATAGCCGGCAACGCATCCTCGCCCAGCGCAGTCCGCGCGTTCTTGATCCGAGTTCGCCATCGTCGCGACACCTCGTTCGGCGACCGCGCTGCACCCGTAGTCACGTTCGGAAACACGAACGCCGTCGGCCGCGTGTAGTCGAGGGTCACCGCGCCGAGCTCGCGACGCCACGCCTTCACCACGCCCATCGTGTCCATGTCGACGTCGACCGTCCGCACACTGCCTGTCTTCGTCGCCTTCGTCGTCCCCGTCGGCGCAGCAGTGTCGAGTGCGCGGCGGATCGTCACCTGCCCCGCAGTTAGGTCGACGTCGCGCCACTGCAGCGCGAGGAGTTCCGACCGACGCGCGCCCGTACCGGCGGCCAGCACCCACAGCGGATACAAGACGTCGTCTGTGTCGACCGACCACTGCAGAAACGACCGCAGTTGCGGCCCCGTCCACGCGTGCACCTCTGGCCTGCTCGCGCGGATCGTCAGGCCAGTGGGTGCGTTCACGATCCCGCGGCGGCGTGCGACGTTCACCGGCATCAGCCCGTCCTCGACTGCCGCGTCGAGGACCGATGCGAGAAGCGCGTGAACTTTGCTGACGCTATTCTCCGACAGCGCTTTGCCCTGTCCCTTGACGTCGCGTCGGCCCGACTGCCGCAGTTCGGCGTAGTGACGAGCGATCATCGTCGGAGTCACCTTGTCGACCGCTGTCGATCCGATCCGGTACGGCCGTAGGCGGTTCTTCACGATCCGCTCGTAGGCCGCGATCGTCGACCGCTCCAATCGTCGCGCGGCAATCCACGCGTCGGCATAATCGCCGACCGTCGGCACGTTCTTCGCGAACGACTGCCGCGCCTTGACCTTCGCCTTCGCGTCGTCGAGCGCTTCGTCAGCCTCCGCAGCCGTTGCGAATCCAGCCTTGCCCGACTGTCGCAGTCCGCTGCCTGGATCGGCCCAGTCGACAGGCACCCACAGTTGGTAGCGCCAGCGGGTGCCAGCCTTCGTCGTGTAGCTCGTGATCGACCCGACTCCACGACGCCGGCTCGACGCTTTCCGCTTGGTCACCGCTCTCCTCCTTGTGGTTTCTGACTTGGCTTCGTGCGTCTCCGGTATCCAGCGTCAGTCGCTTGTTGTATCGCCCGTCGGGCCGTGCTTTCACTTACGTGCAACCGTGCCGCGACAGCCTTGTGCATCGGCATCCCGGCCCCGCGTGCCTCCTCTGCGATCCGCGCGACCTCCATCAGCTCTGAGGGGCTTCGGCGGGGGCGTCCGCGCGTTCGCTTGGGCGCGTCATCCGGCGCCTCCACAAGCTCGGTCGCAGTCAGGTCCGGTAGTCCGACGCCGGGAGCGTGGTTATCGCGGTCGTTCACGTGAACATGCGCGGCCGCGGCAGCTAGTCGACGGGCCGGGATACGCCGCAGATCGTCGCGCGTTATCGGCCCCCCGTCGGTCCTGCGCATCGCGAGGTCCATGAGGGCCGGGCCGTCTTCCGTAATCGCAGCGCGGACGTAGTAGACGACGTCGTGTTCGGTGAGTTCGTGCCGTAGCCGCCCGACAGCACGTCCGCCACACCGAAACGGCGTACAGCCTCAACGCACCCCAGTACGCCGCCCTGTACGCCGTACAAGGCCGAACGTGCGCCATCTGTCAACGAGCCACCGGCAAGACCAAACGACTCGCCGTCGAGTCGTTGTCCGGTCACGCGCAGACCGAGGCCGTCGAGTCGAGCGAAGGCGGTCAGGTCAGGGCGGCCGAAGCCGGCCGGCGGGGTTGTGTCGGTCACGTCGAGGTCTTTCGGATGGATGGCGTAGGAACCTCCGTCGTCGGGAGACCTCGACGTCTATCTGCGGACCGACGCGCCCGGCCGACCTACACCGGCATCTGAGAAAAACGTCTTCGACGAAGACGGGACCGGCGAGGAGGAGGGCGCGGTGAGCTAAAGAATGGAGCTTGCTCGGCTTCGACGCCGCCGCAAGCTCCGGTGAAACGGTCGGTACTGGTCGGTCGTCGTCGGTCACCACCGGATGGCGGCGTCCCACACGCTCGGCGTTTGCGCAGGTCAGCGGCTCGTTCGCCCAGTGGGCGCATCAGGCGATAGACGCAAAGCCGACGTGATTAGGTCGTCGGTTCGATTCCGACAGGCGGCTCCGGCGAACAGCCCCTGACCTGCGGAAACGCAGGGCAGGGGCGGTTCGGTTCTGGTGGTCGCGCGATGCGCTGGCCTCACGGCTCTGCCCGACACCGACGTCGCTCTCCTCTGCGACGGACCCCTCGCCGGCTGAGCGCTCGCGGCCGGCATCCTGTCCGTGTGCCGATAGGCCTCGCACCGCTCGGCAACGCAGCGTGGCGTTGCGTCGCGACCTCGCGACGGCTCGGCGGGGCGCGATCGTCTCGTGCGTTGGCGGACTACGGGAGCTTGGACGCGAGGACGTCGGCCGCCAGGATCTCGGGTGCTGCGCCGAGGAGGTGCTGGTTGGCCATCAGGGCTGCGACGATGGCGCCGTTGGCGTGGGCGTCGCGAGCGGCCTCGTCGGGGAATGCATCGAAGATCCAGAAGGTGTCGGCGTGGGTCCTGACCGCGAACCAGACAATCGTTCCTACTTCTTCGTTGGCGAGCGCGACAGCGCCGGCGAGCAGATCGGCGAGCGCGTCGTGCTGTCCATCGGCCGCGACGATCTTGGCGACGAAGGCATACGGAAGTGATGCGGGTGTGGACATGAGGGACTCTCCTTGAAATCGGGGTTCTTCGTGGGACGAGTTCAGCGTATGACGAGCAAGGGCATGTGGGAAGTGGCGTATACGGCAGTATTGCTATTGTTTACGTCATGCGTATTGGACTGATCGCGATCGACGGCTGCTTCGGTTCGGCTATCGCGTCGATCATCGACATCGTGCGGGTGGCCGACGGAGCCCGCAGCGATATCGACCCGCGGATCGACCCGATCGAACTCGCCATCCTCGGACCGAAACGGCGAGTGACCACGACGGCATCGATGACCCTGTCGGTGGACCACCCGCTGTCGGAGTCCGCAGAGTTCGACGTGGTCGTCGTCCCTGCGCTTGGAACCCTCACGGCCGCCGCGACCCACGACGCCCTCCAGAGCCGAGATGCTCGTTCGGTCATCGCCTCGCTCGGGCGCCTCGACGAGGCGACCACCCGGATCGCCGCGGCGTGCACCGGCGTGTTCGCCGTCGCCGAGACCGGACGGATGCATCATCGGCGGGCGACGACCAGCTGGTTCCTGGGGCCGGAGTTCCTGAAGCGCTATCCGACCGTCGCCCTCGATCTCGACACCATGGTCGTGGTCGACGGGAACCTCGTCACCGCCGGCGCCGCGTTCGCCCACATCGACCTCGCGCTCTCACTCGTGCGATCGATCAGCCCCGACCTGGCCCAACATGTCGCCAAGCTCCTCGTCATCGACGAGCGTCCGTCGCAGGCGGCCTTCGTCGCCTACGAACATCTCCGGCACGAGGACCCGATCGTCGTCGAGTTCGAACGCTTGGTGCGCGCCCGCCTGGACGAACCGTTCAACGTCGCCTTCGTCGCGCAGTCGCTCGGCACCAGCCGGCGCACCCTCGAACGACGAGTCCGTGCGGCGCTCAACCTCACTCCGCTCGGCTTCGTCCAACGGCTTCGCATCGAACGAGCTCGGCACCTCTCAGCAACCACGGACCTCACCTCCGCCGAGATCGCGCTACGGGTCGGCTACGCGAACGCCGAGACTCTGCGCTCCCTCCTGCGTAGGGAGCGACGCCGTTCCTGACCTATCGCCATGCCTGTAGCCGGTGTCCTAGTGCTCGACTGGAACCACCTCTGAGCACGTCGCGTCGACGCTCCTGCGTCGCCCCTGGACGACCCACTCGACACGCCCGCAGCACAGGCCATGTGACGTGTCCCGGCTTCCCGGACGGTCGGGGTTGGGTGGCTGTGATGTCGCTGCGTTCTCGTCGAGGGGGTCAGCAGACTCGATCAGGGTCGATTGGGATGAGACGCGAAGGCGGTCAGGTCAGGGCGGCCGAAGCCGGCCGGCGGGGTAGCGTCGGACACGTCGAGGTCTTTCGGATGGATGGCGTAGGAACCTCCGTCGTCGGGAGACATCGACGTCTATCTGCGGACCGACGCGCCCGGCCGACCTACACCCTCATCTGAGAAGACCCCCAATCGCATCGGGGAGCGCTCGTTCAGTTCTTGCAACGAACCATGCAACACCACAGATGCATGGCGATGTGCTCGGATGCACCTACACGACAGCTGTCAGCGGCCCGCCGCACGTCAGCGGCGTTTCCATGCCCCGCCTGGTACCGCCATGCGTCTACGCCCGCGAGAGTTCGAATCCCCTATCCTCCGCCAAACGCAAGAACCCTGCCTGAGGAACGAAGGCAGGGTTCTTGCGTTTATTGGGCACAGCGGATTCGGGAGGAGGGGCGTTCGGAGTCGGAGCCCTTGCGGTGGCATCGACGGTCGCGGTTATCTGGACCGACGATCGTTCCAGGTCCGCAGCGGAGACGTCGACCGCCGCTTCCGCGGATTGGACACCGGAGTCGGTCAGGTCCGCGACGTCCGGTTCATCGAATCGCGTGGAGGCGGTGAAGCGCGTTCGCGAGGCGGACCGACGCTTGAGCCTGCTCGACGCGAAGCGCCTGGTCGACCGATACGCCGGCTTCTGACATCGCATCTTCTTCACGCGTGCCGCGTAGCTTCCCGCTATTCGTCGGACAATTAGCGGGAGTCTTCGCATCATGCGTGAACCGCCGAGCCGACCACGGCGGGCTGCAAGTATGAACGAATGAAGCAGACATTCGGATTTGCGCTCTTCGGCGGGTACCTGGGGTTGATGACCGCCTCGCTGACAGTGTCGATGCGGATCATCTATCCGTTCACCGCGTACACACCTCTAACGAGCCACGCCGACGGAACAGCAGACTTCATTTCGAGCAGTGTCGGTGTGGCGGGCGAGGGAGTGTTCACCGTGCCTGTCCTCGTCGGCGTGATCGTGGGCGGCGTTGTGGGGGTGCTGACCCGACTGACCGGGCTGGTGATGCGGGGCCCCGATCGCAACTGTTTCGTGCGGGTCGGCGTCGCCGGCCTGGTCGGGGCCGGGATCGGCGTAGGACTTGCGACCACCGTCGCGTTCGGCGGACTGGTCCGGCCGGCACCCGACACCGGCACGGTTCTCGCGATCTACGCCGGTTGTGGGCTGCTCGCTTATGCCCTTGCGCTCGCCGCGATCTACGGCGTCCTACGGATGTCGGACGACGACCCCACCGTTCCCACGGTGAAGACAGCGGCGTGCGCTCTACCGATAGGGGGCGCTGCGGCGACCGGTGTCGGCATGTAGGTCGCGAGCCTGTCCGACTTCGGCGTCTCGACGGCGACGTGGGTCGCGGTCATCACGTCTGTGGTGCTGATCGTCGCGGCGACGTTGGTCGGCGCCCGCACGGTGGCGATCCGAAGCCGGGTCTGACACGAACTTCGGCACTCTCCGCCGCGGTATGCGCGGTGGAGAGTGCCGAAGTTGTTCGTGAGGAGCGAATCAGGCGCTTACGACCCCCACCGCTGCTCGGGCGATGGCGAGTTCCTCGTTCGTCGGCACCACAAGCACGGCGACGGCCGAGTCGTCGGTGGAGATCAGCCGCGGGTCGGGCGAGCGGACCGCGTTCCGATCCGCGTCGATCCGGATTCCGTAATTCTCGAGACCGGCGAGAGAGTCGGCACGGACCGGCGCGGCGTTCTCGCCGACGCCCGCGGTGAAGACGATCGCGTCGACCTTGCCGAGCTCGATCATGTAGGCGCCGATGTACCGACGGAGTCGGTGCAGGTAGACGCGGTACGCGCGCTCGGCAGCATCGTCCCCCTCCGCGACACGTTCCAGAATCGAGCGGAAGTCGTTGTCGCCGCACAAGCCCTTCAGGCCAGACTTCTTGTTGAACAGCGTGTCGATGTCCTCGATCGACATCCCCGCCACCCGTGACAGCTGGAAGACGATGCCTGCGTCGATGTCGCCCGTCCGCGTCCCCATCACGAGACCTTCAAGGGGCGTCATGCCCATCGTGGTGTCGATCGGTGCCCCGCCGCGGACAGCCGACGCCGACGCGCCGTTGCCCAGATGCAGGACGATCTGATTGATGTCGGCGACGTCGCGCCCCAAGAAGTCGGCGGCGCACCGCGACACGTACTCGTGGCTTGTCCCGTGGAACCCGTAGCGACGCACGGCGTACTCCCGCGCCACCTCGGCGTCCAAGGCGTACGTGGCGGCCTCGTCGGGGAGATCGCTGAAGAACGCGGTGTCGAAGACTGCGACAGCCGGGACGTCGGGCAGCAACGCGCTGACGGCATTGATCCCGGTAAGGTTCGCCGGATTGTGGAGCGGCGCCAGCGGCGAGATCCGCTCGATCTCGGACCGCACCTCATCAGTGATGAGAGTGGGAGCGAAGAAGCTCCGACCACCGTGGACCACACGGTGTCCGACAGCGGACAGACCTGAATCGGCGATGTCGACGCCGTCTGCCTTGAAGAGGTCGAGGACCAACGCGATCGCCGCCTCGTGGTCCGGCAGCGCAACCTCGCGGCGTACATCGTGACCGCGGTACCAGTGCTTCACCGACGACATCGGCTCGCCGATCCGCTCAACGAGTCCGTCGGCGATCACCTCCTCGGTGACCGGATCCAACACCTGGTACTTCAACGACGACGACCCCGCGTTCACCACGAGGACCGAGCCTTCGACGATCATGAGTTCTCCTTCTCGACTTCGCTCGAAGAGCAGGTGGGACGGCCCGAAGAGCAGACGGAATGGCTTGAAAGAGCAGGCGGGGCGGCTCGGCGCACTCTAGATCATCTGCGCTTGGATGGCGGTGATGGCGACGGTGTTGACGATGTCGGAGACGAGAGCGCCGCGCGAGAGGTCGTTCATCGGCTTGTTGAGGCCCTGGAGAACGGGACCGATCGCGATGGCGTTCGCGCTGCGCTGGACGGCCTTGTACGTGTTGTTGCCGGTGTTGAGGTCCGGGAAGATCAGCACCGTCGCCTTGCCTGCGACCGGCGAGTCGGGCATCTTGGTGGCGGCGACGCTCGGCTCGATCGCGGCGTCGTACTGGATCGGACCTTCGACGAGCACTTCCGGTGCCCGCTCGCGGACAAGCGCCGTCGCCTCCCGAACCTTGTCGACGTCTTTGCCGGAACCGGATCCTCCGGTCGAGTACGACAGCATCGCGACCCGTGGTTCAACGCCGAACGCCGCAGCCGTGCGCGCCGACGAGATCGCGATGTCCGCGAGTTCCTCCGCGGTCGGATCGGGCACGATCGCGCAGTCGCCGTAGGTGAGCACCTTGTCGGCCAGACACATGAAGAACACACTCGACACCGTCGACACACCCGGCACGGTCTTGATGATCTCGAATGCCGGTCGGATGGTCTGCGCCGTCGTGTGCACCGCTCCCGACACCATGCCGTCGACACGTCCGGTGTGGAGCAGCATCGTGCCGAAGTACGACTCGTCGCGCACCACCTCGAGCGCACGCTCCCGCGTCATGCCCTTGTGCTTGCGGAGTTCGGTGTAGGCATCGGCGAACTCGTCGATCAAGTCCGATGTCGTCGGGTCGATCACGTCCACGCCCGACAGGTCGATGCCCAGTTCGTTCGCACGACGACGGACCGCGTCGACGTTCCCGAGCAGTGTCAGTTCGGCGACGCCCCGCCTGCGGAGTCGGTCGGTGGCACGGAGAATCCGGTCGTCGCCGCCCTCCGGCAGCACGATGTGCTTGACGTCCGACCGGGCCTGCGCCATCAGCTGGTACTCGAACATCTGGGGAGTGACCACTTCGGCGACGTGCAGTTTCAGCTCGTCGATCAGCTCTGTGGTCGCCACGTGGCGTTCCATCAGTGTCATCGCCGCGTCGATCTTCCGCGCCGAGCCGGACACCATCCGCCCGCGTGTGTGCGACGCGATGCGCGCCGTCTCGTACGTGCCGTGCTCGCTCGACAGGATCGGCAGCGTCGGTCGAAGCCCCTTGACCAGCGCGTCGATCATGGGGTGCGGTCGAAGCCCGCCGTTCATGACGATGCCGGCCAGCCGCGGGAAGCCTTCTGCCGCGTTGGCGTTGACCAGGGCGAGCAGAACGTCGGATCGGTCGGCGGGCGCGATCACCACCATCGACTCGCTGAGGCGTTCCAGGATGTGTTCGACGGTCATTCCGCCGACCATCACCTCGACCGCCTCACGGTCGAGCAGCGCGTCGTCGCCGCTGTAGAGAGTGGCGCCGAGGGCAGTCTGCAGTTCGCCCATCGTCGGGGCCGTCAGCACCGGGTCTTCCGGCAGCGCCCATCCGCGGACTCCGGTGCTGGTCAGGGCACTCGCCTGCGCCGCGACCCGGTCGGGGTCGCATCGATTGGCGACTACGCCGACAGTCGTCGCATGAGCGGCCTTGATGTCCGTCATCAGCATCTCGGCGATGGCCTTGACCTCGGCGGGCTCACGGTCGAGGGCCTTCACCACGAGGATGATCGGCGCCGACAGGTTCGCGGCGATCCGCGCGTTGTATCCGAGTTCGGACGGTGACGCGACGTCGGTGTAATCCGACCCGATCACGAGCACGTTGTCGCATTGTTCGGCGACGACGTGGTACTTCGCGACGATGTCGGCGATCGCGGCGTCCGGATCGCGGTGCACATCGTCGTACGTGACGCCGAGGCAGTCGTCGTACGGCACGTCGACGGATGTGAACTGCAGCAGCAGGTCGAGGATGTAGTCACGCTCCCCCGCCGCCGCTCGGGAGATCGGCCGGAACACACCGACGCGACCACCGGTCGCAGCGAGCAGTGCGAGCACTCCCAACGCGACGGTCGACTTGCCGGTGTCCCCCTCGGCCGACGCGATGTAGATGCTGCGGGCGCCAGAGCCAGTCATGGGCTCCACATTAGCGTTCATCTCGACTCCGCTCGATGACCAAGAGGGCTGCGCTCCGCCTGAGCATGAGGGCCGCGCTCCGCCGAGCGAGTGGTCAGCGGATGACGGCGCGCACCACCATGTCGGCGATCTCCTCGTCGCTCATCGACGACGACGGGACGAGCATGCACGAGTACACGGTCCGGACCATGTACTCGATCCCCGCACGCGGGTTGGGATGAATGACGGCGGCTTCGTCGTCGGTAATATCTTCCATCGCCGAGTCGACGATCAAATCGATCAGCGACGGTCCGCCCGCGCCTTCGACGGTCACGAGAGATCGGACGACTTCTTCGGGCTCGTTCCGCAGAACGTACTGCAGCGCCTGGTGGTCGCGGATGTAGCCGAGCGAGCCGATCACCCGTTTGCGCACTCGCTCTGCGACATCAGGTTCGTCGGCGGCCCAGCCTGTGAGTTCCACCCGCAGGCGCTCGCGCTCATGAGAGACGATGGCCGAGACGAGCGCCTCGCGGCCGCCGAACATCCGGTAAGCCGTGGCGCGCGCCACCCCGGCATGCCGCGCCACCGACGTCAGGCTGAGCGCCTTCGCCCCGAATCGCGACACCAGCGCGACGCCGACTTCCACCATCCGGTCACGGTCCATGCCGAGAACCGTATCGAAATCGTCAGTCGATGATGTGCATGGCGGCCTCTTCGGCCGAAGCACCTGCACCGTCGACGCCTGCGTCACGACCGAAGACGTCGGAGTCGCCCGCGATGTCGGATGCGACGATCCGGCCCGCACGTGAGTTCCCACATTCAGCCTGTTCCGGAAAGTCCGGGTCCGCGTCGTCATCGTTCGCAGCGACATCCGGTTCCTCTTCGGCCAGCCGCGAATCCAGAGTCTCGTGCTCGTGGTTCCCGGGCGCGTAGTCGGGCGGCGAGTAGCCGCGGTCGAGGATGTCACCGACCTCGGCGTCGTCAAGAGTGTCCTCAGGCTGCAGCTGATCACTCTCGTCGAGGTCGTACTCGCCGTCGTAGTCGTCCCGGGAACTCATGGTCTCAGGGTAGGTCGGTCCTGGCGACGGCGTCACGCGATTGCGGTCAGCGACGCCACGGTTCATAACTGCGCGGGTCGTCGATCGGTTCGAGGTGAATGGTGGGACGCAGGTCGTCGACGGCGTCGTGAAGCGCGGCTTCAACCTCTTCGACAAGATCGTGGGCCTGTTGGACGGTCCACGTCCCGGGGACGAGCATGTGCATTTGGACGAACCGCATGTGTCCCGCCTCCCGGGTGCGGACGTCGTGGAAGTCGACTCCGTCGCCGCGGAACTGGTCGAGGACTTCGTCGACCGCATCGCGTTCGGACTCGGGGATCACGGTGTCCATGAGTCCCATGGTGGAGTCTCTGACGAGTCGCCATCCGACGAGGATGATGTTCACCGCGACTGCCATCGCGACGAGCGAATCGAGCGGCGGCCATCCGGTGATCCCGACAAGAGCGACGCCCCCGATGACCCCGACGGTGGTCCAGACGTCGGTGAGCAGATGCTTTCCATCGGCCTCCAGCGACATCGACCGATGGGCGCGGCCGACCGTGATGAGCTTCCAAGCGACGAGGCCGTTCACCACGGTCGCGCCGACCGAGATCAGCAGACCGATCCCGACGGCTTCGAGCTCTTGCGGGTTGATCAGCCGTTCGACGGCTGTGTAGAGGATGACGCCCGCGGCGACCACGATCATCACGCCTTCCACGACCGCCGAGAAGTACTCGCTCTTCGTGTGCCCGAAGTTGTGGTCGTCGTCGGACGGCCGCGCCGCGACCTTGAGCGCGATGAACGCGCCCGCAGCCGCCACCAGGTTGACGACGGATTCCGCGGCGTCCGACAACAGACCCACCGATCCAGTGATCCACCACGCATAGGTCTTCAGGCTGATCGTGACGACGGCGGCCGCGACGCTGAGCAGCGCCCACTTGCTGAGATCTCCACGTTCGCTCACCTGTCGATCCTCCCACCGCGAAGTCATTCGCACGCAGTACTGCGTCGTCGAACGCCTTTACGGTCAGTGAAACGTCACTGTCAGGAGGAACCGTGATCGTGAATCCCGTACGCAGCCGAGTCGAGCCACGAGTCGCGTTCCGAGTCGACGTCGTCGTCACCGTCGCCGGGCTGCTCACTGCGGCGGGTGCACATCTCCTCCCCTGGTATGCATCGGCGACCCGCCCGTCGATGACGGTGAACGGATTCGGGCAGATCAGCGAGCCCGGATACCAGGCGCATGTGAATCACCTGCAGTGGATGATCGCTCTCGCCACGATCGGAGCGATCATGCTGCTCAGCGTACGCGCGACGGGCGGAACGGACCGTGCGTGGCGGCCGATCGCCAGTGCTGTCGCGACGCTCGCGGTCGTGGGTGCACTGTTCTCGGTGATCGCGGTCCCCGAGACGATGCTTCGGGCCGACGGAGTGTGGATCGCGGCGGCGGGTTCGCTGGTCACCGCACTCGGAGTGCTCCTGCTGCGGCGTACCTTCAGTTTCGCCGCCGAATGTTCCCCGAATCCGTGACGGACACCCGAGTCTCCCCCGTTCTGCGGCGAATCGGGGAACATTAGACCGCGCTGTGAACTCATCCGCCGTTGAGCGACGCCACTGCCGACAACGACTGTCCGTTTCGCTTCGCAGTCGGCCCCCGAAAAGGCACGATGGAGGCATGCTCGACGAACTGAACTCACAGGCCCGCTCGTTCTACGACGCAGGCGAGTTCACGCACGCGCTCGCCGACTACTCGGTCCTCCGCGAGATCCGATCCCGCCGCGAAGGGCCGTACTCGGTGAAGTACCTCGCCGCCCTCCACGACTGTGTGCGCTGCATGTCGCATCTGAGCCTGTGGTCGGACGCCGATCTGCTGTGCAGCGAACTGCACGCCAAGTACGTCAGAACGCACGGTCGCGGAGGCATCGACACCGTGGACGTCGCACGCCACTGGGCGTGGGCGATGGTTCACCTCGATCAAGCCGATCACGTCGCGGCGCTGTGCATGACCACCGCGGACGCGATGTGGGACACCGACCTGCTCGGTGCCGACCGTCTTCTCGGTGCAGCCGCCGCGCAGTCGGAACGATCGGTGGAACTCGCGGGCACCGGCCTCATCGACGGTGTCGCCCTCCGGCACGCCGCAGACCTGGTAGCCGGGCTGAACCGCTGGAATCAGAGGCTTCTCGACGCCCCTGCACGGACGTCGGTCACCGCAGACTCGCTGGCTCCCACCAGCTAAGCGTCGCGCTTCTTGGGAAGCGTGAGGAGGGTTGCGAGGCTGACCGCGATCAACATGACTGCGAGCACCCAGAGGATGGTCGAGAGAGTCGAGATCGCGGGCAGGACGATCATCGCGATACCTGCACCGATCGAGATCACAGCCGACAGGACAACAAGCCAGCGCGGGACGAGGAAGTTCGCCAGTCGCATCTCGAGGAGGTCCTGGAGTCCACCGAAGATCCAGCCGACACCGATGAAGATGCCGAGCAGCGTCAACGATTCGGCGGGGTTCAGAATGGACAGGACACCTGCGGCGAGCACGATCGCGCCGAACGCTCCGAGCACCACGCGCAGTACGAACGGCGCCTCCGTCGTCGCGAACGCGAGGAACAGTCGAAGGAGACCGGCGACGACAAGCGACGCACCGAAGAGTACCGCCACGACGGTGAGCGTCGCCGCGGGCCAGGCGAGCATCGCGATGCCGAGCGCGATGCCGACGACGGACGACGCGAGCAGGAACGAGCGCAGAGCGTTCACTGCATTGTCGGGGAGCGCGGGTGTTTCGGGGAGCACAGTCATGCGCCAAGGGTACTTGTGCTGAGCGAGCCCGCGAGACGAAGTGCTCGTGCTGAGCGAGCCCGCGAGACGAAGTGCTTGTGCTGAGCGAGCCCGCGAGACGAAGTGCTTGTGCTGAGCGAGCCCGCGAGACGAAGTGCTTGTGCTGAGCGAGCCCGCGAGACGAAGTGCTTGTGCTGAGCGAGGTGGGCACAAGTACTGTCGGAATGCATGTCGACGAAGTCCTATTTCATTCACGGGGAGTCGGGCCGGGTGGTCCCCACTCCGCTGGCCCTGAGTCTGTGGGGGCCGGACGCACTCAACGGACCAGCTGTATGCGGTCTCGCCGCGTACGCTGCGGAACGAGAGCACGGTCGCGAAGGCTGGTTGCCCGCCCGATTCACGCTGGAACTGTTCAAGTCGGCACGGCGAATCCCGACGAGTCTGCAGACCGAGATCCTTCGGGACGGCCGTCGGATCCGGGTCGTTCAGGTGAGTGTCCGTCAGCACGACGGGGACGACGACGAGGGCGTGTTGGTCGCCCAGGGCAACACCGTGTTTCTCAAACAGGGCGACAACCCTCCCGGCGCGCGCTGGTCGCGTCCGACGACCGACTACAACCTCCCGGAAACCGACCCGTCCGACTTCCACACGTGGTTCTACAACGACGAACTCGGGTGGAGCTCGGATATGTCGGCCTATCAGAACGGCGGACGGCGGCGCCTGTGGAGCCGTCCGGTGAACGTACTTCCCGACGTCGAGTTGACGCCGTTCCAGCGGGCCGCGATCTCAGCCGAGGGCACCAGTCTCTCGACGAACTGGGGCGAGGGCGGTATCGGCTTCATCAACGGCGACCTCACGCTCGCCTTGAGTCGGCTGCCGGTCGGCGATCGGCTCGGAGTGGAGTCCGACCATCACCTCGAGGACGCAGGTGTGTCGGCAGGCACCGCCACCCTGTTCGACGAGCACGGACCGTACGGCATCGGATTGGTGACCGCCGTCGACAACACCCGCGCGATGATCGACTTCACGAAAGTCTTGCCGTCGTCGGCGTACAAGGGCGACGGCCCGTTCACACCCGACGGTGAACGTCGCGGAGACGACCGGAACGTCTGACCCCGCGGCTATCGTTGACCGTATGCGCATCGGAGCCCACCTTCGCCAGGACGAGAACCCCGTCGCCACCGCCAACGAGCTCGGGATCGACATCTTCCAGATGTTCGTGACCGATCCGCAGAGCTGGAAGAAGCCGGAGATCCATCCCCACGCGGAGGAGATCCGAAACTCCCCGATCGACGTCGTGGTGCATTCGAGCTACCAGATCAACGTCGCGAGCCTGAACAATCGACTGCGCATGCCGTCGCGGAAGGCCGTCGAACAGCAGGCTGCCGCGGCGAAGGACCTCGGAGCGATCGGACTCGTCGTCCACGGCGGTCACCTGCGTGACGGTGAGGACGCTGCGGCGGGCTTCGAGAATTGGCGCAAGCTGTTCGAGCGGCAGGCGGACAAGGGCGGGTTCGGCGTCCCGATCCTGATCGAGAACACTGCGGGCGGGTCGCATGCGATGGCGCGCACCCTGGAGTCGATCGAACGTCTCTGGGATGCAGTCGGCGACTTCGACGAAGCGGGCTTCTGCCTCGACACGTGTCACGCCTGGGCCGGCGGAGAGGACCTCGTCGGCCTGGTCGAACGCATCAAGGCGATCACCGGACGCATCGACCTCATCCACCTGAACAATTCGCGCGACGAGTTCGACTCCGGCCGCGACCGGCACGCCAACATCGAGTCCGGTCACATCGACGCCGACGTGCTGCTCGAGCTGATGAAGACCGCCGGCGCACCGGGCGTCTTGGAGACGCCGTCCGAAGGCGTCGCAGCCGACCTCGAATACCTGCGGTCGCACTGACCTCTGAGGAACGAGACCGACGCTTGCAATTGTTAGCGCCGCCACACTCCCGACCGGTTGTTCCGCGCTGAGTCGAGGGCTATTCTGTCAATAGTTACCGGCAAGTAACATGTCCGGTCAGCCCCAGTACCTCACCGGTTAGGAAGAACCATGGGCCATTACAAGTCCAACCTCCGCGATCTCCACTTCAACCTCTTCGAGATGTACGAGCTCGACAAGGTCCTCGCGACGGGCGCCTTCGGCGACCTCGACCACGAGACGGCCGTCGACATGCTCCGTGAGGTGAAGACACTGTCGGAGGGTGTCATCGCCGACTCGTTCGTCGATGCCGACCGCAACCCGCCGGTCTTCGACCCGACCGATCACAGCGTGACCATTCCCGAGAGCTTCAAGAAGAGCTACAACGCTCTCATCGAGGCCGGCTGGGACAAGGTCGGCGTCGACGAGGAACTCGGCGGACTGCCCGCTCCGCGTTCGCTGTACTGGGCCATCGGCGAGATGATCCTCGGCGCCAACCCGCCAGTCTTCATGTACGCCGCGGGCTCGGGCTTCTCGAACATCTTCTACGACAACGGCACGGACGAGCAGAAGAAGTGGGCTGCGATCTGCTCCGAGCGCGGCTGGGGCGCCACGATGGTCCTCACCGAGCCCGACGCCGGCTCGGACGTGGGCGCGGGCACCACCAAGGCCACCCTGCAGGAAGACGGAACCTGGCACATCGAGGGTGTGAAGCGCTTCATCACCTCGGCCGACCAGGACATGACCGAGAACATCTTCCACCTGGTCCTCGCGCGCCCCGAAGGCGCCGGACCCGGCACCAAGGGCCTGTCGCTGTTCTTCGTTCCGAAGTTCCACTTCGATCACGAGACCGGCGAACTGCAGGACCGCAACGGTGCATTCGTCACCAACGTCGAGCACAAGATGGGCATCAAGGCCTCGGCCACGTGTGAGGTCAGCTTCGGCCTGCACGGCACCCCGGCCAAGGGCTGGCTCGTCGGCGAGGTCCATTCGGGCATAGCGCAGATGTTCGACGTCATCGAGCACGCACGCATGATGGTGGGCACCAAGGCCATCTCGACACTGTCGACCGGCTACCTGAACGCTCTCGAGTACGCCAAGGAGCGTGTCCAGGGCGCCGACCTGACCCAGATGATGGACAAGGCCGCACCGCGTGTCACCATCACCCACCACCCCGATGTCCGTCGTGCGCTGCTCACGCAGAAGTCGTACGCCGAGGGCCTGCGCGCCGTGTACCTGTACACCGCGTCGCACCAGGACCCGGAGGCCGCCGCGATCGTCTCCGGCGCGGATGCCGAGCTCGCACACAAGGTCAACGACCTTCTGCTCCCGATCGTCAAGGGTGTCGGCTCCGAGCGCGCTTACGAGAAGCTGACCGAGTCGCTGCAGACTCTCGGCGGCTCGGGCTTCCTGCAGGACTACCCGATCGAGCAGTACATCCGCGACTCGAAGATCGACTCGCTGTACGAGGGCACCACCGCCATCCAGGCGCAGGACTTCTTCTTCCGCAAGATCATCCGCGACAAGGGCCAGGCTCTCGCCCACGTCGCAGGCCAGATCCAGCAGTTCATCGACAACGGTGAGGGCTTCGACGACGAGCGCGCACTGCTCAAGACAGCCCTCGAGGACGTCCAGGGCATGGCCGCCAAGCTCACCGGCTGGCTGATGGCCGCCCAGGAAGACCCGAAGCAGTTGTACCTCGTCGGTACCGCATCGGTTCGCTTCCTCATGGCGGTCGGCGACCTGGTCATCGGCTGGCTCCTGCTCCGCCAGGCAGTCGTGGCCGCTGCAGCTCTCGCGAACGGCGCCTCGGGCGACGACGTCGCCTTCTACCAAGGCAAGATCGCCTCGGCGACCTTCTTCGCGAAGAACATGCTGCCGCAGCTCACCGCTGTGCGCCACATCGTCGAGAACAACGTCGACAACGACCTCATGGAGCTCGACGAAGCAGCTTTCTGATCAAGTCCTCACCAGCTTGATCTGAAGAAGAAGGACCCTGCCGACTCATGTCGGCAGGGTCCTCTGCATTCAGTCAGGTCGCGACGACCTCAAGCTCCGTCGCGACGCCGCGTCGGACTTCGACTGTGCGGTGCGCGATGTCGGCGGCGACCGTCCGGTCGTGCGTGACGAACACGTAGGCCGTGCCGTGCTCACGTTGCAGACGTGCCAGGATGTCGAGGACCGTCGCCTGCGACACCACGTCGAGTGCGGACACCGCTTCGTCGAGAACCACGATCGCCGGGCGAGCGGCGACCGCTCGAGCGATCGCCACGCGCTGACTCTGCCCTCCGGACAGCTCGTTCGGGTACCGATCGGCGAACCCGCGGCCGAGTCCGACGTCGTCGAGAGCCTCCCTCACCCGGACAGCGCGTTGATCCGAGGTGAGACCCAACGATGGATGCAACGATTCGGCGATGATCCGCCGCACGGTCCATCTCGGATCCAGTGCGGTGAACGGGTTCTGTGCGACGAGTTGCACGCGTCCTCGCGTGTCCACCGTGCCTGAATCAGGCGTAGTCAGACCGACGAGGACCCGAGCGAGCGTGGACTTCCCCGAACCAGACGGTCCGACGACGGCGACCGTCTCACCACGGTGCAACGTCAGGTCGACGGCGTCGAGAGCCGGCAGGCTGCCGAATCGCTTGGTGATCGACCTCGCCGTCAGCACCTCGTCTCGCGGTTCAGGTACCGGTGCGGGCCGCCGTCCTCCCGGGATCGCCGCGAGCAACGCTCTGCCCGCCGAACTCGACGGCGAGGACACGAGACGCTCCGACGTAGACGACTCGACCACGCGGCCGCCGTCGAGCACGACGACGCGGTCCGCACGACGTTCGACGACGGTCAGATCGTGCGTCACCAGCAGGAGTCCGGAGGTCCGTCCGACCTGAGACGTCAGGGTGTCGAGCACCTGATCAGCGACGTCGGCGTCGAGCGCACTCGTCGGTTCGTCGGCGACGATGAGGCCCGGCCGTCCCGCCAGCGCCATCGCGATCAGGACCCGCTGGCGCTGACCGCCGGACACCTCGTGGGGATACCGCTTCAGGAAGTCCGGAGACAGTCCCACCTCGGTCAGACGAGATTCCGCTTCGCGTTCGGAGTCCGCTGATCCGGAGTGCCGCAACGCCTCCCGGACCTGCGCCCCGATTCGCCGCACCGGGTTGAGAGAGCTTCCCGGGTCTTGCGGCACGTAGCCGATCCGCTGGCCTCTGACGGTCCGCCATCTCTTCGATCCGGGAGCGGGCAGATCAGTGTCTCCCAGGCGCAAACGCTGCGCAGTGACGTGCACGTCTTGTCGATGGAGACCGAGAACGGTCCGCGCGAGAGTCGATTTTCCGCTGCCCGACGCTCCCACGACGGCGACGGTCTCTCCCGGCTCCACGTGGAGATCGACTCCTTCGAGTACCGGCGTCCGACCGATCGTCACATCGAGTCCGGAGATCTCAAGCACGGGTCTCTCCGATCACACGCGACAGTCGGTAGGCAGCGAGAACAACCGCGGTGATGACCGCGGCGGGCGCGAGAGTGAGCCACCACGAGTCGGCGAGGAACGCGCGTCCGTCGGCCACCATCGCACCCCACTCGGGGGCCGGCGGAGGCGGCCCGAAACCGAGGAAGCCGAGGGCTGCCACCGCGAGCACCGCCTGACCGAACTCCACGGATGCGACGGCCGCGGTCGTCGGCCACAGGTGCGGCAGGACATGTCGGGTGATGACCGTGGGCCGTCGCCATCCGCTGACGGTCGCGGCTTCGACGAATGGCACTGACCGGAGCTGTTGGGTGCGGGCGCGGACCACCCTGGCGGCTCCCGCCACCCCGGCGATTCCGACCGCGACTCCCAACTCCAGAGTTCCGCCGCCGGTTGCCGCGATGACTGTCATCGACAGGAGCAGCGCGGGGACCGCGAGGAGGACGTCCACCAGTCGCATCCCGACCCTGTCCGTCCACCCGCCGACGTAGCCGGTGGTCACTCCGATGACAACACCACCTGCGACGGCGACCCCGACTGCGGCGAGAGCCGCCGTCAGCGACGCACCCGTTCCGTGAACGACTCGAGTGAGCACGTCGCGACCGAGTTGATCCGTGCCGAACGGGTGGGCGAACGACGGCGCCTGCAGCCGATCCGCGGGAGCCACTGCGAGCGGATCGCCACCGGTCAGGAGTCCTGGCGCGACGGCGGCGATCACCGCGAGCGCGAGTACCGCGGCAGCCACGGCGACGCTCGGCCTCGGCTTGCTCAGCCGTCGCGCCCACAGCGGCAGCCTGCGGTCTCGCAGCGCGACTCCGGCCACGCCCGTCATGACGTGCTCCGAGCACGCGGGTCGACGAGCGGACCCACGATGTCGACGACCGCCGTCACCACCACGAAGATCGCGGCCGACACCACAACCGTCGCGAGCATCACCGGTCCGTCGTGTGCAGCGACCGCCTGCTGCGTGAGACGCCCGAGCCCCGCACGTGAGAACACCGTCTCCACCACCACCGCACCGGCCAAAGCCGATCCGACGAGCACTCCGAGCGCCGACAGCGTCGGCAACGCCGCGGCGGGCGCCACGTGGCGCAGGTGGACGGTCAGGTCAGAAGCCCCGGTGGCCCGTGCGACGTCGACGAACGGTTGGGCGGCGGCCTCACGCATGCCGGAGGCCATGAGCTGCCCCAGATAGCCCGCGATCGGCACGGCGAGCGTCACGGCGGGCAGGATCGCCGACGCGGGAGTCCGGTCGCCGAATCCCGGGAGAACTCCGAGCCCGAACGCGAACACCTGGATCAGGACCAGTCCGACCGCGAACGTTGGCAACGACACCAGCACGGACGGGATCTGTCCGATCACCCGGGACGCGATCCCGTTCGGACGGTATGTCGCGGCGAACGCCAATCCGAATGCGACGACCGCGCCCAGCGCCAAGGCTGACACGGCCAGGACCGCCGTCGACGGGGGGGCGTCGAGCAGTGTCGTGGTGACGGGACGACCGGTCACCACCGACGTCCCCCAGTCACCGCGTACAAAATCACCGACGGCAGACAGATACTGCTGCCACAGCGGGCGGTCGAGCCCGTACTGCGCGCGGAGCGCGGCGAGCGTGGCTGGTGACGGCGGAGCTCCACCGGAGTCGGCGTCTGCGGCGAGGGAGACCGGATCGCCCGGCAGCACCCGCAACACGAGGAAGACGAGGGTGAAGACCGCCCATACGACTGCGACTCCAGCCGTAAGACGCGACCCGACGCGGCGTGCGAGTCTCCCGGTCATGAGTCCGTGTCTGGGTACTGCAGGCGCAGAACGCCGGACGCGTCGAAGCCGATCCCGCCGAATCCCGAAGCGACCGCTGCCACCTGCGACAGTTCGACAACCGGAATCGCGTATCCGGCTTCGATCAACCGGGTCTGCAGGGTGTCGACGAGACGCAGACGTTCCGCCCGGTCAGCGACACCCGCCTGTCGGGTCAGCAGCGGATCGATCTGCGGGTCGAAACCGCGACGCGAGTAGTTGGTTCCCTCGAAGCCGAGCCGCGAGCGGAGGATGTCCGGGTCGGCGCGCGTGACGTTGTAGTAGACCGCGTCGGAGTCGCCTGCCTTCCGTCGGGACAGGAAGTCGTCGTTCGACAACGCCGTGATCGTCAGGTCGATGCCAACCGATGCCAACTGGCGTTGGACGAGCTCGAGGACCGGCTTGTTGCCGTAGAACTCCGGCGAGTAGATGACGTCGAACGACAGCTTCTTCCCGTCCTTGGACCGTGTCCCTTCTCCGGACGACCGCCAGCCCGCGGCGTCGAGGAGCCGAGCGGACTCGGCACGGTCGAGCCTGATCGCGGGGTCGGCTCGGTACCCGGGGGTGGTGGACGCGAGGACGCTCGTCGCGGGCTTGAACGAGTCTCCGAGGACGGTGTCCACGAGTTCCTTCCGGTCCAATGCCGTGGTCACGGCACGACGGACGGCCGCATCGGCGAGAACACCGCGCGACACGTTCGACTGGAAGACATACGGGAGGCCCGGGTTGGGACGTGACGTCAGTGCGGCGCCGGACGCTTCGATCGCGCTTCGGTCCTGTGGCTGAGGATCGGCACTCGCGTCCAGTTGCCCGGACGTGACGCTTCCTGCGCGGACGCCGGACTCGGGCACCACGCTGAACTCGACCGTGCGGTAGCGCGCGTGGTCTGCGAGCCCGGTGTCCGGGGTCCACCGGTAGTCGTCTCGCCTGGTGAGCGTCGCCGATCGGTCCTGCTCCCACCCGCTGTAGGTGTAGGGCCCGCTGCCGATCACCGTGCTCGCCGTGCACCTGTCGTCGAACGACGCGGCGACCGTCGACGGCGCGAGGATCCCGAGCTGCGTTGTGGCGGCGGCCTGCAGGAACTGCACATTGGGCTCGGCGAATCGGACGATCGCGGTTCGCTCGTCCGGCGTGTCGGTCCGCTCGTAGCCGAGCAGGAAGCCAGACGCCTGCAGCGTTCGGGTGGATGTCGACTCGTCGGAGGTCAGCGCGTCGAAGTTCTTCTTGACCACATCCGACGTCAGCGGCGTCCCGTCGCTGAAGGTCACGTCGTCGCGGAGTGTGAACGTGAAACTCCGGCCGTCAGGCGATGCTGCGAACCGTTCCGCAAGCCACGGAGTGAGCTCACCGGTGTCCCGGTTCTGGTCGACGAGCGAGTCGACGACTTGGCGGGACACGTTGACGGTCTGGTTGGTGCTCGACTGCGCTGGATCGGCGCAGCTCGGTGCCGACGACAGTCCGTAGCGCAGGACGTCGGACTCCGCGTCGTCTCCCGCGCAAGCAGCGATCGGCAGGCCGGTCGCGACGGCGAGAGCGGCGACTGCCGCACGGGTGCTGTTCTTCATCGGGAAGTCTCTTCTCTGGAACCGTCGACGCCTGAGGCCTCGACTGTGGAATGCGAATCAGGAATCAGAGCATTGGCCGCGAGCGCGACGACCGCGCCGACCAGCAGGAACACCGCGGTCGAGGTCAGTCCGCCGTCGGCGTCGGACGCCGCGTACAAGGCTGCGGCGACTGCCGCGCCGAGAGCACCGCCGAGGTTGTGGAACGTCCAAGAGGCGCCGATCGCAAAACCCGCCTCACCGGTGGGGACCGCCGACAGCGCAGACAGCGTCGCGGGTGCCAGGATCAACGCCCACCCGAGGCCGAAGAACACGAAGCCGACGAGCAGAACGGCGAGTTGCGCCGAGAGCGCACCAGCGAGGAGCGCACCAGCCGACACCGCGAGCGAAGCGAATCCGAAGCGAAGCGGCCGGGACGGGCCACCGTGATCGACCCAGCGGCCCACACGCGGCGAGGCGAATGCCATGGTTCCACTGACGAGGAGCAACGACACTCCGATCAGCCGCTCACCGAGATCGTGGCGGTCGGCGAGGTACTGGGGCAGAACGAGGAGGGCAGACGTGTAGAACGCCGCCAGGAAGAAGTCCGACAGAAGCGCGGCTCGGAGTCTGGGATGAGCCAGCAGGTCGACACGCAGGAGCGGATCGGATGACCGTCGTTCCACCGCGACGAGCAGTGTCACCGCAGCCACCGCGACCACGCCCGATGTGATCACCGGGACACTCAGCCACCCGGAGCTTGCAGGCAGCGAGACGAACGCGACGGCCGCAGCAACCGCGACGGCGAGTGCCGCTTGACCGGGCACGTCGGTCCCGCGGTCCGACTCCGGTGCAGGCGACGGGACCGCACCGAGGATCAGACCGACGGCCACCAGCCCGAACGGGACGTTGATCCAGAAGACCGACGCCCACCCGAACGCGGGAACCAGAAGTCCGCCGAGGACCGGGCCGATCGCCAAGCCGACACCGTTGACCGCGTACAGCCAACCGACCGCGCGTCCACGCTCTCCCTCCGGGAACAACTGTTCCACCAGCGTGGACGTACCGGTGTAGAGCACCGCGCACGAGGCGCCCTGCACAAACCGTGCGACGATCAACCAGCCGATACCCGGAGCGAGCGCCGCACCGACCGACGCCAGGACGAACACGCCGAGCCCCGCCAGCAGCACGGTTCGGCGCCCCAGTTGGTCTCCGATTCGGCCTGCGGTCACCATGAACATCGCAAGAGCCGTCAGGAATCCGCTGAGCACGAGTTGGGAGACCGAGATCGACGTACCGAGCTCACGGGTGATGGCCGGCAGCGCCGTCGACACGATCGTCAGATCGATACAGCCGAGGAACGACGCCGTGGCCAGTCCGACGAAGCCCGCAGTCCGTCTGCCCGTTGTCACCCCGGTCTCGGTGATGCTCATCGCGCCGACTTCCGCTTCTTGAAACGAAGCGGCAGCCACGCGGCCCCCTCGGCGACGAACAGGTCACGTGTCGCCTGCATCGCAGTGGAGATCTGCTGTGGATACACCACGAAGTCGTATCCCTGTTCCGCCCACAACGGTTGGATGATCGGCACCTCCTCCAGGAGGTACGTGCGGCAGCCGTTCCGGATGCGTTCCTCGTCGGGGATGTCGTTCCCTCGTCGTGAGACGAATCGGTCGATCGTCGAATCGATCGCCGCCGCGTAGTCGGAGTTCGTCTCGTACGCGGTGCGCACCTCATCGAGGGCATGCGGATACGCGGGATCGCTGAGCGCGGTGTCCCATCGCAGGACGTCGACGTCGGCGGTCAGCAGATCCAACAGGGGGCGGTTGCGCGCGATCCACTGATCGCCCCTGCGACGCGAGAGTCGGTAGGCCTCCCCGGGCGGAACGTCCAGGTTGTGGCGCTGGAGCGTGTCTGCGACGGCGACGGTGACCCGCGAGAACCCGCTCCGGTTCAGAAGATCGACGGTCGCGCCGAACTTCTCGCCTTCGTGGTAGTCGGCGCCGACGCTGACCAGCAGGATCGTCGATCGACCCTCGTACTCGTAGTGCACGCCCTTCAGGTCTAACGCCGCCTTGTGCGACGTCGAGCCGACCGGCGCGGTGATGGCGAGTGTCATCAGCTCCACACCGCCAACGGCTGGTCCTGGCCTCGGACACCGACGAACAGACCGACAGTCACCCTCGGTCGATCGTGAGACGGCGCGACCGCGTGCACGCGGCGCGGATCGATGAAGATCGCCTCCCCGACTCCTGGTCGGACGACCAGTGCCGGATCGCCGACGGTGTCGCGGTCCACGCCCCACACCCGCTCACCCGAGAGCTCCCGATAGTCGTCCTCGGTCGGGTAGGCGTCCCAGATCTCCAGCTCTCCCCCGTTGTCCGGAACATCGAGGTAGACGTTCACCGACAACTGTCGTCGAATGTCCAGGTCGTCGTCTGGCAGGTTCCGCGCGATGTTGTCGGTATGCGGTTCCAGGTCGACACCCGCCTGCTGGTATCGCGCCACTCCTGCGAAGAACTTCTGGCTCTCCGAGGTGAGCAGTGTGGTCCCTGTCGGCCACGCCTCGTCGAGCAGGATTCGCACCGCGTCCGACGGGTACTGGTAGGGCGCGGCGATCTCCCGCAGATGGCTCCGATGTGTCGCCGCGTCGGCGAAGTACTGGCCCTGATCGGTCGGCGCGACCTCAGAGAAAGCGTGCCCGATACGGCGGAACTGCGGATCGGTGGCGAGCGGCCCGTGGTCATCGCGTCCGACGAAGCGTTCCCGGAGTCCGGCGAGGGCCTCCCCTGACACGAGTCCACGCACTCGGACGGCGTAGACGTCGCCCTTCAGCAGGCGCAGCAGGTGATCTGCTGAGAAATCGGCGACGGTGGTCGTCGCCACCCGGTTGTGTTCCTCGTCGGCGCCACTGGTGTGCGGCGCGCTCAGTGTGGTTGTCATCTGTGCCCCTCCCCTGTCCGGCTGCGACCGGACTCGAATCGTGTGTCGTCGCCCGCGTTGTGGTGCGGACGGCACATGCATCGATCACGAGCGGCTGCACCGGAACAGGTGACGGCCATGCAGACTCGAGCCCCGGCCTGCGGGGACGTCGAGATCGTTCATCGTCTCTGGCATTAGCACCTAGTGGGTGGTCCCACCGGTTGCTGCGGCGTCAAAGAGCCAGTCTCTCAGCCGCTCGTGATGAATTCTGTGCTGGTCAGAACGTAAGCGGCACAATCAATTGCGGCAATCGCACCGACGCGTGAACCGACGCGGATCCGCAGGTGAGGACCAATTAATCAGGGCGGGCCGAACGACACCGCGGCGTGCGGATCAACAGGCGTCGTCGCCCTCGGCGACACGATGTCGGTCCGCTTCCTGCGCGTTCAGGGGCGCGGTGACGGCGCAGATCCAGTCGCGCCCGTCGGAGGGGTCGAGCGACTGGGCGTACAGCAGACCCGTGGTCTCACCGGCGGTGAGGAAGAACCCGGGTGCTCCCGCGGTGACGGCCGGGAACCGCCACCGCGCAGTCGGCGCCCGCGATCCACCGAACACCGGGGTCACCACCCTGCGGTCGGATAGGCCGCCGCCGTCGCCGATCCGATAGGCCACCACGCTCCGCGCACCGGTCCCCATCAGGAGCGTGTCCCCTCCCATGACCGACAGGAGGTCTGGATCGTCGACGTCGATGCGCGTCAGGAGAGACCGGTCGTCGAGACTCCACTGTGTCAGGGTGTCCGCGGCAACGAGGATCGACTGACCCATCGGATCGAACACGACGTCACTCGCCGCGGTGCCGACCGCGATCGTGCGCAGTCGTTCGCGCGTTGCGACGTCGTACACGTAGACGTGCCGGTCGTCCGAGGTGATCGCGACACGAGTGCCGGCGGCATCGACGGCGATGGCCGTGATCAGGTCGATCGGACCGCCCACCGGGTCGCCGATCATCGTCGGCGCGGCGGCATCGGTCACATCCCACATCGCGATCTCCGTGTCGGATGATCCCCCGACCAGCACATGACGGCCGGGGATGAAGTCGATGACGGCCGTGTACCGCGTGTTGGTCGGTATCCGCGAAGCGAACCGCGGTCGGTCCGGCTCACTGATGTCCCACAGCTCGATCGATCCACCGTTGTTGTTGGCCGTCGCGACCAGCTTCCCGTCATCGCTCATCGCGACACTCGGCCGGTCGTTGACGCGCCGCTCGATGCCGACGGAGCCGCGCATGTGCCACATCGCGTCGCGCCGAGTCCAGACGTTGAGGCGCGTGTCGCTGCCCACTGTCGCGACGACGTCACCGCTTCGACTCTGCGCGATACCCGAGACCACCGCCGCCCGATCGGGGGCGGCCTGAGCCGGGATTCGCCATACGTCGATCCCGCCGTCCGACCGGCCGACCGAGAGCTCACCGCCGCGCGGGTTGAAACCGACGCTGAATGTGCGGATCGAACCGCGTGCGGCGGACCGTTGCAGGTCCCATACGATGGGCGGCGACGTCGTCGACGCGACGTTCCACACGTGGACCACACCGTCGACTCCAGCGAGAGCGATGAGAGGCGACGTCGGATCGGCGGCCATCGACCACGAGCCCGCGGTCACGCCCGACAGCCCCGAGTTCTCCATCCGAGGGGCCGCCGGATCGGCGACGTTCCACAGGGTCATCGTCGGACTGTCCCCTGACACGGCGAGCACGTCGCGTCCGGGCAGAAACGCCATCGAGTGTGTGATGCTCGGGAATCCGCGTATCGGTTCGCCCGCCGAGACGACGTCGTCGCCGGTCACCCGCCACAGGTGCACCGTCTGATCGTCGCCTCCGGAGGCCAGGAGGCGGCTCGTGGAGTCGAAGGCGACCGCACGGACCGGACCACTGTGGCTCGCAAGCTCGATGGGCGCGCGAGGCGCCGACACCGCGTCGGCGATGCGATAGACCGCGACGGTCCCGTCGTCAGACGTGGTGGCGAGCCACCTGCCGTCCGGGCTGAACCGAGTGAGGTACGACGTCCCACTGCCCGCCCGCAGTTCTGCGACCTTGCGCGGCTCGGCCGGATCCGCGACGTTCCACAGTCTCACCGCGCCGTCTCCACTCGATGCGGCGAGCAGCGGCAGCGTCGGGGAGAAGGTCACCGAGGTGGTGAAGTTGTCGAATCCGCCGAGCACCGCGGTCTGCACGAAGGGCGCTGCACCGTCGGGCGTACGTCGCCAGATCCGCACGCTGCGGTCGTTGCTCGACGATGCGAGCAGTGAACCGTCCGGTGAGTACGCGACGTCGTACACGGGCGCGCTGTGGCCTTCGAGGGTGACCGCGAGCGGCGTTGACGCCGCGGAGGTGAGCAGGGCGTGGATGGCCGGATCGTCGGGGAACCTGCGGTCCGCGGCGAGGGCGAGTCGCGCCGCCGTCGACGGGTCGGACGACACAAGCCCGTCGATGTCGGACAGCAACGCGTTGTGCTCCGCGTAGTTGCGCTGTTTCTCCAGGTCGCCTGCCTGCCGGTTGACCGTGACGGCCGCGATGCCCGCGACCAACGCGAGGATCGCGATGAGCGCCACCGCGCCGATCTGGAGACTCTTGAGGCGACGCCGACGACGGACCGACGCGTCGATGAAGTCGAGGCCGCTTGGCGGCAGCACATCCAACCGGAGTTCGCCGAGTCTCTCGACGTTCTCGAGGGATTCGACGAGGCGTCCTCCCGAATACAGGAGGTCGGCGTCTCGGTTGTCGTCTGCCCACCTCGCGGCGTCGTCGGCCAGTCGCTGACTCCAGCGAAGCATGTCCGCGTCGTCCGAGACCCACGTGGCCAGGCGAGGCCACGCTGTGAGAACCGCATCGTGGATGAACGTCACTGAGGTGCCCGCGGTGATCAGACGCGCATCGGCGAACACGTCGACGATCCGATCGGCACTGTCCGGAAAGCGCCGCCGGAGGTCGGCGAGATCGGCCCACGCGCGCAAGGGCACCCCCCGTGGACCGAACTGCACCAGCGACAGGAGAAGCGCGCGGGCCGCGTCGTGATCCTGCGGCGCGATCGTCGTCCACGCGTCCTCCGCGGTGTCCGCGATGGCCGAGGTGATGCCGCCCAGTTTGCGATAGGTGGCGACCGTGATCAAAGTGCCCGACCGCATGGCCCACAGCCGCTCGAGGGTGTGCGCCAACAACGGCAGTCGGCCTGCGTGGTCGTCCGTCTCGGTGGTGTCGTGCAAGTCGCGCACGAGAAGCTCGGCGAGACCGGGGTCGATACGTCCGCCTGCGAGTCGGATCGGTTCGCGGATCACCTGGTCGAGTTGGGCCGACGTCATCTCGCCGATGATCACCGACCGGTGCTGCCACGCCTCCGCGAGGAAGCCGATGTCGAGACAAGCGTCGAAGAAGTCGGCGCGGATGCCGAGAATCAATGTGGTGTTCGTGGCCAACCGTTGCACGGCGGCCATCACGTCGTCGCGCACCGACTGCTCGAGTGCGAAGACCCCCTCGAATTGATCGATCACCGCCAACGCGGAGAGCTCGGCCCGATCGATCTGCAGTCCGTCGTCTCCGATCGCCAGCCGGGTCGGCCGGTTCCACGGTTCCGGCGCTGCGGCGAGTCCTGCTCGCAGAACGGATGACTTCCCCGCTCCGGACACACCGGTCACGATCACGATGCGTGGACCGTCCGACGACGCGACTGCCTCCAACTGCTCGACCAACGCAGCCACCACCGACGTCCGGCCGAAGAACACGTCCGTGTCTGCCTCAGTCATCGGAGCGAGACCGCGGAACGGGGCGCTCGTCGGAGTCTGCGGAGTCGTCGGCACCGTGGACCCGCTCTGCGCCGCCGCCCAGAGTTCACGCCACGCGGGCAGCGGCAGCACGTCTCGCGCCCCGGCGTCGATCGCCCGGAAAGTCAACCACGCGACCAACGGCTCGACGACCGCGTAGTCGCGGGGGATGTGGCGGCCGTTCCGCCAATCGCTCACCCGTTGCCGGGACAGGGAAGGACCGTTCTTCGATGCTGCCTTCGCGGCCGCTTCGAGTGTTGGTCGGCCTGCTTGAGCGAACAGCGTGCGCAGCGCGGCACCAAATGCGTCTGACTGCGTCGAGGTCACGCGCTCAGCCTAGTTGGAGACCGCGCGAGGACCCTCATTTGTCCGGACCGGACAAATGAAAACATGGCCTGACCTGCCACGACACCGGGAGGAATTGCCGAGTGTTCGCCACGGGCCTCGAGTGCGCCCTAGTGTCGTCTGTGTCGGTCGACGACCGCCGAACGCCACGTACACCAGCCTTGAGGACCACCACGATGACCAGAAGCCTGCAGCTCTCACTGCTCAAGCTCGCTGCCGTAATCGTGATGGCGATAGCGCTGGTGATTCTGGTGGTGACGGGTCCGGCGCTGGAGGGAGACGCCGGACACTCGTCTGGATCGACACAAGACTCGGTGAGGCCCAACGGGAGCCTGGGCTGACCCGACGCTGACGCTGCCGTCATCATCCAACGGGGGGATGGTGACGGCAGCGTCGTCTCCAGAGTCGGGGTCGGGAACGCCGTTCTGGTTCGAGTGCGTCGCGGACGGTGTCAGTCGGCGCCGCGATCGACGTCGGCGGCCGACAGGACTGCTGTGAGCAGTCCCGGGAACGCGGCCTCGACGTCGTCCGACCGCAAGGAGTATCGAGCACTCTGCCCGGCGGCTCGGCGCTGCAGCACTCCCGCCTCCCGAAGGATCTTGAAGTGATGGCTCGCGGTCGCCTTGGTGACCGTGTCGTAGAGCTCCGAGCACGACAGCGAATCGACATGCTGCAGGCGACGCGCCATCTCCAAGCGCACCGGGTCGGCGAGAGCGGACAGCACGGCGTGCAGATCGGCGACCGGCTCGGCCGTCGCGGTGTCACTGCTCGTCATCGTCGACTCCCCAGAAATTAGTTCGATGAACATCGAACACTCGTATAGTCTCGAACCGTTCGATAATCGTCAAACATACTCGGAGGTCGCCATGACTGCCACTGTCACCGGGACTGGCGTTCCTTCGCCGTCGACCACGGTTCATCCGCAGCGTTGGTCGTTCGCCCTCCTCCTCGCACTCCTGGCTCTCGCGCTCGGCGTCTCCGGATTGCCGTCGCCGCTGTACCCGATCTACCAACAGGAGTGGCACCTCAGCCCGGTGTCGATCACCATCGTGTTCGCCGTCTACGCGATCGGCGCCCTCGGCTCGGCGCTCACCGTCGGACCGATCTCGGATGCAGTCGGGCGCAAGCCGGTGCTGATCACCGCGCTCCTCGCGATCCTGGGCGGCCTCGGACTGTTCTTGATCGCGACCTCGGAATGGCAGTTGATCGTCGCTCGCTTCCTGCACGGCGGCGCCATCGGAGCCATCACGGTTGTCGCAGGCGCTGCACTGCTCGACGTCCGTCCGCACGGCGGCGCCCGGAACGGCATGCTCAGCGGCGTGGCCTTGAACGTGGGCATCGCGATCACCGTCTTCGGCGCGGCCGCAGCGGCCCAGTGGGCGGCCAACCCGCTGCGCATCCCGTTCGCGATCGTCGGTGTTGTGGTGGCGGTGATGCTGGTGGCCGTCATCGTCCTCATCGAACCGCACACCGAGAAGACCGGTGCCCGCATCCGGATCCAGAAACCGTCCGTGCCCACTCCCATGCTCGCCGACTTCTGGTTCTCCGGCATCGGCATCCTCAGTGCGTGGTCGGTGCTCGGCGTGTTCCTCAGCCTCTACCCCGCCCTGACTCAGCATTCGACCGGGCACACGTCGATCATCTTCGTCGGGATCGTGGTCGCCGTGATGGCCGCGGCATCCGCCGTCTCCCAGTGGGTCGGTGGCCGATTCGACCCTCGCACGTCCGCGGTCGTCGGGCACATCGGCATGATCGTGTCGCTCGGCGGCGCAGTATGGGCTCTGAACACCGGTTCCACGGCGTTTGTGCTGGTCGACTCGATCGCTCTCGGAGTGGCCTTCGGCCTCGCGTTCGGCGGGTCGCTCCGACACCTCAACGACGTGACGCCGGCAGATGCTCGCGGCCGCGTGATGAGCGCGTACTACCTGCTCGGATATCTCGCGATGGGCATTCCCACGGTGATCGCGGGCGCGCTCGCGTCCCAGTACGGCACTGCCGAAGTGTTCCCCTGGTTCGCCGGAGCCATCTCGGTCGCCTGCCTCGGCGCGGCCGTCATGGGCACGCTCGGCGCGCGCCGCTAGCATCTGCGACAACTTCGGCACTCTCTGCCGCGCTATGCGCGGCAGAGAGTGCCGAAGTTGTTCAGTTGAGGTCCAGGTCGACGAGGAGTTCGGCTGCGATCCGTTCGAGGTCGGCACGAACGGCGTCGAGTTCCACACTCGGCGGCACCATCACGTGGAGTTCGGCCTCGAAGAGCATCCCGCCCGCCATCGGCGCCTCTCGAGTGCCGGTGGTCATGTTCTCGATGGTCACCCCGCTGGCGCCGAGTGCGGCGGACAACTCCTGCACGATGCCCGTGCGGTCGTTGCCGAGCACGGCGATCGTCAGCGAATCCCAGTCACCGTCTCGCGACGCGGCGACGTCTCCCGAATGGACGGCCACTTCGAGCAGTCCGTCGAGTCCGGTGACCGCCTCGATCAAGCCGTCAGCCCGGTCGGACGGCACCGCCACCACCACGATGCCTGCGAACTTTCCGGCGAGCTGAGCCAACTGACTGCGCTCCCAGTTTCCGCCGTTGGACGCGACCGCATCCGAGAGCGCCGACACCAGACCCGGCCGATCGTCACCGATCACCGACAACACGAGATTCCGCATGCACGAAGAGTATCGATGATTCCTCACGCGGGCGGGCGCACCGGCAGGTTCTCCTCGATGAACCGGCTCAGTCGGTCGACTGCGGGAGTTCGGATGGTCGACGCCCAGGCGAGGCCGATGTCGCGCTGCAGGCGTTGCGGCCGCACCTGCACCTCGACGACACCCGGCGTCTGACGTCCCGCGCGTGGTAGCAGGGCCACACCCAGCCCGCGTTCGACGAGCTCTCGGATCGTTGCGAATTCGGTGATCTCGACAGCTATGTTCGGCGCGAATCCCACGGACGCGCACCATTCGACCGTCGCTGCCCGAAGGTGGAAGTTCTCGGGATTCGCGATGAAGACCTCATCGACGAGTTCGTCGAGCGAGACATGGTCCCGCTGCGCCGCCCAGTGGCGCTCCGACGTAGCGACCACGATCTCCTGCGACCCGATGAGTACATGCGCCGTCTCGTCGGCGGGTGGGATCGTGATCGCCAGATCGAGTTCGCCCGCACGCAGATCGGCGATCAGCTCCGCGCCGTGCGCCTGCTTGAGCTGGAGATGAACGTGCGGATTCCGGTGATGAAATGCAGCGAGCACCTCCGGAACGTCGCCGGAGCCCATAGTCAGCGGGAATCCGAACCGGATCCGGCCCGACTCAGCGTCACCGTCGCTCGCTGCGCGTTCGAGCGCCCGTTCCACCTCGGCCAACGGTCGCCGAAGGTCATCGAGGAGAGATCTGGCAGCAGGCGTCAGGCGCACGTTTCGGCCCTCTCGCACCAGGAGCGGAACCGACAACCGCTCCTCGAGCGCATGCAGCCGCCTGCTCATCGAACTCTGTGAGACGCCGAGTGCTTCGGAGGCGACCGTCATCGATTCGCCGTGGGCGTCGAGCGCCGTCAACGCTCTCAGCAGCGGCGCGAAGTCCCGCGTCCATTCATGCATATTCGGATGATACTTCTCCATCTGCACATTGGACGGATCGATCAGGGGGGCAGAAGTATCGAGTCATCACCGGTCACGAGCTAGGAGAACTCATGCGAACCCGCACCGCACCCGTCGATCTGCCCGCCGGAGACGTCGTCCTCGTCGGCGCCGGAATCATGTCCGCGACTCTAGCCTCGATGCTGCGTGTTCTGGAGCCTGCATGGTCGGTCGTCGTCCTCGAGGCGGCCGACCAGGTCGCGGACGAGAGCAGTAACCCGTGGAACAACGCGGGCACCGGACATTCCGGCTTCTGCGAGCTGAACTACATGCCCGACCCGACAGACGACTCGAAGCCTGCGAGCGTCGCCGAACAGTTCCTCCTGACGCGCCAGTGGTGGGCCTCGCTAGCGGCGGCAGGCGCTGTCGAACCGGACAGGTTCATCCGGACGAGTCCCCATTTGAGCGTCGTCTTCGGTGACGCAGACAGCGAGTACCTGCGCCGGCGACACTCGACGCTGCGCGGCAACCCGTTGTTCCGAGAGCTCGAGTTCACCGACGATCCGGCCGTGCTCGCGGGGTGGGCACCGCTGGTGACCGACGGGAGGTCTCTCGGCCGCGTCGCCGCGACACGACACCCGCGCGGAACCGACGTCGATTTCGGTGCGTTGACGTCGCAACTCCTTGGAGCATCCCGCGCGTCGGTCCTCCTCGAACACGTCGTCCATCGAATCAGACGGACGACCGACGCCGGGGTCGTCGTCACCGGTCGGAGCCCTTCAGGCCGCTTCCGCATCCGCGCTCGTCACGTTTTCGTCGGCGCAGGCGGACAGGCGCTGCGCCAACTGCAGCGGGCCGGAGTCGATGATGTCCGTCAATACGGCGTGTTGCCGGTCGGCGCGGCGTTCCTCAGGTGCGGCCGTCCCGAGGTCGTTGCCCGTCTCGACGGCAAGGTCTACGGGCAGGCGCCTGTCGGCGCGCCACCGATGTCGGTGCCGCATCTCGACCGCCGGACAGTCGACGGACGCGACTACCTCATGTTCGGTCCGTACGCCACGTTCAGCACCCGACTGCTCAAGCACGGGCGGCTGACAGACTTCTTCACCACCCTGCATCCGCGGAACATGTGGACCGTCGTGTCCGCGAGCGCGACGAACTGGCCGCTGATCCGCTTCCTGGTCTCCGAGCTCCTCGCCGGCCGCCGCAAGAGGTTCTCCCAGCTGACGCAGTACTTCCCAGACGCACGCGACACGGACTGGACGATGATCCCTGCCGGACAGCGCGCACAGCTCGTCACACCGGGCCCGCGGTCCGCAGGCGTCCTACAGCAGGGGACCGAACTGATCGTCAGCTCCGACCGGCAAGTGTCTGGCCTGCTCGGCGCATCGCCTGGAGCGTCGACGGCGGCGCCGATCATGCTCGAGATGCTGGAAAGGACGTTTCCCGACGAGTGGTCGCATCGTTGGGCGACGGTCATGGCCGACGCCGTGCCCGGACTCGCCGTCGAACAGTGGACTGACGAGGACGTCGAGCAGGTGACCACGGACACGGCCAGAGCCCTTCGTCTGATCTGAAACGCAGTTCGTCCGCCAGTTGTGACCACATACGTGACACAACTGGCGGACGAAACTTCTCGACTGCGCTCGAAGAGCAGGAAGGAGTCCTACTTCGGGGGCATCCGGATGCCGCCGTCGACGCGGACGACCTCGGCGTTCATGTACGAGTTGGTGATGAGCTCTTCGACCATCGAGGCCAGCTCGTCCGGCACACCGAGGCGCTTCGGGAACAGGACGCTCTCACCGAGCTTCGCCTTGAAGGCCTCCGACGCCTCGCCGGTGCCGTAGATCGGGGTGTCGATCAGGCCGGGGGCGATGGTGTTCAGGCGGATGCCGACTGCCGACAGGTCACGCGCGACGGGCAGGGTCATGCCGACGACGCCGCCCTTCGACGACGAGTAGGCGGCCTGGCCGATCTGGCCGTCGAATGCGGCGACCGACGCGAGGTTGACGATGGCGCCGCGCTCGTTCGACGGGCCGGCCTCGTTGCGGCTCATCGCGGTGGCGGTGAGGCGAACGACGTCGAAGGTGCCGATGAGGTTGATGCCGATGACCTTCTTGTACAGCTCGAGGTCGTGGGCCGACGAGTACTCGCCGTCCTTGCCGATGGTGCGCTGCGCCCAGCCGACACCCGCCGAGTTGACGACGGCCTTCAGCGGGCCGAGCTCGAGAGCCTTGGCGATCGCCGCCTCGATCTGCTCGGTGTTGGTGACGTCGACGTTGACGAACGCGCCGCCGATCTCGGCCGCCAGGGCCTCGCCGTCTTCTGCCTTGAGGTCGGCGATGACGACCTTGGCGCCGCGGTTCGCGAGACGACGGGCAGCCGCCGCGCCGATGCCCGACGCGCCGCCGGTAACGATTGCACTTGCTCCAGTGATGTCCATGTTCGCGAGCATAACCAATCGGTGACCCCACCCACAGGCCGGGTGTGGAACACGTTCCACAGATCAACGACAGCGAACGACGGGCTCCGGTGCGTATCGGACGGTCCGCGTGTGCCGGTTGATCTCACGTCCGGTCCGGTGATCGCGGATCACGCGAGTGTCGGACGCGGTGAAGCCGGGCAGCCCACTGCTGGCGATGCAGTCGTCGCCACGCGGAACGGTCACCGTCTCCGGCGACGTCGGCAAGGTGCGGTCACCGGTGATCGACTCGACGTCGCGCGTCTTGGTGCTCCACAGTCGGACGGTCACGCTCGACGACGACCACTGCGTCTCGATGAAGACGCCGTACTTGGTGTCGTTCTTGAACTTCAGGTCGATGAGACCCTCGAAGACCGTCGCTTCACGAGCCTCCGGGTACCGCGAAATGTAGTAGGCGTGCTCGGTGTGGTCCACATCCTGCAGGCCGGCGAAGTACGCGGCGTTGTAGAGCGTCGTCGCGAACTGCGAAATGCCGCCTCCGACAGCGGTGGACGGCCTGCCGTGGTCGATGATCCCCGACTCGACGTAGCCCTGTGCCGAGCCACGCGGACCGGTGTACCCGTTGAGGGAGAACGTCTTTCCTGGAAGGACGACGGCCCTGTCGACCTTCTCCGCGACTATCCGGATGTTCTCGCCCGACGGACCGCTGAACCCGCCGGTGGTGAACTCGGAGACCATCTCGGTGACACCGAGCCGTTTCGCCGCCGACGTGGTGAGCTTCGGCTTGGAGACTGTGTACTCGACGTCTGTCGTCCGGGTGTCGGCGATCGACGCGGACGCGATCGCGTCGGCCGTCTTGGTCCAGTCCACCTTCGCGCCTTCGACGGACGGCACCACCTTTGGAGCGCCGCCGACCAGTCGGAACGTCGCGCTGACGGGTTCACTCTCGGTGCGAGCGGTACGCGCGGACAACACTTTCTCGGCGTCCGCCGCTTTCACATGTGGGACGAGGCCGCCCTTGCCGTCGGCGACGAACGTGACAACCGACCCGAGTTCTCGAGGTGTCAGCATGATGTCCCGTCCCCGACTCTTGAGCCGGAGCGGCGACGCCGTGACCTGCGGCGCGACGTCGGCGACGGTGGCGTCGACGGTGGCCCGGGCGACTGTCGGGGAGAACGGCTCCATCGCGAGGTCGAGCGGGCCGCCCTCCAGCCAGTGCTCTCCGACCGCGATCACTCCGGCGTCTCGGTCGATCCGCATCCCGGTGGCCGGGTAGTCGGCGACCGGACGCAGGCCGTCGAAGTGGACGCCGCCCTCAACGGCCGCCTTCTCGAGCGTGGTTCGGCGGGCATCGAGCGCCTTGTCGAACGATGCGCGGTTGATGTCGACGACGGGTGCCACATCACGATGCGCTCCGAAGAGCGCAGCGAGGCGGGTGAACGGATTCGCGGGCTGTTCTTTGAGTCGAGCGAGCGTGCCCTCGACGTCGAAGGAGGCGCCCAACTCGGCGGGGTCGATCGCTGCCGAACCCGAGTCCGTGCGGACGGTGATCGGCCCGTGCGCGACGACGGAGATCTGCTGGAGGATCGCCCGGGCCTGGTCGTCCGACTTCCCGCCGAGATCGAACTCGGCGATCTGCACACCACGAGCTGTCTTGCCGTGGCCGAGGGCGTAGTCGAATGCGAAGACGAGAGCTGTCAGCATGATCGCGGCGAGGAGTCCTCGCGCGATCCATCCCCGTGCGCCGACACGACGCTTCACCGATGAACTCACAACAGTCACGATCTTAGGCGGAAGACAGAACTCCGGCTGAACCGCCGGGTCGGGGGTCTGGCGGTTCAGCCGGAGCTATCTTGTCTATAGGTCCAGGTGACCGCGGCGTTACACCTTCCGGGAAGATTTCTCCGCTTGGCACGCAGAAGGCCCCGGACCGCTCGTTTTCACGAGGGTCCGAGGCCTGTGCGATGGATGTCAGCCTTCGACGATCGCCGTGACGCCCTGGCCGCCCGCGGCGCAGATGGAGACGAGGGCACGACCGCCGCCGTTCTCCTTGATCTGCTTCGCGGCCTGCGCGATGATGCGTCCGCCGGTGGCCGCGAACGGGTGACCGGCCGCCAGCGAGGAGCCGTTCACGTTGAGCTTGCTGCGGTCGATGGCGCCGAGCGCCTTGTCGAGGCCGAGGCGCTCGCGGCAGTACTCATCCGACTCCCATGCCTGCAGGGTGCACAGGACGACCGAGGCGAACGCCTCGTGGATCTCGTAGAAGTCGAAGTCCTGCAGGGTGAGGCCGTTGCGCTCGAGCAGACGCGGGACGGCGTAGGTCGGCGCCATGAGCAGACCGTCCGGGCCGTTCACGTAGTCGACGGCCGCGGTCTCGGTGTCGACCAGGTAAGCCAGGACGGGAAGCTTCTTCTCCGCGGCCCACTCGTCGCTCGCCAGCAGCACGGTCGACGCGCCGTCGGTGAGAGGGGTCGAGTTGCCCGCGGTCATCGTCGCGTCGCCGAGACTCACACCGAACGCCGGCTTGAGCGTGGCGAGCTTCTCGACGGTCGATCCGGGACGCAGGTTCTCGTCGCGGGTCAGGCCGTGGAACGGGGTGATCAGGTCGTCGAAGAAGCCGCGATCGTAGGCAGCGGCCATCTTCTGGTGGCTGGCGGCCGCCAACTCGTCCTGGTCGGCACGGCTGATGCCGAACTCCTTGGCGGTGATCGCGGCGTGCTCGCCCATCGACATACCGGTGCGGGGCTCGCCGTTGCGCGGGATCTCGATGCCGAGCTTGGCGACGAGACCGAGCGCGGCCTTGATGCGGTCCGGGGTGCTCTTGGCGCGGTTCACTTCGAGCATCTGGCGACGCATGTCCTCGGAGACGCCGATCGGGGCGTCGGAGGTGGTGTCGACGCCGCCGCCGACCGCGACGTCGTAGCGACCCGAGGCGATGCCGTCGGCCACGGCGGCGATCGCCTGGAGACCGGTTCCACACGCCTGCTGCAGGTCGAAGGCGGGCGTGTACGGAGACAGGCCCGAACCGAGGACCGACTCGCGGATCAGGTTGAAGTCACGCGAGTGCTTGAGCACGGCGCCGCCGGCAACCATGCCGAGCTGCTCACCCTGCAGGTTGAAACGGCTCACCAGACCCTGGAGTGCTGCGGTGAACATCTCCTGGTTGCTGACTGTCGCGTACGCCTTGTCCTGGCGAGCGAACGGGATGCGGTTGCCGCCGACGATCGCGACGGGACGCAGCTGACGGGTTTCCGGCTTGCGGGGCGTGAACGATGCCACGGGTTCTCCTGAATACTCGGGGACCATTGTTGTCATCATTCTTACTCCAGAGTAAGTTCGATGTCGACCTCGACGGTATGCGGTGAACGTCACAGGTGCTGACCGGTGCACGCAGCGGCCAGACGCACTTATTGTCACCGGCAGACCTCGAATCGACTCTTCGACTACTGAAGGAGCCCGCAGTGGCAGGCAACACCGATCTCTACTCGTCTTTCGTCAACTCCGGCCCCGGCGGATTCATCGCCAGCCGCGTCGGCCTCCCTCAGCCGCCGCACCTGCGCCGCTACTCGCCTTCCGCACCGGCACTCGGCGGCCCCGTGCTCCTCGGCGGACAGGGACGCCTCGTCGAACCGATCCGCGAGATCCTCACCGCCGGTGACGATTACACGCTCGTCGAGAACAACACCGGCGGTCGCAGCGCAGACAAGCTCGGTGCCGCAGTGTTCGACGCCACCGGCATCACCAAGGCCGCCGAGCTCGAGCAGCTCTTCGAGTTCTTCACCCCCGTCATGCGTTCGGCGGGCAACTCCGCACGCTTCGTGGTCATCGGCACCACCCCTGAGCTCACCGCGGGACCCGACGAGCAGATCGCTCAGCGCGCGCTCGAGGGCTTTACCCGCTCGCTCGGCAAGGAGCTCCGCAACGGCGCGACCGCACAGCTCGTCTACGTCTCGCCGAAGGCCAAGACCGGCCTGTCCGGCCTCGAGTCGACCCTGCGCTTCCTGCTGTCGGCCAAGTCCACGTACGTCGACGCCCAGGTGATCCGCGTCGGCGACGCCAACGGCACCAAGGTCGCGAACTGGGACAAGCCGCTCGAAGGCAAGGTCGCCCTGGTCACCGGTGCCGCACGCGGCATCGGCGCGACCATCGCCGAGGTCCTCTCGCGCGACGGCGCCCACGTCATCTGCGCTGACATCCCCGCTGCGGGCGAGGCCCTCTCGGAGACCGCCAATCGTGTCGGCGGCACCGCGCTCCCCCTCGACGTCACCGCAGCCGATGCGGGCGAGAAGGTCGCCGAGCACGTTCTCGAACGCCACGGCGGCCTCGACATCATCGTGAACAACGCGGGCATCACCCGCGACAAGCTGCTCGCCAACATGGACTCGGGCCGCTGGAACTCGGTGATCGGCGTCAACTTGATCGCACCGCAGACCCTCGTCAACGAGCTCGTCGAGCGCGACGCGCTCCGCAAGGGCGGCGCCGTCATCGACGTCTCGTCGATCGCGGGCATCGCGGGCAACCGCGGCCAGACCAACTACGGCGCGTCGAAGGCGGGCGTCATCGGCCTGGTCGACGCCTACGCCCCGATCCTGGCCAAGAAGGGCATCACCATCAATGCGGTCGCGCCGGGCTTCATCGAGACCGCGATGACCGCCGCGATTCCGCTCGCCACCCGCGAGGTGGGTCGTCGCATGAACTCGCTGCAGCAGGGCGGTCAGACCGTCGACGTCGCCGAGACCGTGGCGTACTTCGCCAACCCGGCCAGCAACGCCGTCACGGGCAACGTGGTCCGCGTCTGCGGTCAGAGCCTCCTGGGCGCCTGATGTCGACAGTCACCTACACGTCCCTGCCTGGGCCTGCGCAGATCTACCCGAAAGCCGTCGCAGCGATGCTGCCGGTGATCGGCAAGCCCGCGCGGGTCTCGGCGGACGCCGTGGTCCCCGACACCGTGCACCGCATCGAGAACGTGCGCATCGACCTCGATCAGCTGGCCGACTACTGCCACGCGACGGGGCTTCCGTTCGGATCGACGGTTCCGGTCACGTACCTGTTCGTGTTGCAGTTCCCGTTGGCGATGTCAGCGATGGTGGACCCGAAGTTCCCGTTGGGTGCCATCGGTTCGGTGCACATCGAGAACACGATCGAACGGTTCCGGGCGATCGGCGTCGACGAGCCGCTGACCATCGAGACGCATGCGGAGAACCTGCGCGAACACCGCAAGGGCCTGCTGGTCGACATGATCTCGGAGTTCTTCGTCGGGCGGGAGCGTGTCGCGCGGCAGACGAGCACGTTCCTCAAGCAGCAGCGCACCAGCCTGTCCGGCGGCGAACGCGGACCTGCGCCCAAGGAGACGGCTGCACCGTCGCCTGACCGAGTGCTGTCGGTGGATCTCGGACTGATCCGCAAGTATGCGGAAGCGTCCGGCGATCGCAACCCGATCCACATGGCGGACGTCACGGCCAAGGCCTTCGGGTTCAACCAGGCGATCGCCCACGGCATGTGGACGGCGGCCGCGTCACTGGCGAACATCGAGGGCGCGCTGCCCGGCGCAGTCGTCTACTCGGTGCGCTTCGGCAAGCCGATCCTGTTGCCCGCCAAGGTGAACGCGTACGCGTCACATGCCGACGGCGGCTACGACGTTTCGGTTCTCAACCGCAAGAAGGGCTACCCGCACCTGACGGGTACCGTCCGACGAATCGGCTGAGTCGACGTCGACCCGTGAAACGCGCCTCCCGCTCATCGAGCAGGAGGCGCGTTTCGCGTTCAGCCGTGTCTGCGGCCGGCATGGGCCTCGGCCCGCATGCGTTCGACCATGAACGGATAGTGCAGTTCGAAGGCTGGACGTTCCGATCTGATCCGGGGCAGTTCGGTGAAGTTGTGGCGCGGAGGCGGGCACGTCGTCGCCCATTCCAGGGAGTTGCCGAATCCCCAGGGGTCGTCCACGGTGACCACTTCACCGACTCGGCAGGAGACGAAGATGTTCCAGACCACGAACAGTGTGGAGACGCCCAGGATCAGCGAGCCGATCGACGACACCATGTTGAGCACGGTGAAGCCGTCACTCGGCAGGTAATCGGCGTACCGCCGCGGCATGCCCGCGTTGCCGAGCCAGTGCTGGACGAGGAACGTCATGTGGAAGCCGATGAACATGGTCCAGAAGTGGATCTTGCCGAGGCGTTCGTCGAGCATCCGGCCGGTCATCTTCGGGAACCAGAAGTACAGTGCCGCGAAGCCGGCGAAGACCACCGATCCGAAGATCGTGTAGTGGAAGTGCGCGACCACGAAGTAGGTGTCGGAGAGGTGGAAGTCCAGCGGCGGACTGGCCAGCAACACGCCGGTGAGGCCGCCGAACAGGAAGGTGACCATGAAGCCGGCGACAAAGAGCATCGGCGTCTCGAACGTCAGGTTGCCGCGCCACATGGTGCCGATCCAGTTGAACATCTTCACGCCCGTCGGCACGGCTATCAAAAAGGTCATGAACGCGAAGAAGGGCAGCAGGACTGCGCCGGTGACGTACATGTGGTGTGCCCACACCGCGATCGACAGCGCGGCGATGGACAGTGTCGCGTAGACGAACCCCGAGTACCCGAACAGCGGCTTTCGCGCGAAGACCGGGACGATCTCCGACACCATGCCGAAGAAGGGCAGCACGAGGACGTACACCTCGGGGTGCCCGAAGAACCAGAACATGTGCTGCCACATGATCGCGCCGCCGTTCGCCGGATCGAACAGATGCGCACCGAATTGCCGATCGACTTCCACACCGATCACCGCCGCGGCGAGCAGCGGGAAGATCAGCAGGATCAAGACACTCGTGACGAGGATGTTCCAGGTGAACACCGGCATCCGGAACATCGTCATCCCGGGCGCTCGCAGGCACACGATCGTCGTGACGAAGTTGACCGCCGAGAGGATCGTCCCCATCCCGCCGACCGCCACCCCGATGAACCAGAGGTCGGCGCCGAGTCCGGGTGAATGCGTGACGTCGCCGAGCGGCATGTACGCGGTCCAGCCGAAGTCTGCTGCGCCGCCGGGTGTGAGCAGTCCGAAGGCGACGACCAGGCCGCCGAACAGGAACAGCCAGAATCCGAGCGCGTTGAGCCTGGGGAACGCGACGTCGGGGGCACCGATGTGCAACGGAACGAAGTAGTTGGCGAAGCCGAAGGCGAACGGCATCGCGTACAGGAGGAGCATGATGCTGCCGTGCATGGTGAACAGTTGGTTGAACTGCTCGTTCGAGACGAACGACTGACCGGGCATCGCCAGCTCGAGCCGCATCACAAGAGCCATCAGACCACCGACGGCGAAGAACCCTCCCGACGCCCAGAGGTACATCAGGCCGATCATCTTGTGATCGGTCGTCGTCAGCACTCGATACAGCAGAGAGCCCGGCGCACGCCTGGCTCCTGCAGTCGGCCGCACGGCCGCAGCCGGAGCCTTCCGTTCCTCGACGGTGTCTGTCACTTCGTCCCCTTGAACCCGATGGTCGAGCAGAAATCTCGCAGCTCAGACGTTACGAAGGGAAACGACGCGCACACAGGGCCGCAACGGCCTGCTGTCGGGATCGAAAGCCCTTGCGGGCGAGGGGACTTAGGTTGTGTACGCGGTCAGTCGTCGGCGTGGGAGCCGACACCGCGCAGACCGCGCCACGTGATGCCCAGCAGCAGATCGGTGGCATCGTCCAGGTCGACGTCGCCGTCGGACATCCGATCGGCGACGGCCTCCCCCGCGCCCACGAGCGCCACTGCGGTGAGTTCGAAATCGACGTCGCGGGCGCCCTCGACGGTGGTTCCGCGGCGGATGAGGTCGGTGATCATCGCGGTGACACCGCTCCGACTCTCGGTGACGATGTGGGCGAACGCAGCGGTGCCCACAGAGACGCGGTACAGCACCCGCCATGACTGCGCGTTCTCGTGGACGAACCGCAGGAATTCACGGACCAGGATGCGTGCCTGGTCTCGCTGGCGCAGCTCGGGATCGAAGCCTGCACTCATCGACTGCATGAACCTGCCGGACTCGCGGGCGATGCACGCGGCGAACAACTCGTCCTTGGAGCCGTAGTAGAGATACAACATCGGCTTGGAGATCTCGGCCTGCGCAGCGATGGCGTCCATCGAACTGTCGGAGAATCCGTGTTCGGCGAACACGGTGATCGCCGCGTCCAACATCTGCTGCTCGCGGACCGCGCGAGGCAGCCGCTTCGTTCCGCTGGCCATACCCCTAACTTACCACTCGGTAAGTTCAGGTGCAGGTGATCACTCCCTTGGCCTTGAGGATACGGAGCACCGACGTGTCGATCCGCTTGCGGTTCAACTTCTTCGACTCGACGGCTTTCTCCAGCGAGTCGAGTACTGCCGAGACTTTGTCGGTCGACAGCCACAGCCCGACATCCGACCCGGCATTGATCGCCTTCCGTACCGCCACGTCGATCGGGAACTTGTCGCTGATCGCCTTCATGCCCGACAGGTCGTCGGAGAACACGACACCGTCGAACGGGACGCCACCGTAGCGAGTTCCCTTGCGCAGCATGCCGATGGTCGCCGGGCTGATGCTCGACGGCGTGTCCGGTCCGGTCAGACCGGGCACAATGAGGTGACCGACCATCACGCCGACGTTGCCGGGGTTCTTGAGGAGGGTCTTGTAGGGGACGAGATCGCTGGTGATCAGCTCGCTCAGTGGCGGCGTCCGGACGGTCCCCGTGTGCGAATCGCCCGAACCGTGACCGTGTCCGGGGAAATGCTTGTAGACGGGCATGATCCCGGCGTCCAGCAGGCCCTGCGCGTAGGCGCCCGCGTACTTCGCGACGACGGCGGGATCGTTCGAGAACGACCGATCACCGATCACCTCGTCGTCCGGCTCATCGCTGACGTCGGCCGACGGCGCGAAGTCGACTGTGATGCCCAGCGCTTTCATCTTCTTGCCCGCCGCCTTGGTCATCGCGCGGACTTCCTCCGGCGTCTTCGTCTTGGCGAGTTCGCGCGGAGCCGGCATGTCGATGCCGAGCTTCGCGAGGCGGCTCACGCGCCCGCCCTCCTGATCGACTGTCACCATCAGCGGAATGTCCTGTGCGTCCGACAGCTTCTTCGCCGAACCGTCGCTGAGCATGGACATGTCGGTCCAGCTGCCGATGAAGATGCCGCCGAGGTGCTCGCGTTCGACGACCTGCTTCGCGTCGGCCGCGTCGGCCACTCCGACGACGAGCAGCTGTGCCAGCTTCTGGCGCAACGTCAACGATGCGAGTTCGTCGCTTCCGCACGACTTCGGGCCCGCCGAGGTGGACGTGACCTTCGACGAGGTCTGCTTCGTCGTCGTCGGACTCGGCGACGACACTGCGTAGTTCGGCGAGTCGGAACACGCCGACACCGCGAGCAGAGACGCGGCGGTCAGAACGGCGACAAGTGAACGAGATCCACGCATGACGACAGTCTCGCACGCGACACCGCGCCGATGCCGTCGACATGCGCCGGCTCGCGGAGCAGTCGTCCGGACGGATGAGGATGGTATTTTGGGCGGCATGGTTCGCGACCGATTGATCTATGGTGCCCTCGCCGCGGTCGCCGGCGTGATCGTCGGCATCGGCGGCGTCTTCCTCGGCGGTGTGCTCGCGTCGGAGACGAAGCCGTCGACCGACATCAACAGCGTCAACGGGCAGGACGGATTCGTCCAGGGCTCCGTCGAGTACGGCACACGCGGCGGATCCACCAGCGACAATTCCTGATCGTGTGCTGACGCGCCGCGGCACGTGCGTGGTCGGCGTCGTCTTCCTCGTCCTGTCGTTCTGGCAGGCGCCGGGCCGCGTCGCCCCAGACACCAAATTCGACCTCACCGCCGATCCGATCGGTTTTCTGGCTCGCGTTACAGCATTGTGGTCGCCCACCATGCCCATGGGCCAGATCCAGAACCAGGCGTACGGGTACCTGTTTCCGCACGGTGCGTTCTTCGCCGTCGGCGACCTGTTGCACCTTCCACCGTGGGTGATCCAACGACTGTGGTGGGCCGTTCTGCTGACCGCCGGATTCATCGGCGTGGTGCGGCTCGCCGAAGCCCTGCGGATCGGCTCCCCGTGCTCTCGGCTGATCGCCGCCGCCATGTTCGTCGCGGCGCCCCGCGTGGTGACGACGCTTGGAACGATCTCGTCCGAGACTCTGCCGATGATGCTCGCACCGTGGGTGCTGCTGCCGGTTATCCGTGCGCTCGAGGATCGGCGGCGTTCGAGTAGCGGAACGACCGGGCGGCCGCTGTGGCAGGAGGCAGCACGGTCGGCCTGTGCGGTGGCGCTGATGGGCGCGGTCAACGCCGTCGCAACCGTCGCCGCGGTGAGCGTGGCCGTGCTGTGGTGGATCGCGGCGACCGTTCCCCGCAGTGGGCGTCGCACCGGACTGATGTTCGGCGGTTGGTGGGCACTCGGTCTGGCTGCGGCGTCCCTCTGGTGGATCATTCCCCTGCTGATGCTCTCTCGCGTCTCACCGCCCTTCCTCGACTTCATCGAATCAGCGCAGGTCACCACCGAGTGGACGTCTCTCACCGAGGTCCTGCGCGGGACGTCGTCGTGGACACCTTTCGTGTCCGCCGAGCGCGCAGCGGGCGCCGTCCTGGTGTCTCAGACCGCCGCCGTCATCGCGACCGGAGTCCTCGCGGCGGCAGGCCTCGCCGGATTGACGATGCGCGCGATGCCAGACCGCGGCCGATGGCTGGCGATCCTGTGCGCCGGCCTCTTCGCAATCTGCCTCGGCTATCCCGGAGCGCTCGGCTCCCCGATCGCCGAGAGCGTCCGAACCTTCCTCGACGGCGGCGGCGCCGCACTGCGCAACGTGCACAAATTCGACCCGCTCATCCGACTTCCCCTCGCCCTAGGCGTCGCCCACCTGCTGGCCCGAGTTCCTGTTCGATCGCTGCTGGCGAAGCCGTCGGCGTCGAACGGGTGGGGCAGACCCGCGGCAGCTCTGATGGTGGTTGCGGTCGCCGTGTTCGGGTCCGGTTCGCTGGCCTGGACGGGTGGGCTCGCTCCCGCGTCGAGCTACCGCGCGATCCCCGACTACTGGCAGCAGACCGCCGACTGGCTCGACTCGCACGCCGCAGGCGTCCGCACTCTTGTGGTGCCGGGAGCCCCATTCGCCGACCAGGTGTGGGGCCTCACCCGTGACGAACCTCTGCAGGCGCTCGGGTCGACCCCGTGGGCGGTCCGCGATGCGATCCCGCTGACCCCGCCGGGCGCGATCCGTGCGATGGACTCGGTGCAGCGCACCCTCACATCGGGTCGCGGGTCGACCGCCCTCGCCGACACCCTCACCGCCCAGGGCGTCGGATTCATCGTCCTGCGTGCCGACCTCGACCCGGCGACGTCCCGGTCGGCGCGCCCGTTGGTGGTCGCCGGCGCATTGCGCAGGTCTCCCGGCATCACCGTCGCGGCGCGCTTCGGGCCGGACGTCGCGCCTCCGACGATCGACGGCATCGTGGTCGACGACGGATTGCGCCCACCGATGCCCGCGATCACCGTCTACCGCGTCGGCGACGCGCGCGGCACGGGCCCGCTGCTGACCCCGCTCGACAGCATTCCGCGTGTCACCGGGGGTTCCGAGTCGCTCGCCGCGATCAACGAGGCGCGCACTCGCGACGGAAGGCCTGCGCTGGGGACCGCGTTGCTCTCCTCGGACGCGCGCAGAGCCGGAGTCGGAGACGGTCCGGGCCTCATCGTCACCGACACCCCGGCCGACCGAGAGACCGATTTCGGGAGGGTCGACGACCACTCGTCGGCCATCCGCGGTATCGACGATCCACGTCTGACGAAGAACGCCGCCGCCGACTACCCGGTCGACGGAGCGTCACTCGTCTACGGCCAGTGGCTGTTGAACAACACGCCGGATCGAGTGCGGGTGTCGTCGTCGGGGTCCGCGGCGGACGCGACCCAGCCCGGTCGGACGTCGCCCGCATCGTCGGCGGCAGCCGCGTTCGACGGCGACACGCGCACCGCATGGGTCAGTCGCGGCCTGGAGTCTGCAGTCGGACGATGGCTTGCAATCGAGTTCACCGAAGCACACCGCAACCTGGCCCTGACGGTGACCACGGCCAAGGCGTTGGGTCCGGACGTCACGTCGCTGCTGGTCACCACCGACGCGGGCAGCACTGTCGTGTCCGGTGTGACGCCGGGTGAACCGACGCGGATCGTCGCTCCCGCCGGTCCGACGAAGCGAGTGGAGATCCGCGCCATCCGAACTTCGGACGGTGGAGGAGGCAACCAGTTCGCCGTCGCCGACGTCCGGGTGGCCGACGCGGGCACCGGCCTCGGTTACTCGATCAGGCACCGCGTGGTGCTGCCTTCGTTGGACGCCGCCGACCGGGTGAACGAGTGGGTGCTGTCATCGGAGTTGGGCTCACGGTCCGAGTGCACGTCCGTCGGGGACCGTGTCCGCTGCGCTCCAGCGCTCGGTTTGGATCCGGAGTCGCCCGGCGTCTTCGGTCGCGCCCTGTCGGTGCCGTCTGCCACCGACGTGACCCCGACGGTGATCCTGCGCCCTCGGCCGGGGGGCACGCTCACCGATCTTCTCGAGGTGCCTGGACAGATCCGAGCCGAGGGCGCGTCGAGCGTGACCGATCCGCGAGGGACCGCTGCGGCGGCCGTCGACGGCGACCCGACGACAGTGTGGACTGCCCCGGAGGCTCCGGCGCCCGCAGACAAGGCGAAGGACAAGAAGAAGACGACCAAGCCGCATCTGGTGTTGCGCTTGCCCGAGCCGCGAACGGTCTCCTCACTCCGGATCTCCGGCCCCGGCGACTACCCCGCGACTCCGACCTCCGTGACTGTCGACCTCGGGACCGGGCCGCAGCGAGTGTCCGTCGGCAGAGACGGCGCTGTGCCGTTGACCCCGGCACGAACCGACCGAATCACGGTCACCGTCACCAAGACGACCGACCTGATCGATGTCAACGACCTCGGCTTCGCTCGGCAGTCGCCGCCCGGCATCGCCGAGATCGCGGTCCTGCCCGGTACCGGATCGGCCGTTCCGGACGTGGACCGTCCTATCGAAATCGGATGCGGTACCGACCCGGCGGGGCCGCTCGGCATGGGACTGTCGGCGGGCGGCGAGGTTCACCGCCTTCAGGTGTCGACGACCGCGCGTGCGCTGCGCGACGGGGAACCAATCGTCGCGACCCCGTGCCCCGGCCCAGGAGTACATCTCGCCGCGGGCGAGCAAGAGGTGTCGGTGAATCCGGGCGACGCGTTCACCGTCGACTCGGTGGACCTGCGTGCGGGCCCCGACGCCGTCGGCGTCAGCACCCCGGCGGAGACCGGGCGATGGGATGCCACCGAGCGTGAGGTGAAGGTCGACGCCGCCGGCACCGCCCGAGTCCTGTCGGTGCCGGAGAGTACCAATCCGGGATGGCACGCACGACTGGGCGGAGTGGAACTGACGCCGATCGTCGTGAACGGCTGGCAGCAGGGATGGCTGCTTCCCGCGGGCGCCGCGGGCACGGTGGCGCTGACCTTCGACCTCGACACTCCCTATCGATGGACGCTTCTCCTCGGTCTCCTGCTCGTGGCCGCCCTCTTCATCGCCGCCGCTGCTCGCCGATTCCGCTCCCCACTGCTCGTTGAGCCGGACGGAGCGCCAGCGAAGTCCGAGTCGAAGCGCCCGCACCCGAACGAAACGCGCGCGGAGGCCTCCCCCCTGCCCGTCGAACCAATCGAAGCGCGCACGGAGACCTCCCCACTGCTCGTTGAGCCGGACGGAGCGCTAGCGAAGTCCGAGTCGAAACGTCGGCACCCGGCACGAATCCCAGCAACCCTCGCCGTCGCTCTGATCGCCGCGTACCTGCTCACCGGTCCGTGGGGCGCAGCGGCGGCCGTGGTCGCGGGTTTGATCGCAGCGGCCGTGACACCCCCCGTCCGCGTGGTCGTGACGTTCTCCGCCATGCTGATCGCGACCGTCGCCCTCGCGACAGGTCCCTGGAACTCCGGGGCGGTGTACGCCGGGTACGACGCACTTCCTCAGTTGGCGGCGATCGTCGCCGTCTCTACCGCCGTGACCTCGGCGGTCCTGCCCTCGCGACGCTTCAGCGCCCGCCGGAGAGGTTCTTCGACGAAGGCGTAACCGGCCGCCGACACCGGCACCGTGATGACAGCTGTGAGGAGCCAGACGGTGACGAAATGACCGTCGAACGCGGCGATCCCGAACAAGCCGAACACCGACGCCAGAATCGCGACGTGCCAGACGAAGATGCCGTACGACCATCGTCCGAGAGCCGCCATGACCGGCGAGTCGAGGAATCGGAACCTGCCATCGCCCAGTACGAGCGGCGCGAGGACCGCGTACGCCCCGATGCCGCCGAGGAGCATCTTCGCCGCGTACTGGGCGTCGGACATCGGAGCGAGGCCGACGGGACCGGCGATCGGCGTCGACGCCAGGCCGTACGCCACGACGAACACCACGAACATGACCGGCCGGTTGGCCGACCAGCGCGCATCGACGCCAGACGCCGAGAGTTCGGCGAGGATGAGTCCGGCAGCGAACCACGGCAGATGACCGAACACCCAGTTGTGAGGTTCGACCCCGGCCTGCAGCGGCAGGAGTCCGGCCACCGGCCCCCACGCCAGGCTGAGGGCGGCCACACCGAGCAACACCGGAACGCGAAGTCGCGCCCGAGGTCCGCGCATCCGGATCAATGCATAGCCGAACACCGGCAACAGCAGGTAGAACGCCACTTCCACGGACAGGCTCCACATCTGGGTGAGTCCGGGAGCCAACGTCAGGGGAACGAACACCTGCGTGAGTGTGAGGTTCGCGATCCACACGGTGGCCGACGAACCGCGAGCCTGCGGCACCAGGAGCAGAACCGCGATCACGACCACCGCGTACGCGGGCCAGATGCGGACGAATCGGTGCCGCAGATACCGACCGACCGCAGGCGGTGGTGCATCAGTACGCGCGGCGACCGCGTACGGACGCCACAGCAGGAAACCGCTGAGCGCGAAGAACAACGCAACGGCGAGATCGAGTCGCCCGAGGATCGGGCCGATGATCGGGACGTCCAGCGTCGCGGTCTGGAATGCGACGTGCGTGGTGAGGACGCCGAGCGCGGCAACCGCCCGCATGCCTTCGAGCTGCGGGTAGAAGAGCCGAGGTGAGTCCGCGGTGGCGTTCATGTCCTGACCGACACTAGCGCCCGGGTACGGTCTGGAGCATGGCCGAGACCCCCACGCCTCGCTGGACGACACGTGATCTGCTGGCTCCGACGGCGTTCTTCCTCGGCGCGCTGCTGGTGGCGGCGGCGATCGCGCTGGGACCGGTCGTCGGCGACCGGTTCCGCGCCGTCCGCCTCGACATTGACGCCACCTGGGTGGCTGATGGGGCGGACGGGTCGCGAGTCCTCGATCGGTGTTCTCTCGACCGCCCGACCGCGCGGGTCCTCGACGCGCAGGTGCAGCAGCGGCGCCGGATCGTCGCCGTCCGTCCGTCGGACGCCGACGTGGTGACGCTGCAGGCCGGAACATCGCTCGGCGTCGACCACTACATCGTCGACGGGAAGTCGGTGAAGGCGAAGGACGTCTGCGAGGAGCAGACCCTGGCGGCGACGATCGACAGGGTCACGATCGACCGGATGACCGCACTGCCAACCGGTGACGCGTCCGAGATCCAGTTCGACGACAAGAAGGGCGCGGTGTCGATCCCCGACCGGACGGGTTTCACCTACCTTCTGCCATACGACTTCGAGCTCACCTTCCCGCGATACTTCGACGTGACGACTCGCCGATCGGTCCCCCTTGCCCACACCGGCAACGAGACCGTCGACGGCCGCAACACCGCCCACTTCACCGCGACAGTCTCCGACACCGACCTGTCGCAATTCGACACCCGCGCCGTCGTGACCCGTCCGGCCTCGTGGTTCGGAACGTTCCGCGGGGTCGCACCCGACGAACCCTTGACTGCCACGCTGCATCATTCTTCGGTGCGCGACCTGTATGTCGACGTAGCGACCGGCGTGATCGTCGACGAGCGCGTCCACATCTCCGAGGAGTTCCGTTTCACCCCGGCCCTCGCCGCCCGGTCGCGCGAGCTGCGCGACTTCCGGTTGGTCAACATCGAGTCGACGCTGACCGGCGATCGTCAGTCGCGGCAGGACGCCGGCGCCGCAGCCGCCCGCCAGCGCCCGGTCACTCTTGTCACCGTCGTCCTGCCCATTGTTCTCGGAGTGCTCGGCGTCGGCGCGATCGCCGCGGGTGTGGTGATCAGTCGCCGTTCGGCGCGGAGCTAGGCCTCGGACGACTCCGCGAAACGGAGCCACGCACTGGTGACCGCGACGGCGGCCGCCGCGGAGGACGCGGCAATCACCGCCAGAGACGTGACAGAGTCGGCGAGGGTCGCGATGAGGGCCACTTCGACCACGAGGACGCAGAACGCGGGCAGGGCGCCGCGGGCACGATTGCGGGCGATCGCCGCGAGCAGCATCAGCTGGAGGATCGCGAGCAGAGCTCCGGTGAGTGCGAACAGCCACATCAGTGTCGACACGGACCGGTAGTCGTCGGAGATGATCGTGGGGACGATAGGTCCGGCGAGCGCTGCCGCGCCGATGACACACACCCCGATGCCTGCGAGGACGACGAGCGCCCGGCGCAGGGCGTCCGACGAGCGAATCGGATCGGCGAGCCGCGGATACACCACCACCCCGATCGCCTGAGGCAGCCAGAACGCCGCCTTCGTCGCGACCGCGCCCAGCGCGTAGACACCCGCGTCCGACGAGGAGAGCACCGCGCGTGACAGCAACAGGTCGACGGACACGGCGACGATCATCACGAATTGGACTCCGGACGCGGCCAACACGTCGCTGAGCGACACTCGAGCCCGGTCAGACGTGTCGGAGCGGTATCCGTCTCGTGCGGCGACGCCGGCGACCATCGCGGCTGCCACCGCGGTTCCGGCGGTTCCGGCGGCGAGTGCACCGGTCGGGCCGAGGCCTCCGTACACGGCCGCCACCACGGGAACGGTCCTCAGCACTCCCACCCCGGCGAGAACCGCGCCGAGGGCCCCGAACCGCCCGGTCCCTTGCAGGAGCCCCTGCCCGCCCGCGACGACCGCGAGCGGGGCAGCGGCCAGCAAAGCCGCGGTCGTCGACGCGAGCGACGTGTGCGCGAGTTGCATCATGACGGCGACGCCGACGACCGACCCTGCAGCGACCGCCACGGCGACGCTTCCGATCAGACGCCGCAACCGTCGCCGAGACGTCCCGGCGACGACCTCGCGAGCGACGATCGCCTGCAGAGCGAGCGCCGGTACCGAGAGGATCAGCATCGCCGCGCTCAGGACCGAGTACTCGCCGAAACCGTCGGCGCCGAGCGCACGACTCGCGGGCACCTGCACGAGGTAGGCCAGGAGATTCGCGAGCAGCGTCCCCGCCGTCACCGCCCCGACTGCCCGCACCATGCCCACCAGTGTGCCGGGTCTGGTGAGGGTAGACTTCATCGACTGCATTGACCGACCTTCACCGCACGAGTAGGCCCTTCACCTGACATGTACGACTCCGAACCATTCCACGAGCCCGATCCCGCCGACGTCGGATCCCGGATCGATCCGGTACTGGCGCGCAGCTGGCTGCTCGTGAACGGCGCCCAGCACGATCGATTCGAGGCCGCGGCTCGATCGCGGGCCGACATCGTCGTCCTGGACATTGAGGACGCGGTGGCGCCGAAGGACAAGGACAGCGCTCGTGCGAACGTCGTGCGCTGGATGGAGGACGGCCATTCGGACTGGGTCCGCATCAACGGGTTCGGCACTCCGTGGTGGGCCGCCGACATCGAGGCACTGGCCCCGACGTCGATCGGCGGCGTGATGCTGGCGATGGTCGAGTCCGTCGATCACGTGACGGAGACGGCGAAGCGGCTTCCGAACATCCCCGTCGTCGCACTGGTCGAGACCGCACGCGGCTTGGAGCGGATCACCGAGATCGCGTCGGCCAAGGGCACGTTCCGCCTGGCATTCGGCATCGGTGACTTCCGCCGCGACACCGGCTTCGGCGAGAGTCCGATGACTCTGGCGTACGCGCGTTCGCGATTCACGATCGCCGCGAAGGCCGCGAACCTTCCGTCGGCGATCGACGGCCCGACCGTGGGCTCCAACCCGCACAAGCTCAGTGACGCCACCGCAGTCAGCTCCGAGTTCGGCATGACCGGCAAGATCTGCCTCACGCCCGACCAGTGTGCCGCGGTGAACGAGGGTCTGTCACCGTCGTTGGACGACATCAACTGGGCGCGAGAGTTCTTCACCGAGTTCCAGGCCGACGGCGGAGAGATCCGCAACGGTTCGGACCTCCCGCGCATCGCACGTGCGACGAAGATCCTCGACCTGGCACGCGCATACCAGATCGTGCCGAACGACTACGGGATCTCGGATCATTCTCCCGCACCGACAGACACCTACCACTTCTGAGCTGTGCTCTTCGCGGTCAGCGGCCTGCTCACGGCACTGATCTGCGCGCCGTTCCTCGGCGGGCATCTGATCTACCGTGACGCGGTCGCGGTTCCGCGGTTCGCGCTGACCCCGTCCGCGTTCGGCATCGACGGCTCCGCCCCGCGGGCGGTTCCGCAGGACGCTGTCCTCGGTGTCACGTCTCGTGTGGTCGACGGCGGCTGGCTGGTCGCCTTGCTCACCGCCGCAGCATTGTTCGGCGCCGGCGTCGGCTACGGAAGACTCGCGCGACGACTCGTGCCGTCCGCCGGAGCCGCGGGCTCGGCGGCCGCCGCGGTCGTGGCGATCTGGAACCCGTTCGTCGCCGAACGTCTCCTCCAAGGCCAGTGGAGCCTGCTGATCGGTTACGCCGCGCTGGCCCCGACAGTTCTCGCCGTGCTGTCCTGTGCGTCCAGCCCCGGTCGCCGAGGGTTGTCGAAGTGCATCGCTCTCTTCGCCATCGCGGGGTTCACCCCGACCGGCTCCGTCCTCGCCCTGATCGTCGCCGTTGTCGTCATGGTCGCGGTCCGGCTCCCCCGCCGCACGGCGGCCCTTCTCCTCGCGGGTTGGCTGGTCACGGCCTCGCCGTGGCTTGTCGGTGCCGTCGTCTCGTCGGCGTCGGCCAGTTCGGGCGGCGCGGGTGCCTTCGCGGTGCGGGCCGAACCCGGGCTCGGATCATTCGGCACGGCGTTGGGATTGGGCGGCATCTGGAACGCCGACGCCGTGCCTGTCAGCCGGACGTCCTGGTGGGCCGCGGTCGCCACCGCTGCCTTCCTGGGTGTTGTCATCGTGGGTTGTGCGGAACTGCTGCGGCGTCGGACGGATCCAGTCGTCCGCGCCCTCGCGATGCTCGCGGCGGCGACCGTTGTCCTCGTGTCACTCGCGGCGACCGGTCCGGGCGTCGACCTCATGGACGCCGCCCTTGCACACATTCCTGGCACCGGACTGCTGCGCGACACCCAGAAGTACCTCGCGCTCGCGGTTCCGTTCGTGGCGATCGCGGTAGCCGCGGCGGTCGCCCGCCTTCGACGGCTGATCCCAGCCGGGTTCGCCGTGTCCGCGGTCGCGCTGCTTGTGATCGCTCCGCTGCCGGACCTCGCGTGGGGAGTGGGCGGCGCGATCCGCCCCGTCGCGATTCCGGCCGAGTATGCGACTGTGACCGCGACGATCGGCTCCGACGACCGCACGGTGGCCCTCTGGCCGACAGCCACCGTCAGAACTCTGACCTGGACGAACGGTCCGTCACTGAGTCCGCTCCCCCGGATGGTCGACGCACCGATCGTCTCCGGCGCCGGACTCGTCGTCGACGGGGACACCTTCGACGCGCCGACCGGACGAGACGCCGACGTCATCGCCTCACTCACCGCAGGGGACACTGCGCGACTCGCCGCACTCGGGGTCGGGTGGGTGATCGTCGAGGAGTCCGCACCACCGCCGGGGCTCTCACCATCCGACGAGATGTTTCACGGCGAACATCTCCGACTGTTCCGGATCCCCGATGCCGTCCCCGCGCCTGCTCCGAGCGCGGCCGCGTGGACCGCGGCGATCACGGCGACAGCGACGTGGTTCGCGGCTCTGATCGTCGGAGCCGTGGTGAGTCTGGTCGAGGTCGTTCAGCGCAGACTGCGGAAGACGTCGGCGAAACCGTCGGCTGCGAGCGACCACGAGTAGTTCTGCGACCGCAGTCGCGCGGCGTCACCCAGCGTCGCCAGTCGCTGCGGGTCGTCCACCAGCGCAGCCACGGTGTCGACGAGTTCGTCGACGCCGTCGACGAGCACTCCGGTCACCTCGTCGACGACCGAGTCGGTCAGGCCCGCCGAACTTCGATATCCGACGGTCGGGACGCCGTGTTGGGCGGCCTCTATCACCGCGAGGCCCCAGCCTTCCTTTCTCGACGGCATCAGGTGGAGGTCGGCGGCGGCGAGGAGTTCGTGCTTGCGGACGTCGTCGACGTGACCGTGGAAGACGACGCGGTCGTTGATGCCCAGTCCGGTGGCCGCACTCCGCAGCTCGTCGGCCCACCATCCGCCGCCGACCACATCGAGGTGCGCGTCGACCCCACGGTCGCGGAGGCGTGCGACCGCGATCAGTGCGTCCTCCACCTGCTTGTGCGGGACCAACCTGGAGACGACGATCAGCCTGCGTCGGGCACGATCCACACGCGCAGGCACTCCGGACGGCACCGGATCCACGCCGTTGCGGACCACGGTGATGCGGTCACGGTCCACGCCGAGGTCGACGAGTTCGGCGGCTGACGGCTCGGACACCGTCACATAGCGGTTGCGGCGGTGCACCCGAGGCGACAGCCGCGACTCCACGAACCAGCCGATCCGCGACAGCACCGGACCGGCGACCGGCCACTGCTCTCGGTGGCAGTGATGGACAAGAACGACTGTCGGCGATCCGGTGACGGCTGATGCGAAGAAGGGGACACCGTTCTGCGTGTCGACGACAACGTCCGGCCGATAGCCCGCAAGACGTCCGCGTCCGACACGTGCCGCGCCGAGTGTCAACGCCGTCCGTAGGTACACCGTCAGACGACCGCCGCCACGCAGCACCCGCATCCCGTCGGACATCTGCCGACGAGGAGCGCCCGGATAGCCGGCGGTGACGAGGGTGACGCGGGATCCTCGGCGGGCCAGTTCTGCCCCGACCCGCTCCAGGTAACGCTCGCTGCCGCCGCCCTGCGGGTGCCCGGTGTCGCGCCAGCAGAGGAGCAGGACGTCGACCGGGGGATTCACTCGATCCAGGATATGCGACGTCAGGGCACATCCCCTACGCTGGGCCGATGACCGCGTCCAGCTTCGCTCGCCGAGCCACCCTGGCCCGCTCGCGACGACTGTTCCGGGAGTTCGGCTATGAGCAACCCGACCCGGACCGCTTCTACAGCGCACTCGCCGACGACACCGCGACGATGATCGCCGACCTGCACAGCACATCGCTGGACGGTGCTGCGGTGCTCGACGTCGGCGGCGGTCCCGGCTTCTTCGCCGACGCGTTCACCGCCCGCGGCGCCGATTACCTGTCGGTCGAGCCGGATGCGGGTGAGATGCACGCCGCCGGAATGGACCACCGGACCGCGGTCCGCGCGCAGGGCCAGCATCTTCCGTTCCGGAGCGGCAGCGTGGACGTCTGCTATTCGTCGAACGTCGCCGAGCACACCGCGACGCCGTGGGAGATGGCCGACGAGATGGTCCGAGTGACCCGACCTGGAGGCACGGTGGTGCTGAGCTACACCCTGTGGTGGGGACCGTTCGGCGGCCACGAGATGGGTTTGACGCACTACGCCGGCGGTCATCGGGCCGCGCGCTGGTACACGAAGCGGCACGGACACCCGCCGAAGAATCTGTTCGGGGAGTCGCTCTTCCCGATCACCGCCGCAGCGGGCCTCCGATGGGCTCGAGAGACCCCCGACGCCACCCTCCAGGCGGCGTTCCCGCGCTATCTCCCACGTTGGGCGTGGCCTGTGGTGACGGTCCCCGGACTACGCGAGTTCGCCGCCACGAATCTTGTCCTCGTGCTTCACCGGCACTGACGCTTCGACTCGCTTCGCTCGCTCAACGAGCAGTGGGGACTCCCTCCTGCGCGTTGGGCACCTTCCTGCTCGTTGAGCGAGCGAAGCGAGTCGAAGCGTCGGCACGTCACCTCGGGAGCGTCGCGCCGCAGGAGATGGGCCCGCCCGACGACGTGGACGACGACAGGAGTTCCTCACCCTGCATGATCGTGCAGGTGATCGGACCGCGGATCACGATGCCGGTGAGCCGCGCACGACGGTCAGTGACGGTCGTCTTCTGCTGCCACGGGGTCCCGGTGATCGCGACGACCCGCATCGTGGAACCGCTGCGGTACGACACTCCGACGACGTCACCGCTGCCGGTGAGCTGGTAGGTGACGGTGCCCGGTTCGCCGGTGGGCCGGGTGTGAGTGCTCGTCGGCGTCGACGTGGTGGTGGACGACGACTCAGTCGTCGACGACGTGGTGGACGAGGGCGCGACAGTCGTCGTGGCGGCACCGTTGTCCGGCGACGATCCGCCACCGAACACCAGTACCGCCACGACGATCAGAACCACGAGGGAGAGCGCCACCACGAGGGACAGGACAACTGTCCGGCCGGTGTTCTTCCCAGTGCTCATCCTTCGACGATAGCCTCCAACGGTCTGGTCCGGGCCGCGGTCACGGCAGGCCACAACGCTGCGACCACACCGACGACCGCCGCTCCGACCAGGGTCCCGCCGATGAGCGACCACGGTATGACCACACCTTCGAGGCCCCAGTACGCAAGGGTCCGGACCAGCGGCACTCCGATGGCGAGACCGAGGACGGCGCCGAGGAGCGCACCGAACACCGCGATATACGTGGACTCGAGGTAGATCGACCGACGCACCTGTGCCCGGGCCATACCGACGGCGCGGAGCATGCCGATCTCACGTTTGCGTTCGACGACCGACAGGGCGAGCGTGTTGATGATGCCGAGGACGGCGATCACCAGAGACAGACCGAGGAGGGCGTACAGCGTGATCATCATCTGATCGATCTGCGACGAGATCGCGTTCTTGAACTGCTCGCGGTCCTGGATCTGGGCGATCAGGTACGGCGCCGTCACGTCTTCCAGTTGGCTGCGGAGTGTGTCGGCGTCGACGCCGGGCTTTCCCTTGACCCAGATGGGCTGCACAACACGCATGGCCTCACTGGGGACCAGCTTGTCGTATACGTTCTGCCCGATGAGGCGAGGTCCAGCGATCTCGGAAGGTTCGTAGATCCCGACGATCGGAACGGTCACATCGGTGCCGGTCAGGGACGTGAGCTTCACGTCGTCGCCGATCTTCCACCCCTGTTCGCTCGCGGTGGGCTGGTCGACGGCCATACCGTCGGCGGGAACGTCCACCACACCCTCGACCGGCGTGACGACGGCGACGTCGGACAGCTTGCCGCCGAGAGGCGCCGTCATCCACAGGTTCTTGCCGTCGAGCTTGGCGATCGCGATCGCCTGACTGACCACGGTCTGCGCATCGGGGGCCTTGCGGACTGCGTCGGCCAAGCCGAGCGGCATCTGCCCGCCGTTGGTGCCGGTGATGATGAAGTCTGCCTTCACACCCTTGTCGACGGCCGAGTTGATCGTGCCCTTGAACGACGATCCGAGCGTGCCGATCACAACAACGAGCATGAGCCCGAGAGTGAGCGCGAACGCCGTCGCCGCACTGCGCCGCGGGTTGCGGACGGCATTGGTGCGGGCGAGCCGCCCGACAGTCCCGAACGGCTTCTGGAACACCCCGCCGAGGGCGCCCACGAACGGCTGCGACAGTGCGGGCGCGGCGAGCACGACGGCGACGATCGCCAGAACAGCGCCCACCGCGACGATCAGTGCGGGTCCGGACCCTTCACCGAGACCACCGACGACCAGTGCCGCGACAGCGAGGACACCGAGGACGGCCCCGATGAGGGTGCGCTTGCGGAGCGAACCCGCGCCCGGTTCGACAGTGCTCTCACGCATCGCTTCGACCGGTGGGATTCGCGACGCGCGACGAGCCGGAATCCACGCACTCAGCATCGTGACGATGATTCCGACGAACACCGCGGAGGCGATCGCCGACAGTCCCACTTCGATGCCGTTGGACGGCAACCCCTGCGACTTCGTGAAGGCGAGCATGCCTGCCGCGATGGCCGCACCGAGACCGAGGCCGATGGCGCCGCCGAGCACGCCGACGAGCAGCGCTTCGGTGAGAACGGAACGCGACACGTCCTTGCGGCTGGCGCCGATCGCGCGGAGCAGTGCGAGTTCGCGGTTCCGCTGCGCGACGATCATCGAGAAGGTGTTGTAGATGATGAACGTGCCGACGAGAAGTCCGATGCCTGCGAAGGCGAGGAGGATGTAGCGGAAGATCGTCAGGAACTCGCTGATCTCAGCTTTCTGATCCGCCCGGACCTGGTCACCGGTACGGACCTTGTACAGCTCGTCCACGGTCTTCGCGTCGCCGAGTGCGGTGTGGACCCGGTCGCGGAGTTCCGAGTCGGACACCCCGGGAACTGCGGTCATGTCGACGACGCCGATGTAGTCGCCGTCGGAGAAGTAGTCTTCGGCCGTCTGCTGGTCGAACTGGATGCCGACGTAGCCGCCGGTCGACGTCGGCAGATCGGTGAGTCCGACGATCGTCACGTCGATCGGGTCGGACACTCCGGTGCCGAGGACCACCTTGGTCGTCGATCCGACGTGCAGGCCGGCCTTGTCGGCCGCGTCCCGATTGATGGTGATCTCGTTCTCCGACGCCGGCGCCCGGCCGTCGACGAGGGTCATCGGATCGCCGATGCCCTCCCCTTCGGGGATGAACGCGGACGCGACGCTCGGAGCTCCACCCGTCTGAATGGCCTTGCCACTGGAGTCGGCGACGGTCACGGGGCCGCCGAAGTTCTCGACGAGCCGATCGATGCCGAGCTCGTTCTTGGAGTCGCGGAGCTTCTCGACGAGCTCGACCGGGACGCCGGGCGCATCGGATTCGGCAGCCGTGACCTCGACCGACACGCCCTGCGCGACGTTGTCGAAGATGGCGTTGAACGCGTTGGAGACGGTCGAGGTGAAGATGACTGCCGCGGCGACGAAGCTGGTTCCCAGGACCACCGAGAACACGGTGAGGACCAGACGCAGCTTGTGGGAGGCGAGACTCCGGGTGGAGACCTTGCGCATCACCGATCCCATGATCACTGCGCTCCCGCGCTGGTAGAGCCGCCCGCACCATCGAGGTTCTTCATCACTTCGAAGACGTCGTCGGCGGACGGCGAGAACAGCTCCTGCACGAACTGGCCGTCGGCGAGGAACACCACGCGGTCCGCGTAGGCCGCGGCCCGCGGGTCGTGCGTGACGATGACGACTGTCTGCCCGAACTCGTCGGTGGCCGCACGCAGGATGTCGAGGACCTCACCAGACGACCGCGAGTCGAGGTTGCCGGTCGGCTCGTCGCCGAAGATGATGTCGGGCCGTCCCACGAGTGCACGTGCGCACGCCACACGCTGCTGCTGACCGCCGGACAGTTCGCTCGGTCGATGCGCGAGGCGGTCCCGAATGCCGAGTCGGTCGACGACCGTCGAGAACCAGTCCTCGTCGACCTTGCGGCCTGCGATGCCCTGCGGGAGCGTGATGTTCTCCTCCGCGGTCAGGGTGGGAACCAGGTTGAACGCCTGGAACACGAACCCGATGCGGTCACGTCGCAGTTTGGTCATCTCTTTGTCGTTCAGGCCCGCGAGTTCCACGTCGCCGATCCGGACGCTGCCTTCCGACGCGGTGTCGAGCCCAGCCAGGCAGTGCATCAGGGTCGACTTCCCCGAACCCGACGGTCCCATGATGGCCGTGAACTGCCCTGTCTGGAAGCCGATGGACACGCCGCGCAGAGCGTGCACGACGGTGTCACCCGACCCGTATGTCTTCGTCAACCCGTCGGCGCGTGCGGCGACCTGCTGGGCCTTGTCTGAGGCTGCGTGTGTCATACCGAACAGGTTTCCAAACATCTCGGGCCCGCGCTATCAGGATTGACCCTGACGTCGTCCCGGAGAAAGACAGAAGACCTTTCGACTCGCTCCGCTCGCTCAAGGAGCAGGCGGAGAGCTCGCACCGCTCAAGAAAGCACGTGGGCTCCGTGGAGCGGGCGGCTTACCTGCTCCTTGAGCGAGCTTGCGAGTCGAAAGGTCTTCTGGTTACAGCGTTACTCGCGTCAGCCGAGACGTCCGCGGAGGACGTCGAGCTGAGCGGTGAGCTCTGCGGGGAGCTTGTCGCCGACGAAGTCGAACCACTCCTCGATGCTCGGGATCTCGTTGCGCCATTCGTCGACGTTCACCGCGAGAGCCTCGGCGACATCGGCTTCCGAGACGTCCAGGCCGGTCAGGTCCAGTTCCTCGGGCTTGGCGACGATGCCGATCGGGGTGTCGACGCCTTCGACGTTGCCCTCGATGCGGTCGACCATCCACTTGAGGACGCGGCTGTTCTCGCCGAATCCGGGCCACAGGAAGCGGCCGTCTTCGCCACGACGGAACCAGTTGACGTAGAACACGTGCGGCATCTGAGCGCCCTCGGTGCGACCGATGTTCAGCCAGTGCTCGAAGTAGTCGCCGACGTGGTAGCCGAGGAACGGCAGCATCGCCATCGGGTCGCGGCGGGTGGAGCCGACCTTGCCTTCAGCGGCAGCGGTCTGCTCAGAGCCGACGGTCGCGCCCATGAACACGGCGTGCTCCCAGTCACGAGCCTCGGTGACCAGCGGAACGGTGGTCTTGCGGCGTCCGCCGAACAGGATCGCCGAGATCGGCACGCCCTGCGGGTCGTCCCACTCGGGGGCGAGGGTCGGGCACTGCGACATCGGCGTGCAGTAGCGCGAGTTCGGGTGTGCGGCCTTGTCTGCGGAGTCCGGCGTCCAGTCGTTGCCACGCCAGTCGATGAGGTGATCGGGGGCATCGCCGATGCCCTCCCACCAGACGTCGTTGTCGTCGGTGCGGGCCACGTTCGTGTAGAGCGTGTTGCCGACCTCGATGGTCTCCATGGCGGTCGGGTTCGAGTCCATGCCGGTTCCGGGGGCGACACCGAAAAAGCCGAATTCGGGGTTCACCGCGTAGAGGCGGCCGTCCTTGCCGAAGCGCATCCAGGCGATGTCGTCGCCGACGGTCTCGGCGCGCCAGCCCGGGAGGGTCGGCAGGATCATCGCGAGGTTGGTCTTGCCGCAGGCCGACGGGAACGCGGCGGCGACGTAGTACACCTTGTCTTCGGGCGAGATGAGCTTGAGGATGAGCATGTGCTCGGCCAGCCAACCCTCGTCGTGGGCCATCGCCGACGCGATGCGCAGTGCGTAGCACTTCTTGCCGAGGAGCGCGTTGCCGCCGTAGCCCGAACCGTACGACCAGATGACACGGTCTTCGGGGAACTGGACGATGTACTTCTCAGGGTTGCACGGCCAGGGCACATCGGCCTGTCCCGGCTCGAGGGGCGCGCCGACCGAGTGGAGCGCCTTCACGAAGAAGCCGTCGTCGCCGAGGGTCTTGAGGACCTCGGGGCCGACGCGAGTCATGATGCGCATCGACAGGACGACGTACTCGGAGTCGGTCAGCTCAACACCGAGCTTCGGGTCGTCGGAGCCGAGCGGGCCCATGCAGAAAGGCACCACGAACATGGTGCGCCCACGCATCGAGCCGCGGTACAGATCCGTCATGGTGGCGCGCATCTCGTCCGGGTCCACCCAGTTGTTGGTGGGCCCGGCGGCTTCTTCTGTCTTGGAGCAGATGAAGGTGCGCGATTCGACGCGGGCGACGTCGGCGGGGTCGGAGAGAGCCAGGAACGAGTTCGGCTTCTTCTCGTCGTTCAGCTTCACCATGGTGCCGGCCTCGACCAGCTGTGCGGTGAGTCGGTCCCACTCCTCGTCGCTGCCGTCCGACCAGACGACCCGATCCGGCTGCGTCAGTTCGGCGACTTCGGCGACCCAGGCGAGCAGCCCGGGGTGATTGGTCGGGGCGTTCCCGGGTTCGAGGCCGGGAATGGTCGCAGCGGTCATGCGGAGCTCCTTGGTAACGGCGATGCCTGCGCACCGTTGCTCACCGGGCGCAGTTGTACACAGGGTACGCGCCCCTAACGGACATCCGGCAGTCGGTACAGCGAGGAATTCGTCACTCCAACCGACCGAGTGACGTAGGACTCCATGGGAGACGCTCCGCGGTCACGTCAGCCACGTCGACCGTGCCGTCCGTGTGCAGCGTCGTGACACGATCGACCCGCCCGTCACCGTCGGTGTCGGACAACAGGACCTGGTCGCCGTCGAGTTCGCTTGCGCGCGACTCCGGCGTCCCGTCACCGTCCGCGTCGAAGTCCGCCGGGCCGAGGTCCCACAGGGAGCCGTCCTCGTAGGTCCAGAGCGAATCGGCGGGGCCCACGGGGGCGTCGCCGGAGTCGGAGACGAACCAGTCCTCCATCCGCACCCTCCCAGCCGTTCCCCTCGACCCGCTTCACATCTCTCCTCTTAAGGTTAGACGCGCCGGGACGGCATTCGGTTCCATATCTCGCGGCTGACATGCGCTTCGACAGTCCCGACCCGGGCCACGAGGCGATGTTCGAGGGCAGTCCTCGACAAGCCGACGGTATCGGCGGTCCAGCGTCGAAGAGCAGCCCGCACCGCCGCTGTGCGCCGGACTCCGACGATCCATGCGGCGATCGCGAGCCCGACCGCAGCGGTGACGAGCCCACCGAGAAACCAGCCGTCGACGATCGGGGCGACGAGCATCCGCCCGATGCCGAAGCCCGCGCTCACGCCGAGCAGGAGGACGACGGCGTCCTCACCTCCCGCTGTCCGGTGAAGCGGCGGCGGAGGCGGACGCAGCGCCGGCTCTGACGCCATCTGCCCCGCATCCACACCGGTCAGCCCGATCGTCGCGACTCTCCGTACTTGATGGAGGCGATCGTCGAGCTCGGCTTCGGCGGAGAGCTCGACGGTGCTGATCGAATCGGTGAGCCAGGCCGTGTACGCCGCAGCGTCCCGCCGTCCGAGAGTTCCGCATGCACGATCGGCGGCCACCGCGAGCGCCTGCACCGACTCACGAGCCGCGGTGACCGTCTCAGTCCGCGCCGCGGCCACACCCGCACGCAGGCCTGCCAGGCGGTCCGCCCGCGGCGGCCCGGAGGATCGCCGCGCGGACCCATCGAGTCGGACGACGGGAGTCGGGGTGTCCGGTCGCCGGACCGGCGGCCCAGTGTCCGGCTGCATGCACCAGGCGACGAGCGCCTCGACTCCACCGCCGTCGTCGGTAGCCACTGCGAACACCGCGAGGTGTCGCTCGGGATCGAGTTCCTCACGGGCGCGCGCCATCGCTTCCGGCCAGTCGGGATGCCGCTGGACACCTCCCGCGACGAGAGCCGTCGGCACGGCTTCACTCGCCAGGCGATCGAGCATCGCGCGCTCCTCGAAACCGATGTCAGACGACAGGTCGACGGCGACGATCGCAGCACCGTAGCCCTCCGTCGCGACCTCGACACCCGACTTCCGCAGCAGGTCCGCGAGACGATCGGGTTCGGCGCCGGCCAGTGCGAGAATCAGCACCCCGGTCACGACGCGACTCCCGCGAGCGCCGATTCGACCAGCTCCCGATCGACGGCTCGAGCTGCCGCCAAGCGCAGTTCGGCACGCATCCGGCGGTCACGACCTGCAGCGATGTCCGTCGACATCGACCTGATCGCGGCGGCGACCGCGTCGATCCCGCTGACCTCTCTCAGCCGGGCTGTCAAGACCTCCGCGGGAACCACACCGAGCTCGCGTGCCCGGGCTACGCCTTCGACGCCGAACCGCCGCAGTACGTCGGGATCGACCGGATCGGATCGGAGGAGTGCCATGTCGCCCGGAACGACGGTCACCGAGGCGAGCAGGCCCGACACCGGAAGCACAGGCACGCCGAGTGTCTGGGCGGCGATGTCGGCCAGCGCGCGCGGGTCGCCGCGCAGGTCCGCTTTGCCCGCGACGACGATCATCGCGCCGCCGGAGGCGACCGCGGCGACGTCACACCGGCGGGGCTGAGCTCCGATCACTCGGATTGTCAGGTCGACATCAGGCGGTGGACCTTCGTCGTCGGCCACAACTGTGGGCAGTCGGAATCGAGCGCGGATCGCCGCGGCCAGTGTGCTCCTCCCCGTCCGTCCGTGTCCGCCGACCGCCACTGACAGCGGCGCGTTCCGGCGCGTCAACGCTCGTGCGACTGCATCGTCCACGGTCACCGCAGACCACCTCCCCCAAGGTCGAATTCGACGCTACCTGCGGTGTCGGTTACCTGCAGCGCTTTCGAATGCGACACCATATAGAGGTGAACAACGACGAGAACCAGGACAACTCTCGCCTCTACCCGCGCGTGACGAGCTTCCGTTTCCGCCGTGGCGCACTGACCACCGGTCAGAAGCACAACTGGGAGACACTGTGGCCCACACTTGGCCGCGACCTCCTGACCGGCGACAATGCCGCAGATGAGCCCCCGTTGAACCGCGAGGAGTGGTTCGGACGCGACGCGCCGCTGATCATCGAGGTCGGCAGCGGTACGGGCATCTCGACGGCCGCGATGGCCGCCGAGGAGCCCGACAGCGACGTCGTCGCGGTCGAGGTGTACCAGCCGGGTCTCGCGCAGTTGGTCGGCCTCGTCGACCGCGGCGGCTTGACGAACGTCCGGATGATCCGCGGCGACGCGACGGTCGTCTTCAGTGAACTCGTCGCACCGAACAGCCTGACCGGTGTTCGAGTGTTCTTCCCGGACCCGTGGCCGAAGACTCGCCACCACAAGCGGCGTTTTCTGCAGTCGGGAACCATTGAGCTGATCGCAGACCGGCTCAAGCCGGGCGGCGTGCTGCACATCGCGACCGATCACGCCGATTACGCACTGTGGATCGCGGAACTCCTGGCCACCCAGCGGCCAGATCGCGCGCATGTCGTGCCGTTGACCTTCGATTCTCCGATCCTTCTGGAGCGTCCGACGACTAAGTTCGAAGGGCGAGCCCAGGTGGAGGGCCGTGACGTCAACGAGTTCGTCTACGTCAAGCCGTTCCCGCGGCAGACCGATCGAAACCAGGAGGATCAGGCATGACCGACCCCGAGGCCGATGCGATCAACGGGACGAGCGACGTGAAACGCGTCCTGCTCATCTGGGACGCGCCCAACATGGACATGGGTCTGGGCAGCCTGCTCGGCGGACGTCCGACGGCGGCTCACCGTCCCCGGTTCGACGCGCTCGGCCGATGGATGCTGCAGCGCACGTCGGCGATCGGCGCCGCGACCCGCTCGGACGTGGAACCCGAGGCGACGGTCTTCACGAACATCGCCCCCGGAAGCGCCGATGTGGTGCGCCCGTGGGTCGAGGCTCTCCGGAACGTCGGCTACGCCGTCTTCGCGAAGCCGAAGCTGACCGAAGACAGCGACGTCGACGACGACATGCTCGATCACCTGCAGGTGAGAAGGCACACACCGGGCCTGGCCGGGGTGATCATCGCCTCTGCCGACGGGCAGGCGTTCCGGGAGCCGCTGCTCGAACTCGCTGCCGAGGGCGTGCCGGTCACAGTTGTCGGTTTCCGTGAACACGCGAGTTGGGCGCTCACCGCCGATGAACTGGAGTTCGTCGACCTGGAGGAGATTCCCGGAGTGTTCCGGGAGCCACTGCCGCGCATCAGCCTCGACTCGCTGCCCGACGACGGTGCATGGCTCACGCCGTTCCGTCCGCTCAGTTCCTTGCTCAAGTAGCAGTTACCGCATTTTCTCAGGCGACCCTGCGACAATCGGAATTTCGAGTGTCCGCGACAAGGAAGGAAGTCGGCGTGTTCGGATCGATCGGCTCATTCGTGTACCGAATGCGCTACACCGTCATCGCTGTGCTCATCGCATTGATGGGCGGCCTCGGACTCTACGGCATGGACTTGCCGAAGCACTTGTCGCAGAGCGGCTGGTTCGACCCCAACTCGGAGTCGGTCAAAGGCTCCGTCGTCGCGGACACCGCATTGGGGCGAGATCACAAATCCGACGTGATCCTGCTCGTCAGCCCGCCCGACGGGACGCTTGTCGACGACGAGTCGTTCAACACGTCCATGCAGAAGATCGTCGACGATCTGGTCGCGCAGCACCCGAACGTGGTGAGTCGCGAGGTCGATGAGGGCCACGCCGGCCTGATCAGCCCGTTCGACAAGATCAACAACTCGGCCGATCAGGCCGCCGCGGACATCAAACGCGAGCGGATGTGGACCGCCGACCGTAAGCACGGGTTCGTCTCGATCGGTGTCGCAGGCAACGACGACACGACGATTCTGAACAACTACAAGGAGATCGAGCCGTTCTTCGACGGCCTCGCCGAACGCTACGACCTTCCCGGCACCCAGTTCGAACTCGCAGGCCTTCAGCCCATCGCCGGCGCGATGAGCGCGGGCATGGACGCCGACATCAAACGCGCCGAGATCATCGCGCTGCCGGTCGTCGCGATCATGCTGCTGTTCGTGTTCGGCGGTGTGGTCGCCGCGGTCCTGCCGGTCTTCATCGGCGGACTGACAATCGCCGGCTCACTCGGCATCACCAAGCTCATCGCGCAGGCCACCGAACTCAACATCTTCGCTCAATCGGTGATCACGCTCATCGGCCTCGGCATCGCCATCGACTACGGCCTGTTCATGGTCAGTCGATTCCGCGAAGAGATCGCCGAGGGGTACACGGTCAAGGCTGCAGTCAGACGGTCGGTGATGACCGCGGGCCAGACGATCGTGTTCTCAGCAACGATCATCGTCGCAGCACTCGCCTGCCTGCTGATGTTCCCGCAGGCGTTCCTGAAGTCGGTCGCCTACGGCGCGATCGCGTCGGTCGGGCTGGCGGCCATCCTGTCGGTGACCGTCCTGCCCGCGATTCTGGCAATCCTCGGACGTCGCATCGACGCCCTGAGCGTCCCGTTCCTCAAGCGCACCAAGACCCGCGAGGAAGTCGAAGCCGGCTTCTGGGGCAAGCTCGCGACCTGGGTGATGAAGCATCCGCTGAAGACGGCGATCCCGACCGTGCTGCTGCTTCTCGCGCTGATCATCCCGTTCGGCAACATCGCATTCGGCGGTCTCAGCGAGAAGTTGCTCCCCCCGGACAACTCGAACCGCGTCGCTCAGGAGCATTTCGACAAGCTGTTCCCGACCGAACGCACCGAAGAACTCAAACTGATCGTCGTCTACGACCCGAACAACGAAGAGGTTGGAGGCAGTCTGCAGGCGATCGCCGACGACGCCAACAAGATCCCCGGATTCACCAAGAAGTTCTCCACGGAAGCCGCAGGCGGAGCCCAGGAAGGCGTCCTCGGCGACGACGAGACCGGCCAGGGTGTTCTTCAGATGTCGGCGGGTCTGGTCAATCGGGACACCGCAGCGGAGTCGATCAAGGAGCTGCGGGCCATCGACCACCGTGGTCTCCAGGTCTACGTCGCCGGCACGCCTGCCCTGACACAGGACTCGATCGACTCGCTGATGGCGTTGCTGCCCTACATGGCGATCCTGTTGGTGTCGGTGACCGGTCTGCTGATGTTCCTGGCGTTCGGTTCGATCATCCTGCCGATCAAGGCGGCGCTGATGACCGCGCTCGGCCTCGGGTCGACACTCGGCATCCTGACCTGGATCTTCATCGACGGCAACGGCTCGTCGATCGCCAACTTCACTCCGGGACCGCTGTTCGCCGCGATCCTGGTGTTGATCATCGCGATCATCTACGGCCTCTCGACCGACTACGAGATATTCCTGTTGTCTCGCATGGTGGAGGCCAGACACAACGGCGCGTCCACCACCGAGGCGATCCGCACCGGTACCGCGCACACGGGCGGCATCATCACCGCCGCCGCCGCGATCCTGGTGGTGGTGACCGGCGCGTTCGGCCTGTCGGACATCGTGATGATGAAGTACATCGCGTACGGCATGATCGCGGCGCTGGTCCTCGACGCGACCGTCATCCGCATGCTGCTGGTCCCGTCCGTGATGAAACTGCTCGGCGACGACTGCTGGTGGTCGCCGCGCTGGATGCAGCGCCTTCAGCAGAAGATCGGTCTCGGCGAGACGATCCTGACCGACGAGCCGGATGAGAAGGAGCACACGCGTTACGCGGTGGCCGCTGTCAGCTCGGGCGGCGTTGTGGCCGCGGCCGAGGCTCCGACCACAACGATGAAGAGCATCAGTGTCGACCGCGCACCGTCGGACGACACGAGCGAGGCGAGAAGTCCGCGCAGCCGGACGGCGGACGAACCGGCGGGTGTCGAGAGCACTCTCGACGAACTGATCGACGACGCACCGAAGGCCCCCGTCGAGCCCGCACGCAAGAGCAGCGGTCCGGACACCGGCTCGTGGCGTCTGGGCGCGGGAGGCGTCCGACAGGCGTCGCGTGACCTGCGACCCAAGCCTCCGGCTCCACGTCCCGCGAACGGACCCGAGTCGGCGCCTCAACCTCCGGTGACCGTGACCAAGACCCAGACGCCCCGTCCGCAGCCGCAGGCACAGACGCAGGTCCGTCGTCCCGCCGGTCCGCCGCCTCAGCAGCCCGTTCAGCCGCCGCAGCAACGGCCGCAGGCACCGTCGCGGCCCCCGTCGGGACCGACTCCGGCACAGCGTCCGGCGCAGGCCCCGCGGCCCGCTCCGCCGCAGCGACCGACACCTCAGCAGGCCCCGCCCGAACAGCGCCCGACACCGGCACCCACGCCGAGGCCGGCACCGCCGGTCGAGGACCAGACGGCGACACGTGCGGCGCGGGAACTGCGGCCCGACCGCGGTGACGAAGGGAACCAGATCAGCGTCCAGGAACTGCTGAGGCGAAGCCGCGCTCGTCAGTCGGACCAGGACTGACAGGACCCATGCCCTAGGCTGGACTCCATGTCTGACGACGCCACGGCCGACGCCCCCGACGCTACGTCGGGAAAGCGTCGGCCGTGGCGTCGCTGGCTTCGGTGGGGACTGATCGTCGTGGTGATCGTGATCCTCGGCACCGAGGGATACCTGATCTGGCCGAAGCTGAAGGACACGTGGGCGCGGATCGGTGAACTCGAGTGGGAATGGGTTGTCGCGTGCATCATCGCCGCAATCCTGTCGATGGACAGTTACGCGCACGTACAACGGGTCCTGATGCGGTCGGCCGGCGTTCGTGTGAAGCAACGTGAGTCGCTTGCGGTGATCCTCGCGTCCAACTCGGTATCGCAGACGATGCCCGGCGGACAGGTCCTCTCCCCCGCCTTCATTTACCGGGAGAGCCGCAAGTGGGGCGCGACTCCAGTCGTCGCCTCCTGGCAGTTGGTCATGTCCGGCCTCCTCGCAGGTGCCGGTCTGGCGATTCTCGGCCTCGGCGGCGCCCTTCTCGCCGGCGCAAAGACCAGCCCGTTCTCGGTGATCTTCAGCGTCGCGGGTTTCCTTGCATTCATGGTCGGTGCCCAGTACCTGGCGAGCCATCCGCAGTCTCTCGAGACGATCGGGCTGCGCGTACTCGGCTGGATCAACAACATCCGTGAGAAGCCCGCAGATCACGGAACCGCTCGACTGAAACTGACTCTCGAGCAGTTGCAGGCAGTGCATCTCAATCGCCGCGACGGCGCCGTCGCGTTCGGCTGGAGCTTCTTCAACTGGGTGGCAGACGTCGCATGTCTCGCTTTTGCATGCTGGGCAGTTGGATCGCATCCGTCCATTGCCGGCCTGATGGTGGCCTACGCAGCGGGCAAGGCCGTCGGCACCGCCGTACCACTTCTGCCTGGCGGACTCGGCGTCGTCGACGTCATGTTGATTCCAGCTCTCACGTCTGCGGGCATGACAGCGGCTGACGCGTTGACCGCGGTCCTGATCTACCGCATGATCAGCTATGTCTTGGTATCGGTCATCGGATGGATAGTCATCGGCGTCCGCTACCGCGGCAGGTTCAAGTCGGGCGACTCCCTGGACCGCGAGCTCGAGCAGGACCGGGAACATGCAGCCCAGAATTCTGACCTCCCCGAAGACGGCCGCGACGAAGAGCAACGGGGCGGCTCGCTACCGTAGTGGCATGTCCTCGTCTGCTTCACCGTCTCGCGGTCTTGTCGGTCCACTCGTCGTCGCCGGATCATGCGACCTGATCGCATTGGTCGTGTTCGTCGCCATCGGACGTCGCAGCCACAATGAGGCGGGATCGGTGACAGGATTCCTCACCACGTTGTGGCCGTTCCTCATCGGCGCGGCGATCGGCTGGGCGGTCGCATACGCGCTCACGCGCTCCGACGTGTTCCTACCGTCGCGGATCGTGCCGAGCGGCGTGGTGATCTGGGTGTCGACGGTGATCGCCGGCATGATTCTCCGTGTGGTGTCCGGACAGGGCACCGCGGTCTCGTTCATCATCGTCGCGACGATCGCGACGGGCGTCCTGCTCATCGGCTGGCGCGCCTTGACCGCCTTCTCCGAAGCCCGCCGCAGTCGCTGACAGTCCAGGTCAGCTCTTCGACACGCGGAAGTACTTCTGCGCCACCTGGAGGGCTGCGGTTCCGGACTTGTCGCCCTCGCAGTACACGACGATCACCTTGCCGCCTTGCAGTCCGACGAACCAGCCCGGCCCCTTGGGCCCGTTGGTCCCGACAAGGGCGCGCAGTCCCGGTGCGCCAGTGATGTCGCTCGCGTCTCCCTTGCGCGCGATCGTCGACATCTGCGCGAGCACGTCTTTCGCGACTCCACGGTCGAGGGTTCCGAGGTCGCCGGTGCTCACCTTGGTGGTCGCACCCTTGATGACGAACGGCGGCACCGCCTTGTCCTTCCCCGCGTCGGCTCGGGCGAGAGCGACACCGAGCGCACCCATGTTCAGGATCGACGCGGTGAAGTCGTTCGGGGAGAACCGTGCGGTCGACACCGTCGGCGACACCTGACGCGGCAGGCTCACACCCGGCGCGACAAACGTGACTCCGAGCCCGAGGTGATGAAGAACGTCGTTCGCCTCGCGCGTGTCGTCCTGCGCTCCGGGGACGGCGCGGGTGATCGCGTCGAAGACGGGCTTCAAGGTGCTGCCCGTGGCGTACCCGAGCCCGGCCTCGACACGTGACGCCGCGGCGGCGTCGTTCTGAGCCATGGCCAGAATGCCGCCCGACATCGAGTCGAAGACCATCATGGTCGCCGGTTGTGCGACGTCGACGACGGAATCGCCGAGTACAAGCTGTTGGTTCTGATCAATGGACGTGGCGACGTCCTTGCCGGGAGGGCCCTGTTGGCCGGCGAGGCGCCGCGGTTTCGCGCCCGGCGCCGCGAGCTGCACCTGCCAACCCGCGGTGGCGTCACGGATCGCGTTCCAGTAGTTGGTGAGGCCGACCTCGAGCGGGCTCTCGAGGCGACGGTCGTTCATGACGAGGCGACCGGTGCGGCGGACGGTCACGCCGGTGATGCGTTCCGGATCGGACGCGAGCACCTTCATGTCCTCGTCCCGGAGGGTTACGGCGATGATCGGCTGCCCTTGCGCCCGATCCACCTCGTCTCGAATGGTCCGGGCGGTGATGAGCGGCGCGATCGGCCGGATCGACGCCGACAGCGCGGAGATCGCGGCGTCGACCTTCTTGCCCGCCGCGGACGGATCGAACGTGATCTCGTTGACGGGTTCCATCTGCATGAACGGCTTGCCGGTCCGGCTGTCCACCGTCGGCGCGGGTTTGGCGTCGGTGCGGATGCGCTGAAGTCGCGCGCCTGCGGGCAGTCCTTGGAACAGGAGGTTCGGATCCCACTGGACCTTCCAACCGCTCGACAGTTTGCGGACCGTACCCGATGTCGTGGTGGCGTATGAGCTCTCGTCCTGCCAGCGCCACGTGGTCTTCATGGTGAACGACGCAGTGCCGTCGCTGTACTCGACCGGACTGTCGACCGACGTGCTCACCGACTGCGGGTCCATTCCCGAAATGGTCGCGGCGAGCGCTTCGGATGCTTGCGCCGGTGCGCTGGTGAACGTCGACGCCGCCTGGACGTCGAGCCGTTCGACGGCATCGGCGAACTCCCCTGCCACGCGTCCCGCGTCGGTGGTCTCCTCCGAACCACAGGCAGACACGACCCCCACCGCCACGACGACAGCAGCCGCCGCGCTCACTGTTCTTGTTCCCCTCCACGCCATGCATCAATTTTCACTCGTTTCACATGCGTTTCACCAGTCACAGCCTCACATTCGAGGATCAATGCGGTCACGATTCCGCATCAGCGCTGGTCGGCGAGCCTCTCACGCACAGACTCCGCTGTACCGAATTCGAACAGTTCCCGCAGTTCATCGCCACACCCGTTCTCGACCCGTCCGCCGAGCGACCATAATTGCGACATGGCTCCGACGATTCTGCGTGCGTCCGATCGTGCAGCGACGACGACGGACTGGTTGACGTCGTCGCACAGCTTCTCTTTCGGCGACCACTACGACCCCTCGAACACCCACCACGGCGTGCTGATGGTGCACAACGAGGACGTCATCGCTCCAGGCGAAGGCTTCGACACGCACCCGCACGCCGAGACCGAGATCATCACGTGGGTGTTGTCCGGTTCCGTCGTCCACCAGGACTCTGAGGGACACACCGGAGTGATCCATCCGGGCCTCGCACAGCGGATGAGCGCGGGCACCGGCATCCTGCACTCCGAGCGCAACGACCACGCCGAGACCGGTGACGAACCCGTGCACCTCGTCCAGATGTGGGTCGCACCCGACGAGCACGGGCTCGATCCCGGCTACGACCAGCTCGACATCGGCGCCGACCTGGCGCCGGGGGCACTGGTTCCCGTCGCTTCTGGCGTTCCGTCACACGACTCGGCGATCCGTATCAACAATTCGGGTGCAACCCTCTACGCGGCCCGGCTCAACGCAGGCCAGAGCATCACAGTCCCCGCGGGCCGGTTCACGCATCTGTTCGTCGCAGCCGGTTCGATCAGCGTCGAAGGCGAGACTCTGATGTCGTCCGACGCACTGCGCGCCACCGATTTCGGCGGGACCGTGGCCACGGCGCACACGGATTCGGAGGTCCTCATCTGGGCGATGTCGAAGCGGCTCGGGGAATAGTCGCGGCCGCTCATGCACTATGGAGTGCGTGACTATCGAACGCAGTGGCACCGACCTGACTTCGGGACTCGATCTGGAATGGGTGGACGATTCAGTTCGGATCGCCGACGACCTCTTCGCTCACGTCAACGGCCGATGGCTCGACACCCATGAGATCCCCGGCGACCGAAGTATCGACGGCGCGTTCCACGTGCTGCGCGACAACGCCGAGGCCGATGTCCGCGCCATCGTCGAGGAATGCGCGGAGACGCCGGCCGGCCCGACGTCGACCCTGATCGGCGACCTGTACGCCTCGTTCATGGACGTCGACCGCATCGAAGAACTCGGGCTCGACGCCATCTCCGAGGATCTGAACGCAGTTCGCGCGATCTCCTCGACATCAGAGCTCGCCCACACGCTCGGCGCACTCGAGCGAGTCGGCGTCGGGGGCCTGTTCGGCGTGTACGTCGACACCGACGCCCGACAGTCCGACCGGTACCTCGTCCACGTGGTGCAGCGCGGCCTCGGACTGCCCGACGAATCGTACTATCGCGAGGAGAACCACGCCGAGACGCTCGCCGCGTACCGCGAGCACGTCGCCGCGATGTTCGCCCTCGCAGGCGTGGATGACGCCGATGCGGCCGCCACCACGGTCGTCGATCTCGAGACTCAGATCGCTTCCCACCATTGGGACGTGGTTCGACGCCGTGATGCGGAGGCGTCGTACAACCTGCGGACCCTCGCCGAGTTCACCGACGGAGCCACCGGATTCGATGTCGCGGCGTGGCTCGACGGACTTGCGGCACCGAACGACGAGACGTTCGCCGAGGTCATCGTCGCGCAACCGTCGTTCCTCGAAGGCGCCGCCGCACTCGTCGCGGATCGCCCGCTCGACGATTGGAAGGCGTGGCTGACGTGGCACCTGCTGCACACCGCCGCACCGTCGCTGTCGAGTGCGTTCGTCGATGAGAACTTCCGCTTCTACGGCACCACTCTGACCGGTGCCGAAGAGATTCGGGACCGCTGGAAGCGAGGCGTGGGCTTCGTCGAGTCCGCGGCAGGATTCGCCGTCGGCGAGCTCTACGTGGCGAAGCACTTCCCGCCCGCCGCGAAAGCGCGGATGGACGAATTGATCGCGAACCTCGTCGAGGCGTACCGCCGCAACATCACCGACCTCGAGTGGATGACACCCGCGACGCGTGAGAAGGCCCTCGCCAAGCTCGATCGCTTCACTCCCAAGATCGGCTACCCGGCAGCCTGGATCGATTACTCGGCACTCACCGCCGACCGGACCGACCTGATCGGAAACTCGCGTCGCGCCGCGTCGTTCGAGACCACTCGCGAACTCGCGAAGATCGGCAAGCCGGTGGACCGCGACGAATGGTTCATGACACCGCAGACGGTGAACGCCTACTACAACCCCGGCATGAACGAGATCGTCTTCCCGGCCGCCATCCTGCAGCCCCCGTTCTTCGACCCCGAGGCCGACGACGCGGCCAACTACGGAGGCATCGGCGCGGTGATCGGTCACGAGATCGGCCACGGTTTCGACGATCAGGGCGCGAAGTACGACGGCGACGGCAACCTCGTCGACTGGTGGACCGACGACGACCGCGCCGAGTTCGCCAAGCGGACCGCTGCGTTGGCGAGCCAGTACAGCGAGTTCACGCCCGACGGCCTCGACCCGAAGTACAAGGTCAACGGCGAGTTCACCCTCGGCGAGAACATCGGCGACCTCGGAGGACTCTCCATCGCGCTTGTCGCGTACACCATCGCGACGGAGGGCGACGACGCGCCGGTCGTCATCGACGGCCTCACCGGGCAGCAGCGGGTGTTCTTCAGCTGGGCACAGATCTGGCGCACCAAGACCCGTGACGCCGAGGCGATCCGTCGCCTGTCAATCGACCCGCATTCGCCGCCGGAGTTCCGCTGCAACGGCGTCGTCCGGAACGTCGACGCGTTCTACTCGGCATTCGACGTCGCTCCCGGCGACAAGCTGTACCTCGAGCCGGATGAGCGCGTCCGGATCTGGTGATCCCTCACCACTGATTGGTTTCCGCCGGTTATGACGAAATAGTCGTCACAACCGGCGGAGACCGGTCGTCACGCGCGGTGACGTGAGTGTCCTCGCGCCCGTGGGGACCGTCCGAGACGACGACTCGCCCGCGCGCTGCGACTCCGGCGCGGTAAAGACGCAGTCGCCGAGCCAGGCGAACGCCCCAGACCACGATCGGGATGAAACCGATCCCGACACCGAGCACCACCACCGGCCATGGCATCAGCCAGGACGCGCCGATGACTGCACCTATCCCGGCCATCCCGATCACCGGGCCGAACCAGGCGATGTCGATCAGGAAACCGGCGAGGATTCCGACGAGGAGGGCGATGGCAGCGGTCCCAGCGCGCGCGTGTGTCATGGAGTGGCCGAAGACACCCGCGCAGCCCGCCATCCACAGAGCCACGACCACCGTGCGCACGATCGCGCCCCGAATCTGGATCGGCCCTGGCTCCATCGTCCGATCGTAGGACACCAGGCAAACGTCTCATCGAGGCGACTTGCCCCGTCACGTCGAAATGATCCCGACTGCACACGACGGCCCGCAACTCGTGACCCGACGCGTCGAGTTGATGCACAATCGAGGTTCGGCGATGCCAGCCCGACAAGCCGAGGGAGTGGCCATGATCAGCGTCTTCGATCTGTTCTCGATCGGTGTCGGACCGTCGAGTTCGCACACCGTCGGGCCGATGCGGGCGGCGGCCGACTTCGCGGCCTCCGTCCGAGACGACCCTCGTGTGGTGCGCGTTCACGTGGGGCTGTACGGATCCCTCGGTGCGACGGGCCGCGGGCATTCGTCCGATCGGGCAGTCGTGCTCGGTTTGGAAGGCGAACGGCCGGAGGCTGTCGACCCCGATGTCGTCGTGCCGCGATCCGATGCAGCCTTCTCATCCGGAACCCTGCGGCTCGGCGGCACTCACCCCGTCGCCTTCGATGTGGAGATGATCGGCGAGCGCAGCCTTCCGCGTCATCCGAACGGCATGCGGTTCGCGGCGCTCGACGACGTCGGGACGGTGGTGAAGGAGACGACGTCGTACTCGATCGGCGGAGGCTTCGTCGTCGGCGACGAACCCGTTCGGGCCACCGAAACCGATGTCCCGCAGCCCTTTCGGACGGCCGCCGAACTCCTCGCACGCTGCGGCGAGACCGGCCTGCCGATCAGTGGGGTGATGCGCGTCGATGAGGAAGCGGTCCGCTCTCCGGAGGAGGTGTCGGCGGGTCTCCGGCGCATCTGGTCGGCGATGGACGATTGCATCAACTCCGGCCTGCACGCCGAGGGCACCCTTCCCGGACCTCTACGGGTTCCGCGGCGAGCCGGCGCCCTCAACGCCAGACTGGCCCGGTCACCGTCCGACGATCCACTCCGGCACGTCGACTGGGTGACCGCGTTTGCGCTCGCCGTCAACGAAGAGAACGCCGCCGGCGGGCGGATCGTGACCGCGCCGACGAACGGGGCGGCAGGCATCGTTCCGGCCGTGCTCGCGTATTACATGCGCTTCGTCCCCGGAGCCCAGTTCGGCGACTGTGAACGTTTCCTCCTGACGGCGGGCGCCATCGCCGTGCTGTTCAAGGAGAACGCGTCCATCAGCGGCGCCGAGGTCGGCTGCCAGGGAGAGGTCGGTTCCGCGTGCTCGATGGCCGCCGGCGCGCTGTGCGAGTTGCTCGGCGGCTCCCCGGCACAGGTCGAGAACGCAGCCGAGATCGGTATGGAGCACAACTTGGGACTCACATGCGATCCGATCGGCGGACTCGTGCAGATCCCCTGCATCGAACGCAATGCGATGGCCGCGGTCAAGGCGATCACCGCCGCGCGAATCGCCCTCAATCACGACGGCCATCACGTCGTGAGCCTGGATCGTGTGATCGCCACGATGCGCGAGACCGGCGCGGACATGAGCGACAAGTACAAGGAGACCTCTCGTGGGGGGCTCGCCGTCAACATCATCGAGTGCTGAGATTCGGCCCCGTCGTGCTCGCGGCGGGTCTAGGGTCGCGTTCATGACCGTCATCCATTCAGATTCCGAAGCCCGGCAAGGGTTCTCGACGCTGCGAGCCGGAGGACTGCACTGGGACGCGTTCCCCCTCCGACTGTTCACCAAGGGCAACGGAAAGGCCTGGGACCCGGGTGCACTCGACTTCAGCCGAGACGCGGACGACTGGGCCTCTCTCGACGACACCCAACGCCGCAGCGCGACGTTTCTCGTCGCGCAGTTCGTGGCGGGCGAGGAAGCCGTCACCCAGGACATCCAGCCGTTCATGTCGGCGATGTCGGCCGAGGGACGCTTCGGCGACGAGATGTACCTGGCACAGTTCTGCCTCGAAGAGGCCAAACACGCACAAGGTTTTCGACTGTGGATGGACACCGTCGGCCTCACCGAGGACCTGCACCCCTACGTCGCCGAGAACCCCTACTACCGCCAGTTGTTCTACGACGAGCTGCCCGCGTCGTTGCGGATCCTCGCGTCCGATCCGTCGCCGCTCAATCAGATCCGCGCGAGCGTCACGTACAACCACGTCGTCGAGGGGTCGCTGGCGCTGACCGGGTACTACGCGTGGCAGAAGATCTGCGTGGAGCGCGGCATCCTTCCGGGCATGCAGTCCCTGATCTCAAACATCTCCGACGACGAGCGCCGCCACATGGCGTGGGGCACGTTCACCTGCCGTCGTCACGTCGCCGCCGACGACACCCTGTGGGACGCGGTGACCGAGCGGATGGGCGAGCTCCTGCCGATGGCTCTCGGGATGATCACGTGGGTCAACGAGCAGTTCGAGAAGCCGCCGTTCGGGATCGACAACAGCGAGTTCCTGACCTACGCAGCCGATCGAGCCCAGCGCCGACTCGGAGCGATCGAGTCGGCCCGAGGACGCCCCGTCGAGGAGATCGATCTCGACTACTCACCCGCCACACTCGAAGACACATTCGGCGACGAGGACCGCGAATCACTCGGCGGCTGACGCCTCAGGCGGAGGCGTTGCCGGCCTTCCACACCTTCCACGGGACGGCCCAGTCGCCGTAGGTGTCCCACACCGGAAGCTCGTCGCCACCCGAGTTGGAGATCTCGACGACGTCGCCGAGCCGGAACGTGTCGTACATCCATTTGGCGTCGGCGGGGCTGAGATTGACGCAGCCGTGCGAGACGTTCGCCGATCCCTGCTGGCCCACGGACCACGGTGCCGCGTGGACGAACTCACCGTCGTTGGAGATCCGGAGATTGTCGAAGACGGTCTCGCGGTAGTAGCCGGGATCACCCTGGCAGACGCCGTAGCTGCACGAATCCATCACGGTGCTCGCTGAGCGCTCCGAGACCACATGGACACCCCGGTGCGACGGAGTAGTCGGCTCGCCCAGGCTCATCGGCATCGTGCGAACGAGTTCGCCGTTGTGGAACACCGTGAGCTGTTCGGTGTTGCCGTCGGCTTTCGCCACCCACGAGTCGTGAACCTTGTAATCCACCGCGTTGTCCTCGGCGCCGTAGACGCCGTCGCCGAGGTCGACTCCGTAGACGTTCGCCTCGATGTGGATCTTGGTTCCGGGCTTCCAGTAGTCCTTAGCGCGATAGTGGACGCTCTGATCGTCGGTCCAGTACCAGGCGCCGGGCTGACTCGGCGTAGTGGTGACGACAAGATGCTTCTCGACTTCGGCGCGATTCTTGATCGGCTTGGTGAACTGGAAGACCATCGGCTGTCCGACCCCGATGCCGTCCTCGGACACCACTTCCGGTGCCGGGACCACGTTCGCGTACGCCGTGTCGTCGGGGTCGATCGTCTTCACGGTGAACGTCTGTCGCGTGTGCTTGCCGTCGGGGTTCACCGCATCCGCTTTGACGGTGTACGTGGTGCCGTAACCGAGGTCCTCGGTGGTGTGCCACTCCTCGCCGCCTTCGGACGACGCGCCCTTGACGTTTTTGCCCTTGCGGTTGGTGACGGTGACCGTCGTGAGGTCGCCTCGACTGGCGCGAACGCTGATCGGCGTCGTCGGGTTGATCGGCTTCGCCGTCGAGTCGGCGAGGGTGATCTTTGCCGCCGGCGCCGGATCAGGCGTCGAGCCTCCGCTGCTGCACGCGGCGGCGAACACCGCCACCGACGCCAGGCCGGCGACGGCGAGCATCCTGGCCGGGCGACGCATCACTGCTTTCCGTCCACTGCGGCGAGCACGCCCGCTGTGGTGGCAGACGCCGCCACCGTGACGGCGAGCACCGACGGCCAGGCGCCGAGTTTCTTGGCGAGCGGATGCGAGGCGCCGAACGCGCCGAGATAGGCGGCGGTGAGTCCGCCGGTGACGGCGGCGCCGCGGGAACGCCACGACATCCCGGCGGCGACTCCGGCCGCCGCGAGGACAACCCCTCCGAGCTCACGTCGCCCGGTGTATCGGGCTGTGGCATAGCCTCCGATGAGTCCCGCGGCGACGAACGGGACCGATGAATCGATCGTCATCTATTCATGGTACTGACGCACTCAACTAGAACACGTTCTATTCTGGTGTCATGGACGTGACATACGAGTCGACCAAGCGCGAGCTCACCACTGATCAGGGCGTCATCCGCTACCACGAGGCGGGCGCCGACAACAGCGAGGTGCTGCTGCTCCTCCACGGCAGCGGCCCCGGCGTCACCGGGTGGCGCAATTACCGCGGCAACCTGGAGTTCTTCGCCAAGACGCACCACTGTTACGTCGTCGAGTTCCCCGGCTTCGGGGTATCCGACGCCGTCGAGGGACACCCCGTCCTGACCGCGGGCGCATCGGTGATCCGGTTCATGGACGCCCTCGGCATCGACAAGGCCGCTGTGATCGGAAACTCCATGGGCGGTGTGGTCGGAATCAACCTCGCGATCAAGTATCCCGACCGGATCGCGAAACTCGTGACGATCGGCGGCGTCGGACCCAACGTGTTCAGCCCCAGCCCGTCCGAGGGCCTGCGTCTGCTGCAGGAGTTCACCGACGCCCCCGACCGCGACAAGCTGGTGCGCTGGCTCAATTCGATGGTCTTCGACCGGTCGCTCGTCACCGAAGAGCTCATCGAGGAGCGGTGGGAGGCGGCCATCAATCCGGACGCCGCCAAGACCGCGGCGATGATGTACGGCTCGAAGTCGTTCGAGATGATGCAGCAGTTCATGGCCAACTCGACGACCCCGCCGTACTGGGCGTCGATGCACCTCGTGAAGTGCCCGACCCTCCTCGCATGGGGACGCGACGACCGCGTGAGCCCGCCCGACATGTCGATGGTCCCGATGCGACTGATCCCCGACGCCGAACTCCACGTGTTCCCGAAGTGCGGACACTGGGTGATGATCGAGGCGAAGGACGCGTTCGAAAGCTCCGTCGCCGCGTTCCTCGCTCGCTAAGAACCACCCCGAGCTGCGACGATCGCGGGCGACATGACGGCAGACAGGTCGCCCGCGACGTCGAAATCAGCTTCCGGCGGCATCGCCACGTAGCTGATCGCGAGTCGTGTGATCATCCGCGCGATGGGTCCCGACATGTGTTCGGGCAGCGCGATCCACGATTCGCGGAGAGTGGTGTCGAGACGCCGCGACGCCGACTCGATGAGCGGCGCGGAGTCGGTGGTGATCAGCTTGAGAAGGTCGGGCTTGGCCTCGCCGCTGAGCAGGGACTGAATCATCGGGTCCTGGCTCGCGCTGGCGAAGAACCCGGCAAAACCTGCGGCGAGGGCACCTTCCACGTCGTTGGGCATTGCCTCCACGGCCGCCCCGATCTCACTGGTGAACTCCTCCACCAGGCGAAGGGCGTACGCCTGCGCCAGACCGTTGCGCGACGAGAACTCGTTATACACCGTCTGTCTGCTGACGCCCGCATGCTTGGCGACATCACTCATGGTGACCTGCGACCAGTCCTTGATGGTCATCAACTCGCGCAGGCCGTCGAGCAGCGACGTACGCAGCAGGAGCTTGCTCGCTGCCGCGTACGTCGGCCGGTCACTCGTGGGTGCGCTCACACCGTCGAGCCTAGCGATGCGTCGATCTCCGCGCGGCATGTCCGGGCGGCAGCGGCTCGTCCGACGGTGACCGCACCGATCAACCGCCCGTCTCGCGTCACTCGTACGGTGGCGTCGTCGTCGGCGAGCGATCCGTCGATCTCGACGTCGCCGTCAGCGGGCCAGCCCACTGTCTGGACGTTGATCCCGTATTGAATCGTCCAAGCGCGCGGCACGTCTCGGAATGTCGGAGCGACTGCTCCGCCGAGTGCCGCGAGCACCGATCCGGCGACGGCCTTGCCCTGATCAGTCGCGCCGAACCAGTGTCCGCCGACTGACGGATCTCCAGTCAGCAGATCCGGAGGAGCCGCCGCGTCGCCTGCCGCGTAGATGTCGGGTGCACTCGTGGCGAACCCCGAGTCGACGACGATCCCGGCGCGGGAGCACTCGAGGCCCGCCGCTTCGGCCAAGCCGACGTCCGGGCGCATTCCGACAGCCGCGACGACGGGACCGTCGATCGCGGCGCCGTCGGATAGGACCACGCCGTCGGCCGACGCGGAGACGACCGCTGAGTCGAGGTGCAGCCGAACGCCGTTGCGTCGATGCAGTTCGGCGAACCACTCCGACACCACCGCGGGGACCGCGCGGCCGAGGATCCGGTCGGCCGCTTCGATCACGTCGACGTCGAATCCACGCGCGGCTGCCGACGCAGCCAGTTCGAGTCCGATCAAGCCGCCTCCGACGATGGCCACCCTGGCGGCCTCTTCGATCGCCTGCCGGGCGGCGAGCGCCTCGTCGAGGGCCCTGATCGTCCGAACGTCCGCGCCGAGCCATGGCGGCCGGGCCGCCGCGCCGCCGGTCGCCAGGACGAGTGTGCGATAGCCGATCTCGTCGCCGTTCGAGCAGACCACCGTGTGCTCCGACGGATCGATCGCGGTGACGTTCACCCCCGTGCGGAGGTCGATGTTCCGTTCGGCCCACGACTGCGGCTTCTGCAGCGCGATCTTCTCGACGGACAGATCAGCGACGAGCAGGTCCTTCGTCAGCGCAGTCCGGCGGTACGGGGCTTCTGGTTCTGCGCCGATGAGCGTCACCGGACCGTCGTACCCGCCCGCTCGAAGAGCGACCGCGGCTGTGGCACCCGCCGTCCCGCCCCCGACGACGACAACGCCGGCGTCGAAAGCGGAACGATCAGAACTGGTGGTCATGGCCGTGCAACCTCGACCATTTCGAAATCGGCCTTGGCGGCGCCGCAATCCGGGCAGCTCCAGTCGTCCGGGATGTCGTCCCATCGGGTGCCGGGCTCGATGCCGTCTTCGGGCCAGCCTTCCGCCTCGTCGTATTCGAACCCGCACTGCATGCAACGGAAGAGTTTGAAGTTCATGTCAGGCTCCAATCGGAAGGAAGTCGATCTTGTCTCGAACACCGCAGTCCGGGCAGTTCCAGTCGTCGGGCACGCTGGCCCACGGGGTGCCTGCCGCGTAGCCCTCACGGGGGGCTCCCTCTGCCTCGCGGTAGACGTACTCGCAGTTGGGGCATCGGTACGCGGTGGCGGCCGGACGATCGAGCAGGGCGACTGCGGTGTCTTGTGCGGCGGCCGGCGCCTGGGCGCGAGCGGTCTGTCCGTACTTGGCGAGGAGCTTGGCTTCCTTGCCCGGCTGCAGATTGGCACGGGTGAGGTCGCCGTCGTAGTGCTCGATGACGCGCTTGTCCATGATCTTGCGCCAGATCGGCGGGAAGTAGGCGATGCCGATCATGCTGGCGTAACCGCTGGGGAGGTTCGGAGCCTCCTCGAAACTGCGGAGTGTCTGGTAGCGACGCGTCGGGTTCGCGTGGTGATCACTGTGACGCTGCAGGTGATACAGGAAGATGTTTGTGCAGATGTGGTCACTGTTCCAGCTGTGTGACGGGGTGCAGCGCTCGTAACGACCGCGGGCGTTCTTCTGCCGGACGAGGCCGTAGTGCTCGAGATAGTTGACGGTCTCCAGCAGCGAGAAACCGTAGACGGCCTGCAGGACCATGAAGGGCAGGATCTGCCAGCCGAAGACCGCTGCGAGCACACCCCACAGGACGATCGACATGACCCACGCGTTGAGAACGTCGTTGCTCCGATGGAACACCGGCTTGTCGATCTTCTTGAGGCGGTTGGCCTCGAGTTCCCATGCCGACTTCAGACTGCCGTAGACACTGCGCGGCAGGAACGACCAGAAGGTCTCACCGAAGCGCGAGCTCGCCGGATCCTCGGGGGTGGCGACGCGGACGTGATGACCACGATTGTGCTCGATGAAGAAGTGACCGTAGAACGTCTGCGCGAGAGTGATCTTCGACAGCCAGCGCTCGAGTGACACCTTCTTGTGGCCGAGCTCGTGAGCTGTGTTGATGCCGATGCCGCCCATGACGCCGATCGACAGGGCGAGACCGATCTTGGAGACGATGCCGAGCGATCCGCCGTCGACGCCGAGCCAGCTCAGGTCACCGAAGCGGCCGTTCGGACCCGCGGTCCAGAGGTACGCCGCGAAGATCAGGCTGGCGAACTGGAACGGAATGTACGCGTAGGTGCAGTACCGGTAGTACTTGTCGTTCTCCAACTGCTCCATGAGTTCGTCCGGCGGATTCTGACCGTCGGGCCCGAAGAACACGTCGAGGATCGGGAGCAGGACGTAGAGCAGAATCGGGCCGATCCACCACCAGACCGGGGACACGGTACCGAGCCAGGCCCAATCGAGCTTGTCGCCGGCCCAGTTCATCAGCGCGATGAGTCCGGTCGCGATGAACACTGCGGTCGGTGGAATCAGGCCGAGAAGCCAGAGGTGGCGCTTCTTGTCACGCCATTGAACGTCGTCGACGGGGCTGTCGTCGATTGTCGGATTCGCCATGTCTTCCTCCTGGTGAGGCGAGTTGGTGAACTTGACATTAGACGTTGGCACGTCGGTTGTCTAGACATCTGGACTAATTTGTAAAGTGCTCGACTTCACTCTGATCCGGTGAACTCCTGGCTACTATCGGGCTATGGGCTATTCGCGATTCGTCGCCATCGGCGACTCCCAGACCGAGGGGATGTGTGACGGAGACGATTCCGCCGGCTACCGAGGCTGGGCCGATCGCCTCGCTGAACGCCTGGCCGTGGACAACCCGGACTTCCGGTACGCAAACCTCGCCATCCGTGGGAAGAACACCCGGAACACTCGCGACGAACAACTCGAGCCGTGCCTGTCCCTGGCTCCCGACCTGATCGCGGCGCCGTTGGGCATGAACGACGTGATCGGACGCGCCGACCCCGCCGTCGTCCGCGCCGATCTCGACTTCATCTACCGACGTCTTGCCGAATCCGGTGCGACCGTTGTCATCTCGACGTTCCCCGACGTCGCTCGCACGATCCCGTTCGGGCGCAGTGTGGAAGACCGGCTTCTCCTGATCAACGACATGATGCGCGAGTTCGCGACGACGTACGGCTTCATCCTGGTCGACCTGTACAGCGCACCCGTCCTGACCGACCTGCGCTCCTGGGCGCGCGACCGATTGCACGCATCCCCTACCGGCCACGACCGCTTCGCCGCGGGAGCCGCATACGCGCTCGGACTCGAGGGCAGCTCCGCCGACTGGGGTCATGCCCTCCCACCGATCGACGACCCCAACCGAGTCCTGCGGACGCTCGGCGACGCCCGGTGGGTGGTCGAATTCTTCACCCCGTGGATCATCCGGAAACTCCGCGGCCGATCACTCGGCGACGGGCGTGTGGCGAAACGACCAGAGCTCGCTCCCGTGATCCTCCCCGGCATCTGACCCATCCGGCTGCGTCGCCCCAGTCAGGCGGCCGTTCGCCCGACCCGCGACAGTAGACTCCGAAGGTCGACATCGGAGCGGAGGTACGTGAGTGATCGTCGAGTCGGGTGACCGCACCGAACGGATCCTGATGCGTTTGATCGTGGCGACCGCGGTCGCGTGCATCGCTTTCGGATTCATCGTCGACACACCGGCCGACGTGATCCGCGGCATCGGCGACATCGTGATCGCACCCGATGTCCTCGTCACCGACTTCGTACTGCTCGGCGGGCTCGGTGGCGCATTCGCACAAGCCGGTCTCGTCACGCTCCTCGCGTGCCTCACATACCGGCTGACCGGAGCGAAGGTCGACGGCGGCGCGGTCGGCTGCCTGTACATGGTGCTGGGATTCGGACTGTTCGGGAAGACGATCGTGAACGTCTGGCCCATCCTCATCGGCGTGGCTCTGTACGCGCTCTGGCGACGCGAGGCTCTGCGCGATTCGGTGACGACGGCGTGGTTCGCGACAGCACTGTCGCCGGTCTTCTCCGAGATCGCCTTCAACACCGGTCTGGTCAAGTGGGTGTCAGTTCCCGTCGGCCTCGCGACCGGGCTTCTCATCGGCTTCATCGTCTCGCCGGTCGCGCGCGGCCTGTTCCGCGCGCACAACGGGTTCACCCTCTACAACATGGGGTTCGTCGCGGGCATTCTCGGCGCGGTGATCATCGCGGTCTTCCGGTCGTTCGGGTTGGAAGATCAGCCGCCCATGACATGGACCAGCGGGAACGACGGTCCCCTGCTGATCCTGTGCGCGATCCTCATCGCGATGGTCGTCATCGCCGCATTCGCCCTCGACCGCAGGCCGTGGCGCGGCTACCGCGGCCTGCTCCGCCGCACCGGGCAGGCGCCCGCCGACTTCATCGGATCCGACGGCCCCGGTCCCACCCTGCTCAACATGGCGATCACCGGAACCCTGACGACAGTGCTCATGGTGGCCATCGACGCAGACTTCAACGGTCCCGTCGTCGGTGGAATCGTCAGCGTCATCGGCTTCAGTGCGTGCGGAAAGCACGCGGTGAACATCGTTCCGGTCATGCTCGGCGTGATCCTCGGAGCACTCACCAAACCACTCGGGCTCGACGACGACGGCGTCGTGTGGGCGGTCATGTTCGGCACGTGTCTCGCTCCGATCTCGGCGCGCTTCGGCCCGCACTGGGGCGTGCTCGCCGGCTTCCTCCACGTCTCGGTCGCCCAGATCGCCGGTTCGCTGACGATCGGGCTGAACCTCTACGGCAACGGCTTCGCAGCCGGAATGGTCGCCGCGGTGCTCAGCCCGATCGCCCTGATGTTCGTTGAACGCCGAGAGTCCGATCGGCTCCAGGAACCGGAAGCGGTCCCGTCGACTTAGTGCGTGTGCTCGCCGTGATCGTGGTCGCCTGCGTGCGAGTGCGGGGCCATCGGGCCCGGATCGGCGGGAACAAGTGCGCCGCCGCGATGCTCGGCCAGCACACCGTGCACCCATGCGACAAGATCGTCGATGCTCTCCTCGTCCCGCTGGCTCAGTGCGACGACGGGCAGTCCGCCCCGCACCGATGACGCGTCGGTCACCATCTGGGCCGGGTCGACGCCGACGTGCGGCCCGAGATCGGTCTTGTTGACCACCAGCAGATCCGCGCGTTCGATGCCCGGCCCGCCCTTGCGTGCCACGTCACCGCCGCCCGCCACGTCGATGACGAAGATCTGCGTGTCGACGAGCGCGGGGCTGAACGTCGCTGTCAGGTTGTCGCCGCCGCTCTCGACGATCACCAGGTCCAGAGGGGCGAACTCGGCTTCGAGGTCTTCTACCGCCAGCAGGTTCGGCGTCACGTCGTCGCGGATCGCGGTGTGCGGGCAGGCGCCCGTCTCAACGGCGACGATGCGCTCCACCGGGAGCACACCTGCCGCACGCAGCAACCGGGCGTCCTCGTCGGTGTAGATGTCGTTGGTCACGACCGCCATCTCGAGGCTCTCCGCCAGTCGACGGCACAGCGTCGCGATCAGAGTGCTCTTGCCTGTTCCGACCGGCCCGGCGACTCCGAGTCGGAGCGGACGTTCCGCCTGGTTGATGCTGCTGACGGTCGTCTCAGGCATGAATGCTGATCCTGTTCTTCGGTACGGACGTGGCAGTTCGACGATAGCGCGCGCTACTGCGCGGCAGGTTTCCGGAAGGTGACGTCGGTGGTCAGCTCATCACGGCAGGCGAAGTAGTCGTCGCCGAGCCGAGCCGAGCCCGCGGTGATCCGACCGTCGTCTCCACACACGACTTGCCCCTGCTTATCGCCGACGAGCAGCCGCCACATCCCGGTCTGAGGGTCCACCACATCGCGGGGTCCTCGCAACCGCACCAGACGGGTTCCGTCGAATGTGTACACGCCGAACCACGCGTGGGTGCCGTCCGTTCCACGACCGATGACGATCTCGTGGCCCGGTTTCGCGTCCAGGTCGTAAAGCGCGACGTCGCGCGTCACCGACTCCGAGTAGACATAGGCGGCACGAGGGACAACCGCCGATTGGACGCCTCTTTCATCGTCGAACGCAACACGCAGTTCGGCGCTTCCGTCAACGCCCTCGACCACACCGATTCCCTGAAGCGACGTCCCGTCGGCGACGGTTCCAGCGCCCACCGAGGTGCACGCCGGTCCGATCCGTCCGCATGGATCGACCGCGATCGGCCCATCGTCGACCACGGTTTCAGGACTGCACGCAGCGAGCGCTGCCGTCGCCGCGACGACGGCAGCCGAGCGCAGGATCCGCATGCCGACCATCGTCGCAGACCGGCCGGTGCGCCGACCGGAGTCTGAGTCGGCGTGGCGGGGCGAGGGGGCTCGGTTCAGGCGGGGAGACGACCTTCTGCCACGTCGAGCACCCACTGCTCGGGCTCTTGGCCTTGCAGCCGGGCCACCTTCACCAGAATATTCGCCGCTGACCGGCGCGCGCGCGGCTGGTCCGACCAGCAAGAATGAAATCGGCGCCTGCACGTTCGCGAGCACTCTGTTCCAGACGAGCACTCTCATCGGGAGACGTCATGACTGTTCACCTCGGCCCGGGTCACTCGACGACCTACGTGGCCTAAGATTAGCAGTCGCGGCCAGAATTCCGACCTCACTAGAGGTCACCAGAGGCGACTCCGTGAGCGCTTCCAGAACAGCAAACCCCAGTTCACTCGACGCATCGTCGCCCCTGTGGGCTTGCTCCGCCGCCCACTGGAACCGTCGCCACCACTCGGCCCGTGCGTCGAAGCGATCGCGGTGCATTCGGTCCATCGCTTCGGACCGTTGCCTCTGCCACAGGGTGCCCACCACACCGATCGACGCGAGCACCCCGACGATCAAGTGTGCCCCAGGCCTGCGGCGTCATCACGACGCCCGTGGGAGCTCATCGTGACGGGCGAACAGTGCCATCGCCTGACGCAACGCGTACGGGATCTCGTAGGCGCAACCGAGAGCATCGTCGTGCCGATCGACAGCCTCCTGAAACCACCACAGTGCTGTCGACAGTTCGTCGAAGGCCGCAATGAGCTCCTCGTCCTCCTCTGTCGGCTCGAGCTCCAGCAACCGATGACGCCGCGTCGCCGCGTCCCACTCGTACTCGAGGGCGACCAATGAACACGTGCGGACGATGTCGCGGAGCGACACACCGTCGCCGAGCTCGAAACGCATCGGCAACACCCTTCCGTACCGTTCGGCACTCGGCTCGAATCGCATCATCCGTTTGAGCCACTCATCGATCGATCCACCCTCGTCACGCGCGAGTTCGTCGGCGATCGTGGGCCACTCCCACACCGGGGCCCGTGCCGCGCGACGCAGTGCCAGCCTCAGTTTCGGCGAGGCGCCGTGCCGCCTCTTCGATGCGGTCTTCTTCCTCCGTGACATGTCGTCCCCCTTCGACAGAACGAGGATCGCACCGAATCACGGAACCGTCGAGACCGAAGTCCACAGGCGGTGACCTGCAGAAACGACCAAAGCGGCCCCGGTGGATTTCTCCACCGGGGCCGCCATCTCGACTGCGCTCGATGAGCCGGGAACGGCTCGATGAGCGGGGAAGGCCCGCTCGACGAACGCGGCGAGTTGTCAGATCACTTGACGAGGTTCTCGTTCGTCAGGGAGGTGACGCCTGCTTCAGCCTTCTCGACCAGCGAGGCCGGGGGCTCGAAGTGCGAGCCGTACTTCGACGCGAGGTCGCGAGCGCGGGCGACGAAGCCTGCGATGCCACCCTCGTAGCCGTTGATGTACTGCACGACGCCGCCGGTCCAGGCCGGGAAGCCGATGCCGAAGATCGAACCGATGTTGGCGTCCTCGACAGAGGTGAGCACACCCTCGTCGAAGCACTTCACCGTCTCGAGCGCCTCGGCGAAGAGCATGCGCTCCTTCATGTCCTCGAAGGGGATCTCCGTCGAACCCGAGTTGAAGTTCTCACGGACACCCGGCCAGATGAGGCCGCGCTTGCCGTCGACGTAGTCGTAGAAGCCCTTGCCGTCCTTCTTGGCGGTGCGTCCGAGCTCGACCATCTTGTCGATGACCGCGTACGAACCGTGCGGCGTGGGCTCCTGGCCTGCCGCGCGGATCGCTGCCTCGGTCTCCTGACGGATCTTCTGCGGCAGGGTCAGCGTCAGCTCGTCCATGAGCTGCAGCGGCGGAGCCGGGTAACCGGCCTGGCTGCCTGCCTGCTCGATGAACGCGGGCTCGACGCCCTCACCGACGGCGGCGACTGCCTCGTTGATGAAGGTGCCGATCACGCGGCTGGTGAAGAAGCCGCGGCTGTCGTTGACGACGATCGGCGTTTTGCGGATCGCGAGCGTGTAGTCGATGACCTTGGCGAGGACTTCGTCCTTGGTCTTCTCACCACGGATGATCTCGACCAGCGGCATCTTGTCGACCGGCGAGAAGAAGTGGATTCCGATGAAGTCCTCGGGACGGTTGACGCCCTCGGCCAGGATCGTGATCGGCAGGGTCGAGGTGTTCGAGCCGAGGACGGCGTCGGGCTCGACGATGTCCTGGATCTCCTGGAACACCTTGTTCTTGACCTCGACCGACTCGAAAGCGGCCTCGATCACCAGGTCGACACCCTTGAAGTCGGCGGGGTCGATAGTGGGGGTGATGCGGGCGAGGAGCGCATCGCTCTTCTCCTGCGTGGTCTTGCCGCGCGAGAGAGCCTTCTCCTCGAGCTTCTCCGAGTAGCCCTTACCGCGCTTGGCAGCCTCGATGTCGATGTCCTTGAGGACGACCTCGATGCCGGCCTTGGCCGACACGTACGCGATCGCAGCGCCCATCATGCCTGCGCCGATGACGCCGACCTTCTTGGCCTGGAACTTCTCGAAGCCCTCGGGACGCGAGCCGCCGCCGTTGATGTGCTGCAGGTCGAAGAAGAACGCCTTGATCATGTTCTGCGCGACCTGGCCGGTCACCAGCGACACGAAGTAGCGGGTCTCGACCTCGTCGGCGGTGTCGACGTCGACGTACGCACCTTCGATGGCTGCGGCCAGGATGGCACGCGGCGCAGGCATGTTGGTGCCCTTGATCTGCTTGCGCAGGAGGGCCGGGAAGGCGGGCAGGTTCGCTGCGACAGCCGGGTTGGTCGGTGCGCCGCCGGGCATCTTGTAGCCCTTGACGTCGAACGGCTGCTGAGCCTCCGGGTTGGCCGCGATCCACTTCTTCGCAGCGGGGACGAGCTCCTCGATCGAACCGACGACCTCGTTGATCAGGCCGATCTCCTTGGCCTTGGTCGGGTTCAGACGCGGGCCCTGGAGCAGAACGCCCATGAGCGCCTGCTGGAAGCCGAGGAGGCGTACGGTACGGACGACACCGCCGCCGCCCGGGAGCAGACCGAGGGTCACCTCGGGCAGGCCGAGCTGGTTGCCCTTGACGTCGGCTGCGACGCGGTAGTGGCAGTGGAGAGCGATCTCCAGGCCGCCGCCGAGTGCCGCGCCGTTGATGGCGGCGACGACCGGCTTGCCGAGGGTCTCCAGACGACGCAGGACCTTCTTGAGACCGTTGGTGCGGTTGGTGATCTCGGTGGCGATCTCCTCCTTGGACTTGTCACCGCGTCCCGCGGTCATGTCCTTGAGGTCGCCGCCCGCGAAGAAGGTCTTCTTCGCCGAGGTCAGCACGACACCGGCGATGTCGTCCTTCTCAGCTTCGAGGCGCTCGATGGTGGCCGACATCGAATCGATGTAGGTCTGGTTCATCGTGTTGGCGCCCTGGTTGGGGTCGTCCATCGTCAGGACGACGACGCCGTCGGCGTCCTTCTCCCACGAAATCATGTTCTCAGTCATGAAAGTCTTTTCCTTTTGTTCCGTGGCCGTCAGAGGCGCTCGATGACGGTTGCGACACCCATGCCGCCACCGATGCAGAGGGTGACCAGGCCGTAGCGGCCGCCGATGCGGTCCAGCTCGTCCAGCGTGCTGCCGAGGATCATCGCGCCGGTTGCACCGAGCGGGTGACCGAGGGCGATGGCGCCACCGTTGATGTTGACCTTCTCGTGGGGAACCTTGAGGTCCTTCATCCACTTCATGACGACCGAGGCGAAGGCCTCGTTGAGCTCGAACACGTCGATGTCGTCGACGGTCAGACCTGCGCGCTTGAGGGCGAGCTCGGTCGACGGCGTCGGGCCGGTGAGCATGATCGACGGCTCGGAACCGATCTCGCCGTACGAGACGATGCGGCCGCGAGGAGTCAGGCCGTTGCGCTTGCCCGCCTCCTCGGAACCGATGAGGACCAGGCCGGAACCGTCGACGATGCCGGAGCTGTTGCCGCCGGTGTGGACGTGGTTGACCTGCTCGACGTTCGGGTACTTCTGCATCACGACGTCGTCGAAGCCTGCCATCGCGGCGAGGCCTGCGAACGCGGGCTTCAGCTTGCCGAGGCTCTCCGCGGTGGTGCCGGGACGACGGTGCTCATCGTTGTCGAGCAGGGTGACGCCGTTGATGTCCTTGACGGGGATGATCGACTTCGAGAAGCGACCCTCGTCCCACGCCTGTGCGGCGCGGCGCTGCGACTCGGCGGCGTACGCGTCGACGTCGTCACGCGAGAAGCCCTCGATCGTCGCGATGAGGTCGGCGCCGATGCCCTGCGGCGCGATGTAGTTGTCGTACGCGGTGGCGGGGTCCATGAAGAGGGCGCCGCCGTCGCTGCCCATCGGCACGCGCGACATCGACTCGACGCCGCCCGCGAGGACGAGGTCGTCGAAGCCCGAGCGGACCTTGGCTGCCGCCAGGTTCACGGCTTCGAGGCCCGAAGCGCAGAAGCGGTTGATCTGGGTGCCGGGGACGGTCTCGCCGAGACCCGAGGTGAGAGCTGCGGTACGTGCGATGACCGCACCCTGCTCGCCGACCGGGGACACGACGCCGAGAACGACATCGTTGATGTCCTTCGGGTCGAGATCGCCGTGACGGGCGAGGAGTCCGTCGATCAGACCCGAGACGAGGTCGATCGGCTTGACGCTGTGCAGCGAGCCTCCGCGCTGCTTGCCACGGGGCGTACGGACCGCCTCGTAGATGAATGCTTCGTCGGACACAAGTGTTCCTTTCACACGAACCTCAGATGGTTACGACCATGAGGCTAACCCCCAATAACGGTTTTGGCTATACCGGGAGGTCAGGTCTATACAAATTCGTCAACACTTCGGCTATGGTCGGTTCACCATGACGTCAACTTCAGGTGTGCGCCGCGCCCGGTCCAACGACCGTAGGCGTCAGCTGATCGATGCCGCGACACTACTGTTCGCCGACCGCGGATACCCGCATGTCAGCGTGGCGGACATCGCTCGGCACGCAGGCGTCAGCGCGCCGACCGTCTACCGACATTTCGAGGACAAACAGGCGCTCCTCTTCGACGCCGTGCAGGCCTCCGTCGACGATCTGGAGGCGAACACCGCCGCTGCGAATCTCGACGAAGCCGACGACCCCGCCGAGGCGCTGGCGGTCGCCGCCGTCCGGCTGAGCATGTCGAATCCACAGTCGACGTCGTTGTGGCGATGGTCAGGTCAGCACCTGTCCGTCGAGCAGAACCGAGAGGTGGTGCGCCGGACGCGGAGCGTTCTTCGTCAGTGGGCGTCGGCCATCGGCTCCACGCGCCCCGATCTCACCGAGCGCGAGACGATGTACCTCGCAGGCGCCGTGCTCAGCGTGGTCGGCAGCGTGGTCGGACGTGCAGTACGGACGGTCCCGCTCAACGTCGAGGCCGAACTGCTCGCGTTGCTGCGTCAGATCCTGCGGCTCACCCCGAGCGATGCGACCCCTCTGATCGAACCTGCGGGCATCGAGGCGCCGCGCACCCGCCGCGACGAGATTCTGGATGCTGCTGCAGTTCTGTTCTCCCGCAAGGGATTCGCAGGCACCGGAGTGGACGACATCGGCGCCGCCGTCGGGATCACCGGCCCGAGCGTCTACAAGCACTTCCCGTCGAAGAACGCGATCCTCCTCGCGATCGGTCAGCGCAGCGGCAACCAGCTCGACGCCTGGGCGATGGTGTCGTACGCGGCGAGCCCCGATCCAGCCGTCCGACTCCGGTCGCTCGTCGACACCTACGTGCACGTCATCACGTCGTCGCCCGACCTCATCGTGGCGTTGACGAGCGGGTACTCGCTCGCGGGCGATCCTCATGCGGGCGAACTCGTGGCCAGTCAGCGTCGCTATGTGGCACGGTGGATCCAGCTGCTGACCGAGTACGCACCGGAGCGCAGTGTCGAATCGACAGGCCTCGTCGTCCACGCCGCGCTGGCGATCGTGAACGACGCGGAACGACTGCCGCGCAGTACGCCGCGGCCCGAGTTCGCCGCCCGGATGGCGTACCTGATGAAGGGACTGCTCGGTGTCTGACGAACCGGTCAGCTACACGCGTGAAGAGCTCGTCGACGCCCTGCAACTCGATCACGACTACGCACAGCGATTCTGGAACGCCTTCGGTTTCGCCCAGGACACCGGTGCCACCGGCCACAGATTCACAACGGAGGACCTTGCGGCGCTTGCGATCTACGTGCAGGGCGACCACGCGATGGACACCTCCGCACAACTCGCGGCCGCACGCTCGATCGGACAGGCGACAGCACGTCTGGCCGAATGGCAGGCAGAGCAGATCCGACTCCTCGCCGCCAACGACGACATCACGGCCACCACCGACCAGATGATCGACGCTCTCGCTCATCTGCAGACACTCGTGTGGCGCCGCCACCTGGAGTCGTACCTGTCGGCGCCGGATCAGGACGAGGCCGAGGCCGACACGGTGATCGGCTTCGCCGACATCGTCGGCTACACGTCGATGTCGCGGAAGCTCGCTATGGCCGAGCTCGAGGATCTGCTGGAGACGTTCGAGTCGTCTGCGCACAGCATCGTCGTCGCCAGCGGCGGACGAGTGGTCAAAGCGATCGGCGACGCGGTCATGTTCACTTCCCCCGACGCCCACGCGGCCGCGGAGACCGCCGTCGCGCTGCACGCACTGACCTCGGGCGGCGAACTGCCAACCCTCCGGATCGGCATCGCACGCGGGCATGCACTCACCCGTCTCGGCGACGTGTTCGGCGAACCGGTCAACATCGCCGCCCGACTCGCGAGTTCCGCGCACTCGGGCACCACACTGGTCGACGAGAACGTCTCCGACGATCTGAAGGGCGACGAACAGTTCCGAGTCCGGTCGATTCCGGCACTGTCCGTTCGCGGGTACCGCCGCCTGCACGCATGGGCCGTCACCAAGAATCGCCACGCGAACTGAGCCTTTACGCGACGCCGGTTTCCGCCGCATGACGCTCGCGTGAACAGGTGAGATTCACTGTGGCGCAGGCGATGTGAGTCGTCGCACCGACAACGGCGGCGGCCCGATCGCGTCTGCACAATCGAGTGCATGACCCCATTGTTCGACGCCGTCACATCATGAGCCCGAACACACACGGGCCAGTCGTCAACCGGGAGACCGCTGTCGGTTCCGACGCCCGACTCTCCTGGCTGCTCGCCGGGGTGGCCGGCATGGTCGGCGCCGTGGCGTTCCTCCACAGCGCCGGGTACTTCGTCACGTTCATGACCGGCAACACCGAACGCGCGGTCGTCTCGTGGTTCGGCGTCTCGACCACCCAGAAGGTCGCGGGCGCGGGAGCTGTCGCGGCGATCGTGCTCATCGTCGCTTTCGTCGCCGGCGTCTGGGCGGCGTCGTTCTGCCGCCGCCGGTACTGGCAGAACCATCCGCACGGACCGACCGTCCTGACCACCGCTGGGCTGCTCGCCGCGGCAGGTCTCGACTTCGCTACGACGGCTTCGATGAGCCCGAGGTCAGGTTCCTGCCGATCGTCGTCATCACCTTCGCCATCGGCGCGCTGAACACCTCCTTCGTCAAGAACGGCGAGGTCTCGGTCCCGCTGTCCTACGTCACCGGCACGCTCGTGAAGCTCGGCCAGGGCATCGAGCGTCACCTGACCGGAGGCGGAACCGTCTACGACTGGCTCGGCTACGCGATGGTCTACGTCGGGTTCCTCGCCGGAGCAGGCGTCGGAGGTGTCGTCGCCTCGGTGTTCACCGGGCCTCAGGTGATTCTGGCAGCCGGGCTGCTGTGCGGTGCGACCAGCCTGATCACATTCCTGCACTCCGACCGCAAGGCGATCCTCGGCTGATCCGACTCAAGAATCCAGTGGAGGATGTCACACCCTGCCCGTACGGTGATCGTGTGAACAATCGACACGACGCATCCGTAGCAGTCGAAGCCGTCGACCTGGTCAAACGGTTCGGCGATTTCACGGCGGTCGACGGCGTGAGCTTCGCCGTCCCGACCGGCACGGTCCTCGGCATGCTCGGCCCGAACGGCGCAGGCAAGACGACCACCGTCCGCATGATGACCACCCTCAGCGACCCGACGTCGGGCACCGCGCGAATCAATGGTTTCGACGTCCGCGAGAATCCGGACGCCGTCCGACGCAGCATGGGCCTCACCGGCCAGGCCGCAACGGTCGACGAGCTGCTCACCGGACGCGAGAATATGCGCATGATCGGCGGTCTCTACGGCATAGGCCGCAAGGCGCTGAAGGAACGGACCGAGCAACTGCTCCATCAGTTCTCCCTCACCGATGCGGGCGACAAGACCGTTCGCGAATACTCCGGCGGCATGCGACGCCGGATCGACCTCGCGGTCAGCTTGATCGCGGCGCCGCCGGTCCTATTCCTCGACGAGCCGACCACCGGCCTCGACCCGCACAGTCGCAACGAACTGTGGGACGTCCTGCGGGGACTCGTCGCGGCGGGGACCACTCTGGTGCTGACCACCCAGTATCTCGAGGAGGCCGACCAGCTGGCCGACCGCATCGTCGTCGTCGACGCGGGAAAGATCATCGCCGAGGGCACTCCGCTCGAATTGAAGACGCAAGCGGGAGCGGCCAGCCTGATCACCACGGTGACCCACGCCGCCGATGTGAACGCGGCTCGGGCGATCCTCGATCAGGTGGCGGGTGACGTGTTCGTCGACGAGCATGCCCGCACCCTCACCGTGCCCGCGGGCGGGCTCGCCGACCTCACTCGCGTCGCGGGGATGCTCGACGAGTCGGGGATCGCAATCGACGACATCGGGCTGTCGCGCCCGAGCCTCGACGATGTCTTCCTCAGCCTCACCGGCCATCGTGCCGAACCCGGCTCCGAGTCCGCCTCCGATTCTGAAGGAGCGAGCGCATGAGCGCCCCCGCAATCGACCCCCGACTCGCGATCGATCCGCCGAGCCTCTGGCGTCAGACGTCGATCATGGTGCAACGCAGCATGATCCACACCAAACGCATGCCCGAGATGCTGTCCGACGTCACGGTCCAACCGATCATGTTCGTGGTGCTGTTCGCATTCGTGTTCGGTCCGGCGATGCCGGTGCCCGGCGGCGGCAGCTACCGCGAGTATCTGCTGCCCGGCATCATGGGCCAGACGATCGTGTTCACCGCGTTCATCGTCGCCAACGGCATCACGGCCGACGTCGACAAAGGCATCGTCGACCGGTTCCGTTCGCTGCCCATCAACCGGACGTCGTACCTGCTCGGTCGAGCGATCGCGTCGTTGATGCACTCGTCCATCGGCATCGTCGTGATGGCGTTGACGGGCCTCGTGATCGGCTGGCGGATCCATACGTCGTTCCCGGAGGCGGTCCTGGGCTTCGCCCTGGTCTTGGTGTTCGGCTTCGGCATCATCTGGTTCGGCATTCTCGTCGGATCGTGGCTCAAGTCAGTTGAGGCCGTGAACGGCTTCATGTTCACGCTGCTCTTCCCACTGACGTTCCTGTCGAACGCGTTTGTCCCGACGGCGCCGATGGCGACGTGGCTGCGGACGATCGCCGAGTGGAACCCGGTGTCGTCGCTGGTCCAGGCCATGCGTCAACTCTGGGGCAACGGTCCGAAGGCCACCGACGCGAGCGCACTCCCGCTCCAGCACCCGGTCCTCGCGACGATCCTCTGGTCGATCGCTCTCACGGCGATCTTTGCACCGTTCGCTCTGCGCGCGTTCCGCCGGCGTACCGCCGACTAGGCCCCTCCCGCTTCCCGCTGCACCTGTCGACTCCCGCTAATTGTCAGACGATTAGCGGGAGTCGACGCGTCACGCGGGAGCGTCGTCCTCGGTCTGCTGCGCGCCCATCAGGCCGAGAACCGGCGTCGTCACCTTCTCGAGCGCAGCAACCGTCGCCGCCTGTCGCTGAGCGAACTCGGCCACAACCCCGGACAATTCGGCCTGGACCTCGGCGAACTTGGCGATCGTCTCTGCCAGCTTCCGCTGCTGGACGATGAAATCCTGCATCGGCTGGGCGACGGCTCCGGCGACGCCGGTGGCACTACCCGCCAGGCTCGTCACCGCCCCGCTCAGCTCGGCGACCTGCCGCATCAGCTCATCCGGGGCGGCCGCTCCTGCCGACGCACCGGCAGCAGCCATTCCGCGGATCTTGTGCAACGTCTCTGAGGCGACCTTCACCGCCTGCTCCTGCGACTTGCTGAACAGCGACATCGCGTCATACGTCCGCTGACCCTCGTCGGGCTTCTCCGGCTCAGACATGAGCGAAGCGTAACGCGACGTGGTGCCCGAGCCCGTGAACCACGCTCAGACTTCGCCGAACACGTTGTGGTGCTGACCGGTCGTGGTCGGACGCCAGGGAACGACTAGGAAATGGTTCGCCGATCAGGCGGTGTGCGAGAGAGCGTCGAGCGGGTCGGCGTAGATCGCGTCGAGAGCGACGGCGCCCGCGGCCTTCTGCTGGACAGTGATCGCCGAACGTGCGACACGAACATCACGCTGGGTGACGACCGACGTCGCACGCAGTGCCTTGCTGACTGCGGGAAGAGCTTCAGGGTAGTCGGTGAAGGCCTGCCCGCCGAGAATCACGTGATCCGGGTTGAAGATGTCCGAGATCAACGCGACGGTCCGGCCGAGGATCTCGGCACGTTCGGTGAGGATGTCGTGCGCGACGGTGTTGCCGGTACGGGCGGCGGCGCGCAGTTCATCGATCGACGACACCGACAGCCCCGCCTTCTCTGCGGCGTACAGGACACCCGAATCGCCGACGGTGTCTTCGAGACGTCCGGTGCGATCAGGATCGAGAAGCGTCGTCTCGCCGGTCGGGAAGTGCCCGATCGTGGGCGGACCCGCGGCAGGCGTGTGGACGGTGCCGTCCACACTGAATGCGATGCCGACCATTTCGCGGGCGTAGAAGTACAGGAAGTTCTGGCTCTGGTCGGACGGCGTGTTGACGACCAGTTCTGCAGCGGCCATCGCCTCGACGTGCGACGCGACGGATACGGGCAGTCCGATGGTCTCCGCGATCACTCGCCCGACGGGGACGTTCGACCATCCGAGACGCGGATGATCGACGACGCCGCCTTCGGCGACTCGTCCGCCGATGGCGACTCCCGCCCAGAGCAGGCGCTTACCGACCCAGCGATCGGCGAAACGGCGAGCGCTTGCGCCAACCGCGGCGACGACTTCTTCGGGAGTCCCGGCCTGCGGCGTCGGGATCGCGATGGCGCCGACAACGCGGTGCATAAGGTCGTGAGTCGTGATCGACGTGGTCTTGTAGCCGATGTGAATCCCGACGGTCAGGAAGCCGGTCGTGTTGATCTCGAACGGGACGCGGGGACGTCCCACGGCGCCGGGCGGCGTCAGATCGGCGCGCTCGCGGATCAACCCCGCCTTGAGCAGAGCGCTGACCTGGCGGTTCACGGTTGAGATCGACAGCCCGGTGGCAGCAGCGGTGTCATCGCGGAAGACCGGCCCCGAGACGCGGGCGGTGCGCAGAACAAGTGCGGCGGCCTTCGTCGACAGTTGCAGACCTGCAGTGGCGACATGCGGAGCGGTCGGCGACGGGACCGAGCGGAGACGAACGGGAGCGATCTCGACGGTGGTCGAGGGGAGGGGACGAGCGAGGGTGGAAGTCATTTTCAGGGGTCCTTGTGCCGGACGCGCAACACGACAGCAGTCGATCGCGACGAAAGAGAGTGCCCGCAGGAGAGCAGGCGAGAAATGGGCTGGTTCAGCGCATTCGGCGACAACAGAGGACCCGAGCCAGCGGCAGACGGCAACCCAGAGCGGTGGTCACGTAGGTGACCTCCGGGATCGCGTGCAGCTGACGAGTCATGGAGCGAAGCTAGCAAGCACCCGCGACGCATGGCAAGTGAAGCAGGCCGTCTACGGTGGAAACGTGACCACCGCCACCCACCCCCACATGCACAGAACGGCCTGCTGAGATGGGCGCCATCTACCTCGTCCGTCATGGTCAAGCACCTGCACACGCGTACGGCGTCGGCAGCGCCGACGGCACCGGCCCCGGGCTCACCGAACTCGGATTCGCCCAGGCCCGACGCACCGGCGAGCTACTCGCCGGCTTCGTCCCGACGTTCGACGCCGCCGTCTCCGGCGACCTCCCGCGCCAACGGGACACCCTCACCGGCGTCCTCGAAGGATTCGGCACCCGACCGGATCATCAAGTGGACGCCGACTGGAACGAATACGAGCTGCCTGCAGAACTCATGACTGCGGCAGCCGACCTGTTCGCCGACCGCGCCGCGTACCAGAAGGTGCTCGACGCCGGGCTCGACGCGTGGATCGCCGGAACCCAGCCCGCCGACGAGACCTTCGCGGAGTTCCTCGCCCGCACGCACGCCGCATCGCAACGCGCCGCCGAACTGGCCGGATCCGGAAAGAACGTGCTCATCACGTCGTCCGCAGGGACCATCGGACTGCTCGTGTCACAACTGTGGGGTGTCCCGCCGGCCGGATGGCCCGCGGTGTCCAGGACGTTCGTGAACGCGTCGGTGACCAAGATCGTCTCCGGGCGGAGCGGCCTGACCGTCGTGTCGGTCAACGAGCACGGCCACCTGGCCTCCGACGGAATCCTGTCGTTCCGGTAGGGACGGGACTCGATAGGCGTCTCGACTGCGCTCGACGAACCGAAAGGTCGCGACGGCCCGGGGCTAAGCCCGGTGCAGGTTGGGGCCGGGGCGGGTGAGCACCGCCTGCGGGAGGACCGCCCAGCGCGAGAGCTGCGAGACCGCGTAGGCGACGGTTGCGACGTCCTCGGCGGAGATCATCTCGTCACCGGGGATCGCCCCCTCCCCTTTTGTCCACTCCGACATGTCCGTGTCGACGTAGCCGGGCGCGATCGACGTCGCCGAGACGCCGTTCACCGACTCCTCGAGGTTGAACGTCTCGCACATCGAGATCAGGGCCGCCTTCGTCGCGCCGTACGCCGCCATCTCCGGCTCGGGATACACCCCGGTGATCGACGAGATCGCGATGACCTTCGCCGCCCCTGCTGCGTCGACCGCCGCCCGAAGGCTCGGCAACAGTCCCTGCATCAACTGGAACGGCGCACGCACGTTGACCTGGTACAGCCGGTCGAAGCGCCGGGCAGGGAAGTCGGCGAAACCACCCTTGAGTCCCATGCCTGCATTGACGACGAGTGCGTCGGTGCGTCCGTACTCCTCGACGTGGCGGGCGATCAGGGCGGCGACGGCATCCTCGTCGGTGGAGTCCGCAGCCACCGACAGCACTCGGCCGCCGTGCTCACGGAGTTGATCGGCACGCGCGTCAAGCGCCTCCTGGCGGCGAGCACTGATCGTCAGGTCCCACCCCTCGCGGGCGAACCGGTTCGCGACAGCCGCTCCGATCCCACGCGAACCCCCGGTCACCAGCGCTACCTTGCGTGCAGTCATTTCACGGCCTCCAGTCCCTGTGCGATGAATGATGCGGTGGCCTCAGCAGCCTTCTCCGCGCCCGCCGCGCCGGACGATCCGCCCTGCAGTGCGCGGTGGGTGATGCCCTCGGCGATGACTCCCAGCTTCAGGTTGGCGAGGCCGAGGTAGAACGCCCAGTCGCCGAGGTCTGCTCCGGTCGCCTGCGCGTAACGCTCGGCGAGCGAGTCCGCGTCGGGCAGACGGTCGCTGGTCCACGCGGCGTCGAATCCGAGGACCGACGAGAACACCGGCTGGCGGTACACGCACATCAGCGCGACGTCGGTGATCGGGTCGCCGAGCGCCGACAGCTCCCAGTCGACGACGGCTGCGACCCGACCGGGGTCGTCGGGCGCGAGAATCGTGTTGTCGATGCGGAAGTCGCCGTGCACAATCGTGCTGCGCGCGGCTGCAGGAACTCGGTCGGACAAGATGTCGACCAGCCTGTCGACGTCATCGAGTTCCCGGGTCTTGACGATGCCCCACTGCCTGGCCCACAGCTTGATCTGACGAGCAGCGAAGCCCTCCGGGCGCCCGAACTCGGCGAGCCCGACGGCCGAGTAGTCGACGGCGTGCAGGTCGGCGAGCGTCCGGACCAGCGCATCGATCGATGCCTCCACCTGCGCGTCGGAGAAGCGCGCCAGATCGTCCACCGAGCGGATCACGTCACCGTCGACGAACTCGACCACGGTGCAGGGCGCGCCGATCACGTCACCGGCCCGGTCGATCGCGACCGTCGGCGCGACTGGAACGTCAGTCCGCGTGAGCGCCGAGGTGACCGCCCACTCGCGCTCCATGTCGTGCGCCGACGGCGTGAGGCCGCCCATCGGCGGGCGTCGCGCCACCCAGTGGTGAACGTCGTCGCGAACGTCGAACGTCAGATTGGACCGGCCGCCGCTGATCAGGTCGATCCGCAGGTCGCCGACCACGTCGACGCCGTTGCTCTCAAGCAGTCGCCGCAGATCCGCTGCCGCGAGTCCCGCGTGACCACTCATGCCTGACGCTCCTTTCGGGCACGTCCGACAGCGCGCTTGGCGATCGCCCACCGGTGCACTTCGGAAGGACCGTCGTAGATCCGGAACGGACGCAACTCGTCGGCGAGACGAGCCAGCGGCAGGTCCTCCGAGACGCCGAGACCGCCGCACATCTGAATGCTGCGGTCGACGACGCGGGAGAACGCCTCGGCGCCGAACGTCTTCGCGATCGATGTCGAGTCCGATGCATGAGAGCCCTGGTCGAGTTCCCAGCACGCGCGTACCAGCAGTGCGCGCGCCGCGGCGAGATCGATCTCGTTGTCGGCCACGAGTTGTTGGATCATGCCCAGGTCTGCGAGCCGTCCGCCGAATCCCTGCCGCCGTTCGACGTAGTCGAGCGCGACCTTCTGCGCGCGGACCGCCGAACCCATCCACCGCATCACATGTGTCATGCGGGCGGGACCCAGGCGTACCTGCGCATAGCGATAGCCCTCGTTGACCTCACCCAACACGTCGGCGTCGGGAACGAAGACGTCGGTGAACGTCATCTCGCAGTGACCGCCGATCATCGACTTGTCGGTGGTGTGGATATGGCGGTCGACTCTGATGCCGTCAGTGTCGCCGGGTGCGAGGAACATCGTCGCACCGCCGCGGTCACCCGGTTCACCCGATGTGCGCGCCATGATGATGAAGAAGCCCGCCCCGTCGGCACCGGTGATGAACCGCTTGCGTCCGTTGATCTTCCAGCCGCCGTCGACTCGCGTCGCCATCGTGGACAGGGCGTTCGGATCCGCGCCTGCACCCGGTGACGGCTCAGTCATCGCGAACGCACTGCGGACCGCCCCGGCCGCGAGCGGCGCCAGGTATTCGTGACGCTGACGGTCGTCGGCGATGTGGGCGAGCATGTGGACGTTGCCCTCGTCCGGTGCACCGATGTGCAAGGCGACCGGTCCGAACGTCGACCGTCCGGCGGCTTCGAACACGGGCGCGCGGTCGGACATCGAGAGCCCGAGTCCACCGAACTCGACAGGTGCGTGCGGCGCGAACACACCGGCGGCCTTGGCCTTGGCGTTCAGTTCACGCCGGAGGTCGTCACCGCCGGCCGCTGTCACGTCGCCGCGGAACTCGTTCTCCACCGGAAGGACGTGTTCGTTGATGAAGAGCTCGGTCCGAGCCACCAACTCGACTACCTCGGGACGGTAGGACAGATCGATCGTCATGAGCACAATCCCCGTTTCTGACCGAGCGCTCGCTCGGTCACGCGACCACTGTCCCACGAGACCCAGGTCACGTCAAGGACGATTCCCAGAAGTGATCAGCGAGACGGTCGGTATCCGACGATCGCACGGGCGTAGTCGAGGTTTCTGGCGATCAACTCGTCGGCACCGAGTTCGCCGTCCACTCGGTACCAGGTCGAGACACCGACACACATCGACGCGACGGCCCGTGCCGCCCCCTTGGGGTCGACCGTGACGAACACACCCGACCGGACGCCGGAGAGAACGATCTCGTCGACCATCCGCTGCTGACGCGTCCGGTGCCCGATGTAGGTCGGCCGATAGTCGTCGTCGAGGCTCCGGAGCTCGGTCGACCCGACGAAGGCCTGCTCTCGACGGAACATGTGGAAGCGCAGCAACGACTCGACGACCGCGTCGAACTGCGTCACCGGATCGTCGCCCGCCTCCTCGATCGCCTGCGCGGACCGACGAAGGAGATCGGTCATCGTCAACTCGAGCAGTCCTTGCAGGAGAGACTGCTTGGACGGGTAGTGGTGATACAGGCCGGGCACCGACAAGCCCGCGCGCGACGCGATGTCACGCACTGATGTGCCGTGATAGCCGTGCTCCATGAAGGCCTCGAGCGCGGCCCGGAGAGGCGCCGGAAGGTGGACAGCGCCGTAGTCGCGCCACGAACCGGTGGTCGGTCGAGTCATCGAGTCAGCTCCGCTCCGCCGTGATCGGCAGCATCATGCGCACACACACCGCGACGAGTCGGTCGCGATCGAGGTCGAGGCGACCCTCCGTCCACGAGGCGAGGACGCGGCCGAGGCCGCCCACCTGGAAATGCGCTGCCGCCATCGTCTCATCGGCCTGCCCGACACGGGCCACCTGGGCCGCCGACTCCGACGTCAGGTTCGCGAACAACTGCAGAGAATCAGCTCGCCTGCCGGCGAGAACGGGACTGCGGAGCGTGTCGGAGAAGATCAGCCTGCCGGTCCGGGGATCGGATTCGATGACGTCGACGATCGCTTCGACGGCCGCCCGAACCTTCCCCCGCGCATCGCCTCCTCGTGCGAACGCGGCCGCGGCCCGCTCGGCGATCTCGGCGATCACACCGTCGTACGTCGCGCGAGCGAGTGCGTCGACGTTGTCGAAACTCTCGTAGAAGTACCGCGGAGTGAGACCCGCACGAGCACAGATGCCTCGCACCGTGACAGTTCCCACGTCCGGCTCGGTGAGCATGTCGAGACTCGCATCGATGAGTGCCGCACGTCGGCGAGCCACCCGAGCGTCGCCCGCCTCCCCGCCGTACGAACGCAGTTCGCTCGCGGTCTCACCAGGCTTGGTCACACCGTCCATATAAACACCCCGCCTCTTGACACCGCGGGACGCCGGGCGTTGAATCAATAACAGGAAACAGGCGTTATCACTTTGGGGAGTGTCATGACAGCACAGCCGATCGAGTCGTTTCAGGCGGATCCGATGCCTCGCGCCACACGCGCGGAGCTCGACGAGCAACAGATCACCGATCTGACCCTGCTCGGACCCGCACTGCTGGCCGGTCCCGCGAACGTGATCATGCAGCTGACGCTCCCGGCGGTCGGCTACGGCGTCTACGAGAGCAAAGTCGAGACGGGCAACCTGTTCAAGCATCCGGTCAAACGGACACGAACCACCCTCACGTACCTCGCCGTCGCCGCCATGGGCGACGCCGAACTGCGCCGGAAGTACCGCCATGCAGTCAACAAGTCGCATGCTCACGTTCGGTCATCCAGTTCAAGTCCGGTCAAATACAACGCGTTCGACGCGAAGCTCCAGCTGTGGGTCGCGGCATGCCTCTACCGAGGCTGGGAGGACATGATCCGCCTTTACGGCGATCCGTCGGTCATCACGGAGGAGGCGTACCGCCAAGGCGCGATCATGGGCACCACCCTGCAGATGCCGCCCGAGATGTGGCCGGCCACCAGGGCCGACTTCGAGGTGTACTGGAACGAGACCGTGGCGAGCATGGAGCTCGACGATGTGATCCGCAGCTACCTGAAGTCGCTGGTCCGGTTCAAATTCGCCGCCAAACCCGTGTCGATGATCATGGGTCCGTGGTCGGAACTGCTGACCGTCGGGTACCTGCCGCCGGAGTTCCGCGACAAGCTCGGTGTCACCCAGACCCCCATGCAGAAGCGGATCTTCGACGCGCACAACACCGTCCTGCGCGTCGGAGTGAAGCTCATGCCCGCTCCGATGCGGAAGTTCCCGTTCAACCTGCTGCTGGCCGATGTGCGATGGCGGATGCGGACGGGCCGTCCGCTGGTCTGATCTCAGACGCCGACCGCCGTCCGACGCGCGGAGTCGTCGATCGTCGACGCACTCCCTCCGACGCGGAACGTCGCCCCGCGATGGTTGTCGGGCAGGCGGTCGCCCCGTCCGAACAGCTTGTTGCGCAGCGAGCCCGACTGATACGCCGACTGGTATGCCCCGCGTGCGTCGAGCGCGGGCACCACATGGTCGACGACGTCGCGGAACGATCCTGGCGTGACCGCGTAGGCGAGATTGAACCCGTCGACGTCGGTGTCGTCCACCCAGTCGATCAGCGTCTCGGCGACCTCGTCACCGGACCCGATGAGCACCGGCCCCATCCCCCCGATTCCACCCCAGGCGGCCACATCGCGAACTCGCCACGCCCGACCGTCCTCGTCTGCCTGAGAGAACGCCGCCACAGCCGATTGAATCGCATTCGACTCCACTGCGCCGATCGGGTCGTCGAGGCTGTATCGCGACAGGTCGATGCCCATCCACCCGGACATGAACACAAGCGACCCCTCGTCTGATGCGAAGCGCCGATACTCGGCGGCCTTCTCCCGCGCCGCCTCCGGAGTGCTGTCGGTGATGACAGTGGCAAGGGTGTAGATCCGAGCATCGTAGGGGCCACGACCTGCGGCGACGAGCGCGTCGCGTGTTCTGGCGACGACATCGCGCAGGATCGTCTTGGTCGGCGCGGCGACGAAGATCGCCTCCGCGTTCTCCGCCGCGAACCTGCTTCCCCTAGTGGACGCGCCGGCTTGATAGATCACCGGCGTCCGCTGCGTCGAGGGCTCCACGAGATGAATGCCCGGCACCGTGAAGTGCTCACCACGATGCCCGATGTGATGGACCTTCGCCGGGTCGGCGAACACGCCGGACTCGCGATCGCGTCGTACCGCGTCGTCCTCCCACGATCCCTCCCAGAGTTTGTACAGCACCGTGAGGTACTCGTCGGCGTGGTCGTAGCGTGCGTCGTGGTCGAGCAGCCGATCGTCACCCATGTTGCGTGCCGCGGCGGGCAGGTACCCGGTGACGACGTTCCAGCCGATGCGCCCACGCGTGAGGTGATCGAGTGTCGACACTCGACGTGCGAACGGATACGGATGCTCGAAGCCCGTTCCGGTCGTGATGCCGAATCCGAGGTTCTCAGTCGCATGAGCCATCGCCGAGACCAGCAGCAACGGGTCGTTGACCGGAATCTGCGCGCCCTGGCGGATGGCCGCTTCATCGGTCTGGGAGTAGACGTCGTACGTGCCGAGGACGTCAGCGATGAACAGCCCGTCGAACCGACCGCGTTCCAGCAGTTTTGCCAGTTCCACCCAGTAGTCCAGGGTGTTGTAGTCCCACGACCTGTCGTCTGGATGCCGCCAGAGGCCGGGCGACTGGTGAGCGACGCAGTTCATGTCGAAGGCGTTCAGGCGGATCCGTCGGGTCATGGTCTGATCCTGCGACCCCCGGCCTCGGCCGGCCAGCGTTCCACGCGCGCTGGGCGCAACCACGCGAAATGACTGAGATCGTCCCCGACAGACCCTCCCGAGGGCGATTCGCCCTCACAGCGCGCCCTCCGGGACGATTTCAGTCACGCCTCGCTGAGCAGGACCGCGATAGTGCCGTCGTCGAGAGCGTCGAAGATGTGCTCGGCGTCGCCGGGATAGTTGACGTAGTCGCCGGGCGCAAGCTCCACTGCGGCCTCGGTCGGCCCGACCAGCGCTCTGCCCGCGCAGAGGATCACATGCTCGACCACACCGCGCGCGTGCGGCTGCGAGATTCGCGGCCTGCCGCGGTCGGCGCGGATCAGGTAGACGTCACGCCGGGTTCCGTGACGGGCCGCCGACAGCAGCGTAGCCGCGTAGAAATCAGCCTCGCCCGCGGTGATGGTGGGCCCCTCCCCCAACCGAATCACTTCGACTGCGGGACGTGGAACGTCGACGAGAGCTGAGAACTGGATGCCGAGTGCCACGCTCAACGACCACAGGGTCTCCACGCTCGGGTTGCCGTCACCCGACTCGAGCTGCGACAACGTCGACTTCCCGATGCCTGCACGACGTGCGAGTTCAGCGATCGAGAGACCGGCTCGAGTGCGTTCACGCTTGAGTGCGGCGGCCACGAGTTTCTGCGGGTCGACCGATGCGTTCGCCATAGTGGCCGAACGTTCATCTTGACGAACGTCATCCATAGTTCCATCATAGTGGACATGCGTTCGCCATGGAGAACACTCGTCCCGAGGGAGATCCTGGTCATCGGCGCGTCGATGTGGGTGGTCGGCGCGTCGTACGGGGCGGCCGCACACGGCATCGGACTCGCGTGGTGGCAGGTGCTGATCATGGCGTGCACCGTTCTCGCCGGATCGTCGGAGTTCGTCCTGGTCTCCGTCGTCGCCGCGGGCGGCCTCCCGATCGTCGGGGCTCTCGCAGGTCTCCTGGTGAATGTTCGGAACTTCTCCTACGCACTGTCCATCGGACGTTTTCTCCGTGCGGACCGGACCATCTTCGCCGCCGCCCACATCGTCAACGACGAGACCGCCGTCTACTCCGCACCGCACCGCGATCCCGTGGCCGCTCGCTCGGCGTTCATCGTCTGCGGCCTGGCCGTGGTCGTCTCATGGCCCCTCGGAGCACTGTGCGGAGCATTGGTCGGACAGGTCATCGCCTCTCCCGAGGCCCTCGGCCTCGACGCGGCGTTCCCCGCACTGATGGCCGCCCTGGCCATCCCTGCGCTGCGTGATCCGAGCACCCGGTGGGCGTCCGTGTTCGGCGGGGCCATCGCGCTCGCGACCGCCGGCTTCGTCGCTGCCGGACTGCCGGTGGTCCTGGCGCTGCTCGGCATCCCACTCGGGCGACTCCTCACTCGACGCCGGGCGGCGTCTCGACTGCGCTCGACGAGCGGGACGCCGGAAGGAGTTGACGCATGACCGGCTGGCAGTTCGTGGGAGCGGTCGCGCTGCTGGCCGGCGGAACCTACACGATCCGTCTCGCGGGACTGCTCGTGCGCACGCGGGCGCAGGTGTCACCGGCCGTCGAGGCGATCCTCGAACGGGCCACGATCGTCCTGCTGGTCGCCGTCGCTCTCACCGGCGCCCTCTTCACCGGAGACGACGTCACGGGCCCCGCCCGACCGATCGGCGTCGCGGTCGGCGTCGCCGCGGCATGGTTCAAGGCGCCGCTCGTCGTCGTCATCGTCGCCGCAGCCGCCACCACCGCATTATTGCGCGTGGTCGGCGTCCCGTAGGCGCGGTCACACCCGCTTCAGAGCAGAGCGATCCAGGGTCGTCACGTCCGTGTGGCCCGAGAGGCCGAGTGTGAGATCGAGTTCGGCGACGATGTTCGCAACCGCATCGCGCGCCCCGTCGGCCCCGGCCAGTGCGAGTCCGTACATGTGGGGGCGACCGATGCAGACGGCGTCCGCGCCGAGTGCGAGCGCCTTGAACACGTCCGATCCGGTGTAGAAGCCGGAGTCGACGAGAATCTTGATCTGACCCTTCACCGCGTCGACGACGTCGACCAGCGCATCGGTCGATGAGATGGACCCGTCCACCTGACGCCCACCGTGATTGGAGACGATCAGGCCGTCGATCCCCAGCTCGACCGCCTGGCGGGCGTCGTCGGGATGCAGCACCCCTTTGAGGACGATCGGCAGGCTTGTCATCTCCCTCAGCGTCATGATGTCGTCCCAGTTCAACGACGGCCGCGAGTAGATGTCCAAGAAGGTCTCGACCGCCGCACGCGGCTCGGGCGCGGTAAGGTTCCGGCGGAGTTCGCCGGGCACGTTCCGTGCGATGGAGAACAGAGTCTTCACCGCTCCGAGGCTCACCTCGGGCTTCTCCGACACCGCGCCCTTGAGTCGCTCGGCGACGATCTCCCAGAACGTCGGATCGGACGTGTACTGGTTGATGCCCTCGGCTCGCGCGAACGGCAGCGAACCCAGGTTCAGGTCCTGCGGACGCCAGCCGAGCATCGTGGTGTCGAGCGTGACCGCGATCGCCGCGGCGCCCATCGCCTCCGCACGGGCCACGAGACTCCGGACCAGCCGGTCGTCGGTGGACCAGTAGAGCTGGAACCACCGCGGCGCTCCCGGACGAACCGACTCCATCTCCGCCGCGACGTCTTCCATCGGGGCGCATCCCTGATTGGAGAAGATGTACGGAAGCCCCAGCTCGGCTGCGGCATGTCCGATGTGGACGTCTGCCCTGTCATGAGCGAGCGCTCCTGCGCCGACCGGGGAGAACAGCACCGGCGCGGGCAGCGTCTGCCCGAAGAGCTCCACCTCAAGCGATCGGTCGCTCGTGTCGCGAAGCACTCGCGGTACGATCGCCCATCGGTCGAGGGCAGACCGGTTCGCATCCATCGTGCGCCCCTCGCCTGCACCGCCCCCGATGTAGGCCCACCCACGCTTGGACATCACCGCCTGCGCGCGCCGTTCGAGCGTCGCGAAGTCGGTGGGGATCGCCGGGGCGCGCCCGTGGATCCCCGCTCGATAGATCTCGTTCTGCCGCGCACGCCCGATGTTCGAACCCATGGGAACCATTGTGGCCCACGTCATTCACAGCCCGCTCGCGCACCACCCCTTGCGCTTGTTCTCAGGAAACGCTTAGAGTTCTAGCTCTTATGGATAGCCTAACCTCGCTGGCCGCCGCGGCGCCCGCATCAAAACCCGCGTGGCAGATCATGACCACCATCGGGTATTTCACCGCACTGTCGTTCGCGACGGGACTGTGCCTGGCATTGGCGTACCTGTTGCCGAGCCGGGCCCGCGACGGTCGCACCGAAGCCGCTCTCGCGTCGCTCGCCCGCCCCGTCGCGGTCCTGGCGCTTCTCGGCGGCTTCTTCCAGTACGTGGCGCGTGTGACGAAGTCCGACCTCGACGTGTCGTGGTCGCAGGCAGCATCGTTCACCCACGCGACCGACTACCTGACGCTGCCCAAGGACGACGGCACCTGGATGTCCGGCGGAGTCATGGGAACCGTCCAGTTCGTGCTGTTCATCGCGCTGGCGGCGATCCTCTGGAACCTCGCGGCCACTCCGACTCCCCGCCTGGCGTCGGCCGGATTCGTCACATCCATCCTCGCTGCCGCGATGCCGAGCATCACCCTTGCGTCCACGAGCCTCAACAAGATCGCGAACCGCGAACTCAAGCTGGCGCACATCCTCGCCGCCGACATCTGGGTCGGCGGTCTCGTAGTCCTCGCCGCCGCGGGCGTCGTCGCCGCCCGTCGTCGCGGGGGCGGAGAAGGGTCCACGGACGAAGCGGGCGCGTGGGAGCAGATGTGGTCCCGTTTCAGCACCTGGGCGATGGGCGCGGTCATCGCGATCACCGTCTCCGGAGTCTGGCTCACCTGGGTGCACCTCGGTTCGTTCAGCCAGTTCGTGACCACGTCGTACGGACGATTCCTGCTGATCAAACTGATCCTCGTCGCGTTCATGATCGGAGCGGGAACGTACAACGCCCTGGTCCTGATCCCGAAGATCCGCCGTGCGCGGGTCGCAGGCGACGAACGGACCTTCGCTCAGCTCGCGCTCGGCGAGTTCCCCCGCGTGGTGATCGCCGAGGCTCTCGCCGCATTCGCGATCCTCGTGATCGTGCCATTCCTGTCCGGCTCGGCCCGAAAGATGGACGGCCAGGCCGACGCGGGCCCGTTCGACTGGGGGACGTTCGGCCTCGGTTTCGCCCTCATCGCTCTCGCCGTCGCGGGCTGCACGGCGACGATCCGCGGCCTCGAGCGTCGCGATGCGTCACTCGCGGACGAGGAAGAAGTAGAAGTGCTCGTCACGCACGAGTGACGTGCTTCCGTTCATGATCCCCATCAACGTGTTCTCGTCGACGCGCTTGAAGTGATCGAAGACGGGCTGCCCGTCGTAGACCATGGTCGCCGTCAGCTCACCTCGGAACTCGACGTTCCACAGGCTGGCGGCGCCCTTTCCTATCTCCAGGTTCGAGTAGAGCTCGCCGTCGGCGCCACGGCAGACCATCGGCGCGACGTCGTACCGACTCCGCAGCCACTTGCCGTGCCAGCCCACCTGTGCGAGGCTGCCGTCGAGCCGGTGTCCCGACGGCAGCTCGCCTCCTCGCCAATCGCCGATCACGTCGTCGATCGTCACGGTCGGAAGTGCGGCCCAGATGGCATCGAGTTCGGCGGGATCGCTGATCTGCTGAGACTCGGCCCTGCGCTGGAAGTCGGCCACTGCCTGAGGTTCCGTAAGTTGACTCATGCTCACCGAGCATACGCTCGGCCAGGGGTAGTGTCACTCCTCACAAAGTCTCTTTCGAGGTGGTGCCGATGACTGACCGAACGCTGGCCGAGCTGCGCGCAGACGTGCGCGAGTTCGTCGCCGACGAGCTCGCGCACGGACGGTTCACTCCGATGGTCGACTGCTGGTTGACCGGCTGGGACGAGGCGTTCACGCGACGCCTCGCGCACCGCGGATGGATCGGCATGACTGTTCCGACCGAGTACGGAGGCCACGGGCGCAGCCACGTCGAGCGATTCGCCGTGACCGAGGAACTGCTCGCCGCAGGAGCACCCGTCGGCGCACACTGGATCGCCGACCGTCAGATCGCGCCCTCGCTCCTCAAGTTCGGAACCGAGTCGCAGCGCCGGCGACTACTGCCCGGGATCGTCGCCGGCGAAGTGTTCTTCGGAATCGGCATGAGCGAGCCCGACGCGGGCAGTGATCTCGCGGCCGTTCGCACCCGGGCCGAGCAGGTGGACGGCGGCTGGCGGGTCCGCGGCGTCAAGGTCTGGACGTCCGGCGCTCACGCAGCGCACTACTTCATCTGCCTCGCCCGCACCTCACCGCTCGACACCTCCGACCGTCACGCGGGGTTGTCTCAGTTCATCGTGGACCTGCGCGGTCCAGGAGTGACCGTGTCGCCGATCAGATCGATGAACGGTTCTCACCACTTCAACGAGGTGCTCCTCGACGACGTCTTCGTCCCCGACGAGATGGTGTTCGGCGACATCGGAAACGGCTGGCTGCAGGTGACAAGCGAGTTGGCGTTCGAGCGCAGCGGACCCGAGCGATTCCTGTCCACGTTCCCGCTGGTGGCGAAGCTCGCCGATGAACCTGATCTGGCACGCTCGTCACCGGCCTTCGGCGCGAACATCGCTCGCCTCGCCGGGCTGCACACGATGTCGGAGTCGGTGGCTCACACCCTCGCCGCAGGTCACGACGCGGACGTCGCCGCCGCCGTCGTGAAGGTGCTCGGGACAACACTCGAAGGTGACATCGCAGACGACGTCGACGTCATTCTCGGCGACGATGTCCACCAACCCGAGTTGGCTCGACTCGTCTCGACCGCTACCGATCAACGTCCCGGTTTCACGCTCCGAGGCGGAACCAACGAAGTGTTGCGCGGCGTGATCGCACGCGGACTGGGGATGCGCTGATGACCGTCGATCCGGACCTCATCGCCCTGATGAACGACATTCTCCGCACCGAGGTCGACGACCCCTGGCCGCGGCTCGTAGACCTCGGGCTCGCGCGTCTCACAGCGCCGGAGGCGGTCGGCGGCAGCGGCGCCGGATGGCCGGAGGCGTCCGCGCTGATCACCGCGGCGGCGACCGCCGGCGTCGCCATCCCGTACGTCGAGCACGACCTGCTCGCAGGCTGGCTGCTGCGGCGCGCGCACCTCCCGTCGAGCGACGCTCGCCGGACCGCCTGCATCATCAACGACGACGGGGTGGCCACCGGGGTCGGATGGGCCGCCGAATCCGAGCGGATCGTGGCGCTCCGAGCCGTCGACCACGGATGGGCGGTGGCAGATCTCCCGCGATCGGAGGTCGATGTGACGGCGGGATGGAACCGAGCCGGCGAGCCGCGGGATCGAGTGCACGTTCATGCCGGCGCCTCCGCCTGGAACCGTGTTCCCGACGACACCGGCGAAATGTTCCGCCTGCGTGGCGCTCTCGCGCGCGCCGCTGCGACCGTCGGCGCGCTGGACACGATCCTTCAACTGTCGCTCGATCACACGTCCGCGCGCACCCAGTTCGGGCGGCCGCTCTCCCGCTTCCAGGCAGTGCAGCACACCGTCGCCGACATGGCCGCTGAGACGGCGCTCGCCCGGTCGGCGACGGAAGCGGCGCTCACCGAAGCGGTGCGGAACGACTGGGCGGGTTCCACCGCTTTTCGAATCGCGGTCGCTCGATCGTGTGTCGGCCACGCCGCATCCGTCGTCGTGCGCGGAGGGCACCAGGTTCACGGGGCGATGGGCACCACTGCGGAGCATCGTCTCCACCGGTTCAGCAGGCCCGCGTTGGCCTGGCGCAACGAGTTCGGTTCCGTCGCGTCGTGGGATCGCGCAGTCGCCGACGCCGCGGTCGCCGCAGGCTCGTCTGGCCTGTGGGACCTCATCACCTCATGATCGGGCGGAGTCAGCCCGCGGCACGATCCTTGACCGACGCGCGGAGCGCGGCGAGGAGATCGGCCACCTCATCGTCACCGTCGTCCTCCGGCTTCGCTTCCGGTTCGACGAACGCGTCGCCGCCGCCGGCTTTCGCCTCGATCAGCTTGGCGAGTTCGATCTGATAGGTGTCCTCGAACTGCGACGGATCGAAGTCCGAGGCCATCGTCTCGATCAGCGACGCGGCCATGTCCAGTTCGGCGTCGCGGATCTGCACGTCGGCCGACTGGAACGCGAAGTCGGGCACGCGGACTTCGTCGGGCCAGAGCAGGGTCTGCAGGGTCATCACACCGTCGATGACACGCAACGCCGCCAGGCGGGTCTTGTTGCGCAGGGTGAAGTTGGCGATCGCGAGACGTTCGGTCCGTTCCAGCGCCTTCGCCAGGAGGACGTACGCTTTCGGCGATTTCGACGACGGCTCCAGATAATACGGCTTGTCGAAGTAGATCGGGTCGACCTGATCGATCGGCACGAACTCGAGGATCGCGATCTCCGGGCTGCGGGTGACCGGCAGCTGCGCGAGATCGTCTTTGGTGAGGATCACCGGCTCGCCCGACTCCGATTCGTACGAGTTGGCGATGCTCGCGAACTCGACCTCGGTGTCGGTGCCCTCCCGGACGCGGCGGTAGCGGATGCGGGTGCCGTCGGATGCGTCGACCTGATGCGAGCTCCGGTCGTGACTCTCCGTCGCGGAATACACCTTGACCGGCACGTTCACCAGGCCAAAGCTGAGGTCACCCTTCCAGATCGAACGCATGAAACTGATTCTGCCACGCCCGACGGCGCCGGGGAGGGGCAGAATCGACGCATGCCCGGTTCCAAGCTGGAGGTCGACGGCCGCCACATCACCGTCACCAACCTCGAGAAGGTGATGTACCCGGAGGCCGGGACCCGCAAGTTCGATGTGATCCAGTACGTCATCGAGATCGCCGACACGATGCTCCCGCACGTCGCGTCACGCCCGATCACCCGCAAACGGTGGCCGCATGGAACCGGGTCGGGCCCGTTCTTCGAGAAGGCTCTTCCTCCCGGCACGCCGGACTGGTTGGCCCGCTTCACCATCGAGCACTCCGAGAGCAAGACCGTGTACCCCGTCGCACGATCGGCCGCCGACCTGGTGTGGCTGGCCCAGATGGCCGCGCTCGAACTGCATGTCCCCCAATGGCGGATCGATCTCTCCGGAATCGGTTCCGCCGGAGACGAATCCCGTCGAACAGACCGCCTCGTCATCGACCTCGACCCCGGGCCCGACGTGAGCCTCCACCGCTGCGCCGAGGTCGCGATCGCCATTCGCGACGTTCTCGCCGACGCCGGGCTGCCCTCGTTCCCCGTCACCAGCGGCGGTAAGGGGATTCACGTGTACGCACGGTTCCCCAAGCCGGTGAAGTGCGAATCGGCACGCGCCGTCGCCAAACAGATCGCGACGTCGCTCGCGGCCGCACACCCGACCGAGGTCACCGCGACGATGGCGAAGGCCGCACGCCAGTCGAAGGTGTTCCTCGACTGGAGCCAGAACACGGCCGCGAAGACGACCCTTGCGCCGTACTCCCTACGCGGCCGGGAGCATCCGTGGGTCGCCGCACCCCGAACGTGGGACGAACTCGCCGATCCGACGATCGCTCAGCTCGACTACCGCGACGTGCTGGAACGACACCGGGAGTCCGGCGACCTGCTCGCCGACCTCGACCCGCCCGTGGTCCCGATCGCGAGCGCACCCGTCGATCTCGGCGAGTACCGCAAATCGAAGTCGTCGAGACTGCGCTCGTCGCCGCCGAAGCCAGTGGGCCCGACTGTCGTCACGGGAGGCTCCCGCGGACCCCGCCCGATGCTCGCGGCCGATGAGCTGATCGACGGGTTGACCGACGACGCATGGGCGTTCGAAGGCAAGTGGGACGGATACCGCATCCTGGCTCGACACACCGACGGCGATGTCAGCCTGTCGTCGCGGTCGGGAATCGACATGACCGCAGACTTTCCTGAGCTGCGTGAACTCGGAACGGTACTTCGCGGCTTCGACGTCCTCCTCGACGGCGAGATGGTCGCTCTCGATGCGACCGGCCGCACCGACTTCACGCTGCTGGCGTCGCGGCATCACCGCGACGAGGAGTTCACCCTCCGGTACATGGTGTTCGACGTGCTCGAACTGAACGGAACCGACCTGACGTCGGCGCCCTGGGAGCAGCGGCGCGCAGTGCTCGACGAGCTGACACCGGTGATCACCGCGGCATCCATCGCCGACGTCCCTCCGCTGCTGCCCGGCCCCGGTGCCGCCGCCGCCGAACACGCACGCGAGCAGGGGTGGGAGGGTGTGGTCGCCAAGCGCCGCACCTCCACGTATCAGTACGGGCGACGCAGCGCGGACTGGCGTAAGCACAAGAACTGGAACGACATCGAAGTGGTCGTCGGCGGGTTCCGCCCCGGCCGCGGCAGCCGGTCCGGATCGATCGGGTCGCTCCTGATCGGCCTGCCCACCGATACCGGCCTCCGCTACATCGGACGCGTCGGCACCGGCTTCACCGACGCCGATCTCGACGCACTCCACGAAGAGCTGAAACCGCTGATCATCGGCCGGAGCCCGTTCATCGGGAGCCTCGACAAACCGGTCGCGTCGAGCGCCACCTGGGTCCTGCCGAAGATCGTGGCCGACGTCCGATTCATGGATTGGACGTCCACCGGGCATCTACGTCATCCCAGTTGGCGGGGCGTCCGGCGAGACAAGCTCCCCGGAGATCTGTAAGGGAGCATCCGGTTGGAGGATGCGGCTCGACCGATCGCGCACACCGGACATTCGGCTACCGTTGGCGGTCATGATCACCGAAGCCGAACACACGGACTCACGGCACCCTCGACGACGCCGTCGTGTGTTGATCGCACTCGGAGTCGTCATCGCGGTTCTCGCCGCAGGCACTGTGGTCGCATTTCAGACCGGTGCCGTGCGCACCGCGCAGGCATGGCTCGACAGCCGCAACCGTGCGTATCCTGCGGTCGACACCGCTCTGCTGACACCGGTCCAGGCGAAACTGGTGAGCGTCACACGCGCCGAGTTCGACGCGCAGCCGGCGGGAACCAAGTACTCGGAAGGCGTCGAGGAGCAGTGGTGCGCCGACTTCGTCAGCTGGGTGATGCGTGCCGCCGGACGCGAGTTCAGCAACCCGAACTCCGGCAGCTGGCGCATCCCCGGCGTGTACACGCTCACCGAGTACTTCCAGTCGGAGAAGCGATTCCGGCCCGCGGGATCCGGCTACACGCCAAAACTCGGCGACGTCATGCTGTACGGCCACGACAGCCCGTTCCGGCAGCACACCAACATCGTGCTGACCGTCGACGACGGGGTCGTCACCACCGTCGGCGGCAACGAATGGGGCGGGCACGTCCGGATCAGCCGGTTCGACCTGTCGGATCGTGGACTGGTCGGGATCGGCGTGCTGTAGAGCACGGCGGTGTCCCCGCCTGACCAGCTCAGGCGGGGTTCCGCACCACGTCGACCCCCGCTGGGCCCGGCGGTCCCGGTGGCGGTGCCGGGATCCGGCACGACAACCACTTCTCGACCGCCGCCCCGGACTTAGTTGCCCGGATCGCGGGGAGGAGCTTCTCCGGCTGGAGCGAGTGGTTGACCTTCCACGGCTGGTTCGAGCCGGTGGGCCGCCATCCGACCCGGCCCTTGAACGGGCCAGAGGTGAGGACGGTGGTCTCCCATCCGCCGGGTTTGGTGGAGACGCTGCGGTTGTGGCCTCCGCAGGCCCCGCCGAGGTGGTCGATGTCGGTGGGTCCGCCGTCTTGCCAGTCAGGCATGTGATGCGCCTGAGTCCGTGACCACGGGGTGGTGCATCCGGGCGCGGTGCATCCGCGGTCCCGACCGAACAACGCGAGCCGCTGAGCCAGCGAGGCGAGGCGCTTGCCGCGACCCAGGTGCAGGATCTGCGAGGACTGATCCTCGAACACTTCAAGCCACGGCGTCGCATCGGCGGCGATGTCGACCAGATCAGTGACCGGCAAGCGTGTGCCGGTGGCGGTGACCGCAACACCCGCCCGGTTCTCGAGGTCCTCCAGCGAAGCGGTGACCACAAGGTGTGAGGGGAGGGCGACGGAATCACCGAGCGCGCCGTTCGCCAAAAGGTGGTCGAGCATCGCTTCGAGCGCGTCGTGGTTGCGCTGGGACTGTGACCGGGTGTCGCGTTCGCGGGCGGCGGCGAGGGCCTCGGCGTCGGCACCGTAGGCAGTCCCGTGCGGGGACTCCGGGTCGTCCGGGTTGTTCATCCCCGGCTCGGCCCAGAGGGTGAGGATTGCTTCGAGTTTTGCTCGAAGCGACGGCGACAGTTGCGCCCGGATCTTGGACATCAGCCGCTTGTCTTGCGGTTGGATCGCAAATCCGCGGGTGCGTGCGCGGTCTGCGTCGTCGGTCAGCGAACCGTCGGGGTCGAGGTGTGCCAGGATGCGGCGTCCGACTTCCCGGGTCCCCTCCGGGGTCAACTGCCGGGACAGTTCGGCGAGCTCCTGCTCAGCACGAGCCTTGTCCTCGGCGGGAATCGCGGCGGGGATCTCGTCGATCACGGCGACGATCTCACTGACGTGATCGACCGACAGATCACCATCGGCCACGGCTGCTGCCGTGGCCGGCAGGGTCGGGTCGAGCTGGTCGCCCGAGTAGTTGTACATCGGGCTGATCGCCAACGCTGCGGCGACGCGGCGCTTGCTAGCACCGAGGCCCAGGCGCAGGACTGCGGTGAGGTACTTACCCGGAGTCTGAGCACCGGCCTTGCGGTATGCGCCACGGGTGGAGACCTCTGCGTAAAGGCGGGCGTCCACGCCGTCGGACCGGCGATGTGAACGCTCGAGCACATCCGCGGTGCGCAGGACATCGTCGTCGGTCATCGACGTCAGCGAGACGGACGACAGCTTCGCAGCCACCGCGTCCTGCAGATGAGCAAGTTCAAGAGGCGAATCGGGGAGATCGAACGTGGTGGTCATGGTGTCCATCTCCCTTCGTCACATCTTGCGATCATGTCCGGTTTTGCTGTTATCTCCAGTGTAGACCTACTATGCGCAGAATCATAGTTCTTTCGTAAATCAGTTCGATTTCCCCTCGGGTGCCTGCGATCTTCCCTGAATGAGCCTGATGACTGCGTTCAGTGCAGTCTCCGACGTCGCACCGACATCGGAGGCGGCGGCGAGATAGTCCGCAGCGAGCCCGAGGATGCGGTCGTCCATCACGAGCGCATCCTCAACGTCCGGAACCGCGGCGACTCGAGTGCCTGCGCCGCGCCGTGTCGTGATGACTCCAGCCTGCTCCAGTTCTCGGTACGCGTGGGCCGCCGTTCCCACTGCTATACCCAGGTCGCGCGCCAGCTGCCGCAGCGCGGGCAGCTTCGCGCCAATCGGCAGCCGTCCCGCTGCGATGTGTCCGACAATCTGCCGCCTGATCTGCTCAAACGCGGGTGTCGGATCGTCAAGATCGAGCGTGATTCGCGCATTCGGCTCCGTCATCGAGCGACCATCACCGGATCGTCCTCCCGAAGCTTCGGCGGGAACGCGAACATTCCCAAGGCGCCAAGCACGCCCAGGTAGCTCAGATTCATCACCCATGTCGACGTCGTCTTGACCGGGAAGTTGACCAGCCACCGATAGCCGTCCACGGCCGTGCCGCCTCCGTCCAGGTAGGTCACATATGCCCACGCAGCCGTCGACACCTCGTTCGCCACCGCGCCGATCGCGGCAAGGCTCGCGACCAGCATCAGCCCGAGCGCGCGGATGACGACCCCACTTCGTGACCACTTGTCGCTGTCCGTCCTGGGATCAAGATCCGGCCTCCGAACCGCCGCCCGGACGGTAACAGCGGCAAGCAGCGCGGCCACGACGACGTAGATCATCTGCAGCCAGATGTCGGCACCGCCGCCGTAGTTGACGTCGACACGTGAAGCATGGAATTCGCGGGCGTCACGAATCGCCGGCACCGCCACGAACAGCGTCGAGAGCACTGCGAGCCCTGCGACAACGCCAACGCTCCACACCAGCCAGGTCGGCGCCAACGTCCGCACGCTCCGTGGCGTGAGCGTCGCAATTCGCTTCGCCGGCTTGGGACTCGTGAGTTCAGTTATGCACAAAGCGGCCAGCGGCAGCATGTACGCCCCGGGGTTCACCAGGAGCGCAAGCGCGTCGCCCGTCCAGTCAGGGAGCCCGAGAAACGAGTCCGTTGCGCTGGTCGCGCCGATGCCGTCGACGATGTTGAGGACAATCGACGCGACCATCAACGCGACCGCAATCATCATGTTCCGGCGCAGCCGTCGCCTGAAGTCCAGGTACTCCGGCGAGTCCGGCCCGGCTCCTGGCTTCGATGCACCCTTGAACAGCACGGACCCGGCGATGACCAATGCCAGAACTAAAGCTACGACGAACATGACCCGACCCCGATCTTGTATCAGTTGACTGATACATGATGGATCAGGCAGTCGACTTGTGTCAATCGACTATGACAAATCGCCGATCAAGGCCGGCGCGCGGCCGACTACTCCAGGACGAAGACTGGAATCAGCCGGTCGGTCTTGGTCTGGTACTCGGCGTAGGGCGGATACGCGGCCACGGCGAGCTCCCACCAGTGGGCACGCTCGTCGCCGGACACCTCGCGGGCGGTCTTCACGGAGACGACGTCGCCGTCCTGCACTGTGACCTGCGGGTTGGCTTTCACGTTGAAGTACCACGACGGGTGCTTCGGGTCACCGCCCTTCGACGCGACCATCGCGTACTTGCCGTCCTCCTCCACGCGCATCAGGGGCACGTAGCGCTCCTTGCCCGACTTTGCGCCGAGCGTGGTGAACAGCACCACCTTCATGCCGTTGATTCCGACACCGTCGGTGGTTCCTTGGGCGAGGATCTTCTCGGTCTGGTTGCGGACCCAGTCGGTGGGGCTCAGTTCAGGAGTCATGCCTTCGACGGTAGCGCGGTTCCCGCGAGCTGACGCGGACATGAGAGGACCGCCCGGGTGGGGGGATGCCCGGGCGGTCCGCGCTCTCGTAGATGTCAGCTCAGATGATGCACCTCCTGCAGTCCGTAGACGGGCGTGTCGAGGCCCTCGAAACGAGCCTTGAGCTGGAGCGCGAGGTACAGGGAGTAGTGGCGGGACTGATGCAGATTGCCGCCGTGGAACCAGAGACCCGGCTGCTGAGTCGGCTTCCACATGTTGCGCTGCTCCCCCTCCCACGGGCCGGGGTCCTTGGTGGTGTCGGAGCCGAGGCCCCACACCTTGCCGACCCGGTCCGCGACCTCTTGCCCCATCAGGTCGGCCGCCCAGCCGTTCATCGAGCCGTAGCCGGTCGCATAGACGACGACGTCGGCGGGCAGTTCGGTGCCGTCGGCGAGCACCACGCTGTTCTCCGTCAGATGATCGACACCGCCGTGGGCCAGCTTGATGGTGCCGTCGGCGACGCGCTCGCAGGCGCCGACGTCGATGTAGTAGCCGGAGCCGCGTCGCAGGTACTTCATGAACAGACCGGAGTCGTCGTCACCGAAATCGAGGTCGAATCCGGCCGCCTCGAGTCGGGCGTAGAAGTCCTTGTCGCGTTCGCGGATCTGGTCGTACAGCGGGATCTGGAACTGATGCATGATCTTGTACGGCAGCGACGCGAAGGTCATGTCGGCCTTCTTCGTGGTCATGCCGCTCTTCACCGCCTGCTCGCTGTAGAGCGCGCCGAGGCCGATCTCCATCAGCGAGTCGGACTTCACGATGTGCGTCGACGAACGCTGGACCATCGTGGTGTCGACGCCGTTCTCGACCAGTGCCTTGCAGATGTCGTGCGCCGAGTTGTTGGCGCCGATGACCACGACCTTCTTGCCGACGTACGCGTCCGGTCCCGGGTGCCGGCTCGAATGGTGCTGGTCGCCCGCGAAGACGTCGGCACCGGGAAACGTCGGAACATTCGCCTTGCCGGACATGCCTGTCGCCAAGACGAGCTGAGTCGGGTGCAGCGTCATCTTCTCGCCGTCGCGGACCAGCTCAACTGTCCATCGGCCCGCTTCCTCGTCGTATGACGCGGAGGTGCACTCGGTCTTGCTCCAGTACGGGACCTCCATCACCTTGGTGTAGAACTCGAGCCAGTCGCCGATCTTGTCCTTCGGCGCGAACACCGGCCAGTTGTCGGGGAACGGCAGGTACGGGAGGTGGTCGTACCAGACCGGGTCGTGCAGGCAGAGCGTCTTGTAGCGGCTGCGCCACTGGTCGCCCGGGCGGTCGTACTTGTCGACCACAACCGACGGAACACCGAGCTGCCGCAGGCGGGCACCGAGCGCGATGCCGCCCTGACCGCCACCGATGACCAGCACATACGGCTGGACGGCGGTGCCGAGTTCGGCTTCCTCGTCGTCCTTCTTCTCCGCCCACGACCGACGGTCCGGGTCGTTGCCGTGCACCGCGCCCATCGGCCGCGAGAAACCGTTGCGCTCCTCGTGCCCCTTGAGTTCCTGCAGGGTGGTGAGCAGCGTCCACGCGCGATCCTCCCCGTCGTCGTCGGCCTTGATGCGGAGATGGCCGTCGCCTCGACCGGTGGCCGTCTCGAACTCGATGAACGCTTCGACGACGCCGTCCGACTCGGACGGGGCCTCGCTCGGCGCGAATCCGCGCGGCGCGGTCTCAGCGAGACGCTCGGTGAGCATCTCGACGATCTGATCCGGGCCCTCAACGGTCTTGAGATTCCAGGTGAACGCCACCAGGTCGCGCCAGTAGCTGTCGGCGACGAACAGCGACGCCACGGCCTGCGGGTCGTTCGCTGCGAGCGCGGTGTTGAACTTGGCCAGCCAGGCGTCCATTCGCGCTCCCGGCGAGTCGGCTGCCGTGTCGATCACGATGTCGGCGGTCTGCGTCATCTGAACTTCCCTCTCGTTTCTCATGCACTTGATGTGATGGACAGCACACTCCATCGCCGAGTGGGCCGACAAGGGTTGCAGAGCGTTGCAACGTCGTTGCGCCGCCACCGCAGGTCGGCGCACTCTGGACGACGAGAAGATGTGACTGTCGCCACATCACGAGGGACGAGGACCACATGACGATCACGACAGGCCACCCTGCACCCGAACCGGCCCTCGCGACCGGGGAAGACCCGCGCGAGTTCGCGCAGGTCCTGCACGCCGTCTACGACGCGGCGATGGCGGGGGAACGTCTACCGGCACGTCCCCGCTCGGTGATCGGGCAGTCGTGGGAGCGGGCCGCCCACGCGGGCGTCGACCCCGACCGAGGCGGACCGTCCGACCCGATCGCGGCCGCCGACCTCACCGAACGACGCCGATCGTCTGGACTCGCGGATCTCTTGGACGACCTCACTCACGGCCTCGACGCCGTCGTCCGCGACAGCCCGAACATCCTCGTTGTGGCCGACGCCGACGGGCACGTCCTGTGGCGGGCCGGCACGTCGGCGGTGCGACGCCGCGCCGACCATCTCGGTTTCGTCGAGGGTGCGTCGTGGGCCGAGGGCGCCGTCGGCACCAACGCCATCGGCACCGCGCTCGCGTCCGGCCGGGCCGTGCAGGTGTTCTCCGCCGAACACTTCGTCCGCACACATCACGCGTGGACCTGCACCGGAGCGCCTATCCACGATCCGCGGACCGGTGGGCTGCTCGGCGCCGTGGACGTGAGCGGACCCGCGTCGTCGATCCACCCGGCGACCGTCGCCCTGGTCGACTCGGTGGCCCGACTCGCCGAGGCCCGACTGCAGATCGCGCATCACGACCAGCTCGACATGCTGCGCAGCGTCGCGGCCCCGATCCTCGCCAGGGCTGGTCGGCCCGCCCTCGCCGTCGACGAGTTCGGCTGGGTCGCCGCAGTCGACCGGGTTCCGCCGCGGCGACGGATCGTCCTGCCCTCCGATGTCGCGCCCGACCGGATGCACGTCGCCGGCCTCGGGCTGTGTGACCTCGAACCCCTTCCCGGCGGTTGGCTGGTGCGGCCCGCCGACGTCGAGTCGAGGACCGGGACGACCGTCGTGATCACCGACGAGCCCGACGGCCGAGCGATCGTCACCGTCCGAACGACGGACGGCGAATGGGCCCATCGAGCCACCCCCAGGCACCGGGATCTGTTGGCGCAGTTGGCAGTTCACCCCGAAGGGCGCAGCGCCGCCGAACTCGCCTCCACCATCTTCGACGATCCGACGCGCACCGTGACCGTGCGGGCCGAGATGTCGCGGCTCCGCAGAACCTTCGGCGGACTCCTCACCACCGGGCCTTACCGATTCGCGAGGGACCTCGACGTCACCGTCGCCTGATCGGCCGCCTTCGGTCGCTTCCGATAGCCTGGGGTCATGTTCGTCGTCGCACAGATCAGCGACCTGCACTTCCGCAACTCCGACCCGGAGCAACTCGCGCGCGTGGACGCCGTGATGCGCTACCTGAACGACCGCTGCGGCGGCCCGTCGGCGATCGACGCGCTCCTGGTGACCGGTGATCTCGCCGACGACGGGCTCCCCGGCCAGTACGAGGAAGCGGCCGCGCACGTCATCACCGAGATCCCGACACTCACGCTGCTCGGCAATCACGACGACCGCATCGCCTACCACGGCGGTCTACAGCCGGTGAACAGCTCACTGCTCCTGGACGGACTGCTCTTGCTCGGCCTCGATTCGTCGGTTCCCGGTCGCCAGGACGGCGAACTCACCGAGACGACACTCGCGTGGGCGTCCGAGCAGATCGAGGCCGCGGGCGACGTCCCGGTCCTGATCGCGTTCCACCACCCGCCGATCGATGTGGGCATGCCGTTCATGGATTCGATCCGCCAACTCGACCCGTCGGGATTCGAGGCGTTCGTGCGCCGTCACCAGAACATCGTGGGCCTGGTGTGCGGGCACATCCACTCCCCGTCTGCGACGACGTTCGCCGGAGTGCCACTGGTCACCGCGCCGGGAGTGTCGTCGACGTTGAACCTGCCGTTTGAAGGCGACGACGTCCTCAACGACACGCAGCCGCCCGGCATCGCCTTCCACTTCATCGACGACACCGGGCGACTGACCACCCATTTCCGCAGCGTTCGGCTCGGCTAGGGCACGCCCTAACTCCGGTCAGTCGACGTCGCCCGGCTCCGCGCCGCGCATCGCGACCCGAGTGCCGGCCGCGAGTGCCGCCAATCCGATTCCGCACATCGCACCGACCACCAGGATCGAGCCGACCAGAGGCAGCGTCGGCACCGCGGACCCGCCCATGCCGATGCTCAGACCGATCAGCGGCGGGGCCGCCACCAGCAAGCCGAGGACAAGCGCCGCGCCTGCGACGAGAAGCGATTCGATCCGCATCATCGATCGGATCTGCCGTCGCTTCGCGCCGACCAAGCGGAGAAGAGCGAAATCTCGACGCCGCTGTGTGGTGGCCATGACCAGGGTGTTCACCACCGCCACCGCGATGTAGCCCAGGATCACGACGAGCGCGATCGTGTTGACCCAGCCCTGCTGCTCCGCCTCGGCGCGATCGGCGGGATCGTCCGACGGCGCCACTGCGGTGAGACCCATGTCCGCAACCTTGGACGCGACGTCGGCGCCCGGTTCGGTGGACAGGAGAGCCTGCGTGCTCACTCCGGATTCGGTGTGTGCTCGGACCGTGTGGTCCGCCATCAGCGTGGCGCCGAAACCGAGGCCACGCGTGTACACGGCGACCACCGTCGCGTCGAGCGGTGCACCGTCCCCGAAGAACCCGACCAGCCGACCACCGACATCCACTCTCGCGGTGGACGCGAAGTCCGTGCTGACGGCCACCGTGTTCTTCTCGGAGAGCCGAGTGAGGTGGCCCGAGCGGACGCCGACGTCGAGGGTGGCGGGCAGCGCCTCGGGATCGACGCCGGTCAGCGACATCGTGGTCCGGGTGTCACGGTCGTCGTCGACCATCCGGTACTGCGCGACCGCCTGGGTCGCCGTCAACGGATTCACTGCCAGCACACCCTGAATGTCGCGGAGGTCGTCGATCACCTCGGGCGCAAGCCCTCCGGGGTGCCGGACCGTGAGATCGGCGGTCACTCCCACCCGGACTTCCGCCGACGCCGCGTCCGCCGTGATGGCCGGCGCCCCCAACTGGACGAGTCCGAGCCCGATCCCGAGGGCGAGTGGCGTGACCGCCGCCGCGAGCCTGCGGGTGTCGTGCCGCGCGGACGCCGCGGCCAGCACGGGTGCGGGTGCTCTGGTGCCGCGCAGCACAACGCCCACAACGGCGGTCATCGCCGACATCAACCATGGACCGAGCAGCGCGACGGCGATGATCAGCAGGATCGCGGCACCCGCGGATGATGCCCGGGCGGCCTCGCCTTCGGCCATCATCGGCCCGGCGGACGCGGCGAAACCGCCTGCGCCGACGAGAATCCCGGCCACGAGCCGAAGCCTGTGCGGCGCAGCGGTCGGCGCCGCCGCGTCCCGCAGCGCGTCAACGGGGTCGAGCTTCGCCGGGCGTCGTGCGGCGATGAGTCCTGCGACGACGGCCGCGACCAGCACGGATCCACAGGCGGCGACCGCGGGGAGCGGGCCTGCGGAGAGTTCGAAGTCGGACGGGATCACTCCGCCTTCGACGAAGCCCCACTGGAGCGCACTCGCCAACAGGTAACCGGGGGCAACACCCACCGCCGCACCGAGAGCGGCGACCAGGAGCACCTCGCGCGTGACGATGCCGCGGATCTGCCTGCCCGATGCGCCCACCGCGCGGAGCAGCGCGAAGTCGCGATGCCTCGACTGCACCGATAGCGACAGCGTGCCCGACACGACGAACAGCGCGACGAGCAGGCAAGTTCCTGCGAAAGCGGCGCTGATCCCGATCAGCGCGGCACGCCCGGCGCCCGCATCTCGGAACTCGGTGTCACCGTGACTGCTGCCGGTACGTGCCTCGACGCCCGGGAACGCGCTCCGGATCCGGTCGGCCACCGACTCCGGGGACTGCCCCTCGCGTGGAACCACGGCGAGCACACGAGCCGAGCCCGGCGCGATGGAGGCCAGCATCTTGTCGCCGAGGTAGACATCGGCCGGCCGGTCGTCGGACCGACCGATGTCGTCGACGGTCCCGACGACCATGACGTCCACCCGGCGTCCGGCACGGTCGAGGACGGTGCGTTCGCCGACCGACAGCCCGCTCCCGTCGGCGACGACCACCTCACCGCGGCCCGTGGGCGCCCGACCGTCGACGATCTCGAGGCCTGTGATCGGAGCCGACTGCCATCCGTGTGCGATCACCGGTCGCCCGCCGACCATCACCGGAACCGAACGGTCCCCGATCACCTTCTCGACCTCCGGCATGGCTGCGATCCGCGACGCCGTGTCCTTCGGCAGCGGGGCGCGTTCGGCCAACGGCAGATCGGCGTCTTCGATCACGTCGACACTCTGCGGGCCGGAGACGACGATCGGCGCGCCCGCCAGTCTCTGGGGTTCAAGACCTCCGCGGAAGCCGGATTCGAAGAGGACACCCAGTCCGGTGATCAGCGCCGTCGCGATGAGGACGGCCACGAAGACACCGATGAAGCTCGCGCGCGAGTGCCGGAGATCGGCGATGACGAGTCGACGCACGGTCACCACGCCCCGAGTGAACTCATGCGGGAAGCGATCGCCTGCGCGTCGCCGCCCGCCATCGACCCGACGACCGCCCCGTCGGCGAGGAAGACGACGCGGTCGGCGTGTGCCGCGGCCACCGGATCGTGGGTGACCATGAGAATCGTCTGGTCCAGGGTGCGTGCGGTGTAGGCCAGGAGATCGAGGACCTGCTTGGCGGTCCGTGAGTCGAGGGCGCCTGTCGGTTCGTCGCCGAACACGACATGAGGCCGGGTGACGAGGGCACGGGCGATCGCCACGCGTTGCTGCTGGCCGCCGGACAGTTCGGTCGGACGGTGCTTGCGTCGTTCGGCGAGTCCAACGGCGCCGATCAGGTAGTCGAGCCAGTCTCGGTCCACCGCGCGGCGCCCGAGCAGCAACGGGAGGGTGATGTTGTCTTCGACGGTGAGTGTCGGCAGCAGGTTGTACGACTGGAAGACGAACCCGACGTGATCTCGACGGAACGCGGTCAGCTTGTTGGCTCCGAGCTGCGACACCGTGTCAGCGCCCATTCGGACGGTTCCGCTGGTCGGCGTGTCCAGGCCGGCGGCGCAGTGCAGCAGGGTGCTCTTGCCCGATCCCGACGGGCCCATGACCGCCGTGAACGAACCCGTCGGCAACGTCAGGTCGACGCCGCGCAACGCGGTGACCCCGCTGCGTCCCCTGCCGTACTTCTTGACGACCGCTTCCACGGCCAGTGCTGTCGATGTCATGGGATCAACGCTATGAACGATTCCGATCGTTTCCGATACAGCAGACTGCCGAGTTCGGGGTATAGCCAGCTGTAGTGTCGTCGCCCGACGGGTACGGCAGACTCGTATCTGTGAATCGACCGCGTCCGCACCGTCCGATGCGGTCGTGGTGGACCGCTCTGCGGTTCGTCGTCGGTGAGACCGTTGCGGCCGTGGGCTCCACCGCGATCGGGATGGTGTTCCTGCTGGTGTCGCCGCTCATGCTGTTCACGGGCGGTTGGATCATCGTTCCCGCGCTCGCCGGGGTTCTCCATCGGTGGGCGGGGAGAGCTCAGGCCCGCTCGCGAGCCTTTCTCGGACGGCCGCAGACTCCCGATCGACCGCCGGCCGCGGTGTCGGTCACCAGACGCGAGCGGCTGAGCGCCGCACTGACTCTGACTACCGGGCGGGAACTCTGGTGGCTTGTGCTGCACGGACTCCCCGCCCTGCTCATCGGGCTGATCACCGTGGCGGTGCCGCTTGGGGTGGTGTCGTCACTGTCGGTGTTGATCCGCTGGCAGTACGCCCCCGAGGGCGAGCCTCTCATCGGCCCGTTCACCGTCACCTCGTGGGCGCAGGCGGCGTGGGCGCCAGTGGTGGCCCTCGGGTACGGACTCCTCGCATGGTGGCTCGTCCCCGCAGTCGCAGCGATGTTCGCGCGGACCACCGACAGGACTCTGACCCCGTCCCACCGCTCCGAACTGTCGGCTCGCGTCGACTCGCTGACCCTCAGCAGGGCCGCGGCGCTCGACGCTCACACCACCGAACTCCGCCGTATCGAACGCGACCTGCACGACGGCGCGCAGAACCGGCTCGTCGGCGTCGTCATGATGCTCGGGCTGGCGAAAAGGGCCCTCGATTCCGGCGACCCCGCCGCCGTCGACTACGTCGAACGAGCGCAGCAAGCCGCGTCCGACGCTCTGAGTGGACTCCGCTCGACAGTCCACGACATCTATCCCCCGGTGCTCGCCGACCTCGGACTGTCCGGTGCACTGTCCGCGGTCGCCGGACGCAGCGCCGTGCCGTGCGACCTGCGGGCCGACGACATTCCGCGAGTGCCGGCCGCGGTGGAGGCCGCGGTGTACTTCGTCGTCGCGGAGTCGCTGAACAACGTCGCCAAGTACTCGAACGCCACACACGCGCAGATCTGCCTGACACACGACCGGCCCACTGACCGCCTTGTCGTCGAGGTGGTCGACGACGGTGTCGGAGGTGCTTCGATCCGGCCCGACGGAGGCCTCGAGGGGATCACTCGGCGGGTCCAGGCGTTCGAGGGGACCATGACCTTGTCCAGCCCGGTGGGCGGCCCCACCGTTGTCAGAACGGAACTGCCATGCGGATCGTGATAGCCGAAGACGACACCCTCCTGAGGGAGGGGCTGGCTCTGTTGTTGCGGAGCGAGGGTTTCGACGTCGTCGCGGCCGTCGACACCGGTGAGGCGTTCCTCGGCATGCTCGACGACGCCGACGCCGCCGTCCTCGACGTGCGGATGCCGCCGACGTTCACCATCGAAGGGCTCGAGGCCGCTCGTGAGGCACGGCGACGCCGGCCAGGCTTCCCCGTGCTCGTGCTGTCGGCGTATGTCGAGGACAGGTACGCCGGACAACTCGTCGCCGAGGGGGCCGACGGCCTGGGATACCTGCTGAAGGAACGCGTGGGCGACGTCGGCGCTTTTGTCGACGCCCTCCGCAGAGTGGCTGCAGGCGGCACTGTGATGGACCCCGAAGTGGTGTCTCAGCTGATGAGCAGGAGAGCGACGGGCGACCCGATTCGCACGCTGACCCCGAGGGAACGCGAAGTCCTCGGCCTGATGGCCGAGGGACTCGACAACCAGACGATCGCCGGGCGACTGGTGGTGAGCGACACGGCCGTCAGCAAGCACATCGGGAACATCTTCGCCAAGCTCGGACTGTCGCCGTCCGACGGAGGCCACCGTCGAGTGCTCGCCGTGCTCGCGTATCTGCAGGACTGATCAGCCGGGAAACTCCAACTCGCTGAGCAGGTCGAGCAGCGCCGGGTGGTCGGGTGCGTGACGCAACGCCTCCTGCACCAGTGCGAGGGCGTCGGCAGTCAGACCGTCGTCGGCGGCGATGGTCGCGGACAGGTGCAGAACCGGTATCAACAGGCCGATCCAATTCGCGGCCCGGGCTCGTGCGGCCACGTCCACCAGCAATGCGGTGGAACGTTCCGGATCCGACACCCGCACGATGTCGGCGCGCGCGAAGTCGAGCCGGGCTCGTTCGAAGTCGACGGGTGCAGCCGTCGCGAGTTCCTCGTACGCCTGGTCGGCACGCGCGAGGTAGGCATTGGCGCCGTCATGATCACCCGCGAAGTACGCCGTGAGGGCGGCCGTGCGGAGGCAGTCCGCCGCATCGAATCCCGCACCCGACTCCGAGTACCAGGTGACGGCGGCGTCCAGGTCGGCGAGAGCTTCGGGGAACTGCTGCTGGTCGGCGAGTTCGACGGCCCGCGCGGCGTGCAACTGCGCCTGGACGACCGGCGGCACGTGGTCGGTGTACGCGTCGATCACCCTGGTGTACGACTCGACGGAATCGCCGGACCGTCCTGCGGCGGACTGCGCCCGTGCCAGGACCTGCATGCCCTGCATCTGAGCCCCGATGTCGCCGCGCGTCTCCATCGTCGCCACCGCGGACTCCACGAGTTCGATCACGGCGAGCGGGTCCTCCTCGCGCATGAGCATGATGTGCCCGAGGTCGAAGCGCGCCACGTCGGCGGCCGCGTCGTCACCTTCGACCATCCACACCGCGAGCGCCCGTTCGGCGTCGTCCCGTGCGACGTCGATGTCGTCGAGGTCGAGCCGCAGCGCCGATCGTGACGCCAAGACCTCTGCCAGCAAGGAGTACCGCGCGACGGTCTCGGCCTCACCGAGCAGGAGGAGTGCAGCGGCGCCGTCCGTCCGTGCGGCCACGCCTGCGGCCAGCTGCAACGCCCCGACGAGTTCCGATCTGTACAGCAATGCCTGATCGGGATCACTCGCGAGGTCGGCTGCGCGCCGCGCCGACACCAAGGCCGCGTCCACCTCGCGGGACGGGTCGAAACCGTCGGATCCGCGGGCGAGTTCACCGAGCACGTCCACCCGCAGACGGTGCAGCGCGGACCGCGACGCTGCGGCGTCGGCGTCGACCGAACCGGTCGCCGCGAGTGCCTCCGGATCGTCCAGGAGGGGAATCTCCCCGGCGTCCACCCGGTCGAGCACGGCGAGACCCTCGTCGACTGCTGCGAGCGCGCGGGTCGGGTCGAACGGGGCGAGAGCCATGCCGAGAAGTCGTGCGAAGTTGGCGCGTGCGCCCGCACTCCATTCGGGATCCGCGTCGCGCCAACCGGTGAGGAGTTCGGGGGATGCTCCGCCGCTGTGCACCTCGAGCAGCGCCGCGAGCAGATCCGACTGGGCCGACCATGCCGGATAGTCCGACCGGCTCGAGTCTGCCGCGGCGCGGAGCTCCTCGACGGCCCCGTGCGGATCGGTACGGCGTCGATCCCATGCCAACATGTGCCGTGCTCGGATGCGGGTCCGGCCGGACAGCTCCTCGACCCGTGGCCGCAGCGCGTCCGCGCACTGTTCGGCGCGCCGCGGCGACGAGGAGGCGAACGCCGACAGGCCCGACACCAGTTCCGCAGCCGTCCGGTTCGCGATCGGCGTCACCCGGGTGTCGGCCTTGGTCTGCAGCGCGGTGGTCGCACGGACCGCCAACACCTCCTCGAGCCCCGCCGACACGGCGTTCGACGCATTGCGCACGTCGAACCGACCTGCCGTCACCCGGACGTAGTCGGCGAGTTCGGCGGCAACCTGCGACGCCGCGACCGGCCCGGGCGCCCCGTCCTCGTCGTGTCGGACGACGACGGTGTCGGCGTCGCTGTCCGCGGCCGATGCGAAGGTCGCCGACAGCGCCGCGGCCAACTGTGCCGCCGCCAAGGGGTTGGGGCACTGGTCGACGACGTCCGCATGGCGCAGCGCCATCGGCAGCGCTTCGGCGAGCGCGTCGACCCGCAGGAGTGCGACCATCGCGTCAGCGATGTGGCCGTACAGATGAACCGGACTGTACGTCTCCTCCAGCGACCGCGCCGCTCTGATCACGTCGTCCCGACGTCCGGCGCGACCCCACGCCTCGATCAGTGCGCCGTACGTCTCCGCCGGATAGAAGCCACACCGTTCCGCCGGATCACCGTCGAGATCGGGAGTCGACAGCGCCTCGGCTTGGGAGTAGGCGCCCGCCGCGACGTAGACCGCGCCCACGGTCGCACGCGTCCCCGGGCCGCAGGTCCCGGCGGGCGGGCGGTAGTCGACGCACCCGTCGAGAATGCGGACAGCCTCGTCCGACCGTCCCTGGTGGACCGCGATGTCGGCGTGAACGGCAGCCTCAACGGCAGGCGCGTAGTACACGGTGCCTTTGACCCGCCGCGACCAGTCGTCGGTGATGCCGCGGATCTGGTCCAGGGACAACTCGGGGATTCCGGTGAGTGAGTCGAGCAGGTCGACGACGGTCGTCTGGAACTGCTCCATCTGCCAGTCGTCGAGTTCGACGTCGGCGCCGTGGGCGTCCTGCGTCCGATACAGCCAGGCGACGAGTGTCAGCACGTCGGTGGTGCGGCCTGCCCACAGTGCGGAGTACGCGCCTTCGAGCCGAGTGAGGATGCGCAGGTCGAGGTCGCCGGTCTCGTCGGCGCGTGCGATCAGCGAGGGGAACGGAGCGAAGTCCTCGTGCCCGAATCGCGGGTCGCCGTGTCGTGCCATCCACAGGTCGTCGAGGATCTCGCCGATCGTCGGGTCGATGTGCGGTCCGCTCATTCCACGTCTCCTTCGATGCTGTCGCGGGTCGCGAGATCGGCGAGCAGGGTGATCGCCGAGTCGAGTTCGGACGCCGCGGCCACTCGCACCGAACGCCGCGCTCGGAGCATCGCCTGGCTGTAGATCACCCGGATGAGTGCTCCTGCGACGACGTCGTCGCCCAGGGTCGGGAGACGTTTGACCAGAGCGTTGGTCGCATTGAGGACCAGCACCGGCCGAGTCGGGGGGACGTCGCCGTCGTCGAGCGCGGCGAGCGCGGCGAGCCACGCGTCCGGTTCGCCCGCCGCCTCCGACAGCATCTCGGTCCGGTCCTGCGCGATGCGGGCCGAGTCGTCGGTCAACAACAGTGCGGAGATCCCGTCCGGATCGAACTCGCGCAGGCTCACCTCGCAGTCGAAGGGTGAGACCGCGCGCCGAGCCAGGTGGACTGCGGCGTCGAACTCGGTGCGCAGTTCGGCGCTCGGCGTCGACAGGGCAGACAGCAGGAACTGCTGTCCGATGGGTTCGCACCTGCGCTGCGGGTCCGCGGCGATCAGCGCGCGGATGACGGCGGTCTCGAACGCGTGTCCGGCGTTCACCAGACCGATCCCCCGCCCGGCGAGGATGTCGGCGAGCACCCGATAGTCGTCGACGCTCCCCGCGTAGCGGATCGTGTCGAATCGAGCGCGGAACGTGGCAAGCGGCATGGGACCGACGTTGGTGTCGAAGACACAGTGCTTGTCGACGAAGCCCAGCAGTTCCGGTCGGTGAGCGGCGAGGGCTTTGACTCCCTGCTCGTGCACGTTCAGGAATCTCTCTCGCACCACCGGACGCGAGCCGAGGCCCGTCAGCCACGCGGATATCTGCTCACCGAGTGAGACCGACACTGCGTCGAACAGGTCGTCGCGGACGAGTCCCTCCCGCGACGCCGTCGGCTTCAGACCGGTCGAGTCGACGACGAGCCGCACGAAGTACGCCCATTCCGGGACCAGTGCGGGGACATCCCCCACGAGGAGGCCCTTCACGTACACGCGATGGGTCGCCCTGGCGACGAGGTCGCCGCCGCTCGGCCGCACGAACGCCACTCCGCGCAGGCCCGCCTCCGGGACGTCGACGTCGAACATCTCCAACGGCGTGAAACCGAGCTCGTCCTGGCTGAACGCGACGCGCGCCGCATCCCGGCCGCCGGACGGATCACCGAACAGGCCTGCGCCTCCGTTGACGCGCTCGCCGTTCACCAGCACCGGGGTCGGATGCATGGCGGTGTACTCGGCGGCCAGCGTCCGGACCTTCTCCGGCGCGAGCCATGAGCGAGTGTCCGGGCGAGCGATGATGCGGACGGTGGTGCCGGTGGCCTCGCGGTCGCCGGATGAGAGTTCAACCGCTCCCGATGACGAACCCGACCAGACGACGGCATCGGCGTCGTCCGCACGGGAAGTGACTTCGATGCGGTCGCCGACGAGGAATCCGCTGAGGAGGCCGACACCGAACTGACCGATCTGCGAGGTCGACCCGAACCCGAACGGGTCGCGCTTGGAGCTGGCGCCGATGGTCCCCAGCAGACGCGCGATGGTGTCGCCGGTCATGCCGACACCCTGGTCGGCGACCTCGAAGACTGCCCCGTCCGTGGTGATCTCGATCGGCGCGTCCGCCCGACCAGCCTCCGCCTGCGCATCGATCGCGTTCTGCAGCAGCTCACGGACGTACACGCCCGGCCCCGTGTAGAGGTTGGTCCCGAGCACGTCGATCAACGCACTCAGTTCGACGTCGAACACACTGGCGTCATCCATGCGTCGATCGTACGTTCACGCATGTCCTCAGTCGCCTGCCTGATCGGTACCGAGGTGCTGACGACCCGAGTCGCACCGTCGTGAACACTGTGCCGCAAAAGTCACATAAGGGTGGTGTACGAAACACACCTCGGTGTTACCTTCCGGCCAGGTCGTGAGTTTCGTGCTCCCTGCGATTCCAGGGAACTGCTCCCCGACGACCAAAAGCGATCGCCCCGCGGACCGAGGGTTCGCGGGGCGATCGTGGTGAAGAGACTCTTACAGAGCGGAGATGATGTCTTCCACGCGGTCCTTCGCGTCACCGAACAGCATCTGCGTGTTCTCGCGGAAAAACAGCGGGTTCTGGACACCGGCGTAACCGGCGGCCATCGAACGCTTGAACACGATGACGTCCTTGGCGTTCCAGACCTCGAGAACCGGCATGCCTGCGATCGGCGAGCTCGGATCCTCCGACGCCGCCGGGTTCACGGTGTCGTTGGCGCCGATGACCAGGACGACGTCGGTGTCCGGGAAGTCGTCGTTGATCTCGTCCATTTCCAGAACAACGTCGTACGGCACCTTCGCCTCGGCGAGCAGCACGTTCATGTGACCGGGCAGACGACCGGCGACGGGGTGGATGCCGAAGCGGACGTCGACGCCCTTGGCGCGCAGCTTGGCGGTCAGGTCGGCCACCGGGTACTGCGCCTGTGCGACGGCCATGCCGTAACCCGGCGTGATCACGACGGACGATGCGCCGGCGAGAAGCTCGGCTGCGGCGTCGGCCTGGATCTCGCGGTGTTCGCCGTAGTCCTTGTCCTCGGCCGGGCCGGCTTCGATGCCGAAGCCGCCCGCGATGACGGAGATGAACGAGCGGTTCATCGCCTTGCACATGATGTACGACAGGTACGCACCCGAGGAGCCGACGAGCGCACCGGTGACGATGAGCAGGTCGTTGCTGAGCAGGAAGCCCGATGCGGCCGCGGCCCAACCGGAGTACGAGTTCAGCATCGACACGACGACCGGCATGTCGCCGCCGCCGATCGAGGCCACCAGGTGCCAGCCGAGGAATAGCGCCAGGGCGGTGATGACGGCGAGCAGGACGTAACCGGTGGTGTCGTCCTTGAGGTCGCGTGCCACGTAGATGCCGGTGAGGACCGCGAACACGACGAGCGAGCCGACGTTGATGAAGTTCTTGCCGGGCAGCATCAGCGGTGCAGACTTGATCTTCGCCGACAGCTTCAGGTTGGCGACGATCGAACCGGTGAAGGTCACGGCGCCGATGAAGATGCCGATCGCGACCTCGGCACCGTGGATGCCGATGAGGGCTCCGCGGTCGTCATCGGCGACATGCTCGAGGTGTGCGCCGGTGATGGCGCCGTTCCAGCCGATGAGGACGGCGGCGAGACCGACGAACGAGTGCAGCAGAGCGATCAGCTCGGGCATGCCCGTCATCTCGACGATCTTGGCGCGCCAGAGGCCGATCAGGGCGCCGATGACAACGGCGCCGCCCATCAGGCCGATGGAGATCCACTTGCCGTCGAGGTTGGTCATGTTGTCGACGGCGAGGGCGATCGTCGCGATGATCGCGACGGCCATGCCGACCATGCCGTACGTGAGGCCGCTCTTGGCGGACTCGTGCTTGCTCAATCCGGCCAGCGACAGGATGAACAGGAGCGACGCGACGATGTACGCCGCAACAGTGATCGAATTGATGTCCATGGACGTCAGGCCCCCTTGCTGAACATGGCGAGCATGCGTCGGGTCACTGCGAAGCCACCGAAGATGTTGATGGAGGCGAGCAGGATCGCGATCGCGGAGAGCACGCGAATCGTGGTGTTGTCGGTGGCGATCTGCAGCAGCGCGCCGACCACGACAACACCTGAGATGGCGTTGGTGACCGACATCAGCGGCGTGTGCAGGGCGTGCGCGACCTTGCCGATGACGTAGTAGCCGATGACGATCGCCAGCATGAGCACCGTGAAGTGCTGCGGGATCGGGTCGGGAGCGACGGCGACGACCAGGCCGTACAGGACGATGCCCGCGAGGACGAGCGCGACCTTCTTGCCTGCCGACATCGGAGCCTTGGGCTCGGCGACCGGCGCGGGCTCGGCCGCGGCGGCCTTCGGAGCTGCGGACACCTGAACGGGCGGCGGCGGCCACATGCCTTCGCCGTCACGCGTCACCGTGATGCCGCGCTGGACGACGTCGTCCATGTCGAGCGTCAGCTCACCGTCCTTCGACGGGGTGAGGAGCTTGAGCAGGTTGACGATGTTGGTGCCGTACAGCTGCGACGTCTGAGCGGCCAGACGGCCGGCCAGGTCGGTGTAACCGAGGATCGTCACACCGTTGTCGGTGACGACCTTCTCGTCGGTGACGGTGCCCGCGGCGTTGCCGCCGTTGGCAGCTGCCATGTCGACGATCACGGAGCCGTGCTTCATGCCGGCGACGGTCTCGGGCGACAGCAGCTTCGGAGCCGGACGGCCGGGGATCAGCGCAGTCGTGATGACGATGTCGGCGGCGCGCGCCTCCTCGTCGTACATCGACGCGGTGGCCGCCTCCTGCTCGGCGGTCATCTCCTTGGCGTAGCCGTCCTCAGACTTCTCCGCCTCGAAATCGACGTGCACGAACTCCGCGCCCATCGACTCGACCTGCTCGGCGACCTCGGGACGCACGTCGAACGCACGCACCACGGCGCCCATCGCGGACGCGGCGCCGATCGCGGCCAGACCGGCCACACCGGCGCCGACGACGAACACGCGAGCCGGCGGGATCTTTCCCGCTGCGGTCACCTGACCGGTGAACATGCGGCCGAACTCGTGCGCGGCCTCGACGACGGCACGGTAGCCCGCGACGTTCGCCATCGACGACAGCACGTCCATGGACTGTGCGCGCGAGATGCGCGGGACAGCGTCCATGGCGAGCGCGGTGACGCCTGCGTTCGTCAGTTTCTCGACGAGTTCCGGATTGCGCGCCGGGGCCATCATCGAGATCAGCACAGCGCCACGGCGCATGCGAGCGATCTCGGCGTCGGTCGGGGCGTTCACCTTGACGACCACGTCGGCGGCCCACACGTCGTCGGTTGAACCGACCCGTGCGCCCGCCTCGGTGAACGCCGCGTCAGGCTGCTCCGAGAGCGAACCCGCACCGGCCTCGACGAGGACGTCGTATCCGAGCTGCTGCAGCTGGCCGACCGTCTTGGCGGTGGCAGCGACGAGCGTCTCGCCTGTCTTGGACTCCTGAGGGATGCCGATCAGCATGTCGATGCCTCTCCTGCATTCATATCTGTTGTTCTCACCTTGATCTGATCGCCGCATCAGACGAGATCGACGGGCACAAGGTACAGGTCAACGCCAGGAGCTCCCGCTCCGGAGAACGGTTCCATAGTGACCGGCAAGTGCTTCATCGAACTCGCGCGATGCTGCAGGAAACGTGGGGTAACCCGCATGATGGAAAACGTGGGACGAACTTAGCACGGGGTAAGAATCACCCAAGAGTGCCTGTAAGTCAGATCACAGCACTGCTAGATGTGTGCTGCGGCGGATGCGCCGGCACGCCGACCGAAGTAGGAGCCTTCTCCGAGCTGAGTGCCCGAAGCGTAGCCCTTGCCGTCCTGCGCAAGATTGGCTGCGCAGGCTCCGGCGGCGTACAGGCCCGGGATTACCGAACCGTCCTCGTGCAGAACCGCGCCGTCGACGGTGGTCGCCATTCCGCCGATGGTGAAACCGGCGTACAGCGCCTTGCCGAGGCTCATGTCGAAGGCCGCCCAGGGCCCGCGATCCTGCGGGGCGAGGAACTCGGGGCTCTTGTGGAAGTCGGGATCCTCGCCGTTTGCAGCATAGGTGTTGTACCGGTCCAGAGTCGAAACGAGGGTGTCCCGATCCAGACCGAGACCGTCGGCCATCTCCTCCACCGTCTCCCATCCGTCGATGAACGGGCACAGCGGGAACTCCGGCCGCTGCATGTGCGCTTCGTCCACGATCAGATACGCGGATCGATCGGTCTGGTCCATCACGAATCCCGATGTGCGGGAGTGATAAGAATCCTCTGCGACGAACCGCTTTCCCTCCTTGTTGACAGCCAGACCGGTCAACAGAATCGACGGCGGATACACGGGTGCGGTGATGAACGCCTGGTCCATGTGCTTGAGCTTCGCGCCCACCGAGACGCCCATGCGGATGCCGAGACCGTCGTCGTAGGTGCTGCCGAGCGTGAACGGCTTCTCGGCGAGCTGCGGAACGTATTCGGCGACCATGTCGGGGTTCATCACAAATCCGCCCGCCGCGATGATCACCGACTTGGCTTTGATGAAACCTTCAGTCGCGCCGTCCTTGAAGCGGGCGCCGACCACCGCGCCGGAGTCGTCGACGATGAGCGCGCGGCCGCCCACTTCGTAGCGGATCGGGACGCCGAGCTCGCCGAGGCGGTCGACGAGCAGACCGATCACCATGCCCGCGCCGCCGGTGTCGCCGGGGACCGGAACCTTGTGGCCACGGGGCGCCGGGATCGCCTGATCCTTGTACGGCCACACCTTCTCGTTGCCGGTGAACATCAGCCCCTGCGTCTGCGGCTGGATGACGGCCTTCTCCGGGTAGTACGAGCGCTCGAACTCGAATCCGAGGTTCTCGAGCCAACCGAAGTGCTCGACGCTGTCGTCGCAGTAGGCGCGAATCTTGTCGGGCTCGGGATCGCGGGAGACCGCCGTCAGGTACTTGACCATCTCGTCGGCGCTGTCCTCGTGCCCGGTGGCCTGCTGGACCGCAGTTCCGCCGCCGAGATAGAAGTGTCCGCCCGCCATGCAGCTGGTGCCGCCTGCCGCAGCCGAGCGTTCGAGCACGATGACACTCGCGCCCGCCGCTGCCGCTTCGACCGCCGCGCAGCATCCACCGATCCCCGCACCGAGAACCAGCACGTCCACGTCGTCCGTGTACTCCGCGACATCGTTCGCATCGACTGTTTCCGGAATGTCCAAGCCACTCATGGACGCCAGCCTAGACGATGTTCTAGAACATGTTCTAGTGTCACGGGAACTCGTACCGAGAGGAGTCGCGATGATCAGACACCACACGGTGGACGTCGGCGACATCACGATGCACGTCGCCGAACAGGGCGAAGGCGATCCGATCGTGCTGTGCCACGGCTTCCCCGGCCTCGGCTACAGCTGGAGACACCAGATGCAGGCACTCGCCGACGCCGGCTACCGCGCGATCGCACCCGATATGCGCGGCTACGGCGCGAGCTCGGCCCCGACCGACGTCCGCGTCTACGACCGCACGCACACTGTCGCCGACATGGTGGGCCTGCTCGACGCCCTCGACATCGACCGAGCGGTGTTCGGCGGCCACGACTTCGGCGCTCACCTGGTGTGGGACCTGCCCGCGCGGGCACCCGACCGCGTCGTCGCACTGGCGCAGTTCAGTGTTCCGCGCGTCGCACGGATGCCGGTGCGGCCCAGCGTCGCGTTCGAGTACATGGCCAAGCAGCACTTTCTGCATCTGCACTACTTCCAGCGGCCAGGCGTCGCCGAGGCCGAACTCGACGCCCGCCCCCGCGAGTTCCTGGCGAAGCTGTTCCACGCCCTCAGCGGTGACGGCCGCTACCTCGACTGCTGGGGATTCCCGTCAGACGGCAACGGGTATCTCGACGTGCTGCCGGAGCCGCCCGCCCTCCCGTGGTCGTGGCTGTCGGAGGCGGAGTTCGACGTGTACGTCGACGAGTTCGCGCGCACCGGTTTCACCGGCGGCCTCAATTGGTACCGCGCGGAAGATCTGGTGTGGGAGCAGAACGCGGGCCTCCACGACACCCCCGTAGCCGTGCCGACAACGTTCATCGTCGGCGCGCAGGATCCCGTCCTGCAGATGATGGGCGCCGATCCCCTCGCCCAGACCGCCGACCGTGTGCCCGGATTGCAGTCGACGCACGTGATCCCCGGCGCCGGCCACTTCGTGCAGATGGAGGCCGCAGGCGAGGTCAATCGGATCCTCGTCGACTTCCTCGACGGGCTCTGACTACCGCCAGACCCAGAACGTGACGATGCGGCGCGGACCGTCGAACCCGTATCCGAGATACACACCGTTGCCGAGCCTGCGGATCTCGTCGTGCAGGCCTCCGAGGCCACTGCGCGCGTAGTCGATGCGGATCACGCGCTTCCCGTCGAGCGCCGAACGCCCGTAATAGACGTTCGCCGGCAACGCCTCTCCGCCGAGCACCCGGTTGGTGAGCCATCCGCGGTAGAAGCGCTTGCCCGCCCACACACCGCCGATCGCCGACGACGCCCCGCTGTTCGGGCCTCCGATCGGCCGTGCCTGTCCGTTGTAGACGCCGACCGGCAGAGCACCCGCCTGCGCCGCGCGGAACAGTCGGTCGACACCCGCCTGACTGCACGTGTTCCGCAGCGCCGAGACCGTCGCGGCCTTCGACGTCGCCGCGGTGACCGTCGACGGGCACCTCGGAGCGGCATCCGCCGGCGCGGGGGCTGCGACCAGCGCGATGGTCGCCGCACATCCGGCCGCGACCATCGACAAAGACTTCCGAACGTTCATGACGGACCTCTCGTGACTTCGGGTTCCCGGCCTCGTTCAAGTCTGCGCGCCCGCGGCCCCGATCGGTAGACCCCGATCAGTCGGCGACCGACAATGGCCCCCGAATCCGCTCCCTTCAACGACATCCGCTCCCCACAAACGCAATCCGCTCCCTCCAGCGACATCCGCTCCCTTCGCGGAGGGAGCGGATGTCGTTGAAGGGAGCGGATGGAGCGGAAAGGAGCGGATGGGGTCACCCGTCACACCGCTCACGTGCACATTTGACGAGGGTCAGGACTTGACCAGGCGCGTGATCGCCTTCATCGCCTCGGCGATCTTCTCGTCGGCCGCCTCGTCGCTCTCGCGGGCGGCGGACACCACACAGTGATTCATGTGGTCCGACAGCAGTCCGAGACTCACTGCCTCGAGCGCCTTCGTCATCGCCGACACCTGCGTGAGGATGTCGATGCAGTACGCCTCTTCTTCAACCATCCGCTGGAGGCCGCGCGCCTGTCCCTCGATCAGCTTCAGACGACGGACGTATCCGGCCTGATTGCCGATGTAGCCGTGGTGCCCGTGGTCGGCTTCGTCAGTGTTGTCGTGTGCGCACATGGCCCACCCTTTCGCCTATACCCCCCCGCTGGTATCAGTTGTACCCGCTCGGGATGATTTCGTCTACCCCTGCGGGGTATCGGACGACGTCACTCCGGGAGTCGAGACGCGATCTCGGCGATGGTGCCGGCGACATCCCTGAGCGCCTCGCGGAGTTCCCTGGCATCGTCGGCGGCCGCCTCGTCGCGCAGGCGGTCGGCGGCGCCGCGAACAGCTGCGGTCATCGCCTTGAGATCGGCGCCGGTGAGTTCGGGCGTCGCAGTGGCGGCACGCCGCAGCGTCGTCGGCACCCCCATCCGCAGAGGATCATCGTTCGAGGCGATAACCTGCAGGATCGACGTGGTGAGGACCGCGTCGGACGTCGGTCGGACTTCCATCAGCGTGGCGTCGGGGTCGTCCCGGAAGACGACTGTCGTCGCGCCGCCCGGCGCGTCGTCGCCGAGCGACGGCTCGTAGGTGTTGTCGACCTTCTTGCGCTTGTGCTTCTGCCGCTTGCCCGACCGGTCGTCCGCGGGCACGAACTTCGCTGGACCGGAGGTGACCGACTCCTCGGAGGTGATGATCACCGGCTCCGGATGAACGGCGACTGCGCCGTCGGGAACCTCGATCGGCGGGACGTCGTCGACCGGGCCCGACGGCGGGTCCACGACGTCCACCTCGTCGACGTCCACGACCTCAACATCGACGACGTCGACCTCCGCGGGCTCAGCCGGGACCGGATCGGTCGGAATCGCGGCGACCGGGGTGGGCGGCGCGTCCCCGAAGGTGCGCCAGGTGCCGTCCGGCGACGGAGGAACGAACGGCGCATCTTCGGGGCGGAGCGACGGGAGGTCGGCGAAGAGACGGTCCATCGCCGTCCTGGAGTCGACGACGTGCGGCCACCCGGGAGGGGTGGGCAGCGGCGCGAACGTCTCGGTCGGCGGGTCGGGATCCATGTCGAATGCGGACGGCGCAGGCCAGGGCGCAGTCGGCGGGAACGAAGGGCGGCTCGGCGGCACATACGCCGCAGCTGCGGCGGGCCTGCGGTCCATCGGCGACGCCGGATCGACCCGCGGAGCCTCCATGACCGGCGGTGCGGCGGGAGCGGCCACACTGTGCGGTCCGCTGTGGCCCCGGTAGAAGCGACACGGCGAACCGTCGACGCCCGCCATCGGGCAGGGATCCTCATCGCGGAGCATCTGCGCGCCGCGCGCGAAGTCGCCCCAGACCAGCCATCGGCGACGACCGTGATGCGGCTGGTCACCGTCCGATGCGTGGGCGCCGGGATGGCCTTCGTAGAGGACACATCCGATGAGCCACTCGGCGTCGGGTCCGAGACTGAGGGCGGCGCGTTCGTCCGACGTGGCGACGATCGACGACCAGCATCGTCCACCACTCATGGACACACCCCTTCCCGGCTGCTGCTGTGTGCAGTGTACGGAGGTTGCCGGGCGGTATCTAGGAGGTTGGCACGGCGCGTTCGCGCGCCGCGACCAGCCGATCGCCGTCCAGCACGAACTGCCGCGACACCGGATCCGCCGACGTCGCCGGGTGATCAGCACGTTGGTGGCAACCACGCGATTCCTCACGATGCAGCGCCGCGGCGACGATCGCACGGGCGGTGAGCGTGAGCGCGGCGTCTTCCGCGGACCGCAGATCGGTCCTCGGACGCAACGGCGAACCGTCGAGCAGCGCGGCGACCGATTCAAGCCCACCAGCGTCACGGTCGAGGGCGACGTCGTGCGACATCGCGTCCTGGAGGGCCGTCCGGTCGCAGACTCTGGCCGCACCCGACTCGGGCACGTCGACCTCGACCACACGCCTGCCGACCCTGGCGGCCGCCTCGACCGCGCTGCGTCGACCCATCACAAGACCTTCGAGAAGGCTGTTGGACGCGAGCCGGTTCGCACCGTGCAGTCCGGTGCGGGCGGTCTCACCCGCGGCGAGGAGTCCCGGCACATCGGTCCGGCCGTCGCCGTCGGTGGCGACACCGCCGCACAGGTAATGCGCACCGGGAACCACCGGAAGATAACCGCCGGTCACGTCGAGACCCGACGCACGGACGCCCGCGGTGACCGTCGGGAAGCGGTCGGCGAAGTCGGCGACACCGGTGATGTCCAGGTGGACGCAGTCCGCGCCCGTCCGCTCCATCGCCGCGGCGACGGCGCGAGCGACCACGTCACGCGGGGCGAGATCACCGAGCGGGTGCACCCCGGCGGTGACCGACTGGCCGTTCACGTCGACGAGCCTGCCCCCTTCACCGCGAACCGCCTCGCTGACGAGCGTCCGGCGTCCACGAGCTCCCGGGACGAACAGCATGGTCGGGTGGAACTGCACGAACTCGAGGTCGGCGACGGCCGCACCGGCTCGGAGCGCGAGCGCAATGCCGTCTCCGGTGGCACCCGCCGGATTTGTGGTGGCGGCATACACGTGGCCCACCCCTCCGGTCGCGAGCAGGACCGTCGGCGCCCAGGCGACACCCGGCACACCCGCCGTCACGTACGCCGCACCGACCACTTCGCCGTCGTGCACGAGGACGTCCGACGCCCACGTGTCGTCCAGCACGGTGAGCCCAGCGTGCCCGGCGGCCTCCCCGAGGGCCTGCTGCACGCGCGCGCCGGTCGCGTCACCGCCCGCATGGATGATGCGGCGGACGCTGTGGCCACCCTCGCGGGTGCGCAGGAATCGCCCTTGAGCGTCGGTGTCGAAGTGCGCGCCCCGGTCGACGAGCTGGCTCACCGCAGGCCAGCCGTCCGTCAGAATCGGCCTGGTGGACGTCGGATCGGTGAGACCCGCGCCGGCGTTCAGCGTGTCGGTGACGTGCAGGTCGATCGAGTCGTCGCCGATGGCGGGATCGACGACGGCGATCCCGCCCTGCGCGTAGAAGGTCGAGGTCGGGTGCTCAGCGTCGCCGGGGTTCCACCGCTGGCCCTTGTTGAGGACGACGACGTCCAGCCCTGCGTCGACCGCCGACAATGCGGCCGTGAGTCCGGCGATTCCCGCACCGATCACAACGAGGTCGGCACGACGTTCCGTGCGTGCACCCATGACATGCTCCTGCCCGATTCCAACCACGAACCAGTTATCGACTCAGAATCGAAAACTCAGCTCGACGGTAGTCCTGCGCGCGGCGTGAGGCAATGACGAATCGGACGCGGGGCCATGAAGCAACTAGACTCCTCAGGCGTGACGACCGTCGAACCCGATCCGGACTCCGGCCGAGGCGCCCTGCCCGCCGTGTCGCCGATCAGCGAAGTCGGCCGCTTCACGTCGACCTCCGTACACGCGGCGGCCGGAGTGGGGCGGCTCGCCGTCGGCGCCATCGGCGGCCTGTTCCGTGGTCAGACGCCCGGCGCGGCGGATGTGGCCCGCGAGGTCCGACGCACCTTCGAGCACCTCGGCCCCACGTACGTGAAGCTCGGACAGCTCATCGCGTCCAGTCCCGGCGTGTTCGGTCCAACGCTTTCCAATGAGTTCGAGACTCTCCTCGATCAGGTTCGACCCCTCGACTTCGCCCAGGTCAAGGCCCTCTTCGTCGAAGACCTCGGGGCGGCACCCGACGAGGTGTTCGCGACGTTCGACGAGACGCCGATCGCGTCGGCGTCCATCGCCCAGGTCCACACCGCCACGCTGCACAACGGCGACGAGGTGGTCGTCAAGATCCAGCGGCCCGGCATCGCCGGGCGCCTCGCACCCGACGTCGCGATCCTCGAGCGACTCGCGGGTCTAGTCGAGATCTCCGAGTACGGCCGCATGCTGTCGGCCCGCCACGTCGTCGAGGACTTCGCAGAAGGCCTGGGCGCCGAACTCGACTTCCGCAATGAGGCCGCGACGATGGCCGAGTGGTTCGAGTGTCTGCAGCCCGGTCCCTTCGGGGACCGCGTTCGCGTCCCTCGCGTCCACCCCGAACTGACGACCCGGCGTGTCATGACGATGGAACGCATCTACGCCACCCGCATCGACGACGCAGCCGCCGTCCGCGCGGCGGGTCACGACGGGGAGGCGCTCGTCCGCAATCTGCTGCTGTCGCTTCTCGACTCGGCGTTCCACGGCGGTCTCTTCCACGGCGATCTGCACGCGGGCAACGTCCTCGTCGACGACGACGGCAAGCTGGTCCTCCTCGACTTCGGCATCGTCGGACGCTTCGACGCCCGCACTCGCCGCATCCTCCGACAACTCGTCGTCGACCTGATCGTGAAACAGGACTACGACTCCGCGGGCCGCGCGATCTTCCTGCTCGGCGCGGTCCACAATCCGGGTTCGACGTCCAAGGGCGGCGACGACCTGCGCAAGGTCACCTCGCCGTTGTCGACGACCGAACTCGGATCGATGAGCTACACCGACCTCGGCAGGCAGCTCGCGGCCGTGGCGAAGGCGCACGACGCGCGGTTGCCACGCGAGCTCGTGCTCGTCGGGAAGCAACTGCTCTACGTTGAGAAGTACATGAAGCTGCTTGCGCCTCGATGGAAGGCGATCAGCGACCGAGAGATCTACGGCTACATGGCCGGGATCATGAAGGAAGCCGAACGTGATCGAAGGAGCCGTCTGAAATGAAGCGCGTCCTACTGGCCTTCACCGCGTTCTTCGGCGTCGCGTTCATCGCGGCAGCCGTCGTCATTCCCATCTACCTGGTGCCGAAGCTGAAGGTGGTGCCGCTCGACCTCGACATCACGTCGGTCGCGACGACCGTCCCGGCCCAGGGCGAGACCGGCGACCGCTTCCCGGCAGTCATCTTCGACCGTTGTTCGGTGACCAAGAAGAAGGCGGCGCAGTTCGACGCGCACCTGACTCAGCAGCGCCGTTCGGTGATCGTCGATCCGTCCGACGCCGACCAGGCCACCCTTCAGTCGGCGCAGACCGTGCGCATCGACCGCGTCCGCGACTCCGCGGGCACCGAACGCGACCTGACGATGTCGACGGACGGCGAGCGAGCCTGCGACGACGCGTTGCTCACGGCGACAGTCGACCGCGTGTCGGTGAACCGCAAGACCTCTGTCCCGAACGGTGTTGTCAGTTCGCTGCAGCTCGAGTCGGTCCCTGAGGGCGGCAACGTCGAAGACGCCTCGGTCCGTCTCGACGACCGCAAGGGCTTCCAGTACAAATTCGGCTTCAACGTGCAGAAGCGCGAGTACTACTACTTCGACACGAACACGCGCCAGGACTCCCCGGCGAAGTTCGTGGAGGAGAAGGTCATCAACGGCGTCAAGACCTATCACTTCGAGGCCGACGTGCCCGAGAAGGACCTGTCCGACCTGCCGAACCCGCAGGGCGACGCCGCGCTCGGCACGATCCTGAACATGCCCGCCAGCTGGTGGGGCATCACCGGCCGGGGCGTCAAGGCCAAGGACATGGTCGAGATGCACCGCTACGGCGCCGCGACTCGCCACGTGTACGTGGAGCCGGTGACCGGCACGATCGTGTCCGGCTTCGAGGAGCAGCACCAGTACTTCAAGTCGCCCGACGACAGCTCGGAGACCCCTCGCGCCATCCGCGAGTTCCGCATGGACGCCTTGAAGGCGACGTTCCAGTGGTCCGACGAGACGGTCGCGCAGCAGACCGACCGCGCGAAGCACTACGTGAACCTCCTCAAGTGGGGCGGCACGTACGTGCCGATCATCTTGGGTGTCCTCGGCGGTCTCCTGCTCCTCGCGTGGGTGTTCCTCGTCTGGCGCGGTCGCAAGAAGCCCGCCACCTCAGGCGACGATCCCCAGGACCCGCAGGACCAGCCGACCCTCGACGAGCCGACAAGCGGCGCTCCGCCCGCCGTCGCCCTCGACAAGGCCCCCGCAGACGAGACGCCGACCACGTCGTACGCGGTCACCGACGGCGCGTACACGTACGACCCGTCGTCGTTCGGCGATCCGAACCATCAGCGGCCGACGTTCGCGGCACCGTACGCGCCTGCGCCGGACACGACGGTCATCCCCTCTGTGGAGCCGGACGCCCCCGAGACCACGGTGCTCCCGGATCAGTCGCAGTGGCAGCGCGCCGTCCCCCAGGAGTCGGAGTGGCAACCTCGCCACGAGGCACCCGACGCCCAGACGCCAGGCCACGTGGCGCCGAGCCCCCTCGACGACACGGACACCGGAGCGTTCCGGTCGCCGTTCGCCGACCCCACCCGACCGATGCCCAACCCCGACCAGAACCGCGATCGGTAGCGGCGCGAGCAGCGTGAACTACCGGAGGAACGTCCGACAAAGGCAGGTGGCGAGCCATGTCTCTGCTTTGGACACACCATCACGATTCGATTACGCTGAACGACCGAACGGGGGATCGGGCCGGTCTCAGTCCCTTGATTACGATCTTCCGGCGGCTTCGGCCGTCGCAGACGAAAAGGAAAACCGAATGCTCTCCAGCGCCCGTAAGCGCTTGACTGCCGGTGTGCTCGCACTGGCCACGGCTGCCACCGCTGCCGTCGTCGTCACCCCCGCACCGCAGGCTCAGGCCGCGGGCGTCGTCGAGAACGTCTGGTCCGCCGCGATGCACCGCAGCGTCCCCGTCAAGATCATCGACGGCGGCGCAGGCAAGTCGAAGCCGACCCTCTACCTGCTGGACGGCCTGCGCGCCCCCAAGCACAACAGCGGCTGGCTCATCGAGACCAACGTCGACCAGTTCATGGTCGGCAAGGGCACCAATGTCGCGATCCCGTTCGGCGGCGGCGGCAGCTTCTACACCAACTGGGAGCGTCGCGACCCGAAGCTCGGCCTCAACAAGTGGGAGACCTTCCTCACCCGGGAGCTCCCGGCGTACATGAAGAAGAACCACGGCAGTGACAACCGCCGCAACGGTGTCGCCGGCCTGTCGATGTCGGGCACCGCGGCGCTGAACCTCGCATCGCGCCACCCGAACTTCTACAAGGCCGTCGCCTCGTACTCGGGCTACCCGACCGTCACGATGCCCGGCTTCGGCCAGGGCATCCAGGCCTCCGTCATGGAGATGGGCGGCAACCCGGTCAACATGTGGGGTGTCTGGCCCGCAGGCGAGTGGGCCGCCAACGACCCGTTCCTGACTGCAGGCAACCTCGCAGGCCACCGCGTGTACGTGTCGTCGGGCACCGGCGTCGGCTCCAAGTACGACTCGTCGCTCACCCCGGGCAGCCCGAACTTCAACGCGACCAAGTTCGCTCAGATGGTTCCGCTCGAGGTCGCCGCGTCGACCAGCTCGCAGCTGTACATCGCGCGTCTCGCGACGGTCCCGGGCGTCCGCCTCACCACGCACATCTCGCCCGACGGCGCGCACTGGTGGGACTACTGGCAGGCACGCTTCAAGGAGTCGTGGGCCTCGACCTTCCGCCCCGCCTTCTTCTGATCCTCTCCGCTCGTCGAGCGGAACCTGACGGCCGGCACCCCTCGTGGGTCGCCGGCCGTCGGCGTGTCAGCACTGGAGTCAGCAGGCCGAGCTAGGGTGGACGAGTGGGTACCGGACAGCACATTCTGACGAGTAAAACGCCGACGGCGGTGTTCCTGGTGGTGACCGTCGACGACGGTGGCGAGCAGGCCGCACGTGATGCACTCGAAGGCCTCGCCGGCATCGTGACCACCGTGTCGTCGCGCGTTCCGGACGCCACACTGTGCGCGGTCGTCGCGATCGGGTCGGATGCGTGGGACCGGCTCTTCTCGGGACCTCGTCCGGCAGAGCTGCACCCGTTCGTGGAACTGACGGGCGAGGTCCACACCGCGCCCGCGACCCCGGGCGATCTGCTTCTTCACATCAAGTCCGACCGCGCCGACCTCGCCTACGAGGTCGGACGGCTCTGGACGACACAGCTCGGCGACGCCGTCACCACCGTCGACGAGACTCACGGCTTCCGGTACTTCGACATGCGCGACCTGATCGGGTTCGTCGACGGCACCGAGAACCCCAACGGTCCGGACGCCGTCTCCGCGATCACCGTCGACCCCGATCAGGATCCCGACTTCGCGGGCGGCAGTTACGTCGCCGTGCAGCGGTACGTCACCGAGTTCTCGGAATGGAATGCGCTGCCGACCTCCGATCAGGAGGACGCGATCGGACGGAGCAAGCTCGAGAACGTCGAGATGGACGACGACACCAAACCGTCGAACGCTCACACTGCACTGACGAACCTCCCCGACGTCGACGGCAAGCCGCAGGACATCGTCCGCGACAACATGCCGTACGGCGACATCGCAGGCGACGGCGTGAAGGGCACCTACTTCATCGCATACTCGAAGACCCCGGCGATCACGGAGGAGATGCTGCGCCACATGTTCCTCGGCGACCCGCCCGGCAACCATGACCGGCTGCTCGACTTCACCACAGCGGTCACCGGAACCCAGTTCTTCGCCCCGACGGCCGAGTTCCTGGCCGACCTGCCGCCCGCTCCCGAGACCGAACCAGCCGAACAACCGACAACTGTCGGACCGTCCGACGGATCGCTCGGCATCGGATCGCTCCGCTGACCCCACCGAAGTGAACGACGGATTGAAAGGACACCACCCATGACCAATCTGCACCGCGAGCTCGCGCCGATCTCCAGCGCCGCCTGGGCCGAGATCGAGGAGGAGGCCACCCGCTCGTTCAAGCGGAACGTGGCCGGACGTCGGCTCGTCGATGTGAAGGGCCCGCTCGGCCTCGACACCGACTCGGTGACCATCGGCCATCGCACCAAGATCGACGCACCCGCTGACGGCATCCAGGCGTACCTGCGCAACGCGCAGCCGCTCGTTGAACTGAAGGTGCCGTTCACCATCACCCGCGAAGCGATCGACGACGTGGAGCGCGGTGCTGCCGACTCCGACTGGGACCCGGTGGTCAACGCGGCTCGCGACCTCGCACACGCCGAGGACCGGGCGATCTTCTCCGGCTACTCGGCGGCGAGCATCGCCGGAATGGCCGCAGGCGCCACCAAGATCGCACTTCCCGAGGACGTCCGCGACTACCCGGAGGCCCTCAGCCAGGCGATCAACGCGCTGCGTCTCGCATCCGTCGACGGCCCGTACTCTCTCGCCCTGTCGGCGGACCTGTTCGCGCTGGTCAACGAGACGTCGAACCACGGTTACCCGATCCGCGAGCACCTGCGGCGGCTCCTCGTCGACGGCGAGATCGTGTGGGCTCCCGCCATCAGCGGCGGCTACCTGGTGTCGACTCGCGGCGGCGATTTTGAGCTGACCATCGGCCAGGACGTGTCCATCGGTTACGACTCGCACGACGCCGATGTGGTCAACCTGTACTTCACCGAGTCGTTCACCTACTTGAACTACACCGATGAGGCGGCCGTCGCGCTCACCTGACGGCGCGGTATTCGAGGTGCCGTGACGCCGAGGAGTGCGTAGGGTCGATCGGGTGCTGATCCGACTCCTTCGCATGTACCTGACGAAGTACCGCAGTCTGATCATCGCCGTGATCGCCCTCCAACTGGTGGCGACCGCGGCGATGCTCTATCTCCCCACCTTGAACGCCGACATCATCGACCGCGGAGTCGCGGCAGGCGACACCGGTTACATCCTGTCGACCGGCGGGTGGATGCTGCTCGTGTCGCTCGTTCAGATCGTGTGCTCGGTGGCCGCGATGTACTTCGGTGCGAAGGCAGCCCTCGGCGCAGGCCGCGACATGCGCCACGACCTCCTGCATCGGGTCAACGAGTTCTCCGCACGCGAGGTCGGACGGTTCGGCGCGCCGTCGTTGATCACCCGCACCACGAACGACGTGCAGCAGGTGCAGCTTCTCGCCGTCATGTCGATCTCCATCCTGGTGACCGCGCCGATCATGGGCATCGGCGGCATCGCGATGGGCATGCACGTCGCGCTCCCGATCTCGTGGGTCCTCGTCGTGGCCGTGCCCGTCCTCGGCATCACGATGGGTCTGATCATCGGCCGGATGATCCCGGCGTTCCGTTCGATGCAGGAACGCATCGACAACGTGAACCGCGTGATGCGCGAACAGATCACCGGCATCCGCGTGGTCCGGGCGTTCGTCCGCGAACGGTACGAGACCCAGCGGTTCGGCGTCGCCAACGACGAACTCGCCGAGGCGACGCTGAAGGTCGGGCGGATGACGGCGTTGATGTTCCCCGCCGTCATGCTGATCACCAACCTGACGTTGATCGCCGTCCTCTGGTTCGGTGGACACGCCGTCGACGACGGGTCCGTCGAGATCGGATCACTCACGGCGATGATCAGCTACGTCATGCAGATCATGATGTCGGTGATGATGGCGTCGTTCCTCGCGATGATGGCCCCGCGTGCCGGGGTGTGCGCTGAACGCATCTGCGAGGTCCTCGACACCGAGTCGTCGGTGCACTCGCCCGCAGTGGGGGAGGAGCAGACCGCCGACGCGGCGATCGTCGAGTTCGACGACGTCGAGTTCCGGTACCCGGGCGCTGCCGAACCCGTCCTGTGCGGGGTGTCGTTCACGACCGCGCCGGGCACCACGACGGCGATCGTCGGCTCCACCGGATCAGGCAAGACGACTCTGGTGAACCTGATCCCGCGCCTGCTCGACACGACCGGCGGAGTGCTGCGCATCGGCGGCGTCGACGTCCGCGATCAGGATCCCGACCTGCTGCGGTCGGGCATCGGCGTCGTCCCCCAGCGGCCGTATCTCTTCTCCGGGACAGTCGCCACCAACCTCCGGCACGGCAAGCCCGACGCCACCGACGACGAATTGTGGGAGGCGCTGACAGTCGCGCAGGCCGCAGACTTCGTCAGGGCGATGCCCGACGGTCTCGACACCGCGATCTCGCAAGGCGGCACCACCGTGTCGGGCGGGCAACGACAGCGGTTGGCGATCGCACGCGCCCTCGTCCGCCGTCCTGCCGTCTACGTGTTCGACGACTCGTTCTCGGCCCTCGACCTGACGACCGACGCCCGACTGCGCGCCGCCCTGGCGCCCGCCACTCGCGACTCCGCGATGATCGTCGTCGCGCAGCGCATCTCGACCATCACCGGAGCCGACCAGATCGTCGTCCTCGACGCAGGCACCGTCGTCGGCATCGGAACGCACGACGAACTGCTCGAATCGTGTCCCACCTACGCTGAGATAGCCGAATCTCAGCTGTCGATCGGAGCCGCACAGTGACTCGCCCCGGAGCAGCCGGCCCGCCCGGAATGACGCCGTCGATGGAGAAGGCCGACTCGTTCGGACCATCGCTGAAGCGGCTCGTGCGCCACCTCGGCGCGTACCGGACGATGATGACCGTGATCGTCGTGTCGATCATCGGTTCCGTCGCACTCAACGCCTACTCGCCGAGGGTCCTCGGCGACGCCACCGACGAACTGTTCTCGGGTGTCATCGGATCGCAGTTGCCTGCCGGACTCACCAAGGACGAGGCCGTCGACGGGCTCCGCCAGTCGGGCCACGACACGTTCGCCGACATGGTCTCCGCGATGGACGTCGTGCCGGGACACGGAGTCGACTTCAGTGCCGTCGGACGGATCCTCGCGATCGTTCTCGCGCTGTACGTGGCGTCGGCGCTGTTCGGTTGGCTCGGCGCGTACCTGCTGAACAAGGTCGTCGTCTCCACGATCACCGACCTGCGCGGCCGCATCGAGGCCAAGATCCATCGCCTGCCGTTGTCGTTCTACGACGAGTCCAAGCGCGGCGACCTCCTCAGCCGCGTGACGAACGATCTCGACAACCTCTCGCAGTCGCTGCAGCAGACGATCAGCCAGTTGCTCAACTCTGTGCTCATGGTGATCGCGATCCTCGCGATGATGCTGAGCATCTCCCCGCTGCTGTCGCTGATCGCCCTCGCCACCGTCCCGATCGCGGCTATCGCGACCGGCATGATCGCAAAGCGCTCCAAACCGCACTTCATCGGCCAGTGGTCGTCCACCGGCGCGCTCAACGCACAGATCGAAGAGGCATTCACCGGCCACGAGCTCGTCAAGGCGTTCGGTCGTCGGGAAGCCGTCGAAGCCGACTTCGACGAACGCAACACCGCGCTCTACGAATCGTCGTGGCGTGCCCAGTTCATCTCCGGCATCATCATGCCGACGATCATGTTCCTGGGGAACCTGAACTACGTCGCCGTCGCCGTCGTCGGCGGCCTGCGCGTGGCGTCCGGCCAACTCAGCCTCGGCGAAGTGCAGGCGTTCATCCAGTACTCACGGCAGTTCACGCAGCCGCTCACCCAGATCGGGTCGATGTTCAACCTGATGCAGTCCGGTGTCGCGTCGGCCGAACGCATCTTCTCCGTCCTCGACGAGCCCGAAGAGGCCCCGGATCCCGAGAAGCCGGAGTCGCCGGAGGCCAGCCGAGGCCGCATCGTGTTCGACGACGTCTCGTTCCGGTACGTCGACGACCGCCCGCTGATCGAGAACCTGTCCCTGACCGCCGAAGCGGGCGACACCGTCGCCATCGTCGGCCCGACCGGCGCGGGCAAAACCACTCTCGTGAACCTGATCATGCGCTTCTACGAGGTGGATGAGGGGACCATCTGGATCGACGGCGTCGACGCCTCGCACATGTCGCGCGACGACCTCCGCGAACGCACCGGAATGGTGCTGCAGGACTCGTGGCTGTTCGGCGGGACCATCTACGACAACATCGCCTACGGCGACCCGACCGCCAGCCGCGAGGAGGTCCTCGAGGCGGCCAGGATCAGTCACGTCGACCACTTCGTGAAAACGCTGCCCGACGGGTACGACACCGTGCTCGACGACGAGGGCGGCGGCGTCTCCGCGGGTGAACGGCAGCTCATCACGATCGCACGCGCCTTCCTCGCCAAGCCGACGGTGCTGATCCTCGATGAGGCGACGAGCTCCGTCGACACCCGCACGGAACTCCTGATCGGCAAGGCGATGGCCAACCTGCGTGCCGACCGCACCAGTTTCGTCATCGCGCACCGCCTCTCCACGATCCGCGACGCCGACGTCATCGTGGTCATGGAGGACGGACACATCGTGGAGCAGGGCTCACACGAGTCGCTCCTCGAAGCCGAAGGCGCCTACTTCCGCCTCTACTCCGCCCAGTTCTCCGCCGCCGTCACCTGACCCGTCCCACCCGGTCAGCGGGCGGAGACGTCCGCCTCGGCAGTCCTCGCGGGCTCGCCCAACTGCTCCTTGAGCGAGCGAAGCGAGTCGAAAGGCGTCCCCTTCCCCCGGTCAGCGGGCGGAGACGTCCGCCTCGGCAGTCCTCGCGGGCTCGCCTATCGGCTCGCGCGCTGCGGAGGGCTCCGCGGACGTCTCCGCCCGCTGACCTCGTTGTGGTGTCTTCTTCCGGTTGCGTCGTTCCCCTCTCGTCATGGTGCTGTCTGTTCCGCTCGTTCCTGTTTCCGCGCTCATCGTCGTTCCTACGCTGGCGGCTATGACCGCCGCGATGGCTAGCGATGGGAGGACGCCGATCGGTTGGTGAAGCAGCACGAAGCCTGCGACGGCGGCGATCGCGGGTTCCAGGCTCAGCAGGACGCCGAACACGTTCTTCGGCAGGCGGCGCAGGGCGCTCAGTTCCAGCGAGTACGGGATGAGCGAGCCCAGGAGCGCGGTGCCCGCGGCGAGCGCGAGCAGACGCCAGTCGCCGACTGCGGGTGCCGCGGCGGCTCCTCCCATGGGCAGCAGCACGATCGATGAGATCACCAGGGCCGCGGCCAGACCACCCGTACCCGGTACGCGGGCGCTCACTTTGGCGCCCGCGAGGATGTAGCCGGCCCAGAAGAGGCCGGCGAGCAACGCGAACAGCACACCGATCGGGTCGAGCGACGTCGCGCCGAGCACACTGTCCACACCGAGCAGCATCATGCCGACGAACGCCAGACCGACCCACAGCAGATCGGTGCGGCGGCGCGACAGGACCGCCGACAGGATCAGCGGGCCGAGGAATTCGATGGCGACGGCGGTGCCGAGTGGGATGCGGTCGATGGCGGCGTAGAATGAGCCGTTCATAGCGGCGAGCACCGCGCCGAACGCGGCCACCGCACGCCACTGGGATCTGTCCCACCGGAGGACTCTCGGTCGGGTGATCGCGGCCAGCACGAGCGCCGCGATCGTCAGCCGCAACTGCGTGGCGCCCCATGAGCCGACGTCGTCGAAGAGGTGCACGGCCATCGCTGCTCCGAACTGCAGCGACACGCATGAGCCGATGATCATCGCCACCGCCGCGCCCGTGCGAGCCTCGCCAACCTTCATGTTCACGAGATCCACTCTTCGCCCGACGATACGATCAGTCCAGCGAATGTCTCTGGCGGATAATGGTTAGCAGTTCTGATGTGTTGAAGGGCCCGAAATGCTGAACGTCGCACGCCTCCGAGTGCTCCGCGAACTGCACCTGCGCGGAACTCTCGCCGCGGTCGCCGACGCCCTGTCGTACACACCGTCGGCCGTCTCTCAGCAGTTGTCCCAACTCGAGAAGGAGGCCGGGGTCCAACTGCTCGAGAAGGTCGGGCGCGGCGTCCGGCTGACCGATCAGGCGATCACCCTGGTCGGTCACACGGAGGCGATTCTCGCGCGCCTCGAGCTCGCGGAGTCGGAGTTGGCGGCGGCACAGCCCGAGGTGAGAGGAGTCCTGCGGGTGGCGTCGTTCCAGTCGGTTGTTCTCGAGCTGGCCCCCGCAGCGCTCACTCTCCTCGCCGAGCGGCATCCGCTGCTGCAGGTCGAGATCACGCAACGCGACGAAGTTCTCGGCAGCAGCGGACTCCTCGCGCACGAGTTCGACGTCGTCCTCGGCGAGGAGTTCCCGGGTGGACCCCATGAGATCCGCTCCGGAATCGACCGTGAGGATCTCCTCCGCGATCCGCTGCTCTTGGCGATGCCGTCCCACGGCCCGCTCGCCGACCTGCCGGCCGACGTGACGCAGTTGGCCGACGCCCCGTGGGCACTCGACCCCGCGGATCTGGCGATGGGGGCGTGGTCGCGCGACGTGTGCCGATCGGCGGGCTTCGAGCCCGACGTCCGCTTCGACACACCGGATCCGCTCCTCCAGGCGCATCTGGTTCGCAGTGGTCACGCCGTCGCCTTGCTGCCGTCGCTCATCGCCGACGCCCACCTGCACGGAACACGGCTCGCGTCGCTGCCCGGCAATCCCCACCGCCGTCTGTACACGGCTGCTCGGGCCGGGCGATCGGGTCATCCGTCGATCCGTGCTTTCCGGTCCGCGCTGGCACACGCCGCCCGCGGGTGAACTACCGTCGAGGCATGCCCGCATCGCGCATCGTCCTGCTCCGCGCCGTGAACGTCGGCGGCGCGAAGCTCCCGATGGAACGGCTTCGCACGATCGCATCCGACCTCGGCGCCACGGACGTGTCGACGTACATCGCGTCCGGCAACCTGTTGTGCACTCCGCCGGGTGATCCGGACTCCTTCGACCGTGCCCTCGAACAGGCGATCTCCGACGAGTTCGGGTACTTCCGCGAAGTGATCAGTCGGACGCCGGACGAGGTCGCCGCGGCTCTCGCCGCATCTCCGTTCACCGGCGGCAAGCATGCGCACATCTACTTCCTGACCGGCGTGCCTGACGCCGACGCGGCGGAGGCGTTCTGCGCGACCGACTTCGGCGGCGGGGAACGGTTCGCGGTGATCGGCGCCGACCTGCACATCGACTACCCGGAGGGTGCGGGCGCCACGAAGCTCACGCCGGCGAAGATCGCGAAACTGTTGGGCGTCACCGGGACCGGCCGGAACCTCCGGACCACTGCGACGCTCGTCGAACGGGCGCGGGCGTGACCGAGCAGCCGCCGGGGTCGGTCGACGCCCGGTTCACGATGGCCGCCGAACGGACCCTGCTCGCCTGGTTGCGGACCGCGCTCGGGCTCCTCGCCGCCGGCGTCGCCGTGTTGCACGTGGTCGGCGACTTCGCCTCCCCTGTCCTGCAGACGACGCTCGGAGTGTCGCTGGTACTGCTCGGCGGCGCGTCGGCGGCCCTCGGCGCGTGGAGATGGCAGCGGGTCACGCGTGCCCTTTCCGACGGCGGGCCGATGCCTGGACCAGTCGGGATCTGGGTGCTCGTCGGCGCCTTCGTGGTGCTGGCGGTCGTGTTCGCGGTCGCTCGATGACCGCCCGGTAATCTGGTCCATCATGAGCGCACCCGACTCCTCCGCGAAGACCGTCGAGATCTCCACCGACGGTGCGTGCCTCGGTAACCCCGGCCCTGGCGGTTGGGGTGCGATCCTCCGGTACGGCGACGTCGAGAAGGAGATCTCCGGCTCGGAGCCCGACACGACCAACAATCGCATGGAGCTGATGGCGGCGATCAAGGCACTGAACGCTCTCACTCGCCCGTCGACGGTGATCCTCTACACCGACTCCAGTTATGTCCGGAACGGCATCACCAAGTGGGTCGCGGGCTGGGTCCGCAACGGTTGGAAGACGGCGTCCAAGCAGCCCGTCAAGAACGCCGACCTGTGGCAGGACCTCATCGACGCCGAGGACAAGCACACCGTCGAATGGCGCTGGGTCAAGGGCCACGCAGGCGACAAGTACAACGAGATCGCCGACACCCTCGCCACCTCCGCCGCCCGCGCTCTTAAGGGGTGACCAGCGCTTCAACGCACCTTGCCTGCCGTTTGGTGCCACCAGATGACACCAAACGGCAGGTCAGCGGCACTTCGGGCACTTGTGGAACGATGTCAGAGCGCTGCGTTCGGACAGCGCACGAGCCACCTTGGCGGCCGTGGAGCACGGCCGCCCGATAACCTGCCCTGTACCAAGCCTCAAGGTGAGACGGTTCGCACTGACGGCGGCGTCTAGGTCCCGTTCCATATCTGCGTCCCGGTCGCGTGCACTGTTGTGGAAGCGCCATCCGTCAAGTTCGACGACGACTCCAGCGTCCGGATAGTCCAGATCCCGGTAGCCTTTTCGCCCGGACGTCGTCGGGGCCTGCCGGATCGCAGCCGGAAGGCCGTGCGGCCTTTCCACGTCGGTGAGGTAGCGATGCTCAAGCACCGAGCACGTGCCGGCAGCGATGTCTGTCAGCACGTCACGAACGAAAGCGCGGCGACGATAGCGGCCTCGTTTAGCGAGACAAGCGAGAAGTCGTTGAGCGGTCGTGACGCGAGCGTTCACCGCATCGGCGAGCACCGCAATCGTGTCGATCTCCGACGCCGCAGCCGATGCGACGTCGAGAACCGCCTCTTCGACACGCAGCCGAGGCGGCTGCAGATTCCACGCGACAGCCTCCTCGAGGTTCGATCGGCGATGGACCACAACACCCGGTCGCTTCGTGAACTTCCGATCGTCGGCGACCACAACGTGGATTGTCGCGCCTGCATTCGGGAGAACCGACGTGTAGCCGAGCGCGGCCGGGTACAGATCGAGCACAGCCGCCCACGCGCGCTGACGCCACGTGAGCGGTCCGGTGTGATTGACGTAGACGCCTGCGAAAACCACTGTCCAATCACGACGCCGAACAAGACGACGGATGTCGTTCGGCGTGTAGCCGCATTTGATGGCTTGTCGGCGCGCGATGACGCCGTCCTGCATCGAGAGGACATCGGCGACGTTCAGATCGGCGGTCGTGGCCACGCCCGAATCGTGGCAAATAAGGGCCAATCGGTAAACACCGTTGTCCACAGGTACGGCGTCGCCGACGAACCTGTCGTTTGGTGGCACAGGCCGACACCAAACGACAGGTTAAGGGTCTACACCTGGATCGGCGGGTAGAGCTGTTCCATGGTGTACTGCCGGTTTCGTCTCGCGGCCCAGGAGCTGATGGCCAGGCTGCCGAGCATCACGGCCGCTAGGACGGCGACGCTGATGCCGAGGCGGTAGTCGACGCCGCCGGAGATCAGCTGTCGCATACCGGTGACGGCGTACCCCATCGGGTCGTACGGGTGCAGGATCTGCGCGGGTTTCGCCGTCGTCTCCACCGGATATATGCCGCCGGACGCGACGATCTGCACCATCAGGAAGGCCAAGGACACCACGCGTCCGACGGCGACGCCGAGCACCGAGTTGAACATCTGTATCAGCGCCAGGAACGCGGCGGAGACGAGGAGCATGAAACCGACCATCCCCAGCGGGTGTGCGGGGTCGAGGCCGACCGCGAAGTGCGCGACCAGGAACATGACGACCACCTGCGCGATCGCGATCAGTACGGCAGGCCAGTACGACGCGAGGATCGCGCGGAGGCCGCCGAGGCCGTTGACCACCGGACGCGCCTGCAGCGGCTTGATCATCATCCAGATGATGATGGTGCCGATGAACATGGCGAGCGGCAGGAAGAACGGCGCGAAACCAGCGCCGAACGTCGGAGCCTTGTTGTGGGTGAACTCGTTCAACGCAACGGGCTGGGACAGATTCGCCGCCGTCTTCTGACGCTGCGCGTCGTCACCGAAGTCGGGGATCTGCTTGACGCCGTCCGACAGCCCCTTCGACAGCTCATCCGCGCCCGCCGAGAGCTTCGGCGTGCCCTCCGCGAGCTGTGCGGCCCCCGTCGCCAGTCGGTTGCTTCCGTCGGTGAGCTGGATCAGACCGGAATTGAGCGCGGCCGACCCGTCCTTCAGCTGATTCGCACCGTCGGTGAGCTGCCCCAACTTGCCCGCGAGCTGACCGTTCTCGAGCATCGCCAGCATCCCGTAGAGCCCGGAGTTCTTGTCACCCAACTGCCGCGACAGCGCGCGCGACTGCTGCGACAGATTGTCGACGCGTTGCGTGGTGGACGGATCGACACCCTGTGTCTTGAGGAACGTCTGCACCGGCTTCAGCGAGTTCGCGAGGGCGCGGGCGTTCGGGTCCCTGCTGTTGCGCAGCTGGGTCATCACCCCGGTGAGCACCTGCTCGGCCTGCGACTGCCCTGCGCCGACCTGTCCGACGACGTCGAGCACACTCGACATGTCCCGAGTCAGACGAGCGGCGTCGGCCGCGTACTGCGTGGGTTTGATCCCCGAGCTCGCCACCTGCGCAAGCGTGGCCTTCAACGGCCCTGCAGCCGAGTTGATGCCGTCGGCGAGCTGACCGGCGCCGTCCGCGAGCTTGGCCGAACCGTCGCGCGCGGTCACCATGTTGGTGGCCAGTTCGTCGGCGCCGGAGGCCAGCTTCTGGGCACCGTCGTCCGCCGTCTTGAGACCTGTGGCGAGTTGGTCCGCACCGTCGGCGGCCCTGGTCAGACCGGCACCGGCGGTGGTGAGCCCAACGAGCACCTGGTCGACGGCCTGCTGGCCGATCTTGTCGTTGAGCGTCGCGGTGACCTGCGCCGCCGCGTTCTGACCGATGATCCCGGCCAGGTAACTGTTGGCGTCGTTGAACTGGAAGTCGACCTGCGCCTTGTGCGGATTCTTCGTGGTCGCCGAGGCGATCGACGAGCTGAAGTCCTTCGGAATGGTGATCGTGAAGTAGTAACGGCCGTGGGCCAGACCGTCCGCGGCGTCCGCCGCATCGGTCACATTGACGCCGAGCTTGCCCGACGCGACGAGCTCGGTCTCCACCTGCTCGCCCGCGTTCAACGTCTTACCCTGGGCAGACGCCCCGGCATCCTCGTTGACCAGCGCGACAGGGACCTTGGCGACTTCGTCGAACGGATTCCAGAACACCCACAGGTACATGGCGCCGTACAGCAGCGGCATCAGGATGACGGTGACGATCGCGATGCGGGGCATCGCGCCTTTCGAATACCGCTTGAGCTCGGTCCCGAGGGACATTCCAGCCAACATCAGCGCTTCCCTTCCCCGGAGGTGAGTTCGTCGTGCGTCAAGTTCGGGACATCGATGACGAGGCGATGGCCGAGGTCGTCGGGCAGCGGGTTGACGGTCGACGTGATCACCGTCTGTGCTTCACCGAGGTGAGCGAGACGTCGCACCAGGACCCGCTGGTTCACATCGCTGGTCACCTGGTCGATGCTTCCGACCACCAACAACGGCGGACGCTTCGTGTTCGCGAGCGCGATCCGCAGGAGCATCCGGTCGAGCTCGGACAGGTCGTCGACGTATTCGTCGAGGTCGGGAAGCGGCAGGTCGCCGAACACCGGGCGGCCGAGACGTTCGAGGTCGTCGGCCCCGGCTTTGCCGATCAGTCGGTACCACGGTGCATCCCACCGGATCTGCTCGGTGATCAGGTCCACCACGCGCACCGCGTTGTACACGGCGTCGAGTTCGTCGACAGCCGCCAGTCCGGCGATCCGGAAGATCTGCTTCGCCCCCGAGCGCCCGAACACCGACAGCTCGCCGCCCTTGATCTTCATTCGACCCGCAAGCGTCATCTGCAGGGCGGTGCGGCCCGATCCTGCAGGTCCACGCAGCACGGTGAGCCCGCCCGTGGGGATGTCGAGGTCGATCGGCCCGTAGACCGGTCCCCACGGCCCTCGTTGTGTGATCCCCCGGGCGACGACTGCTGGCTGGTCAGCGATGGTCATGCCTGGAGACTAGTGCTCAAACGTCCAGGTCACGATTCAGACCGGCCGTAGAGTGTGCGAACAGACGTTGTCAGATTTACGGTGGCGGAGGTCACGCCACCGCCGCCGGGGCGTATGTAGAGTCGATTTTCTAAAGGTTTTGCAGATTTGTGGACGGGCCTTCCGATCGCATCGGAGTCACGCGAGGAGCCTCATGAGCACACTGTGCGCAACAGCCGACCTGACCGACGTTCAGCGCGACATCCTGTCCACCGTCCGACACTTCGTCGACAGTCAGATCCTGCCGGTCGCGACCGAGTTGGAGCACGCCGACGAGTACCCGGCCGACATCGTCGCGACGATGAAGGAGATAGGCATCTTCGGGCTGACCATCGACGAACAGTACGGCGGGCTCGGCGAATCACTGCTGACATACGCGCTGGTGGTCGAGGAGATCTCCCGCGGGTGGATGAGCGTCAGCGGCATCATCAACACCCACTTCATCGTCGCCTACCTGCTGCAGCAGCACGGTACGCAGGAGCAGAAGGACAAGTATCTTCCGCGCCTCGCGGCGGGTGAACTCACCGGCGCGTTCTCGATGTCGGAGCCGGGTCTCGGGTCCGACGTCGCCGCGATCACGACCTCCGCCATCCCGGACGACGGCGGTGGGTACACGATCAACGGCCAGAAGATGTGGCTCACCAACGGCGGCACGTCGTCCCTCGTCGCCGTGCTCGTCCGCACCCCCGAGGGCAAGGACCGCCCGCACCAGAACTTGACGACCTTCCTGATCGAGAAGACTCCCGGCTTCGGCGAGGTCGCGCCCGGACTCACCATCCCGGGAAAGATCGAGAAGATGGGATACAAGGGTGTCGACACCACCGAACTCCTCTTCGACGGCTACTCGATCGACGCGGCCGAGATCCTCGGCGGCGAACCGGGGCGAGGTTTCTATCAGATGATGGACGGCGTCGAGGTGGGGCGCGTCAACGTCGCGGCGCGGGCCGTCGGGGTCGCGCACCGGGCGTTCGAACTCGGGACGTCGTACGGCCCAGCAGCGCGAGACGTTCGGCAAACCGATCGCCCAGCATCAGGCCGTCCTGTTCCGCATCGCCGAGATGGGCACCAAGGTCGAGGCCGCACATCAGATGGTGGTCCGGGCCGCCCGCATCAAAGACACAGGTGAGCGCAACGATCTCGAAGCGGGCATGGCGAAGTACCTCGCATCGGAGTACTGCCGCGACGTGGTCGAGGACGCGTTTCGAATCCACGGCGGCTACGGCTTCGCGAAGGAGTACGAGATCGAACGCCTCTACCGCGAGGCGCCGATGCTGCTGATCGGAGAAGGCACCGCCGACATCCAGCGCATGATCATCGGACGTCGCCTGCTGGAGATGCATGCCGACCACTGATCCCGTCGGGACGGCCGGACGTCGGCAGTCGAAGTCGGAGGCCACTCGCGCTCGCATCATCACCGCGGCCGCGAAGGTCCTCGCCGAGACCGGGTTCGGGCACACCCGACTGTCGGCCATCGCCGACGAGGCAGGCATGCAGATCGGCAGTCTCTACTACTACTTCGGGTCCAAGGACGAACTGGTGGAGGCCGCTCTCGGCGAGGCGGGCGCGCTGATCCACCGAGCCGTCTACAGCGCCGTCGACGACCTGCCGGAGACCGCAACGCCGGGTGAGCGGCTGTCGACTGCTGTCCGCAGCTTCATCCGGGCCCGAATCGAGGTCGGCAACTTGTCGGCCGCCCACATCCGCAACTATCGGGACGTCCCGAAGGAGATGCGCGACCGTCTCCGCCCATCTCTGGAGCGGTTCTCCGAGTTCTGGGCCGCCCTGGTCCACGACGCTGTCGAGTCCGGAGAGATCCGGTCCGACATCGACCCTCGCATACTGCACATGTTCGTATTCCACACGTCCGAACAGATATCGAAGTGGCCTGCCGCCCTCACGACGTCGACGGCCGACACCGTCGAGGTGATGCACCGATTGATTCTCGCCGGGCTCCACGACCGCGATGACGGGGGCGATGCCCGTACGTGACCGGCATCGACTCAGGGCGCCTCTCGGCGAGCCGCGTAGGCGGCCTCGTACTTCTGCTTGGCGAGGGCGGCGTCGGCGAGCTGCCGCTGGGTGAGCGGCGAGTTCCCGAGCCCGTGCTGCTGGAGCCTGCGCACGCGGTTCTGGTCCTTGTACGACACCGAGTAGACGAACGCGAGAATCGCGGCGAGCAGCACCATCAGCGCCCGTATCCACCAGTCGCCGCCGAACCCGAAGTAGAACGCGAGGTAGATCGGGAGGAAGCAGAACTGAGCGCGGATCAGGTGCCGCGGGGTGGCGAACCGGCCGGTGAGATCGTTGCGGACCCACTCGTGCTGCGCCTCGGGGAGCTTCGCTCCGTACGCGTAGGCGATCCACTGCAGCGGGTTCGGGCGAGCGCTCATCTCCGGGTCCTCACAGACGTCGATTCAAGTAGTGCGCTATTGAATATTGCACGAATCAATGCGCGATTCAATAGCGCACGATCGATTGGGGCTACTCTGTGTCCATGAGCACTGTGATCGACGGCAATCCCCTCGAACTGCATCGGCAGGTCTGCTTCGCGCTCGCCGTCGCCAATCGGTCGGTGCTCAAGATCTACCGCCGGGTCCTCGACCCCCTCGGACTCACACACCCCCAGTACCTGGTGATGCTGGCACTGTGGGAGGACTCGCCGCTTCCGGTCAAGGACATCGGCCGCCTCCTGCAGCTCGACTCGGCGACACTGTCTCCCCTGCTCAAACGCCTCGAGGCCGGCGGACTGATCACTCGTCGACGCAACGTCGACGACGAGCGAATCGTCGAGATCCTTCTCACCGACGCGGGCGCGGCCCTACGAGAACAAGCACTGAGCATCCCCGGACAGGTGGTCGACGCACTCGGCGTCGACCTGTCCGACCTCGAAGAGCTGCACGCCGTTCTCACCAAGGTCAACGCCGCCGCCCTGCGTGCGGACGGCGCCTGACGTTCTGCCCGGTCAGAAGTGTGTGCCTCCGTCGACACGCACCTCGGTGCCGGTGATGAACGCACCGTCGGAGCTCGCGAGCATAGCCACCACACCTGCGACGGTCTCGGGTCCGGCGAACCCCTGGCCGAGGGCCGGAGCGAGCTTCGCGAAGAGCATCATGTCCGCGTCCTCCGGCAGTCCCGGGCCACGGCTTGCGCCGCTCTCACCACTGCCGTCGGTCATGCCCGACGAGATCGATCCCGGCTGGACCGCGGTGAAGCGGACTCCCTGCTTCGCGTACTCGGCTGCGAGTGCATGCGTCATCGACTGGATTCCGCCCTTCGACGCCGCGTACGCCGACATGTAGGGGTGCGCGAACATGGCCGACGTGGAACTGAAGTTGACCACAGCAGCGTCGTCCGACTCGATCAGAGCGGGCAGCGACTCCCGGATCATCAGGAAGGTGCCGACGAGATTCACTCGCAGCACCAGCTCGAAGTCCGCGAGCGACGTCTCGTGCGTGTGCGAGGACCGGAGGATGCCCGCGGCGTTGACCAGGGCGTCGATGCCTCCGAGCGCCTCGCGGGCGGCGGCGACACCTGCGGTCACCGACGCCTCGTCGGAGACGTCGATGACCACGGTGGTGAGACGGCCTGCGGCGTCGCCCGCCTTGGCGACGGTGTCCGCGAGACCCGCTTCGCTGACGTCGGCGGCGACGACGGAGCCGCCCTCGGCGAGGACGCGGAGCACCGTCGCCTGACCGATCCCGGATCCGGCCCCGGTGATGACAACTCGGCGACCGTCGAAACGGGCGGGAACAACTGCGGACATGGTGGGCTCCTTCTACGGCTGAGGCAACGTGCGTGGACGCCAAGTCTCGCCCAGAAGCGCGCACACCGTCGCAGAATCTCCCGTCCAGCGGGAGGCGTCCCGACCCGTCCGATCAGCGAAGTCCGACCAACTCGCTCGACTCCTCCCACAGCCCGTCCACCAGGCGCTGGTTCCGCGTTTGACGTGACTGCGGCCCGTTCGGGCGGTTTCGATGGAAGTACACGCCGTTGACCACCGGGTCCGCGCCCCGCCTCGCCAACGCGATCAGCGGCTGCGCGCCCTTCTCCGGCGTGATCGGCCCCAGATGCCGCAACGGTGAACGGTAGGCGAGATCGACCCACTTCGAGTCCCGACCGAAGCTCGTCGCGACGGCGCCGGGGTGGACGGCGGCCGCCACGATCGCATCGCCCGCCCACCGTTGGGCGATCCCCCGCGCGAACAAGATGTTCATCAGCTTGCTGCTGCCGTACGCCCGTGGCTGGCCGATCTGTCGCCGGCGTCCGTCGAGATCGGTGAGATCAACCCTCCCCCATAGATTCCCGATGCTCGAGGTGTTGACCACCAGCGCACCAGCCGACGCCGCCGCCAGCCGCCCATGCAGCAGATTCGTCAGCAGATAACCGGCGAGATGATTCACCTGGAAGTTCGGTTCGAATCCGTCGGCGGTGCGGTCACCGGGGTGGAACGTGCCGCCCGCGTTGTTCAGGAGCACGTCGATCGAGTCGGTCCGCTCGACGATGTCCGCCGCGAGACGACGCACGTCGTCGAGCACACAGAAGTCGGCGCTGAGCACGGCCGCGCCGGTCTGGTCGGCCACCGCGGCGAGCTTGGTGGTCGACCGACCGACGACGATCAAGTCGACGTGGGCGTTCACTCATCGCGGAGTGCGACGAGCAGGTCGCCCGCCTCCACCTGCGCCACCTTGGTGATCGCGGTGCGGCTGACCACACCACCACGCGGGGCGGTGATCGCGGCCTCCATCTTCATCGCCTCGATGGTGCCGATCTGGCCACCGGCCTCCACAGTGTCGCCTTCTGCGACCGACAGCGTGACCACGCCGGCGAACGGCGCGGCGACGTGGCCGGGATCGTTCTTGTCGGCCTTCTCGGCGGCCGGGATGTCGGCGGCGACGGACCGGTCGCGTGCGGCGACCGGCCGGAGCTGACCGTTCAGGATGCACATCACCGTTCGCATCCCGTGCTCGTCCGGTTCCGAGATCGCCTCGAGGCCGATCAGCAGGTTCACACCCTTCGACAGTTCGACGCGACTCTCCTGGCCACTGCGCAGACCGTAGAAGAACTGCCCCGCCGACAGACGCGACGTGTCGCCGAACTGCTCCACGTGCGCGAGGTATTCCTTGGTCGGGCCGGGGAACAGCAGCCGGTTGAGCGTCGCGCGGCGTGTCGCCGAGTCACCTGCCAAGCCGGCCTCGTCCTCGGCCGTCAGCTCGGTCTGCGGCTTGGCCTCGCTGCGACCGGCGAGTGCGCGAGTGCGGAACGGTTCCGGCCAGCCGCCGACCGGGGTGCCGAGCTCACCGCGCAGAAAGCCGATCACCGAATCGGGGATGTCGTAGCGTGCCGGGTCGGCGGCGAAGTCGTCGACGCTGACGCCCGATCCGACAAGCGCCAGGGCGAGGTCACCGACCACCTTCGACGACGGCGTCACCTTCACCAGGCGGCCGAGGAGACGGTCGGCGGCCGCGTACTTGGCTTCGACCTCCTCGAACCGGTCGGCCAGGCCGAGCGCCGCGGCCTGCGTCCGCAGGTTCGACAGCTGACCGCCGGGGATCTCGTGCGTGTACACGCGACCGGTGGGCGACGGGACACCCGACTCGAACGGCACGTACACCTTGCGCAGCGCCTCCCAGTACGGCTCGAGGTCGCAGACCGCGTCCAGGCTGATACCCGTGTCGCGGTCACTGTGCGCCGCTGCCGCGACGATCGCCGACAGCGACGGCTGGCTCGTGGTGCCCGACATCGGGGCACTCGCGCCGTCGACCGCGTCGGCGCCCGCCTGCCACGCGGCGAGGTACGTCGCGAGCTGACCGCCGGGAGTGTCGTGCGTGTGAACGTGAATCGGCAGATCGAACTCCGACCGCAGCGCAGTGACCAGCTTCGTCGCGGCCGTCGGGCGCAGAAGTCCCGCCATGTCCTTGATGGCGAGGACATGCGCGCCCGCGTCGACGATCTGCTCCGCCAGGCGCAGGTAGTAGTCGAGCGTGTAGAGCTTCTCGTCGGGATCCGCGAGGTCACCGGTGTAGCTCATGGCGACCTCCGCGATCGTCGTACCCGTCTCGCGGACCGCGTCGATCGCGGGTCGCATCTGGTCGACGTTGTTGAGGGCGTCGAAGATGCGGAAGATGTCGATGCCGGTGGACGCAGCCTCGGCGACGAACGCACGCGTCACCGACTCCGGGTACGGCGTGTACCCGACGGTGTTGCGGCCGCGGAGCAGCATCTGCAGGCAGATGTTCGGGACGGCCTCACGCAGCTGCGCGAGCCGGTCCCACGGGTCCTCCTTCAGGAAGCGGAGAGCGACGTCGTACGTCGCGCCGCCCCACGCCTCGATCGACAGCAGTTCCGGCGTCAGTCGTGCCACGTGCGGCGCGACCGCGGTCAGGCTCGACGTCCGGACCCGCGTCGCGAGCAGCGACTGGTGCGCGTCGCGGAACGTGGTGTCGGTGACCGCGAGTGCCGACTGCTCGCGCAGTGCTTTCGCGAAGCCCTCCGGGCCGAGTTCCAGGAGTCGCTGCCGGGAACCGGCAGGCGGTTCGACCGTGAGATCCACGGCAGGAAGCTTCTCCGTGGACCGGCCGGTCTTCGGACGGGGACCGTCGGGCAGGTTCACGGTCACGTCGGCGAGGTACGACAGGATCTTCGACGCCCGGTCGGCCGACGCGTTCAACGTCAGCAGGTGCGGGCGTTCCTCGATGAACGACGTCGTGACGTGACCTGCTCGGAAGTCGGGATCGTCGAGCAGTGCCTGCAGGAACGGGATGTTGGTGGAGACGCCGCGAATACGGAACTCGGTGACGGCGCGACGCGCGTGGGCGACGGCCGATTCGAAGTCACGACCGCGGCAGGTGAGTTTGACGAGCATCGAGTCGAAGTAGGCCCCGACCTCCGCGCCCAGTGCGGACCCGCCGTCCAGGCGGATGCCGCCGCCGCCGGGGCTGCGGTAGGCGGTGATGCGCCCGGTGTCCGGTCGGAATCCGTTCGCCGGGTCTTCCGTGGTGATGCGGCACTGCAGTGCGGCGCCGCGGATCACGATCGACTCCTGCGTCAGACCGAGTTCGGCGAGGGTCGCGCCCGCGGCCACGCGCAGCTGCGACTGCACGAGGTCGACGTCGGTGATCTCCTCGGTGACCGTGTGCTCCACCTGGATGCGCGGGTTCATCTCGATGAACATGTGGTGACCACGCTCGTCGACGAGGAATTCGACGGTGCCCGCGCAGCTGTAGCCGATCTGCCTGGCGAAGGCGACGGCGTCGGCGCAGATCTTCTCGCGCAGTGCCGGATCGAGGTTCGGCGCAGGCGCCAGCTCGACGACCTTCTGATGACGTCGCTGCACCGAGCAGTCGCGTTCGAAGAGGTGGATGACGTCGCCGTGGGTGTCGGCGAGGATCTGCACCTCGATGTGCCGCGGGTTGATGACGGCCTGCTCCAGGAACACCGTCGCGTCACCGAACGCCGACTCCGCCTCGCGCGATGCGGCCTCGATGGCCTCACGGAGTCCGGACAACTTCTCCACACGACGCATCCCGCGTCCGCCACCGCCTGCGACGGCCTTGACGAAGATCGGGAACGTCATGGTCTCGGCGACACGCAGCAGCTCGTCGACGTCGGTCGACGGCTCGGACGACGGCAGCACCGGGAGTCCGGCCGCCTTCGCGGCGGCGATCGCCCGTGCCTTGTTGCCGGTCAGTTCGAGCACCTCGCGCGGCGGCCCGACGAAGGTGATGCCCTCGGCCTCACATGCCGCGGCGAGGTCGGGGTTCTCCGACAGGAAGCCGTATCCCGGGTAGATTGCATCTGCGCCGGCCTGTTTGGCCGCATCGATGATGAGACCGATGTCCAGGTAGTTGCGGACGGGATGGCCGGGTTCGCCGATCTGGTACGACTCGTCGGCCTTGGTCCGGTGTCCGGAGTTGCGGTCCTCGTACGGGAACACGGCCACAGTCTTGATGCCGAGTTCGTAGGAGGCGCGGAAGGCGCGGATCGCGATCTCGCCGCGGTTGGCGACGAGGACTTTGGCGAAGTTCTGGGTGGTCATCGGATCGGTGTTCCTTTGATCATCGTCGTGCGACGCCCCGTGAAGGGTTCGGCAGGGAGCGTCGGGAGCATGCCGCGGCGGATTGGTGCACCACGTCATCGTCAAACGTAGTGGCGGCCACCGTAGGTCACAGTCCGATTCATTGAGACTGACGATCTGTTTTTGTCATAGAACGTTCAGGAACGCTCCATGTATTGGCCTGAGCCGATCTCACATTCGGTCGCCGGCGTCCGTCTACCGAGTAGAAACCACGATGAAGGGACCAGCGATGAGCATTCGACACATCGAGTCGAGCACGTCTCTCGGGCAGGTCACGATCGTCGCCGACGTTCCGCGAGGGGAGACGACCACGTCGTTGACCGGGTACGCGGGCGGACTCGAGCGTAAGCAGGCGCTGGTGGAGTTGGACGGGCCCGCGTCGGCCGTTGCCGGACATCTGTTCTGACGACGAGAATGACATTCACGATGAAGAAGCCGTTCGAGGAAGTCGTGCAGCAGCACGGGGAGACCGTCCTACGAGTGTGCCGGTCGATCCTCGGGCTCCACGACGCCGATGACGCCTGGTCGGAGACGTTCCTGTCCGCGATGTGCGCCTACCCCGACCTGCCCGACACCGCGAACGTCGAGGCGTGGCTGGTCACGATCGCCAGGCGCAAGTCGATCGACGTCCACCGCGCCGCCGCACGCAACCCGGTACCCGCCGAGGAACTCCCCGACGCGCCGACTGCACTCGGTGTCCCCGGAGCGGTCGACGGCGAGGTGTGGGAGCACGTCGGACGACTGCCGGATCGGCAACGTCGAGCGATCACCCTGCGCTATCTGGCGGGTATGTCATACGCCGAGATCGCCGCCGTCATCGGCGGCACCGTCGACGCCGCCCGCCGAGCCTCGGCCGATGGCATGAAGAAGCTGCGAAAGACCTATCCGGGCGCGACCGTGAAAGGAGCACGATCATGAACAACACCGACCACGACGCCGTCGCCGCCGCAAGCGCGCCGATCACCGCCGACCTACTGGCACGACTGCACTCCCGACTGGAGGCAGACGCGGCCGCTGAAGGACTTCTCGATGTCGCTTACACCGTCGTCGACTCCCCGGTGGGCGACCTGCTGCTGGCCGCGACACCGACCGGCCTGGTGCGGGTGGCGTTCGCCGTTGAGGATCACGACGCGGTGCTGACCGCGCTCGCGGAGAAGGTCAGCCCACGGATCATGCGGGCCCCGGCCCGTCTCGACCCGGCCGCCCGCGAACTCGACGAGTACTTCGCAGGCCGCCGCCACCGGTTCGACCTGCCCTTGGACCTGTCGTTGTCGAGCGGATTCCGCAGACTCGTGCAGCAGCACCTTCCCGACATCGACTACGGCCAAACCCGCAGCTACAAGGAGATGGCGCTGATGGTCGGCAACCCGAACGCCGTCCGGGCGGTCGGCACAGCGTGCGCGACCAACCCGCTGCCGGTGGTCGTCCCGTGCCACCGGGTGCTGCGCACCGACGGCTCGCTCGGCGGATACATCGGTGGTCTGGAAGCGAAGACGACGCTCCTGGAGATGGAGGCGGCAGCATGAGCTCCCAGACCTGGGGCGAGCGGGTCGACTCGGCGGACTGGGACGCCGTCGCCGCCGAACTCGACGAGTTCGGCGGCGCACTCCTTCCCCAACTGCTCACCCGCGAGGAAGCGGCTGGGATCCGCGACCTGTACGTCGAGGACGGACTCTTTCGCAGCACCGTCGACATGGCACGGCACCGATTCGGCGACGGCCAGTACCGGTACTTGAAGTCCCCCTATCCGGAGCCCGTCGAGCAGCTCAAGCAGGCGTTGTACCCGCGGCTGCTGCCGATCGCCCGTGATTGGTGGACCCGGCTAGGGCGACCCACACCGTGGCCGGACACCCTCGACGAATGGCTCACGCAGTGCCACGACGCCGGTCAGACGAAGTCGACGGCGATCGTCCTGCGGTACGGGCGCGGTGACTGGAACGCACTGCACCGCGACCTCTACGGCGACCTCGTGTTCCCGCTGCAAGTGGTGATCAACCTCAACGAGCCCGGCGTGGACCACACCGGCGGCGAGTTCCTGCTCGTCGAACAACGACCCCGCGCACAGTCGCGAGGCACCAGCACGCAACTTCCGCTAGGGCACGGATACGTGTTCACCACACGCGACCGCCCAGTGAGATCGGCCCGCGGATGGTCCGCGGCACCGGTCCGCCACGGAGTGTCCGCCGTCCGATCCGGCGAGCGCCACACCCTCGCCCTCGTCTTCCACGACGCCGCGTGAGAGCACCGCCGAATCGGTTGAAGCGAGAACGATCAGGAACGCTCGATCTCCAGACACAGCGACGACATCAGGTTGAGCAGAACGTTCAGCCCGTACGTGGTGAGGAATCCACCGACGTGCGGCAGCAGCTCGATGCCGAGCGCCGACGAGAACAGGGGCGACACCGTCGCGTCGTCGATCGTGGTGAGGACGAACGTGATCACCTGCGCCGCGATGTCGGCAGCGAGCTTTGCACTCGCCACCGTCACGTCAGCGAGGGTGATCGTCTGCGCCAGACCGACGCCGCGGCCCAGGAGCTTCGCGACCCCGAGGATCTCGGCGAGCTCAGGATTGTCCGACGAGCCGTTCTCCAAGCCGATGTCGATGATCTTCTCGAGTTCCGACGGCCCGGGGTCGGTTCCTTCGGGAACCCGGGTGGCGCCGAGGAACCTCTCCAGGCCGCGAGTGACCGTCGCGATCCGGTTCGCTGTCTTCTCGTCGCGGGCGTTGGCCTGCAGCAACTTCGACGTGAGCGAGACGATCCGACCGAGCGAGAGGTCGGAGACCGACGGGCAGGTGGACGGCTCGGCGATCGCGAGTTGGTCGGCGATCGACTGGATGATCGCCGGGACCTCGGTGGTGAACTGCAGGTCCGGGTCGGGTTTGCCCGCGCGGGAGATCTCGTCCGGCGTCATCTTCACCAGACACCGGCCGATGATCGCGTCGCTGACCTTCGAGTACAGCAGCGACATGCCCTGTGCGCCGAGTGACAACGGCATCGTGATCAGGGTGATGCTGCTCGCCGGGCCGGCCGCCAGCAGGACCGGCGCGATGTCGTTGAGCACCGACGACGGAATCAACACGGTCAGGTAGAAGTACAGCCACGCGGTCTCGACTGCCTGGCTGATCGTCAGATTGTCGAGCGTGATCGGCTGAGCGTACCGGCCCTCCTTGACGTTCATCAGCTGCGTCACGAGCCACTGGGAGATCGGGTCCCGATGCGTGTTCATGGGGGCCGATTCCGACGCGCCGAGGCCCCTCGGATGCGTCGACACCGCGAGCGTCGAGATCTCCATGCTGCGCAGATCGGCGAGCACCGACGCCCGGACCGTCTCGGCTTCGGCACGCTGCGCGGGCGGAAGGAACGGCGTGAACGAGTCGAACACCGCTCGGACCACAGCACCGAAGGTCGCAGTCTCCGCGCCGACACAGCTCTGGTCGGACGTGCTGTTGTCAGACGACCCGGTGCCCGTCGAGCCGGTGTCGGACGATCCGGTGCCCGAGCTCCCGGCGTCCGGCTTCGCCGGGTGCGTCGGCGACGTGGGCTCGCCGTCCTCCGCCGCGTGCTGCTTGGTGAGCGTGTCGACCCCGCCGGGGGTGGTGACAGCGGCCGGGCTCTCCTCCATCGCGGCCGCTGCCGTCTCCACGGACGCCGTCAGATCACGAGCGGGCACCGGATTGCTCTGCCCGACGCTCATGACGATGACGGAACTCGCGAGAAGGGCGCCGCCGACGCGGATCACCCGCGACGACAGGAGACGACTAATTGCCACTGGACTACAAACCCTCTACTCACGACGTCACGCATGACCATGCGACGTCCACGAGTACATTCAGCCACGAGTTACGTCGATCACAACGCCTGCGGCTCAGTGCTGACACACACACGGCCCGAGTCTGGCGTCGGCCGGTCGAAATCGTGCCGTCGACCGCCGCGCGGGTCTCACATAGTCATCCCAGTGGTCACCGCAGTGGGACCGCGACATCCGATCCGCCCTCGTGAGTGAGACGAGCACCGACCTGGACGATCTGGGGAGTCGGCGCGAACCCGCCGGCGAAGAGCACCTGTCCCTGGCCGAACGACGGCGAACGATCGAGGAGGGTCGGCGGGGCGTAACCGAAGACCTGCCCCAACTCAGCGAGGTCGAGCGCCGAGCTCATCTTCATCAACCCGAGGTTGTCGCACTGCGACAGGGCGTTCGGATGGACCTTCGACGGGCGCTGCGTCGAGAGAAGCAGCCAGATCCCGTACTTGCGGCCCTCGGCGGCTATCTGCACGATCCGGTCGGTGAGCAGCCTCTCCAGCGGCGTTGACGGGTTGGGCATGCAGAGATTGTGCGCTTCGTCGATCACGACTAGTCGGCCCACACGCTGACCGCGGTGCGCCCACAGGTTGTCCAAGACGGCCAGCGCGGTCGCCTGCGACTCCTCTGGCGTCCCGAACGATCCGAGGTCGACAACGGTCGCATCAGCCCGTTCCGCGATCGCATCGGTGACGTCCGGCTGCCCCCACGCCCACAGGTCCCAGTCGGCCACGCCGAGGTTCTCCAAACGGACCGCGATTCGCAGAAACTGCTCGTCCCCGCTTCTCCGCAGCCACTCGACGAGCGGTTCGTCCATGTCGGGCAGACCTGCGGCGGCCGATCTGATCATCGTGTTGAACTCGTCCGCGTCCCGGATCGGGTCGAGTTGAAGGATCGCCGACCGCGACCTGATGTCCATGTCCACGAACCGGACCTTCAGCGGGTTCTCCGCGCCGTCACCCGGCCGGAGCACTCGGACGGTGCGTCGGGCCAGTTCCGCCGACGCATCCTCCGGGGCGTCAGCGCGGACGGAGCCGAGTTCGGTGAAGTCGGAGTTCGGGTCCAGAACGACGATCGGCAACTCGGTGTGAAGCATCACCTGCTCGAGGAGCACACCGAGCGCGTACGTCTTTCCTGAACCGCTCTGGCCACACCAGAAGGTGTGCCGATTCAACCGGTGAGCCAGCAGCGACGCGGCGGTCTCGGAGTCGAGGTGGGTTCCGATCGGGAGATGAGTCGACATGCCGGGATCGTAGCGTTCGTCGCGCCGCCTAGGGGCCGTCCGCTCAGTTCACCACCGCGTGGCCGACACAGCGGTACCGGCGACGGTCGTCCGATCCTCGTCGAGACAGATCGACCGCAGGACGTTGTGGAAGACGACCAGTCCGTACGTGTTCGGAGCGTTGATCACACCCTTGATCCGCGGCATCAGGTCGACGCCGCCCATGGTCGCGGCGAGTCCCGACGCGACCTGATCCTGAATCAGTGAGATCACCTGAGTGGTCAGCGCGTACGCGAAGTACGCGGCCGTGAGCGATTTGGTGACCGTCAGGTCCCACATCGGGACCATCTCACCGGGCTTGTCGCCCTTCGCGAGATTGTGTGCCAACCCGACGAGCATGTCGGTGAGCGCACCGCCCGCGTACGGCGCCACGCCGAGCCCGTACGACAGCAGGGTCTCGACTGTCGAGAAGTCTGCGGGATCCGCGGGGATCAGGTTGTGGGGCACCAGCGTGGTCTTCATGAACTGCTTCAGGCCGCGGATCCGGTTCTTGACCTCGGCTGCCGTGCCGCGGTTCGGCGCGACCGCCTGGAGGTACTCGGAGGTCCGTTCGACGACGCGCCCCAGGGACATGTCGGCGACGGCGGGACACGTTCCGGGTTCGGCGATCGACACCTGACCTGCGATGTCGGCGATGATCGACGGAACCTGCGAGGTGAAGGCCAGGTCGGGGTCGGGCCTGCCCGCCTGTTCGATCTGCGCCGGGGTCATCTGCGCGGTGCAGCGGTCGACCACCGCATTGCTGATCGCCTTGTAGAACAGCTTCATTCCGGCCGTGCCGATGGTGATCGGAAGGGTGATCAGGGTGCCGAGCGACGTCGGGCCGACTGAGTAGAACGTCGGCATCGTGTCCTTGGCCATCGTCAGCGGGATGACGGCGGTCAGGTAGAAGTACAACCACGCCGTCTCCACCGCCTGCGACACCGTGAGGTTGTCGACGCGAATCGGCCGACCGGCGTCGCCGTCCTTGACGTTCATCAGCTGCGTCACGATCCACTGCGAGATCGGATCGCGATAGGTGTTGATCGGCGCATCGTCGGACGCACCGAGGTCCGAGGGGTGCATCGAGATCGCGAGATCGGAGATCGTCATCTGATGCAGGCCGGACAGCGCGTTCGTCTTCGCCGCCTGTGCCGCGGCACGATGCTGCGCGGGTATCTGCGGAAGGAACGAGTCGAACACCGCGCTGAAGACGACGCCGAGGGTCGCCGACCGGCCGGGCGCGCACACGGTACCGTCCGGGGACGTCACCGTCGGACGTGTCTTCCGGGGCGACGTCGGCGCATCGGATTCCTCATCGGCTGTGGTCGCCCTGTCGACCGGAATCTGCTCAGGAAGGTCGATCACCGAGGCGCGGTCCGACGCCGACGGAACGCCGCCCGTGCTCTGCGTGGTGCCGACCACCAACAGTCCGCACACCATCGCGGCTGTTCCGATTCGCAGCGCCCGTGCGCGTGCCGTCTTACCGAACGTAATCACGTGAAGTTCTCCCGACTCACCAGCGTGCGGCAAGCACGCGACCGCTCTGTATCTAGCCACGCCGAGGACCGTTCTGCGCAATGAGACGGCAGTTTCGACACGAAATTAATCATCTGTTCGGACTAACGGCAAATCTGTGCCAGAGAGCGGCGTCGAGCGTCACGAAACTGCAGCCCGCATCGATCAGTTTTCGAGAAGCGGGAGTCGCGCAGACCGCCGTAGCGTTCTTCCCATGACATCGATCAACACACTCACCATCACCGCATCCGACGTCGACGCGACGCGGACCTTCTACAACTCGGCCTTCGGCCTCGGCGACCTGCTCCGCGTCGAGCACTCCGACGAACCGTCATCGGGCTTCCGCGGCTTCGCAGTCTCCCTCGTCGTCGCCGACGCCGGCGTGGTCGACGGGTTCTTCGACGCCGCCGTCGCCGCAGGGGCGAAGATCGTCAAGCCCGCGTCGAAGTCCCTCTGGGGGTACGGCGCGACCCTCGAGGCGCCCGACGGCACCGTGTGGACGCTCGCATCGTCGACGAAGAAGGCCACCGGAGCGCCTCTGGGCGTCGTCGACTCGATCGTCCTGCTGCTCGGCGCGTCCGATGTGGCGGCCACGAAGGCGTTCTACGTCGACAAGGGCCTGACCGTCGCGAAGAGCTTCGGCCGCAAGTACGTCGAATTCGAGAAGGGCGACGGACAGATCACCCTCGCACTGCAGAGCCGCAAGGCCACCGCCAAGAACGCCGGCGTGCCCGCTGACGGCAACGGGTCCCATCGCCTCCTCGTGTCGTCCGACGCCGGCGCGTTCACCGACCCCGACGGCTTCGCCTGGGTATAGGGCGTCAGAGGGCGAACGAGACGCCGGTCAGCTCCGCCGACAGGTCCCACAACTTCGTCGCGAGATCGAGGTCGCTCGCGCGGGCGGTGCGGCCCGCGAGCGCCGGGTGACCGCGCATCTCGTTGAGCCCGTCGGGTCCGACGTACGATCCGCCCGGCAGGTCCTGGCTCGCGGCGAACAGCATCGGCCACGTCCCCGCCTCAGCCGACTGTGCGATCACCTTGTTGCCGATCCGTCCACCCCAGTCGAACACCGGATTACCGGTGCGGGTCTGCAGGTTGGTGGCCGCGTAGCCGGGATGGGCGGCAATCGATCGGACCGTCGACCCGGCGGCGGTCAGCTTGCGCTGCAACTCGAGCGAGAACAGCAGGTTGGCGAGTTTCGACTGCCCGTACGCGGTCGCCCTGTTGTAGCCGCGCCGTTCCCAGTTGAGATCGGCGAGGTCGATTCGGCCACTGCGGTGCATCATCGACGACATCGTGACGACTCGGTCTGTGACGTGCGGAAGCAGCAGATTCGTGAGGGCGAAATGACCCAGGTGGTTGGTGCCGATCTGCATCTCGAACCCGTCCGCGGTCCGCGACTCGGGCACATTCATCACACCCGCATTGTTCGCCAGGACGGCGATGTCGCCGCTCCAGTCGCGCGCGAAGTCGCGGATCGACGAAAGGTCCGCGAGGTCGAGGCGTCGGACGTCGGTGTGTCCGCTCAGAGATGCCGCGGCCTTCTCGCCTTTGGTCGTGTCACGGACAGCGAGGACTACGTGCGCACCGACTCGCGCGAACTCCCGAGCCGCCACCAGACCCAGCCCACTGTTCGCGCCGGTGACGATCACCGTCCGACCGGTGAAGTCGGGAAGGTCGTCGGATGTCCACGTCATCGCATCGCTGGTCATCAATCCTTGCTATCACTCATCGCGACGCCTGTCATCGGCCGACGATGACTCGGGCCCCCCACGGACCCGAGTCACCGGCCGACGCCTATGAGGCGAACAGCCAATCGATCGATCGATCAACTGGTGGGTACCGTAGGCGGCGGGCGGCGACGATGTCCACCGAACGGCATGAATTCGGCCGTTCGGCGGATCGCCCTAGGGCGATTCACCCTCACTCTGCATCTCGATGAGCTTGAGCAGTATCGCGCGGAGTTCCGCCTTGGAGTCGCCGATCGCGGCGATCAGGCGAGGATCCGTGCGTTCCCGTTCCACCAGCGACTCGTAGACAGTGCGGCCCGCGGCAGTCGCGGCGACAACCCTGCGACGATGATCCCCGGGATCGACTTCCCGCGTGACGTATCCACTGCGCACGAGCCGTTCGATCGTGTGGCTCGCGGTCTGGTCGGTCACCCTGGCGGCCCGCGCGATCTCACGCTGCGAAGACGGCCCGGCGGCGACGGTGTGCAACACCACGAGGCCGGCGCTCGACATGTCGTACTCGCGGAGCACACTCTCCCATTCGTGCTCCACCAGGCGCGCCGCCATCGAGAGCAACCGCCCGGTCGGCCACCCTGCGTATCCATCGTTCACGCCGATCAACCTACCTCCGAACGGGCGCGGGATTCGGACCGTTGAATTACTCAGTAGACTGAGCTTTAATTGCGGTACGTGAGCACGACACATCGCGGCCCCACGACGATCTCGGAGGACTCCGTGCCCGACCTCGCAGACACAGAACAGCCGACGAGTCGCAAACGATGGCTCATCCCCGCACTCTTGATCATCGTTTGGCTCATCGTCGGATCGATGGGCGGACAGTTCGCCGGCCGCCTCGGCGACGTTCAGACCAACGACAACTCGTCATTTCTACCTGCGTCTGCAGAAGCAACCGAGGTGGCGGAGCTCGAATCGTCATTCATCGACAGCACCAGCGTCCCGGCGATCATCGCCGCGTCACGCGATTCTGGAGTCACCCCCGCCGACATCGACTTCCTACAGACGGCGACCGCCGGCGCAGCCGACGCGAACCAAGCCGTTCGAGCCGCCTCAGCCGCCGTGCAGTCGCAGGACGGCGCAGCCGCGCGAGTCGTCGTTCCGATCGATTCGACGAGCGACGTCGCGGCCGTCGTCGAAGAGTTGCGCGAGGTGCTCGCCACGGGCGCGCCCGACGGCTTGTCCATGTATGTGACCGGCCCCGCGGGAACCGCCGCAGACCTGACCGAAGCGTTCGGCGGAATCGACGGGCTCCTCCTGCTCGTGGCAGGCATCGTCGTGATCCTGATCCTCATCGTCGTGTACCGGAGTCCCATCCTTCCGTTCGTCGTCATCCTGTCGGCGATCTTTGCGCTCGCTCTGGCCAGTGCGGTCGTGTACTGGCTCGCGTCCACCGACACGATCACGCTCAACGGCCAGAGCCAGGGCATCCTCTTCATCCTGGTGTTCGGCGCCGCGACCGATTACGCACTCCTGCTCGTCGCCCGTTACCGGGAGGAACTCTCCACAACGGACGACAAGTACGACGCGATGCGCACCGCATGGCGGGCGACCATCGAACCGGTCGCCGCGTCAGCGGGCACCGTGATCGCCGGCGTTCTGTGTCTGCTGCTGTCGGATCTGAACTCGAACCGCAGCCTCGGGCCGGTCGCCGCCATCGGAATCGCGGCGTCGCTGATCGCGTCGATGACATTCCTGCCCGCGGTCCTCGCGCTCATCGGACAGCGCGCCTTCTGGCCGCGGACTCCTGTCCACACGGTGTCACGACCTGCCGATGCCGAGCAGTCTCACCGCATCTGGGCAGCGCTCGCGCGGCAGGTCTCGCGCCGTCCGCGCACGATCTGGGTGGCCTGCGCGCTTCTGCTCGGCATTTTCGCCGCCCTCATGCCGTCCTTCAAGGCCGACGGCGTCGCCCAGTCGGACACGTTCCTCGTCACCGTCGACTCACAACGAGGTCAGGAAGTCCTCTCAGCGCATTTCAACGCGGACGCCGGGTCCCCCGCGCTCATCATCACGAGCTCGGAAACAGTCGCCGCAGTTCAGAAAGCTGCGGCAGGCGTCGACGGAGTCGCCGCCGTGACCCCGGTCAGCGACGCCGGCGGTGCTCCCAAGAGTGTGGACGGCCGCTCCGCACTGCGAGCCGAACTCACCGACCCGGCAGATTCGCTCGCCGCAGAGGACACCGTCGTCCGCCTCCGCGACGCCGTCCAGTCCGTCGACGGCTCCGATGCCCTTGTCGGCGGTTCGACAGCCGTCGACTTGGACACGAAGACCACCGCAACACACGACAAGAATCTGATCATTCCCGTCGTGAGCCTGGTCGTCCTGCTGATCCTGTGTCTGCTGCTCCGCTCGATCCTCGCGCCGTTGATCCTGATGGCGACGGTGATCCTCTCGTTCGCGGCCACACTCGGGATCTCGTCGATCGTGTTCAACCACATCCTCGGGTTCCCCGGTGCGGATCCCGTCGTCCCGCTGTTCGCCTTCGTGTTCCTGGTGGCCCTCGGGATCGACTACAACATCTTCCTGATGACGCGGGCACGCGAGGAGGCCCTCGAGATCGGGACGCGCCAGGGAATCATCAAGGCGTTGACCGTGACCGGTGGAGTGATCACGTCGGCAGGCGTCGTCCTCGCCGCCACCTTCTCCGCGCTCTCGGTGATTCCGCTGATCTTCCTCGCGCAGATCGCCTTCATCGTCGCGTTCGGAGTGCTGCTCGACGCCCTGATCGTCCGGACCCTGCTGGTCCCGGCCCTGGTGCACGACATCGGACAGAAGGTCTGGTGGCCCAGCCCCCTAAGCCGTTCCGAGCAAAGCCCCAAGGCTCCCCGCTCGTAGGACATGGCTCCGGAGCCCAACCGTCCTCATCGTTGAGCGACGGCGCCTCCCCCTGCTCGTTGAGCGCCTTTCGTCTCGCAGGCTCGCTCAAGACCCGCGAAGCGAGTCGAAGCGTCCGCACATACAGCAATCCCATAGAACACACAGGCGAAAGTATTGTGTGATCAGACACGCTCCTGTATATTGGAGATAACAAACAGGGCGGATCGAAAGGAGGCGAACCCCATGACCACCACCTTCGACCTCCCCGATTCGCCTCTAGAGCTCGCCCGCCTGCAAGACGCAGTATCAGTGAAACTGTCCGCGGTGTCACTGACTCCGATGACCGACGACGACGTGCTCGACATGTCCGAGGTCTTCGAACGTTCCAATCGCCGGTCCGACGGCATCGGCGCCCGCCTGTACGCGGAGGTGTCCACCCGCGGCGCCAACCGCAAAGCCGGCGTCCAGACGCCGGGCAAGTACCTCACCGCCACCCTGCGCCTGGGCCTCGGCGCCAGCAAGCGCCGCGTCGCCGCAGCATTGGCACTCACCTCGATGTACAACTACTCCGGCGATCAGCTCGACCCGACCCTGCCGGCCACCGCCATCGCCGTTGCCGATGGCGACCTGTCGGTCGACCACGTCAATGAGATCGTCGCCGTGATCGACGAGATCCCCGCCGCCATCCCCGCCGAAGACAAGGCCCGTGCTGAGCAGGAGCTCGCCGAACTGTCCCGGCAGTTGACCCCGGAGGGGACCCGGGAAGTCGGCCGCCGCATCCTGGCACACCTCGACCCCGACGGGTCGCTGACCGACGACGCAGACCGCGCACGCACCCGCGGATTTGCGATCCAACCGCAGGACAAGCGGCTGATGTCCAAGATCCGGGCGCAACTGTCGCCGTCGCTTCGAGCAAAACTCGAAGCAATCCTCACCCTCTGGGCAGAGCCAGGGATGAACAACCCGGACGACCCGGAATCACCCCGCGGCGCGGCCTACGGTGCAGATGCGGAAGCTCTCGCCGCCGCGCGTGAGCGCGACGTGCGGTCGCAGTCCCAGCGCAACCACGACGCGCTCGAAGCGATGCTCGACCACCTTTTGGCGAACGGCGCGCTCGGCGACTCCGTCGCCCTCCCCGCCCACCTGGTCGTGACGGCCTCGCTCGAGGACCTAGAAGACCGCGCGGGTGTCGCGGTCACCGCGACTGGCACCCGTCTGCCCGTGGCCGATCTGGTCGACATCGCCGCCGATGCGACGCCGTGGCTTGAAGTGTTCGAGGATCAGTCCTCGCAGATCCTGTTCCTGGGTCGCGGCAAGCGTCTGGCATCGCTGGCTCAGCGGCTCGCGTTGTTCGGTCGGGACCGCGGATGCACCGCACCCGGATGCACCACCCCGTGGTCACGGACGCAGGCGCATCACATGCCTGACTGGCAAGACGGTGGACCCACCGATATCGATCATTTGGGTGGGGCCTGCGGTCCTCACAACCGGAGTGTTGCGACGACACTCGGCGGATGGGAGACCACCGTCCTCACCTCTGGCCCGTTCAAGGGCCGGGTCGGATGGCGGCCCACCGGCTCGAACCAGCCGTGGAAAGTCAACCACTCGCTCCAGCCGGAAAAGCTCCTCCCGGCCATCCGGGCAACCCAGTCCGGATCGGCTGTCGAGAAGTGGCTCTCCTGCCGGATCCCGGCACCACCACCGGGACCGCCGGCCCCACCCGGGGTCGACGTGGTGCGGAACCCCGCCTGAGCTGGTCAGGCGGGGACACCGCCATGCTCGCAGGACTCCGGACTCCATCTCAGCCCGCTTCCAGTGAATGGAACTACTGCTTGTTGCAGCAAGCCACCACTGCCACGTTGAAACCATGACTGCTCAACTCACTCTCAGCACCGCCGACCAGCTCATGGCAATCGAGGAGATCAAGCGGGCGTTCTGCGCCCGACTCCGCTGCATGGACAACAAGCAGTGGGAGATCTATCCGACGCTGCACACCGACGATGTGGTCTCCGAGACCTGGGGAGGGCTGCCGGCCGACAAGCAGCCGAAAACCGGTGACACGTCGAATCGCATCGTCGGAAAGGACAAGTTGACCGCCGCGATCAGCAGCTTCCTCGACGGCGACGTCAAAGTGACGACGGTGCATCACGGCCACATGCCGGAGATCGAACTGACGTCGGACACCACCGCCCGCGGCATCTGGGCGATGGAGGACAAGCTCTGGTGGACCAACGGCGATCACGAGGAGCATCTCCACGGATATGGCCACTACCACGAGGAGTACCGCAAGGAGAACGGTCGCTGGCTGATCAGCTACCGCCGGCTCAGTCGCCTCCGCGAAGACACGACTCCGAACTACTTCGACTACGTCAAGGCGCTGTAGGCGCGTCGAAGCACGCACCGGTCGATTCGGCGACGGCCCGTAGCTCGGCGAGCTGATCGGTGTAGTGCGCGAGGCTCGATGCGGTGAGCGACGCCGTGATGATCGTCGCTCCCGCATCGCGCAGACTCTCCAACCGGCGGCGGGTGTCCTCGGGATCACCGAGCGGATCGAGCAGTCCGCTCGTGAGGACGACGTCGAAACCATCGGGAAGGTCGACGCTCGACAGCATCTGGGACACCTGCTCCGGCGTCAAGGCGAACGGGCTGAACCCGTCACCCAGGTCAACAGCTCGGCGGAGCGCCCGACGGGTGCGTCCACCGACCCAGACCGGGACCGAGTCCTGCACGGCGTGCGGCTCCACCATCACGTCGTCGTACGCGTAGAACGGACCGTCGTGCGTCGGGGTACCGGTGGAGAACGCCGACCGGATTGCCGCGAGCGCATCGTCGGCACGGGCGCCGCGGTCGTCGAAGGGCATGTCAAGGAGCTCGAACTCCTCGCGCAGGCTGCCGACGCCGACGCCGAGGACCAGTCGTCCACCGGACACCTGGTCGAGGGTGCCGTAGCGTTTCGCGACCTCGAGCGGATGGTGATAACCGAGGACCAACACGCTGGTGGCGAATCGAATGCGGTCGGTGACTGCGGCCAGATATCCGAACGTCGCGAGCGGATCCCAATAGACGCCGCCCCGTTCGGCGGCGACGTCGACCGGCACCGCCACGTGTTCACTGCACGTCACGTGGTGATAACCGAGTTGGTCAGCAGCTTTCGTCACAGTCGCCAACTCGGCGATGCCCGAACCGGCCTCCCAGACTTGTGTGGTCGGCGGATAGGCGGTGACAACGGGGAGACCGAGACCGACGAACATCAGATCGCTCCGAGAATCGACGCTGACGAATCATGGCGGACAAGGTCGGACATGTACTCACTCCCCGATCGCGGACTGTTTCCTCGAGCATCGCACGCACCGAGTCGACATCCATGCGTGGTCCTGCTGGGTGGGAGAACCACGCCGTGGTGAGCGCAGGAGTCGCCCTGTTCCCGGCATACGTGGCACTATCGGACGGGAGAGTCTCTTCTGGGGGTGTGTGGTGCCGTACTTCGGTCTGATCGTGCTGGTGGTCTGGGCGATAGCGCTCATCGACGTCGTCGTGGCCGAGGAGTACCGCGTCCGGCATCTGCCGAAGATCGCGTGGCTCATCATCGTGATCCTGCTGCCGCTCGTCGGTTCCCTCGTGTGGTTCCTCGTCGGCCGCCCGGAAGGCGCCCCCGCAGCCGCCCGGACCACGGGTTACCCCGAGTACGAACGGCCGGGCAGGTCGGCGCCGTCCAACCCGGACGACGACGAGGAGTTCCTCCGATCGATCCGCGAACGAGCGGAAGAACAGCGCCGCAAGGGCCGCGAACTGCGCGATAAGCAGGACCCAGACGGCACTCCCACTGCGGACTGATCCCCGGGCGACCCGCACATTGGCTCATCGATGCGGTAAGCGACGCTCAGACGCTACCTGCCTGCTCGACCACAAGAATCCGCGCTTCCGGTGCGGGATGCGCGATGTGCTCGTCTCCGACCTCGACGCAGCACACCGTTCCCGGAGTCAGCCGTTCGACATGCTCGTCGCCGTCCACCCGGTAATGCATTTCCACCGCGCCGTCGAGGACAACGAATACCTCGGGTCCGTCGTTCACATGCCACACATACGGCTGATCGGTCCAATGCAACCGGACCGTGGCAGAACCGATGTCCGCAAGGTCGAGCGCACCCCACGGACGATCGGCGGTGAATTCGGCGGAGGCATAAAAACGCACGAGATCTCACTCCTTGCTCGATGAAGCGCAGTCCGGGTCCAGCGTACGGCCCATTCCTGGCGAGGGTCGTTGACGTCGGTCGCCGGCTACCACTCCGGCCGCCTCCGGATACCGGACCTCGCTACGATTGTCGGGCGATGGAGTGCCTTCTGGTCACGCCGCCGCCCGACCGGAGGAGAACGTACGATGTTGCACCTGCGCGTCACCTCTCCGAGTGACCGCTCATCGCATGTTCTGCGCATACTCACCGAGGAACGCGGCGCCACACACGTGACGCTGGCCGTCGGCGTCTCGGTCGACCCGGCCGGTGACGTCATCGAGGCTGATGTGACACGCGGCTGCGCCAACGACGTCCTGAGTGCGTTGACGGAGTTGGACATCGCAAGAACGGGCAGCATCACTATCGAGCCCACCGGCACCGTTCTCTCTGACGCCGCGGACCGAGCTGACCGCGCATCGCGCACGCGCTCGGACGAAGCGGTGGTGTGGGATCAGCTGCTCGCCCACATGCGCGCAGGTGCCCGACTGACGCCCGTGTTCATGGTCTTCTTGACGATTGCGTTCCTGTTGTCAGCGGTCGGCATGGCGACAGCCTCTCAGCTCACCCTTGTCGGCGCGATGGTCGTTGGGCCCGAGTTCCGGCCGCTGGCAGCGCTGGCGGTCGGCATCGTCCGACGAGACGCCGAGCTCATGCGGAGCGCCGCACGGACGTTGGCCATCTCGTTCCCCGTAGCGATGGTGGTCACTGCACTGGCCACCATGCTGTGGATACGCCTCGGGTGGATCGGCACAGGCGATGTCGAGAACGCACGCGCATTCGACTTCATCTACGAGGTCGGGCCGTTCTCGCTGGTAGTAGCACTGCTGGCGGGAGCGGCGGGAATGTTGGCTCTCGTCACCAGCACCTCCACCGTGCTGGTCGGAGTGTTCATCTCAGTGACGACGGTTCCCGCCGCAGGCCTGGCGGTCGTCGCGATGTTCGCCGGTAAGTGGAACGTCGCGCTGAGCTCTTTCGGTCAGCTCAGCGTGAATCTGATCGGGATCGTCGCCGCCGGAGTCGTAGTCCTGCTGGTGTTGCAACGCATCGGCCGCAGGGGTCAGCTCAAACGCGCCTCATGACCAAGCCCCTCAGCCCGAGCCATATCCGCGATCTTCGATAGATAGATATCAGCGCGAGGCGACGGTCCACCTCACCGGCCGATGTCCGCGCCCGGAGACAGCACCGACAGCACTGAGTTGACTGAGCGCGTACCGGACTTGCCGCTCAGTCAAGGTGCTCGCAGCAATCAGTTCGGCCACCGTGAGACCGGCAGCAGAGTCACTGAGTAGAGCGACCACCTCGTCGCCGTTCGGTACAGCACTCTGCTGACTCGACTCTGGTTGTGCCGCGGCTTCACTCTGATCGGAGACGACAGCGACGTCGAGTACATCGTCCGGGGAGAGATCCAGCGTGCCGGAGAGTCGATATCGTGCACCGCCACGTTCGCCTGCGACAACAGCGAGACCTCTGCTGACGAGATCCTGCAGAAGCGACGTCGCCTCTCGCGAGTCGATCTGATCGAACTCTTGCCGCACCATGCGATTCGTCCACTCTTGGCCGTGGTGCATCGATGCGAGAATGACTCGTTGTTCTTCGGTGAGCCTGTGTCCGGCCACCGCCGTGGTCAACCAGCTCAGATCACGATCCGAAAGGAGACGCCGACGCGACACGACGGCGGTGAAAGACACCCCGGAGTCATGGAATTTCAGCGGTTTGAGGCCTGCGGCTCGCATTCGCTCTCGCGCCTCGCGAATACCTCCACCCTCGCCTTCGATCACTCGTCCGCCATCGGGAAGCGTCAACTTCTGACACAACGCGTAGACAGTTTCATTGACCGCATGCTTGCCGCCGAGGTGCCCTAGTTGAGCTGTGGTGATTCCACGGAGGCCTCCCGGATTCGACACCGTGAGCCGGTCTCCGGTCAGACGAACCTCGACTCTCTTGCCGTGCGAGTGCGGACTCAAATCGCGGTGAACGAGCGCATTGCCGATCAGTTCACGGACCGTCACGGAAGGCAGTTCGGATTCGTCTACCGCATCACCGTCGGACCGATAGCCGATCGTGGTGTGCATGTTCCGTCCCACCCAGTCTCTGATCTCTGCGAACATCACCGGCAGTGGTCCCTCGAAGTGCTGCAAGTCGCGGTTCCGCGAGCCCGCTCCAGTGGGCAGCTGAACCGCCGCAGTTGCGGACCACGACGGCAGGAAACGCTGAGGGTACTCGGCGAGAACATATGCCCCCGCGACCGTCAGAAGCCCGTTCTTCGCCACCACTCCTAGATTCCGCAGAAGGACCTCGTCGCTCTTGTCGCGATGGAATGGCGACGCGTTCCGCGCGTTTCGCAGCAGCGTGTCCACATAGACCGAGTCGAGATCGTCGATACCAGAATCGGGAACATGACGAACGTCGTCGCGCACCCACATAGTCGTGTCTAGAGCGGCCTGCCGCTGGCGATCCTGGAGCATCTGCAACTCGACGTCGCGACCCCGCTTCACCTCGCAGTCAGTGGTGTCTCCCTGCTGGTGACGGAGATCCTCGATCAGATCGTGCAGACCTTCAGGGGAGTCAATCATGACACGAACTTACATACACGCTGATGTAAGTTACAAGGATCTATGTAACTAGATGTAGCTTCGCGCTGTCCCACTGCCGTCGAGTCACCACTCCTGGCGCGAGAGGACAGTTGTCGAGATGCAGCGGAGATTAGCAGCGCTACCCCCGGAAGTCTGACAGAACATGCGTGCCTCGATGAGTCGTGTCAATTTTGATTCTCCATGTGGTCGGCCATCCAAGTCACTTTCGGCGAACATTTGGCGTAGATCGATCTCTTGCGGCGCCCATGCAGCGGCAACCCCTCTGCTCTGACGACCGAGCATCGCCTCACACAAGTCAGCATGTCGCACATATGCCAAGTGCCATAACGCCAATCGGAGAAAGACTCATAGACAACTGCACAAGCCGGTGCTTTGTCCACGCTATCTTGCTCATCTCCACGAGCTGTTTCGACAGTACCGGAAGAAGAGTCGGGCCCTCGAGCCGATCCTGAACGGCTTCGGGCGTCAGGTGCCGCAGGTGTCCGAAATAGACAAAGTTGTCCGGCGCCTCAACCTCGAGGTTGGAGGCCCGTAGCCGGGGACGCACAACCCAGGCCGCACATAGGACGCTAGCTACTAAGAGGAGGATGCCAACGACGTACCAGACTACGGCCCAGCCCCCAAGGTCATGGAGCACCCGCCCCTCGCCCGACAGCGTGATAACTCCCACGAGGAGCGCGGTCTCAATTGTCAGTGCAAATGGCGCCTTCGTATCGGAGATATTGTCAAGACCTGTGGATGAGGTTGTTTCAGGCGGCCTCCTCTTGCGATGTTGATGGGGTGTCGGATTCGACGAGTTTGCCTTTCTCGAAGGTCTTGCCGGCTCGGACGAGGGCGACGACGTGGGGTGCGTTGAAGCGCCCTGGGTTCCGTTCCGAGTCTCAGCAAGGAGAATCGGAGTAC